>NZ_NMZM01000009.1 GCF_002751875.1 Oceaniglobus indicus | reverse complement strand
GAACCCAACCCGATCACCAGGTGCAACGAGTAGCTTAATTTATGCCAGATCCTGTCCAATGATCGGGGAGTAGCTCAGCTATCGCCGGATCGACGTCCCGCTGGGGCGCAAGCAGATGATCATGAACCTCGAGAAGCTCTATCGTATCTACTGCGAGGAGGGGTTGTCGGTAAAACGACGCCGCGGCCGCAAACGGGCGCGCGGCACCAGGACGCCGCTGCCGGTCGCCGCGCATCTGGGACTTTCGCGGGGAAGGTGGAGAGCGCCAACTGAGGAATCAGGAGGTATTCGGCATAAAACGGTGCAGCTGGCGCTGACCAGTGGCCGGACTCGGAAAAATCCAGATACCGGCGGCCCAAGGTTGGGGAGCAGCGCAACAGCCCGCGCGCAGGCTCTCGCTATGAATGAAGGAGCAGCGGCGGCAGGTCATGATAAGAGAGGATTTTTGGCCCATCGTAATCCCCGAGGAGTGAAGATGAGACAGAAACCCGCACACGCAAAAATCACGGAAAAAGGTTGTCACGGACATCCGCCGCGCGACGCGAAAGCGGTATTCGACGGAAGAGAAGATCGGTTTCGTGCTGGACGGGACTGACAGGCGAGGACGGCATTGGCGCGTTGTGCCGCTGTTGAGGTATTGCCCCGAGCCTGTATCACGGTTGGTCGAAGGAATATCTTGAGCCCGTGGCGAAACGCCTGGCGGGCTGGGGATCCCGTGATCTGGGGAAGTCGTGCCGACTGGACGTTGGAACTATGCCTGCTCATGACAGCATGACCGCGGATAGGGACGACGGCGAATGAGATATCGCGCATCCGGGACGCTGGAAATCACCCGGCTGGTTGAAGGCTCGCATCTGCTGACCGAACGCACGCAGCGGGTCGGCATCGTCACAACAACCTCTCCGGCGTATGTCCGCGTCAGTTTTTTCCTACCTTGGGTATGATCGGCTGTCGTCTCTGCGCCTTCCATGATCCCGTCCCACCGAATATCGACGCCTCGCTCTCTTGGTCGTCAGAGCTGTGATTTTGTCGCGGATGTGAACCTGCAATCAAGACCACCCGGCATCGACGACTAATGTCTGGTTTGTGATTGCGCGGGCTTCTTCCGAGGCAAGCATCACGACCATCGCGGCCACGTCTTCCGGTTCGGTAAATCGCTTAAGGCACTGATTTCGCATGACCGTCTCGCGCAACTCGGGTGTCAGCCACTTCTCGGTCTGACGCGGCGTGCGCACGAAACCCGGCAGAACGCAATTCACGCGGATTCCGTCGGGTCCAAGGTCGCGCGCCAAGGCCCCGGTCAAGCCTTCGATCGCGGCCTTGGCGGTGACATAGGCCGGAGCGTCGGTCAGACCGACCCGCCAGGCGATCGAACCCATGTTGACGATGGCGCCTCGCCCCGTCGCGCGCATGGCCGGAATGACGGCCTGCGCGGCAAAGAACTGATGGTCCAGGTTCACCGCCATGCGGTCGCGCCAATAGGCCGGCGTCACATCCTCCAGCCGGTGGCGGTCGTCATGGCCGGCATTGTTCACCAGCACATCAAAGCCGCCGTCCGCCTGTTCGGCGGCAAAAGCAGCCTGCAGCGCGGTCAGGTCGGTGAGGTCGAGCGCGACAGACCGCGCGCCGTCCCCCAGGGACGACGCCAGCATCGTTCCCGCCGCAGCATCGATGTCGAAAAAGGTCACCCGGGCGCCCTGGGCGTGGAACGCGGCGACGATGGCGGCGCCGATTCCGCTGGCGCCGCCGGTGACCGCAACGCGCCGTCCGGCAAGATCAGAGTAGCGCGCGGTCACAGCCGCAGGTCCGTTTCGGGATCGAACAGACAGGTCTTGCCCATGTCGACGGCCATCTGCGTTGGAGCGCCCGCTTCGGGCGCATCGTCGGCATCGACGGAGATCAGCGCCTTTTGTCCCGAGATGCGGGTGAACAGGATGGTCTCGGCGCCGGTGGGCTCCAACATGTCGACTTGTGCCTTGATCGGGACAGAAACGCCGCCGCGCCGCTCTGCCCGCCGTTCCGCGGCCGGGCTGAAATGTTCCGGACGCACCCCCCAGACGACCTTCCGACCCGTGGACAGACGCGGGAACTGGTCCGGCAACAGCGGCACCACGGCACCGCCATCCAGCACGAGGCCACCTTCACCGACCGTGGCATCAAGAAAGTTCATGGTCGGCGATCCCATGAAACCCGCGACGAACCGGTTGACGGGGTTGCGATAGATCTCGCGCGGGGTGTCGTATTGCTGAAGCACGCCGCCGAACATCACGGCGATGCGGCTGGCCAGCGTCATCGCCTCGACCTGATCATGGGTGACATAGACGGTGGTCTTGCCCACGGTGTCGTGCAGGCGCTTGATCTCGGCGCGCATCTCGATGCGCAGCTTGGCATCGAGGTTGGACAGCGGTTCGTCGAACAGGAACAGCTTGGGGTCGCGCACCAAGGCGCGGCCCATGGCGACGCGCTGGCGCTGACCGCCGGACAATTGACTGGGCTTGCGATTCAGCAATGGCTCGATCTGGAGCATTTCGGCAACGCGGGCGATGGTTGTCGCCTGTTCGGCCTTCGGCACGCGGCGGCTTTCCATGCCGAACGACATGTTCTCGCGCACGGTCATGGTCGGATAAAGGGCGTAGGACTGGAACACCATCGCGATGTCGCGATTCTTGGGCGCGGCGTCGTTCACCACCCGCCCGTCGATGCGGATCTCGCCGGAACTGACGCTTTCCAGGCCGGCGATCATGGCCAGCAACGTCGACTTGCCGCACCCAGACGGCCCGACCAGTGCTATGAATTCGCCCGAGTCCGCCGCAAGGTTGATGTTCTTCAGCACTTCGACATTGCCGAACCGCTTGCGCAGATCCTTTATTTCAAGCGAGGACATGGGATCCCTTTCCTATTTGACGGCGCCCGAGGTGAGACCGCGCACAAAGTACTTGCCCCCCACGAGGTATATGAACAGCGGCGGCAGCGCGGCCATGATGACTGCGGCCGCCTCGACGTTGTAATGCCGCTCGCCGGTGCCCGAACCCGAGAAGGCGACGATGGCGGCGGTGATCGGCTGCTTGTCGCCCGAGGTGAAGATCGTGCCGAACAGGAATTCGTTCCAGATGCCGGTGAATTGCCAGATCACCGCGACGATCACGATGGGTGGCGACAGCGGCAGGACGATGCGGCGGAAAATGCGCCAGAAACCCGCGCCGTCGATCCGCGCCGCCTTGATCAGGTCATCGGGAATGGCAAGGAAGTAGTTGCGACAGAACAACGTCGTGAACGATACGCCCTGCACCACATGGACAAGGATCAGCCCGCTGATGGTATTGGACAGCCCGACATTGCCCAGCACCCACGCCCAGGGCAGCAGCGTCATCTGCGGCGGCAGGAAGACGCCCAGCGTGATCAGGCCGAACAACAGATCGGCCCCCCGGAACCGCCATTTCGACAGGATATAGCCGTTGATCAGCCCCAGCATCGTGGAAATGATCGTGGCCGGGATCGCCATGGCGAGCGAGTTCTTGAAATAGCGCGACACACCCTCGCAGGTGCCACCGATGCAGAAGGTGCTCCAGGCCTCGGCCCAGTGCGACAGCGAGGGGTCGGCGGGCCAGGCGATGAAACCGGTGCGCACGATGTCGTCAAGCGGGCGCAGGGTGTTGGCCAGGATGATGACGATCGGCATCAGATAGAACAGGGCAAAGACCGTCAGAAGCGCATAGACGATGGCCTTGGCCGTGATCCGCCGCCGCAGGCTGCCCGTGGACAGGGCATCGAAATCCGCATGGGTTGTCTCAGCCATGGTCGCCACCTTCCTGGCGTTTCCGCCACCGCATATAAAGCGCATAGGGGATCAGCACGATGCCAAGCGCCACCAGGATCATCACCGCAGCCGCCGAGCCCTGGGCGATCTGACCGCGTTCGAACATCAGATCGAACACGACGATGGCCGGCACGGTTGTGGCCACACCCGGCCCGCCCTGGGTAAGGGCGACCACCAGATCGTAGGTCTTGATCGCGAATTGCAGCAGAACCACCGCTACGGCCAGGAAGATCGGCCAGATTGTCGGCAGGATCACCCGGGCATAGGTGCGCGGCACCGAGGCCCCATCGATCTGCGCCGCCTTGACGATATCGCCATCGACCGAGCGCAGCCCCGCCAGGATCAGCGCCATCGCAAAGCCCGACGCATGCCAGATCGCCGTGATCACGACGACATAAAGTGCCAGGTCGCGATCGGTGATCCAGTCGAACTGAGCTGAAATCCAGCCCATGTCGTGCAGCGCCAGTTCGACCCCGGTCTGCGGATGGAAAATCCACCGCCAGACGGTTCCGGTGACGATGAACGAAATCGCGAGGGGATAAAGGAAGATCGTGCGCCAGACCGCCTCGAACTTTACCCGCTGGTCGATCAGGATCGCCAGCAGCGTGCCGACCACCATGGCACCAATCACATAGAACGTGCCGAAGACGAACAGGTTGCTGAACGACACCGTCCAGCGTTTGCTCTGCCACAGGGCCGCATATTCACCGAAGCCGGAAAACGTCGGGTCGGGCAGCATGGTCGACGTCGAGACCGACAACCAGAAGGTCCAGACCGAAAACAGGACGACATAGGCGAAACTGGCCAGCAGGGTCGGGATCAGAACGATCTGGGCGATGTGATCGCCCAACCAGCGGCCCAGACCGCCGGAGGATGCAGGTAACGACATGGTCCTCCCTTCTCTCTTGCAAATCCGAAAACCCCGCCCCGCACATGGCAAAGCGGGGGTGTTGGTTCAGCTTTGCAGCTCGACCGCATCGGCAAGCTGATTGGCGGCCTCTTCGGGGGTGATGCTGTCGTCGGCCACGAATTCGGTAATGACCTCCATCATCGCGCCACGATACTTTTGCAGGACGGTCATGTTGTGCGCCATGGACCGGACCAGTGTGCCCTCATCGACGGCGGCGACCAGATCGGCCTGGGATTGCTGCTGGCAGTCGGTAAAGCCGCCCACGGACAGATCGACATCGGTGCGCGACGGGATCGACCCCTTGGCCACGTTGAATGTCACCTGAAATTCCGGCGACATGATGATCTTCGCGAGAAGTTCCTGGCCCTCGATGTAGTCGGGATCGCTCTGTTCGAAGAACACGACCGAGTCGGCGTTCAGGATATAGCCTGTCCCGCCCCAATCGACAGGCGTCTGGTTGCACAGGTAATCGACGCCCTCCTCGTATCCGGCCAGGTTGGCCGAGGCGACGGTCCAGTCGCCCATGAGGAAAAAGGCGGCATCGCCGTCCATCGTCATGGCCATCGATTGCTCCCAGGAACGACCGTTGATCCCCTCGTCCATGTAGCCGACCATCTTGCGCAACTGGGCAAACGCGTCGATCATCCCCTGGCTGCGCATGGCGTCGACATCGGCCTCCTGGAACGCGCGGCGATACAGATCGATGTCCATGCCATAGACGACACTGTCGAACGTGGTCGTGTCGGACCAATCTGCCGCGCCGTGGGCGATGCAGGTCTTGCCCGCTTCCTTGATCGCGTCGCAGGCCGCGTTGAAATCGGCCCAGGTTTTCGGCACCTCGATGCCCATATCGTCCAGCATCTTCTTGGACGAATAGAGCCAGTTGACGCGGTGGATGTTCATCGGCGCGGCGACCCAGTTTCCCTCGGGTTTCATCACCGACAAGAGCTCGGGCGCGACGACATCGTCCCACCCCTCGGCCGTGGCAAGATCGTCGAGGTTCGCGGTGCGTCCCGTCGCCGTCCACTCCGAGATTTCGGGACCCTTGAGTTGCACGGCAGCGGGTGCATTGCCCGATACGACGTCCGAGCGCAGCTTGGCCAGGGTGGCCGAGGTATGGCCCGACATGGCAGTCTGCGACCAGGTGCCGCCCTGTGCCTCGAAGGTTTCACCCAGAACGGCGATCGCCTCGGCCTCGGACCCCTGCGCCCATTGGTGCAGCATGTTGGTCTTGGGTTCGGCGTGCAGCGCGAATGTGCTGACACCCAGCATAAGCGTCGTGCAGAGCGGTATGTTGAATCGTTTCATCCTGGTTCCTCCCGTTTGATGACTGTCGTCTTGCAGGGTCAGATGGTGATGCCACCATCGACGTTGATCGTCTGGCCGGTGATGAACCGGGCGTCGTGGCTGGCCAGAAAGGCGCACATTCCGGCGATCTCTTCCGGGGTGCCAAGGCGACCGGCGGGCTGGCGGTCAAGAAACCACTTCTCGGCGGCCTCGACGCTGCCCATGGTCTGCGCAAGATCGCCGATCCGTTCGCGCAGTGACGGACTGTCGACGGTGCCGGGGCAGACCGCGTTGAAACGGATACGCTCGGCGAGATAGTCGGCGGCGCAGGCTTTTGTCAGCCCGATCACCCCGCCCTTGGCGGCCCCATAGGCGGCCCGTTTGGGAAAGCCCTTGGTCGAAGAAGCGACCGAGGCGATGGTCGTCACGCTTCCGCCATGGGCCCGCATCCGTCCCACACAGGCCGCGATCACGACATAAGCACTGTCCAGCGTGATCGACATGCTGCGCCGCCAGTCGGCGGGCGAACACTCCTCGATCGTTCCCTGATGGACATAGCCGACGGCATGGACCAGCGTGTCGATCCGGTCGAACGGCGCGATCCAGGCGGCGACGGCCGCCGCGTCGGTCGCATCCACAGCCGTGGACGAGGCAAAGCCCGCACCCTCCAATGCCGCGCCGTTCATGTCGCTTGCATGCACCTCGGCGCCGTCCGCCATCAGCCGTTCGGCCACGGCGCGCCCGATGCCCTGCCCGGCGGCGGTCACAAGGGCGATCTGTCCGGAAAGGTTGCTCATCCCAGTCTCCTCAATATGTTGCCCGACCGCCCGACAGGTCAAAGACCGCCCCGGTGGTGAACGAGTTTTCGCCGGAAGCCATCCACAGGACCATCGAGGCGATCTCGTCGACCGTGACGAACCGCCCGCGGGGTATTTTCGATCGCATGTAATCGATGAACTCGGCGCTGACCTGCTCCAGGATCCGAGTCTGTGCGGTCGCCGGGGTGATGCAGTTGACCGCGATGTCGGATCCGGCCAACTCCTTGCCCAGCGACTTGGTCAGGGCGATCACGGCAGCCTTCGACGCCGAATAGGCCGAGGCGTTGGGATTGCCCTCCTTGCCGGCGATCGAGGCCACGTTGACGATGCGCCCATAGCCGCGCGCGGTCATCCCCGGGGCGACGGCCTGACAGCACAGGAACGTGCCGTCCAGGTTCACCTCCTGCACGCGGCGCCACATGTCGGGCGGATAATCGGCCAGGGCATGGGTCGGCCCGGCAATCCCGGCCGAGTTTACCAGAACGTCGATCCGGTCGAACGCGCCCTGGGTCTTGTCCAGCGCGGCGGCGACGCTGGCCGGATCGCTGACGTCGACCTGCACCAACAGGCGTGCATCGTCGGACAGGTCCGCGACCTTTGCCTCGGGTGCGCCCACGTCCATGTCCCAGATCGCGACCCGCGCCCCGGATGCGGCCATCCGTGCGGCGATGGCCGCCCCGATGCCGTTCGCGCCGCCGGTGATGACTGCGACGCGTCCTTCGTAATCATAGGTGTTCATGCCAAATCCTCTATCCGGGTCACGGTCTGGTGCTGTTCGCCAAGGCCGGCGATACCAAGCGACACGGTGTCGCCCGGCGACAACCACTGCGGCGGCTTCATTCCCGCCCCCACCCCCGGCGGCGTGCCGGTGCAGATCAGATCGCCCGGCTCCAGCTGGCAGAACTCGCTCATGTAGGACACGATCGTCGCCACATCGAAAATCATCGATGCGGTGTTTCCGGTCTGCTTGCGCGTCCCGTTCACATCCAGCCACATGTCGAGCGCGCCGTGATCACCCACCTCGTCCGGCGTCACCAGCCATGGCCCGGTGGGGCAGAAGTTGGGAAAGCTCTTGCCCTTGACCCACTGACCGCCGCGCTCCATCTGCCAGGCGCGTTCCGACACATCGTTGACCAGGACAAAGCCCGCTACGTGGGACATCGCCTGTTCCCGCGTGATGCCCAGGGTCGGCCTGCCGATGACGATTCCCAACTCGACCTCCCAATCCAGCTTTGTCATCCGTGGCGAGAACAGGATCGGGTCGTCGGCGCCGCAATAGGTGGCGGTGGATTTGTTGAACAGGATCGGCTCGTCCGGGATCGGCAGGCCCGCCTCGGCGGCATGGTCCGAATAATTCAGCCCGACGCACCAGATGTTGAAGGGTTGCGCCGTGGGAGGCGCGACACGCAGGCCGGTCGGATCCACGACCGGCAGGCGCGACAGATCCGCGGCGCGCAGCCGGTCCAGCAGATCGGGCGACAGGGTCCGCGGCCCGAAATCCGTGACCAGCGAAGACACGTCGCGCGCCTGCCCCTCTGTATCCATGACGCAGGGCACCTTGCTTCCGTATCGGTCGCCGTATCGCAACAGTTTCATGACGTTCCTTCCTTTCGCTGTCCCCACCACGTCTTCGCCAGAGGCGCGCCGCGCACGTAGGCGCCGCGTGGCAACGCATCGGCGATGCGCAGACATTCGTTCCATTTCGCCATCCGTTCGGACCGCGTGAACGAGCCGACCTTCAGCTGTCCAACCCCGAGCCCCACCGCCAGGTGGCTGATCGAGACATCCTCCGTCTCGCCCGAACGGGCCGAAACGATGGCGCGAAAACCCCGGGCGCGGGCGCGTTCGAGACACCGCATCGAGTCCGTCAGCGTTCCCGCCTGGTTGACCTTGATCAGCACGGCGTTGCACGCCCCGTCATCGGCAGCGCGATCCACCAGCGTGGCGTTCGTGACAAGATAATCGTCGCCGATGATCTGAACCCGATGGCCGAACTCGGCGGTAAAGGCCGCCATGCCTTGCGCGTCATCCTCGGCCAGCGGGTCCTCGATCGAAGCGATGGGATAGGCGTCAAGCCAGCGCCCCAACTGGGAAATCATCTGGTCGCGATCCAGGTCCCGATCTTCCAGCGCAAGCCGATAGCGACCGTTCCTGCCGAATTCGGAGGCCGCGATGTCGAGCGATATGACAACCCGGTCCCCGGGCGTCTCGCCCGCCGCCTCGATGGCGGCGACCAGGGTTTCGAGGGCCTCTTCGTTGCTGTCGAACATGGGCCACCAGCCGCCTTCGTCGGCGACACCAGCCAATTTGCCGCGCCTCGCCATGATCTTGCCGGCGGCGCGATAGATCTCGGACGTGATTTCCATCACCTCGTCAAAGCTGTCCGCGCCCGGCACCATCACCATGAAATCCTGGACATCGACCCGCTGTCCTGCATGGGCGCCGCCGCCGAAGATCTGGATTTCCGGCAACGGCAACGACGGCCCTGCGCCCGAAAGATCGGCGACATGACGCCAGAGCGGCACCCCGCGTGCCGCCGCGCCCGCATGCAGAACCGCCAGCGAGGTCGCGACCATCGCGTTGCCGCCCAACCGCGTTTTCAGCTCGGTGCCGTCGCAGTCGATCAACGCCGCATCGACCGCGCCCTGGGCGGTCGCATCCATCCCCCCAAGCAAGGGTGCGATGATGTCGTTCACGCCAACGATGGCCCTGCGGACATCGGTCCCGCCCAGAGCCGCGCCACCGTCGCGCAGATCCACCGCCTCGCGGGTGCCGCGCGACGCGCCTGCGGGTGCGATGGCACGGCCGATGGCGCCGCCGGCACAATGCACCTCGACTTCGACCGTGGGGTTGCCGCGGCTGTCCCAGACGCGCCGCGCAGCAAGCGAGGATATTGCAGCAGTATCGGGTCCGGCATCGTTCATGACAGTCGCTCCATAAGTTCGTTCAGCGAGGCGGGCGGGCCGGCGATCAACACCTTTGCGGCATCACGCACCACCTGCCGCGTGGGGGTATCGAGGTATTCGACCGGCGACTTGCCGTCGATCCGGGCCAGCATCAGCATGGGAACCAGTCGCGCGACCCGCTGCTCGAGTGATGCTGCCTTCTCCCAAGACACATGTGTCGCGTGGGCCGTGGCAAACTCCGCAGCACGGCGCAGCAGGGCCTCGCGGTCGCCCGGAATGTGAAACGCTTTCAGGATCAGGTGGTTAAGGCAGAACGCGACGTCGAAAGCAGGATCGCCCATCGTCGCGCATTCTGCGTCCAGGATCACCGGATCGCCATTCCGCAGCAGAATGTTCTTCGGGCTGACGTCACCATGCACCAGCGCCGACCGGCTTTCTCGAAGGGTCTCGGCCATTGCGGTCAGGGGCGCCGCGATATCCGGATGCCGCGCAGCGGTGAAGCGCAGGTATGGATCGATGCGCAAGGCATCGAAATCGGCCATGTTGTCGAACGATGAGCTCTCGAAACCGGGCGCCGTGGAGATTTGGTGGATGCGGCCCAGAACGTGGCCCAACCTTTCCGCCTCGCCCCGGTCGGCGGCTCGATCCAGCAGCGCGGATTTCCAGAGATAGACATCCGGCCCGGTGATGTATTCCATGGCAAAGCCGTTCAACCGCTCGGAATAACCGAAAAGCGCGGGCGCGGTTTCTGGGTCGCACTTGCGGGCAACCGAAAGCCAGGCGTATTCCGCCCTGCTGCGATGGACGGGGGCAAGCCATTCTTCCGCCACGGCCAGTTGCGCAAGAGCGAATTTCACGCACAGCACCCTGTCGCCGACGCGAACGGCAGCGATGTCGGAGGCCACGCCGCCGGTCAGCCGATCGACCGAATCGATGCCGCCCGGCCCGCACAGCCCCAGATCGTCAAGGAGATCAGCGCAGCGATCTTCGAACGTCGGTGTCATCCCTATCTCCTCCCCTGCGCTGCGTCGGACCTTGTTTGCAAAAGGTCGCTTCGCGGTTCCGCAAACAACAATGTGCACGTGAACAGTTCACGTGCACATTTGCAATGGCTTCCTTGACTTGTCAAGCCCGGATGGAAAGGATGGCCACGCCTCCTGACGAGACTGACCTCATGCGCGCGACACTCAAATCCATCGCCAAAGACCTGAACCTGTCGCATATGACCGTGTCGCGTGCGCTGTCGGGTCATCCGAACGTGAAGCCAGCGACGCGCGATCTGATCCTCGCCCGGGCGCGCGAACTGGGTTATGTGAAAAGCTCGGCCGCCAACGCGATGCGCGGCGATCCCACGGCCATCGTCGGCCTGCTGTTGCCCAACATCGTCAATGAGTTCTACGCCCGCTTCGCCAACACGCTGGCACTGCTTTGCGCCGACAGCGGATACGACCTTGTCATCCATCTGACGAATGACGAGGCGGATCGCGAATATCAGGCCCTCGCACGCCTTCAGGCATTGCAGGCCGGGACGGTCATCATGGTGCCGACACCGGTGGCGCATCCCGATACACCGCGTTTTCATGACCATATGCGCCTGATCGAATTCATCCGCACCCGCCCGCACTCGAACGTGGTCGGAAGATTGATCATCGAAGACGCGCCCACGATTGCGGCGGCCGTAGATCATCTTGCCCACCGCGGCCACATGCGGATCGCGTTCATCGGCGCCGACGAGTCCCTGTCGTCCGGCAAGGACCGCGCAGCCGCCTTCCGGGCGGCAATCGCTGCGCAATCGCTGACGGACAATCCGGACCTGATCCGGACCGGCGCACCCGGCTTCGCGATGGGGCGATCCCAGATGGAGGTGCTTCTCGATCGTCCCACCCCTCCCGATGCAGTGATTTGCGGCGGGTTCGAGATCTGCAGCGGCGCGCTGGACGCCTGCTTGCGACGCGATGTCGACCTGCCGGGCGCCTTGGCTTTCGTCGGCTATGGAAATCCGTCAGCCTACCAGTGGATCGTCGGCGGCATCACCACCATCGACCTTTCCGCGGACGATATCGCGGAACGGGCCATGAAGCTGTTGCTGGACAAGACATCCAAAGACGAGGTCCGCTCCCCCACCCGGCTCCTGATCCGGAACTCGACCTGAGACGGACTGCTTCAACCAATGTGTCGCGCAAGGATCGGGAACCGCGTCCACTGGTCCGGCGGGCCGGTTACATCGAAAGCGCCCCCATGGAACTTTCCACCACGTGATGGGTTGAGGGTTAGATTGCGCAGTTTTTCTTGACGGTTTCGTCGCGGTTTACGGTGGCAGCACCATGTCACGATCTGCAGTTCCGATTCTCCCGTATCTTGACGTCGCTCAGGCCCCGAACACCCGCACGCTCTGGGTTCGGCGCAGGCCCATGTCGGGGCATGCCCCCGGGAACGGGCGTGTCAGGGGGAACGGACCAGCGAGATGTCAGCCGTTGTCGAGAGAAACCGTGATGGTCTGACAAATTGGCCTAGTGGCGCTTGAACAGCGGCAGGCTGGAGTACAGGAGCTTCCATGAGACAGTCCGCTTCAGTCGATCCGATGTCGACAGCGCAGGCGGCCGACATTCCCGCGAAAGAAAAAGAGTATTTCTCGCTTGAACAGCTGACCGATTGCGGCCGACGAATGTCGTCATCGGGCGTCACGGAACCTCCGGGCCGCGAGAGGTCGGCGTTTCGCCGACGGGTCGAACAGGCACGCATCACCATTTCAGAGACCTATCGCGCCAACCTTGCGGCAAGCGCTTCGGGCGGTATCATTCCACCCGCTGCGGAATGGTTGCTCGACAACTATCTTCTGGTGGCTGAAAGCGCCGAACAGGTGCGTCGCGACCTGCCGCCCGCGTTTTTCGGCCGGCTTCCCCTGCTTTCGCTGCAAGATCGCCCATCGCAGCCCCGCGTCCTGCAGATCGCCCTGAGTTGCGCCGAACATTCGATGTTCGAAGTGACCGAGGCGCGACTGACCGCCATCGTGACCGGTTTTCAGGAAACCAGCCCACTGAAGATCGGCGAACTCTGGGCGATGCCGGCCGTTCTCAGGTTTGTTCTGATCGATGAGCTGGCGCGCATCGCCGAGAGTATCGAACATGCCCGCATCATGCGCGGTCACGCCGATGAGATGGCCGACATGCTGGCGCGCGCCGACGCGCAGGGCGGCGTTCAGACGGTAAATTCGGACTATGACGCCCATGCCCGCAGCGATGCTTTCGCGGGACAGCTTCTCTATCGTCTTGGCGGCGGCAGCGCCCGGATGCAGGACGCGATTTCTTGGCTCGAAAAACACCTTGAGGCCCGAGGCAGCGATACCGAGGAATCCCTGATCGCCGAGCAGAACCGCCAGACCGCCGCCAACGTGCGGATCGGCAACGTGATCCGCAGCCTGCGCAAACTCAACGACATCGATTGGGCCGACTGGCTGGAATCCGTCAGCGTGGTCGACAGGCAGCTGCGGGCGCGGTCCGACTTTGCCGCGCTCGATCCGCGGTCGCAAAGCCAGTATCGCCGCGCGGTCGAGGATCTTGCGCAATGGTCCCGGCGCCCTGAACCCGACGTGGCGGAGGTGGCCCTTGACCTGGTCGATGCGGCGGGGCCGGACATCGCCATTCACGATGTCGGATCGTTCCTGATCGGCCCCGACCGCGATCGGCTTGAATCCGCGCTGTCGGCCAGGGTTCCGTGGAATGTCCGTCTGCGTCGCCGGGTCCGGTCGCTGGACTGGCTGGCGGTCGCCGGTCCGGTGGGCCTGATCACGCTGGCGCTGGTCGCGGTGGCCTATGGCGCGCTCGAGCGCGGGCCGGCCGGAACCGTCGCGGCGATCTTCCTGACGCTTCTGGCGTTGCTTCCGGCCAGCGAGGCGGCGACCGGATTGTTCAACACGCTGGTGACGATGTTCACGCCGTCGACGCGGCTGGTCGGCTATGCCTATGACGACGGGATCCCGGCACACGCACGCACCATGGTCGTGGTGCCCTGCCTGATCGGATCGCGCGACACCATCGATGACCTGGTGCGCACGCTCGAGGTGCATCACCTGTCCAACCCGAAGGGCGAGATCGGCTATGCCCTGCTCAGCGACTGGCCGGACAGCGCCCACGAGAGGACCGATGAGGACGACGCGCTGCTTGCATATGCCCGGCGCGCCATTGCCGATCTGGCCGCGCGATATGCGCAGGACGACAAGACACGGTTCTTTCTGCTGCACCGCATCCGCCTGTTCAATCCCGGCCAGGGCGTGTGGATGGGTTGGGAACGCAAACGCGGCAAGCTGATGGAGCTTGACGCGCTGTTGCGTGGCGATACCGACACGACGTTCCTGCCCCCCGACACCCCTCTGCCCGACGATGTGAAATACATCATGACGCTGGATGCCGACACCCGGATGACGCGCGACGCGGTGACCCGGCTGGTCGGCAAGATGGAGCATCCGCTGAACCAACCCCGCATCGACCCCGAAACCGGGACCGTGCAGCGCGGATACGGCATCATGCAGCCTCGCGTCACCGCGTCGCTGACCACCGGCAAGGAAGCGTCGATGTTTCAGCGCATCTTCTCGATGAACCGGGGGTTCGACCCCTATGTGTTCACCGTTTCGGATGTTTATCAGGATCTGCTGGGCGAAGGGTCGTTTACCGGCAAGGGCCTGTATCACATCGATACCTTCCGCGAGATGGCGGCCGAGGGGATCGGCGAGAATACCGTGCTCAGCCATGATCTGCTTGAGGGCGGGCTGCTGCGCTGCGCCCTGGTCACCGATGTCGAGTTGGTCGAGGATTTTCCGATCCGCTATGATACCGAAGTGGCGCGACAGCACCGCTGGACACGCGGCGACTGGCAACTGCTGCCCTATCTGCGCGGCGACACCCTGCCGTTGTCTGCCCTGCAACGCTGGAAGATGCTGGACAACCTGCGGCGCAGCCTGGTGCCCGTGGCATGGCTGGGTGCGTCGATCCTGGGATGGATCGTGCTGGATGTGACCGAGGCGACGATCTGGCAAATGCTGCTGGTTCTCAGCCTGTTCGTGTCCCCGACCCTGGGCCTGATGCGCGAGATTACAACGCTGCCCGAGGGCACGGGATGGCAGGCCAACCTGAACTGGCTGGCGAACCAGATCGCCGACAACACGGCACAGGTCGTGCTGCGGATCGTGTTCATCGCCCATACGGCAACGGTGATGACGGATGCGATCCTGCGCACGCTCTACCGGCTGTTTCTTTCCCGGCGCAACCTTCTGGAATGGCAGGCGGCAAGCGCCGCGCCGCGCATCGTGCGCACCTCGCCGTTCGCCTATTGGTCGTCGATGCGATGGTCTGTCGCCATCAGCCTGACCGCCGTGGCGGCGACGCTTGCCTTCGGCGGCGCGTGGCCCCTGGCGGTGGTGTTTGGCCTTGTCTGGGCGGCGGCGCCTTTTGTCGCCTGGTCCGTCAGCCGATCGGCCGAAACCGAGGATCAGCTTGTCCTCTCGCCCACCGATCGCGACGCCTTGCGACAGGTGGCGCGGCGCACCTGGACCTATTTCGAAACCTTCGTAACCGCCGATCAGAACTGGCTGCCGCCGGACAACTTCCAGGAACTCCCCGCGCCCGTCATCGCCGAACGCACCTCGCCCACCAATATCGGCCTTTACCTGCTGTCGGTCGTGGCGGCGCGCGATTTCGGCTGGATCGCCCTCGCCGATACCGTCACCCGGCTTGAGCGGACCTTGGCATCGGCCGAGACGCTGGAGAAACACAGGGGTCATCTCTACAACTGGTACGACACCCGGCGCGCCGCGCCGCTTGAGCCGCGCTATGTCTCCACCGTGGACAGCGGCAACCTTGCCGGTCATCTGATCGCCGTGTCGGCAGCCTGCACCGACTGGGCGGCAGCGCATTTTGCGCAGTTCCAGCCTGATTTTGACGGCCTGCGCGATGCGGCCGGTGTGCTGAGCGCCGAAATCGCAAACGTCCCGGATGACCGGCGCACCCTGCGCCCGCTGCGCCATCATCTGACCGAACGCATCGCGGAATTCCGTCGCGCCCTGGGCCGGATGGAGGCCGAGCCGGAAATGGCGTCGGTCCGTGTCATCGGCCTGTCGGTGATCGCGGCGGATATCGAAACGCTGGCCCGCGACTATGCCGCCGAAACGGACACCGCGGCCAGCGGATCGGTCGTCGAATGGGCTGGCACCCTGCGCCGCGGCTGCGAGGCGCGGATCGCCGATGCGACGCTGACCCGCGAGGCGCGCGATGACCTGCGCATCCGTCTGCAAGGCGTGGCGCAAACGGCCCGCGCGATGGCCTTCGGGATGGATTTCGCCTTCCTTCTGCACCGTGACCGCAAACTGCTGTCGATCGGCTATCGGGTCGATGACGATGCGCTGGACGAATCCGCCTATGACCTGCTGGCCTCCGAGGCGCGATTGGCCAGCTTCTTCGGCATCGCCAAGGGGGATCTTGCCACGGAACACTGGTTCCGCCTGGGCCGCCCCATCGTGCCGGTCGGGGCGCGCGGATCGCTTATGTCGTGGTCCGGATCGATGTTCGAATACCTGATGCCGACGCTGGTGATGCAGGAACAGCAGGGCAGCATCCTGAACCAGAGCAACCGCCTTTCGGTGCGCCGCCAGATCGCCCATGGCAAGCGGCGCGGATTGCCCTGGGGGGTTTCGGAAAGCGCGTTCAACGCCCGCGATCCGGAAATGACCTATCAGTACATGACCTTCGGCATGCCCTCGCTGGGTCTGAAACGGGGTCTGGCAAGCCAGGCCGTCGTCGCACCCTATGCCACCATGCTGGCCAGCCAGTTCCAGCCGGCGGCCGCTGTCGCCAATCTCGCACGGTTGCAGCAGATGGGCGCGCTTGGCCGCTACGGGTTTTACGACGCGCTGGATTTCACCCCGGCGCGGGTGTCCGAACACGAAAGCTTCGCCGTGGTGCGCAATTTCATGGCGCATCATCACGGCATGTCGATTGCCGCGATTTCCAACGTCGTTCACGAAGGCCGGTTGCGTGAACGGTTCCACTCCGATGCCGTGATCGAGGCGTCCGAACTGTTGCTGCAGGAGCGCGCGCCGCGCGCCGTGCCGCGCAAGGTCGCCCGCATCGAGGCCGAGCCGGTCAAGGGGCGCGCCGAACTGTCGGCACGGGAAAGCCTGGTGATCGACAGCCCCGGCACCCAACCGAACGCGGCGGGTTTGCTGTCGAATGGACATTACGCGCTGCTGTTGTCGTCACGCGGTTCGGGGCGGGCGACATGGAACGGACAGGCCGTCAACCGCTGGCGGCCGGATCCGGTGGAGCCGGGTGCCGGACCCTATCTGTTCCTGCGCGACACCGGCACCGGCGACTGGTGGTCGGCCAGCGTCGATCCGCGCCCTGCCGCGGGCGAGGCGGCACAAACCGTCATCTCCGACAGCAAGGTCGAGTATCACAAGACCGTCGGCAACCTGCGCTCGCAGATCGACGTGATCGTGGCCAGCGACCGCGACGCGGAAGGGCGGCGCCTGACCCTGACCAACACCGGATCGCGCGACCGGTTGATCGAAGTGACATCCTATTGCGAACCGGTGATCGGGCCTGCCGATGCCGATTTCGCCCACCCGGTCTTTTCCAAGATGTTCGTGCACACCGAAGTGTCGCGCAACCGGCAGGTGATCCATGCCCGCCGCAACCCGCGCCGCGCGGATGAACCGGCGATGCGGGTGGCGCATATGCTGGTTGATTGCGGCGCGGGTGTCGGTGCCGCCGAGGCCGAGACCGACCGGCGCCGGTTCATCGGGCGCGGTCGCACCCTGGGCGATGCGGCGGCGTTTGACAGCGGGGCCGCGCTGGACGCGACCGACGGCTTCACGCTTGACCCGATCTTTGCATTGCGCCGGACCCTGCTGGTGCCGGCAGGCGGCACCGCGCGGCTGATCTTCTGGACGATCGCCGCCCCCTCACGCGCCGAGGTCGATCAGGCGGTGCAGCATTTCATGCACCAGGAGACATTCACCTATGAGGCGATGCAGGCCTGGACCCGGTCGCAGATCCAGTTGCGCCATACCGGCAGCGACCTGATCGAAGCCGTGATGTTCAAGCGGCTGGCGTCCTACCTGATCTGGCCGGATCCGCCCTTGGCCAGCAATGGTCCTGTGGCCAAGGCGGCGGCCCAGTCCGCGCTTTGGCCGATGGGAATTTCGGGCGATCATCCGATCATGGTCCTGCGGATCGATACCGTCGATGACATCGCCGTGGCCCGCAAGGCACTGCGGGCGCAGAACTATCTCTATAGTCGCGGATTGAACACCGACCTCGTGATCGTGAACGAACGGGCCGCGTCCTATGTTCAGGACCTTCAGACCACGCTGGAGGAAATCGCCGAGTCCACCCGCGCGCGCAGCCTGGTGCCCTCGGCGCGCGATCACATCTTCACCCTGCGCCGCGATGCCTTGGCCGAGCAATCCTATGATGCGCTGATGGCGGCGGCGCGCGTCGTGCTGCACGCGCGCAACGGCATGTTCTCGACCCAGATCGACCGGGCCGAGACACTGGGCGCGCCGCGCGCCGACCCGCCCCCGCCCGTCGCACGGCCCCGTCCCGCGCAACCGGGCACGGCGGTGGCACGCCACCGCCCCAAGGGCGATCAGGGCGATCTTCAGTTCTGGAACGGCTATGGCGGGTTTTCGCAGGACGGGCGCGATTATGTCGTGCGCCTTGGCACGGGACAGTCGACACCACAGCCCTGGATCAACGTCGTCTCGAACGGCGATTTCGGCTTCCATGTCTCGGCCGAGGGCGCGGGCTTCACCTGGAGCCGCAACTCGCGCGATCATCACCTGACCCCCTGGTCCAACGATCCCGTCATCAACCGCCCCGGCGAAACCATCCACCTGACCGACCTGGACAGTCACGAGGTGTTCACCCCCTTCGCCGCCCTGTCGACCCGCCCCCACGCCCGGTTCGAAGCCACGCACAGCGCCGGGATCAGCCGCCTGTCCTGTACCGACGGGCCGTTGACCATCACGGCGACCCAGCTTGTCGATCCGCAGGACCCGGTCAAGATCACCCGGCTTTCCGTCACCAACGACGGGCCGACCACCCGGCAACTGCGGCTTTATTGCCAGGCCGAATGGGTCATGGGCAACAACCGCGACAAGACCGCGCCGATGCTGCGCACCTTCGAGGATGCCGGCATCCTGATGGCCGAAAATCCGTTCTCGATCCAGTTTCCCGGCCGCACCGCGTTTCTGGCCAGCGACGCGCCGCTGTCCTCGTTCACCATGAACCGGGGGGAATTCCTGGGCCGCGGATCGGCCTTCCTGCCGGATACGGTGGCGCAGGGTGCGGCGCTGCCCTCGGATGACGCCAGCAACGGCGATCCTTGCGCCGCGCTGGCCATCGACCTGACCCTTGCGCCCAACGAAAGCCGCACCGTCACGCTTGTGCTGGGCGACGCGGCGGGGCGCGAAGCGGCCAAGGCCCTGGCCCGGCGCCACGGGGCGGACAGCTTCGATACCGCGAAGGCCGCGACCACAAAGACCTGGGACGATTTCCTGAACGTCCTTCAGGTTGATACGCCTGATCCGGCCTTCGACATCATGGTCAACCGCTGGCTGCCGTATCAGACGCTGGCCTGCCGGATCGAGGCGCGCTCGGCGTTTTATCAGGCCAGCGGGGCCTTCGGTTTCCGTGACCAGCTTCAGGACACGCTGTCGCTGCTGCTGCATGATCCGACACTCGCGCGCGCGCAGATCGTCAATGCGGCAGGGCGCCAGTTTCCCGAAGGCGATCTGCAGCACTGGTGGCTGCCGGAAACCGGTGCCGGGGTGCGCACGATGATCTCGGACGATGTGGTCTGGCTGACCTACGGGATCACGCAATACATCGACAGCACCGGCGACGCATCGGTGCTGGACGAAGTCGTGCCGTTCCTGACCGGGCCCGCGCTTGAGCCGGGTGAACACGACAGGTTCTTCCAGCCCGAAACCTCCGACGAAACCGCCAGCGTTTACGAACATGCCGCGCGCGCTCTCGACCTTGCCATCGACCGGACGGGTGAACGTGGGCTGTCCCTCATCCTTGGCGGCGACTGGAACGACGGGATGAACCGCGTCGGTGAAGACGGGCGCGGCGAAAGCGTCTGGCTGAGCTGGTTCCTGGCCCATGCGCTGGACGTCTTCGCCCCGGTGGCCGAGGCACGCGGTGAAGCGGAACGCGCGCAACACTTGCGCGCCCACCTTGCCGTGCTGACTCAGGCGATCGAAAGCAACGGTTGGGACGGCTCCCAGTACCGGCGCGGGTATTACGACGACGGAACGCCCCTTGGATCGCAGGACAGCACCGAGTGCCGGATCGATTCCATCGCCCAATCCTGGAGCGTGATGTCGGGCCAGGGCGATCCGGCGCGCCAGAACGACGTCATGGATCAGGTGCTGCACCACCTTGTCGATGACGACGCGCGGATCGTCCGGCTGTTCACCCCGCCCTTTGCCGAAACCGCGCAGGAGCCCGGCTATATCAAGGGCTATCCCCCCGGCGTGCGTGAAAACGGCGGCCAATACACCCATGCGGCTACATGGGTGGTCTATGCGCTGGCGCTTCTGGGGCGCGGCGACGATGCCAAGCGGTGTTTCGACATGCTGAACCCGATCAACCATGCCCTGACGCGTGCGGCCGCCGATCATTACCGGGTCGAACCCTATGTGGTGGCGGCCGACATTTATGGCGCCGATGACAAGGCCGGTCGCGGTGGGTGGACCTGGTACACCGGTTCGGGCGGCTGGCTCTACCGCGCGGCGGTCGAGGCCATCCTGGGCATCCGCCGCAAGGGCGACCGGCTGTTCGTGGCCCCGGTCCTCCCGTCCGACTGGCCCGGCTTCAAGGCGCGGTTGACCCTGGAGGGCAAGACATTCGACATTGTGGTCGAGGGGGCAGAGGTGAAGATAAATGACGTGGCCGTCGCGCCGCAGGACGGCATCGCCCTATGATGCAGGTCGCGCCACGAAAGGTCATCCCGTGACCTTGGGCGATCTTGACGACGACGCCCTGCTGGACGCCCTGCAACGTGCGGCGTTCGACTGGATGCTCGAGAACGCGAACCCGGACAACGGCCTGGTGGCGGACAATTCGGATGATGGCGCGCCCGCCAGCATCGCGGTCGTCGGCTTTGCGCTCACCTGCTGGCCGGTCGGTGTGGCGCGGGGCTGGATGGATCGGAACCGCGCCCTTGCCCTGACGCTGGCGACGCTGCGCTTCTTCACCCATGCCGAACAGGGCGGCGACGAAACCGGCACCGGGCATCGGGGATTCTTCTATCACTTTCTGGATATGGAGCGCGGCAGGCGGGTCTGGAACTGCGAATTGTCGCTGATCGACACCGCCCTGCTGCTGGCCGGGTGCGAGGCCGCCTCCTGCTATTTCGACGCCGACACCCCGGACGAGGCCGAGGTGCGCGCCCTGGCCCGCGCTCTGATCGCGTCGGTCGAATGGCCCTGGGCGCTGGACCGGGGCGACACTTTATCCCAGGGCTGGCACCCGGAAACCGGTTTCATCCGCTATGATTGGGAGGGCTATTCCGAGGCGTTGATCCTCTATGTCCTTGCGCTGGGGTCCGACACCCATCCCGTTCCGCCCGACAGCTATCGTGCATGGCGCGTCACCTATCAGTGGGAGAAAATCTATGGCCACGACACGCTTTATGCCGGACCGCTGTTCATCCACCTGTTTTCCCACATCTGGCTGGATTTCCGCACCATCGGCGACGGCTTCAACCGGGAAAAGGGCATCACCTATTTCACCAACACCCGCCGCGCCGTACAGATCCAGAGCGATTACGCCCGCCTGAACCCACGGGGCTTTGCGGGTTACGACGCGAATTGCTGGGGCCTTACCGCCTGTGACGGGCCGGGCGGCGCCATGAACACCGCAGATGATACCGGCCGGCAATTCCTGGAATACACCGCACGCGGCGCGCCTTTCGGCCCGGATGACGGCACCCTTGCCGGATGGGCGCCGGCCGCGGCCATGCCCTTTGCGCCGACCACCGCCATGGCGGCCCTGCGCACCATGCTGCACCGGTATCCGGGCATGCTGCGCGACGACAGGTTTCTCGGGTCGTTCAACCCCAGCCTTCCCGGCGAAGGGCCCGAAGGCTGGATCTCGCCGCGGATCTACGGGCTGGATCAGGGGTTGCTGGTGCTGATGATCGAAAATCATCGCAGCGGCATGATATGGGATCTGATGCGCGCCTCGCAGGTCTGCAACACCGGGCTGCGCCGGGCCGGGTTCAAGGGGGGCTGGTTGGATGAATAAGGCCACGTTCGATCACGACTCCACGGATCCGCGGCTGGAGCTTCGGCGCAACCTCAGGCCCGACGATTGGAACAACCCCGCGCCCGCCGGCCCCTACAACCTTGTCGTGATCGGTGCCGGTCCCGCCGGTTTGACGGCGGCCCGGATCGCCGCGCGGCTGGGCGCGCGCGTGGCGCTGATCGAGGCGGGGGCGATCGGCGGCGATTGCACGAATATCGGCTGCGTGCCGACCAAGGCGATCATCCGCAGTGGCAAGCTTTATGCCGATGCGCGCAGGGCGCGGCATTTCGGGGCCGATGCCGCGGGCGAAACACCCGATCCGGCCCTGGCTCTTCAGCGGGTGCGCAAGGTGCAGGCCCGGATCAGCCGGTCGGAAACCGCCGAACTGCTGAAATCCGAAGGCATCGACCTGTTTTTCGGCAAGGCCCGCTTTGCCGATCACCGCTCGGTGCGGGTGGGCGATGCCACCCTGCGGTTCCTGCGCGCCCTGGTCGCCACCGGCGGCGTGCTGCGCCCGCCCGCCATTCCCGGTCTGGCCGAGATCGGTTTCGAGACGGTCGAGACGCTGTTTGACCGTGACACCCTGCCCCGCCGGATGATGGTGATCGGTGGCGGCCCGCTGGGCTGTGAAATGGCGCAGGCGCTCTGCCGCCTTGGGGTCGGGATCGTGCTTGTCCACGACGCGCCCAAGTTCCTGCCGGAGGAAGAACGCGACGCGGCGCAACTGCTGTCGGAATCGCTGGCGCGCGACGGGGTGCAGGTTCACCTGAACACCACGGCCGTCAGCGCGCGCACCACGTCCGAAGGCAAGGAAATCACGCTCAGCACCGGCGGCGACCGTTTCGCGATCACGGTGGACGAGGTGTTGACCGGTGTCGGGCGGGTGCCCCGGATTGCGGGGTTGGACCTGGCGGCAGCGGGTATTGCCGCCGATCCCGAAACCGGCATTGAGGTGGATGATTTCATGCGCACGACCAACCGGCGGGTGTTTGCCGCGGGCGATGTCTGTGGCGGGCACATGTTCACCCATGTGGCCAATGCCGCGGCCCGCATCGCGGTGCGAAACGCGCTGTTCTTCGGACGGCAAAGGCTCAGCCGTCAGATAATCCCGTGGTGCACCTTTACCGACCCCGAGATCGCCCATGTGGGGCTGCGGGCCGATCAGGCCATCAGCCAGGGTATTCCGATCAAGACCTATACCGTCCTGATGCACGAGAACGACCGCGCCATCACCGACGGCGAGGAAACCGGTTTCGTCAAGATCCGCGTGCGCCAGGGCGGTGACCGGATCCTCGGCGCCACGGTCGTCGCGCGTCACGCCGGTGACATGCTGAACGAAATCACGCTGGCGATGGAACGCAGGATCGGGCTGCGCGCGCTGTCGGGTGTCATCCATGCCTATCCGACGCAAAGCGCCGCGATCCGCACCGCCGCCGACGCCTGTGTCGCCGACCGCCTGACCCCGCGCCTGCGACGCCTGTCGGGCATGTGGATGTCGCTTCTGCGGCGTGGCGGATAGGTTTCTTCGGTCAGGTTGGGCCACACGCACGCCCGCTCAGGGGTTGGAGGCTTCGGCGAACTCGGTGCGGTCGACCTCGGAACCGTGGATGTGGTTCATGATCTTCCGGCTGATGTCGTCATAGACACCGGTGTTCGGGACTTCGCCGCGGATGCGGTAATCGTCCATCACCGCGATCCGGTCGGCCAGGGCGATCATCTCGGGCATGTCGCTCGAGATCAGCAGGATCGCCGTGCCGTTGTCGGCCAGTTCGCGCAGCAATTCATGAAGATAGGCCTTGGTCTTGATGTCGATGCCGACAGACGGTTCATCGACGATCAGAAACGACACACCGGCCGCCAGCCACTTGGCGACGCTGATCTTCTGCTGGTTGCCGCCGGACAGGTTGCCGACGGTCTGGGCCAGGCTGGGCGTCTTGACCTCAAGCTTGTTCAGGAATGGCGTGACGACCTGTTGCACCCGTCCGTCCGACAGGCTGCCCAGGGCGCCGGCCAGCTTGCGCCAGATCGGCACGCCCGCATTGGCCAGAACCGAGTGCTGAAGGATTAGCCCCTCGCCCTTGCGATCCTCGCTGATATAGCCAAGGCCGTGCCGGTGGATCGCCTCGGCGACCGAGCCGATCTGAACGGCGGTGCCGTTCACCCGCACCTCGCCGCCGGTGACCGCGAACTGGCCCATGATCGACTTGGCCAGTTCCGTGCGCCCGACCCCGATCAAGCCATAGAGGCCGACGATCTCGCCCTTGCGCACCGACAGCGTGATGTCGCGATGGCCCAGGACCGTGGACACGCCGGTCAGGCCCAGAACCTCGGGGTGGCTGGCGGTATCGCGGTGGCGCCAGGCCGCGGCCCCTTCCGAGCGCCCGATCATCATCTGCACCAGTTGGTCGCGATCCACACCGTCCATCGAGCGGCTGTCGCAGGCGTTCGCCCCGTCGCGCAGCACTGTGACGCGGTCGCAGATCTCCTGCACCTCTTCCAGCTTGTGACTGACGAACACCAGGCTGGTGCCGTCATCGCGCAGGCGGCGCAAGATCGTGAACAGCCGGTCGGTTTCGCTTGAGGTGAGCGAGGCCGTCGGTTCGTCCAGCAGCAGCACGCGGCTTTTCAACGACAGGGCCTTGGCGATCTCGACCAGCTGCATCCGCGCCACCGAAAGTTCGGACACCGGGGTGGCGGGATCGATGTCCAGCTCGAGCGCGTCCAGCCAGGGGCGCGCGTCGCGGTTCAGCTGGGCATAGTTCACCGGCTTGAGATACGAAGTCGCCAGTTGTTCCAGGAATATGTTCTCGGCCACCGAAAAGCGGGGAAAAAGGTTCCGCTCCTGATGGACGACACCAATTCCCTTGGCGATGGCGTCGCGCGGGCTGGTGAAACGCGTCTCGGCGCCGTCAAGATACATCGTTCCGGCGGTGGGTTGATGAACCCCCGTGATCACCTTGATCAGGGTGGATTTCCCGGCGCCGTTCTCGCCCAGCAGGGCGTGAATCGAACCGGGGTGCAGCGATATGTCGACACCCTTGAGCGCGAGAACGCCGGGAAAGGCCTTTTCGATGGATTGGGCCCGGAAGATCGGAGTCTGGGTCATGTCACATGCTTCCCTTCAGCGGCTGGCGCGCCCGCAGCCTGTTCAGGCCCACGGCCGCCAGGATCATCGCGCCCAGCACCACCTGCACCAGGAACGGATCGATCGAAAACAGCACCAGCGCCTGGGTGATGATTGCCACGATCACGACACCCAGCATCGTCGCCATCGTGCTGACATGCCCGCCGGCCAAGATGGCGCCGCCGATGACCGGTGCCGCGAATGACAGGATCAACCAGTCGTCCCCGATCGAGGGTTGACCGATCTGAAGCCGCGCCACCACAAGCACGCCCGCGATCGCCGCCAGCAGGCCCGATATCGCATGGGCCGCGATGACGGTCTTGCTGACCGATATGCCCGACAGGGCGGCGGCGTGGTCGTTGCTGCCGACGGCCAGAATGAAGCGCCCGATGGGCAGACGGCGCAGCATGAACCACAGCAGAAGCGTCACCACGATCGTCGGCGCAACCAGCAGCGGGATGGGCCCGACCAGAATGGCCGATCCGAAACTCTTGACGCTTTCGGGAATGCCATAGAACGGCTGTGCCTCGGTGATGCCAAGGTTGATGCCCTTGTAGATCGACAGCGTGGCAAGGGTGATCACGAAGGCCGAAATGCCGGTGATCCGGATCAGGATGCCGTTCACCATGCCGGCAAGCACCCCGATGAACAGCGCGAACACCAGGGCCAGCGGCGCCGGCAGGCCCCAGACCTCCATCGCGCCGGCGAAGGAAATGGCGGCCAGGCCGCCGATGGCCCCCACCGACAGGTTCATCTGGCCGATGGCGATGATGATCATCTGCGCATAGGCCACCAGCGCGTTCACCGCGATCGCCAGCAACAGGATCTCGATGTTGTAGGCGGACAGGAACGTGGCGCTGAAGCTCTGGATCAGAACGATGGCGATGATGGTGGCCAGCAGCGGGCCGAACCAATCGGCGCGCGACAGGCGGGAGATCTGCAGCATGGGGGTGCCTTTCACGCCAGGTTTCGACGGGTGAGATAGGAGCGGCGCGCCTTGTCCAGAAGCACGGCGATCAACAGCATCAGGCCCAGGAAGGTCTGAACCCAGAAGGCGCCGATCTGAAGCATCAGAAGGCCGCTCGACAGCATGGTGACAAGGAAGGCGCCCAGTACCGTGCCCAGCACCGACACCTTGCCGCCCTGCAGCAACGTGCCGCCCAGCACCGGCCCGAGGAATGCCGGCAACAGCCAGTCCTGCCCCAGCTGACCCGCCATCGACGGGATCGCGGCGCCGTTGCGCGCCACCAGCATCAGCGCGGCCATGCCCGCAAGAACGCCCGACAGCATGTGACACAGGATGATGATCCGGCCGACGCGGATGCCCGAAAGTTCGGCCGCCGCCGGACTGGCCCCGGCCGCCAGCATCTCGCGCCCCGTGACGGTGAAGCGATAGAGCCAGGTCAGCGCCAGCGCGCAGGCCAGCGTCACCAGCAGCAGCGGCGACAGGTAGGTTGCGATCTTCATCTTGCCGAGGGCCGAAAAGACATCGGGAATGGCGCGATAGGATTCGGCCCGGGTGAGAAAGATCATCACCCCGAAGAAGATGCTCATGGTGGCAAGGGTGATGATGAAGCTGTGCAGCCCGGTGCGCACCACGGTCCAGCCGTTGATGAAGCCCAGCGCGGCCCCCATCCCCAGTCCGCCCAACAGCGCGATCGGCCATGGCAGGCCCAGAACCTCGATCAACCAGCCGAAGGCCATCGCGGCACAGACCCCCATGGCGCCCACCGCCAGGTTCAGCCCGCCGGTGACGATCACGGTCATCATCGACAGGCCGATCATGATGTTCACGGCCGAGTTCCGACCGAGGGAAAACAGGTTGAACGGCGACAGGAAGCCGCGCGTGCTGACGGCGAAGATCACGATGAAGGCGGCGATCAGCAGGATCAGGCCGAATTCATTGGACAGGAAGAACCGGAGCCAGGTCTGTCTGCCATCCCCTGTCGATGAGTTTGGGGACGGCGCAGACGGGGTATCTTGTGCGGACATGGACAGATTTCCAGTTCGAGGCAGGCAAACACGACGCGGACAGACAGGTGCCGTCGGCGCACAGCGGCGCCGACGGCCGGCACGGAGGTGTCATCCGTGCCGGGGTCTGCTTTAGTTGCAGGTCAGATAGGTGGCTTCGAAATCCTTCAGGATCCGGTCGCTTTCGGCGCGCATGGCATCGATATAGCTATCAACCGTGCTGGCATCGACATAGGAGGTGCCCGAGTCGATGAACTTGTCGGTCAGCGCGTTCGAGGCGAACGGTGCGTCGTCCTTGACGGTGCAGCCCGACCGCAGCTTGTCCAGCGCAAAGGTGCCGATATAGCCCTGTCCATAGGGGTTCTGAAGCATCGTGCCGTCGATGACGCCATCCTTGATCGCGGTCAGCACGACCTCGTCGTGGTCGATGCCGACCATGTGGATGCCGGTGTCACCCATCTTGCGCAGGGCGTTGGCGGCCACGACAGCGGGCACCCATGCGGTGGTGATGATGCCGTCGACCTCGTCGGCATGGGCCGCGAGATAGGCGTTGATCTTTTCTTCCGCCGGCTCGGGCGCATCGATGTCGGCGATCACCTGAACCACCGTCGCGCCAGCCTCTTCGGCGGCCTTGTTCACGGCGTCGATCCGCAGCTGGGTGTTCGGATCCACGAGGAAGCCGGTGAAATGCGCGATCCGCTTTTCGCCGTCACCCATGGCCGCCAAAAGCTCCTTGGTGCCCAGATAGGCCGAATTTCCGGTGTCGGTGCCAAGGCAGAACGCCGCCGGTGACGGATCCTTGAAGCATCCCGCGCCGGCGATGACCTGGGCGCCGTTTTCGGCAAGCTCTTCGGCGGTCGACACGGCACCTACGGGATCGCCCGGGAAGATCATGAACCCGTTGTATCCCTGGCTCAGCAGGCTCTCCAGAAGCTGGTTCTGCTGGGTCAGTTCCCACTTCTGGGGCACCTTGTAATCCGCAGCCTCGATGCCGAAGTCGCGCACCGCGTCCGCGCCGGCCTGTTCCCACGCCGCGAAATAGGGGTGCGGGCCACCGGGAATCATGGCGATGCGGCTGTCGTCGGCCGCCTGCGCGGCCGCGGCGGCCATGCCGCAGATGCCGGCCAGTGCCATGGTCTTGAACGGGGTATTCATGTGTTTCTCTCCTCCACTATGGATTGCCATCCACGGACAAAACCGCCCGAACAGCCGGGCCTTTTTTCGCTTTGTTGCGGATTGTGGCGCGCCGGCTTGCAATCATGTCCGAAACACTAGTATTCTTGTATCCAAGCCGCAAGACACTTTACGAGCTGTTCGAGGACGCCACGATGGCCTGGGAAGATTCTTCGCGTCCGATCCTCGATCCGCCGATCGGCGCACAGCACCCCGGATTGGGGTCGCTCACGCTGGACGTCGATCGCCGTCTGTCCGTGTCGGACCAGGTTCACGCGGTGTTGCGGCAGGCCATCGTCGATGTCCGCCTTGCCCCCAATGAACGGATCAGCGAAAATTCCATCTGTCGACAGTTCTCGGTGTCGCGCACGCCGGTGCGCACCGCGATCCAGCGCCTCGTGGAAGAGGGGCTGGTGGATGTGTCGCCGCAACGCGGCAGCTATGTGGCACCGCTGCGCCTCGACGGTCTGCGCGACAGCCATTTCGTGCGCCGCTCGCTCGAACTGGCGCTGCTGCGCGAGACGGCGACGCTGTGGACGCCCGAAATGGGCGTCGCCCTGCGCGACGTCATCGCGGATCAGGCGCGCACCATCGAAACCCGGGATCCCGACGAGTTCCTGCGTGCGGATGAGCGGTTTCACCAGATGCTGGCCGGGTATTCCGGCCGCCACGGGGTCTGGCCGGCGATCCAGACCGCCCAGACCCCGTTGCGACGCTTTCACCGCTATTGGGCCCATGAGAACCGGCTGTTCGATGTATTGGATGAACACCGCGCCGTGATCGACGCGCTTGATCGGGGCGACGCCGCCGCCGCCCATGACGCCCTGGCGCGGCACCTCGACATGGTGTTCGTGATCTTCGACCGGATGTCGGACGAACAGCAGGCAAAGCTGCCGTTCGACGTGCCCCTGCGCGGCCCATCGTGAACGCGACATCAAACAACAGAAGGAACGTGACATGAAACGAAGACGCCTGGGCGCCACCGACCTGCACCTGACCGAATTGTCGTTCGGCGGGGCCGGGATCGGCAACCTCTATCGTCCGGTGTCACGGGCCGATGCGATGGCCACGCTGGACACCGCCTGGGACGCAGGAATGCGTTATTTCGACACGGCGCCCTATTACGGCCAGGGCCTGTCCGAACGGCGGATGGGCGATTTCCTGCAGGGCAAGCCGCGCGGCGACTTCGTTCTGTCGACCAAGGTCGGACGGATCCTGAAGCCGATCACGGACGGCCGGCAGCCCGACAACGGCTTTGTCGATGCCCTGCCCTTTTCGGTGAACTATGACTACAGCCATGACGGGATCATGCGGTCGTTCGAGGACAGCCTGACGCGGCTTGGCCTGACCTCGGTCGATATCCTGTTCGTCCACGACCTGGAAAGCGGCAGCTTTGCCGGCGACGAATACGCCAGGCATCTCGACACGTTCTGCCACGACGGCATCCATGCCCTTCGCAGCCTGAAATCGTCCGGCCGGATCGGCGCGTTCGGCCTGGGCGTGAACGAGGTGGCGGCCTGCATCAACGTGATGGAGCGGGTGTCGCTGGATTGCCTGCTGATGGCGGGGCGCTATTCGATGCTGGATCGCAGCGCCTCGGGCCGGCTGATGTCGATGTGCGAGGACAGCGGCACCGCCATGATCGTCGGCGGCGTGTTCAACTCGGGCATCCTGGCCACGGGAGCGAAACCGGGGGCCACGTTCAACTATGCCGCCGCCTCGCCCGAGATCCTGCAAAAGGTCGAACAGATGGAGAAGGCCGCCGCCGACCATGATGTCGCGCTGGCCAATGCCGCGCTGCATTTCCCGCTGCGCAATCCCGTGGTGGCCAGTGTCCTGATCGGCACCGCCAAACCATCAAGCCTGACACGCAACCTGGATCTGTTCAGCCATCCCGTGCCCGACGCCCTCTGGCCCGAGATGGACCGGATCGCCCTTCAGCCCTGAGCGAGGACCGCACGATGCAACTGATCGACACCCACCAGCACCTGATCCTGCGCGACCGGCTGGGTTATGCCTGGACGGACGACATCCCCCCGCTTTCCGGCAGTTTCACACGCGAGGATTACGCCGCCCTGGTCGCCGGACGCGATGTTATCGGCACCATTTTCATGGAAACCGGTGTGGACGACGCCGACTATCAGGCCGAGGCGCGCCTTGTGGCCGAACTGGTCGGCACGGGCGATGTGCCCATGTTCGGACAGATCGCGGCCTGCCGTCCCGAAACCGACGACGGATTCGCGGCCTGGCTGGACGAATGCCGCGACCTGAAGGTGGTCGGCTTTCGCCGCCTCCTGCAGACGATGCCCGATGACACCAGCCGCGCCGAGACCTACCGCGCCAACATCCGCCGGATCGGCGCTGCCGGATGGCCGGTGGATCTGTGCTGTGCCGCCCGTCAGCTGGGCATTGTCGCCGATCTGGTGCGCGCCTGCCCGGATGTGGCCTTCGTGCTGGATCACTTCGGAACCAACAACATGGCCGCGGGCGGGTTTGCCGCCTGGCGCGACGACATGGCGCGACTGGCCGCGTTGCCGAACCTCTGGGTCAAGTTTTCCGGCGTGACCGCCTATGTGCCCGCAGATGCCGGCCCGCCCGATCCCGCCGAAGCGGTGGCAAACGCGGCGCTTGAGCTGTTCGGACCCCGGCGCCTGATCTGGGGCGGCGATTGGCCGGTGGTGGATCTTGGCATCGGCCTTCCCGCCTGGATCGACATGACCCATCGCCTTTTGGCGCCCCTGTCACAGGATGAACGCGACATGATCGGCCAGCGCAATGCGCGCAGCTTCTACAACCTGCCCGACTGACCCCCCCCGTCCCTGTGCCCTGAACCAGAGAAGTACTCCCATGCCCAAGATAGAACGTGTCCAGTTGTCCATGGTCGACCTTGTCCCCCAGGTCAAACGCACCGATGCCATCCAGAGCTTCGTCAGCCAGGAAACACCGCTGGTGACGATCACCGACAGCGATGGCGCCGTCGGGATCGGGTATTCCTATACGATCGGCACAGGCGGATCGTCGGTGATGCGCCTTCTGGCCGATCATCTGGCGCCGCGCCTGATCGGGCGCGATCCCACCGAGGTCGAAGCGATCTGGCATGACCTTGAATTCGCCACCCATGCCACGACCATCGGCGCCATCACCTCGATCGCGCTGGCGGCCGTAGATACCGCCCTGTGGGATCTGCGCTGTCGCAAGGCCGGACTGCCGCTGTGGCGCATGGCCGGCGGCGCCCGTCCGGCCGCCCCCTGCTATACCACCGAAGGCGGCTGGCTGCATATCCCGCCCGAGGCGCTGGTCGAAGATGCTTTGGCAGCCCGCGAGAAGGGCTTTACCGGCTCGAAGGTCAAGATCGGCAAACCCACGGCAGCCGAAGACGTGGCGCGGATCGCGGCGGTGCGCGACGCGCTTGGCGCGGGTTACGAGATCATGACCGACGCCAACCAGGGGTTCGCCCGCGACACCGCCCGCCGCCGGGCCGAAGCGCTGCGCCCGTTCGACCTGGCCTGGATCGAAGAGCCGATGGCCGCCGACGACATCACCGGTCACGTCGATCTGGCGCGGGCCGCCGCGATGCCGGTGGCCGTGGGCGAAAGCCTGTATTCCGTGCGCCACTTCGCCGAATACATCGCGCGCGGGGCGGCGTCGGTGATCCAGGTCGACGCCGGGCGGATCGGTGGCATCACGCCTTGGCTGAAGGTGGCGCATATGGCGGAATGTTTCGATCTGCCCGTCTGTCCGCACTTCCTGATGGAACTGCACGTGAGCCTGGTCTGCGCGGTGCAGAACGGACGCTATGTCGAATATATTCCGCAACTGAACGAGGTGACCGAGAGCGGTCTGATAATCGAGAATGGCATGGCACTGGCCCCCGAGACGCCCGGGCTGGGGATCGCCTGGGACATGGACGCCCTGGCAGCCCGCGCCATCCCCGAGTTCAACGTGGATCTGCGCACGAAGAACGCGTAATCACGCTGCGATAGCGCTGTGCCGGGACGGGCTGGCGTAAGCGAGGCCGCGGGCCGAAGTGCCGGCGGCGCCCTTTGCCCCAAGCGGATCGTTGTGAGCGACCGAACGCCGGCACGCCATCACTGTCGGACAAGCGCGGGGTTGCTGTGCCCGACCTGGTGAACCGCGGCGGCATTGGCGCTGCCGCCCTGCAATATGCCCAGTTCGTTGTCATCGCCCTGGATCAAGACGAGAACGCTGTTCAGGCCGCCGATCTGGCGCGTCGCGACGGCGTTGGAATCGGCCACGACTGTGATCGTCGCTGTGTTGTCGCTGCCACTGCTGGTGGTGCCGGACTGGACCAGTTGCCCCGCGCGCAGGCCCAACGTCGCAAAAGCGCCCGACTGGCCGCGGGAATTGTTGTCGCTTCCCGTCAGCGATACGATCAGGTTGTTCTCGCCTTCCTGCACGACGTCGAAATAGTTGTTGTCGCCGGCGAGACCCATGGTGAGGATGCTGTCGCCCGCCTCTCCGAAATTGCAATCCTGCCGTGCCGTGATCTCGTTGGTGTCGCCTTCGATCGTCAGGGCCGCATCGTTCGTTCCCATCTGATCGACCGAGACGATGTTGAAATCGCTGTCGCCGAAGATGTTCAACGCCAGGCCGTTGGTTCCGTATTGATCGACCCCGATGACGTTCTGGATGCCTTCCAGCGCCGCAGCGGTCATGTCGTTCTCCAGCCCCTCCTGACGGATGCCCAGCGCGTTTCCTGCACCGCTGACCGTGATTGGGCCGATCCGGTTCATCCGGCCGCCTTGCCGGCTGCCGAAACGGAAATCATCGGCAAGCACGAACAGTTCGACCTCGTTGCCGTTCGACGCCGGATCCAACGCGCGTCCCGTCTGGACGATCGCACTGTTGCGCAAACCCGGCACAAGCGCCACGCCCGACAAGTTGACCCGTCCGTTGTCGTTGCCCGCAAGCGTCAGGACAACGCGGTTCGGATCGCCGCCGAAATCGCTGCCGGCTTCCTGGTGAACAAGGCGCACTATGTTGCCCGCGCCATCCATCGTGATCTCGGCGCGCTGGGCGACCTCACTGGGCTGCTGGTCCTGGACGATACCGGCGACGGTGTTGTCGCGCCCGGTCTGGGTGATCAGAAGGGTATTGGTGCCCTGCGGCACGGCCCCACGGGCGATCTGGGTGACGGCGCCAACAAGGTTGCGGGTGCCGGTCTGCGTCAGGGTCATGCTGTTGTGCACCAGCGGCGTGGTTTCAAGACCGCGCTGGACGACGCGGCGGGTATCGGTGCCGACGCGGTTGGCGCTGCCGGCCTGGTCGATCCGGATCTCGTTCCAGTATCCCGATTGCAGGATCGGGTTGCTTTCGGTCCCGCCTAGGTTGTTGGAGCCGGTCTGATCGATGGTCGCCGTGTTGTCGGTGCCGTCCTGTTCGATGACGACATCGTTGCCGAACCGGGACTGCGCGTTCGCTGGCACACCCGCCATGACCAGCGCGGCGGCGGCCGCGTCGACAAGGCTGAGACGTGCGTTCTGCCGATGGTTCACTGAAACCACCTGATCTGGGCGCGCCGGTTCATCGGGGTCCGGCCGCGCCGTCGGGATGTTATTGCGTCACGCCCAGCACGTTGCCGGTGCCGTTCTGGGTGAAGTTCGCGACGTTGGTGTTGCCCAACTGTGCGACCACGGCTTGGTTGCCGGTCCCACCGCCAATGGTACCCATGATCGAGTTGTTGCTACCCTGCTGGAGGGTGGCGAACAGGTTGTCGCTCGAGTTGACGGTCAAGGTCAGATAGTTGTTGCCACCATTCTGCCACAGACGACCGTGCCCGAAAGTCAGACCCGTCGCATTGTTGGCATAGTGGCGCGCCGCAAGCGCGTCGCCGGTGAGGAAGTCACCGTTGTTGTTGTTGCGGTCACCGGTAACGCGGACGGTCATGATGTTCGTGCCACCATAATGCTGCTGACCATCGAGATAGTTGTCGCCGGCTCTGTTGCACAGATCGGCTGAACGCCGAAGTTCCTCTTTCCCGGGCGGACTTATCCCACAGTTTTCGTGACGGATATGCCGAGCGCAGTATAGCCTTTCAGGACGGCGATGCGGACCCGGAGCTCGGCGACCTGTCGGTCGAAGTTCCCCACCATGAGCCTCTGGCCCGGCAGTTTGACACAATGCCGGTGTTGTCGATCGGCAGGTGCAAGGGGCCCTTGGAGCCGCGATACGGGATAGGGACGGCCAGCGTCTTCTGACGGTGCGAAAGCGTGCTGAAGTCAGGCACCGTCCAGTCACGGCATCCCAGCTCATCTCGGGGTCAAACCAGCCGTCAGCGAGCCCCGGCGTTTGAGCGCCCCGTTATAGGCTGGCCAGCTCCTGGTTCTGTAGGTTGAAGGCGCAGGTCTGCTCATGAAGCCCAGCTACCACGCTGGAGTCACGAAATGAATCCCTCACGCAATTTGTGCAACAGAGCCGGCTGGGGCGAGTTTCGCCAGGCCTTTTCCGGCGAATGGTACGTCTTCGACCCCGCCTTCGGCCGCACGGGTCAGGTCTGCCGGATCGAATTGTCCCAGACCGGTGACGTGCCTTGGTCTGCGTCGTCGAAGAACTGCAATCGCCCCTGTCGAGCCTTGCCAGCTGGTCAATCGAAGACGGCCAGATCCTGCTGTCGGACCGCGACGACGTCGCGCTGTTCCTTGCCATCGGTGGCAACCAGTTCAGGCTGAGCGGCGAGATCAGGGGCGTGGGCGAAACCGTCATAGTCGAACGCCAGACCGGCGACGGCACCGCCGCGCATCGCCAAGGCGCTGGAGAGGAAAGCGTTTTTCTCCAAGGGGCTGACCCGCGAATGCGTGCCGTCAAGCGATCTTCAGGCATCGTCCCTCACGGGAAATGAGACGATGATAGAAACCTGTGCGCCGCCTGCCCCGCCGCGATGCCTTGATCGTCGGCGTTGTTCCCGCGGCCACAAAGGTCGTTTTCAATCAATGCCTTGTGGCATCCGACGGTGTCTGGTGCCGCGCCGATTTCTTGGGCGAAAGCGGCTTTTTCGCCAGAACCGCATTGCGGCAAGATGAATGGCCCGTGGCGACGTTCAGGATTCTGGACGAAGGCATGTAACCGGAGCCTGTCGGCCGATGGGTCGGACGCCGTCATACCGCGTTTGGCCCGGTGTCAGGGGCGCGTTGTTACCTTCAGCCCGCTTTCGCGCAGATCGGCGGCAAGGCGGCTCAGCACCTTCGAAACATCGGGATTTGGCAGGCCGGCCGCGTCATCGTCGATGGCCCATTCGACGGGGTCCTCGCGCGTTACCGTGCCGACGAACACCGTCTCGCCCCGGGCGGTCCTGAACCGGCTGTCCCAGAACCGCGCGTGCAGGCGCTGATCGTCCGATCCGCCTGACGCGGGCATGGCAAAGCCAAGGGTGCTAGGCCGGTCGTCCCAGAAGGTCGGAATGACCAGCGGATCGGGCAGCGCCCGGCCGGTGACGTCGTCGAAAACGGCTGCCGCCAACCGCCCAAGGCCGGGACGCGGCGCATCCAGCCAACCGGCATTCTGCATGGCCGTCGCCAGGGCCTTGCCATCCGGCGCCGTGACGATCAGGTTCACGCGCTGACGCGCAACCCCCACCAGGCTTTCCGTGCTGTCGGCAAGCGGTTGCGCCTCAAACAGGCCGGCAGGCTGGGCGATGATCCGCGTTGCCGGATCGACGGGCGGATTCAGGGGGTTGGCGGTGGTGAAGGCGAAATAGGTCGTGAGCGCCAGCGCCGCCGCAAGACAGCCCGCCGCGGCCCAGGCGCGTGGGCCCGCGGGGGGCGGGCGCGGCCGGTCGCGACGCCACTCGCACCAGGCCACGCCAAGGATCAGCCACAGCGCCCCGACGAGATAGCCGTTCAGCACGTCCGACAGGTAATGTTCGACCAGATAGACCCGGCTGAACCCGATCAGGAACGCGACCGTCACCGCCGCGATGGCCGCCACCCCTGCCGAAAACAGCCGCATCCGCCAGCCGACATAGAACAGCATCGCCCAGACCGCGACCGATCCCGCCGCGTGGCCGCTGGGAAAACTGCCCGAGGTTTCGACGAAATACCCCAGCGCGGATCGCGGGCGGTCGAAAAAGCTCTTGAGCAGGGTCACGGTCAACTGGTTGCCGATGGCCGCGATCGCGACGCCGATGAACAGATCGAACCGGCGCAGGATCAGCAGCGCAGCACCCGTGCCGGCCAGCATCGGCAGCACACCGTGCCGCCCACCCGCATCCGTGATCCAGCCCAGAACGGCGACAAGATGGGGATCGCGCATAGCGAACAGCATGTTGGCCAGGCGGTTGTCCGATGTCGTCACGTCGCTGTCGCCCAGGAAATCGAACACCGACTCGGTCCAGACCCCGACGACATAGAGAAACAGTACCACGAGGATCGTCGCCGTCAGACCCAGGAACCGTTCGGTCCCGAAGCGCGCGGCGACAAAGCCCGACAGGCGCGGAAACCGCGCAAGGACCGCGCGCACCGGCGGTTTGCGCAACAGGCTCTGGCGCAGGGCACCCGCGATCTCGGCCAGCAGCGGCAGCGCGCGGCGGATCCGCGCCATCACGAACCACAGGAACGCCAGAACGACAACGCCCGCCCCCGCCACCGCCAGCGCCCTCGGCGCCGCCGCCCCCAGGGTGCCCAGCGCCCGCCCCGAAGCATAGCCGAACGCGGGCAGGATCAGGGCATAGGGCACCGCGCTGACCGCGTTCCAAGCCGAAAACCGTCGCTGCGTCATCCCCGCCAGCGCGGCGGAGAACGGCACAAAGGCCGCAAGCGGGCCCAGGAAACGCCCGATCACCATGGCAAACGCCCCGTGCCGGCGCAAAAGATCGGCGGCGCGCCCCGCATGGTGCGATCCGGCAAGGGCGCGCCGGTGGCCCAACCCGCCGGTCGCAAGCCGCCCCAACCGAAAGCTGATCTCGCCACCGATCACCGCACCGGCCGCCACGAACCACGCCAGATCGAAGAAATCCAGCGTGCCGCGCTGCGCCAGCATGCCGCCGGCGATCACCACCAGCGTTCCGGGCACGACGATGCCGGTCAGCACGACCGCCTCGAGCAGCGCGAACAGCGCGATGATCCAATAGGTCCACAGCCCCAGCGACTGAAGTGACGGCAGGATCTGGTCGAGAGAAAGGGGCATTGCGGCAGGAACCTCGTTTTTGAAGTGAGGGAGCGAACGATACGATCCCGCTTGATGTCTTGTGCCACGGATGCACCACCGACGCGATGCATGCCGCTTGGGTGACCCGGCCCTTACACCATGAAATTCGATTGCGCCGCATGGCAAATTTGTAATGTTTGCGACAAGCCGCGCGGCGCGGCGGTGCCTAGGTTTGATCCAGACGGCGACACTGGCGTCGCCGCGAACCCAAGGAGACCACCATGACCATCAAGTCGCTGAAAACCCTCGGTGCGGCCACCCTGATTGCACTGGGCGCCGCCGGAGCCACCGCCGCCCTGGCCGATCGCAACTCCGATGCCGATGACCGGGCCGAAACCCAAGCGTTCCTGGCCGCCCCCGGATCCATCATGGATGCCATCACCGCCGCCGAGAACCAGACCGGCGGCAAGGCGATGAGCGCCGATTTCGACACCGACGATACCGCCTCGGGCGTCTATGAGGTCGAGATCGCCATGACGGACGGCACCACGAAAGAGGTCGCGGTGAACCCCGCCGACGGCACGGTTACCGCGATCATCGACGACGACGACAAGAACTGATCGTCGCGTTATACGAAGACAGGACCGGCGGCGCCCTGCCCGCCGGTCAAGCCTCGGGGGACGCCATGAAGATCCTGGTCATCGAAGACGACGCCTCCACCGGGGCCTATATCGCCGAGGGTCTGCGCGAGGAAGGGCATTGCGTCGATCTTATCGCTGACGGCGCCGACGGCCTGGTGCAGGCGGCCGTCGGCACCTATGATGTCATGGTGATCGACCGGATGCTGCCGGGTCTGGACGGCATGAGCCTGGTCAAGACCCTGCGCGCGACGAAAAACGCGACGCCGGTGTTGTTTCTGACCGCGCTTGGCGGCGTCGACGACCGGATCGAAGGTCTGTTGGCCGGGGGCGATGATTATCTGGTCAAACCCTTCGCCTTCGGCGAGCTGAGCGCCCGGATCGCCGCCATCGCCCGCCGTCCCCCGTTTCAGGACCAACCGACGGTCCTGACGGCCGGCGATCTTCGGATGGACCTGTTGCAGCGCAAGGTCACGCGCGCCGGCCGGCCGATCGACCTGCTGCCGCGCGAATTTGCCCTGCTGGAACACCTGATGCGCCGCAAGGGTCGTGTGCAGACCCGCACCATGTTGATGGAGGCGGTATGGGACATCCATTATGACCCGCAGACCAATGTCGTCGACACCCATATCAGCCGTCTGCGCGGCAAGATCGACAAGCCCTTCGACACCGAGCTGATCGAAACGGTGCGCGGATCGGGATACAGGATCGTCGAATGACGCGAGGGCGCAGCATCCGCTCGACCCCTCTGCGCCTGACGCTGATCCTTCTGGCGATTTTTGCGGTTGCGGCCATCGGCTGCCTTGGCGTGGCCTATGGGGTGACGCGCGCGCATATCGACGCCGCGATCGAAGCCGACCTGGAACAGACGCTCGATGACTATCGCGCGATCCGCGACAGCGATGCCCTGATGGACCGGCTGGCCGCCGCGGTATCGAACACCGACCCCGAAGTGCGCATCCTGCACTTTCTGCCCGGGCATGGCGATCCGATATCGAACGTCGATGATTTCCCCCCCGTCCGCGGCCCGACCATCGTCGCGAAGGACGCTGTCGCGGCTGACGATGACGACGATCTTGCCGACAGTTACCTGGCACTGGGCGAACAGGTCGGGCGCGGCTGGCTGGTCGTGGCACAAAGCCGCGAACAGGTCATCGAAATGGGTGAAATCTTTGTTTCGGTCCTGCTCATGGGGGTGTTGCCGGCGCTGCTGATCGCCGGAGCGGCCGGCGCTTGGATCGCCCACACCGCGCGGCGCCGGATCGACGACATCGAAACAACGCTGCGCGAATTGACGGGCGGCACGCTGTCGGCCCGGGTGGGCGGCATCGAAGGGCGCGCCGACGATCTGTCGGGCATCGGTCACAGCGTCAACCAGATGGCAAGCGCGCAAGAGGCGCTGATTTCGTCCATGCGCCAGATCTCCGCCGACATCGCGCACGACCTGAAGACACCGATCCAGCGGGTGGCGGTGGTGCTTGACCGGATGCGCACCCGAACGGTGCTGAGTGACGGGCAAGAACCCCTGCTGGACCGCGCGCTGGACGAAACCGACCGCATCGTGCGGACGTTCCAGGCGCTGTTGCAACTGGCCCAGATCGAAGGCGGCGCGGTGCGTGACCGGTTCCGCCCCACCGACCTGGCAGACGTGGCACGCGATGTCGTCGACCTTCTGGGGCTGGACGCGGAGGAGCAGGGTTTCGATCTGACCATCGCGGCGCCGACGGATCGCAGCGCGACGATCATGGGCGACCGCCAGCTTCTGTCGCAACTGATCACCAACCTGATCCAGAACGCCCTGACCCATGTGCCGGGGGGTGGCCCCGTCACCATCGTGATCACCGCGGCGCCGGGCGATGTCACGCTAACGGTTTCGGATCGCGGCCCGGGCATCCCGCCCGAGGAACGCGACAAGGTGCTGCGCCGTCTTTACCGTCTTGAACAAAGCCGCACCACCGAAGGCAACGGTCTGGGCCTCAGCCTTGTTTCCGCCATCGCGAACCTGCATCGTGCGACCCTGACCCTGGACGACAACGCGCCCGGCCTGACGGTGCGCGTCCGGTTTCCAAACCCCCGACACGCCTAGAGCCAAGGGGTTTCAATTCGGCTACGCCTGCCCGGCCAAAGGGCGAAAGGCCCCGCAAGGTTGCAAATTACTTTCCGTGCAATCCGTGAAAGACTGCCTCCCATGCAAAGATATTTCTCCATCGACATGCCGGCGCTGGTGTTTGCACGCAATACCCTGTTGTTCAGCCTGCTCGGGCTGGTGCCGGCCGTCGTGATCTTCGTCGTGACGACCCCAGGGTTTGGCGGCATGTTGGTGGGCGGCGGCGCGCCACTGGTCCGGTTTGCAAGACAGGTCGCGATCAATGGCCTGCCGGTCGTGTTCGTGGTGAACTATGTCAGCTTCTTCCTGTTCGCATTGATCGTGGCCAGTCCCGGGCGGAACTATGGGATCCGGCTGGTTCTTCTGGTCGATCTGCCGGTCCGCGTGTTCGGGTTCATCGCGCTGCACGGAGCGATCTATGTCCTGTCGGCCGATCTGTTCGGATCTTTCGGCGGCAGCCGCGCGACCGCCCTTCGGGTGGTGGCGCCGACGCTGGTGCGCTCGGTCCTGTTCGAGAACATCTCGGGCGCCTATCTCTATGCCACGCTGGCCAGCGCCCTGCCGCTCTATGTCACGGCCATCCGGACGTCGGAAAGGCTCGGCGCCCTGGCGCACAGGTTTGGGGGGCGGTCGGGCGCGGTGCTGTTCGCAATCGCGGGCTTCGTCCTTGCAACGCTGGCCCTGACCGCCTGCGCGGCCCTGCTGATCCGGTGGCAGGCACGCTGACCACCACCGGAAGATGGGTTGGCGACCGCCACCCATGCGTCCCTTCAGATCTTCGTCGCCCTCAACCGCAGCGCGTTGGCCACCACCGAAACCGAAGACGCACTCATCGCGAAGGCCGCGAACATCGGGCTGATGAGGATGCCGAAAAAGGGAAACAGAACGCCCGCCGCGATCGGCACGCCCAAGGCGTTATAGATCAGGGCAAAGAACAGGTTCTGGCGGATGTTGCGCATGGTGGCGCGGGCAAGGCGGCGCGCCCGCACGATCCCGTCGAGATCGCCCTTCACCAGGGTGATGCTGGCGCTTTCGATCGCCACATCCGCCCCGGTGCCCATGGCGATGCCGACATCCGCCTGCGCAAGGGCCGGTGCATCGTTCACACCGTCGCCCGCCATGGCAACGCTGCGCCCTTCCTGCTGCAAGTCCCTGATGATGCGCGCCTTGTCCTCGGGCAGCACATCGGCCTTGATCTCGTCGATGCCCAGCCGGGCGCCGATGGCCTTGGCGGTGCGCGCGTTGTCGCCGGTCGCCATGATGACCCGGAAGCCGAGATCGTGCAGTGCCGCGATCGCGGCCGGGGTGGTTTCCTTCACCGGGTCGGTGACGCTGACCAGGCCGACGATCTCATTGTCCAGCACGACGAACATGACCGTCTCGCCCTCGTCCCGGCGCGCGTTGGCCGTGGCCGTCAGGTCGCCGGGGTCAAGCCCCAGGTCGGTGAGCATCGCCAGGTTGCCAAGGGCAACGGTCCGGCCATCGACGACGCCCTTGACGCCCTTGCCGGTGACCGCCTCGAAATCCTCGGCGTCGCTCATCGTCACGCCCCGGCCCTCGGCGCCGCGAACGATGGCTTCGGCCAGCGGATGTTCGGATCCGCGCTCAAGCGAGGCGGCAAGGCGCAGCACTTCGGTTTCGTCATGGCCGGCCTCGGGCAGAACGGCCACAAGCCTGGGCGCGCCTTCGGTCAGGGTGCCGGTCTTGTCGACGATCAGGGTGTCGACCTTTTCGAACCGCTCCAGCGCCTCGGCGTTCTTGATCAGCACGCCCGCCTGTGCGCCGCGCCCCGTCGCCGTCATGATCGACATCGGCGTGGCAAGGCCAAGCGCGCAGGGACAGGCGATGATCAGCACCGCCACGGCAGAGACCAGCGCATAGGACAGCGACGGCGCCGGACCCCAACTCGCCCAGGCGATGAACGACAGAACGGCGATGCCGATCACGGCGGGGACGAAGATGCCCGCCACCTTGTCGGCGTATTTCTGGATCGGCGCGCGCGAGCGTTGGGCGTTCGCCACCATCTCGACGATGCGGGACAGCATGGTGTCGGCGCCGACGCGCGTCGCCTCCATCACCAGGCTGCCGTTGCCGTTGATCGTGGCACCGGTGACGGGATCGCCTTCGGTCTTCTCGACCGGGACGGGTTCGCCCGAAATCATGCTTTCGTCGACGAAGGACTGGCCGCTGACCACGACGCCATCCACCGGCACCTTGTCGCCGGGGCGCACGCGCAGGTGGTCGCCGACCTGCACATCCTCAAGCGGGATCGCCTCTTCTGTGCCATCGGGCCGGATCACCCGCGCGGTCTTGGCCGCCATGTCCAGAAGTGCGCGGATCGCCTTGCCGGTCCCTTCGCGGGCGCGCAATTCCATGACCTGGCCCAGCAGCACCAGCACCACGATGACCGCCGCGGCCTCGAAATAGACGCCGACATGACCTTCGGCGTCGCGGAACCCGTCGGGGAAGATATCGGGCACCAGAACTGCCACCACGCTGAACAGCCAGGCCGCCATGACGCCCATGGCGATCAGCGAGAACATGTTGAGGTTCATGGTGCGGAACGAAGTCCAGCCGCGCACGAGGAATGGCCAGCCGCTCCACAGGACCACCGGCGTGCCCAGCACCAGTTCGATCCAGAGCGATGCGCGTTCGCCGAAGACCTCGCGCACCTCGGGGAAACCCACGAACGGGCCCATGGACAGAACCAGAAGCGGCAGGGCCAGGATTGCGCCAACCCAGAAGCGCCGGGTGAAATCGACCAGTTCGGGATTTGGCCCATCTACCGCCATCGCCGCCGATTCAAGCTCAAGCCCCATGCCGCAGAGCGGACAGGAACCGGGCGCAACCTGGCGGACCTGGGGATGCATCGGACAGGTATAGACGGCGCCGTCGTGATCGGCGGGAACGGTGTCGTATTCTCCCTGATCGTGCGCGTCGTTGTCGTGCGGTGCGTGGGTGTGGGCGCCCTGCGCGTCAAGCTCGGCCTCGGGCACAAGGTGCATGCCGCATTTCGGGCAGTCGCCGGGCCCGTTCTGCCGCACCTCGGGGTGCATCGGGCAGACGTGAACGATGGTGTCGATATCGGATGGGGCAGCATGGCGGTCGCTCATTTTCGTGACCTTTCCTGGCAGGGTTATCTTACCCTGCACCTTCCACCGGCGGGAAGGTCAAGGACCGCGGCGCTTTCGCCAATCCCTGAATGCCACCCCCAGAAGCGGCGCCAACGTCAGGGCGCCCAACCCGATCGCGATCCACATCACGCTGGACGGCTTGCCGCTGACGGCTTCGTTGCCGAAATGGGCAAGGACAAAGCTGGCGGGAATGATCCCCGCAAGCGTGGCCAGCGCAAAGCGCCAGAAGTGAAGACAGCTCAGTCCCGCGGCATAACTGACGATATCGAACGAGATGAATGGCATCAGGCGGCTGGCGAAAACGGTGAAGGTCAGCGCGTTCTGCGAGCCGAGCCAGCCGGGATCGACCTTGTCGCCAAGCCATCGGACAAGGGCATCGCGCCCGAGGAACCGGGCCAGCCCGAAGGCGACAAGCGCGCCCAGTTCGGCCCCGGCAACGATATAGAGCGTCCCCATCGTATGCCCATAGGCGGCACCGGCGGCCAGCGCGATCGGCGCGCTCGGGATTGGCGACGCGACGATCGCGACCGTCATCAGCGCCACGACAAGCACCGGCCCCCATGCCCCCGCGCCGTCGACCCACGCGGCGATCCGTTCACCATCGACGTTCTCGACAGCATCGGTCAGCGGCCCCCACCCCAACGCGACTATGGCGAAGACCAAAAGCGCGCCCCCGATCAGCGCCAGGGTTCGCCAGCTGAGGAATCGGGTCATCTGCCCCCCAGGGGACCGGCTGCAACACCTGCGATCCGGTCGATGACGCGACCGGACCGGCCGGATTCGCGGCACGCCTTGGTCTTTTCAGCATCGTCACGCAACATCGTTCTGCCTCCCGGCCCCCGGCCTGACGCTCTGGCCACCGGCGGGCGCAATCCGGCGGCGTTCACTGAAGCCCTCCCCCACCTGCGGATGCCAGCGCGAAGGATGCGACCAGCGGATCAGCCCGCGTCGGCCTGGTTCGCCACCCTCAACCTGACAGCGGGTTCGGTCAAGGCACCACGGCGACGATCCGCCCTGTCACGGAATGACACAAAGCTCACGCTGATGTCAGCGCGGGACTGCTTGACCTTCCGGTGCGGGAAGGTGGTCTGACCAGCCCGGCAACGACGACGCGGATAGGATCGCCCGGGTCTTTTCCGATGGCGAGACCAGGCTGCCATACCATGCAGGGGACACAAACGCATGAACAGAACACTCGTGGCGATTGCCGCCCTTCTTCTTGTCACGGGCGCCGCCATCTATTGGACGGCGACCGGGCCAGCCCTCCAAGGCCCGGGCCATTCGATGGTGCCGCCCGATACCGGCGCGATCGCCGACGGCGCGCCGCTTGTGACGGTGGCGCTTCCGGGTGAATTGTCGCCGGATGCCCAGATCGGCAAGCGGGCGTTCACCGCCAAATGCGCCGCCTGTCACGGCGTCAATGCCGCAGGCCAGAATGGCGTCGCCCCGCCGCTGGTGCACAAGATCTATGAGCCGAGCCACCATTCCGACATGGCATTCGTCCTTGCCGCGCGAAATGGCGTGCGCGCCCATCACTGGACCTTCGGCAACATGCCCGCCGTCGACGGATTGACCGACGCGGACGTGAAGCTGATCGCGCGCTACGTGCGTGAACTCCAGCAAGAAAACGGCATCTTCTGAGCGACCCGACCCGGCCCGATCCCCGGGCCCGTGACTGTAAGGAACACCATGCTTGAGCGTCGAACATTCCTGGGCGGTTGTCTGGCCGTCGCGACGGCGGGCCATCTGTCCGCGCCGGCCCGTGCCGGGACCAAAGCGCCGACCCTGACCGCGCGACCGGCCAGCGTCCAGCTTGCCCCGTCGGGTTTTCCCGAAACCGCGATCTGGGGCTATGACGGGGCGATGCCGGGGCCGCAACTGCGGATCGCCCAGGGCGCCCGCCTTCGAAGATCGTTCGTGAACGACCTGCCCCAGGCCAGTTCGGTCCATTGGCACGGCCTGCGCATCGACAACGCGATGGACGGTGTGCCCGGCCTGACCCAGGCAGCCGTCGCACCGGGACAGCAGTTTGCGTATGATTTCATCGCGCCCGACGCGGGCACCTATTGGTATCATGCGCACAACCGGTCCAGCGAACAGGTCGCGCGCGGCCTCTATGGCGCGCTGATCGTCGAAGAGCCCGAAGCGGCGGATGTCGACCGCGACGAGGTGCTGATCCTGGACGATTGGCTTCTCGATCCCGAAACGGCACAGATCGACCCCGACTTCCTGTCGCGCCACGATCGCAGCCATGCGGGCCGGAACGGCAACTTCATCGCCACCAATGGCCGGCACGACCTTTCGCTGGATGTCTCACAGCACGAACGCCTGCGCCTGCGCCTGATCAATGCGGCCAACGCCCGGATCTTCGTGCTGGCGCTTGCCGGGATGGAGGGCTGGACCGTGGCGCTTGATGGCATGCCCCTGCCCGCCCCCGAACCGATAAACGATCTGCTGGTGCTGGGACCGGGCCAGCGCGCCGATCTGATCGTCGATATCACCGCCGGGCCGTCCGAAACCGCCCATCTGGCGCGGATCGACCGTCAGCAGGGCGTGCCGCAGGTGGCGTTCCCGGTATCGGGTCGCGCGGCGGCGGCGCGTCGTGGCCCGCCCCGCCCCCTGCCCCCCAACCCGCGCATGGCGGTGTCCGGCCTGGAAACTGCCGTCACCACTCGCCTCGAGATGCAGGGCGGCGCCATGGGCACGCTGGACGCGGCGATCCTGAACGGCGAACGCAAGAGCTTTCGCCAACTGGTCGCCGCCAACCAGTTCTGGGCCTTCAACGGCACCATCGGGATGACCGAGACACCACTTGCAAGCGTCCCCCAGGGCGAGACGATCAAGCTTGAGATCCGCAACGACACGGCATTTCCCCATGCGATGCACCTGCACGGGATGCATTTCCGCGAGGTCACGGGCGCGGCCACCCTGGGGCCGTTCCGCGACACCCTGCTGATGGCCGGTGGCGAAACCCGCACCATCGCCTTCGTCGCGGACAATCCGGGGAAATGGCTGTTTCACTGTCATATGCTCAGCCATGCCGCGTCGGGGATGATGACCTGGCTTCATGTGACGTGATGCGCAGATACCTGATCGCGGGCGCCCTTCTGGCGTCCGGTGCGGGCGTGGCCCTGATGCTGATGGCGCGGGACAATCGCGCGCCCTTGGCGTCCGGCAACCGGGATCTGGCGCAGGGCGCAGACCTGTACCAGAACTTCTGCGCCGCGTGCCATGGTGCGAACCTCGAAGGGCAGCCGGATTGGCGCTCACCCGGCGCGGACGGCCTCCTGCCCGCGCCGCCCCATGACGAAACGGGCCACACGTGGCATCATTCCGACAGCGTTCTTTTCAGCTATACCAAACTGGGCGGCGCGGCGACGCTTGCAGCACGGGGCATCGACTTTGAAAGCGGCATGCCCGGCTTCGGTGATCAACTGTCCGACGGGCAGATCCGCGATATCCTTGCCTATATCAAATCGACCTGGCCGGATCGACAGCGACAGATCCAGGCCGACCGCAGCGCCGCCGAAGGCGACTGACGCATCCTTGGCACCAGGCCGCCTGCGCGGCCCGGGGCAGCGGTGTGCCGTCAGTCCGGGCACCCGCGGATCGACCCGCCGACACCCGTGATGCTCAGGACCACGGCCCGGCCTGCCGGCGGCCCCTGGTATTTGGCACACGGCTGGCCGACGTCTGATCGGGCCCGCGTTGCGGCGTCATCGCACGAAGTGCGGCGATGCGGTTCTCGGTCGCGGGGTGGGTCGCGAACAGGCTGTCGTGCTTGTGGGCGTGCAGCGGGTTGATGATGAACATGTGTGCCGTCGCCGGATGCCGCTCGGCCGCGTGGTTGTCGATCCGGGCCGCGCCCATGGCGATCTTCTCCAGCGCCGAGGCCAGCCAGAGCGGCTGACCGCAGATCTCGGCTCCGGCCTTGTCCGCCGCATATTCCCGCGTCCGGCTGATCGCCATCTGCACCAGTGCCGCCGCGAGCGGCGCAAGGAACATCATCAAAAGCGTGCCGATCAGCCCCAGGCGTTCCCGCGAGCCGCCAAAGAACAGCGCGAAGTTGGCCAGCATCGAAATGGCACCGGCGAACGTCGCGGTGACGGTCATGATCGCGGTGTCGTGGTTGCGGATATGCGCCAATTCATGGGCGATCACCCCGGCCAGTTCCTCGCGCGACAGACTTTGCAGCAGGCCCGATGTCACCGCGACGGCAGCGTTCGCCGGATTGCGCCCGGTGGCAAAGGCATTGGGTTGGGGCGTGTCGATCAGATAGACCGCCGGTGTCGGCAGGTTCGCATTGCGCGCAAGGTCGGCCGTCAGCGCATGAAGGCCCAGCCGGTCACCGGGCGCCACCGGCCGGGCGTTGTGCATGCGCAAAACCATCCGGTCCGACCGCCACCAGGTAAAGGCGTTCATCGCCGCCGCGACGACAAGCGCGATCACCGCACCCCCCGACCCGCCGATCAGATAGCCCACGCCCATGAAAAGCGCGGTCATCGCCGCCATCAGCATCGCTGTCTTCACATAGCCCATGTCGGTCTTTCGAATCCCAGGTTGAGGTCGCAAGGGAAATATGGGGAGCTTCCCGAGCGGTGCAAGCACGGAGAGGAAGCGCCGTGCAGCCAGGCCGGGACGCAAACGAAAAAGCGCGCTGCCGATGGCAGCGCGCAATATGGTCCGGGCGATGATCGCGCGTCCCGGTGTTTCACGGTCGCGGCAAACGCGTATCAGGGATTGATCGTGTCGGTCCCCGATTGGTCCGTGTCCGGTGCATTGTCCGCGTCCGGGCCTGGTGTGGCGTCGGGCGCGTTGTCTTCCGGCGTGGCGGGGGTGGTGCCCGCGCTGTCGGGTGCCGTATCTTCAACCAAGGCCGCGGGTGCGCTGTCTTGGGCGACCGACGCCTGATCGCGGTCGCTGCCGCGGGGCTGATCGGACTTGAGATAGTCGAAGAACTCGGTGTCCGGCGACATCACCATGGTCGAGTTATCGGCGTTCAACGAGCGTTGATAGGCCGTCAGCGAGCGATAGAACTCGAAGAACTCCCTGTTTTCGCCGAAAGCGCCGGCAAAGATGGCACTGCGCTCGGCGTCGGCTTCGCCTCGGGTGACCTCGGCGTCGCGGGTCGCTTCGGACACCAGTTCGACCACGGTCCGGTCGGCCTGGGCACGCACGCGCTGTGCCGCTTCTTCACCGCGGGCGATCTCGTCGGCGGCTTCCCGTTCGCGTTCCGCCCGCATCCGCGCAAAGGTGGCTTCCAGGTTCTGTTCCGGCAGCGCCGTCTGCTTCAGGCGCACGTCGATCACGTCGAGGCCCAGCGGCAGGGCCCGGGCGCGGGACTGCGTCGTGATCCGTTCCATCAATGCCGCCCGGTCGGCCGACAGGATGGTGTTGGATGTCACGCCGTCCGAACCCAGAACCGCGCGGATCTGCGGGTTCAGGATACCTTCCAGCCGGCTTTCGGCCGCCCGTTCACCGCCGATGCCGACAGCCTGCCGGAACTGCACCACGTCGATGATGCGGTAGCGTGCGAAGGCATCGACGACCAGACGCCGGTCATCCGAGGGGGTGACTTCGATCGGGTCGGTGTCGATCGACAGGATCCGGTCGTCATAGCGCACGACCTCCTGGATCAGCGGGATCTTGAACGCCAGCCCCGGCTCTTCCTTGACGGCCTTGATCTGGCCGAACTGAAGCACCAGCGCCTTTTCGCGTTCGTCGACGATGAAGATCGACGACATGAACACGACGACAACGACCACGATGGCCGGCAGGATGAATGCGGATTTCTTCATCAGTTGGACCCTCCGGTGGTCGAGCGGCGCAGTTCATTGAGCGGCAGATAGGGCACAACACCCTGCCCGTCGCCACCCGCGACATTGTTGTCCAGGATGATCTTGTCGACGCGGCCCAACACTTCTTCCATGGTTTCGAGATACAGCCGCTTGCGGGTCACTTCGGGGGCCTTTTCGTATTCGCCCAGAACCGCGCTGAAGCGGCTGGCTTCACCCGACGCCTCGTTGACGACCTGGGCGCGGTATCCTTCGGCCTCTTCCAGAAGCTGCGCCGCCTCACCGCGCGCACCGGCCAGGGCCTGGTTGGCATAGGCGTCGGCCTGACGTTGCAGGGTGTCGCGCTTCTGTTCGGCGGCCTGCACCTCGCGGAAGGCGTCGATCACCTCGCGCGGGGGGTCGGCCTTGTCGAGGTTGAGACGCACGATGTTCACCCCGGCGTCATAGCTGTTCAGCGTGTTCTGGATCAGTTCCTGCACCGTATCGGCAATGACCGCACGATCGCGGTTCAGGATCGGCGCCAGTTCCGAGCGCGCGATCACCTCGCGCATGGCGGATTCCGACACGGCGCGGATCGTCTGGCGCGCGTCGCGCAGGTTGAACAGGAACATGGCGGGATCGCTGATGTTCCAGACCACTTCGAAATCGATATCGACGATGTTCTCGTCGGTGGTCAGCATCAGGCCGTCGTCATTGCGCCCCGAAGCACCACCGACGCCGATCGCTTCGGTCTGTTCGCGGGTGACGGGCAGCACTTCGGCCGTGACGAATGGCCAGGGCGCAAAGTTCAGGCCCGGCCCGCCGGTGGACGAGTATTTGCCGAGGAACAGTTCGACCGACTGTTCTTCCGGCTTCACGGTGTAGAAGCTGGAGAACAGCCACAGACCGACAACGCCCAGCGCCACCAGCCCGACGGTGCCACGGGTGAAGGCCGGGCCGCTGGGACCGCCCGTGCCGCCGCCATTGGGGCGGTTGCCGCCGCCGCGTCCGCCCATGAGCACGCGCAGACGTTCCTGGCCCTTCTTCACGATCTCGTCGATTTCGGGGATCTGTGATCCACCTTCGGGCCGCCGGTCGCCCGGCCCCCTGCGATCATCGCCGCCGCCGTCTCGGTCGCCGCCTCCCCGGGGGCCGTTGCCCCAGGGTCCGCCATTATTGCTGGCCATCTAGGTCGCATCCCTTTTGTTGGTCAGTGTCATTTTCGGTGAGTGTCACGGGTTCCACTGCAGATGTGCTCATCCGCGAATATTTCAAGAACGCCGCACCGGTTCACGCATCGTCACGATTTCCTCGGCCATCGTCGGATGAACGGCGCAGGTGCGGTCGAAATCCTCTTTGGTCACGCCCATCTTCATTGCGATGGCGACCATCTGGATCATTTCGGCGGCGCCCTCCGCGACGATATGGCACCCCAAGATCTTGCGCGTGTCGGCATCGACGACCAGCTTGAACAGCACCCGTTCGGTCCGTTCGATGAACGCGCCCTTCATCGGGCGGAACGCGGTGGCATAGATCAGGATCGAATGATCGCGCCGCGCCTCCTCCTCGGTCATGCCCACCGATCCCATTTCGGGCTGGGTGAAGACGGCCGAGGCGACGTTGTCATATTCCATCTTGTGCTTCTTGTCGCCGAACAGCGTATCGGCCAGCGCGTGGCCTTCGCGGATCGCCACGGGGGTCAGCGCGATCCGGTCGATCACGTCGCCGATGGCATAGATCGACGGCACCGCGGTCTGGCACCATTCGTCAACCTCGATCTGGCCCCGGTGGCCGATCCCCACGCCAAGCTCCTCAAGGCCAAGGCCGGCGGAGTTCGGCACGCGCCCGGTGGCATAGAGGACGCGGTCGAACACCCGGTCCTTGCCGTTGGTCAGCTTGGCCAGGATGCCGTCGTCGGTCTGCTGCAACTCCATCACGGAACAGCCGAGGTGGATGTCGATCCCACTGTCGATCATCGATTCCGAGATCAGGCCGCGCACCTCCTCGTCAAAGCCGCGCAGGATCTGGGCCCCGCGATAGGTCAGATGCGTCTCGACCCCCAAGCCATTCATCATGCAGGCAAATTCGCAGCCGATGTAACCGGCGCCGACGATCAGGATCGACTTCGGCATCTCCTCCATCAGGAACATGTCGTCGGACACGCAGGCCAGTTCGGCCCCCGGCAGTTCAGGCACCGACGGCCGCCCGCCGGTGGCGATGACGATGTGTTTCGCCGTCACGGTCCGGTCACCGTCCAGCTTCACCGTATGGGCATCGGCCAGGGTCGCGCGGCAATCGAAGATCTCGACCCCGGCGTTTTCCAGGTTGCGCCGATAGATGCCTTCCAGCCGGTCCAGTTCGCTGTGCAGACGCGGGCGGAAACGGCCCCAATCGAAATTGCCCTTGTCGATGTCCCAACCATAAGCCTTGGCGTCTTCGACCATGCCCGAGAACCCGCTGGCATAGACCATCAGCTTTTTCGGCACGCAGCCCCGGATCACGCAGGTGCCGCCCATGCGGCTTTCCTCGGCAAGACCGACCTTGGCGCCACCTTCGGATGCCGCGATACGCGCTGCGCGCACCCCGCCCGAGCCGCCGCCGATCACAAAAAGGTCGAAGTCGAAATCCATCTCTGCCAGTCCTTTTCAATGCGCCGCGCCGGTATCCCACAGGCAGCACGGGAATGCCAGAGCGGGGGGCGCACCGTCAGTCGGTCAGATCCGTAAACAGGTTGTCATTGTCGATGAATTCGATGCGGTCCTCGGTGCGGACCCCGGTGTTGATGTCCCGCACCTCGACCCGGCCATCGCCGTGGCCCATCACCACCACGTCACAGATGTCGATGAACAGCCCGTTTTCGACGATCCCGGGGATCTGGTTCAGGATCAGCGCAAGCTGGCGGGCGTTGTCGATGCGGTGCAGGTGCAGATCGATGATGTAATTGCCCTCGTCGGTCACGAAGGGCGTATCCCCGATCATCCGCAGGATGCCCGAATCGCCCATCACATCCAGCGACGACAGGGTTTCCTCGACCAGGGCCTTGGTGGTCTGCCAACCGAACGGCACGACCTCGATCGGCAACGGAAACGCGCCCAGGGTTTCGACCTGTTTCGTGCGGTCCGCGATCACCACCATGCGGTCGGATGCGGTCGCGACGATTTTCTCCTGCAACAGCGCGCCGCCACCGCCCTTGATCAGGTTCAACTCGCCGTCGAATTCGTCGGCACCGTCGATCGTCACGTCCAGCCATTTCGCCTCGTCCAGGCTGACCACCTTGATGCCGACCTTGCGCGCCAGATCGGCGGTGCGCGACGATGTGGGCACGCCGGTGATGCGCAACCCGTCCTCGTTCACCATCTCGCCAAGGCAGCGCACCAGCCACGCGGCGGTCGATCCGGTTCCCAGCCCGACGCGCATTCCGTCCTCGACAAAATCGCAGGCCCGCTTGGCCGCGACGAACTTGGCGGTATCGATGGGGGACAGGCGTGACGACATGGCGCGGTTCCTTGGGCTGAGATGGTGTCATCGGGCAGGCGACTTGGGGCAACCCTATAGACGCAACGCCCCCGCGGGGCGAGCGGGAATTACATCCGCCCTCCGCCGCGTCCCATCGGACCTGTTGGGTTTCGCGGCGCCGGTGCTATGGTCGCGCCAGCCCCGAGGATCCAGCACAGGCAGGCCCATGTTTCTTTCCGTCTTCGAGATGTTCAAGATCGGCATCGGCCCGTCGTCCTCGCACACCATGGGGCCGATGGTGGCAGCAGCGCGGTTCCTTGATCTGTTGCGTGCGCGCCCCTTCACGGCCCATGGCGTTCGCGCGTCGCTGCACGGATCGCTGGCCTTCACCGGACAGGGCCATGCCACCGACCGCGCGGTGATCCTGGGCTTGGCGGGCTTCGCCCCCGAAACCTATGACGCCGCGGCGGCCGAGGTCGCGCTGCAAGACATCCGCGATACCCGCCGCGTGGCGCCCGAAGGGTTGCAGCCGCTGGCCTTCGACCCCGACACCGATCTGGTGTTCGACTATGGCCCGCCCCTGCCCGGCCACGCCAACGGTCTGATCCTGCGCGCCGTGGACGGCCAGGGCGACGTGATCGCGCAGGAGACGTATTATTCCGTCGGTGGCGGTTTCGTGCTGAGCGAAGGCGAACTGGCCGAGGGGCGCGACACCGACGACGGCCCGCCGGTGCCCCATGCGTTCAAGACCGCGGCCGAGATGCTGGCGATGTGCGCGCGCACCGGCAAGACCATCGCCGGGCTGAAACGCGCCAACGAACTCAGCCGCCGTGACGCGGCAAGCCTGGATCGCGGCATCGCGCGGATCTGGGACGTGATGAACGATTGCATCGACCGCGGGCTGGCGACCGACGGCACCCTGCCCGGCGGTCTGAACGTGCGCCGCCGCGCCCCCGCGATCCATCACGCCCTGCTGGCCGAACGGGGCCGCAACCAACCCGCACCGCACACCATCAACGACTGGATGGGCGCCTATGCCATGGCCGTGAACGAGGAGAACGCCGCCGGCGGCCAGGTCGTCACCGCCCCCACCAACGGCGCGGCAGGGGTGATCCCGGCGACGATCCGCTATTACCTCGACCACGTGCCGGGCGCGACGGCGAAGAAGATCCCCGACTTCCTGCTGACCGCCGCCGCCATCGGCGGGCTGATCAAGCACAACGCCTCGATCTCGGGCGCCGAATGCGGCTGTCAGGCCGAGGTGGGCAGCGCCGCCGCCATGGCCGCCGCGGGACTGGCCGCCGCTCTGGGCGGCACGCCCGAACAGGTTGAAAACGCCGCGGAAATCGCGCTGGAACATCACCTTGGCATGACCTGTGATCCGGTGCGCGGGCTGGTCCAGGTGCCCTGCATCGAACGAAACGGCCTTGGCACGATCAAGGCGGTGTCGGCGGCCTCGCTTGCGCTGCGCGGTGACGGTGCGCACATGGTTCCGCTGGATGCGGCGATCGAAACCATGCGCCAGACCGGCGCCGACATGAGCGAGAAATACAAGGAAACATCGCTGGGCGGGCTTGCCGTGAACGTGCCCAACTGCTGAGGTATCACGGCGCGGCAACGGTTGATCCAAATCAACGCGATCGGTCGCGGACGGGTGCATTATGACACCTGACACAGCAACGGGAGAGACAGATGTTCACGACAATTCTGGTGGCATTCGACGGGTCCGACCAATCGCAGACGGCGCTGCGCACGGCCTGTGACGTCACGCTGAAATACGGCGCCGCGCTTCATGTCGTCCATGTGCCCGAACCGCACGCCGAAACGCTTGTCGTCGGCGCGGCCTATGCGACGATTCCCGAAACCGAAGAGCATCTGATGGAACGCGCCAAGCCGGTGATCGAGAAGGCGCGCGCGCTGGCTGTCGAAGCCGGGGTCGAACCGGCGTCGGCGGAAATCCTGCGCGGCTATCCTGCCGATGCGATCCTGGACCATGCGCGCGAAAACGACATCGACCTGATCGTTTCGGGACGCCGGGGCATGGGACGCCTGAAAGGCCTGATGCTGGGCAGCGTCTCGCAGAAGCTGGCCGCGCTGGCTCCCTGTGCCGTCCTGACGGTAGGCCAGAAAGGCAAGGCAGCGGGCGCCTGATCGCCACCGTGCCCGGCCCCGAAAGCTGAATCAACGCCGACCCCGCCGCGTGCCGCGGACGGGGTCATCGGCACCCCATCGCAGCGATCAGCGTGTCCCGTCGCGCAGCACGCCATCGGCCGACATCTGCGAATACAGCAGCCCCTCGCGCAGCCCCCGATCGGCCACCGAAAGCCGGTCGGTCGGCCAGATCCGCAGCAACGCCTGAAGGATTGCGGCCCCCGACATGATCAACGCCTGGCGGTCGCGCCCGATGCGCGGATCCACCCGCCGCCCTTCCGGGCCAAGGGTCAGGTATTCGCGGATCACCTTGTCGATCTGGTCCGACGTCATGCGCAGCCCGTCAACCCGGTTGCGGTCATACCGCTTCAGCCCCAGGTGCGACGCCGCCACCGTGGTAACGGTGCCGGAGGTGCCGATGATCTGGAACCCCTCCTTGTCCTGCGTGGCCGATGCCGGGGTGAACTCGGACAGGTTTTCCTCGAAGAACCACGACATCAGGGCAAAGCGCGCGGCATCGCTTTTGACATCGTTGAACTGATCGCGCAGGGTGGCCACGCCCAGGGGCACGGAGATCCAGTCGACGACCCGCGCCGCCGCAAACACCGATGCCTTGTCGGGCGCGAACCCCGAATGCAGCCGCATGATCGCCTTGGGGCGCTCCTCGCGCGGGACGCGGGTCAGATCGATCCAGACCAGTTCGGTCGATCCGCCGCCGATATCGACGACCAGCAGTTGTTCGGTCCGGTTGCCCACCAGCGGCGCACACGAGATGACGGCCAGCCGGGCCTCTTCCTCGGGCTGGATGATTTCCAGCTTCAGACCGGTTTCCCGGCGCACCAGCGACATGAACTCGCGCCCGTTGGTGGCCCGCCGGCACGCTTCGGTCGCAACAAGGCGCATCCGGCGCACGTTGTTCTTCTTCAGCTTGCCGGCACAGATCCGCAGGGCCTGGACCGTCCGGTTCATCGATGCGCGCGACAATCGGCCCGACGCCTCCAGCCCCAGACCCAGTTGCACCGACTTGGAAAAGCTGTCCACGACCTGAAACTGGTTGCCCCGTGGCTGGGCAATCAGCATCCGGCACGAGTTCGTGCCAAGGTCCAGCGCAGCATACAGTGCGCCGGAGTCGGGTTTTACGGTGCCGGACGGCTCGACCGGTTTCGGGAACGCGCCCGCACCTGTGGGACGCTCGGGCGCCATGATCGCGCCTCCAATTCAGTTGCGTTCAGCGTAATGGCCGACGTGGGTCGGCGCAAGCGGTCAGCGGGCCGCGCGCCTCATCATCATGGTGAATCCTTTTCACATGGCGATGGGTGGCGCGCGCGGCCTGCCCCCGATACCAAGGGCGCAACAGGCGTGCCCCTGCCGCCCGTCGGCGCCGCTGGGTGCAACATCAGGAGGTCGGTCATGACACAGGTCACCATCGTCTATTGGCGCGACATTCCCGCGCAGGTCATCGCCGGCAAGGGCCGCCGGGCCGCCAAGGTGCAGCTGGCCGAACGGTTCGAACAGGCCATAGACCGCGCGGCGATGAAATCGCGCGCCGCCGGCACCGACGATTACCTTGCCGAATGGCGCCGCGCCGACCCCTATACTGTCGAAGGAGACGATGAAGAGGTCGCAAAAGCCGAAGCGGCCCGGATCGAGGCAGAGTACGACCGGGACAGGATCAAGACCCTGATCGGCAACGACGGGTGGGCATGATCCCCGTCCGCATCTGGGAGAGAACCATGGCCTTGCTGAACTTCCGCCGCACCGACACGCGCGCCCCGTCGAATGCCGCCGTCGCGGCCTTTCTTGACGGCTATTCGATCGAGGTCATGCCCAGAACCGCCGAGAAGGTCGGGGATTTCCGCGCCCTGCTGCCCTTGGGCACCCGCGTCTACATCGCCCACATCGACGGCACGCCGATCGACGACATGGTGGCGACCGCCGCGCGGCTGGCGCGTGACGGATTCGACGTCATGCCGCATTTTCCCGCCCGGAGCATCGCCGACAAGGCCACGCTGGCCGACTGGATCGCGCGTTACCAGGGCGAGGCGGGCGTCAGCCAGGCGCTGTTGCTGGCCGGTGGCGTGGCCGAACCGCGGGGGACGTTCCAATCTTCGATGCAACTGCTGGAAACCGGGCTGTTCGACGCCGCCGGGTTCACCCGACTGCACGTCGCGGGCCACCCCGAAGGCAACCGCGACATCGACCCTGACGGATCGGACACCAACGTTGCCGCCGCCCTGAAGTGGAAACAGGACTTTTCCAGCCGGACGGATGCGCAGATGGCCCTTGCCACCCAGTTCTGTTTCGAGGCCGCGCCGGTGATCGCCTGGGCCGACGCCCTGAAGGCGAACGGCATCGACCTGCCGATCCACATCGGCATCGCCGGTCCCGCAAAGCTGCAAACGCTGATCCGCTTTGCCATCGCCTGCGGTGTCGGCCCGTCGCTGCGCGTGTTACAAAAGCGCGCGATGGATGTGACCCGGCTGCTGCTGCCCTATGAGCCGACCGACGTGGTCGCCGAACTGGCGGCGCACAAGGCGGCCCATCCCGCCTCCAATATCCGGCAGGTGCACATCTTCCCCCTGGGCGGGATCAAGGCCAGCGCGGAATGGGCGCTGCAACAGGGCGGCGATGCCGTCAAACCGGCGGGCTGAACGACGTGCCAGCCCTTCTTTTCGATCTCGACGGAACGCTCATTCATTCCGATCCGCTGCACGCGCAGGTCTTTGCCGAACTGCTGGCCGACCATGGCCGGATCATCGACGAGGCCTATTACCTGTCGCACCTGCACGGGCGGCACAACTCGGCCATCTTCGGCGATCTGTTGCCCGACGAAGATGCACAGGCCCTGTCCGATCAGAAGGAAGCGATGTTTCGCGACCGGCTGGGCGCCAGCGTGCCCGCGACCCCCGGTGCCGTCGCCCTGCTGGATCACGCGGCGGCCCGCGGTTGGCCGGTGGCCGTCGTCACCAACGCGCCGCGCGCCAACGCCGACGCCATGCTGGGCGCGATCGGCCTGGGCGACCGCTTTTCCACCGTCATCATCGGTGGCGAATGCTCGGCCGGAAAACCCGATCCGGCGCCCTATCTTGCCGCTCTGGCGCAACTGGGTGCAGATCCCGCCAAATCACTGGCGTTCGAGGATTCACCTTCGGGCATCCGCGCCGCCGTTGGCGCGGGCCTGTTCACCTATGGCATCCGATCCAGCCTGCCCGGCGCGACCCTGGCCGACGCCGGCGCCGCCGCCTGCATCGACGATTTCAACGACACCGCGCTCTGGGATCACCTCAGACGCCTGGAAGGACACCATCCATGACCCGCACCGTAATCGAATCCAAAACGAAAACCGTCGTCATCGGCTTTGACGAACCGTTCTGCGTGATCGGCGAACGCATCAACCCCACCGGGCGCAAGAAGCTGTCGGCCGAACTCGAGCTGGGTGATTTCTCGACCATCGAACGCGACGCGCTGGAACAGGTGGCCTGCGGGGCGATGGTGCTGGACGTCAACTCGGGCGCGGTGTTCACCAACAAGATGGCCGAAGACCCGCGTTACGCCGACAACAACTTTGTCGAACCCCCGCTGATGCGCGATCTGATCACCCGGATCCAGGCCATCACCGACGTGCCGCTGTGCATCGATTCCTCGGTCCCCGGCGCGTTGCAGAACGGTCTCGAGGCCGCCGAGGGCCGGCCGCTTCTGAACTCGGTCACCGGCGAAGAGGAACGGCTGGAACTGGTCCTGCCGCTGGTCAAGAAATACAACGTGCCGGTGGTGGCGATCAGCAATGATGACACCGGCATTTCCGAAGATCCCGAAGTCCGCTTCGCCGTGGCCAAGAAGATCGTCGAACGCGCGGCCGATCACGGCATCCCGGCCCATGACATCGTCGTCGATCCGCTGGTCATGCCGATCGGCGCCATGGCCACCGCCGGCCAGCAGGTCTTTGCGCTGATCCGTCGCCTGCGCGATGAACTGGGCGTCAACACCACCTGCGGCGCGTCGAACATCAGCTTCGGCCTGCCCCACCGCCACGGCATCAACGCCGCGTTCCTGCCCATGGCGATCACCGCCGGCATGACCTCGGCCATCATGAACCCGATGCGCGTCGCCGAGATGGAGGCGATCCGCGCCGCCAACTTCCTGATGAACCACGACGCCAACGGGTCACAGTGGATCGCGTTCTCGCGCATCATGGACGCGGTCGAGGGTGGCGCGACCTTCGCCCAGGCATCGCAGGCGTCACAGGATTCGGGCGCCGGCCGGGGCGGACGCCGCCGCCGGCGCGCCTGATCGCGCACGCGGGCCGGCGCCGCGCCGCGCCACGCGCGCGCCCTTCCCCCGCGCAGCACCCCGCGCCACGACCGAACCACCTGAAGTTTTTCGCCCTCCGGAGCGCGCCATGACCGATCCTCTCGTCATCTTCACCCCCTCGGGCAAACGCGGCCGCTTTCCGGCCGGCACGCCCATCCTGACCGCCGCGCGCCAACTGGGCGTTGATCTGGATTCCGTCTGCGGCGGGCGCGGCATCTGCTCGAAATGCCAGGTGTCGCCGGGTTATGGCAGCTTTTCGAAACACGGCGTCACCGTTCAGCAAGACGCCCTGTCCGACTGGAACGCGGTCGAAGAGCGGTATAAATCCAAACGCGGCCTGAAGGAGGGTCGCCGTCTGGGATGCCAGGCCAAGGTGCAGGGCGACGTGGTGATCGACGTGCCGCGCGAAAGCCAGGTGCACGCCCAGGTGGTGCGCAAGGAAGCAACCCTGCGCGACATCGAACTGGACCCGGCCACCCGCCTCTATTTCATCGAGGTGGCGGAACCCGACATGCACGAACCCTCGGGTGATCTGGAACGGGTGTCGCTGGCCTTGAAAGAGCAATGGAACATCGGTCCGGTTTCTGCCCCGCTTTCGGTCCTGCGCAAGCTGCAACCGGTCCTGCGCGCGGGAAAGTGGCAGGTGACGGTGGCGTTGAACCAACCCCACACCGACCGCGCCCCCACGATCGTCGATCTCTGGCCCGGCCTTTACGAGGGGGGCCTGTACGGCCTTGCCATCGACCTCGGATCGACCACCATCGCGGCGCACCTGTGCGACCTGTCCACCGGCGAGGTGAAGGCATCGGCCGGCGTCATGAACCCGCAGATCCGTTTCGGCGAAGACCTGATGAGCCGGGTCAGCTATGTCATGATGAACCCCGGTGGCGAGGCCGAGATGACGCGTGTCGTGCGCGAGGCGATGAACGATCTGGCACTTGAAATCGCCGCACAATCCGGCGTCGCGGCCGAAGCCATCATCGAGGCGGTGATCGTCTGCAACCCGGTGATGCACCATCTGCTGCTGGGGCTGGATCCGGTCGAACTGGGCCAGGCGCCCTTCGCGCTGGCGACGTCGGACGCCATGGATCTGGACGCGCGCGATCTTGACCTGTCGGGGCTGAACCCGGCGGCCAAGCTCTATCTGCTGCCCTGTATCGCGGGCCACGTCGGCGCCGATTGCGCCGCTGTCGCCCTGTCCGAAGAACCGGGCCGCCAGACCGACCTGACCCTGATCGTGGACGTCGGCACCAACGCCGAGATCCTGCTGGGTGACACGACCCGCGTGCTGGCCTGTTCATCGCCCACCGGCCCCGCCTTCGAAGGCGCGCAGATCTCGTCAGGCCAGCGCGCCGCGCCGGGCGCGATCGAAAAGATCCGGATCGACCCGATCACCAGGGAACCCCGCTTCCGCGTCATCGGGTGCGCGTTGTGGTCCGACGAAGCCGGTTTTGACGAGGCGACGAAATCCACCGGGATCACCGGCATCTGCGGATCCGGCATCATCGAGGCGGTGGCCGAGATGCGGATGGCCGGTCTTGTCGACCCCAACGGCCTGATCGGCTCGGCGGCACAAACCGGAACCGACCGGCTGATCCCCGAGGGCCGCACCCATTCGTATCTGATCCACGACGCCAGCGCGACCGACGGCCCCCGGATCACCGTGACGCAGGGCGACATCCGGGCGATCCAGCTGGCCAAGTCAGCGCTTTACGCCGGTGCGCGCCTGCTGATGGACGAGTTCGGCACCGACACCGTCGATCGCGTCGTTCTGGCCGGGGCGTTCGGGGCGCATATCTCGGCGAAACACGCCATGGTTCTGGGCATGATCCCCGATGCCCCCTTGGATCACGTGCGCAGCGCGGGCAACGCCGCGGGAACCGGGGCCCGGATCGCCCTGCTGAACCGTGCGGCGCGGCGCGACATCGAAGCAACCGTGCACCGGATCACCAAGGTGGAGACCGCCATTGCCCCCCGGTTTCAGGAGCATTTCGTCAACGCCAACGCCCTGCCCCACGCCACCGATCCCTTTCCGCACCTCAACGGCATCGTGGATCTGCCCGACGTCAGCTTCAACACCAACGGCAGCGGCGCGGATGGCGGACGCCGCCGCCGCCGGCGCGGTTGACACGAAAAAGGGCCGGTGGTTTCCCCGGCCCTGATCTGCGATGCAGCGTGGGTTTTACGCGGCCGCGGTCACCGCGCGGCCGGTCAGCACCTTGATCAGATGCGCCCGATAGTCGGCTGATCCGTGCAGGTCGGTGATCAGACCCTCGGCCGACGCGCTCAGCCCCTCCAGCGCCCCGACCGAAAAGTCCGACGACAGCGCCGTCTCCGCCTCGGACCAGCGGAACACACCGCCTTCCGATGCACCGGTCACGGCGACGCGCACGCCGTCGGCAAACCGTGCCACGAACACGCCGACCAACGGGAACCGCGAGGCGGGCTGCGCGAACTTCTGATAGTTCGCCGCCTCCGGTATCGGGAACCGCACCTCGGTCACGATTTCGCCCTCGGCCAGCGACGTGGTGAACATCCCCTGGAAAAAATCATCCGCCGCGTATTCGCCGCGATCGGTCACGATGGTCGCGCCCGATGCAAGGCAGGCTGCCGGATAGCAGGCCGAAGGATCGTTGTTCGCGACCGATCCGCCGATCGTGCCACGGTTGCGCACGGCCGGATCGCCGATCCGCCCCGCCAGGGCCGCGAGGGCCGGATAATCCGACTGCGCCGCGATCTCGCCGTGGGTGGTGCCGCCACCGACGCAAAGCCGACCGGCATCATTGCGGCAAATTCCCTTGATCTCGTCCACCCCGGCAAGGCTGACCAGCTTCGCGGGCATGGCCAGCCGCTGTTTCAGCGTCGGAATCAGGGTCTGGCCGCCCCCCAGCGCCTGCGCGTCCTCGCCCTTCAGCGCCGCGATGGCGTCCGCAAGGGTCGTGGGCCGTTCCAGGTCGAATGCATACATCGTCTCTCTCCTCCAGTCGAAAACAGGGAACCACGCCCTGACTTCTTACTGATCCAAATACTCGAAATCCCGCGGCAGCCCCGAAAGGCCGCCGCCCGCCGTTCAGCCCTGCCCGTGCAGCGAGCGTCCCTCGGCCGACCCCGCCGATCCGGCGGCCGGTTGCGCCGCCCCCATGGTCGGCTCTGCCCCCTGCATGGCGGCCCAGACCCGCGCCGGGCTCAGTGGCATGTCGATATGGGTGACGTTCTTGCCGGCGCGCTGCAGCGCGTCACAGACCGCGTTGACCACCGTGGGCGGTGACGCGATCGCTCCCGCCTCGCCACATCCCTTCACGCCCAGCGGGTTGTGGGTGCAGGGCGTCTGGCAGGAATGATCGACCGTGAACATCGGCAGATCGTCCGCCCGCGGCATGGCATAATCCATATAGCTGGCCGAGATAAGCTGACCGTTCTCGTCATAGGCGCAGTTTTCCAGCAGTGCCTGCCCGACCCCTTGCGCGATGCCGCCGTGGACCTGCCCCTCGACGATCATCGGGTTGACGACGTTGCCGAAATCGTCGGCGGCGGCAAAGCGTTCGATGGTGACCTTGCCCGTCTCGGGATCCACCTCGACCTCGCAGGCATAGGCGCCCGAAGGATAGGTGAAGTTGTTGGGATCGTAGAAGGCGGTTTCCTCCAGCCCCGGCTCCATCTCGGCCAGCGGATAGTTGTGCGGCACATAGGCCGCCAGCGTGACGTCGCCCCAGGCCAGTTCCTTGTCGGTTCCGGCGACGGTGAACTTGCCGTCCTTCAACTCGATGTCCTGGTCCGACGCTTCCATGATGTGGGCGGCGATCTTCTTGGCCTTCGCGATGATCTTTTCCGTCGCGCGCACGATGGCCGATCCGCCCACCGCCAGGGACCGCGAGCCATAGGTGCCCATGCCCATGGGCGTGTTGGCGGTATCGCCGTGCACGATCTCGATCATGTCGTCGGGGATGCCGATCATGTCGGCGACAACCTGCGGAAACGACGTCTCGTGGCCCTGGCCGTGGCTGTGGCTGCCGGTCATCACGACCAGCCCGCCGGTGGCGTTGACCCGCACCGTCGCCGATTCATACAGACCGGCCCGCGCACCCAGTTGCCCGACAAGGTTTGACGGCGCGATGCCGCAGGCTTCGATATAGGAATTGACGCCGAAACCGCGCAGCTTGCCGCGCGCGCGGCTCTCCTCGGCGCGCGCCTCGAAGCCGGCGACATCCGCGATCTCGATCAGCTTGTCCATCGTGGCGTGGTAATCGCCGGTGTCGTATTCCACTGCCACGGGCGTGGCATAGGGAAACTCGGTGATGAAATTCTGCCGGCGCAACTCGATGGGATCGACGCCCAGCTCGCGCGCCGCCTTGTCGATCACCCGCTCCAGCTGGAACGTCGCCTCGGGGCGCCCGGCCCCGCGATAGGCATCCACCGGCACCGTGTTGGTGAACACCGCCTTCACGTTCACATAAATCAGCGGCGTGCGGTAGTTGCCCGCCATCAGCGTGCCGTGCAGCCAGGTCGGCACCGACGGCGCGAAGGTCGACAGGTAAGCCCCCATGTTGGCATAGGTTTCCGTGCGCACGGCGGTAAAGTTGTTCTCTGCGTCCAGCGCCAGTTCGATCTTGGTGACATGATCGCGCCCGTGCGCATCGGACATGAACGCCTCCGACCGGCTCGACGTCCACTTGACCGGACGACGGCATTCCTTGGCGGCGAAGGTGCAGAACGCCTCCTCGGCGTAGTGGAAGATCTTGGTGCCGAAGCCGCCGCCCACATCCGGTGCGACCACGCGCAGCTTGTGCTCGGGGATGCCCAGGACGAAGGCCCCCATCAGCAGCCGGATCACATGGGGGTTCTGCGACGTCGTGTAAAGCGTGTAATCGCCGGTGCCCTTTTCCCACTGGCCCACCGCCACGCGCGGCTCCATCGGGTTGGCGATCAGACGGTTGTTGACCAGTTCCAGCGTCGTGACATGGGCCGCCGACTTGATCGCTTCGTCCACCGCGTCGCGGTTTTCCTCGACGAAGCCCCAGTCGTAACACAGGTTGCCGGTCAGATCGTCATGCACCTTGGTCGCGCCGTCCTTCACCGCCTCCTTCATGTCGATGACAGCGGGCAGTTCCTCCAGGTCCAGAACGATCGCCTCGGCCGCGTCGCGCGCCTGGGCCAGCGTATCGGCCACCACGGCACAGATCGGATCGCCGACATGGCGCACCTTGCCGTGGGCCAGCACGGGGTGCTTCGGCTCCTGCATCACTTCCCCGTGGCGGTCGGTGATCTGCCAGCCGCAGGGAATGCCCCCCACCGCCTCGAAATCCGCGCCGGTGAAGATCCGCACGACGCCCGGCATCCCTTCCGCCTGCGAGGTGTCGATGCCCGCGATCCGCGCATGGGCGACGTCCGAGCGCAGGAAATGCACATAGGCCTGCCCGGCCACGTTGATGTCGTCGGTATAACGCCCGTCGCCGGTCAGAAACCGTACGTCCTCGCGCCGCTTCGGGCTGGCCCCGATGCCTGAATCCTTTGGCATGTCCTTGTCCTCCCAGACAGACGGGCCTCCCCGCCTTGCGCCCCGGACCGGTCGTGCGGCCCCGGCTTTTTCTTGCTTCAAATACTCATGGCGCCAGCGCCGGCGCCGCGCGCCTCACTCGGCGGCGATCGCCACATCCTGGCCCGACGCGGCCTGGATCGCCTTGACGATGTTGTGATACCCCGTGCAGCGGCAGATGTTGCCTTCCAGGTAATGGCGGATCTCGGCCTCGCTCGGCTTCGGGTTGTCCTTCAGCAGGGCGGCGGCGCTCATCACCATGCCGGGCGTGCAGAACCCGCATTGCAGACCGTGGTGGTCCTGAAACGCCTGCTGGATGACGCCCAGCGATCCGTCGGCGTTGGCCATTCCTTCGATCGTGGTGACCTCGGCGCCCTCGGCCTCGGCGGCAAACATGGTGCAGGCCTTGACCGCCTTGCCGTCCACATGCACTACGCAGGCGCCACACTGGCTGGTGTCGCAGCCGACATGGGTGCCGGTCAGCCCCAGCGGTCCGCGCAGCGCCTCGACCAGAAGGGTGCGCCCCTCCACCTCTGCGGTGACGGCCTTGCCGTTCACCCGCATGGAAACCTTGGTCATGAATGTCCTCCCTGGGTATCTTTGCGCAGAGTTAAGCACCGTTTTGCCGGTTTGAGAACCACCGATTTCACCCGGTATCCCATCGCCGCATCCGGCCGCCGTCAAACGCGGCCCGCGCGCCGCCCCCGCACGCAGGGCCGCACCCCGGTCACGGGGCGCGGCGCCGGGCTTACTGGCGCGCGCTGCCGATCGCCTTCCACAGGCTTGGCAGAAGCAGCGCCGCCAAGGCCAGTTTCAGCGCATCGCCGATCAGGAACGGCGTCAGCCCCCAGGCAAGGATCGGCTGGTCCCAGCCGTAAAGCTGGCCCAGCCACGCCAGGCCCGGGACATAGATCAGCGCCGTGCCGATCGCCATGGCACCGGCCATCCACAGCACCGACCGGTCCCAGCCGCGTCGCGCCAGCAGGCCCAGCGCCAGTGTCGCAAGGACATACCCCACGAGGTAGCCGCCCGTGCTGCCCGTCATGTAGGCGATGCCGTTCAGATCTGCGGTCGAGCTCTGGAAGATGTCCATACCCAGCGCGCCGAGCAGCATGTAACCCAGGATCGTCGCCAGCCCCAGGCGCGGGCCATAGGCCGCCCCGATGGACAGGACGGCGAAGGTGCCCATGTTGATCGCCACCGGGCTGCCCGGCACGGGAACGGCGATTTTCGCCGCGACGGCGAGCACGGCAATGCCCAGCACGATCAGTCCCGCCTGCCGGACGCGCCGCATGGTGCCGCCGGTCGTATCCAGTGTTTCGATCAACACCTGATCTTGTGTCATGCTCGTCATGTGTCCCGTCTCCGTCTTCTGGGGGTTCGGTGCGGGTTTGCACCGAGCCGTGACATGCTGCAAGCCCCGCCTCAGCGGCGATAGGCGGTAGTGCTGTTGTAATCCTTGCGCGGGCCGCTAACCGTCCAGGTCACGCGCCAGTCGGGCCAGCCGGTGAAATCATAGCGCACGACGTAAAGGTCCGGCGCGCAATCGTGGCGCGCGCCTGGCTGTCTGGCGACGGGATCAAAGGTGTGGAACGGCACACCGGTCGCGAAATGAACGGCGATGCCGCCGGGCGCTGGTCGCCATAGATACCGCCGCGTCGCGGTCAGTGGCGCGGCACCCGGCAGGCGCAGAACCCCCGCCTCGTCATGGATCAGGCCGGCGTGATCGCGGCTGAAGGTCGCCGTGCCCGCCAGATCGGCCATTGTTCCCGTGCGCCGGTCGTCGATCCGCCGCGCGATTCGCCATGCGCCGGCGAAATCCGCCAGACGGCGGCTCACCGTGCCGGATCGCTTCTGACCATCGCACCCCGGGGCCTGCGGCATCCGCCCGCTGCACCCTGCGTCCCGCCGCCTCTTGCCCCCAGCCCCGCGTGCCATATCCGCACCGCATGTTCCCCGCCCATTGCCCCGTCTGCCCGCGCAGTCTAGAACGCGCGCAACCCGCAGCAACCCCCGAAAGGCCGCCGATGATCGAGCGTTACTCCCGCCCCGAAATGGTCGCCATCTGGTCGCCCGCCACCAAGTTCCGCATCTGGTACGAGATCGAAGCCCACGCCTGCGACGCGCAGGCCGACCTTGGCGTGATTCCCAAGGCCAGCGCCGAAGCGGTCTGGACGGCAAAGGACACCGAATTCGACGTCGCCCGCATCGACGAGATCGAGGCCGTCACCAAGCACGACGTCATCGCCTTCCTCACCCACCTGGCCGAGATCATCGGCCATGACGAGGCGCGGTTCGTCCATCAGGGCATGACGTCGTCCGACGTGCTGGACACCTGTTTCAACGTGCAACTTGTGCGCGCCTCGGACATCCTGATCGCCGACCTCCAGGCGTTGCTGGCCGCCCTGAAACGCCGCGCGCTGGAACACAAGGACACGATCCGCATCGGCCGCTCGCACGGGATCCACGCCGAACCGACGACCATGGGGCTGACCTTCGCGCGCTTCTATGCCGAGATGGACCGCAACCTGACCCGGTTGCGCGCCGCGCGCGCCGAAATCGCCACCGGCGCGATTTCCGGCGCCGTCGGCACCTTCGCCAACATCAATCCCGCGGTCGAGGAGCACGTTTGCGCCAAGATGGGTCTGACCCCTGAGCCGATCAGCACCCAGGTGATCCCCCGCGACCGCCACGCGGCATTTTTCGCCTGCCTCGGCGTGATCGGATCGAGCATCGAGAATATCGCCACCGAAATCCGCCACATGCAACGCACCGAAGTGCTGGAGGCCGAGGAGTTCTTCTCGAAAGGCCAGAAGGGCAGTTCCGCCATGCCCCACAAGCGCAACCCGGTGCTGTCGGAAAACCTCACCGGCCTTGCCCGGCTGGTGCGCATGTCGGTGATTCCGGCCATGGAGAACGTCACCCTGTGGCACGAGCGCGACATCTCGCATTCCAGCGTCGAACGTAACATCGGGCCGGACACCACGATCACGCTGGACTTCGCGCTGGCCCGCCTGACGGGCCTGGTGGACAAGCTGGTGATCTATCCCGACACGATGCTGGCCAACATGAACAAGTTTCGCGGGCTGGTCATGTCGCAGCGCGTGCTGCTGGCGCTGACCCAGGCAGGCGTCAGCCGCGAGGACGCCTATGCCATGGTGCAGAGGAACGCGATGAAGGTCTGGGAACAGGGCCGCGATTTCAAGACCGAGCTTCTGGCCGATCCCGAAGTCACCGCCGCCCTGCCCGCTGCCGAGATCGAAGAGAAATTCGACGTCGGCTATCACACCAAGCACGTCGACACGATCTTCCGGCGCGTGTTCGGCGAGGGGTGAACCTGGGCGGGCGCGGGTCGGCGCGGACATGGGGAACAGTCCCGGGCGACGCCGGGCGCGGACAGGGCGGATGAGAACACTCTCTTAACCGGTTTCGTCCTAGGGTCGGGCATCGCCACTGACGTTTCGGATGTTCCATGACGACTGACCTCACCGTTCCCTCGGCCCCGCGCCCGCCTTCGTCCAAAGCCACCGTCGCGGCACCACGCGGCCGGCTGACCGGGATTCAGGCGGCACCGACGCTCAATCGTCGCCAGAAGGCCGCCATCGTGGTGCGGCTGTTGCTGGCCGAGGGGGCAAAGCTTCCGCTGGTCGGGCTGCCCGAACCCCTGAAGGCGGAATTGACCACGCAGATGAGCCAGATGCGCTATGTCGATCGGCGCACGCTGAAATCCGTGATCGAGGAATTCGCCAACGAGCTGGACAGTATCGGTCTGGCCTTTCCGGGCGGCCTGGAAGGGGCGCTGGCGATTCTGGACGGTGTCATCAGCCCCGACATGGCGGCCAAGTTGCGCGAACAGGCCGGCATGGTCTGGCACAACGATCCCTGGGAAGCCCTGGCAGAGTTCAGCGTCGATCGCCTGCTGCCGTTGTTGCGCCGCCAGTCGGCCGAGGTGGGCGCGGTCGTGCTGTCGAAGCTGAAGGTCGCCAAAGCCGCTGAAATCCTTGAAAAGCTGCCCGGCGACAAGGCCCGCCGCCTGACTTTCGCCATGTCTGAGACCGCCGCCATACGGCCCGATACGGTGCGCCGGATCGGCCTGTCGCTGGCGGCGGAACTGAACGCGGAACCGCCGCGGGCCTTCGCATCGGATGCGGTCGCTCGGGTCGGAGCGATCCTGAACGTCTCGCCCTCGGCCACCCGCGATGACCTGTTGCAAGGGCTGGGCGAAACCGACGCCGCCTTCGCCGACGAGGTGCGGCGCGCGATCTTCACCTTCCCCGATATCCCCACCCGGCTTCGCCCGCTGGACGTGCCGGCCGTACTGAAGGATGTCGACCGCGACAGCCTGGTGGTCATGGTCGCGGGCGTCGACGAGGCGAACGCCGCGGCCGTCGAGTTCCTGTTGGAAAACACGTCCAAGCGCATGGCCGCCACCCTGCGCGAGGAAGCGGCCGAAATCGGCACGGTCAAGGCAAAGGTCGCCGATGCCGCGCGCACCAGCGTCGTCACAACGATCCGCGGCCTGGTGGATCGGGGCGACATCGCGCTGGTCAGCGAAGAGGATGAATAGCTGGTGCCGGCGCCGGTTGCGGCCGTGTGATGAGTATTTCGGGCAAGAAAAAACGGGGATCCGGGCGCCACGAACCATAGATGCCTGTAAAACGGTGTGCGGGGGCAGTTGACCCCTCACTGTCGAGGGCTGGTGTCAGAAAACGGATCGATACGGACGCTCGGGTCTGTTTCAGGCGCGGCGTTGCCGTGCCTGGCTGTCGTTCTGCGCGATCGGATTTGCCACATCGGTCTGCCAGGATGGAACGGCGGCCGCTGCTGCCAGCGCGTTGGCAGGGGCCGGCCTTGATCGGCGCATCGCGGCCGGTGCGCTTGTGGTCATACGGGGCGGGCTTTATGGACTGGGCTGCAAATCACACGGGGATCCCACCGATGCCGCTCAGGCGCAGCACGCTTCGTGACAGGGTGCAGAATACCGCGATTCGCAGCGTTTTGGGTGCCATGACGCTGTTGCCGTATCGCGTGCGTGTCCCTTTCATGGGCTGGATCACCGCGCGCATCGCGGCCCCCCTTTTGGGATGGACCACGAGGGTGCGCGAAAACCTGGCCCATGTCATGCCGGATCTGTCCGAAGACGAAGTGCGGCGCCTGACGCGCGCCGTGCCGAACAATGCCGGCCGCACCCTGATCGAACTGTATTCGGGACGCGCCTTTACCGAGCGGGTCAAGGACAGCCCGCTTGGCGGGCCGGGTCTGGAGACATTGCGGCGCGCGCGGGCGGCCAACCGGCCGACGGTCGTGATCACCGCCCATTTCGGCAGCTATGACGCGGCACGCACCGTCCTTGCCGCCCATGGCCATGATCTGGGCGGGTTGTATCGTGAAATGCGCAACCCCCGGTTCAATGCCCATTACGTCAACGCGCTGACGCTGATCGGCGCGCCGATGTTTCCGACGACGCGCAAGGGATTGGCCGGATTGATCGGCCATCTGCGCGGCGGCGGGATGATCGGGATCCTGACCGATATATATGCCGGGGCCGGCGCGCCGGTCACGTTCTTCGGCAAGACCGCGCCCACCGCCACGTCGGCCATGGAATGGGCGTTGAAATACGACGCCTGCGTCATTCCGATCTACGGGCGGCGGCGGGCGAACGGGCTGGATTTCGACATCATCGTCGACAGCGAGATACCGCAAAGCGACCCGGTCACCATGACCCAGGCCGCCAATGACAGCCTCGAGGCGATGGTGCGCCAGAACATGGATCAATGGTTCTGGATACACCGCCGCTGGAAACCCGAGGATCAGTTGAGGCGAGCCGCCGCCAGAACCGGGCCGTAGTCCGCCCGCTGGATGATGACGGCAAGCGGCGCGTCGGCGGGGGCGTCGACCGCGATCGACAGGGGCGCGGTGCCGTCCCAGTCGCCGACCTTGTCGAGGCTGCGCACGATGTTGGAATATACCACGGTCTTGCCCGCGTTCTCGCCCCGTTCGATGTGCACGGTTTCGCGGGGGATGAACACGGCGACCTGCACCCACATCTCTCCGGGTTCGGCGCTGGCCATCTCGGCCGTGATGACGACCTTGCCGTTCTCGCGGTGCAGGGCCAGGTGCACTGCATCGGGGCGGGCCTTGTGCGCCATCAGCAGGTCGGCCACCTCCATCGGGCGATAGCCGACGACATGGTCCTGTCCGCCGACAATCAGTTGCGGCGTGTAGATCGTGCGGCCCTGGGCGGCACGGACGTATCCCTTCTGCCGGGCGGTGTGCGCCTTCTGGCCGAAGATGTCCTTCCAGCCGATGTAATCCCAGTAATCGACGTGCAACGCCAGCGCGATCACGTCGTCACGGCCGGCGAGTCGGGTCAGAAGTTCGTCGGCCGGCGGGCACGACGAACATCCCTGCGAGGTATAGAGTTCGACAAGAACCGGGTTCTCGCCCGCCGGAACCGGCGTGCCGAACCCGCACAGCGCGCCAACGCCGGCAAGGGCTGCTGCCATCCAAACCTTCATCCACTTCCCCCGTGCTGTCGGTCACCCGCCTAACCCCGGCCATGGTGAATGACCAATCAAGGTTTTGCGATGGTATGTGACGAAAACGGCCGCCGCGGGACGGGATGGATGCCAGATCGCCACTGGCATATCATTGTGCACAACGGTATACAGTGTGTGAACCCCTTGATTGACGCCATGGTATGGGCGACACCGAAGGGAACAGGCGCACCCAGTCAAAGGGAGATCAGGAATGCCCATCGAAGTCGGACACGACAGCTCGAACACCCGTCAGACCCTCAAGGTCGGCGAAAAATCCTATGCGTATTATTCAATTCCCGCCGCCGAGAAGGCCGGGCTTGGAGATTTCTCGAAACTTCCCATCGCCTTGCGCGTCGTTCTTGAAAACATGCTGCGGTTCGAGGACGGCAAGACCGTCACCACCGACGACATCAAGGCGTTTTCGGAATGGACCGTGAACGCAGGCACTTCGAAGCGCGAGATCGCCTATCGTCCGGCGCGCGTCCTGTTGCAGGATTTCACCGGCGTTCCGGCCGTGGTCGACCTGGCGGCCATGCGGGATGCGATCATCGACCTTGGCGGCGATGCCCAGAAGATCAACCCGCTGAACCCCGTCGATCTGGTCATCGACCATTCGGTGATGATCGATGAATTCGGCAATCCCCGCGCCTTCCAGGTCAACGTCGACCGCGAATACGAGCGGAACATGGAACGCTATGTCTTCCTGAAATGGGGCCAGAAGGCGTTCAACAACTTCCGCGTGGTGCCGCCCGGCACCGGCATCTGCCACCAGGTCAACCTCGAATACCTGGCAAAGACCGTCTGGTCCGACACCGATCAGAATGGGGCCGAAGTTGCCTATCCCGACACGCTGGTCGGCACTGACAGCCACACCACCATGGTCAACGGCGCCGCCGTCCTGGGCTGGGGTGTCGGCGGAATCGAGGCCGAGGCCGCCATGCTGGGTCAGCCGATTTCGATGCTGATCCCCGAATGCGTCGGCTTCAAGCTGACCGGCGCGATGACCGAAGGCACCACCGCGACCGACCTTGTGCTGCGCGTGGTCCAGATGCTGCGCGAGAAGGGCGTGGTGGGCAAGTTCGTCGAATTCTACGGTGACGGGCTGGACAATGTGCCGCTGGCCGACCGCGCGACCATCGGCAACATGGCGCCCGAATACGGTGCCACCTGCGGCTTCTTCCCCATCGACGCCGAAACCGTGCGCTATCTGACGCAGACGGGCCGCGACCGCGACACCATCGAGCTGGTCGAAGCCTATGCCAAGGCCAACGGCATGTGGCGCGAACCGGGGTATGAACCCGTCTATACCGACACGCTGGAACTGGACATGTCCACCGTGGTGCCCGCAATCTCCGGCCCCAAGCGGCCGCAGGACCACATCGCCCTGACCGAGGCGGCAAGCGCCTTCCGCGCCTATATCAAGGGCGAACGCGAAGGCACCAAGGCACCCGACAAGCAGAAGGAACGCTGGGAATCCGAAGGCGGCCCGATCGCCCCTTGCGACATTCCCGGCGATGCCGGACACCACCGGCGCGGCATCGTGGCCCAGGTGAACGGCAACGACCCCTATCAACTCCACGACGGCTCGATCGTGATCGCCTCGATCACGTCGTGCACCAACACGTCGAACCCCTATGTGATGATCGGCGCGGGCCTTGTCGCGCGCAAGGCGCGCGAGCGGGGCCTGACCCGCAAGCCGTGGGTCAAGACATCGCTGGCCCCCGGATCGCAGGTCGTTTCGGCCTATCTCGAGGCTGCGAACCTTCAGGAAGACCTGGATGCCATCGGCTTCAACCTGGTCGGCTATGGCTGCACCACCTGCATCGGCAACTCGGGCCCGCTCGAGCCTGAAATCAGCAAGGCCATCAACGATTTCGACCTGATCGGCGTGTCTGTCCTGTCGGGCAACCGCAACTTCGAAGGCCGGATTTCGCCCGACGTGCGCGCCAACTATCTGGCGTCACCGCCCCTGGTCGTGGCCTATTCGCTGGTCGGCGACATGAACGTCGACATCGCCAAGGATCCGCTGGGTCAGGACAAGGACGGCAACGACGTCTATCTCAAGGACATCTGGCCGTCGCAGGCCGAGATCGCCGAACTGGTCGAAGCGACCGTGACCCGCGAGGCGTTCCAGAGCAAATATGCCGACGTCTTCAAGGGCGATGAAAAGTGGCGCGGGGTCGAGACGACCGACAGCCAGACCTATGACTGGCCGCCTTCGTCGACCTATGTCCAGAACCCGCCCTATTTCAAGGACATGGGCGCCGAACCCGGCAAGATCAGCGATGTGAAGGACGCCCACGTCCTGGCCATCCTGGGCGACATGATCACGACCGACCATATTTCTCCGGCCGGATCGTTCAAGGAAAGCACCCCCGCCGGCCAATACCTGGTCGACCGCCAGGTGCCCGTGCGCGAGTTCAACTCCTACGGCTCGCGGCGTGGCAACCACGAGGTGATGATGCGCGGCACCTTCGCCAACATCCGCATCAAAAACGAGATGCTGGACGGCGTCGAGGGTGGCTATACCCTGGGGCCGGACGGCGAACAGACCTCGATCTATGACGCCGCCATGGCCTGGCAGGATCAGGGCACGCCGCTGGTGATCTTCGCGGGCGAGCAATACGGCGCCGGATCGTCGCGCGACTGGGCGGCCAAGGGCACCGCCCTGCTGGGGGTCAAGGCGGTGATCGCCGAATCCTTCGAACGCATCCACCGCTCGAACCTGGTCGGCATGGGCGTCATCCCGTTCGAGTTCACCGGCGGCGACACCCGTAAATCGCTGAACCTGAAGGGCGACGAGAAGATCACGATCACCGGTCTCGAGGGCGACATCAAGCCGTCGGCCCTCGTGCCCTGCACCATCACCTATGCCGACGGCACAGTGAAGGAGATCGAGCTGAAAAGCCGGATCGATACCGCGGTCGAGATCGAATACATCGAGAACGGCGGCGTGTTGCACTATGTGCTGCGCAACCTCGCCAAGGCCGCCTGACCCGAACATCAAGGCAAAGTGGCGGCCGTCCCTGAAAGGGGGCGGCCGTTTACGTTTCCGCCGAGACCTGCGGGCGCGGCAGGGGGCGCGCGACGCTTTCGCGCGCAGGCGTGTATCGGTCGGCATGGCGGATATGGATTTCGGAACCGTCGATGAATACCACGTCGCATCCCGCCCATCCGTCGGGATCACAGGTATCGCGCCCCAGGACCGAGATCATGAACGGATGAACCACCCGGTTCTCGATCCCGTGTTCGATCCATCCGACGCGGCCCGTGACCACCGCACCGCCATAGAAGATCAACCCGGCCGCCATGATCCACGTGCCACCCGCCTTGCCCTTCAACGGGTTCTCCGGTCGCAGGTGCATGGCGCACAGGATGAACACCGGCTGGGCGATCATTCCCACCGCAAGGACCACCATCAAGGTCAGGGGCGCGGATCCGACGCCGCCACTGCCCGTCAGGGCCCGCGCCGCACCATCCGCCGTTACATCCAGCAAGCTGGCAAAACTGTTCAGAACCGAATCCATCACACACTCCACACCTTTGCCGGGAAAGTGTTCCGCAACACTCTGACGGAAATCGGGCAGCAGGATGAAAACGCTTTGGCCAATGGTGCGGAAATTTGCCGGCTACATTGGAAACAGTCTGTATTCTGGCCTTCCATCAATCAAACGTTATGGTTTTTCGACAACGCTTGGGGGCGATGAACATGACTGATCTGATCCTGGCGGCCGCGCGCCGCATCCGACTGCCCATTCCACTGCTCGAAACGGGGCTGTTCGTGATGGTGCTTGCCCTCGTGGCCTATCCCGGCTGACCGGCGGCCTTCTCCATGGCGGGGCGGATCGTCTGTTCAAGCACGCGCTGGGTCAACGGGCCGGGGTGGCGGATGACGATGCGCCCCTCGCCGTCGATGACATATGTCTCGGGAACACCGTAAACGCCCCAGTCCAACGCAGTGCGCCCCTTTTCGTCCGCTCCGACCGCGACATAGGGGTTCCCCAGTTCGGCCAGAAATCCCAACGCCTTCTCGGGATTGTCCTTGTAGTTGATGCCATAGATCGGCACGCCCTCGGCCGCCAGCGCATCAAGGTTGGGATGCTCGACACGACAAGGCGCACACCAGCTGGCCCAGAAATTGACCAGCTTCACCCCCGGAGCGCGCAGGACGGCCTCATCCAGCATCGCCAGATCGCCAAGCGGTGCGACCTGCAACGCAGGGGTCAACTGCCCCTCGCGCGCCGATGGCAGGGCGTTGGGATCCTCGCGCCACATGCCGACAAGAAACATCACGGCCAACCCGGCAAACACCAGGGGGGGCGCAATCATGAGAGGCGAAATCCTAGCCACGGGGCCGTTTCCTTTGGTTTGTCATGTCCAACTCGGCCTCGGCCAACCGCCGGGCCACGCGCCGCGCGCGCCAGATGGTCCATATGACCAGGCAGGCAAGCAAGACGAAGGTGGCGCCATAGGCGCTCAACACCGATACCGCGTATTTCCCCAGATCCGGCATCATCCCATCCGCGCCCGCAGGTTCAGCGCGTGAAGCCGCCGCGCCCGGATCTCGGTCTGCGTGCGCACCAGGACCAGGGTCACGAACAACAGGACGAACCCGGCAATGCACACCAATAGCGGAAAATAGAAAACGTCGGCCACGTTCTTCTCCTTGTCCAGGCTCAGCGATGCGCCCTGGTGCAGGCCCTGGTTCCAGAAGTTCACCGCATAGCGCGACAGGACGGCGAAAACCGATCCCACAAGGCACAGGATCGAAGTCAGGTCCGCCGCGGTGTCCGGATCCTCGATCGCCGCCCACAGGGCGATGTAACCAAGGTAGAACAGGAACAGGATCAGGAACGACGTCAGCCGCGGATCCCAGGCCCACCAGGTGCCCCACATCGGCTGCCCCCAGAACGCACCGGTCACCAGCGCGATCAGCGTCATCACGATCCCCACCGGGCCCGCCGCCCGCGCGGCCAGCGCACTGACATGGTGCCGGCGAATCAACCAGATCAGCGAGGCGACCAGCATCATCACCCAGGCATTGATCGCCAGCATCGCCGCCGGCACATGCAGATAGATGATCTTGACCGTCGATCCCTGCCGGTAATCATCGGGGGTCAGGAAGAACCCCCACACCAGCCCCACAACCAGGCACAGCGCGGCCAACCCGCCGCTGACCGGAACGATCCGCGCCGAGAGGACCATGAACCGGGCCGGATTTGCATATTCCCACAACGACATGAAGTTCCCTACGCCCGTCCGCCCAAGTCATACCCTCGGGCTTCTTACCGATTCAAATACCCCCGCCGGAGGCGTCCCGCATCCGCAAGCCGCACCAACGTGGCATGATGCGGATACGTTACCGCAGATTGACCCGCAAGGCACCAGCCGCGGCGAATGGCAGCAAGGCCAGGACCGAACCGCTCACGCCCGCAAGCAACGCCAGGGGCGTCGATACCATCATGCCCTCGGCCCCCCGCCGCGCCACCTCGGCGCCGAAGATCAGGGTCGGCACGTAAAGCGGCAACACGAGAAGCGACAGCAGCAATCCGCCGCGCTTCAGACCGACGGTCAGTGCCGCCCCGAAGGCGCCGATCATGCTCAGGGCCGGCGTGCCAAGGGCGAGGGAGACGACCAGCCAGGTAAACCCCTGTGCCGGCAGGTTCAGCAACACCGCCAGCATCGGCGCGACCAGCGTCAGCGGCAGCCCCGTCGTCAACCAGTGCGCCAGGGCCTTGGCCGCCACCACCCCTTCCAACGGGATCGGCGCAGTCGCCAGCAGGTCCAGCGTGCCGTCCTCGAAATCCAGCGCAAACATGCGGTCCAGCGACAGCAGGCACGCCAACAGCGCGCCCAACCACAACACCCCCGGCGCGATCACCGACAGGCGCGTGGTGTCCGGCCCCATGGCAAACGGCACCAGCGTCACGACGATCAGGAAGAACGCGACGCCGAGGCCGAAACCGCCACCGGCGCGCACCGCCAGCATCAGATCCCGCGCGACAAGCCGGATCATGCGACACCGGTGGCGAAGGGATCGTCCATGGCGCGGGCCCGGAACTGTGCGATATCCAGAACGTCGGCCGTCAATCCCAGGTCGATATGGGTCGCCACGATGGCGGCGCCCCCCTGGGCCAGGTGCGATTCGACCGCTCTCGCGAACAATCCGACGCTGGCGGTATCCAGAGATACCGTGGGCTCGTCGAAAATCCACACCGGGCGCTGCGTCAGCACCATCCGCGCCAGACCCAGCCGCCGCTTTTGTCCCGCCGACAGGTTCTGCGCGGCCCGTTCGCGCAGGTCCGTCAGATCGAACGCTTCAAGGGCCGGCGCGATGTCGCGGGTGCCGAAGATACCCGCCCAGAACGTCAGGTTGGCGGCCACACTCAGCCCGCCTTTCAACCCATCGGCGTGGCCGGCATAGGCGACCGCCTCTGGCCCCGGATCGATCGTGCCGCGCAGAGCCGGCTGCAACCCCGCGAGCGTGCGCAGCAGCGTGGTCTTGCCGCTGCCGTTCGGGCCGCGCAGGATCAGCGCGCGCCCCTGCCCCAGTGTGAATGCGACATCCGACAATACGGGCACACCGCCCCGCGCACAGGCAAGATCGCGCACCCGCAGCCGCGTCATCTCAGACCGCAATCAGCGCGACGCCGACGCGCCGCCCCTCGCTCAGCAGGACGTTATAGGTGCGGCAGGCCGCGGGCGTGGCCATCGTTTCAACGCCCAGCCCCGCCGCCTCAAGGGTCGCGCGCAACGCCGCCGGGATATGCGCGATCTCGGCCCCGGTCCCGATGAACAGCACGTCGAGATCCTGCGCCAGGGCCAGCAACGTCTCGGTATCGCCATACCCGCCCCAGGGGCGCACACCCGCCGGACCGATTGCCGCGTCACCATGTATCACCTCACCCGCGATGCGGAAAAAGCCGGGGCCATAGCCGTCGATCGGGCGGGCATCCGTGAATGTGATCTCGTTCAGTCGCATCTCGCCTCTCCTTGCTGCACCAGAGCATAGGGCGACCGGGCACGCCCGACCACCCATGGCCAAGGGTGCCGTCAGGCCAACCCCTGTCAGGCGTCGATGCCTGCGAACTGGTTGCCCTTGTCGGTCGGCTTGTCCTCGCGGTTCAGGCCGATGAACAGCACGACGTTCTTGGCCACGAACACCGACGAATAGGTGCCGACCACAACGCCCCACGTGATCGCAAAGACAAAGCCGCGGATCACGTCACCTCCCAGGATCAAGAGTGCGATCAACGCGATCAGGGTGGTGCCCGACGTCATCAACGTCCGGCTCAGCGTTTCGTTGACCGAGATGTTCATCACCTCGCGCAGATCACGCTTGCGATACTTGATCAGGTTTTCGCGCAGCCGGTCGAAAATCACGACGGTATCGTTGATCGAATAGCCGATGATCGTCAGGATCGCAGCGATGGTTGCCAGGTCGAACCGGATCTGCAACGCCGAAAAGATTCCGATGGTCACGATCACGTCATGGAACAGCGCCACCACCGCACCGACCGAGAACTGCCATTCAAACCGCAACCAGATGTAGAACAGGATCGCCAGAAGCGATGCACCCACCGCGATGAACGCGGTCTGGATCAGCTCGCCCGACACCTTCGGCCCCACCGATTCGACCGACGGGAAGGTGATCGACGGATCGACCTCCTGAAGGGCCGCCTCGACCGCGGCGATGGTCTCGGCCGTCACCGCTTCCTGGTCGTCCTGGGCCTGGATGCGGATCATCGCGACGTTCTGATCGTCGCCGAAGGTCGGATCGAACACCTCGGTGATGCTGACATCGCCCAGGTCCAGCGGCGCGATGGCGGCACGGTAGTCCCCGATATCGACCGATTGAACCGATTGCGTCCGGATTGTCGTGCCGCCCTGAAAGTCGATGCCGAAGTTCAGCCCGAACATCGCCCAGACCACCACGGACAGAACCATGGCGACGCAGGATGCCCCGAACGTCAGCCTGGCGCGGCCGAAGAAGTCGATGTTCGTCGTCTCTGGAACCAGTCGCAAGCGCATGTCAGACCTCGATCGTTTTGGGGCGGCGGCGTTCAAACCACATCACGATGATGATCCGCGTGACGAAGATTGCGGTGAAAACCGATGTGAGGATACCAAGGCCAAGCGTGATCGAGAAACCGCGCACCGGCCCCGAGCCAAGCGTGAACAGGATGGTCGCGACGATGAAGGTGGTGATGTTCGCATCGACGATCGCCGAAAGCGCGCGCTCGTATCCCAGCTCGATCGCGCGCGCCGGACCCTTTGCCGTCTTCAACTCCTCGCGGATCCGCTCGAAGATCAAAACGTTGGCATCGACCGCCATGCCGATCGTCAGAACGATCCCGGCGATTCCCGGCAGGGTCAGCGTCGCACCGATCACCGACAGCAGGCCGAACAGAAGCCCGACGTTCAGCAGCAATGCGATATTGGCGAACATGCCGAACAGACCGTAACTCAGCCCCATGAACACCAGGACGGCGCCAAAGGCCACAAGGCAGGCGATGCGCCCGGCATCGATGCTGTCCTGGCCCAGCTCGGGGCCGATCGTGCGTTCTTCCAGGAACGTCATTTCGGCCGGCAACGCACCGGCGCGCAACAGCACGGCCAGATTGGTCGATTCCTCGATGTTGAAATTGCCGGTGATGATGCCGCTGCCGCCGGGAATATGGCTCTGGATAACCGGGGCGCTGATTACCTCGTCGTCCAGCACGATGGCAAAGGGCGATCCGATGTTCTCGGCGGTATAGTCGCCGAATTTCCGTGCGCCCGACGGGTTGAAGCGGAAGTTGACCGCCGGCCGCCCGTTCTGATCGAACGCCGGTTGCGCATCGGTCAGCTCCTCGCCGGTGACCACCGGTGTGGATTCGACGATATAGAACTGTCCCGGCTCATCCAGCGATGGCAGAACCTTCTGGCGCGGCTCGGGGCGGGTGTTGGCGTCCGACGTGCGGCCGACCACGGGGTTGAAGGTCAGCTGCGCGGTGGTGCCGATCAGGTCCTTCAGCTCGGCGGCCGATCCGATGCCCGGCACCTGGATCAGGATCCGGTCGGTGCCCTGCCGCTGGATCGTCGGCTCGCGCGTGCCGACCTCGTCCACCCGGCGGCGAATGATCTCGACCGACTGGCGCATGGTGCGGGTGTCGGTGGCGACCTTTTCGGCCTCGCTCAGTTGCACGGTGATGGTATCGCCGGCGCCGGATACCACCAGATCGCTGGCTCCCGCGCCGGTCAGGGTCGCCACCGGAACCGCGAGTGCGCGCACGAGGCGCAGCGCCTCTTCCATGCCCTCGGGGCGCGAGATGCGCACCGACAGCGTGCCGGGCTCGGCGTCGGTGCGACGCACGGTGCCGACCCGGTCGCGTGCGCCGCGCAGGGCGTCGCGCACGTCGGGCCACATGCCGTCCATCCGGTCGGCATAGACATCGCTGACCTGAACCTCGGCCAGAAGATGCGCGCCACCGCGCAGATCCAACCCGAGATTGACCAGTGTCGCCGGCGCCCAATCGGGCCAGGCGGCGCGATCCGCCACCAGTTCAGGCGTGCTGCCCTGCATTTCGATGGTCTGGATCGCGTCGTTGTGCGTCTCGACCCGTGAATAGAAGGCGTTGGGAAGGGCGAACACCAATCCGAGAACGACAAGTCCCCAGATGACGATCCGCTTCCACGTCGGAATATGCAGCATGTGCCTGCCTGATTGCTGGAAGAAAACGGGGGGTCAGGACGCGGCGGGTTCGGTCTTGTTCAGAACCTGCGCGATGGTCGAACGGACGACGCGCACCTTCACGCCCTCCGACAGTTCGACCTCGATCTCGCCGTCGTCCTTGACCTTGGACACCTTGCCGATCAACCCGCCAGCCGTGACCACCTGGTCGCCGCGGCGCAGGGCCTCGACCATCTTCTGATGCACCTTCACCTTTTTCTGCTGCGGACGGATCAGCAGGAAATACATGATGGCGAAGATCAGGATCAGCGGAACAAAGCTGGTGAACGCCCCCGCGGCGCCTCCAGCCGCTTGCGCATAGGCAGGCGTTGCAAACATGAATAAGGGTCCTTCGGTTCTGGTCGGTGTCAGGTTCGTCACGGTGTGTCAGGGCCCGCGAGCCCACGTCGCGCGCACCCTATCTGCGCACCCCGGGACTTACAAGCAAGGGCAGGACGCAGATTCAGCCGCGTTTCGGCAAACCGCCGCGCTCAGAAAGCCTGCGCCAGACCCGGATCGCGCAGCGCCTGCAGCCGTCGCGCGGCGTGGCGGGCAAAAGTCTGGGTCATCACGCGCCGCCGGGCCGGCGGCAGCCGCGTCTCGGGCCCCATGCGCAGGATTTCGGCATCATAGGCGTCGGCGATCATCAATCCGGTCCCGTCCGGCAGAAGATCGGTTGGAAACGCCGCATCCACCGCCCAGAAATATCTGTCGCACCACTCAAGATACCCCTGCCATTTGCGGTCCGAGGTGAAATCGACCCGGCTGGACTTGCATTCGACGATCCAGACCTCGCCCTTCGGACCCAAGGCCATGACATCGACGCGCAGACCCGGGGTCGGCACCAGTTCCTCGACGCTCATGAAATCGTGACCCAGCAGATGCCGGCAAACGCCCCGCGCCAACAACTGGCCGGGCCGGGGAAACGGAGAGGCGGAAGCGTCCATCATTCCGGGATGTGTGAACAAATCATAAACAAAGATCAACCCCACCCGCCGATACACTGCATGTTCCGGCTTTTTCTTGCTCGAAATACTCGAATCCCCAAGGCTGATCCGGGCACCGCGCGAACAAGTCGATCGCCCCTTGTCACGAACCTGCACCGGACCTAACTGTTGGGTGTGGCGGGCACTGCGCTTCTCGTGCCGGGGTTCTATTCCAGTGGCCTTAATCAATTCCGAGGGGGCTGGCGCTGTCCGGATCGTGGTCCGGTTACCTGGTTCCCACCTGTGTATACAGGCTCTCGGGAATGAACACCCCGACGGTCGATCAGCGGTCCCGCCATACCTTCCCTACCCAGCTACCATGTGCCACGATTGCGTCATCCGTCTTTCGCCGGCCCGCAGGCCACGCCATAGTCAGCCGCAAGACCGGGGAGCCGCATGACAGACGACAAGCATCTCAGCCGCACCGAAGCGCAGGGCGTGCGCTATGCACGCGAACTCGAATCGCACCTCGGGTGGCTCGAAACATTCTCGGGCACCGCGCTTGGCGTGCTGGCCGTGGCGTCGGGGATCTATACCTATCTCGGGGTGTCGTCGTTGCTGGACGATGACGGCGCGTTGTCGATCTTTGCGGCGCTGGCCTATTCCATCGCCGTCTCGGTCGGCATCTTCGTGTTCTGGTCCTACCTCATGCGGCTGTTGCCCGCGGTGCGCACGGCTGCCGCGCGGCTGGGGTTGTTCTTTTCCATGGCGTTGGGTTCGCTGGCCATCATTGCCATGTCGTCCTGGCTGAACGCCGCTGCTTTGGCGGGGGCGGCCGCGGTCGAACAGCACTTGGCCCATACGGTGCAGGATTATCAGGCCGCGCTGGAGCGGGCCAACACCATCACCGTCTCGGCGCAGGGTCTGAACCGCGATGTCGCCCGCGTGCGCCAGAGCTTCGAGGATCTGTCGCAACAGGAGGCCACCGGCGATCTGTCGGGCGTTGCCGGGCGTGGTGCGGTGTTTCGCGTGCTCCGCCAGAAGTCGGAAGAGCTGACCGGGCTGGAAACCCAGATCGCGGCACAGGAGCCGCTGGTCGCCGAGGCGTTTGCCGTCGGCAACGAGATCCTCAGCCGGATGCGCGCGCTGACGGTCGAACCCGGCCCGGTCGAGGCCCGGTCGGTCGATTTCTCGGAAGAGGCCGTGCGCCTTGCCGGCATCATCACCCAGTTGCGCCAACTGTCGGTCGCACCCTTGGTGGCGCGGGCGGCGCAGGATCTGTCGGCCTCGGTCGTGTTGCCGCGGCTGGACGGATCGACCGCGGCCATTCAGGCCGGGCAACAGGCCACCATCGATTCGGTCCTGACCCTTCTGGGGCAGCGCGCCGACACGCTGCGCGCCGCGGCCGAGAACGTGATGCAGATGGAGCCGCCCGCCGAAACCGCCTATACGCCGATTTCCAGCGCCGATGCGGTGATCCGTTACGCCGGAAACTTCATTCCGTCCTGGGCCGGTGCCATCGCCATCGATTTGCTGCCGGCGGTTCTGGTCCTGATCCTGATGATCACGCAGGCCGCCATCCGCTCGGGCCGCGATCCTGTGGGGATGGAAGACACCCTGACACTGGCCGAATTGCGCGCCGCCGTGTCGGCGTTGCGCGACATGGAAGACACGCTCGATCGTCCGGCCCCCAAACCGGCCGTCGAAAAACCGGCACCGGCCAGCCCCCTGCCCGACGCGGCGGAATAACCCGTGCGCGTGTTGCCAACGCTCACCAAGGCTTCGCCCTCCGCCGACAGCGCCATGCAGGTGCGGCGCGGGCGCCCCGGTGTCGCCACCACGATCAAGGCGATCCTCGCGCTGCAACTGGCGATGGCGGCGGTCATGTTCGGCAGCGATATCGCCGCCGGTCTTCAGGGCCTGTCCTTCACGCCCCCCGCCCCCCGACTGGACGAACCGGCGCGCCCCGGCGATCAGACCCGGCGGTATCGTCCGCGCGACGCGCCCGAAGGCCCGGCCGATCGTCCGTTTCCGCCCGTCACCGACATGCCCCAGCGGTTGCAGTTCGAGGTCGTGGCGTATGCCGGACGCCCGGCGATGCGGCTCACCGGCGAGATCGCCCCGGGCGACGCGGTGCGGTTCACGGACCGGCTGATCACGCTTGAGGCCGCGCCCGAGGTCGTGCTGCTGAACAGCACGGGCGGCTCGGTCGTCGATGCGCTCCAGATCGGGCGCGCGCTGCGCGATGGCGGGTTCGAGACCGAACTGACGGCCGGTGATGTCTGCCTGTCGGCCTGCCCCTATATCCTGGCGGCGGGGACCGAGCGGCGGGTGGATCCGCAGGCTTACGTCGGCGTCCATCAGCACTACTTCGGCCAGAACACGATCCTGCCCGCCTTCCTTGCGGTCGAGGACATTCAACGCGGCCAGGGCGAGGTGATGGCCTATCTCGACGACATGGGGCTCGATCCGCTGTTGATGCGCCACGCGCTGGTGACGCCGCCCAACGCGATCTACGTCTTTCTGCCCGATGAGCTGACCCGTTACCGGATCGTCACCGGAACGACCGATGGCGACGCTGCCTGAGCGTGGCCGCCGCGCGGGCCCTTGTCTTCGGGTTCCGTCATCAGCATGACCGCGACGCCGCATTGGGCGCCGGCAAAGACCAGGCCGTTGAAGAAGAACAGCAGGAAAAGCGCCAGCCACCCGATGTCCGACCCCGATACCAGATGCCAGAGCCCGGCAACATTGAACCACAGGACCAACGCCACGAAGATCGCGGCCCAGAAAAAGCCGATGGCGCAATTGCGGATGTAGAATCGGAAGATCGGCGGCATGGATGTGCCTTTCAGATGCGGATCACCCTAACCTAAACCCGTGATCGATGCCGTCAAGCGGCACCTTCAGAACGCTTCGGGCTGCGCCTCGCGCGCCATGTGATCCAGCACGCCGTTGACGAACCGCGGCTCCTTGCCATCGGGAAAGAAGGCATGGGCGACGTCGACGTATTCGGTGATGACGACCCGCGGCGGCGTCGCACGCTGGACAAGCTCGGCCCCCGCGGCCCGGAACAGCGCGCGCAATGTCGGATCAATGCGCGCGATCGGCCACTTGGCGACCAGCGCGCGGTCGGTCATCTGGTCGATCCTGGCCTGATGGTTCACCGCGTCATCCAGCAGGCGGCGGAAGTGATCGACGTCGCCCTCCATCATCTCGTCGCCCTCGTAGATCGCGCCGAACCGGTGATCTTCGAATTCGACGCGCACCTTGTCGGCCGACAGCGAGGAATGTTCCATCTGGAACAGCGCCTGAACCGCGTAGAGCCGCGCGGCCGATTTCATCTGGCGTTTCGTCGGGGATTTCATGCCGTGGTCTTGCCTTCGTCGTCCCCTGCCACCCGATAGCTGCCAGTTGGCTGGAATCCGACGCCCTTGGGTTCGCGCCGCCACTTGCGGCTCAGCGCGATCAGGTGCAGCGCCGCCGCGGCCGCGCCGCCGCCCTTGTTCTGATCGTCGGGATTTGCGCGCACCGCTGCCTGTTCGTGGTTTTCCACCGTCAGGATGCCGTTGCCGATACAGCAGGCGTCCAGCCCCAACAAGGTCAGCGCGCGGCTGCTGTCGTTGCAGACCGTGTCGTAATGGGTCGTCTCGCCCCGGATCACACAGCCAAGCGCCACGAACCCGTCAAAGTTGCTCTGGCGGTGCGCGATGCGGATCGCGGTGGGAATTTCCAGCGCGCCGGGCACTTCGACCAGATCCCAGGTCGCGCCCACCGCGTCGAGCTGCGCGGTCGCCCCGGCAACCAGGTGATCGGCGATGTCCCGGTAATAGGGCGCCACCACGATCAACAGTTTCACCGGATCGGTGAACTCGGGCATGGGCGGGGTGTAATGCGATGCGCCGGCCATTATTCGATCTCCGATATCTTGCGGGTGCCCGTGATTTCCAGGCCGTAGGCATCCAGTCCGACGACCTTTGGACGGGGCGAATTGGTCAGCAGGACCAGTTTCGACACGCCCAGGGTGCTGAGGATCTGCGCCCCCAGGCCATAGTTGCGCAGGGTCTGCGGCGAGACTTCGTTTTCGGCGCTGATCTTCATGTGCAGATCGCGCAACAGCACGACGGCACCGCGCCCTTCGGCGGCGATCGCGCGCATGGCATTGCCGAATTCGGCGGTCCGCGCCGCGCCGCCCGCGCCCACCACGTCCAGCACCGGATCCAGCGCGTGCATCCGCACCAGCACCGGATCATCCCCCGACAGATCGCCCTTGATCAGCGCGATATGCTCGGCGCCCTGGGTTTCGTCGGAAAAGATCCGCATGGTCCATTCGCCGCCGAATTGCGAGGTGATCGTCTGCTCGCTGCTCTGGCGCACCAGGTTGTCGTTGCGGCGGCGATAGGCGATCAGGTCGGAAATCGTGCCGATCTTCAGGCCGTGACGTTGCGCAAAGGCCACCAGGTCGGGCAGCCGGGCCATGTGCCCGTCGTCGTTCATGATCTCGCAGATGACGCCGGCGGGCTTCAGCCCGGCCAGCCGGGCGATGTCGGTGGCCGCCTCGGTATGGCCGGCGCGCACCAGCACACCGCCGTCGCGCGCGCGCAGCGGAAAGACATGGCCGGGGGTCGCGATATCGGCGGCGGTGGCGTCGTCGTCGATGGCGACCTTCACCGTCAGGGCGCGGTCATGGGCCGAGATCCCGGTGGTCACGCCGTCGCGCGCCTCGATCGAGATGGTGAAGGCGGTTTCGTGGCGCGACGAATTCTGCGACGCCATCAACGGCAGGCCCAGCGCGTCGATGCGTTCGCCCGTCAACGACAGACAGATCAGCCCGCGCCCGTGGGTGGCCATGAAATTGACCGCCTCGGGCGTGGCCATTTCCGCCGGGATGACAAGATCACCTTCGTTCTCGCGGTCTTCGTGATCGACAAGGATGAACATGCGACCGGCACGCGCATCTTCGATGATCTCTTCTATCGACGAGATGGCATCATGGTAATGACTTGGATCGGACATGGGCGCTCCTTCGTATCGGAGCGCCAGATAGCGCAGGCATGGCGGAAACGCCAGTGCTCAAAGGCGGGGATGCCGCACCGTCGCGCAGGGTCGGTGATATCGGTCCGGCGCGCGCCGGCATCCGGCGGCGCCACGGCCGCACCGATGGCCGCTGCAACGACATGGGGGGCGCGGTGGCGTGACCGGTTTCAGCCCGCCATCTCGGACAGCCGCGCGACATAGCGCGCCATGGTATCGACTTCCAGGTTCACGGAATCGCCCACCTCGGCCCGGCCCCAGGTCGTCGCCGACTTGGTGTGGGGAATGAAGTTGATGCCGAACGACGCGCCCTCGACCTCGTTCACGGTCAGCGATGTGCCGTTCAGCGCGACCGATCCCTTGGGCGCGATGAATTTCGCCAGGCTTTCGGGCGCCTGAAGCGTCACGCGGGTGCTGTCGCCTTCGTCGTGCATCGCGGTGATGACCGCCACGCCGTCGACGTGGCCCGATACGATGTGACCGCCCAACTCGTCACCGACGCGCAAGGCCCGCTCGAGGTTCAGCCGCTTGCCGGGTTTCCAGCCATCGGCGCCGATGTTGGTGGCCGACACGGTCTCGGCCGAAATCTCGACGTCGAACCACCCGCGCGGATCGTTTCCCGTGGCGATCACCGTCAGGCAGACGCCATCACAGGCGATGGACGCGCCGATGTCGATCCCCGGGATGTCATAACCCGTCGCGATGCGCGCCCGCAGATCGCCGCGCCGTTCGACTTCCAGCACTTCGCCGATGTCGGTGATAATTCCCGTGAACATGGTATTCCTGCCCTCGATTGTCTCGCTGATCGGGGTAGCGGGCGCAGGATCGCAAGGCAAGAGGCACGCGAAAACCGCCTGCCCGCCGGCGTGATGCCACAAGGTGGTCAGATTTGGCTGCAATCTTCACGTTTGGGCGCTAAGCAACGCCTGTCGCAGCACCGAAGGCCGGATCGGACAATGCCAAAGCATCAGCCAACAGAACGCCATTTCCTGTTCCTGCAAGGGCCGCACGGGCCGTTCTTTGCCCGGCTGGCCAGGATGCTGCGCGCCGCCGGGGCACGGACATGGCGTGTCGGGTTCAACCGGGGCGACGCGTTCTTCTGGTCCGATCGCCGCCGTTACATCGCCTACACGGGCGCGCCCGAGGATTGGCCCGAAACCCTGGCAAGGATCGTCGCCGAAAAGGGCATCACCGATATCGCGCTCTATGGCGACACCCGGCCGATCCATGCGGCGGCGGTGGCGCTGGCGCGCCGACTGGGGCTGGGCCTGCACGTGTTCGAGGAGGGGTACCTGCGCCCCTATTGGGTCACCTACGAACGGGGCGGATCGAACGGCAATTCACAGCTGATGGACCTCGACATCGCGCGGATGCGGGCGGCCCTGGCCAATGCCGAACTGGAAATGCCCGAAGCGCCGGCACGCTGGGGCGACATGCGGCAGCACATCTTTTACGGCGCGCTGTATCACGCGTTCGTGTTGCTGGCGAACCGGCGCTATGCCCGGTTTCGCCCGCACCGCGCGATGGGCGTCGCGCAGGAGTTTCGCCTGTATCTCAAGCGGTTGTTCCTGATGCCGTGGCACTGGGCCGACCGCGTTCAGGCGACGTGGCGCATCACCCACGGTGGCTTTCCCTATCACCTGGCACTGCTTCAGCTGGATCACGATGCCAATTTCCAGATGCATTCACCCTTTTCCGGCACGCCCGAGTTCCTCGAAGTGGTGATCGCCGGTTTCGCCAAGGGGGCGCCGACGCATCACCATCTTGTCGTCAAGGCCCACCCCCTGGAAGACGGGCGCACCCCGCAACGGCGCGAGGTAAGGCGCCTGGCGCAGCTGCACGGAGTCACCGGCCGGGTGCATTACGTGCGCGGCGGCAAGCTGGCCCATATGCTGGACCACGCGCGCAGCGCCGTGACGGTCAATTCGACCGCCGCGCAACAGGTGTTGTGGCGCGGTCTGCCGTTGAAGGTGTTCGGCGACGCGGTCTATGCCAAGCCCGAATTCGTCAGCACGCAACCGATTGGCGAATTCTTCGCCCGCGCCGCGCGCCCCGACAGTCGCGCCTATCGCGATTACCGCCACTTCCTGCTCGAGACGAGCCAGATCGCCGGCGGCTATTATTCGTCCAGCGGGCGGCGTCAGTTGCTGCGTCAGGTGGTCGACATGATGCTGGCCGACGATGACCCCTATCAGGCGCTGATGCATGGCACAGCGGCACCAAGGCAACAGTTGCGCATCGTGAAATGAGGCTTTGGTGACACGGTCTGGCTTTTTCGCCACCTTTCCCGTAGCTTCGAAAAAAAAGACGACCCGAGGCAGAAAAAAAACAGGTCAGGAGACCGAGCAGTGAACAACAAGGGATCGCGCTGGACCAGGTCCGTCGCCCTCGTCGCGCTTGTGGCATTGGTCGCAGGCTGCGGATTGCCCCGTTCCGGGCCCAGCAAGAGCGAGATTTTCGAAGGCTCGGTCCAACGGTCGGGCGACGCTTTCATCGTTGCCGTCAACAGCCGGGTCACCCGTGCCACATCGGTTGTGCCGGCGCTGGGCTTTTCGACGCAGTTCCTGCAATCGGGCGTGGTGGGATCCGACACGATCCGGCCGGGCGATACGCTGGGCCTTACCATCTATGAAAACGTCGATGACGGCCTGTTGGCCGCCGAAGGCACCAACGCCACCCTGCTGGAAGAAGTGCAGGTCGATGGCTCGGGCTTTATCTTCGTGCCCTATGCCGGACGGATCCGCGCCGCCGGCAATACGCCCGAGGCGATCCGCCGCCTGATCACCGAAAAGCTGGACAGCCAGACCCCCGACCCCCAGGTGCAGGTGCGCCGCCTTGCCGGGGACGGCTCGACCGTTTCGGTCGTCGGCGGTGTCGGCGCCCAGGGCGTCTATGCGATCGAGCGGCCGACCCGCACCCTGTCGGCCATGCTGGCGCGCGCGGGGGGGATCGCGATCCCGGTCGAGATCGCGCAGATCAACCTCATTCGCGGCGGACAGAAGGGGCGGATCTGGTTCCAGGATCTCTATGCCAACCCGCAGCTTGACGTCGCGTTGCGCGGCGGCGACCGGATCCTTGTCGAGGAAGATACCAGGTCGTTCACCGTGCTGGGCGCCACCGGCACCCAGAGCCGTATTCCGTTTGAAACCCGGACCATCAGCGCGATCGAGGCCATCGCCCAAGTCGGGGGCCTCTCGACCTCGCTGGCCGATCCCACCGGCGTGTTCGTGTTCCGCAACGAACCACCCGAGATCGCCAACCAAGTGCTGGGCCGCACCGATCTGGTCGGCACACAGCGGATGGTTTACGTGCTCGACCTGACGGCCCCCACCGGCATGTTCGAAGCGCGCGATTTCGTGGTGCGCGATCAGGACACCGTCTATGTGACCGAAGCGCCCTATGTCCAATGGACCAAGACGCTTTCCGCGCTGACCGGCGCCATCGGAACCGTCGATACGCTCAACTCGATCTCCGAGTAACCTGCGTGGCGACCCGATCTGACGATGCCGCCGGAGAGACCGCTCTCCGGCGGCTTTTCGTTTACAACACCGGGTTCCTGACCCAACGGCGGTTGCGGCGCATCCTGGCATTGTCGGGGTGGGCCTTGCGCGTCGGTCGGCCCGGCCCCGAAGATACGATCGCCGTCTGGGGCAAAAGCCCCACGGCCCATCGCGGCGAGGCCATGGCGGCACGCACCGGCGCGGCCTTGCTGCATGTCGAGGATGCGTTCCTGCGATCGGTCCTGCCCGGACGCGCCGGATCACCGCCGCTCGGCCTGATGCTGGATCGGCGCGGCGTGCATTTCGACAGTTCGCGCCCGTCGGATCTGGAACACCTGCTTGCCACCCATCCGCTGGACGATACGGCGCTTCTGGATCGCGCGCGCGACGGCATGGCCCGGCTAAAACGCGGCCATCTGTCGAAATACAATGCCCATGATCCCGCCGCTCCCCTGCCCGATCCCGGTTACGTGCTCGTCATCGATCAGACCCGCGACGACGCCTCGATCCGCCACGCCGCAGGCTCGGCCGCGCTGTTCGATGAAATGCTGGCGTTTGCCCAGATCGAACATCCCGGCCGGAAAATCCTGTTGAAAACCCACCCCGAAACCCAACAGGGACACAGAACCGGACATTTCGAGGCGCGGCACGAGGATCATCGCACCACGCTGTTCAGCGACGCCGTGTCGCCCTGGGCCCTGCTCGAAGGCGCCGTTGCCGTCTATGTCGTCAGTTCACAACTGGGGTTCGAGGCGCTGCTGGCAGGCCATCGCCCGCGGGTCTTCGGGCAACCTTTCTATGGCGGCTGGGGCCTGACCCAGGACGAAAACCCTGTGCCGCGGCGCGAACGGCGCCTGACGCGCGCGCAACTGTTTGCCGCGGCGATGATTCTGGCGCCGACCTGGTACGATCCGTTCCATGACAGGCTGTGCAGCTTCGAGGACGCGCTGGCGATCCTCGAAGCCGAGGTTTTCGCGTGGCGGCGCGATCATGCAGGCCATGTCGCCAGCGGGATGCGGCTGTGGAAGCGGCAACCGTTGCAAAAGATCTTCGGACGTCACAAGCCATTGGTGTTCGAAGACGATCCCCTGCGCGCCACGACTGCTGCGCAAAACCTCGGACGACCGATGCTGGTCTGGGCGGGCAAGGAGACATCCGATCATCGCGCCGATCCGCTGTTCCGGCTGGAAGACGGGTTCTTGCGCTCGCGCGGCTTGGGGGCGGATCTGGTGCCGCCGCTTTCGCTGGTCGCCGACGATATGGGGATCTATTACGACCCCACCCGCGCCTCGCGACTCGAACGGCTCATCGGAGAATCGGCATCACTGACACCTTCAGATCTGCAACGTTCGCGGCGATTTATTGCAATGTTGCTGTCTACAAACCTTTCAAAATACAACATCGGCACGACTACGGTGCCCGACCTGCCCGACGGCCCCCGCATCCTCGTGCCCGGTCAGGTGGAAGACGACGCGTCGATTCGGCTTGGCGGCGGCGCCTGTCGCACGAACCTTGAGCTGTTGAAAACCGCGCGCCAGATGAACCCCGGCGCCGTGATCCTGTATAAACCGCATCCCGACGTCGAAGCGGGGTTGCGCGCCGGGACGGTATCCGAGGCCGACGCCCGCGCCCATGCCGACCTGGTGATCGGACGCACCGATCCCATGGCCCTTGTCGCAGAGGTCGACGATGTCTGGACGATGACGTCACTTTTGGGGTTCGAGGCCCTGTTGCGGGGCAAATCCGTGGTCTGTCTCGGGGCGCCCTTCTATGCCGGCTGGGGGCTGACCCGCGATCTGGGCCCGGTGACAGCGCGGCGCCGCGCACGGCCCACCTTGGAGCAACTGGCCCACGCAGTGCTGATCGGCTATCCGCTCTATCACGATCCGGTCACGAACGCTCCCTGCCCGCCCGAGGTGGTGGCCGACCGACTTGCGACCGGGCAGATCCCCCGCCCCGGGCCATTCAACCGCACGCTGGCCAAGGCGCAGGGCGTGCTGGCCGGATACGCGCACCTATGGCGCCGGACGTGACCAGACCTGCATCACGTCATCGCCGACACGCGCCACACGGTTCAGCGTAAACCGCGGCGCGGCGCCCAGATGGCGAACGCCCAATGCACCCAAGGCGGGCTGTCCGTCGGCGCCGATGGCAATACCGGCACCGAAAACCACCAGGCGATCCACCAGACCGGCCCGCAGCAGCGACGCGGCCAACGCGCCACCCCCTTCGCACAGGACACGGGTCAGCCCCGCCGCGCCAAGGGTCTGCAGTGCGACCGCCGCATCCAGCCGGTCATCGCGGATCGGGACGCCGAAGGTGCGGGCGCCCAGGGCGTGCCACTCATCAAGATCTTCGATGTCGTCACCGTGCATCAGCCACAACGGGATCCGGTGCGCCGATCTTGCCAGTCGTCCGTCACGTGACAAACCGGCTTGGCGGGCCATGATGACGCGCACGGGCTGTTCCACGTCGCCCATGTCGCGGATGTCCAGCATCGGATCATCGGCGCGGGCCGTTCCCCCGCCGATCAGCACCGCATCATGGGTCATGCGCAAACGATGAACCGTGCGCCGCGCCGCCGCACCGGTGATCCAGCGGCTTTCGCCCGACACGGTGGCGATACGCCCATCAACGCTGGTCGCCAGCTTGAGCGTGACCATGGGCCGACCGCGCGTCACCCGCGACAGGAAACCGGCGTGATCGTCGGCGGCCTGGTCCCCCAGCACCCCTTCGATCACCTCGATCCCCGCCGCGCGCAACATCGCAAGGCCCCGTCCGGCGACGCGCGGATCCGGATCGCCCGCCGCACAGACCACACGCGCGACACCGGCCGCAATCAGCGCCGATGCACAGGGCGCCGTCTGGCCGGTATGCGAGCAAGGTTCGAGCGTGACAAAGGCCGTCGCCCCCCGCGCATGGGCTCCGGCCTGGTCCAGCGCAATGGTTTCGGCATGGGGCCGACCGCCCGGTTGGGTCCAGCCGCGCCCGACGATGCGACCGCCCGACATGATCACGCAGCCCACGGCGGGGTTCGGCCAGCACCGGCCCAACCCCCTGCGCCCCAGCGTCAGGGCGTGGCGCATCGGTTCGATCAGGTCCATCTTATTCAGGCAGGACCGGCGGGCGCAACTCACTGACGAATCTGTCGAAATCGTCCGCGGCCTGGAAGTTCTTGTAAACGCTTGCGAACCGCACATAGGCGACGGTATCGATCCGCGCCAGACTTTCCATCACGATTTCGCCGATGGCCTTGGAGGGGATGTCGGTTTCGCCAAGGGATTCAAGCCGGCGCACGATACCGCTGATCATCTGATCCATGCGTTCCGGTTCGACCGGACGCTTTTGCAGAGCAATCCGGATCGAGCGTTCCAGCTTGTCGCGGTCGAACTCTTCCCGGCGGCCGTTGGTCTTGATGACCACCAGATCGCGCAGCTGCACCCGCTCATAGGTTGTGAACCGACCGCCGCAGGCCGGGCAGAAACGGCGGCGGCGGATGGCCACGTGGTCTTCGGCGGGACGCGAATCCTTCACCTGCGTGTCGATGTTTCCGCAGAACGGGCAGCGCATCGGCCGGTCTCCCTTGATTTGGTGTGCCGTCCCGGCGCGCGGGGTCAAGGCGTGTTACGCACCGAGTATAGAAGAGGCGTCAACACTTCGGGTAGCGCAATCTGGAAGCCACCGCATCTGGGGGCCAAGGTGTGGCGAGGCGGACTCAGCCGTGCGGTCGAACCCTACCAGAATTCGGGTTCGATCACGCAAAAGGTGCTGCGCGCGTGTCCCGCCGAAATCGTGCCGTCGGCGCTGCCGAAAACCGAAAGGCCGTTCTTGGCGGTGGCGCGCGCCGGGTCCAGCGTAAAGCCCACCCCCTGCCCCTGCTTGCGCGGGGTCGGCGTGGCGCGGAACAGCCGGGTGCGGCTGGGCAGCCCCAGGCCGCTGATGACGTAATTGGCCGCCGCGCACCAATAATCACGCTCCAGCGCGCCGCCCCGAAACAACACCCTGAAATCCGGCCCGCCGGTGGCCTGGACGGTCAGGCGGTTGGCGCTGCGAAAGGTTTGTGCAGGAAGGATCGCCGGGGCAAGACCCAGCGCGAGACCGAAGGCGAGGCATAGGGCGCGGTGCATGGTGTTCTCCGATTCAACGTTGCTGGAACCATAGCGTGCAACCGTGCCCGGAGCGCGGCCCGCCGGTTCAATCTTTCGTCACCTATGTTCCCCCCATGTGAAGCACAACCTGCCGGCAGTGCGGTCGGCTGCGATGTTCGAACAGGTATATGCCCTGCCATCGGCCCAACTGAAGGGTCGCGTCGATCACCGGCACCGTCAGGCTGACCGGCATCATCGCGGCCTTGATGTGGGCCGGCATGTCGTCCGGCCCCTCATAGGTGTGGGTGATATAAGCCATCGTCGGATCGTCGGTCGGCGGCACGAGGCGATGAAAAAACGCCTGGAGGTCGATCTGCACCTCGGGATCGGCGTTCTCCTGGATCAGCAGGGAACAGGACGTGTGGCGCACGAACAACGTCAGAAGGCCCGTGCCTGCACCGCTGCGTCCGACCCAGTCGGTGACGCGATCGGTGAATTCGTAAAGACCTGCGCCTGTCGTCTCGATCTCGATGGTTTCGATCATCCCCGCCACCTTTCCCTGTCCCCGACGCAACCGCAGCGGCGCCACCGCGTTGGTCGCAGGCATCATAATGAAAGGACAGCAAATGGGCAGCAAGACGATATTCATCACCGGGGCGTCCTCGGGCATTGGCGCGGCGACTGCGCGGGCCGCGGCCAAGGCCGGCTGGAACGTGGGCCTGTTCGCGCGCAGCGAAGACAAGATCAGCAAACTGGCGGACGAGATCGGCGAAACGGCCCTGGCCCTGCCGGGCGATGCCACCGATGCCCAGGCACAGCAGACGGCGATCGAACAACTGGCCGACCGGTTTGGCGGTATCGATGCCGCCTTCGCCAATGCGGGGATGGGCATCGGCAAGTCGGGAACGGAGAACGGCGATCCCGACGAGTGGCGCCAGGTGATCGAACTGAACACCCTTGGCGTCCTGTTCACCGCCAAGGCCGCGCTGCCGTATCTGAGGAAAACCAAGGGGCACATCGTGCTGACCGGATCAGCGGCCGGGCGCAATCACATCAAGGGGTCGATCTATGGCGCGACGAAATGGTTCGTGCATGGATACGGCGGCAACCTGGCCGAAGAGATGCGCGAATGGGGGGGCCGCTGCACCATCGTCGCGCCCGGCATGGTCGACACGCCGTTCTTTGACGAAGCGAAACCCGACAAGCTGCACCCCGAGGATGTCGCCGATGCCGTGATGCACGCCCTTTCGGCCGATCCGCGCAACACCGTGCGCGAAGTCTACCTGATGCCCAGCAACTAGCGCCGCGCGTCAGTCAAACAGGTCGTCGCCCTGTTCGTCGATGACCTGTTTGGCCTTGACGATGGCGGCGGCGATCGCCTGATCGCGGTTTTGGAAGGTGTCGGCCCGGATCATCCGATGCACCTTGGTCTGATCACCGGTGTCCTTCTCGATCCGCGCGGCCAGCCGATGAACCGCGCCTTCTGCGATAGGGTCGGGCACGATCCGGTAATCGCCATAGGCCTCGGACGCCGCTTCCGCGGGCAGGCCGGGTTTGCCCCCGAACAGGCGTTTGAGAATGGACACGACAACGCTCCTTTTCGCCAGACAAACTGGGCCTGCGGACCGCGCGGCCCTGCTACGTCACCTCACTGATCGAGAAACGAGCGCAGCTTGCGCGACCGGCTGGGATGCTTCAGCTTGCGCAGCGCCTTCGCCTCGATCTGGCGAATCCGCTCGCGCGTGACCGAGAACTGCTGACCGACCTCTTCAAGCGTGTGATCGGTGTTCATCCCGATCCCGAACCGCATCCGCAGCACGCGTTCCTCGCGTGGGGTGAGAGACGCCAGAACCCGCGTCGTTGTCTCCTTCAGGTTCTCCTGAATCGCGGAATCCAGCGGCAGGACGGCATTCTTGTCCTCGATGAAATCGCCAAGCTGGCTGTCTTCCTCGTCGCCGATGGGCGTTTCCAGCGAAATCGGCTCCTTGGCGATCTTCATCACCTTGCGCACCTTCTCCAGCGGCATCTGGAGCTTTTCGGCCAGTTCCTCGGGCGTCGGTTCGCGGCCGATCTCGTGCAGCATCTGGCGGCCGGTGCGCACAAGTTTGTTGATCGTTTCGATCATGTGCACCGGGATGCGGATCGTGCGCGCCTGATCGGCGATGGAGCGGGTGATCGCCTGGCGGATCCACCACGTCGCGTAGGTCGAGAATTTATAGCCGCGGCGATATTCGAACTTGTCCACGGCCTTCATCAGGCCGATGTTGCCTTCCTGAATGAGATCAAGGAACTGCAGACCGCGGTTGGTGTATTTCTTGGCGATCGAGATGACCAGGCGCAGGTTGGCCTCGACCATTTCCTTCTTGGCCTGGCGGGCCTCTTTCTCGCCCTTCTGGACCTGCTGGACGATGCGACGGAATTCGGTGATGTCGACGCCGACATACTGACCCACCTGCGCCATGTCGCCGCGCAATTCCTCGACCTTGCCGGCCGAGCGTTCGATGAACGCCTGCCAGCCGCGACCGGGCTTCTCGGCCATCTTGTCCATCCAGGCCGGGTCAAGCTCGTACCCGCGATAGGCTTCGACGAACTCGCGACGGTTGATGCGGGCCTGGTCGGCCAGTTTGACCAGCGCGGAATCGATCGACATGATCTTGCGGTTGATCCCGTAAAGCTGGTCGATAAGCGCTTCGATCCGGTTGTTGTGCAGATGCAGCTCATTCACCAGCAGCACGATTTCCGAGCGCAGCTTCTGATATTCCACCTCGTCGGCCTCGTTGAAGCTGTTGTCCTCATTCAGGGTCGCGGACATCCGCAGATCCTGCATCTCAGAAAGCTTGACGTAATCGTTGGCGATCACTTCCAGCATTTCCAGGACGCGGGGCTTCAGCGCCGCTTCCATGGCCGCAAGCGACATATTCGCCTGTTCGTCCTCGTCGTCGTCTTCTTCGGCCTTGCTGATCGGGTTGCCGTCCGCATCCAGTTCGGTCTTGGCGGCGCCCGTATCGCGTGCGGGCTGCGCCGCCGGCGACGCCGATTGCGTTCCCATGGCGGTCGCGGGCACGACGGCTTCTTCTTCGTCGTCCTCGCCCATGGAACGGCCAAAGGTCGTTTCCAGGTCGATCACGTCGCGCAGCAGGATGTCTTCGTTAAGAAGTTCGTCGCGCCAGATCGTGATCGCCTGGAACGTCAGTGGGCTTTCACACAGGCCCAAGATCATCGTGTTGCGGCCCGCCTCAATCCGCTTGGCGATGGCGATCTCGCCTTCGCGGCTGAGCAGTTCGACCGATCCCATTTCGCGCAGATACATGCGCACCGGGTCGTCCGTGCGGTCCAGCTTTTCGGATTCCGACGAGGACAGGACGACATCACGCGCACCGGCGGTCGTCACAAGGTCGGTGGCGCCCTTGGTCTCTTCCTCTTCCGCTTCCTCGTCTTCGATGATGTTGATGCCCATCTCGGACAGCATCGACATCACGTCCTCGATCTGTTCCGAAGACACCTGTTCCGGCGGCAGCACCTGGTTCAGCTGGTCGTAGGTGATGTAACCCTTCTCACGGGCCTCGGCGATCATCTTCTTCACGGCGGCCTGGCTCATGTCGAGCATGCCGTCGTTGTCCTGATCGTCCTGCTTCCGGTCGTCGTTGGCGTCTTTGGCGGCCACTGGGCACTTCCTCCACAACTTGGGGCGATTCGATCAACGGGGCAACGTCGACGAACCATTTAGCGCGAATCACCGATTCGTTCAGATGCTAACCCTTATTTGTTTACCGCTCCCTCACCAAGAGTCACGGACATTCACTTCGCCTTGCCACGGCTGATTTCTTCCAGCAGCGAATCAAATGCACGCTGCTCGCCCCGGTTGATCCGCGCCCCGTTCGCACCGATTTCAAACTCGGTCCGGTCCTCGGTCTGGGCGCGCTCGGCACGGTTTCGCGCTTCTGCGGCCTGGCCAAGGCGCCAGGTCATTCCTTCGTTTCCGTCGATTTCCGCGTTGCGCATGGCCTCTTCGATTTCCTGGCGCGCACCCCGATGCGCGTGCAGCTTGCCCAGTTCCTCGGCGACGCAAAGCGCAGCGATGTCTGAATCCTCGCGATCGCGCACGGCCGGACAGAGCGAGACATGGCGCGGCGCAAACAGCTTTTCAAGGGGCGCGGCGCCCACGACCCCCTCCAACGCGGCGCGCAGGTCGTCGGCTTCGAGGTGAACGATCATCGCCGCGGCGATCCGGCCGTGGTCTGGATCCAGAAATTCCAGTCTTTCCAGCGCATCCTCGAACTGGGGCAGGATCGCGGGATGGGTCAGCAGCACCGCCAGGATCACCTGTTCGCGCAGGATCTCGTCCATCCTCGAATCGCCCTGCGCCAGCATGGACGCCCGCGTGGTCACCGATGCGGTGACCCGCGCGCGCGCGCCCTTGGGTTGCCACGCCGGGCGGGGGCGGGACGGGTTGAACAGGCTCCAGCGCATCCGCTTGATGGCCTCGCCGTAATGCGCCCGGATGAACGGATCCTGGATCTTGCCGATCGCACTGCGCAGGTTCCGATCCAGGGCCGCGCGCCGTTCGGGGCTGTCGAAACTGCCGCCTTCGGTTTCACGCTGCCACAACAGATCGACCATGGGGCGCGCCTGCTCCAACAGCTTCTGCATCGCGCCGGCGCCCTGGTTCTTCAACAGATCGTCCGGATCCTGCCCTTCGGGCATCAGGCAGAACCGCAGCGATTTGCCGGCCTGCAACAGCGGCAAGGCCACATCCACCACCCGCATCGCCGCCCGAACCCCGGCCGTATCTCCGTCCATGGCGATGACGGGTTCATCCGCGATCCGCCACATCAGCGCCAGCTGATCGGGGGTGATCGCCGTTCCCAACGGCGCCACCGTCGCACTGAACCCGTGTTCCGACAGCGCGATGACGTCCATGTACCCCTCGGCCACCACAAGGGTTTTCGCCTTGCCGGCCGCCTCGCGGGCGGGGGCGAAATTGTACAGGGTGCGCCCCTTGTCAAACAGCGGCGTTTCGGGCGAGTTCAGGTACTTGGCCTTGTCGTCCGGGTCCATCGCGCGACCGCCAAAGGCAATCGGGCGACCACGGGCGTCATGGATCGGAAACAGGATGCGGTTGCGGAACGTATCATAGGGTGGGCGGTCGTTGTTCGATCGTTTCGCCAGCCCCAGTTCGATCAGAAGCTCGTCCGAAACGCCCCTGGACGCCAGATGATCGCGCAGCGACTGCCAGCCCGGCGGGGCAAAGCCGATCATCCAACGCTCCTGCGCGGCGGGATCCAGACCCCGGCGCGACAGGTAATCGCGCGCCGCCGAGGCCGCGCCGGTTTTCAACTGAAGCCGGTAAAAAGCCACGGCCTGTTCCATGATCTCGATCAGCTGCGTGCGGCGGTCGGCCTTCTGCTGGGCCTGGGGGTCGCGGGCCGGCATCGGCATCCCCGCCTCGCGCGCCAGGATCTCGACCGCTTCCATGAAGCCGACATTCTCGGTTTCCTGAATGAAGCCCAGGGCATCGCCCTTGGCATGACAGCCAAAGCAGTAATAGAACCCCTTGCGGTCATCCACATGGAACGACGGGCTTTTTTCCTGATGGAACGGGCACGGCGCCCACATGTCGCCCTTGCCCTGGTTGGATTTGCGGGCGTCCCAGATCACCTTGCGCCCGACCACCTGGCTGAGCGAAGTGCGCGTTCTGAGTTCGTCGAGGAATCCGGGGGGCAGGCTCATACCTTTGATATTGGATGAAACGCCGCCGGTGTCCAGAGGCCGGCCTGCGGCATAAGCCGCGCGGGTGCGGCGTGGCGCGCCCCTGACGCCTGCCGGTTCGATCTGTCGCCGGCCCGTGCGCCCGAACCTGCCTGCGGGAAAGGTGCGCGGCACCTCATGACCGTTCGGCCGCTGTCGCGGCCAGGGCCTTGTTATAGGCGCGCAGGGCATCGACGTGGAACAGGGCGCCCAAAATCTCGGGCTCTTCGCCCTTGGCGCCCAGGCGGACCACGGGGATGAACATGCGATAGGTTTCCTCGAACAGGGGCATGGCCGTCTTCAGCGTGGCGTTGGCCTCGATCATGTGGCCCTCTTCGATCGCGGCCCAGACCGCGTCGTCGGGGGCGGCGCGCGGATCGTCGGGTTTGCGCATCACGTTGGCGACCCGGAACATCGACAGCAGATAGGCCTGGGGCCCCTTGGACAGCGCGATGTTGCGCAACTCAAGTTGGGTCAGGAAGAACGACCGGTCGACCAGCCGCGAGGCCACGGCCGATGACAGGGACACGGCGACCATCACCACGATCCCCGTCTGCCAGTCACCGGTCAGCTCGAACACGATCAGCGTGGTCGAGATCGGCGCGCCAAGGACCGCCGCAGCCACCGCCCCCATCCCCGCCAGCGCATACAGCGTCTCCGAGCCGGAAACATCGGGAAAGACCGAGGTTGCGATGGTCCCGAAGGCCAGCCCGGTCAGTGCCCCCACCATCAGCGAGGGCGAGAAGACGCCGCCGCCCATGCGCCCGCCCATGGTGATCGCCACCGCCGCCACCTTGAGCACGGCAAAGATCATCGCTTCGTGCAGGACCAGATCGCCGGTCAGCGCGCGCGACGTGGTTTCGTAACCGACCCCGATGATATGGGGAAAGACGATGGCAATGGCGCCCAGCACCGCGCCCGCAATCGCCGGGCGCAAGGCGCGGTGCAGTCCGGTTCTCGCCTGTATCCGGTCGCCCACCCTTTCCGCCCAGAAGATCGCCCGCATCATCAGCACGGCGACAACGCCGCAGGTCAGTCCCAACAGCAGGAAAGCCGGCAGTTCGACATAGAATTCCACCAGGCTGTCGTTGCCCAGCGAAAACTCGGTCACGTCGCCAAAGGCCATGCGGTTGATGACGGTTCCGGCGACCGATGCGATGGCGATCGGCGCAAAGGTGTGCATGGCGAAATGGCGCAACACCACCTCAAGCGCGAAAAGCGCGCCGGCAATCGGCGCGTTGAAGCTGGCCGAGACGGCGGCGGCCACGGCACACCCCAACAGATCGCGCCCGGTGATCCCGTTGGCGTCGATCAGGTTGCAGACCCAGCTTGAGACGACGGCCGCAAGGTGTACCACCGGCCCCTCGCGTCCGGTCGAACCGCCCGTGGACAGGGTGATGATCGATGCGAAGGTCGACGCCAGACCGGCCCGTTTTTCGACCCGTCCATCATACAGCGCTGCCCCTTCGATCACATCGGCGACCGACCGCACGCGGGCATCGGGGGTGAACCAATGCAGGATCAGACCGGTCACCAACCCCCCGGCGACCGGAATCGAAACGATCCAGTACCAAGCCAGACCACCGGCGAAACTGTGCAGCCGAAGCACGTCGTCGGTGCCGTAAAGAAATCCCTGCAAACCGTTGATCGCCATGCGAAACCCCAGCGCGGCAAAGCCCGCACCGATGCCCACGGCCAGCGCGATGAACCAGAACTGGATTTGCGACGGCCCCCGGTTGCGCATCACCGACCAGCCCGACCGACAGGTTTCGGCAAACCGTGACAGCCGGTTTCTGACAACGGGCGGTTCGGGTCGGTGCATGTGGTGCGGCCTCGCTTCGGCAATCTCTGACAGGCGGGTGCGGACGGCTGGCGGGTCGATCCGGTTGCAGGACCGACCGACACCTTCGTGGATTGCACCCCGAACATGGATCCGGGTCAGTGTTAGGGGATCGTGCGCGGCGCTCCAAGAGCGATCTGGGGCCGGTGGATTGCACGCCCGCCATGGTTGGTCTAGATCCCTCGTCTTTTACGCAACGGGGGCGCAATGGCCACGCTCGGGATCGATTTCGGCACCTCCAATTCCGCTTGCGGCGTTCTGGTGAACGGCAAGCCGTGGCTGATCGACATCGAGCCCGGTGCGCGCACGATCCCGACGGCCGTGTTCTTTGATGCCGACACGCAGCGCACCCTGTTCGGCGAGGCGGCCAACCGGGCGCTGATCGACGGCCGCGACGGGCGTTACATGCGTGCGCTGAAAAGCGTTCTGGGCACGCCCCTGATGCGCGAGCGGCGGGCGGTGATGCACGAGCGGCTGGATTTCATCGACATCATCGCGCGTTTTCTCGACCGCATCCGACGGCGCGCCGAGGCCGCGACGGGGCAGACCTTCGATCGCGCGTTGTCGGGGCGTCCGGTGCGGTTTCATTCGTCCGACGAACGGCGCAACGATCAGGCGCTGGCCGATCTGCGCGAATGTTACGAACGGGCCGGATTTGACGCCGTCGCCTTCCTGCCCGAACCCGAGGCGGCGGCAATCGCCAACGGCGCGCTTGGCGGCGACGGGATCGGCCTGATCGTTGATATCGGCGGCGGCACCTCCGATTTCACGGTGTTCCGCCCGGACAACACCGCCGGGCTTGAGGTTCTGGCCTCGGGCGGCGTGCGCGTCGGCGGCACCGATTTCGACCGCACGCTCAGCCTGATCCATGTCATGCCGCTGCTGGGGTATGGCGGGATGATCCGCCCCACCTTCGGTGCCGGCGCCCTGCCCGCACCGCGCCCGCTGTTTCAGGATCTGGCGACCTGGGAAAAGATTCCCTTCGTCCAGACACCGCAAACCCTGCGCGAGGTCCGGCAGTGGGAACGGCTGGCCGTTGATCCGCGGCCTTTCTCGCGCCTCGGCGACGTCCTCGAAAACCACATGGGCCACGACATCGCCTTCGCGGTCGAGCGTGGAAAGATCGCGGCAAACGGCGGCCGCGGGCGGGTGGCACTGGGTGCGGTCGAGCGTGGGCTGGCGGTCGATCTGACGCGTGAAGGATTGAACGACAGCTTGCGCGATCATGCCGACACCATCGGCGCCTGCGCCCGGTTGACCTGTGATGCGGCAGGCATTGCGCCCGACGACATCAGTCGCGTGGTGTTTGTCGGTGGCTCAAGCCTGCTGCACGTGATCGAGGCGGCCATGGCCCGGCTGTTCCCCAAGGCCCGCTTTCACCGCTCCGACCCCTTCACCGGGGTCGTTGACGGACTGGCCATCGCATCGGCAACGGCGTTTCCGACTTAGACTTTTGCAACATCTTGTGCTGGGTATTCACGCTATCAGCGCCCGAAGAAGAACAAATCGAACATTCGATCAGCCAGCCAACAGTTTAGCGGCGGCGCCCCGCGCTTCTTCTGTCACGGTGTCGCCCGACAGCATACGCGCGATTTCGTCGATCCGCGCCGGGGGGTCCAGCGGCACGACGTTGGATGTGGTGACTTCGCCGGTGATCGACTTTTCGACCCGCCAGTGATGCTGGCCCAGGGCCGCAACCTGTGGCGAGTGGGTGACCACCAAAACCTGTTGCCCCTCGGCCAGGGCAGACAGGCGACGTCCGACGGCGTCGGCCGTTGCCCCCCCTACCCCGCGGTCGATCTCGTCAAAAATCAGGGTCAGACCGGTATTGCTGCGCGACAGGCAGACCTTCAGCGCCAGAAGAAAGCGCGACAACTCGCCGCCCGACGCGATCTTGCCCAAGGGGCCGGCCGGCGCACCGGGGTTCGTGGCGACCGTGAACGAGACGTCGTCGATGCCGTCGGGCCCGGGTGTGGCCGGGGTGATCCGGGTCGCGAAAACCGCACGCTCCATCTTCAGCGGCGCCAGTTCGGCCTTCATCGCGGTGTCCAGCCGCCCGGCCGCCTCGACGCGCAGCGCACTCAACCGTCGGGCCGCATCACCATAGGCGGCATCCGCTTCGGCAACCGTGTCTTTCAGACGTGCCAGATCCGCCTCGCTCGCATCGAGGGCTTCGATCTTGACGCGGAGCCCATCGGCAAAATCCGACAATTCGTCGGGCAGGACGTCGTATTTGCGGGCCAGGCCCCGGATCGCGAACAGGCGCTCTTCGGTCTGCTCCAACGCTTCGGGGTCGAGATCCAGCGCGGCCAGGCAAGACGCCACCCCCTGCTCGGCCTCGCCCAAGGCGTCAAAGGCGCGGGTCAGTGCCTCGAGCGGGGCGTCGAGCATCCCTTCGGCCTGGGGCGCGGCAGCCTCGAGCCAGCGGGCGGCATCGCCCATCTGCCCCTCGGCCCCGTCGGACCCCAGCGCCTGAAGCGCGTTCTGGATCCCCTCGCGAATCCGCTCGGCCGCCTGCATCCGGCGACGGGTCGCATCCAGCGCGGCGTCCTCGCCGGGTTGCGGGTCCAGCGCATCCAGTTCCCCGATCGAATGGCGCAGGTATTCTTCCTCGGCCCGCACCTTTTCGACGGCGGCTTCGGCTTCGGCCAGCCGCTTGGCGGCAACGGAACGTGCACGCCATGCATTGCGGGTGGCAGCGACCGCCAGATCGGCACCGGCAAACAGATCCAGCAGCGCTATGTGGCCGCGCGGGTTCAGCAGGCCGCGATCGTCATGCTGGCCGTGCAGTTCGACCAGCGTTTCGGACAACTGGCGCAGAACCTCGCCCGAGGTGCGCCGGTCGTTGACGAACGCGGTCTTGCGCCCCTCGGCGGTGTTGATCCGGCGCAGGATCAGTTCATCCCCCGCGGGCAGCCCGGCTTCTTCAAGGATTTCATGGGCGGGGTGACCGGGGGGCAGGTCGAACCACGCCGTCACCTCGCCCTGCCCGGCGCCGGCGCGCACCAGTTCGGCACGGCCGCGCCAGCCCAGAACGAAGCCGAGCGAATCCAGAAGGATTGATTTGCCGGCCCCGGTTTCTCCGGTCAGCACGTTCAGACCGGGCTGGAACATCAGTTCCAGCCGGTCGATTAGCAGCATGTCCCGAATGTCGAGTCCGCGCAGCATCTGCGTCTACCCTATGATGGGGTCGCCCCCATCCCCTCTACAACCACTGGCCGCGGATCACCTGGCGATAGACTGTATTCAACCAGCTGTCGCCGGCAGGCTCCAGCGTCAGACCCTGACCCGTCAACAGGGCAAAGCTGTCTTGATACCATTCGGTTCCCTGGAAGTTGTGGCCAAGGATCGCACCGGCGGTGCGCGCCTCGTCCGTCAGGCCCAGGGAAAGGTAGGCTTCGACCAGACGATGCAGCGCCTCGGGCGTGTGCGTCGTGGTCTGAAACTGTTCGACGACCACGCGGAACCGGTTGATCGATGCCGCATAATTGCGCCGCTTCAGGTAATAGCGCCCGATCTCCATCTCTTTCGCAGCCAGGTGATCGAACGCCAGATCGAACTTCAGGATCGACGAGCGGGCATATTCGCTGTCGGGATATTGCTCGATCACTTCGCGAAGCGCCTGAAGCGCCTGGAAGGTCAGCCCCTGGTCGCGGCCGACGTCGTCGATCTGGTCATAATAGCTGAGCGCCAGAAGATATTGCGCATAGGCGGCATCGTCGTCGCCGGGATAGAAGTCGATGAACCGCTGGGCCGAGGATCGCGCGGCTTCGTAATCCTTGTCGCGGTGATAGGCAAAGGCCTGCATGATCAGCGCGCGCTTGGCCCATTCGGAATAGGGATACAGACGCTCGACCTCGCCAAAGAACTTGGCGGCGGTTTCGGGCTTGTTGTCCTCAAGCTCGAACTCGGCCTTCTTGTAGATTCCTTCGGCCGAAAGCCCGTCAAGCGGTTGGTTGCGCGTGGACTGGCTGTTGCCACAGGCCGCAAGGGCCAGCGCAAGCGCCACCGCACAGGCCGATTTCCCGAGTTTGCCATTGCCGAGGCCCATGCCACGCTCCTTCCCCGCGACGCCCGAAACACAACAGCGTCGTCCCACACTTGCTGTCCGTTTAGCACAGATGTTTTCGGGGCAAAACGTCTTTGCGCCGGAATTGCCACGCAAAGCGTATCCGTGATGTCGGTCGGGATCAGACGTGGCGCGGTGCATCGCTGCGGCGCAGGCCCGCGCCCGGAAGGCGGGCCATCATGCCGGTGTCGCAAACCACCATCCGACAGGCGTCAGGCCGCGCGAAAAGCGCGCGCAACAAGGCGTTCGTCATCGAATGACCTGCGCGAAACCCCGTATAGCGCGCCAGAAGCGGTGCGCCGGCCAGCGCCAGATCACCGAGTGCATCCAGCATCTTGTGGCGCACTGCCTCGTCCTCGTGACGCAGACCGCCGGGCGACAGCACCTGCGCGCCGTCGACCACCACCGCATTTTCCAGCGTTCCGCCCAAGGCCAGGCCCTTGGCGCGCATGGCTTCCACGTCGGATTGACGACAGAACGTCCGGCTGTCGCAGAGTTCGTGCACGAAGGTGCCGTTCGCCATGTTAAGCCGCTTGTCCTGAACGCCGATGGCCGCGTCGGGAAAGTCGATGTGGAAGTCGATTTCCAGATGATCACAGGGCGTCAGGCGGGCAAAGGCGTCGCCGTTGCGGACCTCGACGGTCTGCAAGACCTCAAGCGCACGGATCGGCGCATCCAGGCGGCGCAGACCCCGTGACAGGATCGCGCTGACGAAGGGCGCGGACGATCCGTCGAGGATCGGCACTTCGGGGCCGTCGATTTCGATCATCAGGTTCTGGATTCCACATCCGGCGACGGCCGCCATGACGTGTTCGATCGTCGACACCGAGGTGCCCTGGCGGTTGACGATGCGGGTGCAAAGCTGGGTGGGCTGAACGGCATCCCAATGGGCGGGAACAAGGGCCGCGTCGGGGGCGACATCGGTCCGCTTGAACCAGATGCCATGCTCGGCCCCGGCGGGACGCAGGATCATGCGCGCGGGGCGACCCGAATGCAGGCCGACGCCGGTGAAGGTGATGGGCGATTTGACTGTCATCTGCATGGTCCGACGTCCCTCTGCTGCACGATCAGGGCGTGTTCTCCGCCCGTTGACAGTGAGCTAAGCACACCATGGCATATAGACAATTCAATCTTTGCAACGGTCTGAAACATCCCGTCGACAGACGGGCGGGAACCGGCCCATTTTTCGCCGGCCAACCGACAACCCATTGTTCCAAAACGAAAAGGGCCAGCGCAAGCTGACCCTTTCCAAGCTGAATGTGACCCTGCGTCAGTTCGCTTGACGCCGCAGGAAGGCCGGAATTTCGATCCGTTCCTGTTCCGCGCTCAGTTCCGGGTCTTCGATCCGGTTCGACTGGGGCGCTTCGCGACGGACCTGCGGCGCAGCCGAAGATGCCTTGGCGCGCGCCGTCGACTGGGCATCGGGGTGCCCGGTCATCCGGTTGATCAGCGAATTGATACCGAAACGCGGGCGCTCGCCTGCGGCGGCCGCCGGACGCTGCCCCTGCTGGGGTGCGGCATTCTGGGCCGGACGCTGCTGACCCGGCTGACCCGGTGCGCGCTGCACCGCGGCCTGAAGGCGTGCCATCGCCTCGGGCGACGGGGTGCCGGCGCGGGGTGCGCGGGGGGCGACGAACTCCTCGGGATCGGCATTGGCGGTGCGGTGATCGTGAGCCGCGGGCGCGGTGCGCTGCGGCTGATAGGCCGGGGGCGGCATGTCGTCGGCGCCCTGCTCCATCGGTTCGCCGAACAGGTCCTGATCGTCCTGCGGTGCGTCGCGACCCGGCATCATGTCGGCGAAGAAATCGTCAACCTCGTCGGCTTCCGGTTCGGCCTGCTGCGGTTGCTGACGGGGTTGGAACCGGGCCACTTCGGCCTGCGGCGCCGGTGTCGGTGCCGTGCGTGCCGCCGGTGCCGCGGCAACGGGCGCCTCGGGCTCTTCCAGGGTGGTCGTGGTCTTCAGCGGTGCCGACATGCGGCGGCGCGGCACCGGCATTTCGGTCTGCACGTCCGACACGTCGATGCCGGTGGCCACCACGCTGACGCGCATGCGGCCTTCCATACCCTCGTCCAGGGTCGACCCGACGATGATGTTCGCCTCGGGATCGACTTCCTCGCGGATGCGGTTGGCGGCTTCGTCCAGTTCGAACAGGGTCAGGTCATGGCCACCGGTGATGTTGATCAGAACGCCCTTGGCGCCGCGCAGCGAGATTTCGTCGAGCAGCGGGTTGGCGATGGCACGCTCGGCGGCTTCGACCGCGCGGTTCTCGCCCTCGCCCTCGCCGGTGCCCATCATCGCCTTGCCCATCTCGTCCATCACGGCACGGACGTCGGCGAAGTCCAGGTTGATCAGGCCCGGACGCACCATCAGGTCGGTCACGCCCTTCACGCCCTGATACAGCACGTCGTCGGCCATCGAGAACGCTTCGGTGAAGGTGGTTTTTTCGTTGGCCAGACGGAACAGGTTCTGGTTCGGGATGATGATCAGGGTATCGACCATCTTCTGAAGCTGCTCGACGCCCTCTTCGGCCTGCTTCATCCGCTTCGAGCCTTCGAACTGGAACGGCTTGGTGACAACGCCCACCGTCAGAACGCCAAGCTCGCGCGCGGCTTGCGCGATGATCGGCGCCGCACCCGTGCCGGTGCCCCCGCCCATGCCGGCGGTGATGAAGCACATGTGCGCGCCGGCCAGGTGGTCGACGATCTGCTCGATGCTTTCCTCGGCGGCGGCGGCACCCACGGACGGACGTGCGCCCGCACCCAGACCTTCGGTGACCTTGATGCCCATCTGCACCTTGGCGGGCGCAAAGCTCTGCTGCAGGGCCTGCGCGTCGGTATTGGCGACCACGAACTCGACCCCGTCGAGTTCCTTTTCGATCATGTTGTTGACCGCGTTGCCACCGGCACCGCCGACGCCGAACACGGTGATCCGGGGCTTCAGTTCATCCTGTTCGGGCATCATGAGGTTCAGTGTCATTTTCGGTGTCCGCCTGTTTTACTGCCCGCTTACGGGGCTTTCCGCCTTGATATGGTCCGATTCTACCGTTTTCCGGTCCATACGTCACCCGAAAAACACTTATTTATAACAAAATCTGGCCTGCGTTGAAGCACGTTAAGCGGGATTTCGCCAAGCCCGCAATATCTGGGGGTTACCAGTTGTCCTTAAACCATTTCACGGCCCGACGCAGTGATCTCTGGGGATAAGTGTCGGCCGGAATCTGGAAATCCCACCATTCATCCTGCGGGTTCGCCGCGAACAGGCACAGACCGACCGCGGCGGCAAAGCCGGCGCCCGTCGCGGCCTGCGGCAGGCCGGTCACGCGCAGCGGCCGGGCGATGCGCACCTGCTGCCCCAGGATCTTGGGGGCCAGGGTGTCGAGGCCGGGGATCTGCGACGCGCCGCCGGTCAGCACGATCTGCTGGCTCGGCAGGTGTTCGAACCCTGCGCCGTCCAGCCGCACGCGCACCTCTTCCAGGATTTCCTCGACCCGGGGGCGCATGATGCCGATCAGTTCGGCACGCGACACGGTGCGCCGGTCCAGATCCCAATCGCCGGTCTCGCCACCGATCTCGATCAGGTCGCGGTCGTCCATACCGGTGGCCACGACGCCACCATGCACCGTCTTCAACCGCTCGGCCGTGGCCAGCGGCACCTGAAGGCCCTTGGAAATATCCGACGTCACCTGATCACCGCCCAAGCCAACGGCGTCGGCATAGATCATGTGTTTCTTCATGAAGATCGACAGGCCCGTCGCGCCACCGCCCATGTCGATGCAGGCGGCGCCCAGTTCCTGTTCGTCCTCGACCAGTGATGAACACCCGGCGACATAGGCCGACGAGGCCAGCCCGGCCAATTCCAGATCGCACCGCTTGATGCAATACAGCAGGTTCGAGATGACGTTGCCGTCCACCGTCAGCAGATGCATGTCGCAGGCCAGCGTCTGGCCGATCTGGCCGCGCGGGTCGGCCATGCCCGACCGGTGATCCAGTGCGAAGTTCACCGGCTGTGCGTGCAGCACCTCGCGGCCTTCGCCGAAATCGGGCATGTCGCAGGCGGCCATGACGCGGGCGACGTCCTGTTCGCTGACATGGTTGCCCTCGATCTCGACCTGACCGGCCAGCCCGTAGGAGCGGGGTTCGCCCCCGGCAAGGCAGGCGATGACGTGATCGACCCGGACATTCGCCATCTTCTGCGCCGCTTGAACCGCGGTGCGGATCGCGCTTTCCGTCTCGCGCATGGCGTCGATTTCACCGAACCGCACCCCGCGCGAACGGGTGGTGGCGGCGCCGATGACCCGGAAACTGCTCTGGCCCGCGAGGGACTTCACGCCGTCGCTTTCGCGGAACGTTTCCGGCCCGTCGAAGCGCAGCACGAGGCAGGCGATCTTGGACGTGCCCACGTCGAGGATCGCGATGACACCCCGCTGCATGGCGGCCCGCCGCATGGCCCGCATGGCGCGCTGGGATTCGTAGAGGTCCTTCATGTCAGTCGTCTCCCAGTTCCAAAGCCCTGATTTCGCGCATCCGTTCGCTGGCGCTCTCGCCCAGCCGGAGTGTCGGTCGGCGCGGATTGCGCATGTCGACCACTTGCACCTCGCGCGCCAGAAGATCCTGCGCCTGATCCAGCGCGATCACCTGTTCCAGCGCCGGAACCGGCGCCGTTTCCGGCAGCCGGATCGCCTGTCCGTCGTCCAGCACGATGTCCCAGCGCCGCTTGCCGACCCGCACGAGACCGCGCAGATCGTCAGCCAGCGGGGCGGCGGCGGCGAACAGTTCCAGCGCCTCGTCGATCTCGTCCTCGGCGCCGGCCCCCGCGATCAGCGGCAGGTCGGGACGCGCGAACCGCGCGCCCAGCGGCGCCACGCGGATGCCCGAGCGGTCCACCAGGTCCAGCGCGTTGCTGGTGCGCAGGATCGCCACGGGGATCCGCTCGACGATCGCCACCTGCAGCACGCCACCGGGCCGCACCCGCATGTCGACCCGCGCCACGGCCGGCAAGGCGGCCACGTCCGAGCGCATGCGCGTCAGGTCCAGATCGAACGACGACACCGGAAAATCGACCGGCAGAACCTCGCGGATGTCATCGGCCAAGCCAGCCGACGCACCGTCGATCGCCATCAGCCGAACCATGAATTCAGGGCGCTCGCGCACCGTCGACTTGATATCGTCCACCAGCATCGCGATTCCGTCGCGCCGCCCCTGGTCGGAGAGATACAGCCCGACCGCCGCCGCGACACACAGCGCCGGCAGCCCGAAACGCAGCGCGCGTCGCACCGTCGGGCGCAGCATCAGCCGGTGCATCCGGTAGTTCAGCCGCGACGGCGCGGGATCGCGGCGCGGCGGGCTGTGTTCTATCTGTTGCATGAGGCATCCTCGACCATCCAGCGGCACAGCGCGCCGAACGTCATCCCCGCATGGGCCGCCTGTTCGGGCGCCAGCGATGTGGGCGTCATGCCCGGCTGCGTATTGGTTTCCAGCAGGATCAGCCCGTCCAGACCGCGGCTTTCGTCCCAGCGGAAATCGGTGCGGGTCAGGCCGCGGCAGCCCAGCGCCTCGTGGGCGCGCAGGGCGTAATCCAGGCACGCACTGTGAATCTGTTGCGGCACATCGGCAGGGATGACGTGGCGCGAGCCGCCGACCTTGTATTTCGCGTCGTAATCATACCAGCCGTCGGTGATGATATCGGTAACACCCAGCGCGCGCGCCTCGGTGTCGGGGCCGGCGCCCAGCACCGTGGTGGTCAACTCGCGTCCCGGCGCGAAGCGTTCGACCATCACCCATTCGGGCATCGTATCGGCCAGTTTCGGCGGCCCGTTCGCCACCTCATGCACCAGGTAGACGCCGACGCTGGAGCCTTCGTTATAGGGCTTCACCACATAGGGGGGATCCATGACATGGCTGGCCATGACGTGCCGCGATTGCGCCAGAAGCGACGGCACCACAGGCAGACCCGCTTTGCGGAACATGTCCTTGGAGCGTTCCTTGTCCATGGCAAGGGCCGAGGCCAGCACACCTGAGTGGGTATAGGGGATGCCCATCCACTCGAGCAGACCCTGGATGCAGCCGTCTTCGCCCCAGCGGCCGTGCAATGCGTTGAAGACGACGTCGGGCGACACGGCGGACAGGGTCGCGGGAAGGGTGCGATCCGCCTCAAGCGTGACCACCTCGAATCCTTCATCCCGCAGTGCGGCCGCGCACTCGTGTCCCGAAGACAGGGAAACCTCGCGCTCTGCCGAGGGTCCGCCCGATACGACCGCCACCTTGGGGTTTGTCCTGCTCGACATACCCGCCACTTATCGCCCCACACATGGCCTGTTGCGACCATTTGTTGTTATTTACGTGTCTTGTTTTGTATCAGCGATCGTGTCCCCGACCCGCATGATTTCCCACTCTAAACGAATCCCGCTGTTTTGGAAGACCTTTTCGCGCACCTCTTCGCCCAGACCTTCCAGGTCGGCGGCGGTGGCGTGATCGGCGTTGACCAGGAAATTGGGGTGTTTCGGTGACATTTGTGCGCCGCCGCGCCGATGGCCGCGCAAACCGGCGTCGTCGATCACTTTCCACGCCTTCAGATCATGGGCATCGTCGGCCTGTCCGGTGCTGGAATAGCCGGCGGGGTTGCGGAATGTCGATCCGGCGGTGCGGTCTTTCGTCGGCTGGGTCGCGTCGCGTTTCGCCAGTTGATCGGCCATCTGCGCATGCAGCGCGTCGGGATCGCCCGGCGCAGCGCGGAACGTGGCCGAGGTCAGGACCGCGCCCTCGGGCAGCGTGCTGAAGCGATAGGCCAGCGCAAGGTCGGCGGGCGTCAGGGTGACGACGGTGCCGTCGCGCAGGACCGCATCGGCCGACACCAGGTGGTCGGCGACGTAACTGCCATAGCATCCGGCGTTCATGCGCACCGCGCCACCGATACTGCCGGGGATGGTGCGCAGGAAGGTCAGATCCCGGCCGCCGTCTGCGGCGCGGCGCGCGACATGGGCATCCAGTGCCGCCGCCCCCGCCGTGACCGTGTCGCCATCGACCGTGATCGTATTGAACCCGCGCCCCAGCCGGATCACCACGGCGCGCAATCCGCCGTCGCGCACGATCAGGTTCGATCCGACCCCCATGGGAAATACCGCAACATCGCCGGGCAAGGCGGCAAGGAAGGCGCAAAGGTCATCACGATCTGCAGGTTGGAACAGCCAATCCGCGGCCCCCCCCACCCGAAGCCAGGTCAGATCGGCCAACGGCCGGTTGGCCATCAGCGTGCCGCGCACGTCCGGCAGGTCATACACCATCGTCAGCCCCCTATTGCGTTGACGACACGCGCCGTTTCAGCCACCGGCCCAGATGCATCACCGGCCAGCGCAGGACCGAAACGCCCCCCGCCAGCAACAGCAGACCCACCCATGGGCCGTGTTGCGAGGTCGCGAACCCCAGAAGCGGAATACCGCAGACGATCAGCGCCCACGCCAGCGGGCGATGGTTGTGCCGGCTGGGAAAGAGCGCCCCCAGATTGGCGGCGATGAACCAGAGGCACGCAAGGATCAAGGTCAGCGGCATGGCGCGCCCCCTTGCATCTGTCGACGGCACGTCGAGGTCCGCGAAAGCCGCGGCAGTCTGCGCCTCATCTACCCAGCCGTTCGGGCAGATTGTTGGCCCAGGTGCTGATCGTGCCGGCGCCGAGGCAGACCACCATGTCGCCCGGGCGCGCCTGTTCGCGCACCAGCCGCTCCAGATCGTCTTCGGAAACGATGGCGCGGGCGTGGCGGTGGCCGTGGCGGATCAGGCCCGCCACCAGATCGTCACGCGACGCGCCGGGAATCGGGTCTTCGCCCGCGGCATAGACATCGGCGATGGCGACGACGTCGGCCTCGTTGAAACAGGCGCAGAAATCGTCGAACAGCGACGACAGGCGGGAATAGCGGTGCGGCTGATGCACCGCGATCACCCGGCCCTCGGTGGCCTGGCGCGCGGCCTTCAGCACCGCGGCGATTTCCACTGGATGATGGCCGTAATCGTCGATGATGGTCACGCCGTTCACCTCGCCCACGCGGGTGAAGCGACGGTTGACACCACCGAACGCGGCCAGCGCGCGGCGGATCTCGTCATGGCTCATGCCCAAGTGCCGCGCCACCGCCACCGCCGACAGCGCATTCGAGACGTTGTGATCCCCCGGCATCGGCAGCGCGCAACCTTCGATCACCGCATCCTCGGCCTGAAGCACGATGTCGAAACAGGCGACGCCACCCTTGTAATGCAGGTTGATCGCCCGCACGTCGGCCTGCGCGTTGAAGCCGAAGGTGACGACGCGGCGGTCGGTGATCCTGCCCACCAGCGCCTGCACCTCGGGGTGGTCGGTGCAGCAGACGGCAAGGCCATAGAACGGGATGTTCGAGACGAAATCCAGGAACCCCTGGCGCAGGGTGTCGAAATCGCCCCAGTGTTCCATGTGTTCGGGATCGATGTTGGTGACGATGGCGATGGTTGCCGGCAGGCGGTTGAAGGTGCCGTCGCTCTCGTCGGCCTCGACCACCATCCATTCGCCCTGCCCCATGCGCGCATTCGATCCATAGGCATGGATGACGCCGCCGTTGATCACCGTCGGATCGATGCCGCCCTCGTCCAGCAGGGCCGCGACCATGGTGGTCGTGGTCGTCTTGCCATGGGTGCCGGCCACCGCGATGTTCGATTTCAGCCGCATCAGTTCGGCCAGCATCTCGGCCCGCCGCACCACGGGCAGCCCGCGCGCCCGGGCCGCGTCAAGCTCGGGGTTGCCCGGCTTGATCGCGGACGAGATCACGACAACCTCGGCCCCGTCCAGGTTTTCCGCGGCCTGTCCGACCATCACGTTTGCGCCTAGCGTTTCCAGCCGCTCGGTGATCGCGCTGGCCTTCAGATCGGACCCCTGCACGGTATATCCGTGGTTCAGCAGCACCTCGGCGATGCCCGACATGCCGATGCCGCCGATCCCGACGAAATGGACCGGCCCCAACTGGGTCGGCAATTTGGTGGCAGCGTTCATGGCGGGTTCTCTCGGTATGTCAAACATCGGTGCGGTCCTTGGTCCGTTCGGGCGATAACAGGGATTCGATCAGCGCGACAAGGCGATCGGTGGCATCCGGCCGCCCCAAGGCGGCAGCGGCGGCGGCCATTTCGCGCGCGCGCTCGGGGTCGGTCAGGATGGCGCGGACCTCATCGGCCAGCGCGGATGCGGTGAACGCGGGCTCGGGCATCAGGATCGCGGCGCCCGCATCGACCAGACCACGCGCGTTGGCCGTCTGTTCGTCGCGGATGGCGGCGGCCAGCGGCACCAGAATCGACGGGCGCCCGATGATCGACAGATCGGCCATGGTCGACGCGCCCGACCGGGTAATCACCAGTTGCGCATCGGCGAACCTTTGCGGCGCGTCTTCGAAAAAGGGCTGCACGTCGGCCTTTATTGCGGCGGCGGCATAGGCGTCGGTCACGCGCTGGTGATCTTCGCCGCGGGCCTGATGCGAAACCCGCAACGTCGCGCGCAACTCATCAGGCAGCGACGCCAGCGCCGCCGGTACCACGTCGGACAGGATCCGCGCGCCCTGGCTGCCGCCCATGACCAGAACATGGCGCCCGGCCTCCGATGGCGCGACATAGGGCGCGCCCAGACGATCGAGGATCGCGGCGCGCACCGGGTTGCCGATATGGATGCCCTCGACCCCGGCCGGCAGGTCGGTCGGCCACGTCCCACAGGCCACGGCATCCACACGGCGCGCAAACAACCGGTTGACCCGGCCCAGAACCCCGTTCTGTTCATGGATCACCCGGGGCAGTTTCAGCATGTCGGCGGCCAGCAGGGCCGGAACCGAGGGATAACCGCCGAAGCCCACCACAGCGGCCGGCCGTTCGCGCAGCATGGCACGGCGCGCCGCCGCCGCCCCGGCCAGAATGCGGAACGGCGCCGCGATCTTCGCCGCCAGACCGCCGCGCGCGAAGGTCGCGGCACTCACCTGCCGGATCTCGACCGCGTCCGGAAAGCCACCGACATAGCGCGCACCGCGCGCATCGGTCGACAGTTGCACCCGGTATCCGCGCGCCAGCAGCGCCTCGGCCAGGGCCTGGGCGGGAAACATGTGTCCGCCGGTGCCGCCCGCCGCCAGAACGATCAGCGCACCGGGCGGGTGTTGGTCGGCTCGCGCCACCCTACCGCCCCCGCGAGATCAGGATATCGCCGATCTCGCCCTGGGGTCGTGTGCGTGTGAAGGCCAGCAGCATTCCGACGGCGATCCCGCCCGCGATCAGGGACGAGCCGCCATAGCTGACGAACGGCAGCGTCATGCCCTTGGCCGGCAACAGGCGCACGGCGACGCCCATGTTGATCATCGCCTGCACGCCGAAGATGCAGGCCAGCCCCGTGCCGGCAAGACGGATGAACGGATCGCGCTCGCGCATCAGCCGGATCAGCGACCGCACGACGATCGTGGCGTAAAGCGCGATGATCGACAGCACCAGGATCAGGCCGTATTCCTCGGCCGCGACGGCAATGATGAAATCGGTGTGCGCATCGGGCAGCGACCACTTGACCTGCCCCTCGCCCACGCCGACGCCCAAGAAGCCGCCCTCGCGGATGGCGTCGGTGGCATAGCCAAGCTGGGTCGTCGGATCCAGGTCGGCCGACAAAAAGCCGTCGATCCGGCGCGCGAAGTGCTCCGAGTTGTTATAGGCCACCGTCCCGGCAAGGATCACGGCCAGCGCCAGGCCCACCAGCAGGACCATGGGCGCGCCGGCCACGAAATACATCACGCCCCAGGAAAACATCACCAGACAGGCTTGGCCGAAGTCGGGCTGCATCGCCAGGAAGCCGACGACAGCCACGCACATGACCAGCGACATGGACTTGCCCGGCGGGCCGCCCGGCTCCTGCGACGCGGCGAACATCCAGGCGGCGACGACGATGAACCCGGGCTTCAAAAACTCGGACGGCTGGACGCTGGCGAAGCCCAGCGAATACCAGCGCACCGCGCCCTTGCCGAAATCGGTGCCGAAGATCGGCAGCAACGCCAGCGCGCCGAACGCGCCGAGGAACCCCAGAACCGCCAGACGCCGCACCAGTTGCGGCGACATGAGCGTGGTCAGCCAAAGCGCCAGCAGGGCGGCCGAGCCGAAGATCGCCTGTCGCTTGACGTAATGGAACGGTTCGAACCCGTTGCGCGCGGCCAGTGGCGGCGAGGACGCAAGCCCCAGAAGCAGGCCGATGCCGAACAACAGCAGGATGCACGACAGCGACCATCGATCGATCGTGTTCCACCAGCGTGGAAGAATCGGTTCGCCGCCCTGCACGTGAACCGTGCCATAGACCATTTCCGTCATGGGATGTGCCGCCTACTGCTCTGTCTTGCCCGTTTGCCGGGTCTATCCCGAACCATAGCGCGCAATTCATCCCGGTGCCACAGTTTTTCCACACCTCCGCCCTCGAAACCTGTCGAAGTGACGCGCCCCCTTGTCCCGGCGCACGAGCCGTGGTGTCAGGAGCCATGGAGCGTTTCGATACCCTCATCCTCGGCGCCGGCGCGGCGGGCCTGATGTGCGCGGCACGATGCGGCGGTCGCACGCTGGTGATCGACCACGCCCGCGCCCCTGGCGAGAAGATCCGCATCTCCGGCGGCGGCCGCTGCAACTTTACCAACCTGCACACGGAACCGCGCAATTTCCTGTCCGACAATCCGCATTTCGCCAAATCGGCGCTCAGCCGCTATACCCCGCAGGATTTCATCGACCTGGTGAACCGGCACGGGATCGGGTGGCACGAAAAGACGCTGGGCCAGCTGTTCTGCGATCACAGCGCGAAAGACATCGTCGCGATGCTGCTGGCCGAGATGACCCGGGCGGGCGCCGAGCTTTGGTTGCGCACCGCGGTTGACGGGATCAGCCATGACGGCACCGGCTTCACCGCCCGCCTGTCGCGCGAGGGGGCGACGCGCGAGGTGGCCGCGCGCAACCTGGTACTGGCCACCGGCGGGAAATCGATCCCGAAAATGGGCGCGACCGGCCTGTCTTACACGCTGGCGCAACAGTTCGGCTTGCGGATGACGCAAACCCGCCCGGCCCTTGTGCCGCTGACGTTCGGGGCCGACGTCATGGCCCGGTTCGCGCCGCTTGCCGGGGTGGCCGTGCCGATCCGCATGACATGCAACGGCGCCAGCTTCGACGAAGCGATGCTGTTCACCCATCGCGGCCTTTCGGGGCCGGCGGTGCTGCAAACCTCGTCCTATTGGCGCGACGGCGACACGGTCGACATCGATCTGCTGCCGGCACGGGACGCGTTCGCGGAATTACGCCAGCGGCGCGCCGCGGCAGGGCGCAAGGCGGTCGCGACCCATCTGGGCGATCTGCTCCCGGCGCGGCTGGCGGCACATCTGGCCGCGACCATGGAGGTCACCGGCAATCTGGCCGACCAGCCCGACAGCCGCCTTCGCGAGATCGCCGATGCCCTGCACCGCTGGACCCTGCGCCCGTCCGGCACCGAAGGATACCGCACCGCCGAGGTCACCCTGGGCGGCATCGATACCCGCGATCTGGACAGCCGCACCATGGCCGCACGGCGGGTGCCGGGCCTTCATGCCATTGGCGAAGTGGTGGACGTGACCGGCTGGCTGGGGGGGTATAATTTCCAGTGGGCATGGGCATCGGGCCACGCTTGCGGCACAGCGATCGCGGCGCGGCAATAGCGATGTCGCCTTCGGCGAGAGTATTTCAAGCAAGAAAAAACCAAAGACGCGCCCGGATTTTTCTTGCTCCAAATACTCCCGCGCGGAGCGCTTCGACCGGCTCAGTCGTCGCGCGGCCCGATCAGGCGTTGCACCGCGGCAACGAAGGCTTCGCCGCGCTTTTCGAAGTTCGCGAACTGATCGAAACTGGCCGCGGCGGGCGCCAGCAGGACAGTATCGCCAGGCTCGGCATCGGCGGCGGCGCGGATCGTCGCGGTGTCGATATCCTCGCAGATCTCGTGGGGCGTATCGCCCAGTTGCAGGGCGAAGTCGCGGGCCGAGTGGCCGATGAGATAGGCCTTGCGCACGTCGCCGAGATAGGGGGCGAGGGACGCGATGCCGCCGTCCTTGCCAAGCCCTCCGGCGATCCAGCGGATCTTGCGGAACGCCTTGAGCGCCTGTTCGGCGCTGTCCACGTTCGTCGCCTTGCTGTCGTTGACGAAGCGCACGCCGTCCTTTTCGCCCACCGTCTGGCTGCGATGGGGCAGACCGGCAAAGCTGTGGAACGCCTGTTCGATGGCGCGCGGCGCAAGGCCCAGCGTGCGCGCGACGCCGTAGGCGGCACAGGCGTTCTGGTGGTTGTGGGTGCCGGGGAGGCCCTTGATGTCGCGCAGATCGACGGTGGCGATCTGGCGGTGTTTGCGCGTCTCGGTCAGGAATCCCTTTTTTGCCTGCACGCTCCAGCCCGGCCCGGTCAGCTTGCGCTCGACCGAAATCCGGATCAATCGGTCGTCGGCGGCGGTTTCGACCATCTGGTTGGCCATGTATTGGCCCTCGGGTTCGTCGACGCCGATCACCGCGCGATCCGGCCCGCCTTCGGCGAACAGGCGGCGCTTGGCCGCGAAATACCCGCCAATGCCGCCGTGGCGGTCGAGGTGGTCGGGCGAGAGGTTCGTGAACACGGCCACATCGGGCGTCAGGGCGCGCGCAAGTTCGGTCTGGTACGAGCTGAGTTCCAGCACCACCACCCCGCCGTCGCCCGGCGGATCGATGTCCAGCACGCCGCGGCCGATGTTGCCGGCCAGCTGGCTGGTCCGGCCGTTTTCGATCAGGATGTGGTGGATCAGGGCCGAGGTTGTCGATTTGCCGTTGCTGCCGGTGATCGCCACGATACGCGGTGCGCTGTCGTATTGATCCCAGTCGCCGGCCGCGAGCGAGCGGAAGAATAGGCCGATGTCGTTGTCGACGGGCACGCCCGCCTCCCAGGCGCGGGCGATGATGCGGTTGGGTTCGGGATAGAGGTGCGGGATGCCGGGCGAGACGATCAACGCCGCGATCCCGTCGAAGGCCTCGGCCCGCGTCAGGTCGTGCAGGGTGAGCCCGCCCTCCTCGGCGGCGGCGCGGGATTCGGGGCTGTCGTCCCAGCACAGGGCGTGCGCGCCGCCCGCCTCCAGCGCACGCGCGCTGGCAAGGCCCGAACGGCCGAGCCCCAGCACGGCGACCTTCGCATTCTCGTAACCCCTGACCGGTATCATGATGCCCCCCTTGGTTTTCCGTCCTGGTAGCGCGTCAAAGTGGCGCGTTCCAGCGCGCGCTGCCTCTTCGATGGTGGCGCATGGTGTCAAAGCGCGGAGTGAGTATTTTCGGCAAGAAAAAACCGCGCGGCCGCTTTTGCGGGCGTCAACGCAGCTTAAGCGTGGCCAACCCGATCAGTGCCAGAATCAGGGATATGATCCAGAAGCGAATCACGATCTGCGGTTCGGCCCAGCCGCGTTTTTCGAAGTGGTGGTGGATCGGCGCCATGAGGAACACGCGCTTGCCGGTGCGCTTGAAATACAGCACCTGGATGATGACCGACAGCGCTTCGACCACGAACAGGCCGCCGACGATGCCCAGCACCAGTTCGTGCTTGATCGCCACCGCGATTGCACCCAGCGCGCCGCCCAGGGCCAGCGATCCGGTATCGCCCATGAACACGGCCGCCGGGGGCGCGTTGTACCACAGGAACCCGAGCCCCCCGCCGATCAGGCCCGCCGTGAAGATCAGCAGCTCGCCGGTGCCGGGCACGTAATGCACTTCGAGGTAATCGGTGAAATCGACCCGGCCCACGGCATAGGCGATAACGCCAAGCGTGCCCGCCGCGATCATCACCGGCATGATCGCGAGGCCGTCCAACCCGTCGGTCAGGTTCACCGCGTTGGCCGCGCCGACAATCACGAACATCGCGAAGGGGATGAAGAAATAGCCGAGGTGCAGCAGCACGTTCTTGAAGACCGGAACCGCCAGATTGTAGCTGAGGTCGGGCGGATGATGCCAGGCCGCCCAGATCGACGCGGCGGCGGCGATGGCAAAACCGATGGCCAGACGCGCCTTGCCGGACAGGCCGGCGTGGGAGTTCTTGGTCACCTTCGAATAGTCGTCGGCAAATCCGATCAACCCGAAGCCGACCGTCACGAACAGCACCATCCAGACATAGGGATTGTCGAGCCGCGCCCAGAGCAGGGTGGAAAACACCAGCGCCGACAGGATCAGCAGCCCGCCCATGGTGGGCGTGCCCGCCTTGGCGATGATATGGCCTTCGGGGCCGTCGGTGCGGATCGGCTGGCCGTTGCGCTGGCGGCGGCGCAAAAGATCGATCAGGGGGCGTCCGAAGACGAACCCGAAGACCAGCGCGGTGAAGAAGGCCGCTCCGGCGCGGAACGTGATATAGCGGAAGAGGTTGAAAACATCCCCGCCGTCAGAAAGCCCGGTCAACCAATACAGCACCTGTTACGTCCCCTTGCGGGCGCCCGGCCCATCGTTGTCGTCCGGCACCCTGCCGGTATCGGGCGTGCGATGGCCCAATTTGCGGATCGCGTCAACAACAAGGCTGACCTTGATGCTCTTGGATCCCTTGACCAGCACGATGTCGCCCGCATCCACCAGATCACGCGCGCGGCTCGCAAGATCGGACGCGCTTTCGACCCATCTGCCGCGCATGTGTTCGGGCAGGCTGTTGAACAGCGGCTTCATCAGGGGGCCGACGGCATGGATCACGTCGATCTGGCGGAGGCTGTCGAGATCGCCCAGTGCCAGGTGCATGGCACCCGCGTCGGGCCCCAGTTCCAGCATGTCGCCAAGGATCGCGATGCGCCGTCCGCGCGCGATGCGGCCAGTGTTGTCGGTGGGCGTGCTGTCGGCCAGCACCTCGAGCGCGGCGGCCATCGAGGCCGGATTGGCATTGAAGGCGTCGTCGATGAGTTCGATGCTGCGGTGCGGCTCGGCCGGATCCAGCACGATGGTTTCTCGGGTGCCGCGCCCCTGTGGCGGGTGCCAGCGCCCGATGTCGCCGGTCAGCCGTCCGAGGTCGGCGCCCACCGCCTCGGCCGCGGCGATGGCGCCCAGAGCGTTCATCGCGAAGTGCTGCCCCCCGGTCATCACCTTGAACAGCAGCGCCTCGTCGCCATGGTGCGCCTGCACCACCGTGGTACCGGCCGCCGGCCTGGCCGAGGCGAGGCGGAACATCGCCGCCGGATCGGCCCCGAAGCCGATGACACGCAGACCGGCGCGTTCGGCGGCCGCGGTCAGGATCGGCGTCTGTGGCAGATCGAGGTTCACGATGGCCGCACCGCCCGGGGCCATGCCCGAGAAGATCGCCGCCTTTTCGCGGGCGATTCCGTCCAGGTCATCGAACGCCTCAAGATGGGCGGCGGCGATGGTGGTGATGAACCCGACATCGGGCGCGGCCATGGCCGAGAGCGGCGCGATTTCGCCGGGGTGGTTCATGCCGATCTCGACGATGGCGAAATCGGCGTCGGCGGGCATCCGCGCCAGGGTCAGCGGCACGCCCCAGTGGTTGTTGTAGCTGGCTTCGGCGGCATGGGTGCGACCCTGGGGCGTAAGCAGGGTGCGCAGCATCTCCTTGGCCGAGGTCTTGCCGACGGAACCCGTGACAGCGATCACCTTCGCCGTCGTGCGGGCGCGGGCGTGGCGCCCCATGGCGACAAGCGCGGGCAGCACGTCGTCGACGATCAGCAGGGGCGCGTCGGCGCCGACACCGTCCGGCACCCGCGAGACAAGCGCGGCTGCCGCCCCCTGCGCCAACGCCTGTGCGACGAAGTCGTGGGCGTCGCGCTGGTCCTTCAGGGCTACGAACAAATCGCCCGGTTGCAGGGTGCGGGTATCGATGGACACGCCGGTTGCCTGCCAGTCACGGGTCGTGCGGCCACCGGTGGCGGCAACGGCCTCGGCCGCGGTCCAGAGCGCGCTCATGCGGGGTATCCGTCGAGGGCGGCAACCGCGACGCTGGCCTGTTCGACGTCATCGAAGGGGAACACGTCATCACCCACGGTCTGGCCCGTCTCGTGCCCCTTGCCCGCGATCAGCAGCGCGTCGCCGGGTTGCAGCATGTCGACCCCGCGCAGGATGGCTTCGGCGCGGTCGCCGACCTCGATCGCGTCGGGATCGGCGTCGAGGATCTGCGCCCTGATTTCGGCCGGGGTTTCCGTTCTGGGGTTGTCGTCGGTGACGATCCGCACATCGGCGTATTTCGCGGCCTCGGCCCCCATCAGCGGGCGTTTGCCCCGGTCGCGGTCGCCGCCCGCACCATAGACCACGATCAGACGGCCCATGACGTGGGGGCGCAGGTTCGACAATGCCGTGGCCAGCGCATCGGGGGTGTGGGCGTAATCGACGAAAACCGCCGCGCCGTTGTCGCGCGTCGCGGCCAGTTGCATGCGGCCGGGAACCGTAACCAGGTCGGTCAGGGTGTCGAACACGCGCGCGGGGTCTTCGCCACAGGCAATGACCAGACCGGCCGCGGCCAGGACGTTCGCCGCCTGAAAGCCGCCGATCAGGTTCAGACGCACCTGTCGCACCGCGCCGTTCCACGAAAACCGCAGATCCTGGCCCGTCACGTCAAACCGCTGACCCAGGATGCGCAGCGCTGCGGTGTCGCCCTGCCCCACGCGCAGCACATCCTGGCCGCGCGACTCGGCGATCAGCGCCATGTCGGCGCCGCGCGGATCGTCGATGTTGATCACGGCGATGGCGTCTTCGGGCAGCACGCGGTCGAACAGTCCGGCCTTGGCCATGAAGTATTCATCGAAGTCCGCGTGATAATCCAGATGGTCCTGGCTGAAGTTGGTGAAGGCGGCCGCCGTCAGACGCACGCCGTCAAGGCGGCGCTGGGCCAGACCGTGACTGGACGCCTCCATCGCCACATGGGTGATGCCCGACGCGTCCAGTTCGGCCAGCATGGCGTGCAGCGTGATCGGTTCGGGCGTCGTGTGGCGCAGCGGCGCGCGATAGGCGCCCTCGACCCCGGTGGTGCCGAGGTTCACCGCTTCTTCGCCCAGCGCCTGCCAGATCTGGCGCGTGAAGGTCGCGACCGACGTCTTGCCGTTGGTGCCGGTTGTTGCCGTGATCGTGCCCGGCTGATGTTCGAACCACAATGCGGCGGCATAGGCCAGGGTCTGGCGCGGATCCTCGGCCACGATCAGCGCGGCGTCCGATGCGGCCAGCGCGTCGGCCGCCAGCGCGGCACCGTCGCGGTCGGTCAGGATCGCCGTCGCCCCCTGTTCAAGCGCGGTCTGAACGAACGTGGCGCCATGGACGCGGACCCCCGGCAATGCGGCGAACAGCGTGCCGGGGCGCACCTGTCGGCTGTCGACGGCCAGATTGGTGATCCGGGCCTCGCGCCCCTGGGCGGCGGTCAGCCCCAGGCCTGCCAGGGTTTCGGTGCGCCCGTTGCCGTCGTGTTCGCCCATGTCTGCCTCGCCTCACTCGGATGATGTGAGTGTTAACGCGGATACGTCCGACGTTTCAATGATCGGCGGAAGCCCCAGAAGCGGCGCGGTGCGGCGGATGACTTCCGCCGCCACGGGAACGGCCGTCCAGCCGGCGGTGCGCTTGGGCTTGTCACCCGAGGTGTCCGCCGCCTCGTCCATCGACACGATCAGGACGTATTTGGGGTCCGACACCGGGAACACCGAAGCGAAGGTGTTGATGTTCTTTTCGGCATAATATCCGCCGTTCGGCTTGGGTTTTTCCGCCGTGCCGGTCTTGCCGCCCACCTCATAGCCCGGAACCGCGCCGAAGCTGGCGGTGCCGCGCACGATCACCTGGCGCAGCATTTCGCGCGACGCGGCCGACACCGCTTGGGACACGATCCGCGGACCGGGTTCGACCGTGCGTTGCTTGAGCAGCGTCGGCCGGACCAGCGTGCCGCCGTTCAGAAGCGATGAATAGGCCGCCGCCAGGTGCAGCGGCGACGCGGCGATGCCATGGCCATAGGACGCGGTGATGGTCGAGATCTCGCTCCAGTTCGACGGATAGATCGGCGCCGCCCCCGGCGCCTCGACCAGTTCCACCGGCGTCGCTTCGAGCAGGCCGAGCTGCGCCATGAATTCCTTCTGGCGGGTGTTGCCGATGCGCATGGCCAGCCGCGCCGTGCCGACGTTGGACGATTTGACGATGACGTCGGTGACCGACAGCTTGGGGCCATAGTTGTGGTTGCGGTATTCGCGAATGGTGAATTTGCCCCACCGCATCGGCGCGTCGGCGTCGACCATGGTTTCCGCCCCGACCAGCCCCAGTTCCATCGCCTGCGCCGTCGTGAAGATCTTGAAGGTTGAACCCAACTCATAGACCCCCTGCACCGCGCGGTTGAACAGCGGGCTGTCGGCGGGGTCACCCTTGATCAACTGGCGCGGGCGGTCGTTGGGGTCGAAGTCGGGCAGCGACACCATCGAAACGATCTCGCCGGTGTAGACATCCATCAGAACCGCCGCGGCGCCCTTGGCGTTCATCAGCTTCATGCCGCCGTAAAGCACCTCGCGCATGGCCGATTGCACCGTCAGATCGATCGACAGTTGCAGCGGCCGGCCCTCTTGCGCGGGGTCGCGCAGATAATCGTCGAACGCCTTCTCGACACCGGCCACGCCGATCACCTCGGCCGAATGGACACCCTCGCGCCCGAAGGTGGCACCGCCCAGAACATGGGCCGCAAGCGCGCCGTTCGGGTAAAGCCGCATCTCGCGCGGGCCGAACAGCAGGCCGGGATCGCCGATGTCATGCACCGCCTGCTTTTGCTCGGGGCTGAGCTTCTTGCGGATCCACAGGAACTTGCGCTTGCCCGAAAAGTCCTTCAGCAGTTTCTCTTCGTCCATCTCGGGAAAGATCGCCGCCAGCTCCTTGGCCGCCTTGGCCTTGTCGATCATCAGCGGCGGCTGGGCATAAAGCGAATGGGTGAACATGTTCGTGGCCAGGATCCGGCCGTTGCGGTCGGTGATGTCCGATCGTTGCGCGACGATGGCCGCGCCGCCGGCCTGGGCACGGGGTTCTTCCGGCACCGATGCCGCCAACAGGCCCATCCGCGCGCCGATGACGCCAAAAGCGCAGAAAAACACCACCGAAAGCACCAAAAGCCGCGTTTCCGCCTGCAACCGGTCGCGGTCGCGGTGTTCCTCGCGGCGCAGACGCAGGTTCTCGGCCTCGATCGCATCGGGGTTTTCGCCGGTTTCGCGCGCTTTCAGGATACGCGCCAGCGGGCGCAGCGGGGTGCGGATCATGGCTGCTGCTCCTCTTCGCCACTGGTCAGAACGGTGCCTTGCAGATCGAACGGCACGGCGCGCACCGGAAAGGCGATCTGATCGACGCGGGCGAATTGTTCAGGGGTCAGCGGCAGCAACCCCAGGCGTTCGAAATTCAGCCCGGCCAGATCGCGCAGACGGTCGGGACGGTTCAGATAGGCCCATTCGGCCCGCAGGATCGCAATGGCTTCGCGCCGCTTGCCGATCTCGCCCTGAAGCCGCTCGACAACCCGCAAGGATTGCTGGGTCTTGTAGTTCTCCTGATAGGCCCAGAACGCCAGCCCCATGACGGCCATGGCCGAGAGGATGTATAAAATGGATTTCATGTGCGACGATCCCCCAGATGGTCGAATTTCGGCAATCCCAGCGCGCCACGATCCACCGGGCCGGCCGGTGCGTCGGTGCGGGTTGCCACCCGAAGGCGGGCCGAACGGGCGCGCGGGTTCTCTTCAAGTTCGCGGTCGTCGGGGCCGATGGCCTTGGACAGCCGCTCAAAGCGCGGCGCGTCGGCCTCGGTTTCGGGCAGGTGGCGGTTGGCCCGCCCGCCCCCACCGGACCGCGCACTCAGGAACCGCTTGACGACGCGGTCCTCGAGCGAATGAAAGCTGACGACAGCCAGGCGACCGCCCGGCTTCAGCGCCCGTTCCGCGGCCTCGAGGCCGGCGACCAGTTCGCCGAACTCGTCGTTCACGGCGATGCGGATCGCCTGGAAGCTGCGGGTGGCCGGATGGCTCTGCCCCGGTTTGGCCCGCGGCAGGCAGCCTTCGACGATCCGGGCCAGGTGGCGCGTCGTCTCGATCCGGCCCTCGGCGCGGATCTTGACGATGGCCCGCGCGATCCGGCGCGAGGCACGTTCCTCGCCGTAATGAAACAGGATCGACGCCAGCGTTTCCTCGTCGGCGTCGTTCACCAGGTCGGCGGCCGACGGCACGTCGCCGCCCATCCGCATGTCGAGCGGTCCGTCCTTCTGGAACGAAAACCCCCGGTGGGCCTGGTCCAGCTGCATCGAACTGACCCCGAGATCCAGAACCACGCCGTCCAGCGGCGCATCCGCATAAGTGTCAAGCTGGCCGAAGGTGCCCTCGACCATGTGCAGCCGGTTGCCGTAGGCGCCGGCCCATTGTGCGGCCATGGTGAAGACGGCCGGATCGCGATCCACGCCGATCACCCGGTCCGCGCCTGCGTCCAGCAGGCCACGCGCATAGCCGCCAGCGCCGAACGTGCCGTCAAGCCACACGCCCGAGAGTGGCCCGAGCACGTGAAGAAGCGGGCGTAACAGCACGGGAACATGTGGTTTCTTGGGGTTTTCAGGAGCGCCGGACATCATCGGATCAATCCACGTCGCCCGCCAACCAGACCGATGCGTCGAGATCGGGATCAAAGTCATCCTCGGCCTTGAGGTTGGTGACGCCTTCGGTGTCATAGCTGGCCGGGTTCCAGATCTCGAAGGTATCGACGCTGCCGACGACCTTGGCCATGTCGGTGAGCCCGAGTTTCTCGCGCAGCTTCGCGCTCAGCACGATACGACCCGTATCGTCGAGCGTCGCATACAGCGTTTTCTGGGCGTAAAGTTCGCGCAGGCTCTGGCTCTTGGCCGATCCACGCGGCATCCGCGCGACGGCCTTCAACACCTTGAGAAGGTCGGCGACGGGAAAAACTTCGAGGTAATTGCGCTTTGCATCGCCATAGACGATGGCCATCGTCGCGTTCTTGCCGGGTTCCCACTTGGGGTCGCCCTCTTCGATCACGCGACGGAAATCGGCCGGTATCGACACCCTGCCCTTGGTGTCGATCTTGTTGTCGTGTTCGCCGATGAACACTCCGTACACGACCGATGCATCCTTTTCTTCTGCCCGCCCCAGGTTTGTGCTAAGGTGAAGGTGAAACGAAGACGGCGAACCGAACTGCTGCCACTGTTCGGTCCGCCGCCTGGATCCCGTTTCCGGGGTTTTTCCGACTGCGCGCGCCACCTGGGGGGATGTCTGCTCGCCCGCGCGCCGGATCTCTGTTCATCAAGAGGAAGCGTGCCTGTATGAAGCCTGCCATGTCTTTGTTTTTCTTAGTGCTTTCGGGATCTTTTCGTGTCCCTTCCGCTGCCCTCTCGATGAGGTAGGGATGCCATGGGAAATCATGGGAAACAACAGAAATATGCGGCTGAGATTTCCAACAGATTGTTGTTGCAATTTTACATCTAATATTAACCAACGTTAAATCAGTGTGTTACGGCGTAAACTTGTTGTGATCAAATTGATCAGCACCAGATATTGTGCGCATCTCATGGCAAGATTTTTTCCGGCGCCAAGGAACGCGCCGCAGGACTCAGCGTTATCCACAGGGTTACACACAGCTGGCACTCGAATCTGAGGGGAATCGGCCCACCAGATTCGAACGATGCGCGCCGATTCTGCGGATGCCATCCCGAATCTCGGATGCTCCCTTCGACCGAAGACCAAGCAATCACCCACCAGAAATGGAAAACCCCCGAAATGGCCGAGCGTTTCCCATGCCTTCCCAAATCCGATTGATCAGCCGGCCAGCTTTCCCATGAGGTCCCGCGCCCGACGCCCGAAGTGGCCCGTCTCGGCGTCCCCGCACAACGCGACCGGTGTTCTGGCGTGTTTCGCCAGTCGCGCCTTCGGCGTCAGGGGCAAGGCGGCCAGCAACGGCACGCAAGGGTTCTGCGCCTCGGCCGCTATGCCGCCGCCTCCGAAGATATGTGACTGGCCGTCGCAATGTGGGCAGGTGAACGCCGACATGTTCGCCACCAAGGCCAGAACCGGCGTGTCCAGCGGCCTGTGTGCATCCAGAAGCGCGACGTCCTGGGGTGTCGACACCATAAGGACGCCGTCCGCGGCATAGCGCTGACAAATGGTAAGGGGCGCACCGTAGGTCTCGGACGGCAGGTCGACCAGCAGGACGTCCAACGCGCCCCAGGCCACCTGTCCCGGCATCTGTTGCAGTGCACCCATCGGGCCACGCCGGATCACCGAACCCGCCTGATCCGGCATCAGGCCGATCGACATCAGGGTGGCGCCATGGGCCGTTACCGGCTGGACAATATCGCCATCGGTCGAAACCGGACGGGCGGACACGCCCATGTGCGACTGCGGCGCGCCTTGACTGTCGGCATCCGGAAGTCCGCCACCGACACCCTTGCCAGATCGGCCACCACCTTTTCGGCCGCAGTCCGGACACACGCGATCGCGCGCGCGATTTCGGGTGTCGGCGCCTCGATCACGAACCGCACGGCCCCATCCGGCGCGATCGTCAGCGCGCGGATCAGATCTGCCGGCACCAAGTTCCTTCGATCCGGCAGTGCGACCTGCGCAAGGGCCTTCAGGATCTGTTCACGGGTGATGGCCATGTCTGACACCTTTCTGTCGGTGTCGGCGCAAACTGCACCTTCGATCCCGGTCACACGGGCACGATCCGTTCGGGGTGCCCCCATAACCCCTTAAAAACACTTGCCGTTAGGTCAACACCACTTATGCAAATGCCGCATGGCAGCATTGCCTTTTTCATCATTGTGCAAGTGCAGCATATGCCTATCTTCAGTCTCAACGGAGCGCAGCACAACACAGCGAGCGCCCACATGATGAGGTAGAGACATGGCTTACACAGCGACGCACCAAACCGCCACACGCGGCAACACCGGCCGGTTCGCGGCCACGATGAATTCCCTTCGGGTGCGCCTGGCGCAGTATCGCGTCTATCGCCGCACCCTGAACGAACTCGAGCGCCTGAGCGATCGCGACCTCGCGGACCTCGGCATCTCGCGCTCGATGATCACAACGGTCTCGGCCGACGCCGCTTACGGCAACAACTGAGACAGGCATCGGACGGCTCCACCTCCTCCCGGGGCCTTCTGTTCCTGCGGTGACACTCACCTCCTCCCGGGTGTCACCGTTTTTTACACCGGGTTTCGTCCTGACCGGACGCACACCCAGAGCCACGCGGACCGGATCCTCCCTCCGGCACCCGCGTTTCCAGAGCGGCGGTGTCCACCTCCTCCCGGGCATCGCCGCCTCTGGCCGAGTTAGCGGCCAATCCAGGCTGCACAAGTTCCGCGCAACCGATCCTCCCATCGGGGTCCGCGGGAACACAGGCCGCGATGTCCACCTCCTCCCGGGCATCGCGGCGCGTCATTCACGGCGAAGCCATTCAGGCACCGCCACGAGATACGTCCGATCCCGATCCTCCCTCGGGAAAAGGCGTTACGCAGACTGCGGCCCCGTCCTCCCCGGGGTCGCAGGCTCTGCGAGGTTTTCGGAACCGGCAGCTTCTGCCGTTCCACCGAAATCCAAGAGGGTCGGATCCTCCCTCCGCACCTTTTGGCCAGACACCGGCGCTTTCCTCCCGAAGCACCGGTGTCTTTTCGTTTCAGACCTGTTGCGATCACATCCTTGGCCGGTTCAGAACGGCACATCCCCGGCGCGCGATGCCTCGACGACGAACTTGGCCACAACCTTTTTCGCCCCGGCCTTGTCAAATTCGATGTCCAGCTTGTCACCCTCGACCCCCATCACGGTGCCATAGCCGAACTTGGTGTGAAACACCCGGTCCCCGGCGGTAAAGGCGGACACGGCGGTGGCGTCGATGGTCATGTTGCGCTGTTCGCGCGGCTGGCTCATCGGGCGCGAGGCGCTGCGCGCCTGCATCCGTTTCCATCCCGGCGAGTTGTAGACATCCGCATCCTTCACCCGCTGGTGAAGATCCGATTGCGCCCCCAGCGCAATCGACGGCGACGCCGAAGCCGCCATGCCGGCCGCACCATAGCCGCCGCCATACAAGCCCGGCGGGGTCAGAACATCGACATGCGCTTCGGGCAATTCGTCGATGAACCGCGACGGCAGCGCCGATTGCCACTGGCCATAGACCCGGCGGTTGGCGGCAAAGCTGATTGTCGCCAGGCGTTCCGCACGGGTGATGCCGACATAGGCAAGGCGGCGTTCCTCCTCCAGTCCCTTCAGGCCCGATTCGTCCATCGACCGTTGCGACGGAAACAGCCCGTCTTCCCAGCCGGGCAGGAACACGGCGGGAAACTCCAGCCCCTTGGCGGCGTGCAGTGTCATGATCGACACCTTTTCGCCCTGTTCGCCCTGTTCGTTGTCCATGATCAGCGAGACATGTTCGAGGAACCCCTGAAGGTTGTCGAACTGCTCCAGCGCCTTCACCAATTCCTTGAGGTTTTCCAGGCGGCCCGGCGCTTCGGGGGTCTTGTCGTTCTGCCAATGGGCGACATATCCCGATTCTTCCAGGATCTGTTCGGCCAGTTCGATATGGCTGATCCCCGGTCCGTCGGGCGTTATCGCCTCGACCACGTCGGGATCGCCGACCGTCCCGGTCGCCGCGATCTGGCGCATGGCAAGATCGTGCCAGCGGTCGATCCCGTCGATCAGGTGGCGCAGCGCGCCCGCACCCTTGCCGCCGATTCCGCCTTCGCTCAGCAGGATCCGCGCGCCGTCGACCAAGGTCGCGCCGTTGCTCCGCGCGGCGATCTGGATGTTCTTCTGCGCCTTGTCGCCAAGCCCGCGTTTCGGGGTGTTCACGATCCGCTCGAACGCCAGATCGTCCTCGGGCGATACGGCCAGCCGGAAATAGGCCATGGCATCGCGAATTTCGAGCCGTTCATAGAATCGCGGCCCGCCGATCACCCGGTACGGCAGACCGATGGTCAGGAAACGATCCTCGAACGCGCGCATCTGGTGCGACGCGCGCACCAGAATCGCCATGTCGTCCAAAGATGTCGCCGCACCGTCACGCGCCCCGCGTTGCAACGCCTCGACCTCCTCGCCGATCCAGCGTGCTTCTTCCTCGCCGTCCCAATGGCCGATCAGGCGGACCTTCTCGCCCTCGGTCAGGTCGGTGAACAACGTCTTGCCCAGCCGCCCCTGGTTGGCGTCGATCACGCCGGACGCCGCGGCCAGGATATGCGGGGTCGAACGGTAGTTCTGTTCCAGCCGCACCACATGGGCGCCGGGAAAATCCTTTTCGAACCGCAGGATGTTGCCCACCTCGGCGCCCCGCCAGCCATAGATCGACTGATCGTCATCGCCGACGCAACAGATGTTCTTGTGCTCCTGCGCCAGAAGCCGCAACCAGATGTATTGCGCGACGTTCGTGTCCTGGTATTCGTCGACAAGGATGAATTTGAACCACCGCTGGTATTGCGCCAGAACGTCGGGATGCTGCTGAAAGATCGTCACGACGTGCAGCAGCAGGTCACCGAAATCGGTGGCGTTCAGGGTTTTCAGCCGCTGCTGGTAGTAATCGTAAAGTTCGGTGCCGCGGTTGTTGAAGGCCCCGGCATCGGCCGCCGGGACCTTTTCCGGCGTCAGCGCGCGGTTCTTCCAGCCATCGATGATCCCTGCCAACTGGCGCGCGGGCCAACGTTTTTCGTCGATGTTCTCAGCCAGAATCAGCTGTTTCATCAGACGGATCTGATCGTCGGTGTCCAGAATCGTGAAATTCGACTTCAGCCCGACCAGTTCGGCGTGCCGGCGCAGCAACTTGACACAGATCGCGTGAAAGGTGCCCAGCCACGGCATCCCCTCGACCGTCTGGCCCAACAGGCGCCCTACACGTTCTTTCATCTCGCGCGCGGCCTTGTTGGTGAAGGTGACGGCGAGGATCTCGTTCGGCCTGGCCCGACCGGTCGTCATCAGGTGGGCGATTCGCGCGGTCAGCGCCTTGGTCTTGCCGGTGCCTGCCCCGGCCAGCATCAGCACCGGACCGTCGAGCGTTTCGACCGCCTTGCGCTGTGCGGGGTTCAGATCGTCCAGATAGGGCGCACGCGCCCCGGCCATTGCCCGCTGGCTCAGCGGCACAGCCGCCTCGAAGGCATCGCTTTCGTCGAAATCATCCATGGCGCACAGTATAATGGGCGATAACGCCAAGGGAAAGGTCTGTTCGCGGTATGTTCTGCCATCGGACGCGGGTTTCCTGTGGACGTTCGGTTCCAACTTGGGGAATGTTCGCGCGACCGGAGCATGCCATGACCCTTGAAAAAGACTTTCCCGCCCTGACAGACCTGCGTGACCGCGCGCGCCGCCGCCTGCCCCGCTTCGTGTGGGAATACCTCGACAGCGGCACCGGCGCCGAAACCGCCGCGCCGCGCAGCGCCGCCGCCCTGGCCCGGGTCGAGATGACGCCGCGCGCCCTGTGCGGCGTGCAGGAGGCCGATCTGTCGGTGCAATTGCTGGGGCGGCGATACCCCCTGCCCTTCGGGTTCGCGCCGGTGGGCATGTCCGGGCTGATCTGGCCCGACGCCGAAGGCATCCTGGCCCGTCTGGCCGCGCGCGAAGGCATCCCCTTCGGCCTGTCCACGGTCGCGGCGCAATCGCCCGAGGACGTGGCCCCCCATATCGGCGATCAGGGCTGGTTCCAGCTTTATGCGCCGGGCGAGCCCGAGATCCGCACCGACATGCTGAACCGGGCGCGGGATGCGGGGTTTCACACGCTGATCCTGACGGCGGACGTCCCGAAGGCCAGCCGCCGTGAACGGCTGACCCGGGCCGGGGTGACCAACCCCATGCGCATGAGCCCGCGCATTCTGGCCCAGGTTGCCGTATCCCCCGCATGGGCCATGGGGATGGCGCGCCAAGGCATGCCGAGCCTGCGGTTCCTTGAGAAATACGGCGACACCAAGACCGCGCGCAGCGGCACCGGGCACATCGGATACCAATTGCGCACCGCGCCCGACTGGGCATACCTCGAGGCGGTCAAGCGGGAATGGGACGGCCCGGTTGTGGTCAAGGGCGTGCTGTCGGCCGACGATGCGCGCCGCATCGCCGGGATTGCCGATGCGGTCTGGGTGTCGAACCACGGCGGGCGACAGTTCGATGCCGCCCCGCCACCGGTGACCGTGCTGCCCGCGATTCGCGACGCGGTCGGCCCGCAATATCCGCTGATCGCCGATGGCGCGGTGCAAAGTGCGACGGACATCCTGCGCCTGCTGTCGCGCGGCGCCGACTTCGTGATGCTGGGCCGCGCGGTGCACTGGGGGCTGGGCGCGTTCGGCGCACGGGGCGCGGCCCATGTGGTCGATATCCTGCGTGCGGGATTGATCGCGGACATGGCGCAACTGGGCATCGCGGATCTGGGCGCGTTGCGTCACGCCGCGGGATAGACGACCTTGCCATCGGCGCGCACGCAGGCACCGCGCGTCATCTCGGCGGCATCGATCCGTTCCGACCCCATCAGATGATCGACCGCGTGTCCGGCGGCCAGAAAATGGTCGGTGATGATGCGCCGATGGCACCGCCACCAGACGGCCTCGGAACACATCATCGCCAGTCGGCGCTTTTCGCCTTCCGCCAGAAGTGCGCGAAACGCCGCGCCGAACGTGTCACCCAGCGCGTAATCGGCATAGTTCTGAAAACTGCGCACCCGCCACATGGCATTGGTCGCCTCGTCCACGTCCGGCTGCCTGTTCCGTCGCCCGCCAAGGTCGGGCATGTGGCAATAGCCGATCTGGACCTTCTCGAGGTCATCAGGCAGTGAATCGATGTTGAACGCCGGATTGCTGCGCGAACGGGGGAACGAACGCACATCGACCACCAGATCGACGCGCCCGTGCCGCAGGATGTCCAGAAACTCGTCCAGCGGCCGGTTCGAGTGGCCGACCGAGGCGAATCGGGCCGTCATTCATCGACCTTTTTCAGCGCGTCCTCCTTATGGGCCGCGATGTGATCGGTCTTGTCGCTTTCGATCTCGTATTGCGGCTCGTCCTTGCTGGCGCGGCGCTGGTGGCCCTTGTACTTGAAATCGCTCTCGTGGATCTTGGTGATCTTGCCGCTCACGTGGCCGGCCTCCGAATTCCAGGTGACGTGATCTCCGACTGAAAACTTTGCCATGGTCATCTCCTTTCAGGATCAGAACACCTGAACAGGCACCTGCGTTCCGTCCCGCCGGGCCGGGCGCGGAGCCGAAACCCGGAAACCGGCCGGGGCGCATTAATCGATCCTTTGAGAAATTCGATTATCGATGCCGTCAACGCGGATCATCGAACAGGTAACGACATGTTTTCACAGGAAACCGGGGCCGAACTGCGACTGGCCCTGAACGATTTCGACGTCCCGATGTTCGCCGCCGAACGTCGGCCGGGCGGCGTGTTCTTCCGGCTTCTGGCGATCAACGTCGCCCACGAGGCGGCATCGGGGATTTCGCACGAACACTCGGTCGGCAAGACCATCGACGAGCTTTTGCCGCCGGACGACGCGGCGCTGGTCAATGGCCGTTATACCATGTGCGCCGACAGCGGCGCGCCGCTGAGCTATGAGGAAGAACTGACGATGGACGGGCGGCGCCAGAAATGGAACACCGCGCTGTTCCCGTTCATCACGCCGAAGGGAAACCAGCGCGTCGTCGGCACCGCGGTCGTGGTCGACATGAACCGCGGGTTGCGTCAGGATCGCGGTTTCGACGACATCCGCGAACTGGCGATCCAGTCGTCGTTCCAGTTGTCGCGCGTGATCGCCTATCTGGACGCGGTGAACACGCCCGGCATGTCCGGTGCGGCGCGCGCCGGCGTCGACCTCGACTCGGTCCTGAACCTCTGCCGCTCGACCGACAGCATCCTGAACAGCATCCGCGCGGTGATCGAAGCACAGGCAACCCTGCGCGCCGCCCACGCCGAGGCCCGGGCCGCCCCCGCCACGCCGGATCGCACCCTGCGCCACACGTCACGAACCCTTGCCAATATGCTCAGCCAGCCGCCGTGAGTGCAAAAACAACTTTCCACGCCCGAACCTGCGGTTATGCTGCGCCTGCAAAAACAAGGGTGACGCATGGCCGACTTCAAGAAGATCCTCATCGCGAACCGCGGCGAAATCGCAATCCGCATCATGCGGGCGGCCAACGAGTTGGGAAAAAAGACAGTCGCGGTCTATGCCGAGGAGGACAAGCTGTGCCTGCACCGCTTCAAGGCTGACGAGGCGTATCGCATCGGCGCCGGTCTTGGCCCCGTCGCCGCATACCTGTCGATCGACGAGATCATCCGCGTCGCCAAGATGGCCGGCGCCGACGCGATCCATCCGGGCTATGGCCTGCTGTCCGAAAACCCGGATTTCGTGGATGCCTGCGTCGCCAACGGGATCGCCTTCATCGGGCCCCGGGCCGAAACCATGCGCGCCCTTGGCGACAAGGCCAGCGCGCGGCGCGTGGCGATCGAGGCCGGCGTGCCGGTCATCCCCGCGACCGAGGTGCTGGGCGATGACATGGCGAAGATCGCCCAGCAGGCCGAAGAGGTCGGGTATCCCCTGATGCTGAAGGCATCCTGGGGCGGCGGCGGACGCGGGATGCGCCCGATCAACGGCCCCGACGAGCTTGAGGAGAAGGTGCGCGAGGGCCGGCGCGAGGCCGAAGCCGCCTTCGGCAACGGCGAAGGCTATCTGGAAAAGATGATCCTGCGCGCCCGCCACGTCGAGGTGCAGATCCTCGGCGACAAGCACGGCGCCATCTATCACCTCTGGGAACGCGATTGTTCCGTGCAGCGGCGCAACCAGAAAGTCGTCGAACGCGCGCCCGCTCCCTATCTTTCCGCAGCGCAGCGCGAAAAGCTGTGCAACCTCGGCAAGAAGATCTGCGAGCACGTCGATTACGAATGCGCCGGCACCGTCGAATTCCTGATGGATATGGAATCGGGCGAGTTCTACTTCATCGAGGTGAACCCCCGTGTGCAGGTCGAACATACGGTGACCGAAGAAGTCACCGGCATCGACATCGTGCGCGCCCAGATCCTGATCGCCGAGGGCAAATCGCTGGTCGAAGCCACCGGCACGCCGTCGCAATATGACGTCCAGTTGCGCGGACACGCGATCCAGTGCCGCATCACCACCGAAGACCCGACCAACAATTTCATTCCCGATTACGGCCGCATCACCACCTATCGCAGCGCGACCGGCATGGGCATCCGGTTGGACGGTGGCACGGCCTATGCCGGTGCAGTGATCACGCGATATTACGATTCGCTTCTGGTCAAGGTCACGGCATCGGCCCCGACCCCCGAGGCGGCGATCGCCCGGATGGACCGCGCGCTGCGCGAATTCCGCATTCGCGGCGTCAGCACCAATATCTCGTTCGTCGAGAACCTGCTGAAGCATCCGGTATTCCTGAACAATGAATACCATACCAAGTTCATCGACCAGACGCCCGAGTTGTTCGATTTTGCTCCGCGCCGCGACCGCGCGACCAAGATCCTGACCTATATCGCCGACGTCACCGTGAACGGGCACCCCGAAACCGAAGGGCGCCCTGCCCCTGCCGCCGATGTGAAAACCCCGGTGCCGCCGAAACTGCGCACCGAGGATCCGGTGCCGGGCACCCGCCAGATCCTGGATCAGTTCGGCCCCGAAGCGGTCGCCGAGTGGATGGCCGAACAGAAACAGCTGCTGATCACCGACACGACCATGCGCGACGCGCACCAGTCGCTGATGGCGACGCGCATGCGTTCGCTGGACATGATCAAGATCGCGCCGGCTTATGCCGCCAACCTGCCACAGCTGTTTTCGGTCGAATGCTGGGGCGGTGCGACGTTCGACGTGGCCTATCGCTTCCTTCAGGAATGCCCGTGGCAGCGGCTGCGCGACATCCGGGCGCAGATGCCCAACCTGATGACGCAGATGCTGCTGCGTTCGTCCAACGGGGTCGGCTATACGAATTACCCCGACAACGTGGTGCAAAGCTTCATCGCACAGGCCGCCACCTCGGGGGTCGACGTGTTCCGCGTGTTCGACAGCCTGAACTGGGTCGAAAACATGCGCGTCGCCATGGATGCCGTGATCGCCGCCAACAAGGTCTGCGAAGGGACGATCTGTTACACAGGCGACCTCTTGAACCCGGACCGGGCAAAATACGATCTGAAATACTATGTCGAGATGGGCAAGGATCTGAAAAAGGCCGGCGCCCATGTTCTGGGCCTCAAGGACATGGCGGGACTGCTGAAGCCGGCATCGGCCCGTATCCTGATCAAGGCCCTGAAGGACGAGGTCGGCCTGCCGATCCACTTCCACACCCACGACACCGCAGGCATCGCCTGCGCCACCATCCTGGCCGCCTCGGAAGCGGGGGTCGACGCGGTGGATTGCGCCATGGACTCGCTGTCTGGCAACACGTCGCAGGCGACCTTCGGCACCATCGTCGAGGCGCTGGCCCACACCGATCGCGAAACCGGCATCGACATCGGCGCGGTGCGCGAAATCTCGAATTACTGGGAAACCGTGCGCGCCCATTACGCGGCCTTCGAGACCGGACAGCAGGCCCCGGCGTCCGAAGTCTATCTGCACGAGATGCCGGGCGGGCAGTTCACCAACCTCAAGGCCCAGGCGCGTTCCATGGGGCTCGAGGAACGCTGGCACGAGGTCGCGCAGACCTATGCCGACGTGAACCGGATGTTCGGCGACATCGTCAAGGTCACGCCATCGTCCAAGGTGGTGGGTGACATGGCACTGATGATGGTGTCCCAGGGCCTGACCCGCGAACAGGTCGAAGACCCCGAGATCGACGTGTCGTTCCCCGATTCCGTCATCGACATGATGCGCGGGTCGCTGGGCCAGCCCCCGGGCGGGTGGCCTGAGAAGATCCAGAAGAAGATCCTCAAGGATGAAAAGCCGATGACCGGCCGCCCCGGCCTTCACCTGAAACCCGTCGATCTGGAAGCGGCTCGCGCCGAAGCGGTCGCCGCCCTGGACGGTGCTGTCGAGATCGACGACGAGGATCTGAACGGATACCTGATGTATCCCAAGGTCTTCCTCGATTACCGCCGCCGCAATCTGGACTATGGGCCGGTGCGCACCCTGCCGACGCGCACGTTCTTTTACGGCATGGATGCGGGCGAAGAAATCACCGCTGAAATCGGCCCCGGCAAGACGCTTGAAATCCGCTGCCTCGCTCTGGGCGATACCGACGATACCGGACAGGCCAGAGTGTTCTTCGAGCTGAACGGCCAGCCACGGCTGATCCGGGTGCCGAACCGCAAGGCCACGGCCGTAAGCGCCGCACGTCCCAAGGCCGAAGCCGGCAACCCGGCCCATGTCGGCGCTCCGATGCCCGGCGTGGTGGCCAGCGTGGCCGCCGTGGTCGGCAAGACCGTGAACGAGGGCGATCTGCTGTTGACCATCGAGGCGATGAAGATGGAAACCGGGATCCACGCTGAACGGAAGGCCAAGATCAAGGCGGTCCATGTCACGCCCGGTGCCCAGATCGACGCCAAGGACCTGCTGATCGAGCTTGAGTGATCGCGGCCCGCGCACCCGCGGCGAAAATCTCGCCGCGGGCGCATTTTTCGCTTGCAGCCCGCCGGCGCTCTGGCTATCTCAGCGACAAGGAAGCGGGCGTAGCTCAGGGGTAGAGCATAACCTTGCCAAGGTTAGGGTCGGGCGTTCGAATCGCCTCGCCCGCTCCAAATAAACAATCGACGCAAACGATCAGACGTTTCCCGAACGGGGCCACCCACCCTCTTCAGGCCTGATCATCGGTTGTTGCGACGTTGATTATCACAGCATTGCGCGCGGGGGTTGGACATTGATCCGACCCTATTCGCGTTTCGGCTGACCCGCGGTCAGCCGAATCGGCGCGCGGTCCTTTGACGTTTCCCCAATGGTATGCGTTCCGACACGGGCGCCCGCCAGGGTCGAGACGAGCGCACTTTCCAGGCACAACCGAAGACCTAGTTCGATAACGTGAGAGCAACGTGGACTCGCCGCGCTTGCGACGTTATGATTTGTATGACAATTCGACGCAGGCGATGATGCTCATTCGTTCCGAAAACTCAAGAGGTTGCGCATTTGACCAATAGAAACTGGGCCGACAGCTTCAAGCTGCATCTTCGCGTGGGCGATCAGATCGGGCTGGCGATCATGCGGGGCGAGTTTGCGCCGGGCAGCATCCTGCCGACCGAGGCCCAGTTTTGTCAGACCCTCGGTGTCAGCCGCACGGCGGTTCGTGAGGCGGTTCGCGGGTTGATCGCGAAAGGCCTGGTCGAGGCGCGCTCGAAACTGGGGACGCGGGTGCGCGCGCCCGAGGACTGGAACCAGATGGACCCCGACGTGCTGAAGTGGCGCATCCAGCTGGCCGATACCTCGACCTACCTGGAAAAGATGTTTCAACTTCGCAACGCGGTCGAACCGGCGGCGGCAGAAAACGCCGCGATGTATGCGCGGGAGGTGGATCACGACCGCCTGAGCGAGGCATTCGGGTTGATGGAGGCCGCGGGCGACGACAACGCCGCCTGGGTCGAGGCGGATCTCGCCTTTCACAAATGCATCTATATCGCGACCCGGAACGAATTCTTCTGGCCCATCGGCCAGCTTTTTGAAATCGGCCTGCGCGAGATGTTCTCGATCGCGGCCCTGGGCCAGCATCGGCCCCGCGCTCTGGAAGAACATCGCGACCTGCGCGATGCGATCCTGCGAAAAGACCCGGCGGCCGCAAGAGAGGCCGCACAGGTCATGCTGGGCAATGCCAGGACGGACATCGACATCATCCGTGAACCGACCGGCACCAAGCCGAAGCGCAGTGCCGATCGTGCCGGAGAATGACGGCCCGCTCAGCCGGTGACGCGCATCGACATTCCGCCGTCCACGACAAGCGTTTCGCCGGTTATGAACTCGTTCTGGAGAAGCGTCATCATCGCTTCGGCCACATCGTCGACCGACCCCTCGCGCCGCAGCGGAATGCGGTTCTGCAGGTTGTGGGCCTGCGCCTCTTTCGTCATCGCGTCATGGAAACGGGTGCGGATGATGCCCGGGGCGATCACGTTCACCCGGATCCCCTCGACCCCGTGATCCATGGCCAGCGCCTTGGCCATCGGGATCAATGCGCCCTTCACGGTCTGATAGGCCACCGTGCCCGGACAACCCCTGATCCCTGCGACCGATGACACCAGCAGAACCGCCCCACCCTCTTTCGCCAGCAACGGATGTGCGGCCTGGAACAGGTGAAACACGGGATGCACGTGAATGGCGAAGGCCTGCATCCAGCTTTCTGTCTCCATCCCCGGAACCTTGCCGCCGGCCGGACCGCCCGCGGAATGGACCAGCATGTCGAGCCGGCCGAAACGGGCTTCGGTCTCGGCCACAAGCCGTGCGGCTTCGGCCGGCACCGACACGTCAGCCTCGACGATGACCACATTGTCGGCTCCGTGGGTCTCTTGCAGGGCACGCGCCTCGTCCGTCGTGCTGCGTCCGTTGATCACGACCCTGGATTTCTGTTGCAACAGGTGTTCCGCAAGGGCCAGACCGATGCCTCGCGTGCCCCCCGTGATCACGGCAACCTTTTCAGCCACGTCATACATTCGTCTTCTCCTTGTTACTGTGTCGAGTGATGATTTTATCGGGTGAGCGCCCAGGTCGGGATCGCGCTGGCCACCGGTGTCCAGAACACGACCAGCATCAAGACCGCGATTTCCGCCGCGATGAACGGCCAGACATAGCGTACCGTTTCGCGATACGGACAGCGCGCGATGCTTGAGGCGACGAACAGCAGGACCGCCACCGGTGGCGTTGTCGAGCCGATCTGCGTGGCAATCGTCAGCGCAAGGCCAAGCTGGAAGGGGTCGAGCCCGTAGGAGTTTCCGATCTGCACCGCGACCGGAACGCTGATGATAAGCACCGCCATGCTGTCGACGAACATGGTCAGCACCAGCATGACCAGAACCAGCAGCAGAAAGACGATCTGCGGATTGTCGGTCACGGCATAGATGTTGCGCAGCACGATCTGGTTGAAGTTCAGATAGGCCAGAAGCCACCCGAAACCGCCCGCGATCGCGATGATGCCCGACACCATGCACGTGGTCATTGCGGCGGCCAGGAAAATACGCGGAAGATCGGCAAGCTTGACGGTTCGATAGATGAAGAAGGCGATGATGAACGAATAGACGCAGGCGACGACTCCGGCTTCCGTGGCCGTAAAGATGCCGCCCAGGATGCCGCCGACGATGATCAGCGGCGCCAGCAATGCGGCCCAGACCCGCGGCAGCGCCCGCAGAACGGCCCCAAGGTGGAACGACCCTTCGCGGCTTTGCATCTCGGGGTATTTCTTCGCGTTCCGCGACTGGACCACGACGACCGCCATGAAGGCGACGCCCACCAGGATGCCGGGAATGATCCCGCCAAGGAACAGCCCGCCGATCGAGACATTGGCAAGCGAGCCATAGACGATCAACGTCATGCTGGGCGGGATGATCGCGCCGATCGTGCCGCTGGTTGCGGTAATGGCCGCGGCATACCCGGCCTTGTAGCCCTTTTCCTTCATCGCCGGAATGAGGACCGAGCCGATGGCCGAGGTATCAGCCGTCGAAGACCCCGACACGCCGGAAAACACCATCGAGGCGACGATATTGGCCTGGGCCAATCCGCCCCGCAGATGGCCGACAACGGTTTCGGCAAATTCCACCAGCTTGCGGCTGATCCCGCCGCGCGCCATGAGTTCACCGGCCAAGATGAAATAGGGCAAGGCAAGCAGGCTGAAGCTGTCGAGGGTGGTGAACATCTTTTGCGGGAACAACGCGAAGTTCAGCTCGGGCACCCCGGCGATGCCCCCCACCCCGATAAGGCCGAGGGCAAGAATGACGGGAATACCCGCAAAAATCATCACCAACAGCAGAACGAAAAGTCCGATCAACATCGCCTTCAGCTCCCGATGTGTTCTTTGGGAATATCGCGTCCCTGCACCGTGACCACGATGCGTCGCAGACTGACGAAGATCAGATAGACCATCCCGACCACCAGGCCGCCATAGGCCCAATCCATCGGCATACCCAATCCCGGGCTTTTCTGCCGGGCCAGCAGGGGCATCAACGTGTTGAGGCCATAGAGGACGGAACCCGCCAGCAGCAGCCACAGGAAATCGATCCCGAGCGAAAAGAGGCGACGACCCCGGGGCGAGAACCAGTCGTCCAGAAGGTCCATCCCGATGTGCATTCCACGCCGATAGGCCACGGGAATGCTCAGGAAAACCAGCCAGATCTGGCCGTATTTCTGAAACTCCTCACTCCAGCTCAGGGATGAGTTCAGGGCGTATCGGTTCAGAACCTGGGCCGTGCCAACGATGACGATGGCCAGGAAGATGACGAAGATCAGCGTCTCGACCAGGCGATCGATCTCTCGAAACAGGCGATGCATTGCACTCTCCGATGTCGGCAAAAAGGCTGCCCCGTTCAGGGACAGCCTTCTGAAATGCGGCTCACTCGGCCGCGGCGCGGATGTCTGCCAGAACATCGGTGGCGTCGATTCCGGCGGCAAGCTCGTCCTGCAACGGCACGGCTGCCTCGGCGAAACCGGACGTGTCGATCTCGGTGATCGTCATGCCCTGCTCGCGCAACAGATCCAGCGCGGCGGCTTCGCGGCCCGGGGCCAACGCCCGCGCCACCTCGATCGCGAAATCCGCCCCCGCCTGCACGACCTCCTGCTCCTTCTCGGTCAGCGCCTCCCATTGCGACAGCGAATAGGTCAGCACGGTCGGCCCGAACAGGTGCCGGGTCAGGGCGACATTGTCGGTCACCTCATACAGTTTCGACGAATAGACCATCGACGCCGCATGTTCGAACCCGTCCAGCACACCGGTCTGAAGGGCGGTATAGACCTCGCCGAAGGCCATCGGCGTTGCGTTCGCCCCCATCGCGTTCAGCGCCGCGACATAGATCGGCGACTGAATGGTGCGAAGCTTCAGCCCCTTGATGCCCTCGGGCGAGTTGATCGGCGCGCCGCCGGTCACGACGTTGCGGTAGCCCCAGCTGTAACCCCAACCCAGAACCTTGAAGCCGGACGCCTCGAAATCGGCTTCCAGCGATGCGCCGACATCGCCGTCAAGCGCGCGGCCGACATGGGCATAATCCTGCCAGAGAAACGGCAGATCCAAAACTCCGACACGTTCGATGAACGAGTTGAACAGCGCCGTGCCGCCGATGTGCATCGTGGCGCCCGAACCGAGCTGCATCGCCTGCAGGACGTCCTGATCGCTTCCCAGTTCGCTGGAGCCGTAGAGACCGACCTCGAGCGTGTCGCTGCGGCTTTCGACGAATTGCTTGAAGATCCAGGCCGTTGCGCCGTTGTCATTCTCAAGATCGGTTGGCGAAGAATAGCCGAAACGGATCAATTTCCTGTCTTGCGCGGCCCCCACGGACGGCACCGCCACCGCCAGGCCAGCGGCCAGAGCCATTACCAGTTTGAACATGTCTACCTCCCCTTTGGATTCTCTTCCCGAGGCTATATATCATACAATATACGCAATGCGTCAATATTGGATTCCCGCAGCCCCGCGGCGTGGTGTTGCGCATCTGGTTGCGGAGCGACGAGGCGGTGACCTAGAGTGAAAATACATCAGCCGGAGAAGCCCCAGTGAACGTCCATGTCATCCCATCGCCTCGCGTCATCGCCCTGCCCGTTGCCGGCATCGACGCCACATTTCCGGTGCGTCGCGTGTATTGCATCGGTCGCAACTATGCCGCCCATGCGGTCGAGATGGGGCATGACCCGGACCGCGAGGCGCCGTTCTTCTTTCAAAAGAACCCCGACAACCTGGACCCGTCCGGCACCTTCCCCTATCCGGTCAAAAGCGATGACGTGCACCACGAGGCGGAAATCGCCGTGATGCTGAAATCGGGCGGCGCGGACATCGCCGTCGCCGATGCGCTGGATCACGTCTATGGCTATGCCCTTGCGCTGGACATGACGCGGCGCGATCTTCAGGGCGCTGCGAAAAAGGCCGGGCGCCCTTGGGAAATCGGCAAGGCGTTCGAACGCTCGGCCCCCATCGGCCCGATCCACCCCGCAGCGGAGATCGGCCATCCGTCCGACGGCGCGATCACGCTGCATGTCAACGGCGATCTGCGCCAGTCCGGGGATCTGAACCAGATGATCTGGAAGGTGCCGGAAATGATTGCCTATCTGTCGTCGTATTTCACGCTTGCGGCGGGCGACGTGATCCTGTCGGGCACCCCTGCCGGGGTCGGCCCCGTGGCGCGGGGCGACGTGATGGAAATTGCGGTGGACGGGCTTGGCGCCATGCGCGTCGAAGTCGTCTGACGATGCAGGACACCCCCGACGGCACCCTGACGATCCAGACGCTGGCATTCCCGAAGGACACCAATTCGGGCGGCGACATCTTCGGCGGCTGGGTCATCAGTCAGATGGACATCGCCGCCGGCGTGACCGCCGCCGCCCGCGCCAAGGGGCGCTGCGCCACCGTCGCCATTGACGCCATGCGGTTTCACGCGCCGATCTATGTCGGCGACCTGGTGTCGGTCTATACCGAAGTCACGCGGGTCGGGCGCACGTCCATGACGCTGCACGTCGAAACATGGGTCACGCGGCAGAACACCGGCGACCGGACGATGGTGACCGAAGGCGATTTCACCTTCGTCGCGATTTCCAGTTCGGGGATCAAGCGGGTGATCCCGCCCGAAGATCAGGCGTTGTCCCTGCCCGGCTGATCAGCGTCGGTTTCGCGCTTCATCCGCGACAGTTCATCCTCGTCCCAGAACCCGATCAGGATGCCGGCATCGACCGTCCGGCGTTCGGATTGCGACAGGATCGCCGCGTCCGACATCGTGATCCGCTGTCGTTGTGCGCGGGCCCAGGCAAACACATGCTCGCGCATGTCGGAGCACACATCGGCACAGGCCGGGTCGGCGCCGAGGTCGTTCAACTCCTGCGGATCGGCCACAAGATCGAACAGCATCGGGCGGAACCCTTCGGCAAAGACATATTTCCAACGCTGCGATACGGCCATGATCAACCGGCAATCGCCCGCCCCCCGGCCCAGCGCGGCACGCACCGCCGTGGGGGCATAGTCGTATTCCGAGATCGCCACCTTGCGCCACGGCGGATTTTCCCCGCGCAAAAGCGGCAGCAGCGACCGCCCTTCAAGCCGGTGGGGTTGGGCCGTGCCGCCGAAGGTTTCAAGGAAGGTCGGTGCAAGATCGATCGCCTCGACCAGGGCATCCGACACGGTGCCGCGGGTGGCGTCGGCCTCGGGCGACGGGTCGTACACGATCAGGGGAATCCGCACCGAGGGGTCGTGAAACAGCTCTTTCTCGCCCAGCCAATGATCGCCCAGATAATCGCCGTGATCCGAGGTGAAAACGATCATCGTGTCGTCTGACAACCCCCGGTCGTCAAGAAAGGCGAACAACCGCCCCATCTGGTCGTCCATCTGTTTGATCAGGCCCATGTAACCGGGCAGCACCGTTTCGCGCACATCGTCGCGAGAGAAATTGCGCGACACCCGCAGGTCCATGAACGCCTTGTAAACCGGGTGCGGATCGTTCCGCTCGGACTCGGCGCGCACCGGTGGCAGCCAGGTGTCGGGGCCGAACATGTCGTGATAGGGCGCGGGCACGATATAGGGCCAGTGCGGCTTGATGAACGACAGATGGCACATCCATGGCGTGTCGTCGGTGCGACTGTCGATGAACTCCATGAACCGTGTGGTCAGATAGGGCGTTTCGCTGTGCTCCTCGGCCACCTTCGCGGCGCGGTCGGAATATTTCAGAAACCATCCCGTTCCAGTTTCATTCCCCTCGGGGTCCACGGAATTGGCCGCCGCCTGCCACGGATTGGCATCGTCATAGCCCCGTGCGCGCAGCCAGTCGTTGTAACGCGGCGACGTGGCATAGCCGGTGTCGGGATGCAGCCCGTCATCGCGTTCGAAGACGTCAAAGCCGCATTCCGCCAGCCGCGCGCCGATCACCGTGCCGGGTTCGATCCCATAGCGCGCCATGCCCTCGGCATCGGCCTTCATGTGGGTCTTGCCGATCAGCACGGTATCGACCCCGAGAGGGCGCAGATGATCGCCCAGCGTCAGCTCCCCCACCTTCAGCGGATAAGAGTTCCATGACGACCCGTGCGAGATGACATAACGCCCGGTATAAAAGCTCATCCGCGAGGGCCCGCAGATCGGCGATTGCACATAGGCGCGGTCGAACCGGACGCCGCGCGCGGCCAGCCCATCGATATGCGGGGTGTGCAGGTGCGGATGACCGCCGCAGGACAGATAATCGTGGCGCAACTGGTCACACATGATGAACAGGACGTTTTTCGCACGCGCCATCCGCTCAATCCCCACCGTCCGTGACGCCATCGATCAGGTTCGCCCGTGCCAGACGGTCGGCCAGCGATCCCGGCGCTTCGGCCAGTGCGCCAAGGAAGGCCGCGCGCCGGTCATGATCGGCCCGCGCCTGTTTCAGCGCGGCTTCGGGGGTGACGGCCACGAACCGCACGGCATCGCCGCTGCGCGACTGACAGAACGCATCCAGTGCGTGCCCCGGCACGGTCGCGATCTTGGGATATCCGCCGGTGGTCTGGTGATCGGCCAGCAACACCGTCGGGGTGCCATCGCCCGAGACCTGGACCGACCCCTTCAGCACCGGCTCGGACGGCATGTCGAGGCTGCCCGCCACGGGCAGGGCCACCCCGGACAGGCGCACGCCCATCCGGTCATAGGCGTCGCCGATCCGGAAGGTTTCAGATGTCAGGGCCGCCAGGGTTTCGGGCGCGAAGAAACGGTCCTGCGGGCCGGGCACCACCGGCACCTTCGCGCCGGGACGCGCAAAGGTAGGCGGTTCAATCGCCGTGGCGCGCCCGTCGCGGCGTTCGGCGCCGGCCACCGTCACGACCTGGCCCGACGTGATCGCCCCGCCCCCGAACCCCGATTGCGCATGGGTCGCGGCCGAGCCCAGCCATGTCTCCACCTCAAGCGTTCCGCCAAAGGCGAGGCACGCCCAGCTGCCCCATTCGCCGGGGCGGATCGTCAGGGTCTGCCCCGCCACCATGGATGCGACGCACCAGGGGCCCAGCGTTTCACGATCAAGCGTCACCTTGAAACCACCGCCCGCGACGGCAAAGCCCACCGCGCCTTCGGTGCATTCCAGCGTCAGACCTCCCATCGACACCTCGATCAGCGCGCCACCTTGGGGGTTCCCGATGGCGGCGTGGGCGGCATCGAACGCCAGCCGGTCCATCGGGCCGGACGCGGGCACGCCGAACCGCATGTTGCCCGGACGCCCGGCATCCTGCACCGAACAATGGGGTCCGGCGTGAACGACCTTGAAGCGCGCGACGCTCATGTCGCGGCCTCGAACGCGGCGCGGTCGATCCGCTCGAACGTGACCGGATCGCCGACGTCGAACAGGAACGGCCGGTCGGCGTCGCCGGTCAGGACGGGGGTGGGCGAGCGGCCGATGATCCACCATCCCGTCGGCATGGTCAGCGTGGTGATCAGGCACTGTGGCCCGGCGATGATCACGCTGCCCGCGGGCACCCCGCGGACGGCGGCGGGTTTTCGCGGCAGTTGCAGCGCCTCGGGCACGCCGGCCATATAGGCATAACCGGGTGCGAACCCGTAGAGGAACACGCTGTAGTCGCCGGACAGGTGGGCGTTGATCGCCTCTTCGACGCTCAAGCCCGACTGGCGCGCGACCTCTTCCAGGTCGGGCGCGAGATCGCCGTCATAACAGACCGCGACGCGGCGGGCGGTGGTCTGTTCCGGCGCGTCCTGTGCACCGTCCAGCAGCGCGCGCAGGCCCGCGCTCACCTCGTCGTGGTCGGTTTCCAGCGGATCGAACACCACCAGAAGGTTGGCATAGGCCGGAACCGCCTCGATCAGGCCCGCGACCGGTTGGGCCGCCAGCGCCCGGTCCAGGCGGAGGACATCGGCGTAGATATCGGTGTCGATCTGGTCGCCGAACTCGGCCAGGACGGCGCGGTCCGACACCGCGACGAAGCGGGGGAAATCCGTCATCGCGGCGCCATGAACGGGGCGATTGTGATCCCCGCATCGGTCAGGGTGCGGCGGACGTGGCGGGCCATGTCCACCGCGCCGGGGCTGTCGCCGTGCACGCAGATCGAATGGGCCGCCAGCGCGATCTCGCCGCCGTCGATGGTCGGCATCCGGCCGGTTTCCAGCACCCGCACCATGCGCCGCCCGGCCTCGTCCGGGTCGTGGATCATCGCACCGTCGCGGGACCGGGGCACAAGGCGGCCGGTGGTCAGATAGGCCCGGTCGGCGAAAATCTCGGAATGCACGTCAAGGTTCTGGCCGTGACCTGCGCCTTCAAGTTCGGTTCCCGAAATCGCCAGCAGGGCCAGATCGCGCGACACCGCCCGCACCGCCCGCGCCACGGCGTCCGCCACACCGCGATCATCGCTTGCGACATTGGACAGCGCGCCGTGCGCCTTGACGTATCGCACCTGAACGCCCGCCAGGGCCGCCGCGCCCAGCAGCGCGCCGATCTGCGTGGCGACCATGCGTTCGATCTGATCCGTCGACATCGGCAACACCCGCCGCCCGAAGGCCATGGGGTCGGCATAGCCGGGATGGGCGCCCGCGATCACGCCGTTCGCCCCCGCCTCGCGCAGCGTCGCCACCATCGTGTCGGGGTCGGACGCATGGCCGCCGCAGGCGATGTTGGCCGAGGTCACGATCTTCAGCATCGCGGCGTCGTCGCCCATGGTCCAGGGGCCGAAACTTTCGCCCAGATCGGCGTTGAGATCGACCGTGATCGCCATGGCACTGCCTTTCGTCCGCATCGTCACGCCCAAGATAACGACGGCCCTTCCCCTTGTCAGGCGCAAAGGTGCGAAATCGCGAACTTTGCCCATGACGCATCGCCGCGCGCACGCGTCTCGTGCCATACGGGGCAGGTTCGGCGAATTGCCGCGAAACCCTTTGCAGCCGAACGCGCTTGGTCTATCGCACGCGCAGCGTCCGAACCGGAAAGAACCGCCGATGAATTTCCTTCAAATCACCTCGTCCATGATCGTGCTGGCGGGGCTGTTCGGCGCGATCAACTATCTTTTCCTGCGCCTGCCCTCGTCGATCGGGATCATGGTCGTCGCGCTGATCGCGTCGCTCGGCATCATCGGCGCCGATCTGGTCTGGCCCGCGTTGGGCATGGCCGACGAGGTGCGCGCGGTCGTCACCGGGATCGACTTTTCCGACGCGCTGCTTGAGGGGATGCTGGGCCTGATGCTGTTCGCCGGCGCGCTGCACGTCAAGCTGGGCGATCTCAGGGCGCAATGGCTGCCGGTGTTCCTGATGGCGACCATCGGTATCGCGCTGTCGACGACGGTTGTGGGGGTCGGCTTTAGCTGGCTGACCGGCATGCCCTTGCTGGTGGCGCTGGTCTTCGGCGCGCTGATCTCGCCCACCGATCCGGTCGCGGTGCTGGGCGTGTTGCGCGAAACCGACCTGCCGCAGTCGATGGAAACCAAGATCGCCGGTGAGTCGCTGTTCAACGACGGGGTCGGGTATGTCGTGTTCCTGGTCCTTGTCGGCCTGGCGTTTCCATCGACCCGCGAACATGCAGGCGGCCACAACGAAGTCGCCGACGCCGCGATCCTGTTCGCGCAGGAGGCAGGCGGCGGCGCGGTTCTGGGGATCGTCCTGGGCTGGCTGACGTTTCAGCTGATGAAACGGATCGACGATTACTCGCTCGAGGTGCTTCTGACGCTGGGCCTTGCCTTTGGTGGCTATGAACTGGCTGTCGCACTGCATGTCAGTGCGCCGATCATGGCGGTCTGCGCCGGGCTTCTGATCGGCGATGTCGGCACCCGCGAGGGCATGTCCGACGAAACCCGCCGCTATGTCGACGGCTTCTGGAAACTGGTGGACGAGATCCTGAACGCTGTCCTGTTCCTGATGATCGGGTTCGAAGTCTTCGCCGTCGCCTTCGACACTTCGGCCCTGGTGACCGGCGCGCTGTCCATCGCGCTGGTGCTGGTGGCGCGGCTGGTGGCCGTGGCGGTTCCGATCCTGATGTTGCAACCGTTCCGCACCTTCGATCCCGGGGTGATCCCGGTGATGACATGGGGCGGCCTGAAGGGCGGCATTTCCGTCGCGCTGGCGCTGTCCCTGCCCGACGGTGAATGGAAGCCGCTGATCCTGACCTGCACCTATGTCGTGGTGGTGTTTTCAATCATCGTGCAGGGGCTGACCGTGGCGCGCGTTGCCGAAAGCACCGCCCGCCAGCGCGACCTGCTTTAGACGCGGCGCCCTAGAATCCGGAACCGCGCGTTCCTATCTCTTGCGAAATGTTTTTCATGGGAGAATATGAATGTCGCTGACCAAGATGCTGGGCAAACTGGCCATCGCCTATGTCGCCGCCAAGGGCGTGCAATCGTTCAGCCGGAATGGCGGAATGGACGGTGTCCGGCGCAAGCTGGCCGAAAACAAGGGATCGGGCGGCGGCCTGGGCGGCCTTCTGGATGCGGTCGGCCTCGGGGGTGGTGCTGGTGGCAACATGACCGGGACACCCGGTGGCGACGCGGGTGCTTCGGGCGCCGGCGGCATCGGCGGGATGCTTGGCGGTCTGGCCGGCGTCACCGGCGGCGCGGCGGGTGCGCAGAAGATGAAGGGCCTGCTGGACACCACCAAGCCGGTCAACGACGAAGAGGAAGCGGGTCTCGTGATCCGCGCCATGGTCATGGCCGCGAAGGCCGACGGCGAGATCGACGAGACCGAGCGCCGCGCGCTGTGGGAAGTGCTGGGCGACGCCGACCCGTCGGACCGCGCCTTCCTGGATCACGCGCTGTCCGCGCCGGTGGATGTCGAGGCCCTGGCCCGCGACGTGCCCGGCGGCATGGAAGTCGAAGTCTACGCCGGTGCACTGATGGCGATCCAGCCTGACAACCGCCCCGAGGCCGAGTTCCTGGATCGTCTCGCCAAGCGGCTGGGCATCTCGGAAACGGACGTCAACGAGATCCACACAGCCCAGGGCAAGACGCCGCTTTACACGGTGTAACCCGGAACGGGGCCGTATCGGGCGATGCGGCCCCTTCCCCTCCGGGCCGCATCGAACGTGGCCGTCCCCGGAATTTTCCAGACGCCCGGCGCCCCTGAACGGCGGCGGAAACCCCGGGATGTGTTCGCGCGCCACCCATCCCGATCTGCCGGTGCGGGCGCAAGGCGCTTTCCCTGACCTCGTGTTCTGGTGCAACGTTGCACAACCCGGAAGGAAAGCGCGCGCCATGACCGATTACATTGTCTACGATGTCTTTACCGACCGCCCGTTCGGCGGCAACCCCCTGGCCATCATCACCGATGCGCGCGGCCTGGCCGAGGACGCGTTGCAGAAGATTGCCCGCGAGTTCAACTTTTCCGAAACCACCTTTGTCTATCCGCCCACCGATCCGGCGCATACCGCGCGGGTGCGGATCTTCACCCCCACGATGGAAGTCCCCTTCGCCGGTCATCCGCTGATCGGGACGGCCACCGCGCTGTTCGATCTGGGCCGGGGCGGACGGCAAACGCTGGAACTGGGCGTTGGGCCGATCGACTGCACCGTCGATGACGATGGCGCGACCTTCACGACCACCCAGCCCCTGCGCATCGATTCCCATCCCCAAGCCGGCGACGTGGCGGCCTGCGGTGGCTTGCTGCCCGGCCAGATCCGCACCGACCGGCACCTGCCCGTCCAGGCCGGGGTCGGGTTGCCCTTCGTGCTGGCCGAGCTGACCGATGATGCCGCCCTGTCGGCCGTGGTCCCCGACACGGGCGCGTTTCGTCGCGCCGCCGCGGCCTATCCCTCTGATCTCGACTTTGCCGTGCTGTTCTATGTGCGCGACGGTGCATCCGTCCACGCAAGGATGTTTGCGCCGCTCGACAACATCCCCGAAGACCCCGCCACCGGCAGCGCCGCGGCGGCGCTGGGTGCGTTCCTGTCACAGATCGAAGACCGGTCGTTGACGCTGTTGCTGGAGCAGGGTGTCGACATGGGCCGCCCCAGCCGGATCCGGATCGACACCGAGGTGATCGACGGGTTGTGCCGCTCGGTCCGGATTTCGGGCAACGCGGTGCGGATCATGGAAGGCCGGCTGACCCTCTGACGCGGCGCACGGCACCGGCGCCATTCGCAGCCCGCACCGATATGGGGTGGAGCGCGCGTGCATCATGGGCTAAAGCCGTGACCCGAGACAGACCGGCGGAGAGTGAGCGCACATGGCCGAGGGCATCATCGACCGTTGCGAGGCCAAGGGCCTGCGCATGACCGAACAGCGGCGCACCATCGCATCCGTACTGGAAGACTCGCCCGACCATCCCGATGTCGAGATCCTGTATGCCCGGGCGACGGAACGCGATCCCCGGATCTCGCTGGCGACGGTCTATCGCACCGTGAAGCTGTTCGAGGAAGCGGGCATTCTGGAAAAGCTGGAGTTCGGTGACGGCCGGGCCCGTTACGAGGACGCCGAGCGCGATCACCACGACCACCTGATCGACCTGTCCACCGGTGCCGTGATCGAATTCGTCGACCCCGAAATCGAGGCGCTGCAGGAACGCATCGCCGCCAAGCTGGGCTATGAGTTGAAGGGGCACCGGATGGAGCTTTACGGCATTCCCAAGAAATCCGACTGACGCGGCCTCACGATACGGCCCAGCCCCGATCGCCCAGGGCAAACACCACCTCGCGATCCGCGACAAAGCCGGTTGCGGCATCTTCGGCGGCAAAACGCTCGACACGCACGCGGCCTGCGCCCAGCGTCAACAGGTTGAAATCGTTCGCCTCGCCCCGCTGTCGGGTGGACAGCCCGGTGCCCGCCTGAACCTGAAGCGCACCGCGCCGGTCGGGCCGGCTGGCAAACAGCGCCGCCGACCATGTGTGCAGATGCCCCGACAGGACAATGTCGGTGCCGCAGGCGTCCAGCGCCGACAGCGCGCGGTCGGCCCCCTTGATCAGGCGTTTGCGTTCGCCGGGCAGATGTTCCAGCGGGTGGTGGACGACAACAATTCGGATCCGGCTTTTTTCACCGGCAAAGGCCCGGCGCACCTTGGCGATGTCCCGCCGCGAGAACCAGCCGCGCTGCCAGAAGATCGGGTTCATGGTGTTGATCCCGACGACGATCATATGGTCGTCGGTGTGCGTCGGCTCCAGATCCTCGGCGATCCAGCGCTTATAGCGCCGCCACGGATGGAACGCCCGGGCCCAGAGATTGTCGAGCGGCACATCGTGGTTGCCGGGCACGCACAGAACCGGCGCATCCAGGCTGTCGATGAAGGCGCGCGCCGCCTGGAACTGCCGGTTGCGGGCGCGCTGGGTCAGATCGCCGGAAATCGCCACCAGATCAGGTGCCAGATCGTTGACGGTGCGGGTCAGAGCGCCCACCAGATCGGGGCGGTCCCGACCGAAGTGCAGATCTGACATGTGGACGAGACGTTTCATCGAACCTCCAGCGCCAGATCGCGGGGCACCATCACCCTGAGCGCATCGTGGCGGGCTTCTATGATGAAGGGGCTTCGCAGGCGCAGGCGCTCGCCGTCCAGCGCGGCGCGCTGTCGCTTGCGGCGCGCGTGGATTTCAAAGCGGCGCGCGCTCAGCAAATGGAAATCGCGTTGTTCCACCGCCACCCCCAACGCCAGCGCAAGGGCATGACGGATCATGCCCAGACGGCCCGAGTCCGGCGACAGATACATGACCAGCTTGCCACTGGCCAATGCGTCGATCCCTTCCAACCCCTGCTGTTCCATCTGGAAGGCATTGTTCAGCACGAACACGATCGGCGTGCGCAACCGGTGCTGCGTGCCGTCCGCATCAATGGTCAATTCAAGCGGCCGGCGCAGGGTCGTCAGCGTCTTGACGACCGACCAATAGGCAGCCAGCCGCGACCGCCCCCAGCGGCGATAGATGCCTTCGCGGGTGGCCAGGATTTCGGGATAGCGGCCGATGGAGGTGTTGTTCAGGAACAACCGGCCATTGATGGCGCCGGTGCGCACGTCGCGGGCGTCTCCATTGACGATGACATCGACGGCCTGTTCGGGATCATCCGGAATATCCAGTGAGCGCGCGAAATAATTGAACGTTCCCAAGGGAATGACGCCCATGGGCACGCCGCTTCCGGCCATTCCCTCGGCCACGCCGCAAATGGTGCCGTCGCCGCCGCCCGCCACCACGCAATCGGGCCGTTCCTTCAGCACCGCCCGCACGCGTTCGGGAATGTCATCGCCCTTTCGCAACAGCCGGATGTCGGCCTGCGCACCGGCGGCCCTGAACCGCGCTGCGAGGTCGCGTTCGATCGCGCCGCCTTTTTCCGTGCCGGACTTGGGATTCAAGAGCACGACGATTCCGGTTTTCTGCATGAATGTTCCCGCCTTTCGCACCGCTCAACGCATCAAGACCAAGGCGGTTGCATCGGGTGTCGCACATCTCAAGTCCGGTTTCCCCTACGTTCGCGCCCTGCTATAGATCGTGCAGATCAACCAAGGCGGAGCCTCACATGAGCACCATCATCGATATCATCGGTCGCGAAATCCTCGACAGCCGTGGCAATCCCACGGTCGAGGTGGACGTGTTCCTGGAAGACGGCACCATGGGGCGCGCCGCCGTGCCGTCCGGTGCATCGACAGGGGCCCACGAGGCGGTTGAAAAGCGTGACGGCGACAAGGGCCGTTACATGGGCAAGGGCGTGCTGGGCGCGGTTGCCGCCGTGAACGGAGAGCTTGCCGAAGCTCTGGTCGGCATGGACGCCACCGAACAGGAGGCCATCGACGCCGCGATGATCGAAATCGACGGCACCGAAAACAAGGGCCGCCTGGGTGCCAACGCGATCCTGGGTGTGTCGCTGGCCGCCGCGAAAGCCGCTGCCGAATACTGTGGCCAACCCCTGTTCCGCTATGTCGGCGGCACGTCTGCACGCACCCTGCCGGTGCCGATGATGAACATCATCAACGGCGGCGAACACGCCGACAACCCGATCGACATCCAGGAATTCATGATCATGCCGGTGTCGGCCATGGATATCCGCGAAGCGGTGCGCATGGGCGCCGAGGTGTTTCACACCCTGAAAAAGGAACTGACGGCCGCGGGCCTGTCCACCGGCATCGGCGACGAGGGCGGTTTCGCCCCGAACATCTCATCCACCCGCGACGCGCTGGATTTCATCCTGAAGTCCGTGGAAAAGGCCGGCTATACCCCCGGCGACGATATCATGCTGGCGATGGATTGCGCCGCGACTGAATACTACAAGAACGGCAAATACGAGATGAAGGGCGAGAACGCGTCGCTGTCAGCGGAGGAAAACGTCGCCTACCTGGCCAAGCTGGTCGCCGATTACCCGATCCTGTCGATCGAGGACGGGATGAGCGAAGACGATTGGGACGGCTGGAAGATGCTGACCGACGAGTTGGGCGCCAAGGTGCAGCTGGTCGGCGACGACCTGTTCGTCACCAACCCCGACCGCCTGGCCGACGGCATCGCCAGGGGCTGCGCCAACTCGATGCTGGTGAAGGTCAACCAGATCGGCACCCTGTCCGAGACGCTGCGCGCCGTCGATATGGCCCACCGTGCGCGCTTTACCAACGTGATGTCGCACCGTTCGGGCGAAACCGAAGACGCGACCATCGCCGACCTGGCGGTTGCCACCAACTGTGGTCAGATCAAGACCGGATCGCTTGCGCGGTCGGACCGGCTGGCCAAGTACAACCAGTTGATCCGTATCGAGGAAATGCTGGGCGAAACCGCCGTCTACGCCGGCCGTTCGGTGTTGCGCGGCTAAGCGCGCCCTTTGCGCCCGGTCAGCGTTTCAGCGCAAACCGGGCGCATCGCCGCCCGCCCCGTCCTGGCGCGGCGTGATGTTCAGGTGGATGCCGCGCCGGGCGCGCACCGTCAGATGGGCCACCGGCACGGGCGTTTCATCCGGCACCGGCGCGAATTGCCACCGCGCCAGCAATGTCGCCAGCAACAGCGGCCCTTCGACCATGGCGAACCCGGCGCCGGGACAGACCCGCGCACCGCTCGAGAACGGAATATAGGCATCACGCAGGCAGGTGCGGCCGTTTTCCGTGGCGAAACGGTCGGGGTCAAAGCCGTCGGGATTGTCCCACAGGCGCGTGTGTCGATGCAGGTGCCACGGGCTCAGCACCACCTGCGCGCCCTTTGGAACCTCGCGATTGCGAAAAACCTCGCCCTGGATGGTTTCGCGCACCATCATCGGCACCGGCGGATACAGGCGCAGCGTTTCGCGAAAAACCTCGCGGGTGTGCCGCAATGCCGAAAGGTTGGCGAATTCCGGGTTGGCCATGAAGGCCCGCGCCTCGGCGGCACAGCGACCTTGGGTTTCGGGATGAATGGCCAGCAGATACAGCGCCCAAGCCAGCCCCGATGCGCTTGTCTCGTGGCCGGCCAGAAAGAAGATCGCGACCTGGTCCACCATTTCATCGGTGGTGAATGGCGTTCCGGTCACCGGATCATCGGTGGTCATGATCTTGGTCGCCAGGTCATCCGGCGCGGTGCCCGCCGCGATCTCGGCGCTGCGGGCCTGCGTCAGCGTCGTGATCAGCGCGCGGATGGCGCGCGCCGTCGCCCGGGTGCGGCGGTTGTGGAACCGCGGCATCCAGCGCGGCAGCGGCACGAAGGCGGCCAGGTTCAGGATCGGCTGGCTGCGCTGATGTTCGCGAAACTGATCGAAGGTCTCGGTGGCGATGCGGTGTTCGATCGGGATGGAAAACAAAGTGCGGAAAATCACGTCGGCGGCGGCGTGGGATGTTTCGGGTTCGATATCGCGCACGCCGGGACGCAACCGGTCGGCGGCGGCCCGTCCGGCCGCCAGCATCGCCGGAAACGTATCGCGCAGGCGCCCGCCCTCGAACGACGGGTCGATGATGCGGCGCTGGCGTTTCCAGGTCTCGCCATTGGTCAGGAACACGGATCGGCCCAGCAACGGGCGCAAGCCCTCGCCGATCCGCTCGGATTTGGGGAAACTTTCGGGCCGCGTCTTCAACACCTCTTTCAGCAGCGCGGGATCGTTCACCAGATAGCTGCGGAAGAACGGCGTGCGAAACTCGGCCATCCAGGCGCGGTAGAGCTTGGCCGGCTGTGCCGACAGGATATCGTCGCGAAACAGACGCAGATAGCGCCAGAGCGACACCTTCTCGGGTCGCGCATCGGGCTTGGGCGGGATCATGTGGCCATCGACGTATGGGGTGACGCGGGACGTTCGATCCGCGATCGGCTTGGCGCGCGCCCGGCGTAGCGTTGGCCGAGGGTCAGGGGCCCCGCGGTGATGCGGAAATAATCGTAATCGCCCGGCGCATCGAAGGCGCAGAGATACTGAAAATGCAGCCGGAAGAACCGCCAGCGCAGCGCTTTCCACGTCTCAGGCTTCAGCGTCTGGGTAAAGGCCGCGGACAGGACCAACGGCCACTTGCGATCATCGGGCGCCACCCCCGACACCGCCACCGGATCGCACAACGCAAAGGCACAGCCATCCCCCGGCGCCGTGACGTCGACCCAGGTCAGCTCGTCCCGGCGGGACAGGAAATGCAGGTCGGCGCGCAAGCGGTCGGCCTTGGGCAAGAAGCTCACCATGGGAATGACCTGCCCCAGCGACAGGAAAGACAACGCAGGCGACTGCGGCGTGACGTGGCCTGCGCGGATCAGATCGGCCAGGCACGACACCGCGATATGCGCGCCGGACGAATGGCCGACGACAAGAACCTCGTCGGTGTCGGACCCCAGGGCTTTGGCGATGGCGGCGGTGAAATCGGCCATCCGCGCCTCGAGCGCGGCGGGATTCGCCCCCCTGGTTGCCGCCGAGAAGGCATAATCGTGCATCAGGTAATAGGCGAAGATGCGGTTGTCGTGCCGCTTGAACCACGCCAACACCCCGAAGGCGACAACGCCGAACGCCACCGCCGCCACGACGCCCACCGCAACGGCAAGGAAACCGGGCGCGCCGTCACCGCCCGCCAGGCCCAGCATCCCAGCAACACTCGTGACAAGCGCGCCCGCCCCGAGGCCGGCGATCACCGCGATCGCCAGCTGCACCAGCAACATGCCCACGGGATAGAGCGCGGCGATCACCGGTCCCTTGCGCAGCCACATCAGCCGACGCAGGGCGCCCGACGCAATATAGGTCCAGGCCGTGCGAACCAGTTGGCCATAGGTGGCGAGGATGCCGGTCGCCATGGAAGCGCGCACGATATCGGACCACACCAGAACCTCGATTGTCGTCTCGACAACGGCGTCGTCCATCCGCCCCTGCACGTTCCAGCCATAGCGCGCGCCCTTGCGGGGGGTCAGCGATATGTCATAGCCCGAAATCGCCGCTTGCGCCGCGCCTTCCTTGCGGAACAGCTCGCGATACCGGCGCGGGTGAATCGGGTCATAGCCCGGGATATAGAAAACCCGGCGGCGTCTGACACGGTTCGTGGTCACGTCATTCGGCATCGATCTGTCCCAAGGCGTCCGCACAAGGGATACCCGATGATCCGGGCGAAATTAAGCCACGGTTCAGCCAAGCACGGCCAGCGCCGGGAAGGTTTCGAGCAGCCAGAACGAAAACGCCGAAAACGCACCGGTCAGCAGGGCGATCCCGACCAGGATCAGCAACGCGCCCATCGCCTTTTCGATGACGCCCATCCACGGCTTGATCCGGTTCATCACGCCCATGGACCGTTGGATGAACATCGCCGCCAGAAGGAACGGAATGCCCAGCCCTGCGGCATAGACCCCCAGCAACAGCGTGCCCCGCGACACCGATGCCTCGGACGCGGCCAGCGACAGGATCGCGCCCAGTTGCGGGCCGATGCAGGGCGTCCAGCCGAAGGCAAAGGCAAGGCCTAGAACGAAGGCGCCAAAGGCCGAACCGCCCTTGTCGCCGGCATCCAGACGCGCCTCGCGGTTCAGCAGCGGAATCCGGAACACCCCGACAAAGTGCAACCCGAAGACGATCACGACAACGCCCGAGATCTGGGCCAGAAGTTGCTGGTTCTGGAGGAAAAACGCGCCGAAGGCCGACGCGGTGAACCCGAGGAACAGGAACACCACCGACAGCCCCATGACAAAGAACAGCGCGGCCACCACCGCGCGGCGATGGGCGGTCGCGTTCTCCTTCATCTCGTTCAGCGAGATGCCGCCCATATACGCCAGATAGGGCGGCACGATGGGCAGCACGCAGGGGCTGAGAAAGCTGAGCAACCCCGCAACCAGGGCCACGGCCATGGCGGGCAGCAGACCCGCATCGATGATCTCGATTCCAAACATGCCTCTCTCTAGGACGTTGGGCGCGCGGGGTCACGCGGTCTGTCGTCAAATCCGCGTGGACAATCTGAAACAATCGCGCGAACATGGGAACATGGATGAAAAGGATGCCGAACTGGACACGCGGGGGTTGCTTTGCCCCCTTCCCGTTCTGAAAGCGCGCAAGCGGCTGGGAACGCTTGAACCCGGCCAGATTCTGAAGATGCTGGCCGATGATCCGGCCGCGGTGGTGGACGTGCCACACTTCTGCGCCGAGGCGGGCCATGCCCTGCTTGAGATCCAGACCGAAGGGGCGCGCCTGACGTTCCTGATCCGCCGTGGCGGCCGGGATCATTCCTCGGCCTAGAGCGGGCGTCATCTTCCCGACGAAATCATGCACCTGCTGAAAAACAAACAGCCGGGCGAAGGTGCCCGGCTGTTCGCAGTTTCGTCCTCAGCGGCCCAGCGACCACCAGCCGCGCCGCTTGGGCTTGCTTTCGCCATCGCCGTCGTCCGCTTCGCTTTCCGCCATCGCCGGCGCGGGCTCCTGCGACGCTGCGGGCGCGGGTTCGGATTTGGCGGGCGCCGGTTCGGTCGGTTCGGGCTCGGCCGGCGTGTCCACCACGGCGACGGTTTCCGCTTCTGCCGTCGGTTGCGCGGCCTCGGGGGCGGGTTCGTCGGCGTCGGCTGCTGCTTCTTCCGTCTTGACCGGCTTCTTGCGGGTGCGGGGTTTGGCCGCGGCGCGGGTGCGGGTGCGCTTCTTCGGCTTTTCCTCGGCCTCGTCCGCGCTCTCGGGCGTCGGTTCGGCTGCCGGGGCCTCGGCCGTCGTTTCGGCCGTGTCCGGGGCATCGGCCGCGATGACCGGCGGCTGTTTCACCGCGTCGTCACCCGACGACACATCGCCATCGGATCCAGCATCATTGTCGGAATCGTCCGATTGCGAGCCGTTGTCGTCCGATCCGTTGTCGTCCGCGCCATTGCCGTTCGATCCGTTGCCGTTCGACTTGCGACGGCGGCGGCGGCGGCGGCGCTTCTTGGGCTGGCCGTTGTCGTCGTCGTCCGACTCGGTCTTGGTCGCGGGCGCCTCGGCTGGCGCATCCTGATCCACGGGTGCCGGTGCTTCGTCCTCGATCACCTCGTCGGGGATGTCATCGTCCAGGTCGGCCATGTGCGAGGCATCCACCGATACCACGGGCGCGGTCTGTTCGACGACGCGCGTCGCCGTCTTGAACTTCTCGATGTGGAAGTCGGGCGAAATCAGGGTCGGATCCGCCTCGATCCGCACCGACATGCCATAGCGGGCTTCGATGTTGGCGATATGCTCGCGCTTCTGGTTCATCAGGAAGTTGCAGATGCCCACGGGCACCTTGACCAATACCTCCTTCGACCGCTTGCGCACGCCTTCTTCCTCAAGCTGGCGCAGGATGTTCAGCGCCAGGTTGTCGTCGGACCGGATCAACCCGGTGCCGTGGCAGGCCGTGCAGGGTTGGGTCGTCGCCTCGATCATGCCGGGGCGCAGACGCTGGCGCGACATCTCCATCAGGCCAAAGCCCGAGATGCGGCCGACCTGGATGCGGGCACGGTCGGTCTTGAGTTTGTCCTTGAACAGCTTCTCGACTGCGGCGTTGTTCTTGCGCTCGTCCATGTCGATGAAGTCGATCACGATCAGACCGGCAAGGTCGCGCAGGCGCAACTGGCGCGCCACTTCGGCGGCCGCTTCCAGGTTGGTGTTCAGCGCCGTCTGTTCGATGCTGCCTTCCTTGGTCGCGCGGCCCGAGTTGACGTCGATGGCCACCAGCGCCTCGGTCACGCCGATCACGATATAGCCGCCGGATTTCAGCTGGACCGTCGGGTTGAACATGGCCGACAGATACGATTCGACCTGGTGGCGCGCGAACAGCGGCATCTGGTCCTGATACAGTTTTACGTTCTTGGCGTGGGACGGCATGATCATCTTCATGAAGTCCTTGGCCGTGCGGTATCCTTCCGCCCCTTCCACGAAGACCTCGTCGATGTCGCGGTTATAGAGGTCGCGGATCGAGCGTTTGATCAGGTCGCCTTCCTCATAGATCTTGGCGGGCGCGATGGATTGCAGGGTCAGCGCGCGGATCTGTTCCCACATCCGTTGCAGGTATTCGTAATCGCGCTTGATCTCGGTCTTGGTGCGTTGCGATCCGGCGGTGCGGATGATCAGGCCCGCGCCTTGCGGCACGTCGATGCCGTTGGCGATTTCCTTGAGCTTCTTGCGGTCCGCGGCATTGGTGATCTTGCGCGAAATCCCGCCACCGCGGGCGGTGTTGGGCATCAGCACGCAATAGCGGCCGGCCAGCGACAGATAGGTGGTCAGCGCTGCACCCTTGTTGCCACGTTCTTCCTTGACGACCTGCACCAACAGGATCTGGCGGACCTTGATGACCTCCTGGATCTTGTACTTGCGGGCGCGGGGACGGCTCGGGCGGTTGATCTCGTCAGAAACATCCTCTTCCGCGATCGATTCGATCTCGTCGTCCTTGTCGGAGGCTTGCGGCGCATCGTCGTCGTTGTCGTCGTCGCCATTGTCGTCATCGGGGGACGCGACCGGGCTTTCGCCGACGCGTTCCATGGGCGACGATCCCTCTTCGTCATCGCCGTGATCGTCGCCGTCAAGATCGACGACGTCCATGCCGGCGATGGACGGGCCGTCTTCGCCGGATGTCACGACGGCGTCGTCGGATGACACGTCGGCCGCCTTCGGCTTGGCGCGGCTGCGCGACCGGCTGCGCTTTCTGGGCTTTTCATCCTCCTCATCCTCCGCGCGGGCGGCGGCGGCTTCTTCCGCCAACAGCGCCTCGCGGTCGGCGACGGGAATCTGGTAGTAATCCGGGTGAATCTCGGAAAAGGCGAGGAATCCGTGGCGGTTGCCACCGTATTCGATGAACGCCGCCTGAAGCGACGGTTCGACGCGCGTTACCTTGGCAAGATAGATATTGCCGGCAAGCTGACGACGGCTTTCGGATTCGAAATCGAATTCTTCAACCTTGTTTCCATCCACAACCACCACACGGGTCTCTTCCGAGTGGGTGGCATCGATAAGCATCTTCTTTGACATGTGATATGTTCTCGCACCGCGCCGAAACGCCCCCCGAGGGGAGGCGGTTCGCGGCGATGTTGTCTGTTGGGGGCGATGGGGCGTGATCCGGACATGGAAAAGACGGCGCTTTCGCCCCGTGCCCCCTGCCCTTCGATCTTGTCGCGCGTCATCGCGTTGCTTCTCCGACATCCCGGGGGATGCCCATTCATGAACCCGGCCATTGCTGGCACGCAGGCGTTCGGTTGGCCTTGCAGCCGATCATCGATCCTCGGGAAACGGCCAGAGCGCCGATTTGGCGCCTTGCTGACACACGGACCCGAGGTCGTGAAACTCGTCCCGGAATCCGAAGACGGCACACAAGGCGCCGTCGAACGGATTTCCATTCCCCATGATAGCGGTCCCGGCAGGGCGAATACAACGATATTCTTGCTGCGCGCGTGCCTTTGAAGAAATGCGTCGGCTGCACGATGCCCCGGCCGCGCCTCGGCTCAGAGATAATCGGACCGGGTGAGGTTATATTTCGCCATCTTCTCGTTCAGCGTCCGGCGCGGCAGGCACAACTCGTCCATCACCGCGACGATGGATCCCTTGTGACGCCGCATGGTGTTGTCGATCAGCATCCGCTCGAACGCCTCGACATATTCCTTCAGCGGCTTGCCCTCGGTCGTCATGCCCGGTTCGCCCTCTTCGGAATCGGCCATCAGCAGGGATGAAATCGTGCCGGTGCCCCTGCGGCTTTGCAGAACCGCGCGTTCGGCGACATTCACAAGCTGGCGGATGTTGCCGGGCCAGGGCGCCTGCAAAAGTTGCGCGGCCTCCTGCGCCGATACCTCGGGCGTCTCGCAGCCGTATTCGTCGGCGAATTGCTCTGAAAAGCGCGCGAACAGCGTCAGGATATCCTCGCCCCGCGCACGCAGGGGCGGGATCGTCAGCTTCATCGCCGCCAGACGGTAATAGAGATCGGGGCGCAACACGTCTTCACAGGTCTTGCCCTGCTCCTGAAGGTTCGAAATCGCCACCAGCCGGGTTTCGGCCGGTGTGCCCTGGTCGTTGATCCAGGTCAGCAACCGCGCCTGCAGCGGCATCGGCAGCGCATCGATATCTTCCAGAACCAGCGTGCCACCGCGGGCCTCTTCCAGCAACGGCATTTGTTCGTCGTCCGCGCCCGAACCGAACAGTTTCGCCGCCATCGCATCGGGGTCGAGCGCCGAACACGATTGAATCACGAACTTGCGCCCCGGCTTGGCCCCCACCGCGTGCAGCGCGTGGGCCACCAGCGTCTTGCCGGTGCCGGTTTCGCCATCGATCAGGACGTGGCCGTCGGCCTGCCCCAGATCCAGGATGTCCTCGCGCAAGCGCTCCATCACCGGTGACGTGCCGATGACCTTGCGCATGATGCCGGTGCCGTCCGACAATTCACGCCGCAGCGCGCGGTTGTCCAGCGTCAGCCGCCGCGCCTGTGCCGCGCGCTTGGCCAGTTCGGTCATGCGTTCGGGGTTGAACGGCTTTTCCAGGAAATCGAACGCGCCCACGCGCATCGCCTCGACCGCCATGGGCACATCGCCGTGCCCGGTGATCATGATGACCGGCAGGGCCGAATCGACGCTCATCAGCCGTTTCAGGAAGGTCATGCCGTCCATTCCCGGCATCTTGATGTCGCTGACCACGACACCGGGATAATCGGCACCCACGGTTTTCAGCGCGTCTTCCGCGCTTGCGAAGGTTTCGGTATCGAAGCCGGACAGCGCCAGCCATTGGCTGATCGATTGGCGCATGTCCTTCTCATCGTCCACGATCGCGATCTTCATTGCCTGCGCCATGAGGTGCTCTTCCTATTCCGCTGCCTGCACGTTTCGTTCCAAGATGGGGAGTTGCATCTCGAATACAGCCCCCCCGTCGCGGCCGTTGCGTGCCGTAAGACGTCCACCGAGATCGGCCACGATTCCCGACGAAATGGCAAGCCCCAGCCCGACACCGTCGCCCGGGGACTTGGTCGTATAGAACGGCTCGAACAGATGTTCGAGATCGGCAATGCCGGTGCCATTGTCCCGCACGCTGAGCGCGGCCGAGGTGCCAGCGGCCAGCAGGATGCCGATCTGGCCCTTCTCCTGGTCCTTGGTGGCGTCCAGCGCATTGCGCAACAGGTTGATGATCACCTGCTCGACACGCAACCGGTCGCCCTGCACCCAGACCGGCGTGCGCGGCAACGACTTCGTGATCTCGACGTCGCGTTGCTTCAACTGCGGCTCCATCATCGCCAGCGCGGCCGACACCGACAGGCGCAGGTCCATCGGTTCGAACGCCTCGGATCCCCGCCGCGCATAGCTTTTCAACTGGCGCGTGATGGCGCCCATGCGGTCGATCAGATCGTCGATTCGCGCGAAACTGCTCAGCGCCTCTTCCGGGCGACGCCGCTTCAGCAACAGCCGCGCCCCCGCCAGATAGGTCTTCATCGCCGCCAGCGGCTGATTCAGTTCGTGACTGACGGCCGCCGACATCTCGCCCAGCGCGGCCAGCTTGCTGGTCTGCGCGACGGTCTGCTCGGCCACCTCCAGGTTCTTCTCGGCCTTGCGCCGTTCGGCGATTTCCCGCTGCAACGCCGCGTTCAACTGGCGAAGCTCCGCCGATTCGCGTTGGAAGAACAACACCCGGCTCAGCGCCTTGCGGCTGACCAGGTAGAATCCCGCCGCCAGCAACAATGCGAACCCCATGATCTCCAGCGCCAGCACCCCGTTCACCCGCTCGCGCACCGACGAATAGGTGGTAAACGACGCCATGCGCCAGCCCTGGAACGGGATCCGCGCCTCCTGGCGCATGACGGCCTCGCCCAGCAGATAGGCATCGGCCGGCAGCGCGGCCCAATCGGCGGTGGCCTGCAACGCCCGCTCGATGGCCGTGGGGGCGGACCGCACCGCCAGCGCCTCGGCCTCGTTGCGGCCCCGCCAGCGGCTTTCGGTGGACAGGATGATCGTGCCTTCGCTGTCGGTCACGAAGACCGCGTCGGAAAAGCCGGCCCAACTGCTTTCGAACTTGGCCAGATCCACCCCGACCACGATCACACCGGTCAGATCGCTGCCCGACGCGATCTTGCGCGAATACGAGAAACGGAACCCTCCCGCCTCGGTACGCGCGATGCTGAACACCGTATCCGACGATCGCACCGCATCGATGAAATAGACCTGGCTGCGCAGCGTCGCGCCCAGGCTTTCGCGATCAGTCGCCGCAACGACCCGCCCGCCCCGGTCCAGCAGCATCAAGGATGCCGCCCCGATTTCATCGCGATACGAGATCAGCCGCTGCGTGGATTGCGAGAAGTCGCCGGAATTCAGCGCCCCGATCAGCGCCGGATCCCGGCTGAGCAGCAGCGGCACGATCGACGCGCGCTGCAATTCCGACCGCAGGTTGCCGATATACAGCGCCATGCGAACCTCGGCGCGGTTCCTGGTGCTTTCGGTGAATCGCTGGGTCAGGAACTGGTTGGTGAACCAGACGACCGACAGCGCGATCACGACCAGCGCGGCGAACAGCATCCGAAGATACCACCGGCGCGGCGCGGGTTCCGCGCCGTGGGGGCGCGGATCGATGGTGATGTCGGTTCCCATGGACGACACATTACGCCGTGCGTCTGATCCCAACAAGGCTCAGACCGCGGCCATGGCTCCGACCAGCCCGGCAAGCAGCGCCCGCCCGTCCGTGCCGCCCAAGGCAGGATCGGCCGCGCGTTCGGGATGCGGCATCATTCCCAGGACCCGGCCATTGGCCGACAGCACCCCGGCGATATCGCGCACCGATCCGTTGGGATTCGCGCCATAGCGAAAGGCGATGCGCCCGGCATCCGACAATTCCGCACCCGTGGCATCATCCACGGTATAATTGCCATCGTGGTGGGCGATGGGGATCATCAGGGTCTGACCGGGGGTATATTCGGCGGTGAACGCGCTGTCGCATTCGCCGACGATCAGGGGTTCGGTGCGACAGATATAGGTCAGGCCGCGGTTGCGCATCAGCGCACCGGGCAGAAGGCCGGTCTCGCACAGCACCTGGAACCCGTTGCACACGCCCAGGACGTAACCGCCCCTTTCGGCATGCTTCACGACCGCGCCACAGATCGGCGAGCGCGCGGCGATGGCGCCGCACCGCAGGTAATCGCCAAAGGAAAACCCCCCGGGGATCGCCACCAGGTCGATACCCTCGGGCAGGCCGGTGTCCTTGTGCCAGACCATCGAGACATCGGCACCCGCCGCACGCAGCGCGACAGCCATGTCCCGATCACAGTTCGAGCCGGGAAAGACGATGACGGCAGCTTTCATGGCGCCCCCCTCAGTTCAGAAAGTCGGTGACGACGGCAACACCCGGCGCCGTCGGCCCGTTGAACGCGGCCAGTTCGGCACTGACCCCGCTCAGCGCGATTTCGCGCGCGATCATGGGCGAGACATCGACGCGCCCCGCCTCGATCAGGCTCAGCAGGCTGGGATAGCGCCAGGACGGCATGCCGCGCGTACCATAAAGCGCAAGGTTGCCCATGTAGACGGCGTTCATGTCGATCTGCATCCTCGCGGTATGGCCGATGGGCATGCCCACCTGCACGTGCCGACCCAACGGGCGCAGACAGGCAATACTGGCGTTCGTGGTCTGCTCGATACCCAGCGCCTCGACGCTGACATGGGCGCCGCCGCCGGTGATCTCGCGGATCCGCGCGGCCACGTCGCCGTCGCGCGCATCCACTGCCGCCTCGGCGCCGAGGCCCAGCGCATGGGTCAACTTCTCGGGCACGACATCCACCACGACCACCCGCGCGCCCAGGGCGCGGCCCAGGATCAGCGTGGCCAATCCGATGCCACCCGTGCCATGCACCGCCAGCCACTCGCCGGCCTGCACCGCTGCCCGCCCGGTCAGCGCGTGCCAGGCCGTCGTCACCCGACAACCCAGGCCCGCGGCCACGACCGGCGACAGATCGCCCAGCGGCGACAGGTTGTGATCGAAGGGCACCGCCACGTATTCTGCAAAGGCTCCCGGCTCGACAAATCCGGGCAGCCGCTGGTTCGGACAGGTGTTCTGCGCACCGCTCTGGCAGGCCTGGCACCGCCCGCAGGCCAGGATGAACGGCGCCACCAGGCGGTCGCCCACCCGGTGGGTGGCGCGCGGCCCGGCCTCGACCACCTCGCCGCAATATTCGTGCCCGCCGATCTGGCCCGGCTTCACCCGGGGATGTTCGCCGCACCAGCCGTGCCAGTCCGAGCGGCACACGCCGCAGGCCAGCACCTTCAGCACCACGCCGTCTTCCGGGCAGGCCGGCTCGGCGACATCCTCGATCGACAGGTCGGCGTTGTATTCGCGCAGGACCGCCGCGCGCATCACAGCAACTCGACGCGATAGGATTCGATCACGGTGTTGGCCAACAGCTTTTCGCACATCTCGTCGATCCGCGCGGGATCCGTGCCGTCGGCCAGGTCCAGGTCGATCACCTTGCCTTGGCGCACGCCATCGACCTCATCGAACCCCAGGGTGCCCAGGGCATGGCGGATCGCCTCGCCCTGCGGGTCCAGAACGCCGCTCTTCAGCATCACATATACCCGTGCCTTCATGCGCCGTCTCCGTGCTTCTTACCGATCCAAATACTCAAAAATCCGACCTTGCCTCAGTTGATGAGCGTGGGCTTGGTCGCATGGGTGACGTTGGTGGGCAGCACGCCAAGGCGCCGCGCCACTTCGGTATAGGCATCCGACAGCGACCCCAGATCGCGGCGGAACACGTCCTTGTCCAGCTTGCGCCCGGTCTCGATATCCCACAGCCGGCACGAGTCCGGTGAAATCTCGTCGGCGATGATCAGGCGGTGGAAGTCGTTTTCCCAGATCCGGCCGATCTCGATCTTGAAATCCACCAGCTTGATGCCGACCGCCAGCATGACGCCGGACATGAAATCGTTGACCCTGAGGGCCAGGGCGATCATGTCGTCCAGATCCTGCTGGGTGGCCCAGCCGAAGGCGATGATGTGTTCCTCGCTGACCAGCGGATCGCCCAGCGCATCGTCCTTGTAGCAGAATTCGACGATCGGGCGCGGCAGCGGCGTGCCCTCGACCAGGCCCAGCCGCTTTGACAGCGATCCGGCGGCGAAGTTGCGCACGATCACTTCCAGCGGGATGATCTCGACGCTGCGGATCAGCTGTTCGCGCATGTTCAGCCGCTTGATGAAGTGGTTCGGGATGCCGACCTGGGTCATGCCGGTCATGAAATATTCCGACAGCCGGTTGTTCAGCACGCCCTTGCCCTCGATCGTCGCCTTCTTTTCGGCGTTGAACGCGGTGGCGTCGTCCTTGAAGTACTGCACCATGGTTCCCGGCTCGGGGCCTTCGTACATGATCTTGGCCTTGCCTTCATAGATCTTCTTGCGACGTGCCATGGGCGCTCCAATACTCACTGGCGCCGACCCCTTGGACCCGCGCCGTTTGCCGCCCTATAGGACATTGCGGGGGGGCGGGCAAGAACACCCTCTTGCCGCCGCGCCCGTGGCCGACCATATCGGTATCACCTGACGTCAGCAAAGGATCGAACATGTCCACCTTCGACGACCGCAAGAACGCCTTCGAGAACAAGTTTTCCCACGACGCCGAGATGCAGTTCAAGGCAGAGGCCCGGCGCAACAAGCTGCTCGGGCTCTGGGCCGCCGAATTGATGGGCAAGTCCGGCGACGACGCCGAAGCCTATGCCCGCGAGGTGATCAAGTCCGACTTCGAGGAGGCGGGCGACGAAGACGTCTACCGCAAGGTGTCGGGCGATCTGGGCGACAAGGCCGACGAGGCGACGATTCGCGCCAAGATGTCCGACCTGCTGGTCGAGGCGAAGGCGCAGCTGATGACCGAGCTGCGCGACTGAACCGGACGCATCCGGGCGTTTCGCCACGCTTTTTTGCGCAACGCCCGTTTGCCAAATGCGCCTGCCCGTGGCATGTGCACCCGATCCGACACCAACCTGCAAGGCGCCCCATGTCCGATCCGCTGTCCCGGCTTCTGGCCGAAAGATCCGTCCTTCTGGCCGATGGCGCCACGGGAACGAACCTGTTCAACATGGGGCTGCAGTCGGGCGATGCGCCGGAATTCTGGAACGTCGACCACCAGGACAAGATCCGCGCGCTCTATCAGGGCCCGGTCGATGCCGGCAGCGACCTGTTCCTGACCAACACCTTCGGCGGCAACGCATCGCGACTGAAGCTGCACCATGCCCAAGACCGGGTGCGCGAGCTGAACCGGGCGGGCGCCGAGATTGCCCGCGACATCGCGGACCGTGCGGATCGCCCCATCGTCGTCGCCGGATCGGTCGGACCGACCGGCGACATCATGGTGCCCATGGGCACGCTGACCCATGATTCGGCCGTCGAGATGTTCCATGAACAGGCCGAGGGCCTGAAGGAGGGCGGCGCCGATGTCCTCTGGGTCGAAACCATCAGTTCGCCGGAAGAATTCGCCGCCTTCGCCGAAGCGGCGGACCTGGCCGGAATGCCGTGGTGCGGCACGATGAGTTTCGACACCGCGGGCCGCACCATGATGGGCATGACCAGCGCCGGCATGGTCGACATGGTGGAAAAGCTGAAGGTGCCGAAACCCCTGGCCTTCGGCGCCAACTGCGGCGTCGGCGCGTCCGACCTGCTTCGCACGGTTCTGGGCTTTGCCTCGTCGGGCACCGAACGGGTGCTGATCGCCAAGGGCAACGCCGGCATTCCGAAATTTCAGGACGGCCACATCCATTACGACGGCACGCCCGAGCTGATGGCGGATTATGCTGTACTGGCGCGCGATTGCGGCGCCCGGATCATCGGCGGCTGCTGCGGCACGACGCCCGAACACCTGCGCCACATGCGCGAGGCGCTGGACACCCGCCCGGCCGGCGCACGTCCGACCCTTGACGAGATCACGGCGCGCCTGGGCGGCTTTTCATCCGCATCCGACGGCACCGGCGACAACGCCGGTCCGACGCGCGAACGCCGCCGCCGCCGCGGCTGACCCGCCCTAGTCCGGATCGAAAATCGGCACGCGCGATCCGGCCGCGCGGGGCAGCGCGCCCATCAGGCGCGGATCCTCTGCAATCTCGACCTGCTGGCGCACGGGGGTGAACCCGCTGCGCCGGTAGAACCCCAGGGCATCGGGGTGGTCCAACGTGCAGGTGTGAACATCCAGCCGCGTGATCGGATGGGCCCATGCGATTTCGATGGCGCGGTTCATCAACCAGCGCCCCGCGCCCTGCCCCACCAGCCCCGGCGCCAGACCGAAGAACGCCAACTCGCAAATGCCCGGCGTGCGGAAATCCAGTTCCAGCAATCCCACATCCTCCGACCCGTCGCGTTGCAGGGCATAGACCTTCACCGCCGGGTTCGACAGGATCTGCGCCAGCTTGGCGGCCGGCATCACGAGGCGCGAGAACCACAGCCAATCCGCGGCCCCGACCTTGCGATACAGCGACAGGTAACGCTCGGGGTCGGGCGCATGCAGCCGCGTCAGGGTCAAACCCTCGGGGTCGGGCACCGCGCGCGGCGGGGCTGGGGCGGCCATCTCGAGATGGGTGACAACGGCGGCAACCCGCCCCTTCGGCACATCGTGAAATCCGCTTTCCAGCATCGACGCTCTCCTTGGGTTTGGGTGTTTTATAGCCGGCCCGACACGTTTTGCCACATCCCTCAGAACAGCGAAAGCTGATCGCCCTTGCGCGGCGGAACATGAAACAGATCATGCCGCAGCGGTGGCAGTTTCTCCGCCAAGCCCAGCCGTTCGCACGCCAGGTCGAACCGCCTGGCGATCAGGTCGGCATAGACGCCTTCGCCGCGCATCCGCTTGTGCCAGTCGGAACTGTATTCGCGCCCGCCGTGCATCTCGCGCAGCTTCGACATCACCTTGCCGGTGCGATCGGGGTAATGGCGACGCATCCAGTCGACGAACAGCGCCGACACCTCGAGCGGCAGGCGCAACATGACCCAGCCGGCCGATTGCGCGCCGGCGTCGCGCGCGGCGGACAGGATCGTTTCGACCTCGTGATCCGTCAGCCCCGGAATCACCGGCGCAACCATCACGCGCACCGGGCATCCGGCCCGCGCCAGCGTCTCGATCGCCTTCAGGCGACGGACGGGGGACGGCACGCGGGGTTCCAGACGGCGTGCCAGAACCGGATCCAGCGTGGTGATCGAAATCCCGACCCGCGCCAGACCCGCCTGCCCCATCTCGCCCAGAATATCGGCATCGCGTTCGATCAGCGTGCCCTTGGTGGTGACGGTCACCGGATGGCGAAACTCGGACAGCACCTCGAGACAGCGGCGCATGATTTGGCGGTCGCGTTCGATCGGCTGATAGGGATCGGTGTTGGTGCCGATGGCAAGGGGCGCGACCCGGTATCGCGGCGACGACAGCTCTTTCGCCAGACGCTCGGGCGCCGCGGGCCGGGCGATCAGCCGGGTTTCGAAATCCAGCCCCGCCGACAGCCCGAGATAGGCATGGGATGGTCGTGCGAAACAATAGACGCAGCCATGTTCGCATCCGCGATAGGGATTGATCGACCGGTCGAACCCGATATCGGGCGACGTGTTGCGCGTGATCACCTTGCGCGGCACCTCGACGCTGACATGGGTGCGCAACGGCGGCAGGTCCTCGTCGCGGTCCCAGCCATCTGGTTCGGCCACCCGTGCATAGGGTTCGAACCGGCCCACATCATTCGTTGCCGCCCCGCGCCCCTTCAGACGGGCGGCAAACCTAGTATCGGCGGGCTGAGTCGGGGCGGCATCGGACATGGGTCGACGTTGGAACATTCAGCGAACATTGACAAGTCATCGCGCAACCTCATCATCATCATGCGGATTATGAGGGCTCGGGCCACTTGCGTCGCGCGCGCCATCGTCAGAGGGTCGCGCGAAACCCGGCGAACGTCGCAAACCGTCGCGTGGCCTGTGTGAAATGCGGCAAACAATATGAATGTCCGGTCGGGGCGCAACATGCGCCCCCTCTGTCAGCGCATTGGAGTGCAAGATGTCCGACGAAGAAATCATTCTGTCCGACCTGTCCGATGAAGAACTTGTCCTGCAGATGCATGACGACCTGTATGACGGCATGAAAGACGAGATCGCCGAGGGCGTTCACATCCTGCTTGAACGCGGCTGGACCCCCTATGACATCCTGACCCAGGCCCTGGTGGCGGGCATGACCATCGTCGGGCATGATTTCCGCGATGGCATCCTGTTCGTGCCCGAAGTGCTTTTGGCCGCGGGCGCCATGAAGGGCGGGATGCAGATCCTCAAGCCGCTGCTTGTCGAAACCGGCGCGCCGCGCATGGGCAAACTGGTGATCGGCACGGTCAAGGGCGATATCCACGATATCGGCAAGAACCTTGTCGGCATGATGATGGAAGGCGCGGGCTTCGAGGTGATCGATCTCGGCATCAACAACGCGGTCGAGAAATACATGGCCGCGCTGGAAAGCGAACAGCCCGACATCCTGGGCATGTCGGCGCTTCTGACGACGACGATGCCCTACATGAAGGTGGTGATCGACACGATGGTCGCCGAAGGCATCCGCGACGATTACATCGTGCTGGTCGGCGGTGCCCCCCTGAACGAGGAGTTCGGGCGCGCCATCGGTGCCGATGCCTATTGCCGCGACGCCGCCGTGGCGGTGGAAACCGCCAAGAGCCAGATGGCCCGCAAGCACAACCAGCTGGCCACCGGCGGCTGATCGGACGGCCGCACCGCGAACATTCACGGCCGCCGCCAGGTCGCTATTGCGGCTGTGTGCGACGCGCTCGGGATCTGGTATGGTTGCGAAAATGTTTCTTCAGCCGCAGGAATAGATGCCATGACCCTGACGCTCCACCTTGCCAAAGGCACCGTCGCCCTTGCCTCGCATATCGCGCTCGAGGAGATCGGCGCGCCCTTCGATCTGGTCTGGGTCGACTTTCGCGCCGGCGAACAGCGCAGTGACGAATATGCGCGGATCAACCCCAAGGGGCGCGTGCCGGTCCTGACCACGCCCCACGGCCGGCTGACCGAAACGCCCGCGATCCTGAACTGGCTGGCGGCGACCCATCCGGCCGCCGGTCTTTGGCCTGACGACGCGTTTCAACGGGCGCGGATCGACGAGATGTCGGCATTTCTGGCCTCGACCATGCATGTCAACCATGCCCACCGGATGCGCGGCGCCCGCTGGGCGGACCGGCCCGAATCGCTGGCCGACATGGCCGCGAAGGTGCCCGAGACGATGGCCGCGGCCGCCGCGCTGGTGGAAAAGGCGCTGCCGGACGGCGGGCCGTGGGTTTTGGGCGATCGGTATTCGACCGCCGACATGCATCTGTTCACCGTTTCGTCCTGGCTGGAAGGCGACAGCGTGGAGATCACCGATTTCCCGCGCCTGAGCGCCCACGCCGATGCGATGCGTGCCCGCCCCGCGGTGCAGCGGACATGGGCGCTTCATCAGCCGGGGGCGTGAGCGGGCACCACAGGCCGTGAAACGACCCGGTTTCCACCCCAAGCGCGCCTTTTTTCGGACACACCCCCGGGTGAATGTGGGTTAACCGCATACGAGGCACGAAAGGGTCACTGCCATGTCCGTCAAGAACTTCCTGAGCGCCGTCACCGTCATTCTGGCGCTGTTCGCCATGGCATGGATCGCCCGGCTGCTGTTCCAGAGCGATCCGGCGCTTCTGGTCAGCAAGCTGATGTTGCTTGCGCCCATCCTGGGATCCGCCGTGCTGCTGATCCGTCTGACACGACGCACCGGTCGGCAGGCCTGAGGCGGCCCTTTGCGGCGCCGGCACGTCCACCCATATAGGGATGGCCTAGACAGGGAACCGCGCCATGCCGCTCGACCGGATCGTTCTTATCATCTGCATCGTCATCGCGGCCGCGGGGGCGACGGTCTGGCTTGCCGTCTATCTCAGCGTCGCGGCCGACATGCCGCTCCTCGGACTTGGCCTGATCCCGATCGCATTGATCGCCTGGGTGGTCTGGCGGGTGATCGCGGAGCGGCTGAACAACACCGAGGACGACCATTATGACAAGATCGAAAAGTGATCTCGTGGTGGTCACGACCGACCTCGTGCCGGGGCGCGAGGTGATCGCCCCCCTCGGATTGGTGCGCGGATCGACCGTGCGCGCGAAACACATCGGCTCGGATATCGTGGCCGCGCTTCGCAACCTCGTCGGCGGCGAGATCCGGGAATACGCCCAGCTTCTGGCGGCCGCACGCGAACAGGCCTATGACCGCATGATCGAGGAAGCGGTGGCCCTGGATGCCGATGCGGTGGTGGGCACGCGGATGCAGACCTCGGCCATCGGCCATCAGGCCTCCGAAGTCATCTTCTACGGCACCGCCGTGCGGCTGGCGCACCGCTGAGCCTGTGCCGGCAGTCCCTCACCCGCTCACGACGTGTTTACCTTCCGGCAAGGCCCTTGCACATCGTCCCGGCGGCGCGCACCTTCGACCCATGGATGACCACACCCTCACCCGATCCGGCGCCACGCTGACGACCGGCGCGCCCGTGCTTCTGATCGCCTGCGGCGCGCTGGCCCGGGAAATCCTGGCGCTGAAGTCCGCCAACGGCTGGGACCACATCGATCTGATGTGCCTGCCGGCGATCCTGCACAATCACCCCGAACGCATCACGCCCGCAGTGCGCGCCGCCGTCGAAAAGCACCGCGCCAGCCACGACCGTATTTTCGTCGTCTATGCCGACTGCGGCACGGGCGGCACGCTTCAGGCCGCCTGCGCCGAAATGGGGGTCGAGATGGTGCGCGGGCCCCATTGCTATGCCTTCTTCGAAGGCGTCGATGCCTTCACCGCCCGCGCCGAGGATGAAATCACGGCCTTCTACCTGACCGACTTCCTGGTGCGTCAGTTCGACGCCTTCGTCTGGGAACCGCTCGGCCTCGACCGTCACCCGTCCCTGCTCGAGATGTATTTCGGCAATTATACCAAGCTGGTATATCAGGCGCAGACCGATGATCCGGCGCTGACGGCCAAGGCGGAAGACTGCGCCCGACGGCTGGGCCTAGCGTTCGAACGCCGCCTGACGGGCTATGGCGACCTTACGGCCACACTCGGCGCGCTGTGAAGTCCGGAAGTCCGGTCACCACGGAACCGTTTCGCCGCGCCATCACGGCCGGCGCGGGACGATAGATGCGCCTCCGGCGGGAGTATTTTCAGCAAGAAAAAACGCCGCGCGCGCTCGGATATCAGCCTTCGGCCCGGGCCGCCGTCTCGCGGATCCGGGCGATCATCGCACGCACCCCGTTCGAACGTTGCGCAGACAGGTGGTCGTGCAGCCCCAGACGCCCCAATTCCGCGGGCGCGTCGATCTGGCCGACCTCGTCCACCGTCACGCCGTTGTAAAGCGCCCCCAGCACCGCGATCAGCCCCCTGACGATCACCGCATCGCTGTCCCCGTCGAAGCGGAAGATCGCCGCCGCCCCCTCGCCTTCGATCCGGGGCACCAGCCAGACCTGGCTGGCACAGCCATCGACCTTGGTGGCCGGCACGCGCAGCGCCTCTGGCAGGGACGGCATCGCCTTGCCCAGTTCGATCACGTGGCGATACCGGTCCTCCCAATCGTCAAGAAATTCGAAGGTGTCGGCAATGTCTTCAAAAGCTTCGGTGGCCATGGCCCTCTCCCGATGTCACAGCCCTTGGGTAAGCGTGCGCGCGCCCGGCCTCAACCCTTTTCAAGCGCACGACTTTCCGCTAACCCGATTTTGCATGGCAAGGGAGGCATCCATGACGGGCCGGCTGATCGCGACACTCATGATCCTGACCATTGCCGTGGGCTGCGGCAGGGTCGCAGATTCGCGGCTGAACCCGCTGAACTGGTTCGGCAGCTCGCGTCCGGTTGCGGTCACACCCGTTACGGCCAGCGAAACGGGCGACCCCCGGCCGCTGGTCGATCAGGTCATCGCCCTGCGCATCGACCGCAACGCGGGCGGCGCCATCATCCGCGCCACCGGCCTGCCGGCACAGCAGGGATACTGGGACGGCGAACTGATTGCGCTAAACGATGGCGAGCCGGTCAATGGGGTGATCGAATATCGGTTCCACATCAAGCCGCCGCTGACCCCCACGCGCGTGTCGACACAGCAATCCCGCGAGGTGATCGTAGGTCAGTATCTGACCCGTCAGGAGCTGGACAACGTGCGCGAAATCCGCGTGTCGGGCGCGCGCAACGCACGGGCTGTCAGCCGCTAGTCAGCGCGCGACAGGCACCGGACGCGCGGGCTTGTCGCCCATGCGAACAAGACGGCTGAACCCAGGGCTCGCGGTCCGCTATCAGCCCGCGACGTTGCCGCCCTGCTGGATCGGAAAGACCTGGACGCTGCCGCCCTTGACCACCAGTCCGACCTCGCCATTGCACAACCGCAGCGCGTCGTTTCCGAACACCGTCTTGCGCCATCCCGACAATGCCGGCACATCGCGCTGTCCGGCGGCGATGGCGTCCAGATCCGATGATGTGGCGATCAGCTTGGGCGCCACGCCCGTGCTTTCGGACTTGGCCTTGAGCAGGACGCGCAGCAGATCCGCCAAGGCGGGGTTCACCTGCAACTTCTCGCGCGAATTGTCGGGCTTGGGAAACTCCTTGGGATCGGTGGCCAACCCGGCCGAGACCGCCGCAAGAATGCCATCGGCTATGTCGCCACGCCGCGCATCGCGCAGCAAAAGCCGTGATCGGCCGAGATCCTGAAGGGTGGTCGGCTTGGTCGAGGCCAGCTCGACCAGCGCATCGTCCTTGTAAACCCGCGACCGCGGCACGTTGGCACCCCGGGCGTAATCTTCGCGAAACCTTGCAAGTTCGCGCACGACGGCCAGGAACTTGCCCGATGCGTTGCGGGTCTTGACCCGCTGCCAGGCCTCTTGCGGGTCCGTGACATAGGTGGCGGGATCCGTCAGCACCGACAGCTCCTCTTCGACCCATGGCGTGCGTCCGGATTTCTCCAGCTCGGCCGAAAGATGCTCGTATATATCCCGCAGATGCGTCACATCCGCCAGGGCATAGGTTTTCTGCGCCGCCGACAGGGGCCGATGCGACCAGTCGGTGAAACGCGATGTCTTGTCCAGCTGCTGCTTGGCGATCTTGCGCACCAGCGTTTCATATCCGGCCTGCTCGCCGAAACCGCACACCATTGCGGCAACCTGGGTATCGAACAGGGGTTCGGGAAAGACGCCCCCCTCGACAAAGAAGATTTCCAGATCCTGGCGCGCGGCATGGAACACCTTGACGACCGAGGTGTCGCGAAACAACGCATAAAGCGGCTCAAGCGACAGGTTGCCAACCAGCGGATCGACCAGAACGGCGTCTTCCTCCGCATCCCCGGGAACGGCCATCTGTATCAGGCAGAGTTTCGAGTAATACGTGCGTTCGCGCAGGAACTCGGTGTCGATGGTCACGTAATCATGGCCGCGCGCGCGCTCACAGAATGCCTCAAGGCCCGTCGTCGTCGTGATCGTTATCATACGCGTCCCATACCATGCCGGTCGTGCCACGCGTGATATGCAATCCGCGCAGGAAAGGAAAGCGTCATGGGGCCGCTTGAAACACCGGCCATTTCTTACTGATGAAAATAGTCCCGCGCGGAGCGCTCCCGCACCACATGCGACACGACCGACAACAGGGCGTCAGCCCAGCATCAGCGGCGTCCGGTCGCCGCCGGCGAACCGGCGCACCACGGCCGGATACAGTCGATGCTCGGCTTTCAGCACCCGTGCCGCCAGGCTTTCCGCGCAATCGTCCGGCATCACCGGCACGCGGGCCTGGCCGCGGATCGGCCCGTCATCCAGGTCGGCGGTGACCTCGTGCACCGTGCATCCCGCCTCGGTGTCGCCCGCCTCCAGCGCACGGGCATGGGTGTGCAATCCCCGGTATTTCGGCAGCAATGACGGATGGATGTTCAGCATCCGACCGGCCCACCGCGCCGTGAAATCACCCGTCAGGATACGCATGAAACCGGCAAGGCAGATCAGGTCGGGTTCGGCTTGCATCAACCGGGCGTGCAGCACATCCTCGAAGGCCGCGCGATCGCCGGCGAAAAGGCGATGATCCACCGCCGCCGTATCGACGCCCAGGGCAGTCGCGCGCGCCAGCCCGCCGGCCGCCGGATCGTTGGACATCACCAGGACCGGGCGTGCCGGATGGTCGCCGGTCATGCTTTCGACAAGGCGGACCATGTTCGATCCGCCCCCCGACAGCAGGATCGCGACCCGCACACTCAAACCAGGCGTCCCTCGTATCGAACGCCCTGCCCCTCGACGACGTGGCCGAGACGACAGACCTCTTCGCCGGCCTGCGCCAATTGATCGCTCAGGGCATCGGCACGCGCCGCATCGACCACCAGGACCAGGCCGATGCCCGCGTTGAACGTCTTCAACAACTCGGGTTCGGCGACACCGCCTGTCTGCGCCAGCCAGCGAAACACCGGCGGCAATTCCCATGCCGACAGGTCGACCTCGACGCCGCAGCCTTCGGGCAGGACACGCGGCAGGTTCTCGGTCAGGCCACCCCCTGTGATGTGGGCCAGGCCATGCACGCCGCCGGCACGAATCGCCGCCAGCGCCGGGCGGACATACAGCCGCGTCGGCGTCAGCAAGGCCGCGCCCAGCGAGCCGTCGCCGAAAGGACATGGGGCATCCCACCCCAGCCCCGACATCTCGACGATGCGGCGCACCAGCGAAAAGCCGTTGGAATGCACGCCGTCCGATGCAAGACCCAGCAACACGTCGCCCGGCCCGACCCCGGCCGGCAGCGCCGTGCCACGCTCCATCGCGCCCACGGCGAATCCGGCAAGGTCGAAATCACCCGCCCCATACATTCCCGGCATCTCGGCCGTCTCGCCACCGATCAGGGCACAGCCCGCAGCAGCACAGCCCGACGCAATGCCTTCGATGACATCTGCCGCCTGGTCGGTGTCCAGCTTGCCGGTGGCGAAATAGTCGAGAAAGAACAGCGGCTCGGCCCCCTGACAGATCAGGTCGTTGACGCACATCGCCACAAGGTCAACGCCGACACCGCGCACATCGCCGGTGTCGATGGCAATGCGCAGCTTTGTTCCCACGCCGTCGGTCGCCGCCACCAGAACGGGATCGGTGAACCCGGCCGCCTTCAGATCGAACAAACCGCCAAAGCCGCCCAGCCCCGCCATGACGCCGGGCCGGTTCGTCGCCCGGGCCGCCGGCTTGATCCGCTCGACCAGGGCATTGCCCGCGTCGATATCGACCCCCGCCGCCGCATAGGTCAGTCCGCTGCGCCCGTCGTTGTCCGCATCCGTCATCGCCTGTCCCCCATGGGTTTCGCTGCCTTCATTAACCTCACGGCAATGGGCGACCGGATAGACGGTTCTGCGCAGCGCCGCAACGCTCAAGGGAACCTTCGGCGGCAGCGAACGTTCGCAAGATGAAGCAAACACAGGTATCGTCATGCTGAGACTGACAAAAACGCCGATCCAGGCCCTTGCCGCCCTGGCCCTTGGATCCTTTCTTTGCGCGCCCGTCGCGGCGCAGGAGGCAGACGGCGTTCACCCGGTCGATTTCGAAGCGCCGGTCAGCGATGACATGTCGTTGCGCGCGCTTTCCGAGATTGACGGCGACCTGTCGACCTTCACGGAGAAGGAACGGCGCAAAATGCTGGTCCTCGCGCAGGTTCTTGGCACCTCGCCGATCGAGGAAACCGACCATTTGCAAGCTAACTCTTGACCCAAGACGCGGCTCTGATAGTCGGTAAGGCGACGGGCCTGTAGCTCAATTGGTTAGAGCAGAGCGCTCATAACGCTTTGGTTGCGGGTTCAAGTCCTGCCGGGCCTACCAAAACACCGTCTGACGCATTGATTTTATGTGAGAGGAATACCCCACGTGGGGTAAATTTCCATCTAAATGGTATCAACGGGTTAGCGCCTAGATTACCCCACCCTCTCCAACACACAAGCCCAGAGGAATCGTACCTTCGCGCGGAAGCCCCCGAGCAAGCGACGGCGCTGGGATCAGTCAAACCTTCCGCGATTCTCGAAGCTACTCTGGCCCGTCCGTTTGGGACAAGCGCCGGGGCCTGGCCTAGAGCGCCGCCGTTCAAGTAGACCTCCGCCGCCATAGCTCGCGTGACGAAAAACTTCTTTGTTTCAAGGGACAATCCAATGGAGACCGAAGATTTTATCTTTGTCCGCGTAACCCGAACTTACATCCTGACGCGCTCCCAAGCCAAACAGGCGGTGACAGTCGCCCGCGCGCTGAACGCGGACACCAAGTACCATTCACGTGACGACGACGGCACGGAGTTGGTTGTCGAGGGGAACGACTATCTTAATGACGACAGTTCGCCGGACGAAGTCGCGGCCATGAACGACCTTCCGGACCCGGAGTCACTTCTTCGGATCGAATGCGTCGTGTCAGTAGCAGAACGATTGACACCGCAGGACGCTGCAGAGATCACCAGCCGCTGGCCCGACAACTGGCGTGAACAACGTTCTGTATCGGACCACTGAGCGAGAAGCAGCTTCTGACGAAAAAAACGGCGCGCAGGCACCATGCCGCCCTGCGCGGCAGACCGGACCCGGCCCCATCCTTGAAGGTCAAGTTCAACGGCTGCGCACTTACAGCATCCACCCATCCGGGCGGTTTCCGGACTTTAGCTGCATCTGCGAAGGTTCTGTGCCAGAATTGCAAAAGCGGCCATTCAAGCCGTAGCAGACCGAAGCCCGCATGCTACGCTGTACGCCAAGGTCGGCTGTGCGCAGGAAGTGTAAGCTACCCCCCGAAATTCGGACACTGACATAAGCTACGATATGCAGTCTGCTGATCTTCAACACCAAGGAGATTACAGATGTCTAAACGCAAGCAGCATGCGCCGGAGTTCAAGGCGAAGGTCGCGCTGGAGGCCTTAAAGGGCGAGGAGACCGCAGCCGAACTGGCGAGCCGGTTTGGGGTGCAGCGGACATGGTCAACACCGTCGCGCCGAGCATACAGGATCTAAACATTTCTTTTCCTTTCAATGCTATGAACAGTCCCATCTCTGGGGTGCTCAACTTCTTGGATGCAGCGAGCTCGGCAAGGTTCCCGGCATTCTAAGGAAATTCGACTCCACTCGTTCGATCGGTCGAGGGAACACGGCAAGCGATGTGTTGTCCGGGACGACAACTTGCGAAGAGTTCGTTCGCGAGGGCAGCCCAAGTCGGTAAGAGGTGGTGCAGGAAACCTACCTGAACGCGTTTACAAAACTTGACAGCTTTCGCGCCGAGTCCCGGTTTTCCACCTGGATCACCCGCATTGCCATCAACACCGCGCGGATGCATCTCCGGCGCGTCCTGCCGCAGGAGGAATATGATACCGTGTCCGAAGATCAAAACGCTCCCGACTCCATCCTTTCCTTCCCCGGCCAGCACCCCAACCGGCCCGAGGCTGCACTTGGACGGGCGCAAGTAAGAGGCTTTCTCGAAAGCGCTGTGGCACATCTGCCGCCGGATCTACGCCTGCCCTTTCTGATGCGAGAGGCCGAAAACATGAGCATTCTCGCCATCGCCCGCGATCTGTCGCTCAACCCGATCACCGTCAAGACCCGTCTGTTCCGCGCACGCCGCCGCCTGCGCATCGCGCTTGAAGAGCGCATCCAGGGAGGCTTCGACGCGATCTTCCCGTTTGATGGTGAACGTTGTGCTGACATGGCGGATCGGGTTGCGGCAGAGCTTAGGGTCAGGACCCATTGATTTTCGACTGGTTGCATGATTCACGGGTCGAAAATCGAGCGGTGAACATGTCTGATCT
>NZ_NMZM01000008.1 GCF_002751875.1 Oceaniglobus indicus | reverse complement strand
CGCCCTTTAAGGCCTCCAGCGCGACCTTCGCCTTGAACTCCGGCGCATGCTGCTTGCGTTTAGACATCTGTAATCTCCTTGGTGTTGAAGATCAGCAGACTGCATATCGTAGCTTATGTCAGTGTCCGAATTTCGGGGGGTAGCTTAATCCTTCGATCCGCACGCGCCCGGTCGATCCCACATCGGCCTCGAAACTCTCAAGCTCTTGGCGCAGTAGATCGCGGGCCGCAAAGTTGCCGATGGTCATGTCGCCGGTATGAATGGCCGAGGTCAACGCCGACAAGAGCCGGGTGCGCCCCACGTTGTTGAAGGTGCGCCCGCGTTCGGTGGCTTCGGTCGGCAACCCGCGCTCGATCAGCCAGGGCGGCGTCGGCGCCTGAGTGACCCCATCGGTACAAGCGCGGCAGGCGTATTTCGGGCGCACGGTCACGATGACGCGCAGTTGCGCCGGAACGATGTCGAGCCGTTCGCTGCGATCCTCGCCGATCCGGTGCATCGCCCCGCAGCCGCACGGACATTTAATACTGTCCGGTTCGATCACCTGTTCGATGCGCGGCAGGGCCTGGACTCATTAAGTTTCAAAGCCAGTAGATGACGATGACGGCAAGAGCGACGGCTGACAGGAAGGCTCTTGGGCACCTGTCGTAACGGGTCGCGACCCGCCTCCGGTCCTTGAGCCTGCCGAACATGATTTCGATGCGGTTGCGGCGTTTTTATCGGCGCTTGTCGTATTTGACGGGCTTCTTGCGTTGTCTTCGGCCCGGGATGCAGGCGCGTATCCCTTTGTCTTGCAACGCTTCCCTGAACCAATCGGCGTCATGGCCGCGATCCCCGAGCAGCCAATCGACGTTCGGCAGGCTGCTGAGCAAGGCTCGTGCCCCGATGTAATCACTCACCTGTCCGGCAGTCACGAACAGGTTCAGTGGGCGTCCCCGGCTGTCGCAGATGCCATGCAGCTTTGTGTTCATGCCGCCCTTGGTCCGTCCAATCAGGCGACCGCACCCCCCTTTTTGACGCCCATGCCGGTCGCTGTGCGGTGGGCCTTGAGATAGGTCGCGTCGATCATGACGGTCTTTTGTTCGCCGTGCTCGGCAGCCAAACCCGCCATCATCCCGGCGAAGACGCTCTTATCACGCCACCGCGTCGAGCGATTGTAGAGCGTCTTGTGCGGGTCATAGGCTGCAGGTGCGTCGCGCCATCGGAAGCCAGTGCGATTGATGAAGATAATTCCGCTCAACACACGCCGATCATCGACCCAGGGTTTGCCGTGGGACTTCGGAGAGAAGGGCTCAAGACGCGCCATCTGCGCATCCGTCAGCAGAAAAGATCAGACATGTTCACCGCTCGCTTTTCGAACCGTGAATCATGCCGTCTGTGAAAAATCAATGGGTCCTGAGGCTAGGCTGGATCTCGCTACCGGAAAAAGCCCGCGGCAGGCGCGCGGCAAACAGAGTTTGCGCAACTGCGCCTTCCTACCTTCTCGGTCGGCAGGATCAGATACCCATCCAATCGATTCCAATCGCGAGAAAGGCTGATGGACTGGGGAGAGAAGACGAAGGCGGCCCGAAAGCCGCCTCCACCGTTTGTGATCACGCTCAAAGCGGATCAATAGACACCGTATGTGGTCTCATCGATCTTGTCGTAGATTTCGGTGCGGGCCAGTTCGGCGAGTGCCTCGACATCCTTGGTGTCGACCTCGGCCAGAAGCCCGTCCCATTTGTCGACAAGTGCCTTGAACGAGGTCAGGATCTCTTCCGGGTTTTCGATTCCCCGCTCCTTTGCCGTTGAAATCAGGGTCGCTTCGTCAGCCACCACGAATTCGGCCAGGGCGTTCTTCAGCGTCTCGTCCGGATCGACCACCGTCATGCCATCATCTTTCGCGGATTGGACGGCCTTTTCGACGTCCTTGTCGAATTCGATGCGGTGCTCGCCCAGGTAATAGGCCATCTGGTTGAACAGCACGCGGCGGTTTTCGGGCGAGATCGATTGCCAGAACGGCACATTGTACCCCCATTCGAACCCGGCATAGTAGTTGCCGATCGCAAGGGTGTTCATGTCGGTCACGACGTCCTTCAGGCTGAAGCTGTCCAGCGCGTCGGCCGCCGCCACCGCACAATCAAGGGATCCCGCATCCAGCCCCGTATACATCTCGCTCGACGGGATTGAGACCGGCACGGCACCAACGTATTCGGCGAAGCGCGACCATGCGCCCCCGGCCATGCGCAACCGCTTGCCCTTGATGTCTTCCAGCGTGCGGATCGGTGTGTTGCACTGCATGAAATAGCGCGATGTCGAATAGCCGCCGCCGTAAACCACGCCGTTCGCTTTCCATTCGTCCAACTGTGCGGGGTTGGTCAGCCCGAATTCGGTCGATGCGAACGCCATGACCAGCGGATCGGTGTTGTAGAACGCCATGTTGCCGATCAGGTTGTCGATGGGCAATTCGGACGGTGTGTAGGTGCCCGCATGATAGGTGACCTGGGCCACGCCGTCGCGGACCCCCTGAAGCGACGAGGCCGGCGGCAAAAGCGAGCCGGCAGAGAAGACGGTGAATTCGATTTCGCCGTTCGTCTCCTCGGCGACCTTTTTCGCGAATTCGACATATGGTCCGCGGACCATCGAGTGGCGCTCGGCGAAGAAATGGTTGGCGTTATAGCTGTCAGCCGTGGCCGTGGTTGTCAGTGCCGCAAGCGCGACGGCGGTGGATTTCAGTATCGACTTCGTGTTCACAGGTTTCCTCCCTTTGGAACATGCAGTGGTTTGGTGTCAGCCCGCCATCAGGGACGGCAGAAAAAGACTGAGCGCGGGAAATGCGATCAGCAGGATCAGGGTCAGCAGGTCCATGGCGATGAACCAGGTTGTTCCGGAAATGATGTCGCGCAGCTTGACCTTGCCCGACAGCGCGCTGTGCAGAACGTAGAGGTTCAGGCCGACCGGCGGTGTGACCAACCCGATTTCCAGCAGCTTGATCGTGATGATGCCGAACCAGATCAGGTTCACGTCCGCCCCTTCCAGAACGGGCAGCAATACCGGCAGCGTCAGCAGCATCAGACCGATCGAGTCGATGACCATGCCCAGGATGACGAACAGCCCCGCGACCATCAGGATGATGACGATCTGGTTGTCCGACACCGACAGCATCGCATCCGTGAGGGATCGCGGCACCCCCGACAGCCCCATGAACCGGGTGAACATGATTGCGCCGATCGACAGGAAGAAGATCGAGGACGTCGCCACAACGGTCTGCCGGATGGCGATGCGTACCGCCTCCCACGTCAGGCTGCGGCGGGCGAGCGCGATCAGGATCGCGAGGCTTGCGCCGACCCCACCGGCCTCGGTCGGGGTGAAGAAGCCGCCGAAGATACCGCCCAGAACGCCCATGATCAGCACGGGAAACGGCCAGACCGACCACAGCAGGCCAAAAAATCGCGCGGCGTCGAAGGTTTCCGTGCTGCGGGGCGCCAGGCCGGGGTTCAGGGCGCAGCGGATCGTGATCATGCCCATGTAGATCAGGGCAGAGATCACGCCCGGAATGATGCCGGCGATGAACAACTGGCCGATCGATTGCTCGGTGAAGATGCCGTAAAGCACCATCAGGATCGACGGCGGGATCAGCGACCCCAGCGTACCCGAGGCCGCGACCACGCCCGTCGCAAGGGACGGATGATATTTCGCCCGCAGCATTTCGGGCACGGCAATGCGCGACATGGCGGCGGTCGTCGCGATGCTGGAGCCGGACGCCGCCGCGAACAGCCCGCAGGCCCCCACGCTGGCCGAGGCAAGCCCGCCCGGAACACGCGCCAGCAGCAGCTTCAGCAAATCGAACGCGCCGGTCGTCAGCCCGGTGTTGGCCGCGATGAACCCCATCAGCAGGAACATCGGGATCGCGGTCAGCGACCAGTCACCGATGAAACTGAACGGCAGCGCGCTGACGATGCCGAAGGCGGCGGTCGTGTTCAGCATGACCGAGATGCCGACGAACGACACGATCATCAGGGCAATGCCGATGGACATGCGCAGGGCAAGCAGGGCGAAAAGACCGCCGACCCCGATCCAACCGATGGCCAGCATGCTCATGCCGCAGAGTCCATATCGTGCAGTTTCGTGACGGGCCGGCCGCGCAACAGCATGATCGCTCGCAAGACCGCCGCGACGGCCGCCAGTCCAAAGCCCAGCGGCAACATGCAGCGGGCGGGCCAGACGATGATCTCGCGGCTGCCCATGACCACCTCGCCGACCTTGAAGGCACGCACGGCATCTAGCCCGGTGCGCCAGGTCATGATCGCCAGCATTCCCGCCGTGGCGATGAACGTCAGCATCAGGCTGGCCCGTTTCAGCCAGTCGGGAAAGTGGTTGAACAGCAGGTCAACGCTGATCTGCTCGTCATCGTATTCCACCAAAGCCATCGGTAACATGACGATCGCGACCATGTAGTAATAGGACGAGATTTCGACCGTGCCCTGGATCGGGGCATTCCAGAATATCTTGAGAACGACGTCCAGCGTTATGTTCAGCATCATCAGGATGATGCCCAGACCTCCGACAAGCATCAGCCCTTGGGTCAGTTTGCGAAATGCGCGATCCATACGTCCTCCCTGCGCAAAACCTCTCGCGATCCGCTGCGCTTTTCACAGCATTCCGCACGGATCAGCCCATCGCAAATCGCAAAGCTTGATCGGGTGATCGCGCTTCGTTATCAGTCGGCCAGTCGACAAGGAGAACGCCATGGGCCCGACGCGTATTGGCATCCGTCACCTGCGCTATACCGTTGCAGTCGCGGACGCGGGCGGGTTTCGCGCGGCAGCCGAAGCGTTGAACATCGCACAGCCGGCGGTCAGCAAGACCGTGCAGGATACCGAGAACGACCTTGGGTTCGCGATCTTCCTGCGCAGTGCCGGCACGTTCGAGATCACCGAACCGGGCCGCATCTTCCTCGATGACGCGCGCCAGACATTGGCCACGTTCGAGCGGACGATCCGCGCGTCGCGCCAGAACGAGTTGGGCGCGAGGGGGCACATCATCGTCGGGTATTCGGCCCTTGCCACGTCTGCGCAGATCTCGGGCGGGTTGGACCGCTTTCAGGAACGCCACCCCGGCTGCCAGGTCGAGATGCATGTCATGTCCACCGACACCATGATGCGCAACCTGAAGACGGGCGAGATCGACATAGGTTTCCTGCTGTCCCATGACAGCGTGCACGATCCCGAGGTGGCGCAAAAGCCGATCTGGTCAACGACCATCGGCGTCGTCGTTCCGCGCACGGTCGACGCGGTGTCGCTGGACATGCTGCGCACCAGCGACTTCGTGATGGGGGTGCGCGAAAACTGGCGATCGTTCCGCGCGCTTCTCGACGCGGCGTTCGACGCACCGCGCCTGAGCCCGTCGATCGTGGACGAGGCGTGGGACGTCCAGGTCATCTTTCAGCGGGTCGCCGACGGGCGCGGGCTGACCTTCTATCCGATCAGCGCGGCAGACAGCCTGCCCGCCGCGCTTCAGATTCTCCCGGTGCCAGGCTGGACACCACAACTGACCATCGCGATGGCATGGAGCAGGACCGTCGATACACGGCTGCTGCAGGCGTTCCGCGAGAGCTTTCCGCAATAGCTTCCACCGGGGTGATCCAATTCCGCGATCACCCGATCACACAACCTTATTTGAGCGTCGCTGCGACCTTGCGTCTTATGGGGGCGCCGATGTGACTGACCCGTGTGAGCCCGTGATGGACCATGATACCGACCCGACCCCCTTCTATCTGAACGGATCACGCACCGGCGTGCTGCTGCTGCACGGTTTCACCAGCACCCCCCAGAGCGTCGCCCACGTCGGCCGCGCAATCCAGGCGGCGACCGGGGTCACGCTCGGCGTGCCGCTGTTGGCCGGCCACGGCGAAAGCCCCGAAGCGCTGGGTCGGACGGGATATCGCGACTGGCTGGCCTCGGCAGACGCGGCACTCGATCGCTTGCGCGGCGATTGCGACCGGGTTGTCGTGGCGGGCCTGTCGCTTGGCGGAACGATTTCCCTCAACCTTGCCGCCCGCTTTCCGGACCGGGTCGATGGGGTGGTCAGCATCAACGGCTCGACCGGGATCTACCGGCCCGATCAGGTGACAGGCCTGTTCGCCACGGCGGCCGACGCATTTCAGCCGGGGATCGGATCAGACATCAGCCACCCTGCCCGACGCGAGATATGCTATGACAGGATTCCCGTTTCCACGATGCGGGAAAGGTTCATCCTGACCTGCGCGACGGGCATCCTGCTGCCCGCTCTGAAACAGCCGATCCTTGTGTTCCAGTCCCGCGAGGATCACGTCGTCGCCCCCGAAAACGGAAGCCGCATCGTGCGCGATGTCGGATCGTCGGACGTGTCGCTGCAATGGCTGGACCGGTCCTTTCACGTCGCGACGCTGGACCATGATCGCGACCGGATCGTGACCCGCTGCGCCGCCTTCATCACCGGCCGCTTTCCGGCATAACGCGTCGCGCCCGTGTGCTGCCGTCAGATCGCCGCGGCAACCGGCGCCGTCGCATCGGGCGGCGCCGGTTCGAACGTCAGCCCCAGGGCGTCACGAGGTATTTCTCGCCCGTCCGCATCGCGCTGTAATCCATCACCGCGTCCTTGGTCAGCATCTCGTCCAGGGTGACGCGCGTCTTGTAGTGGCTGGCGAAGGTGGTGGTCAGGTTGTCGCGCACCCGTTGGCGCATGCGGCCCATGGTGTCCTGTCCGACGGACTGGAGGAACGGGAACAGCAGCCAGCCCGACAGCGTCCAGCCGAATCCATAGCTGGGCGTCAGCACCGTGGGGCTGGTGTCGAGGCGACCATAGATGAACATGCGCTTCATCTGGTTCGAGCCATAGCGCGAATATTCACTCATCCGCTCGGCGGCAACCCGCTCCATCGCGCGAAAGGCCGTATCGACCAGCGTGCCACCGCCAACCGGATCAAAGCCATAAAATGCACCCGTCTCGCCTATGGCGGCGGTCAGTTGCTCCATGAAATCATCGTCCGACGAATTGACGACGTGGGTCGCGCCGAGCCCCTTCAGCAGATCGACCTGATCGCGCTTGCGCACGATGTTGACCAGATCGATCCCATCCTCCTGGCAGATGCGTATCAACATCTGGCCGAGGTTCGACGCGCCGACGGTATGAAGGATCGCGCCCTGCCCGTCGGCCTTGGCATTTTCGACAAAGCCCAGCGCGGTCATCGGGTTGACGAAGGCGCTGGCGCCTTCTTCGGCGGAATGATCCCCCAGCGGCAGGCACATGGGCGCATCCGCAAGGCAGTATTGGCTATAGGCGTTGCCCGGCACGCAGGACACGCGTTGCCCCATCAGGGCTTGGGCGGCCTCGCCGTCGCCGGCGGCGATCACGGTGCCCGCCCCCTCGTTGCCCGCGGGCAGCTTCAGACCGTGCCGGGCGGTCGCGGCGGCGTTCGCGGGCTTGGGCAGCTTCGCCACGAACTTGCCCGGCGTGTATTGCGCGTTCTCGATGTCGGCCCCGCCCACCAGGATGGCAAGGTCGGACGGGTTGATCGGCGCCGCCTCCATCTTCACCAGGACCTGATTGCCGGTGGGGTCGGGAAAGGACACCTCTTCAAGCGCGACGGTCAGCGTGCCGTCGGCCTCGAGCGTGGTGAACAATTGTTTGCCGGTGGTGGCCATATCCGGATTTCCTTTTATTTCTCGGTTCAGTTGCACCAGCAGGTAGGCCGTCGCGCGCCGCAATCCCACCCCGAAGATGCGATCGGCGCGGACGTGGGGCGATAAAGTCTCGGTGATCCGGCGGTCTGCGGCGCGCGGCGCAGGAACCGGAATGCGCTGCGCGTGTTGACCGGACAACGCTTGAAGGAGAATCCATGTCGACGTTCACGACAACAAACCCCGCAACCGGCGAGAAAATCGAAACCTACACGCTGATGAGCAAGGACGACGTCGTCCAGAAAGTCGAAGCCGCCCACGCGTCGTTCCTTGACTGGCGCACCAAATCCCATGCCGACCGCGCGCCCTATCTGAACCGGATCGCAAAGGTGCTGCGCGACCATTCCGATGAACTGGCCGCGCTGATGACGCGCGAGACCGGCAAACTGATCAAGGACGGCAAGACCGAGGTCGAGATCTGCGCCGCGATCTTCGAATATACCGCCCAGCACGGCCCGGACGTTCTGGCCGATGAGGAACGCACCCATGGCACGGACGGCGCGCGCGGCGTCGTCACCCACCAGCCGATCGGTGTTATCTATTCGATCCAGCCGTGGAACTTTCCGCTGTATCAGCCGGTGCGCGTGCTGGCGGCGAACCTGATGGCAGGCAACGCCTGTGTGTTGAAACATGCCAGCATCTGCACCGGCTCGGGCTTGCGGCTGCGCGAATTGTGCATCGAGGCCGGGTTGCCGGAAGACCTGTTCCAGGTGATCCTGATCGACCACGACACCAGCGACGAGATCATCGAACATCCCCTTGTGCGCGGCGTCACCATGACGGGCAGCGACACCGCCGGGCGCCATATCGGAAGCGTGGCGAGCAAGGCGTTGAAGAAGACCGTGCTCGAGCTGGGTTCGAACGATGCCTACCTGGTGCTGGAAGACGCCGACATCGAAACCGCAGTGAAATTCTCGGTCATGGGTCGGCTCTACAACAACGGCGAAACCTGCGTTTCGGCCAAGCGTTTTGTGGTGACGGACAAGGTCTATGACGCCTTCGTGTCCGCATTTGTCGATCAGATGAAGGCGATCACCCTGGGCGACCCCACGGACGAGAACACCCAGCTTGGACCGCTGTCCAGCGAAGACCAATTCAGCACGGTGAAGGAACAGGTGGAACAGAGCGTGGCCAAGGGCGCCAAGGTTCTGTGCGGGGGCGACGTGCCCGAGCGCACCGGCGCCTATTACCCCGCCACCGTTCTGGCCAATGTGACGCCCGGCATGCCTGCCTATGACGATGAAATCTTCGGCCCGGTCGCCGCGGTGATCCGTGCCAAGGACGACGAAGACGCCATGCGCATCGCCAACGACAGCCGGTATGGCCTGGGCGGCGGCATCTTCAGCCGCGATGAGGAACGCGCGCTAAAGCTTGCCCGCGATCATTTCGACACCGGCATGGTGCGGATCAACAACTTCGGCGCGGCGGATCCGAACATGCCCTTCGGTGGCGTGAAGGATTCCGGTTACGGCCGCGAACACGGTGGTTTCGGCATGAAGGAATTCACCAACGCCAAATCGATCTTCCTGCCATGATCACGCTGCACGCACTGAAATTCTCGCGCGCGAGCCGCGTCTTGTGGCTGCTGGCCGACCTTGGCCAGCCCTGCAACCGGATCGACTATGACCGCACCGACAGCTTTCGCGCGCCCGACGCGCTGAAGCGGGTGCACCCCTTGGGCAAATCCCCGGTAATCGAGGATGACGGCGAGATGATCGCCGAATCGGCGACGATCCTGCGATATCTGGCGGCGAAGTACGGCGACGAAAGCCATGCACCGCCCCGGGGCACGTCCGCCTATTGGCGCCACGAAGCGTTGTTGGATTACGTCGAGGCATCGCTGGCCGAGGTGGCGTTGCAAGCCATCCTGCCCGCCTTTGCAGACAAACCCGTGCCGCAAGCGGCGCGCGCCGCGCTGAACACCCACCTTGATTACCTGACGCAGGAAATCGGCGATGGTCCGCTTCTGTTTGGCGAGCGTGCGATGCTGGCGGACATACAGCTGTCCTATATCGTGGCGCTTCTGGCGCGGTTCGATCTGCTTGCCGATCATCCCACGGTCGCGGCCTATTGGGACGCGTTGCAAGGGCAGCCCGGCTATATCGCCGCGCTGCGCGACGCGGGCCCCATGGCGCCGCCCGCCTGACATGAAAAGGAAATGACATGAGCAAGAACATCCTCATCGCCGGTGCCACCGGCCAAACCGGCCGCATCCTGGCCCACGCGCTTCGCGATCAGGGCCACACCGTGACGGCACTGGTGCGTGACAGTTCGGACACCAGCGTTCTGCCCGCCGACACGAAGCTGCGCCGCGCCGATCTGACCGATCTGCAACCGGGCGTGTGTGACGGCGCGGACGTGGTCGTCTTCGCCGCCGGGTCGGGCGGATCGACCGGCCCCGAGATGACCGAGAAGGTCGATCGTCAGGGCGCGATGCGGCTGGTCGATCTGGCCCGGGATGCCGGGGTCGAACGTTTCGTCATGCTCAGCTCGATCGGGGCGGACCAGTCGGATCCCTCGGGCGATATGGCGCATTACCTCAAGGCCAAGCACGACGCGGACGAACATCTGAAGGCGTCGGGCCTGACCTATGCCATCCTGCGGCCCGTGGCCCTGACGGATGACGGGCGCAGCGACGATGTGATCCTGGGGGACGATGTCGACACGTCCGCCAAGGCCAGCCGCGCCGACGTGGCGCAGGTTCTTGCCACCGCCGCCACGACCGGGAAATTCGATGGCAAGGCGCTCAACATGCAGTCCGCGTAAGGGCGGGCGGGTTGGCGTATCACGCGCCGGCCCCCGCCGTCTGGCGGCAAGCCTGCGGCACGGTTGTCGCCGCTCCCGTCACACCCCATCGGGATCTGACATCAGGGCCGTGCCAAGCGCGGGCGCCAGAAAATCCAGCACCGCGCGGATCCGGGCGGTGTGACGCAGATCCTCATGGGTCAGCAGCCACAGGTCCAGTGCGAAACTGTCCGGCAGGTCCGCCACGCGGATCAGGTCGGGTTTGCGTTCGGCAATCGCGCAGGGCAAGGCGGCAAGGCCGAGACCCGCCTTGGCCAGTCGCACCGTGCAAGCCACCGAGTTCGATCGGATGGCCGGCCGAACCCCCGGCAGGAATTGCGCAAATCGTCGGGTCAGCGGGGCATGGCCGCCATCCAGCCCGATCCAGGTATGCGCCGCCAGTTCGGTGTCGGGATGCGCGGCGCAATAGTCGGGGGCGCCATATACCGCAAACCGCAACTGGCCGACCCGGCGCCCCACCAGCGTTTCGGGCGGCGTGTTGCCGATCCGCAGCGCGATATCGGTCTCGCGCCGCGACAGATCCAGCGTCTCGTTGCCGACGGCCAGACTGATCTCGATCCTCGGATAGGCCGCGCGGAACCGCGCAAGGTGATCGGGCAATAGCCAGAACGCAAGCATGTCGACCGCGGTGATGCGCACCGACCCGCTCAGGCGCAGATCCTTTCCGGTCACCGTGCGGTTCAGCGTGGCCACGCCATCTTCGATGGACTCCACGATGCCAAGGGTTTCCTCGCCCGCCGGGGTCAGCGCATAGCCGTTCGGCAGACGCTCGAACAACCGCACGTCCAGCGTCTCCTCCAGACCCGCGATTCGCCGGAAGACCGTGGAATGGTTGACCCCAAGGCGGCGTGCCGCCCCCGAAAGGCTTCCGGCCCGGGCGACGGCCAGGAACACCCGCAGATCGTCCCAATTCGCAAGCTGTGCATTCATGCAAAGCCACCTTTCCCTTATCGCCACTCCCTGTGCGCTGAGTGTGGAGCCATATGGAGGTCAGAGGCAACGATCATTCCACGAAAGGACCACGCCATGACCAACACCAAAACCCGCACCCTTCTGCGCAGCGATGAACTCTCCTGCCCGTCCTGCGTGCCCAAGATCGAAGGTGCGCTGCGCGCACTTGCCGGGGTGGAAAAGGCCGAGGTCAAATTCGCCAGCGGGCGGATCGAGGTCGAACACGATCCGGCACAGACCAGTGTGGATGCGCTGGTGCAGGCGATTGCCAGGACAGGTTATACCGCCCGACCCTCGGCCTTCTGACCTCGCTGCCCCCCCCTTGCCCACCGCCCCCAAGGCGGTGGGTTCTGTCCTGAAAGGAGAGTGCGCATGTTATCCGCCCTCACGACGATCTACAGACAGCCCGCCGAGCGGCGCAAATGGCTGACCATCGCCAGCGGGCTGTTCATCACCGCGGCCCTTGTCGCCTGGTATGGTTTCGGGTTGGCCGCCCCCTGGGCGCCGCTGATGACCATTGCCGCCGTTCTTGCCGGCTATGACATTGCCTTGCGGGCCTGGGGCGCACTGCGCATCCGCCAGCTCAGCATCGAATTGCTGGTGATCGTCGCGGCGATCGGTGCGTTGTTCATCGACAACCATTGGGAATCCGCCGCCGTCACCTTCCTGTTCATGCTGGGCGCCTGGTTGGAAACCCGCACGATGAGCCGGACGCGCGGTGCGCTGAAGGCATTGATCGATGCCGCCCCCGTCACGGCAACCGTGGTGCGCGGCGGCGAAACCATCGAGGTCGCCGCCCACGAGGTCGCACTGGGCGAAACCGTTCTGGTGCGCGCCGGACAACGCCTGCCGGTCGATGGTGAGGTCACCGAGGGAACGGCCGCCGTCAACGAAGCGTCGATCACGGGCGAGCCGATCCCCGCCGAAAAGGCCCCCGGATCAAAGGTGTTCGCCGGAACGCTGGCCGAAAACGGCCTGTTGCATCTGCGTGCAACCGGTGTCGGCGCCGACACCACGCTGGCCCGCATCATCAGCCGCGTCGAAGAGGCGCAAGAGGCCAAGGCCCCGGCCCAGCGGATGATCGAAAGCTTCGGGCGCTGGTATACACCCGCCGTGTTCGTCCTGGCCATCGTCAGCTATCTCGTCACGCGCAACGTCGAACTGGCGCTGACGTTGCTGGTGGTCAGTTGCCCCGGTGCGCTGGTCATCTCGACGCCGGTGTCGGTCGTCGCGGGTATCGGACGAGCGGCCCGCGCCGGCATCCTGATCAAGGGCGGCGAACATCTTGAGAACGCCGGGCGGATCGACACACTGGCGCTGGACAAGACCGGCACGCTGACCGAAGGCCAGCCGCGTCTGGCCGAAGTCGTGGCGCTGTCGGGTCAGAGCAAGGATGACGTGCTGCTCTGGGCGGGCATCGCCGAAACGGGTTCGACCCACCCGCTGGGCCGCCCGATCATCGAGGCCGCACGCAAGCAGGGCCCGTTGCCCACCGCCGCGTCGTTGGAGGAGATCGCCGGCATGGGTCTGATCGCCCGTCATGACGGTCACGACATCGCCGTCGGCAGCCACCGCCTGTTCGACCACTTGGAGATCGACTTCAACGCCGAGGCAAAGGACGGCATCGCCCGTCTCCACGGGCTGGGCCACACGGTGGTGATCGTGGCGCGCAACGGCACGGTGGTGGGCCTGCTGGGCCTGGCCGACATGCCGCGCGCCAGCGCCCGGCCGATGATCGACCGGCTGCATGCCCTGGGGGTCAGTCGCGTGGTCATGCTGACCGGCGACCAGCGCCCGGCAGCCGAGGCGATCGCGCGCGCCGTCGGCGTCGACGAGGTGCATGCCGCGATGATGCCCGACGACAAGCTGGAGCGCATCCGCGCCATGCGTGCCGAAGGTCTGCGCGTGGCGATGGTGGGCGACGGCATCAACGATGCCCCGGCCCTGGCGGCGGCGGATATCAGCATCGCCATGGGGGCGTCGGGCAGCGACATCGCCATCGAGACGGCGGATATCGCGCTGATGACCGACGATCTCGGCAAGATCGCCGAGGCCATGGAGATCTCGCGTGCCACGATCAGCAACATGCGCCAGAACCTGGTGATCTCGGTGCTGACCGTCGTCGGGCTGTTGTTCGGTGTCTATACCGGCACGATCCACATGGCCGGCGGGATGCTGGTGCACCAGCTTTCGGTGCTGATCGTGATCCTCAACGCCATGCGCCTGCTGCGCGTGCCCAAAGCCGTAAGGGCCCGTGCCGCCCGGGCCGCCGAACGCGTCGCGGCATAGGGGCGACCGACGCAAACGCCGAAAAACCCGCGCCCTGCCGGCGCGGGTTTGATACGTTCAAGGGTATGGTTCGCCCTGTCGCGAGACCACGGATGGAGGGGATGAAATGCGTGCCAGGCTTCATGAGGAATGGGACGATGTTCTCGATTTCTGGTTTCCCGAGGGGGCCGATCTGACCATCGACGCCCAGACGCACCGCACCCATTGGCGCTGGCGCATGCAGGGGGGCGCCGATGACGCAATCATCGCGCGCTTCAGCGATCTGACCGGACAGGCGGCGCGCGGCGATCTGGATCACTGGGCGCGGGATCCGCAGGGACGGCTGGCGCTGATCATCGTGCTCGACCAGTTCTCGCGCTCGGTCTGGCGCGATGACGTCCGCGCCTTCGCGCAGGATCCCCATGCCTTGGCGCTGACCCTCGCGGGGATCTCGAACGGGCAGTATCAGGACCTGGAAACGCCGTGGTTCCGGATCGTCTTTGGCCTTCCGCTCGGCCATTGCGAAGGGCCCGACCATCTTCAACGCGTCGACATGCTGATCGACCTGCGCGAGGGCATCGCCGCCGCGGCGCCGCATCATTTGCGCCCGATCTATGGGTCGCTGGCCGATCAGGCCCGCAAGGTGCGCAAGGTGGTTGCCGCCTTCGGCCGCCATCCCCATCGCAACGCCATCCTGAACCGCGCCTCGACCGCTGCCGAACAGGCTTACATCGCCGATGGTCAGTTCCCGCACAGGCAGGCGTTCCGCGGGGAGACCGATTAGGTCACGGCAGCCCTTGTCGGCACGGCCAAGTGGTCATGCGGTGCCCCCTGCGGGCGGGAACCAATGCTTGGTGCGGTTGGCGAAGGCGACAAGCGACAGCATAACGGGCACCTCGACCAGCACGCCGACCACAGTGGCCAGCGCCGCGCCCGAGCCAAGCCCAAACAGGCTGATCGCGACGGCCACCGCCAGTTCAAAGAAATTCGACGTCCCGATCAGCGCACAGGGCGCGGCGATGTTGAACGGAATGCGCCAGGCCCGCGCAACGCCATAGGCGACCAGGAAGATGCCATAGGACTGGATCAACAGCGGCACCGCGATCATGGCGATGACCAGCGGGCGATCAAGAATGACCTCGCCCTGGAAGCCGAACAGCAGCACCACCGTGACCAGCAGCCCGAGGATCGAGAACGGCTGAATCCGGGCCTTGAAGGCATCCACCGCCGCCTCGCCCCCCCGGCCGACAAGATTGCGGCGCGTCACATAGCCGGCCAGAAGCGGCAGCATGACATAAAGCCCCACCGACAAAAGCAGCGTGTCCCAGGGCACCGTGATATCCGTCACCCCCAACAGGAAGGCGACGATGGGCGCGAAGGCGAAGACCATGATCACGTCGTTCACGCTGACCTGCACCAGCGTATAGGTGGCATCGCCCCGGGTCAGGTTCGACCAGACGAATACCATCGCGGTGCAGGGCGCGGCCCCCAGCAGGATCACCCCGGCAAGGTAAGCCTGGGCATCATCCGGCGGAATCAGGCCGGCGAAAACGTGGTTGAAGAACAGCACGCCGAGGGCCGCCATGGTGAAGGGCTTGATCAGCCAGTTCACCACCAAGGTCACGATCAGGCCCTTCGGCGTCTCGCCCACACGGGCGAGCGCGCCGAAATCCACGCCGACCATCATCGGATAGACCATGGCCCAGATCAGCACCGCGACCGGCAGGTTGACCGATGCCACCTCAAGCGCCGCAAGAAAGGAGAAGGCCGCCGGAAAGAGGTTTCCCAGAAGCAGCCCGGCACCGATGGCCAGCCCCACCCAGACGGACAGCCAACGCTCGAACGTTCCAAGGCCGGCGGCGGCGCGGAGAGATGTATCGGTCATGACGGGCTTTCAGGTTGTGGGAAGGTGTGATGACAGGGCGGGCGGGATCATCGGTTGGGCGTCACGTCATCCGCTGTCGCCTGGAGGGCAGCACACGCGATCTCATCGATGACCGGCTGGCAAAGGTCGGGGCATCCGCCACAGCAATCCTCCATCAGGAAGGCAAGCAGGCCGCGCATGCCGTCCATGTCGGCGAAATAGCGGATGCTGCGCCCCTCGCGTTCGCTGCGGATCAGGCCGGAGCGGGCCAGGATGGCAAGATTGGCCGACATGGTGTTCTGGCGCACGCCCAAGGTATCGCTGATCCGGCCCGCCGACAGACCCGCCGCCCCCGCCGTGATCAACAGGCGGAACACGTCAAGCCGCGTGGATTGGCCAAGGGCATTGAAGGCGTCGAGGGCGTGATTCTTATCCATATATCGCGAATTATGGAAGTCTTGAACAAACGTCAAGACGGTTTGGTCAGCGGGATAGCAAAGGCTGGGGCTTTGTGCGGGCCGTGCCCACCCGTCAAAGCCCCTGTGGCCGCCGAAGCCGGCAATGCCACAGGGGATCACGTTGGTGCAGGGGCGGATACGCGGATCCTCCCTGCCCCTCACATCACTGGACCGTGGTGTCGCCCTGCGCCTGGCAATCCGCGACGTCTTTTTCGTCCATCGTGTTTTCCAGCGTGGCAGTGTCGCCCTTGCTCCACCAGACGTGGGCACCCGACACATAGCGCGCACCGGACCCCGACACGACGTTGACGAAGACGCGGTCTTCGCCGTCGACCGGGACGATCGCCAGGGTGTTCGCGTCGGTATTGATGTATTGCACGGTGAAAGGCTCGGCTTCGCCGCAGGTATAGCTCTGGGCGTGGACGCTGCCGATCGTGCCAAGTTCAAGCGGGATGGACAGCGATACGTCGGCCGAGGCAGTGCCGGCGATTGCCAGGCTGGCGAGTGTCAACAGGCTGATACGCATGGTATGTTCTCCTTTGGTGGTGTTTGGCCGGGTTTCGATCCCCGGGCGTGTCAGGATGGATTGCGGGAGCATCTGGAATGTTGCAGTGCGGCGATCATCGCCCACCGCGCCCCCGTTGCGGAACGGTGACGGGCGGCAGGATGCGTTCGATCTGATCGCGCAACCGCTCGTGCTGTTCCGGCAGCTTCAGCGCCTGCCCCAGCTTCTCCATCGGCTCGTCCGTGGCAAAGCCGGGTGGATCGGTGGCGATTTCGAACAGCACGCCGCCGGGCTCGCGGAAATAGATCGCATTGAAATACTGCCGGTCGATCTGGGGCGTCACGTCAAACCCCTGAGCGCGCAGCGTCTCCTGCCAGCCCATCTGCACATCGTCGGTTTCGGCGCGAAAGGCGACATGGTGGATCGTGCCCGCACCCGGTCGGCCCGCAGCGGTCACATCCGACGTCATCAGGTCGATGACCGAACCGCGCCCCTGCCCGTCGGCGACAAAACGATAGCGCGTCTCGCCACCCTCCGAGGCCTGCCCCGCGCTGGCGTAGCCGAAAACATCGGTCAACAGGCGCGCGGTACGGTCCGGGTTGCGAAGCCACAGGGTAACCGAATGGAACCCGCCATCGGTGGGCGCATCACCGCCGGCCGTACCCGCCGTGCCGCGATCGGTTTCGATCAGTTCGATCCGCAGGCCGTCGGGATCGCTGAGCGCGATCATCTGTTCGCCGAAGCGCGTGAACGGTCCTTCATGGTCAACGCCGGCCTCGGCCAAGGCCGCAACCCACGCGTCCAGCCCGCCGTTCGGCACCGCATAGGCCACGGCACTTGCCATGCCCGGCCCCGCCCGCCCCGGCCCTGCATCGACGAAGGGAAAGAACGTCAGGATGCTGCCGGGTTCGGCACGGTCGTTGCCGTAATACAGGTGATAGGTGCCGGGATCGTCGAAGTTCACCGTCTTCTTCACCAACCGTTGCAACAGGGTTCCAACGTAGAAGTCGACGTTCTGCTGAGGTGGGCCGGAAACGACGGTGACGTGATGCAGGCCGGGAATCGTCTGTGTCATGGAAGTATCCTTTGCTGGCTCGGTCTCAGGGGTAGCGGACACCGCCGAAGGCGCGGCGCGGTTTGCCGATGCTTTCGGGCAGCGGGATGAAGTCGGCCTCGTCCCCCGGCACGGTGTCGAACCGGCCGTGGGCCCATTCCTGTTTCGCCGCCTCGATGCGTTCGGGGCGCGACGACACGAAGTTCCACCAGATATAGCGCGGCCCGCCCATCGGCGCGCCGCCGAACAGCATGAATCGCGCCGGCGTGCTGGCCCTGACCGTGATCGCATCGCCGGGCCGCAGCACCAGAAGCTGACCCTTGCCGAACCGGTCGCCCGCGATCTCGATCTCGCCCGAGATCGTGTAAAGCGCACGTTCTTCATGGGTGGCATCGATCGGCACGCTTTTGCCTGCCTGCACCTCGAGATCGGCGTAAAGGGTTTCCGACGCCGTCTTCAGGCTGCTTTTCTGACCGAACGCCGCGCCCGCAAGGATGCGCGCCCTGATCCCGTCACTGTCGAGCATCGGCAGGACGTCCGCGCCATAGTGAATGAAATCGGGCGCGGTTTCCTCGTCGGCTTCGGGCAGGGCCACCCAGGTCTGCAACCCGAACAGCCGCTGGCCGTCCTGGCGGCGCTGTTGCGATGTGCGTTCGGAATGGACGATGCCGCGCCCCGCCTTCATCCAGTTCACGGCGCCCGGCCGGATCGTCTGTTCAGTGCCGAGGGAATCGCGGTGCAGGATCTCGCCCTCGAACAGATAGGTCAGCGTGGCGAGGTTGATGTGCGGATGCGGCCGCACGTCGATGCCCTGGTCCGTCAGGAATTCCGCCGGTCCCATCTGGTCGAAGAAGATGAACGGGCCGACCATCTGTCGCTTGGTCGACGGCAGCGCCCGGCGCACCTCCATCCCGCCCAGATCGACCGCGCGAGGCACGATCAGGGTTTCGATGGAATTGACGCTGTCGGCGTCCCCCAGAACGGGATCGGGGCAAGGCGCATAGCTCATCTCGGGGGTCCTTTCGCATCGCAGGGTTCAGTCCGGGCCGTTGTGAAAACGGCCCGGCCCATGTGCCATCCCTGAACCGGTCAACAGCTCCGGACCGGTCCGGTCGCTTCCACGGAAGCGATGTGGCGAAGAAGGCCGAAGGTCAGGCCAGCTTGCCCGCGATTTCGACAAGGCGGCGCACCTGGTGGCCGATGGCGGTTTTCGCGTCGTCCGAGAAATCCTCGCCCGCCGTGTGGCTGTAGCCATAGGGGTTGCCGCCGGTCTTGAAGATCACCTCGTCGGTATAGCCCGGTGCCACGACGAAACCGCCCCAGTGCATGACGGTCGTATAAAGCGACAGCAGCGTGGTTTCCTGGCCCCCGTGGGTGTTCTGGGCCGAGGTCATCGCCGACACCGGCTTGTTCGCCAAACCGCCCTTGCCCCAGATACCGCCCAGCGTGTCGATGAACGCACGCATCTGGCTGGCCACGACGCCGAACCGGGTCGGTGCGGAAAGAAGATAGGCGTTCGCCCATTCCATGTCTTCAACCGTCGCCTCGGGGATGTCGGCCATGCGCTCGGCCTGTGCCTTCCATGCGTCGACACCGGCGACAACCTCGGCAGGTGCCGTTTCGGGGGCCTTCAGCAGCCGCACCTCGGCGCCGGTGGCCTTGGCCGCCTCGGCAGCGATCGAGGCCATCTGATGGTTGGTGCCGTAGCTGGAATAGTAGATGATGGCGAGTTTGACAGACATTATTGTTCTCCGTGCAAGAAGGGTCGTGGGTTAATGCCGGCGCGCGGCCAGGTGTTCCATAATGTCCGATGGCGTGGCCGTCGGTCGATCCGGCCCGGCGGTGATCGGCGTCTCGTCCTCTTGATATAGGCCACCGATTTGTTGCCGGATAGGGCCATAATATCGCATTCACCATTGCATAAGGTGCAACAGTATCCCATAGCCACCGTTCGATCCGGTCCAGCCGGCGGACCGTCGTCGCGGTCCCGCCTGCCGACAAACCCGCTATTGGCAGTGGTGCCCGATTGCGGCAGGATCACGACAGCCAACACGGGATCGCGGCGCCCCGACCTTCCGGTCGGGGTTCCGAAGGCCCCAAGCAGCGCAAGGAGAGATTACCATGGCCGACGACGCCAAGAAGCCGACCACGACCGATGCGGGGATTCCCGTGGCGAGTGATGAACATTCGCTGACCGTCGGTGCGGACGGCCCGATCGTGTTGCACGATCACTACCTGATCGAGCAGATGGCGCAGTTCAACCGCGAACGCATCCCCGAACGCCAGCCCCACGCCAAGGGCGGCGGCGCGTTCGGACATTTCCAAGTCACCCATGACGTCAGCAAATACACCAGCGCGGCCTTGTTCCAGCCGGGCACGAAAACCGAAACGTTGATCCGGTTCTCGACCGTCGCTGGCGAACAGGGCAGCCCGGACACCTGGCGCGACCCCCGTGGCTTTTCGCTGAAGTTCTATACCACCGAGGGCAACTATGACATGGTCGGCAACAACACACCGATCTTCTTTCTGCGCGACCCGATGAAATTCCAGCATTTCATCCGGTCCCAGAAACGCCGCGCCGACAGTGGTCTGCGCGATCACGACATGCAGTGGGATTTCTGGACGCTCTCGCCGGAATCGGCGCACCAGGTGACCTGGTTGATGGGTGATCGCGGCATTCCGAAAACCTGGCGGCACATGGATGGCTTTTCCAGCCACACCTACATGTGGGTCAACGCCGAGGGCGAGAAGTTCTGGGTCAAGTACCACTTCAAGACCGACCAGGGCATCGAATTCCTGACCCAGGACGAGGCCGACCGCCTGGCCGGCGCCGATGCCGACTATCACCGCCGTGACCTGTTCAATTCGATCCGCGACGGGAATCATCCCAGCTGGACCCTGAAGATGCAGATCATGCCGTTCGAGGATGCGCGGACCTATCGCTTCAATCCCTTCGATCTGACCAAGGTCTGGCCCCATGCCGATTATCCGCTGATCGAGGTCGGCAAGCTGACGCTGGACCGCAACCCGACCGATTTCCACACCGAGATCGAACAGGCGGCATTCGAGCCCAGCAACGTGGTGCGGGGTATCGGCCTCAGCCCCGACAAGATGCTGCTGGGGCGCGGTTTTTCCTATTCCGACGCACACCGCGCGCGGCTGGGTGCGAATTACAAGCAGATCCCGGTAAACCGGCCCAAATCGCCGGTTCACAGCTATAGCAAGGACGGGGCGATGCGGGTTCAGAATGTCTCTGATCCGGTCTATGCGCCCAACTCCTATGGCGGGCCGGCGGCGGATCCGTCGCGCACCGACGATGCGGGTCTGTGGTATGCCGACGGCGACATGGTGCGCCGCGCCTATACCCTGCGGAAGGATGACGACGACTGGGGACAGGCCGGCACCCTGGTGCGCGACGTGATGGATGACGCGGCCCGCGACCGGCTGGTCAGCAACATCGTCGGCCATCTCAAGGATGGCGTGTCCGAAAAGGTGCTGACACGCGCCTTCGAATACTGGCGCAACGTCGACAAGACGCTGGGCGAGCGGGTCGAAAAGGGCGTCAGGGAAGGCTGAGCGCCACCCATTGCCCGACACGGAAACATCAGGCCCCGCGGGAACAATCCCGCGGGGCCTTTTGCGCGCCATGGCACGGCATCATGCCCGGCCGCGTGCAGACCGCCAGCCGGTCACGGCGGCGACCACGCCGGGCCGTGGCTTGGGCACGTCGCGCGCGATCTCGATCATGTCACCGACATCCAGGCGCAGCTGATCCAGCGTGAACCCGATCCCGAACATGCGCCGCAGGGTGGCGGGCGGCAGCGTCGCCGCCTCTCCGCTCTTGTGGATCTCCTCAAGGGCGGCAAGATAGACGCGCACGGCCGGCCCGAGGGTGTCGAAATCCTCGGCGACGTCTTCGCCGGCAAGAAGGCGGCTGACACCCAGCAGGGTTTCGGCGGCGCTGTGGGCGGCCTTGCACCACGGCGCATCGATGCTGGCCGGCAGCGCGTCGCGGCTGATGTCACGACCCGCCCGGCGCAGCATGTCCGTATCATGGCGCAACCGGCGCAAGGTGCGCAGCAGGCGCGGCGCGCCCGCATAGCGCGTGGATCGACCGCGCCGCTCGCGTTCGGCCTCTTCCACCAATTCGCCAAGCCGCACGAGGTTCTCGCGCACCTGCGCCGCAAGCGCGCCGTGGGCGCCGCGGGGCGCGGGCTGGTCCTTTGAGAGGATCTGCATCTGCCGCGCCAGCAGACCGGTGACGGCCGCCGCGGTTTCCACCGCGGCCGCAAGCGCGCGGGCGGGAAACACCGTCAGCGACACCGCCACCCCCGCGCCACACCCCAGTGCAACCCCCACCACCCGGTCGAGCGCCAGCGTAAGCGTATCGATCTCGAATTCCGGCGCTTGCAACAGGATGATCACCGCGCTGATCGGCGCCACCCGGAACCCCGGCGACCGCGCGCCAAGCATGGCCAGGGGCGTCAGCGCGATGACCAGCGCGATGGCGGTCGTCACCGGATCCTGCGGCATGATCAGCGCGGCCGCCCCGGTGCCGCAGAGCGCACCGGCAATCGAGGCGAAGAACTGTTCGACCGCCACCCGATACGACCCGCCGACGTTGCTCTGGGTGACGAAGATGGCGGTGATGACGGCCGAGAAATCAACCTGAAGGCCCAGCGAAAAGACCAGCAGATAGGCGCCCGAACCGGAAACGACCATGCGCAACGCATGTCTCATCTGCCAACTCAGACTGTCCATCGGCACCCCTCAGATTGCGGCGGCTTCGCCCCTTTGACCCTGATCGATCGTAGTTCCGGGTGCGGACATCATCATGGCCGTGATGATGCGGTGCCCGCGCGCCGGGATCAACGGGAATGTGCCGGCCGGCGCCAGTGGCTTCGTGTCGTGCGCCTGTCAGGGGTCGGGGCCCCTGCCCCCGTTGTAACTGATCGCGCCCGGCGACGGGCCGCCCGTCAGGGCCGTTTGCCGGCGGCGCGCGCCGCGTCACAGCCTTGCAGGAACCCGTTGTCGCACAGCGCGATCAGGCGCCCGGTATCCTGCGCCGTCCAGTCCCGGGGCGCGGTCACCGCGATCCAGGGCTTGATATAGTCGCGCGCGTGATAGGCGTGGCCGTGCCCTTCGGGTGCGGTGTTTGCCAACAGCATGTCGACGACAAGCTGCAACTGCGTGACCACCGGAACAAAGCGCATCTGCGGCGAGACATCCGGCGCGCGCGGCTCCTTCATCCACTGCGGTGCGCGAAAGGCCGCGCTGGTGGTGAAGAACACGATCGGATCGCTTGCATATTGCAGATAGACGATGCGCATGTCGCCCCAGCCGTCCGGGCCGCCCGCGTCCTTGTAATGGGACGCGAACCGCACCAGCCGGCCGTCCCCGAGGACCGGCGCCACATAGGGGCTGTCGGGGTTGCGCGATGCGACGACATTCTGCCACCTGAGCGATGGAAACGGCGGCCCGACCCAGAACGCACCGTCGATCGGATCGTCCAGCAGCACGAACAGATCCGTGCCATGCATCGACGACCAGGCGCCCAGGCTGAGCCCGTGAATGTAGAGCCGCGGTCGCGTCTCTTCGGGCAGGGTGCGCCAGTGGCGATGAACGGTGCTGATCAGCCTCTCCGCCTGATCCAGCCCCGAGCGCGTCTCGAGGATCAGCGCCAGCGGCGATTGCAGATAGGAATACTGGACCGCGACGGTGGCGATATCGCCGCCATGCATGTATTCGACCGGGTCCATCGCGCCCGGATCCATCCAGCCTGTGCCGGTGGGCATGGCGACGATCAGCACCTCACGCTCGAACCCGCCCTGGCGGATCAGTTCGGCCAGGGCGATGTCGGCCCGCTGTTGAGCGGTATCGGCCTGGGCGCGACCGACATAGACGCGGATCGGCGTCATGGCGGCGCGGCCGCTGAAGGCGGCGATGGCCTCGGCATCGGGCCCCGTCAGAACGTAATCGCGCCCCGGCTGGCCCAACGCACCCCAATCCACCAGCGATGCCGCGCCCCCCGTCAGGTCGCGAACATCCGGCGGCGGCGGTGCGTCGGCAAAAAGCCGTTGTGCCAGCGTCACGGAATCGTCCAGCGCGATGATCACCTGGTTCATCACGCCGTCGCGGGCCAGGAAGATCAGCGCCAGCGCGGTGACAAGGAAGCCGGCAAGGTTCGCCGTGCGCATCGGCATGAACCGATAGAGGCGAAAGCGCACCCGATCGAACAGCCATTGCAGCGCGTAACCCAGCAGAACCAGCGCGGCGAATACCACAAAGGCCAAGGCCAGCATCCGAATCGTGTTCGAGCTTTCGAGCAGGTCCATGCCCATCCGCACGCGGATGCCGTTCTGCCAGTCGCGCGCCGAAAACAGGCACCAGGCAAGAATCAGCAGCGTCGGAATGCCCCCGACCAACCGCGCCCCCACAACCGCCCGCCCGGTGGGTTCGGGCAGATCCAGCAGCCGCCAGAAGGCGACGAACAGCCGCCCGATCAGGTAGCCCAAAGCCATGACCGTGCCGCCCAGCACCCCCTGAACCAGCCAGTCACGCGGGATCAGCGACGGCGTCAGCGACGCCGCCAGAGACAAGAGTCCCAGGCACAGGGGAAGGACATACAAACCGGTTCGGTGCAGGACACGCATCCTTTTGTCTTGTGAAAACCAGACCGCAGGTCAAGCAAGGATACGGGCCCATGGCCGTCTCGCCTGTCCCTGTGACCCGGTCCTGCCGGTGCGGATCGGGCGCCCGCGGAACCGATCGTCCGCGGGCTCAGGATCGATGCGGCCGGCCGTCAGCCACCGATCCATCCTTCCTGGATCCAATCGCGCAGCGCGTCGTCATCGTTCAGTGCGGCCAGGACATTTGCATCGGCGGGATCTTCCAGATGGTAGAAAAAGACGATGCGATCGCTGTCGTCGTGTTCGGCGCGCACGTATTCGCCATCCTCCGATCCCGCCCCGCCGATCGTGGGGCTGAACCCCATATCGATCAGGATCGATGTCAGCCGTTCCAACTGGGCCTCGTAGGCCGGGGAGAACCTCTCCCAGACCTCGACCGGTTCAGGGCCTGACAGACCCCAGGCCCAGCGTTCGTCATCTCGCGGTCGGGGAAACGTCAGCGGATGCATCATTGTCGAACGTCCTGTGCTGGGGAAAAGGAGTGTTGAGGGCGCCGCACCCGTGTCAGGGGGTGCGGTGCGCCAAACGCTTATACGTCCGGGCGCCCAGCGCGTAGAAAAGAGACACATAAACCACCAGCACCACCACCCCGATCACCATGCCCCAGCCGCCGGCGACCCACGAGACGGAAAACAGATAGGTCTGCAGCGCTTCGGACGGATCCAGGCTGAGGGGCGCGTTGTCGGGCCTGGCCGACCAGTTCAGGGCCGCCGCGCCGACGACGAGAGCAATCAGTGCCGTTGCCAGGCCACAGAGGTATTTCATGACGTCTTCCGATAATGCCATCCTGGTGCAACCGGCTAGCAATAAATCGGCGCACAGGCTAGAGCAGTGAACCGGACGGGTAAACGGAAGGTCCTGGATTTGGCTTCGTCAAAGGCAGATACGAACACGTCGGCGCAGGCCGATGCCCACCCGACGACGGACCCGGTAAGATGGCGCATCCTTTCGGTGCTGTTGATCACCATCTTCATGACACTCGTCAGCGTCAGCATCGTGAACGTGGCGCTGCCCTCGATCAGACTGGGGCTGGATGCGTCCGAGGCGGATCTGCAATGGGTGCTGTCGGGCTATGCGCTGACCTTCGGCGTCGTTCTGGTGGCGGCGGGGCGCGCGGGCGACATCATGGGGCGCGGCGGGCTGTTCCTGATCGGCGTGGCGATCTTCACCCTCGCCTCGGTCGCGGCGGGAATGGCGCCGAACGCCGAATGGCTGAATGCCGCCCGTTTCGTACAGGGGGTCGGCTCGGGCCTGCTGAACCCCCAAGGGCTGGGCATGATCCAGCATTATTTCCGCGGCGACGCCCGCGGGCGTGCCTTTGGATATTTCGGCACCACGGTCGGTCTATCGGTCGCTGTCGGCCCGGTTCTGGGCGGCCTGCTGATCCAGTTGGGCGGGCCGGATATCGGCTGGCGCCTGACGTTCCTGGTCAACGTGCCCTTTGGCGTGCTTGCCATCGCGCTGGGGCTGTGGTGGTTCCCGCGGCCCCTGATCATACGATTGCCGCGCACGGGCAGCGGGCTGCGCTCGCTCGACCCGGTGGGCGCGGTGCTTCTGGGGCTTGCGGTTCTTGCGGTCCTCTTTCCCTTCATGGAAGGGCGTGGCGGCGCCGCGCTGTGGCTGCTGCTGCCCGCGGGCTTCGTTCTGGCCTGGCTCTGGGTCAGGTGGGAGCAACGCTATGTCCGGCTGGGGCTGAGCCCGATGGTCGATCTCAAGATCTTCTCGACCCAGAGCTATACCAACGGCATCACCATCATGGCGCTGTATTTCATGGGGGTGACCAGTGTCTGGGTTCTGGTTGCGCTCTATGTCCAGGAAGGCGACGGCAAGACGGCGCTGCAGTCGGCGTCGTTCGGGATTCCGGCGGCCCTGCTGTCGGCCTATGCCGCCCATTGGGCCGGCAGCCGGGTCGCCTATCTTGGGCGCAAGCTGGTGGTGGCCGGCCTGATCATCGCGCTTTTCGGCCTCGGGCTGAGCATCCTTGTCGTCTTTTTGTTCGAGGCGGGCCATCTGAGCATCTGGTGGCTGATGGCGTCGCTGTCCCTGATCGGGGTGGCGCAGGGCACGGTCATCAGCCCGAACCAGACGCTGACACTGGCCAACGTGCCACTGGATTATGCCGGCAGTTCGGGGGCGATCATGCAGACCGGGCAAAGGATCGGCACGGCGGTCGGCATTGCGGTGATCACGGCGGCAGTGTTTGCCACGCTGGCCGTCTCGTCCTGGGGGACCGCGATGGTTGTGGGGCTCGGCCTGATCGCCTTCGTGGTGGTTCTGGCGCTGCTTGTGGCGCTGAAGGACCTGCGCGACAGGAAACAGCAAGCAACGCCAGACAAAGCCAGGCCCGATAGGAAAACACGATGAGCAAACCGGATTTCGAACAGACCTTGTTCGAGGCGCTGGTGGACGACACCGACACCCCCGGCGATCTGTCCGACGCCCAAGCGACCCATGAGCCGGGCAATTTCCTGCGCCACGCCGGATCCCTCTCGATGAGCAAGATCGCCGACGGGCTGATCGACCCGAAACTGGTGCTGTCGTGGCTGCTGGACCACTTGGGCGCGTCGGCCTTCTTCGTCGGCCTGCTGGTGCCGATCCGCGAGGCGGGCGCGCTGCTGCCGCAATTGTTCACCGCCGCCCATGTGCAGGCGATGGATCGGCGCAAATGGGCATGGGTCGGCGGCAGCATCGGACAGGGCGCCGCCGCCGCGGGCATCGTGCTGGCCGCGCTGACGCTGACCGGGACCGCGGCGGGCGCCGTCATCTGTGGCCTGCTGGCGGTGCTTGCGGTGTCGCGCTCGGTCTGTTCGGTCAGCTACAGCGATGTTCTGGGCAAGACGGTGGGCCAGTCGCGGCGTGGCGCGGCCACCGGCACGGCCACATCGCTGGGCGCCGCCGCGGTCGTCATCTTCGCGCTGCTCCTGATGTCGGGGCTGATCGACAGGACAACGCTGGTCCTGGTGGCGATCGCGCTGGCGGCGCTTCTGTGGCTGGGCGCGGGTCTGCTTTTCTCGACCCTGTGGGAAGAGGCCGCGCCGGGTGCCGGCGAGACGCCCGCCTTCGCGCAGCTGGCCCTTTTGCGGCGTGATCCGCAACTGCGCCGCTTCATCTATGCGCGCGGCCTGTTGACCTCGACCGCCCTTGCGCCGCCCTACATCGTGCTGCTCGGCTCGCAGGCCGGGCAAGGCGGGTTCGACCGCCTCGGCGCGCTGGTTCTGGCCTCGTCCATCGCATCGCTGCTGAGTTCGTGGATCTGGGGCCGGTTGGCCGACAGATCCAGCCGCCGGGTGCTGATCGTATCCGCCCTTGCCGGGGCTCTGGCGCTGGTATCGGCGGTGGCGATGGACCTGATCGGCCTTTCCGGCACGATCTGGGCCCTGCCGCTGGTGCTGTTCGTGCTGATGATCGCCTATCACGGGGTGCGGCAGGGGCGCGTGATCTATCTGGTGGACATGGCGCCGAAGGACAACCGCGCAGCTTATACGGCGGTATCGAACACGGTGATCGGCCTGCTCCTGTTGGGATCCGGGCTGTTCGGCGCTTTGGCCTCGCTGGCCGGCCCGCATGTGACGCTGACGATCTTCGCCGCGATGGCCCTGGCGTCGATCATCGTCACAAGGGGCCTCGACGAGATCACCCCATAGAAGGCCGCCATCCCGGCAACGCAAAACGCCGCCCGATCGCCGCCGCATTCAAGCGCATCCCAAGACACTGCGTGTTGCGAAAGGGCAAGCGGAAGAGCCGATATCGCCCAGGTTTCCTGCGAAGGATCTGAAGCAATCATGGTGCCCCCACACGGACTCGAACCGCGGACCTACTGATTACAAATCAGTTGCTCTACCAGCTGAGCTATAGGGGCTCTCGGTGGACAGGGTTGCCGCCATCGAGGCGCCGCGTTTGTGGACGTGAGCGGCGCACGGGCGTCACTTAAACGCGCGCGGGGGCGTTGTCCAGTGTCGTGTCGATGGAAATGCGCGCGGTTCGGTGATCGCCGTGCGGGCCGTTCAGGCCGCACCCCGCTGCGCAGCCATCCAAACGCGCTCAGACGTTTTCGGCCATGTCGGCATCGACCCCCGCCGTCGCCCGGAACCAGTCGACGATCGCCATCTCGTCGGGCGGCAGCGCGCGCGACAGTCCTTCGCTGAAGCGTTCGAACGCGGCGCGATGGGTGTCGGACAGACCGATCAGAACCGGCACGCCCTGCCCCAGCGCATCGGCGATCAAGCCGCGGAAACCGCGCCCTTCCGCCTCGCTCAGGCCGAACTTGTTCAGAACGACCAGATCGGCGCCCTGTTCGGCCAAGCGCGCGGTGGCAAGGCCGACCGCCTGTTCAAGGGCGCCGGCATCCATGCGGCACGCGGTCGAGCCCGGACCAAGATCCTGGGTGATCCGCACGATCGGCCCGTCCGGCAGCAACAGCAGGTCGCTCTCGCAATGGCCCGGCGCCACGTCGGGAATGACGGGGCGCACGGCGCCCGCAATGCGCACACCCTCGGCCGACAGCCGGGTCACGATGGCGTCGAACAGGCGATCCGTCGCCCCGCGTTCCGCCGATGTCACGGTCGCGATACCCATGGGCTGTCCTTACTCCTGCTCGAACTGGGGAAACAGAACCTGGTTTTCCAGCTCGATATGCGATTCGAGATCGGCCACGAATTCCTCGAGGCCGGCGTAAAGCGCGGTCCACGTGCCACAGGCGCCCTGCGGCAGCGTCAGATCGTTTGTCAGCCGGCGGATTTCGGCAATTCCGGTGGCATGATCGTCATGATCGGCGCGCATCATGGCGATCGGGTTTTCGATCCCCGGCACACCGCCCTTGCGGATGGCGGGGAACAGGATCAGCTCCTCCTTCTTCATGTGCACCTCCATCTCGCCGATCATGCGATGCAGGACCGACGACAGGCCGTCGGGCACATCGTCATCACCGAAATGAACGCTTTCCACCCGCTCGGCCATGTCGGCCAGGGCCGGCAGTTGTTCGCGGTGGCGCGCGTGATAGCGGCTTTCGATATAGCGGGTCAGTTCGGCGGGATCATGTTTCGGGGCGGTTTCGGTCACTTCGACATCCTTTCCAGACGGGTGAAAGGCGCGCCGTCACGGGCGGTGCGCGCCCTGACAACCGCCAGTTGGAGCGAGCGCGCAACGCGTTCGGCGCGCATCACAAGATGCACGGCACCCGCCGGCGTGCAGGTTTCGCGCGCGCTGGTGCGAAACAGGTCAAGCCAGCGGTCAAAGTGCGCCTGGCCCAGCGCCAGCGGCGTATGCGCCGCCATGGCGCGACCGTGATAGCGCCCGGTCATCAGCGCGATCGACGACCAGAAATCGATCATGCGTTCGATATGGGCCGGCCAGTCGGTGATGTGGGCATCGAAGATCGGGCCAAGCACCGGGTCGCGCCGGGCCGCGTCATAGAAATGCTCGACCAGGGCGCGCAACATCGCTTCGTTCAGGCCGGTGTCGGCCATGATCCCGGCGGTGATCTCTGCCCTGACGGAATCGATCCGTGGTGATGCGCCGAAGCTGGTCATGAAAATTTCGCGTTCTCCGTTTGCATCCGAGCCTAGGACTGCTAATAGGTATTGTAAATACCCATTCAAACGGACCTTGCACCGATGCGTCTCACCTCGTTCACGGATTACGGCCTGCGGATGCTTATGCGCCTGGCAAGCGACCCCGAACGCGCATTTTCGACCGCTGAACTGGCGGATGAATTCGGTGTCTCGCGCAATCACCTGGCCAAGATCATGCAGCGTCTTTCCCGTGCGGGATTGGTCACGACGCGGCGCGGTGGCGGTGGCGGCGCGGCCTTGGCGCGCCCGGCCGACCAGATCCGGCTGGGTGCGGTCGTCCGCCTGCTCGAGGAAGGCCAACCCTTGGTCGAATGCCTGGGCGCGAACGGCGGCGCCTGCGTGATCGACGGACGCTGCGGCCTCAAATCGCGGCTGGGCGCCGCCGAAGCCGCGTTCCTTGCCGAGCTTGACCGCTCGACGCTCGGGGATATCGCGCTTGCCCCGCTTGAGCTAAATTGAACCATGATCGGCGGTGTCGATCTGCACACGTCCCGCAACCCAGAACCGGAAGGATGACCATGACAACCTGGCTACCCACCCTGAAAACCGCGACACCGGAAGAAGGCTATGAACTGGCCGTGAAACTGGCCCGTGTCGCCGTGAAGATGACCCAGCCCGACGCCGCGGTCCGCGACCGTCTGCGTCCCGTCTATGCCGAGGACGCCGACGCGCTGATCGCGTCCAGCCAGATCGTGGCGACGCATTTCGCCACCGTGGCCGCCGCCAACGATTACTGGAAAGAGACGTCATGACAGCCATCGAACGCAACGCGGACGATTTCGTGGTCGACGCCGCGTTGCTGGCCGAGGCGTTCGGGCTGTCCGAAGACCAGGTCAAGACCCGGATGCGCGACGGCGCGATCACCTCGCGGTGCGAAGCCGGCATCGACGAGGACGCCGGTCGTTGGCGTCTGACCTTTCATCACGGCGACCGCGCCTGTCGTTTCATCGTCGACGACGCCGGCAAAGTCATGACTCGGGCGACCTTCCCGATCACGGCCCGCCGTCAGGATCGCGGGGCCGGCTGACACCGCCCTGCCCGCACACGGACCCGATCCGGCACATCACGGCCCGGGTCCGCAAGGCCACGGGGCCGGGTCAGTCAAGCGGCGTCACCACCATCGCCCCTGCCCCGCGCATGATGCGCAGGATGTGGCGGATCAGGCCAACGATCCCCAGGATCCATGCGGTCAGCGCGATATAGACCAATACATTGGGCACCGGATCGAGAAACCCGTACCCCATGGCGCGGTCGAACTGATAGGTGCTGGTCGTGTACATCGCCAGCGGAAAGACCATGCCCCAGATCGCCGGCTCATAGGTAAAGCGGTCACGCATCCACAGGTAACGCCAGGTCATCAACCCGAACAGGAACGGAATCCACCAACTGGCCACCGCCCAGAAAAAGAAGGTGAATCCGCGCAGGAACGGCAGAAGCGGCCCGAGCAGCGGCCATGTTTCCCCCCGCAACAGCAGGATCGACCCGGCAAGCGCCGTGATCGCGACCGCCCCCATGTTGATCCAGTAGGGCGGGCTGAAATCCTCGCGACTCATCGGCACGAACGTCAGGCGATAGAAGATCAACGGGATGATCGCCAGATACAGCATGCAACCGATCAGGAACATCGCGATCACCTGGAACTGGATCGCCTCGGACGGCGGCGCCGCGATGTCGATCACCCCCCGCAGCACGACCACCGACTGGGTCGAGACGGCGGCAATCAGCCACGCGCCGTTGATGCCGCGCGCCAAGGTCGGCTTGCGCGCCCGCACGGTCACCGCGGTGAAGAAGGTGTACATGATCACGAACCACAGGATCAGCCCGAACCACCACAACACCGTGCCCACCGCCACGGCCCCGATCACCACGACGTTCTGGGTGCCCAGCACGCAGGTGCCGGCAACGATGGTGAAAAAGCCCGGCGCCAGCCGATGGTCCGAGATGTCGCGCATCAACAATGTGCGAAACCGCACCGCCCTCAGGATCGTCAGCCCCCACAGCACCGGCCAGGCGATCCAGTTGACCACGATCAGCGCCAGCGCGATCGGGCGCAGCCCCATGAACTGACAGGCGATCGAAACCACCCCCGTCGCCATGACCAGCGCGAAATACCCCGGAAACAGGGATTTCGCGCCATCCAGCAATATACGTTTCAGACCCGGAGGTCCGAGCGTGCGGGTGGGATCACCCCCGCACATATCTGAGCACCAGCTCGATCTGCAGGAAGAACAACACCAGACCCGCGTTCAACGCCCACGTCACGGTCAAGCATCGCGCAAGCGTGCCCCAGAACGGATCGGCGTTGCGCGCACAGCGCCAGATCGCGATCACGATCCAGACCGTGTACAATGCCGAGACGGCGATCAGGAACTGCTGAAACAGAAGCTCTCCGGTGAAGATCGCCGTGGCCTGAAGGGTGGCCAGGACAAGGCTGACCCCGACACCATAGCCCCAGAAGACAACCGCCAGGCTCGCCCGCCCGCGCCATACCCGCTGTTCGGGGGCAAAGAACGCCGAAACCCGGGATCTGTTGCAATGACTGACCGCCATGACTTCACCTTTCCCTTTGACTATGGGCCAATGTGCGTTGACTTGAAAGGCCGTCGGCCGCGCCATTGCGCCTCAGGGGCGCCCCGATCCCTGCAACGTTTGTTCACCCAGGGCGCGCGATCCTGCCAGCCGGCGGGCGGTCCCGCCGGATCCACGGGGCTTGGCGTGCCGCAGCGGCCGGCACGCCGCCCAACACCCCTGGCCGGGGAAGCGTCGAAACCCGCGGCTGCCCGGTCCACGACGGCGCAAGGTCGCCGACCGCCGACCGCCATGCCCCTCTCGACATCGGCCAGCGGCGCCATATCTGAAGCGGGACATCACAGGGGCCTGCAATGACCAGCGACACCAAGACCATTCTGATCCTCGGCGCGACCTCCGGCATCGGCGCCGCCGCCACCCGCGAAGCCTTGGCACGGGGTCACCATGTGCACGGCTTCGCCCGCTCGGCCCACGACATGGCGCCCCATCCCCGGCTCACGCCCATCGCCGGCGACGCCCGGACGGCGGCCGATGTCGACGGCGCGCTTGCCGGGGCCGACGCCGTGATCTACGCCCTCGGCATCCGCGAACGCCTTGCCATGTTGTGGGAAAAGGAAACGCTGTTCTCCGACACCACCCGCGTGCTGATCGCCGCCATGGAACGGGCCGGGGTGACGCGCTTGGTCGCCGTCACCGGCTTTGGCGCCGGACGCAGCCGCGCCGCCATGAGCACCGTCGAACGCCTGGGCCACCGCGCGATACTGGGCCGCCCCTATGCCGACAAGGACCGGCAGGAGGGGCTGATCATGGACAGCGCCCTGGACTGGACCATCGTCCGCCCGACGATCCTGACAAACTCGGCCCGAACGGGCCAGGCACGGGCCATCCACGAGCCGGCAAAGTGGAAGAACGGCCTGGTGTCGCGCACCGAAGTCGCTGATTACCTGCTGGACGTGATCGAGCATGACCACGACATCCGCGCCGACGTCGTCCTGACCCGCGCATGAGGTTGCGGCGTCCCACGCGGGGCGCCATCACTCCGCCCCCGGCCATTCCCCGGGACCGCCCGCCTGAAGCCAAGGATCACGCCCCACCGGTCGCACTTGCAACATACCCGGACCGCCGGCAATGCCCGGGCCGCGACCGCCATCACGCCAGGCACGTTGTCCCGTGCTTCTTACCGATCGCAATACTCCCGCCGGAGGCATCCGCCCCCACGATCCGCGCCGCCGCCCGCGTCAGTCGTATCGCGCCGCCGTCAGCCCGTCGAAATCGATTTCGGGCGGATGGCCGGTCACGACATCGGCCACCGCACGTGCCGAACCACAGGCCATGGTCCATCCCAGCGTACCGTGCCCGGTGTTCAGGAACAGGTTGTCATAGCGCGTCGCACCCAGGACGGGCGTGCCATCGGGGGTCATCGGGCGCAATCCGGTCCAGCCTTCGGCCTGCGACAGGTCGCCCCCCTTCGGAAACAGATCGCCGATGACGTGCTTGACGGTGTCGGTGGCATGGGGGCCCAGCCGATCCGAATATCCGGCGATCTCTGCCGTTCCGGCGACGCGGATCCGGTCGCCCAGCCGGGTGATCGCCACCTTGTGCGTCTCGTCCATGATGGTGGATTGCGGCGCCATCGCGTCGTCCACCACCGGCAGCGTCACCGAATACCCCTTGACCGGATACACGGGAATCCTGACGCCCACGGGTTTCAGCAGCCTGGGCGCATAGCTGCCCAGGGCGCAGACATAGGCGTCGGCCTCGACCAGGCCGGCCAGGTCACAGCGCACGCCCTTGACCTTGCCGTTCTCGATCACGATCTCGCGGATCGATTGGCCATAGTGGAACTTCACGCCCATTTCAGCGCATTTCTCGGCCAGCGAGACGGTGAACATCCGGCAATCCCCGGTGCGGTCCGCCGTCAGTTGCAATCCGCCGACGAACTTGTGGCGCACCGCGCCCAAGGCCGGCTCGACCGCAATGCACCCGTCGCGGTCAAGCTCTGCGAAGGGTGAATCGAACGCGGCCAGGATCTCCTGATCGGCGCGCGATGCCTTCAGTTGCTTTTCGGTGCGAAACAGCTGGAGCGTGCCCTGCGCGCGGCCATCGTATTCGATGCCGGTCTCTTCGATCAGCTCGGGCATGACATCGCGCGAATAATGCGAGATGCGGACCATCCGGCTCTTGTTGATGCGATAGCTTTCCGCGTTGCAATTGGCGATCATCTGCGCCCCCCACTTCCACATGGTGGGCGAAATCAGCGGCCAGATGAACAGCGGCCGGCGCTTCATGAACATCCACTTGACGGCCTTCATCGGGATCCCGGGCGCCGCCCAGGGCGACGTCATCCCATAGGACAGCTCTCCGGCGTTGGCATAGCTTGCCTCGAGCCCGGGGCCGATCTGACGGTCCAGAACCGTCACCTCGGCGCCCCGTTTTGCAAGGTAATACGCGGTGGTGATCCCGATCACCCCCGCACCCATCACGACGACCTTCATGCCTGCCACTCCCTGGTTTTCCCGCCCAGCTTGCCCGCAAAGCCGGCATCGGCACAAGCCTTGTGCCGAGCCTTCCGGCGGCCGCAAACCCCGGGCGGATCACGCGGTCGGCAGCCATCCGCGATACATCGGATGATCCGACCCCAGCGGCAACGCCACCGGCGCATTCGCACGGGCCGAAGCATAGGCGGCGGTGACGAATTCCAGCGACCGGCGCCCGTCGGCCAAGGTCACCTCGCGCCCGGGCGTGCCGTCCAGCGCGTCGGCCACCGCCTCGAACAGGCCGGCGAACCCGATCCGGGCGGGCGGCACCCGTGTCAGAACGGCGTCGATGCGGTCCTGCGCCAGGGGGGCGCGGGCGGTGAAGGTCCAGGGGCTGGCGGCGGGCGTATACGGGGCACGGTCGGATTCGACGGTGAACCCCTCGAAACACAACCGCAGGCGCGACATGTTGCCGGCCGCCCCCAGGGTCACCGAACTGGTGATCGGCGCGCCCGATGCCATGCGGATCGCCAAGGCGACGCAATCCTCGACCTCGATCGCGTTCACGCGGGTCGCGGTGTCGGCGAACACCTGCGCGACGGGCCCGAGCAGCGCCGACAGCAGATCGTGGATGTGAATCGCGTGGCCCAACAGCGTGCCGCCCTTTTCGCCGCTCCACGTGCCGCGCCAAGGCACGGCATAGTATTCGGCGTTGCGGTCCCAGTGGGTTTCCAGCGATCCGGCAAAGCACCGCCCGGCCAGCCCCGCATCGATCAGCGCGCGCACCTGCGCAGCGCCGATGCCATAGCGATACTGGAACACCGGAAACAGCATGCCGCCGGTACGCTCAACCACCGCGGCCAGCGCATCGGCTTCGGCCAGGCTGTCGACCAGCGGCTTTTCACAGATCACCGCCTTGCCCGCGTTCAGCGCGCGTTCGGCCACCTCGAAATGCAGCGCGGGGGGCAGGCAGATATCAACGATGTCGATGGCGGGATCGGCCAGAACCGCATCGATGTCGGTGGTGTGGGCGACACCCTCGCGCCGCCGGGCCACACGCCGGGCGCGTTCGGCGTCGATGTCGCAGATGGTGGCGACGCGGAACCGGTCGGGCAGTTCGCCGAAACTGTCCATGTGGGCGGCGCCAATGCCGGCGCCGAGGATCGCGACGGACCGGATCATGGCGTCTGCCCCTTCTGCTGCGCGGCGATGGCCAGATTCATCACCGCAAAGGTGTGGGCCTGTGTCACGGCGGTTTCCGTGCGGTCCTGAACGTCGGCCACGAGGCGCGGAAAATACGGCAGGGCCATGTCGGAACAGTCGATATGCACGTTTTCTTCACCGTTCACCAGATACAGGTTGTTCGTGCGATGGGCCTGCCCGATCTCGGTATACTTGCGCAACTCGATCTGGCCCTCGGTGCCCAGCAGGAAAATGCGCCCGTCGCCCCATGTCGGCAATCCGTCCGGCGTGAACCAGTCGACGCGGATATATCCATGCCCCTTGGGTGATCGCAGCACCACCTCGCCGAAGTCCTGAAAGCCGGGATGATCGGGCATTGTGGTGTTCTCGACATGGGCGTGGACGATCTCGGCGCTGTCGGACCCGGTGAAATGCAAAAACTGGTCGATCTGGTGGCTGGCGATATCGCAGAGGATGCCACCGAATTTCGCCGGATCGAAGAACCAGTCGGGCCGCGTTTTCAGGTTCTGACGGTGCGGGCCGAAGCCCACCGTCTGAACGACGCGCCCGATGGCCCCGGCCTTTACCAACGCATCGGCGCGGGCCACCGCCGCCACCTCGAACCGTTCCGAGAAGTTCACGGTCCAGATCCGCCCGGTGCGCGCCTGGCACGCGCGCAGGGCGGCCAGTTGTTCGGGGGTGGTGCAGCCGGGCTTGTCGACCATCACGTCCTTGCCCGCCTCCATCGCCTCGATCGCCAGTACCGCACGCTCGCAGGGGACCGCGGCGATCAGGACCATGGCAACGTCGGGGTCGTCCAGGATGCGGCGGCGGTCCGCGACCCGTTCCAATGCGGGAAAGGTGGCGCGGAACTTGGGTTCGCTCACCGCCGCCCCGTCGCTCCACCACGCCGCGCACGAACAGCCCTCAGCCAGCATGTTCGACAGCATCCCGAAGATGTGGCCGTGATCGATGCCCAGAATCCCCAGCTTGAACGGCATCTCAGCCCCTTTCCACGTCCACCCGCGCGCCGGCCTTCGCCGACGCCTCAAGCGCCGCGATCAGGCGGTGCACGTCCAGCGCGGCGCGCCCGGAAATCAGCGGTGCGCGCCCTTCCTTCACCGCCGCGTCGAAATCGGCGATGATCGCGCGGTGCCAATCGGACGTGAACGCCATCGGGTTGGCGCCCGATCCGGACCTGGTGACCGCGCCGAAGGTTTCCGACCGCCCGTCCTGCCAATCGACGCTCAGGTGATCGGTGTCCAGCCGGGCCGAACCATTGGCGCAATGCAGCGCGATGACCTCGGCCCGTCCCGGAAACGCCGCCGTCGTCGCGCTGAGCATGCCGACCGCGCCGTTTTCGAACCGCAGACCGGCCGAAACGAAATCCTCGGATTCCATGTCGTGCAGGGCGGTGGTGGCCGTCATCGCCGTGACATCGGTGACCGGGCCGGCCAACGGCGTCGCCAGCGACAGCATCAGATCGAAGGTGTGGATCGCCTGCGTGATCATCACCCCGCCGCCGTCACGGTCATAGCGGCCGCGCCCGGGTTCGGCGTAATAGGATTGCGGCCGCCACCATGGCACATGCACCTCGACCATGGCCAGTGCGCCCAGGTCAGGCAGCACGCGCAGCAGATCCTGCACCACCGGTTTCGTGCGGTGTTGCAGGGCGATCCCCAGCGGCACACCGGCCGTTTCGCAGGTTTCGACCAGTTCCGTCGCACCCGCCAGCGTGCGCTCCACCGGCTTTTCCATCAGGATCGGCTTGCCGGCCTTGGCCAGCATCGCGACGATGTCGGCCCGGGCATTGGGGGGCGTGGTGACGATGGCAAACCCGATGTCGGGATCGTCGGCGATTTCCGCGATCGATCCATAGTTCTTCGCATCCAACCCGTGGGTTTCCAGGAACGCCGCACGGCTGTCGGCGGTGCGTGCGAAGACGCCGCCGATCTGGATATCAGGCAGTTTGGAAATGGCATCCACATAGGTTCCGGCGACCATTCCAAGGCCGATCAGGGCAACACGGGTCATGTCTGTCTCTCCTTGAGCATCAGGGCTGTCTCATCCTCGCCTGCAAAGACATGCAGGCTGTCTGCGTCGAACGTCACGCCGATCTGCTGACCCCGGCGCAGCGGGATCTGGCGCGATTGCTGCACGGTCAGCGTCTCGCCGTTGGGAAAGGTCGTGTAGATATAGGTGATCGCCCCCAGCTGTTCATAGTTCTGCACCGTGACGGTCATGTCGCCGGTCCCGTCCAGCGATACGGCAATCGACTCGGGACGCAAGCCCAGCGTCGCGGGCTGCGCATCGACGCCCGCCGCCAGCGGCACGTTCACGATCGCCCCACAATCCAGCGCCATTGTGCCCGCGCCCGCGATGGTGCCGCGCAGGAAATTCATCTGCGGCGCACCGAGGAAACCCGCGACAAAGCGGTTCGCGGGCCGGTTATACAGATCCAGCGGCCGCCCCACCTGTTCGATCCGGCCCGCCCGCAGAACGACGATGCGATCGGCCATGGTCATCGCCTCGACCTGATCGTGGGTGACATAGATCATCGTGTTGCCCAGTGCGCGATGCAGATTGCTGATCTCCACCCGCATCTGCAGGCGCAGCTCGGCGTCCAGGTTGCTGAGCGGTTCGTCGAACAGGAAGATCAGCGGTTCGCGCACGATGGCGCGGCCGATGGCGACGCGCTGACGTTGCCCGCCCGAAAGCTGACCGGGCCGCCGGTCCAGCAGCATGTCGATCTGCAGCAGTTTCGCCGCCTCCATCACGCGGCGCGCGATCTCGGCCCGGGGCATGCGCAGGTTCTCCAGCCCGAAGGACAGGTTCGCGCGCACCGACATATGCGGATAGAGCGCATAGCTCTGGAACACCATCGACAACCCGCGTTCCGAGGCCGGCACGGCATTGACCCGCTTGCCCGACAACAGGATATCGCCCGCGGTCGGATCATCCAGTCCCGCGATCAGGCGCAGCAGCGTGGACTTGCCACAACCCGACGGGCCGACGAACACCACGAATTCGCCCTCGTCCACGGTCAGGTCGATGCCGTGGATCACCTCGACCTCGGCCCATGACTTGCAGATGCCCTTCAGTTCAAGCGCGGCGGTCATTTCAGCCCCGTCGTGGCGATGCCGGTCGTGATGAAGCGTTGCAGCCAGACGAACACCAGGGTGATGGGGACCAGCGACACCACCGTCATGGCAAGGATATAGTGGAAATCGCTATCGAATTCGCCACTGAACGCGGTCAGCCCGATTTGCAGGGTGTGTTGGGCGGGATCCGAGATCAGCACGATCAGCGGCCACAGGAAATCGTTCCAGCGCCAGATCACCGACAGGATCGCCAGCACCGACAACGCGGGCAGCGACAGCGGCAGAACGATCCGCCAGAAGATGCGCCATTCGCTGGCCGCATCCATCCGCGCCGCATCAAGCAGTTCGTCAGGGATCGTCAGCATGTATTGGCGCAAAAGGAACACCCCCGTCGGCGTGGCGGCCGCCGGAATGATCACCCCCCAGAGACTGCCGAAGATGCCGAACGACCAGACCACGAAGAACAGCGACACGAGGATGATCGAGCTTGGGATCAGCAGCGTGGCGATGATCAGGATGGTGAAGGTCAGCCGGCCGCGGAACTTGTATTTCGACAGGGCAAAGGCCGCCATGGCATTGATCAGCAGGGTGATCAGGGTCGCCATGACCGTGACGAAGACCGAATTGAGCAGGTAGGTGAAGAATGCGAAATTGTCCTGCCCGTTGCGGCCCAGGATCGGGTCCAGGTAATTTTCGGTGGCGACGCGAATCCGCTCGTTCGGGGCCAGCGTCGTGCGCGGCACGCGCAACACCGTGTCGGGATCGTCCAGCGCGACGACATCGGTTTCACGCCGCGTCGGGCCGGCCTTGACGACATCGCGGGTGGTGCCGTCGGGCGCCGTCCAGGTCCAGACGGGCTTGACCCCCTGCCCCTCGACCTCGGCCTCGACCTGGGCCATGGGCAGCAGGCGGGTGTCGAAGCCGTCGATGGCGCGTTCGCCCTTCAGCGATGACAGGAACGTCCAGGCCACGGGCATCAGGATCACCAGCACCCCCAACAGAAGGTATCCATAGGCCAGCAGATCGGCGATGCCGAAACGCCGGGCGCGGTCGGCGGTGCCCTTGGTGCGGGTCAGGAAGGTGGCGACGCCCATGGCTCAGAACTCCGACTGGCGGCGGGTGACGAACAGCTGGACGAAGGTAAAGACCGCGATCACCACCGCCATCAGGACCGATCCCGCCGCCGCCTCGCCGTATTCCGGGCGGTCGCCGGTAAAGGCGGTTTCATAGATGTGCTGCACGATCATGAACGTCTCGCGCCCCGGTCCGCCGCCGGTCAGCAGCCAGACCTCGTCGAAGATCTGGAAGCTGCGGATCAGCGACAGCACCAGAACCACCGTCAGCGTCGGCATCACCAGCGGCAGGGTGATGCGGAAGAACGCGCGCGCCGGTTTGGTGCCGTCCATCTTCGCCGCCTCATAGAGATCGCGGGGGATCGCCTGAAGTCCGGCCAGCAGGATCAGCATGTAGAACCCCATGTGCGACCAGCAGAAGACGAACACCAGCCAGAAGAACGGCCAGCCGGTGTTGGGCGTGACCAGCCAGTTGACCGGGCGGACCCGATCGAACGCGAACACGGCGTCGAACTGCACCGTCAGCAGCAGCAGGATCGACACGACAGAGGCCGAGGCCACGGCCCAGCGCGCCCGCCGGTGGGCAATGGCGACAGCCCAGACCACGCCGGTCGCCAGCACCGGCCCGACCCAGAAACTGCCCCCCAGCCCGATCATCGCCAGCGGATTCGCCCATGCGAACACACAGGCAAACAGCAGCCCGAACACCGCCGCCCATGCCAGCGATCCGCGCAGCGCGCGCTCGGACGTGACCATCAGCGCCACGGCGAACACGACCGACACGACCATGTCGAACCCGGCCAGACCCGCCATGGCGGTCAATCCCTCGGCCGATCCGCCCAGCGCGGCGTTCAGCGCGCCCTTGCGGTGCAGCACCCAGTTCCAGATGTTGGCGATCACCACCGGCGACAGCATCACCGGATAAAAGAACATCGCCCGCCAGAAGCCGCGCCCGACGATGTTGCGATTCACCACCAGCGCCGTCAGCAGTGCCACGATGCACAGCACCGGCACCTGCACCGCGACAAAGGCCAGCGTGTTGAACATGCCGGTCCAGAAATCATAACCCTCGTTGCTGCACGTCCGCGGCGAAAGATACGTCTCACAGTCAAAGATCGCCCCATAATTCGCGGCCCCGACCCACGGGCGATCCAGAAGGTGGATCGACGCGCCGCCGGTGAACGAGACATGGAAGTTCAGGATCATCGGGGCGAAGGTGAAGATGCCGAAGATCAACATGTTCGGCAGCAGCAGCGCATAGGGCACGCCCCCGCGCCCGAACAGCCGCTGCGCCAGATCGACGGGAACGCCGATCAGGTCCATGGCGAAAGCGGGAACCTCGCGCCAGTGATAGCGCCGCCGCGCCAGCAACCACAGGGTGCCGCCGCCGATCCACAAGGCTGCAAGGGCCAGGACCACGACACTCATCGCGCGCACCGCCATGCAGGCCGGCGGCCCGTGGCCCCGGCAGGCATCGTCACATCCGGCGGCGCAAGGGTCACTCGTGCGTGTCGCGCAGTTCTTCGCCCATTTTCGCCAGCGCCTCGTCCATCGACAACGCGCCACTCATCACCGCGCTGAGGTATTGGGCGGTCGCGTTGTACATCACGAAGTTGTCCGCGTCGCCCTGCAACCGATAGGCTTGGGGCGTCTGTTCGGCGGCGACCTGCGCCATGCGCGCGAACAGGTTCAGCGCCTCGGACACCCGGTCGCCCGCGCCGTATTCGACGTAATCGATCCCTTCGGCCTGCAACGCCTTGTGGGCGGGAATCGCATAGGTGCGGCCATACCACTCGCGCGCTTGTTCGGGCGCGCCCATCCAGGCGATGAACCCCGCCACCGCCTCGGGCGCATCCGTGCCCTTGAAGCCGACCAGCCCCTGGCCGCCCGGCATCACGCCACAGCCCGCCGGACCGCAGGGCACCGGCACCACGGCCCAGTCGAAGGTGTCGCCCACGTTTTCCTGCACATTGGCCACGTTCCACGAGCCCGACATGTAGAACGGCGTATCCTGGCTGAAGAACATCTCGTTGCCGTTGGCATATTTCGATCCCGACACGGCGGGCCAGATGTCGGGCGGCATCAGCCCTTCGGCGTGCCAGTCCACCATCATCTGCGCGAAGGTGGCAAACCCGTCGTCGACGATCAATTGCCCCGCGTCGTCGTAATACTGCGCCCCATACGACATCGCCGGCCCGGCCAGGCGGTGACCGGACCGGTCCATGACCATCCCGGCATAGGCGCCGGTTTCGTCCATCACCGTGCGCGTCGCCTCGGCCCATTCTTCCCAGGTGGCCCCCGGTTCGGGCAGCGCGACGCCCGCCTCCTCGAACATCGTCAGGTTGACATAGGGGCCGGTCACCGTCAGCTCGGTGTGAAAGCCATAGATGCCCCCCTCGTTGCCCGCCCGATACCACGGCAGAACATCGCCATAGGCGTCCTCCCAGGCGGCGGCATCGACATAGGGCGTCAGGTCCAGGTAATAGTCGTGCAGCCCGCCGAGGTTGGTGTTGAATGCCATGTCCGGCCCGGTTCCGGCCTCAAGCTGGACGGGAAGCTGTTCGCGGATCACGTCGTATCCGACGACGTTCATGGTGATCGTGACGTCGGGATTGTCCCGCATGTAGCGGTCGGCGAAATCCTGGATCACCGCCGCCTTGCCGTCGACGTCGGAAATCATCAGGTCGATCTCGGCCGAAAGCGCCGCACCCCCCGTCAGAACCGCAACCAGCGATACCGATCCAAGGGCCGCGCGTTTGCTGAGATGGGACATGGTTCCTCCACGAAGTTCGGGTTGTGGCCGTCTGCGTTGACGCGATTGTGCGCGGCAAATCGGAACCCGTCAATAGAACCGCAAGGTCGGCCGCCGGCGGTGGTCGCGGGCGAACGACGGGTCGAATGCGGCATCTTCTCGTGCCCCGCCGAACCTGATAAGGCCAGCGCAAAGCTGAAGGATTGCCCATGTCCCCTCGTCTGACCCCGCTGGTCGCCGCCCTGCCCGCTACCGTGCCCTTCGTCGGTCCGGAAACCCAGGAACGCGCAAGGGGTCGCGCGTTCGATGCCCGTCTCGGGGCCAATGAGTCGGTGTTCGGCCCGTCGCCCGCCGCCCACGACGCCATGGTCCGGACAGCCGCCGAAGTCTGGAAATACGGGGATCCGGAAAACCACGACCTGCGCGCGGCGCTGGCCCTCCACCACGCCATCGCGCCCGCGCATATCGCCATCGGCGAGGGGATCGATGCGCTGCTCGGGTATCTGGTGCGCATGACGGTCGGTCCGGGCGACGCGGTCGTGACATCCGACGGCGCCTATCCCACCTTCAACTTTCACGTCGCCGGCTATGGCGGCACCCTGCACCGCGTGCCCTATGCCGATGACCGGCAGGATGCGCTGGCCCTTGTCACCCGCGCCCATGAAACCGGCGCGAAACTGATCTATCTGGCCAATCCCGACAACCCCATGGGCGGCTTTCACGACGTCGAAACCATCGCCGCCATGATCGAGGCGCTGCCCGAACAGACGCTTCTGATCCTCGACGAGGCCTATGGCGACTGCGCCCCACCGCGCGCGATCCCGCCGCTGGCCCCCGAGGATACGCGGGTGATCCGGATGCGCACCTTCTCCAAGGCCTACGGCATGGCCGGGGCGCGGATCGGATACGCCATCGGCGACGCCGCCCTGATCGCCGCCTTCGACCGGGTCCGCAACCATTTCGGAGTGAACCGCATCGCACAGGCCGGGGCGCTGGCGGCCCTGGGCGACCAGAGCTATCTGGCCGACACCGTGGCGCGGATCGCACGGGCCCGCGAGCGCATCGCCGGCATCGCCGCCGACAACGGGCTGCGCGCGCTGCCATCTGCCACCAATTTCGTCACCATCGACGCGGGCCGCGACGGCGCTTTCGCCCGCGCCTTGCTGGCCGCCCTGCTTGAACGCGGCATCTTCGTGCGGATGCCGGCCGTGGCCCCCCTGGATCGCTGCATCCGTGTCAGCTGTGGCAACGATGCGGATCTGGATCGTTTTGCCGCCATCCTGCCCCAAGCCCTGGCCGCGGTGCGCGATACCCCTTGATGCCGGGCACGAACCCCGGGCTTCTTGCCGACCGAAATACTCCCGCCGGAGGCGCCCGCGACACACCGCATCCTTGCGCGGATCCGCGCCGGTCGCTTCCATTGCCCGAAACAGGCAGACGCGCGCAAAATCGCCCGCAGACCCGGCTGGAAAACCGACGCGCCGCCGTGGCAAATTGCGATAGGCCGCATACTGAAACGAGACCGCCGCCCGAACCGTGCCGAAGGGAACAACGACCGTGAAGATCACCGCCCCCACCCTGCTGACGATCACGGCCGTCGCCGCTGCTGTTGCCGCGAGCACATCGGCCCGCACCACAGGGGCCGGAACCGCGCACCTGCCCGCCCCGGTCAGCGATGCCGACTATCGGCCCGTGGCCATGGCCGAGGTCGCGCTGGGCCGCCTGCTGTTCTGGGATCCGGTGCTGTCGGGCAATCAGAACATATCCTGTGCCACCTGCCACCATCCCGCCTTCGCCACAGCCGACGGGCTGCCGCTGGGAATCGGCGAAGGCGGCATCGGCCTGGGCCCCGCGCGCCGCGCCGATCCCGACAACCCGCCCGAGGCGCGCATCCCCCGCAATGCGCCCGCACTTTTCAACCTGGGCGCCCATGAGTTCACCGTGATGTTCCACGATGGCCGGGTCGAGGTCGACCCCGACGCGCCGTCGGGCATGCGCACGCCCATGGACGACGACATGCTGACCGGCTTTTCCGGCGTGCTGTCGGCGCAGACCATGTTCCCGGTCCTCAGCGCCGACGAGATGGCCGGCCAGGTGAATGAAAACGCGATCTCGCGCGCCGTGCGCCAGGGCCGGATCACCGGCGATGGCGGCGCCTGGGATATGTTGTCGCGCCGGGTCGCCGCGATTCCCGAATACCGCCAGCGGTTCGCGGCGGTGTATCCCGCCATCGCGGCCGGGCGCGCGATCGGGTTTGCCGATATCTCGAACGCAATCGCCGCCTTCATCGCCCATGAATGGCGCAGCGATTCGTCCCCCTTCGACAGGATGCTGCGCGGTGGCGCGCCGCTGCCCGACGATGCCGCCCGCGGGCTGGACCTGTTTTACGGCAGCGCCGGGTGTTCAACCTGTCATTCCGGCCCGTTCCAGACCGATCACGGCTTCCACGCCATGGGCGCGCCACAGATCGGGCCGGGAAAGGCCGCGACTTTCGAGAACCACCAGCGCGACACCGGCCGGATGCGGGTCACCGGCCGCGCCGAGGACGCGTTCGCCTTTCGCACGCCATCCCTGCGCAACGTAACCCTGACGGCACCCTATGGTCACGCGGGCGCCATTGCCGATCTGGCCACCTTCCTGCGCCACCACGCCGATCCGCGGGCCGCCGACGCCGACCTTGCGCTCGACATCACCTTGCCGGCCGGTATCGGACCCGGCAACGACATGGCCGAGTTCAACGATCCCCAGGCACGCCGCGACATTCTGGAGGCCGTGACGGCTCCGCCCGTCACGCTGGGCGACGGCGACATCCATGATTTGCTGGCGTTCCTGAAAACGCTCGAGGATCCGGTGGCGACCGCGGGCCGGTTGGGAATTCCCGAAACCGTGCCCAGCGGTCTGCCGGTCGAACGCCGCTGAGCCGTCGGTTATTCTGCCGCCATCGCCAGGGGGCGCGGCGCGATCTCGGCCAGCACATCGTCGAATTCGGGGTCCTGCATGGCCAGATGCAGCGTCGCGCGCAGCATTCCGGCCTTCGATCCGCAATCGAACCGTGTTCCGGCGAAGCCGAACCCGGCCAGTCCCACCGTGCCGATGTCGTGGGCGATGGCATCGGTCAACTGGATCTCGCCGCCCGCGCCGGGCGTCTGGTGTGCCAGTCGCGCAAAAATGGCGGGGTCCAGAATGTATCGCCCGACCACCGCAAAACACGAGGGCGCCACCTTCGGATCTGGCTTTTCGACGATGCCGCGCGCGTGCAGCAGATCGCCGACCGTGTCGGCAACGTCCAGCACGCCATAGCTTTTGGTCTCTTCCCGCGCGACCTCCATCGTGGCCACCAGGTGGCCGGCGACCGATGGATCATAGGCCGCGATCATCTCGGTCAGGCATCCGCGTCCGCCCAGGATAAGATCATCGGGCAGGATCACGGCCACCGGACCGTCCAGCACGTGATCCCTGGCACAGGACACAGCATGGCCCAGGCCCAGCGGCTTGTCCTGCATGACGAAGCGCACGGCGTCGTCACCCCCGTGCAGCGCCGCCGACTCCAGTTGTGCGGCGATGTCATGCTTGCCCTTGGCGCACAGCGATGCGCGCAGCCCGGCGTCGTCGCGCACATGGCGTTCGATCGCGGATTTCGACGGATGCGACACGAACACCATCCGCTCGATCCCCGCGGCGCGGGCTTCGTCGATGGCGAACTGGATCAGGGGCGTGTCGATCACGGACAACAGCTCTTTCGGGACCGCCTTGGTCGCTGGAAGAAACCGCGTTCCCATGCCCGCCACCGGAAAAATCGCCGTCTTCACCTTGTTGCCGCTCATGCCCATACCTTCTGCTGGTTGCTGGCACCGCCCTTCGCCGTGCCGCCGATTGGCGCGGTATGGCGCTGAAATGCGACAAAGCTGTGGTGCGATCCCAAAAACATTAAGGACGTTTGACGGCAGAAACCCCCGCGACCGGCCGCGCCCCGGCGATCAAAAATGCAAGGTGCGTCGGAACCCGCCCGTTGATAAGATGCGTTTCATATCCATGTTGAGCACTGTGCCGTCACGTCACGCGAACCGGTTTGGCCCGGAACACGGAACCGGACGCGCGTTGCTCCAAGCCACCGGAAAGGCCCCCGATGACCCTTGATGACCTGACGTCTCGTCACCGCCCGTCACGCGCCCGCCGCTATGCCAACGTCGCCGTGCTGGGCGCCGGTGCATGGGGCACTGCGCTGGCCAGCGTGGCGCGTCGTGGCGGGGCGAACGTGCGGTTGTGGGGGCGGCGCGAGGCGGTCGTCGACGACATCAACACCAACGCGCGCAACGACACCTTCCTGCCCGGCATCGACCTGCCCGCCGGAATCGCGGCCACCACCGATCTGGCGGCGGCGTTGAACGGCGCCGAGGTCGTGCTGATCGTCGTGCCATCCCATTCCATCCGCGGGCTCTGCGCCGACATCGCGCCACTGATCGGCCCCGGTGTTCCCGTGGCGCTCTGCGCCAAGGGGATCGAGGAATCGACCGGATTTTTGATGGGTCAGATCGCACGCTCGGAACTGCCCGGCCATCCGGTGGGGGTGATCTCGGGCCCGACCTTCGCCGACGAGACGGCCATGGGATACCTGACCGCCGCGACCGTCGCTTTCGACTTCACCTATCAGGACCGTCTGTCGCCCTTCGACAGCCCCGCCGCACGACTGGCCGTCACAATGAGCACCGAGCACTTCCGCGCCTATGTCTCGGACGATCTGGTGGGGGTCGAGGTGGGCGGCGCGGTCAAGAACGTGATCGCCATCGCCTGCGGCATGATGACCGGCGCGGGCTTTGCCAAGAACACCCGCGCCGCCCTGATCACCCGCGGCATGGACGAGATGAAGAGGCTGGCCGAAGCCCTTGGCGGAAAACGAGAAACCGTGACCGGCCTGTCCGGCGCAGGGGATCTGACGCTGACCTGTTCGTCGGAAAGTTCGCGCAACATGTCGCTGGGTGTGCAACTGGGCGCGGGCACGCCGCGCAATGAATGTTTCGAGGGCAAACCGGTGGTGGTCGAGGGCGAGCTGAACGCCATCTCGGTGACCAACCTCGCCCGCCGGGTGCATGTCTCGATGCCGATCTGCGAGGCGGTGCGCGCCGTCCTGCATGACGGTGCCGACCTGCGCGGCACCTTCGCCCGCCTGTGGTCAAGCCCGATCGAATCCGAACCGCGCGCCATGGGTCTTTCGCTGGACCATCCGTCCGCCACACCTTCCAACACCCCGATGACCGAGGCAACATGACTGATCTATCGACCAAGCACTTCGTTCTCGCCACCGATCTGGATGGCACGTTTCTGGGCGGCAGCGATGCCGACCGCAAGATGCTGTATGACTGGATCGAGGCGAACCGTGATACCGTCGGGTTGATCTTCGTCACCGGTCGCGACCCGCGGTTCATCGAAGGCATGTGCGAAGACGGGTTGCCGTGGCCGGAATACGTCATCGGCGATGTCGGCACGACCATCGCGCGGATCACCGATCGCAAGGTCACACCGATCGCCGCACTGGAGGCGGAAATCTCGGGCCGCTGGGGCGACGCCGGCGCGCGGGTGCGCGAAGCACTGGCACAGGCGCCGGGCCTGCGCCCGCAAGACACCCCCTTCCGCTTCAGGCAAAGCTTTCACTTCGACCCGCAAACCTATGATCCGACGGTTGAAAAGATGATTCACGATATGGGTTTCGACACGCTGATCTCGGACGATCAATATTTCGACGTGCTGCCGCGGGGCATATCGAAAGGCCCGTCCCTGGTTCTGCTGGCCGATCACCTGGGCCTGAACCACGACAGTATTCTGGCGGCTGGCGACACGATGAACGATTATTCGATGCTGGCGGTCGGCCTTCCGGCGGTCGCCGTGGGCGGATCCGAACAGCCGTTGCTGGATCGCGTGCGGGATCTGGACCACGTCCACAAATCCAACGCCATCGGCGCCGCAGGCATCATGGACGCGATCCGCGTTCTGAACCTGCATCCAAACATTTAGGGGAAACGTCATGCCATCAGATCTGGTCATCGTCTATCATCGCCAACCCTATGAGGAAGTCGTCGAGAACGGCAAAACCAAATTCAAGGAAAACGCCAGCCCGAACGGCATCGTCCCCACGCTGAAAAGTTTCTTCGGCAGTGTCGAGCATGGCGCCTGGGTCGCCTGGAAACTGGCCGAAGACACCGCGAACCCGGATTTCGAACGGGTTGTCGAAATCTCGGACAGCTATGGCGATTACTCGGTGTCACGCCTGCCGCTGACCGCCGATCAGGTGCGCGAATTCTATCACGTCACCTCGAAAGAGGCGTTCTGGCCGGTGCTGCACGGCTTCCGCGAGCGTTACAACTATGACCCCGTGGACTGGCCCAACTTCCGCGAGGTGAACTGGGCCTTTGCCGAAGCCGCCGCCGCCGAAGCGGCCGAAGGCGCGGTGGTCTGGGTGCATGACTACAACCTGTGGCTGGTGCCCGGATACCTGCGCCAGTTGCGCCCCGACGTTCGGATATCGTTCTTTCACCACACGCCGTTTCCGGCGGCGGACATGTTCAACGTGCTGCCCTGGCGCAAGGAAATCGTCGCCAGCCTTCTGGCCTGCGATGTCGTCGGCTTCCACATCGCGCGCTATGCCTCGAACTTCGTGTCGGTGGCCCGGTCGCTGTTCGACGTCGAAGACATCGTTCGTGTGCGGGTGGACGACGATTTCATCTCGGAAGGCACCGCGCTGACGGAACGCACGCAACCGACCCACATCGTGCACAACGGGCGCACGGTGCATATCTCGGCGGCGCCGGTCGGGGTGGATGTCGAATACATCAAGAAACAGGCCGCGCTCGAGGAAACCGCCGACAAGGTCGTGTCGATCCGCGAGGAGATGGCCGACCGCAAGCTGATCCTGTCGGTCGGGCGCACCGATTATACCAAGGGCGGCACGGTTCAGCTTGAAAGCTTCGGCCGCCTGCTGGACGCCCACCCCGAGTTGCGTGGCAAGGTGCGGCTGATGCATGTGTCGGTCAGCGCGAACCGCAACATGACGGCCTATGCCGAGGTGCAGGACGCCATCGAACTGGCCGCCGGCAGGATCAACGGCAAGCACGGCAGCTTTGACTGGACGCCGATCACGCTGATTTCCCGGGCCGTGCCGTTCAGCGAACTGGTCGCCTATTATCAGGCCGCGGACGTCTGCTGGATCACGCCCCTGGCCGACGGGATGAACCTGGTGTGCAAGGAATTCGTCGCCTCGCGTCAGGACGAGGACGGGGTTCTGGTGTTGTCGGAATTCGCCGGTGCGGCGGTGGAGTTGAACGCCGCCGTGATCACCAACCCCTATTCCTATCGCTCGATGGACAGCGCGATCCTTCAGGCGCTGAACATGGATCGGGCGGAACGCCGCGATCGCATGAAGACGCTGCGCCAGGTTGTTGAAAAATATGACATTCGCGCATGGGGCCGCGAGCAGGAGCGCGCCTTTGAACTGGCCGCGGCGGGCCGCACGGCGCACTGAGGGGCGAAAATCCTATGGGCCGGAGCGCATCAGCCACCGGCCCACCACGGCCATTTCCAGAACCGTCAGGATGATCCGATACAGGTGATGAAACGCCACCAGCGCGGGATTCGCCGCCAGCGACAGCGCGACCAGCCCCATTTCGGTCACGCCACCGGGCGCCAGCGACAGGATCAGCACCAGGATCGAATGGCCGTCAATGGCGTTCAGGATCACCGCCAGCGTGACGCCGATGCCCAGCATTCCGATCACCGACACCAGCGACAGGCCCAGCGCGCGCCGCAACAGCCGGCCGGTGACGCCGATAAAGCGAGATCCCAGGCTGACGCCGATCACCACCTGCGCGACCGAGATGACCCAGTTCGGCGGATCCAGCGTGATCAGCCCCGTTCCCGACAGCACCGCCGATACCAGAAGCGGGCCCACCAGCTGGGCCGCGGGCAGACGCAGCAGCCGCCCCACCAGCAGGCCGACGCCACCGATGACCAGCAGGACCGGGATCGATGACAGATGCCCCGCGCCCGGGGTAAAACCGACACCGTCCGCGCTTCCCACCGGGTGCCCCTCGACAATGGAAATCCCCAGAGGCACCAGCGTCACGACAAGGATGATGCGCAGGAACTGCATCACGGTCAGCATCCGGATCTCGGCGCCCGCCGCCTCGCCCAGCGTGATGCTCTCGATCAGCCCGCCGGGGGTTCCGCAGTAAAAGGCGGTCGCCTTGTCAAAACGCCCGATGCGGCGGAACAGCCAGTAATTCCAGCCATGGGCCAGCGCCACGAACACCGTGACCCCCAGCAGGCTGAAGACCAGGGGGCGCCACTGGGTCAGCACGTCCAGGGTCAGTTGCGCACCGATCATCGCCCCGATGATCGAGATGAACACCATGCGAAAGCGTTGCGAGAACCGGAAGCCCACGGGAATACGGTGCGGCAGCACCGCAACCACCACGGCGGTGCTGAGCAGGCTGCCCAGCATCCACGGCAGCGGCAGACCGATCAGTTTCGCCACCTCGCCGCCCAGCGCGCCCAGCACCAGAAGACCGGTGGTAAACCAGAACATCGGCCGCGCCCGGATCAGATCAACAACAAGACTCATGGCACCGGATTACGCTGTCGCCGCCGAAATGCCCAGAGGGCCGGGATCGCCGACATCAGCGCCGCCATCGGCAGACCACCGGCGCCGCGGTGCGCCCTTCCGTCCGGTCGTGCGATCCGCTAACGCTTTGGCCATGATCGAACTTGACGCCATCGGATATGCCATCGTCTTCATTGCCCTCGCCTCGGGTGGCACCCTGAAGGGGGCCACGGGGATGGGGGCGCCCGTGGTGGCGATTCCGGTCATGGCGGCATTTTTCGATGTCCGGCTGGCCGTCGTGCTGATGGTGCTTCCCAACCTGTGCACGAACATCCTGCAACTGTGGACATACCGCGCCCGTCGCCCCGATGCGCTGGCATGGCGGTTCGCCATCGCGGGCGGCATCGGGGCGGGCATCGGCACCGCCTTGCTGGTGTCCGTCCCGGTGCGCGCGCTGACTCTGACGGTGGCGCTGGCGGTTCTGGCCTATATCGGCCTGCGCCTGTGGAAGGCCGACTTCCGCATTGCCGAAGGTCCGGCCGTGCGCGCGGCGCCTGTGGCGGGTCTTCTGGCGGGCGTGTTGCAGGGCGCGGCCGGGATCTCGGCCCCCATCGCGGTCAGTTTCCTGAACGCCTGCAAGATGGAGCGCCCGCGATTCATCCCCACGGTGTCGCTGTTCTTCGCCACCATGAGCCTGGTCCAGATCCCCGCGCTGATCGTTCTGGGATATTACGACGCCGAGATGCTGGTTCTCAGCGCGCTGGCCCTGATGCCGCTGGTCGGCTTCATGCCTTTGGGCGCGTGGCTGGCGCGGTCGATTTCGCCGCGGGCGTTCGACCGGCTGGTGCTGGCCGTGCTGGCGGTTCTGGCGCTGAAGCTGATCATCTGGCCGTGACGCTGATTTCGCGGCGCGGAACACTTGGGCCATCACGAATGTTTGAGTCTTGAGCCAGATCGGATAGACTTGTCCGCAACATTGTTTCTCGGAGTTTCAGGATGCTGTTCAAACTAACCCGGGGCGTGCTTCTTGGCGCGGCCTTCTCGACCCTCGCCACCGCCGGGCTGGCCGCCCAATGCGGCAACAACGCAAACGGATTCGAGGCGTGGAAAGCGGCCTTCGCCCGCGAGGCTCAGGCCCAGGGCGTCGGCCAACGCGGCCTTCAGGCGCTGGCCGCCACGCGATATGCCACCAAGACCATCGCCGCGGACCGCAACCAGAAAAGCTTCAAATACAGCCTCGAGAAGTTCATGCAGGTGCGCGGGGCCGACACGATCGTCGCGCAGGGCCGCAAGCGCAAGGCACAGAACGCGGCCTTCTTCAATTCGCTCGAACGCAGCTATGGCGTGCCCGCCGGTGTGTTGCTGGCGATCCACGGGATGGAAACCGGTTTCGGCAACTTCATGGGCGACAGCAACGTGGTGTCGGCGATTTCGACACTGGCCTATGACTGCCGCCGCTCGGGGTTCTTCACGCCGCACGCATTGGCCGCGCTGATCCTGGTGGATCGCGGCGCGCTGTCGGCCAACACCGTGGGCGCGCGCCACGGCGAGGTCGGCCATACCCAGTTCCTGCCCGGCAACGTGTTGAAATACGGTGTCGATGCCGACGGCAACGGCCGGGTCGATCTGACCAACCAGACCGACGCGCTGGCCTCGACCGCGAATTTCCTGCGCCAGAAGGGGTGGCGTCCCGGACAGGGCTATCAACAGGGACAGCCGAACTTTCGCGTGATCCAGGAATGGAACGCGGCCGGCGTTTATCAGAAGGCCATCGCGATCATGGCCGGCAAGATCGACGGCTGATCAGCATGATCACGGGCCGCGCTTAACGGGCGGCCCGTTGATCCAGCCAGGCGGGCAAGGCCGCGACACCGTCCAACACCGCATCGGCGTGTCGTGCCAGATCGGCGCGTGAGGTCATCCCGCTGTCCACCGCAACCGCGATCATTCCCGCACGGCGCGCGGCGATCATGTCGTGCAGGCTGTCGCCCACCATGACGGTGCGGGCCGGCGGTATGCCCGTGGCGGCGCCAAAGGCCAGAAGCGGCCCGGCATCCGGCTTGGCGCCATGGCCGCTGTCGAAACCCGCGACATATGTGAATTGCCCAAGGATCCCTGCCGCCTCCAGATGCGCGCGGGCCGGCCTTTCGGCGTCGTTCGTGACCAGCCCAAAGACAAGGCCGCGCGCACGCAAACCGTCGAGCAGCGGCGCCAGAGGCGTGATCTGAACCTGTGGCGCACGCGCCGCCCGGGCGTTCATGTGTTCGATCAGATCGGGGCGTGACCAATCCGCAAGCCGCCGCAGCAACAGACCGGCGATGGCATCGGGGGTGTCGGCCACCACGATGCTGCCCGGGCGCAGCCGGCCCGAGGCGATTTCGAACCCCACGTCCTCGGCCATGACGGCGAAAAGGTGATCGTCGCCGGCGGCCAGGTCGCGCAGCAGCGCGCCACACCATGCCGCCCACGTCGCCTGAAAATCAAACAGCGTGCCATCCTTGTCAAACAGCACGGCCTCGATCCGCTCCATCCGCTTCGCTCCTTGCCTCTTTTGCCGAATCCGATTGGGCGGCCGGCCTGACTCAACACCGGCGCGCCGGGGATCAAACCCCTTGTTTTCATGGCCCTGGGCGATTTTCCGCCGACCAAAGGCGCCCGAGCCAGCATAATCCGAGACATTTCGGTCACGTTCCCGAAACGCCCCGGAATCGCCATTGAAGCCGCCGCAATCCCGGCCGATTTGAGATGAATGATCGCAGGATCATGTAACAGTGAAAAGATCGAGACGATGAAAAAACCATACCCCCAGCCCCGCATCCCCGCCCCCCAGCCCCAGCCGACGCCGAGTGTTCCGGTGGCGTTCAAGGATTGGGCGGCGATCTAGGATACGCCGGGGTCCGCCGGTTCGGCCGATGGCGGTCCGTCCATCCCCGAAACCGGCGTGCCGAAATGAAAAGGGCCGCAGGCATCGCCCGCGGCCCCGAACAACCGAAATGGACGGTTCAGCCGACCAGTTCGAGACCCGAGAAGTAATAGGCGATCTCTTCCGCGGCGGTTTCCGGTGCGTCCGACCCGTGAACCGAATTCTCGCCAACCGATTCCGCGAACTCGGCGCGGATCGTGCCCGGCGCGGCATCGGCAGGGTTGGTCGCGCCCATGACTTCGCGGTTCTTGGCAATGGCGCCGTCGCCTTCCAGAACCTGCACGACGACCGGCGCGGACGCCATGAACTCGCACAGCTCGTCATAGAACGGACGTTCGGCGTGCACCTTGTAGAATTCGCCGGCCTGCGCCTTGGTCAGATGGATCCGCTTCTGCGCGATGATGCGCAGGCCGGCGTCCTCGAACTTGGCGTTGATCTTGCCGGTCAGGTTGCGGCGGGTGGCGTCGGGCTTGATGATCGAAAGGGTGCGTTCGGTGGCCATGGGAATCCTCGTCTGTAATCGAACGGACCCAATGCCCGCCCGGAATTTGCGCGCCCTGCTAGCATGCCGATGCAGGGTTGGAAAGACGTCCGGCGGCAAACCGCGCGATCCGCGCGTGTGCCGGCGCGAGCGATAGCGGGCGCGCATTGGCAGGTCACATGATGTCGATGAACCCGTCCAGGCCACCAAGCCCACCGACGCCGTTCAATATCAGGCGGTCACCATCGCCGAAGTCGAACACCGCGCCGCCCTGCCCGTTCATGCTGGCGTGATCCGCCACCACCTGCGCCGCGCTCTTGCCACCGCCCCAAAGGGCAGCATCCAGAACCAGCCGGTCGGACTGTGGCCCCGCGCGGGTAAAGTCGAGCACGGTGTCCGTTCCGCCGTTTTCCACGAAGACAAAGCGGTCGGCCCCGCCTCCGCCATGCAGGATGTCGCGGCCCGCGCCCCCTTCAAGCCGGTCAGCGCCGGCACCGCCGTTCAACCGGTCGTTGCCGCCGCCACCGTTCAACCGGTCATTGCCGCCACCGCCTGTCAACAGGTCGCGGCCGCCATCGCCATTCAGCACATCAGCCCCGCCGCCACCGAAGATCCGGTCGTTGCCGCCGCCACCGTCCACGGTGTCTTGCCCGTTGTTGACGGTGATGCGGTTGCCGGCGTTGTTGCCGGTGATATGGTCGGATCCGCGCCCGGTGGTGATCTGCTCGACTCCTGTCACCGCATAGGCGCCGCGCCCGATACCTTGAAAACCGCTTTCGGCAAGCGAGAACGTGATGTCGAGCCCGCCGAGCAGATGCATCTTCAACTCGTCAATGCCATCGCCGCCCGAGATGCGCCCGCCACCGCCGTCGGACAGGGTACGCAGGATGAACCGGTCGTTGCCGTCGTCCCCCATGACAAGGTTGGCGCCTTCGGCACCCAACCGCATGGTATCGTTGCCGTCGCCCAGCGTGATCAGACCCAGGCGATCGGTGCCGCTGTTGACCACGTCGTTGCCGCCGCGGGTCGCGATGGTGTCCACCCGGCCTGTCGTGGTGATCAGGTCGTTCCCGCTGGATGTGGTGACGGATATGGCCGTGTCGTTCAGCGTGACGATTGCCCGGTTGTCACCATGAATCTGCAGCGTTCCCAAGAAGCCATCCGCAGTGATCCTTTGCAGCCCGCCGTCACCGGTCAGCATGACTTGACCAACCCCGCCGGTGCCGAAGTGAAGGGTATTGCGGCTTTCATGGGCATAGTAGCTTTCGTGAAACCCCGTGTCGGTCGTAACAGTGTTCACGCTGAAATCGAGTTTCATGAGGAAAACCCGCGCGCTTCCCTGAAGGTCGATGGTCGCCTTTCCACCATCCATCTGCACCGCGTCGACCCGGCCACCATCGGCCACCGTCAGGCTCTTGTCGCCATTCCCCCCAGGCGCACCATTTTCGAAGGCGCGGCCCCATAGCTGATGTCGTAATCGTCGCCATACCCGACCAGATAATCGACGCGGGTTGTCGTGAGGTCGACAATGGCGTTTTCGTGCAGTTCGACAAACTGGATCCGCCGATCCGGTGCGTCGTTCCGATCCTGCAGGCGCACGTTCATCGTCGACTCGCCGATAAACCGCAGGGTTTGCATATACCAGTCGGACCCGGTCAGGTTCAGGGTCAGATTGTGGGAATTGCCGGCGTTGTTGTCGAAAAAGCTGACCCAGCTTGCGAATCCGTTGTTCCAGTCGATGCCGGTCGAATAATCCGGCAGGGCGATATCGCTGGCACCATCGATTCTAAAAGTTCTGTTGAAAACGGGCATTTTGTTAATCCTTTGTTATATTTTACGTTAACGGCCTCATAGATCAGGAATTGGCAGGCGTGCATTCCGCCTTCGGATTTCACATCATTCATTCTGCGGCGTCTCGGCCTGTCGATCAACCCTGCTTGGGTAAGGGAGGCACCATGGGCGGCGATGCCAACGCCGTGCGCCGCATCCGTGGAACCGCCGCGTCCCCCTTCCCCCCGCGCACCCCCTCTGGTAAGGCGCGCGGATGCTGACAATAGACAACATCACCTATTCGGTCGAAGGCCGCCCCCTGTTCGAGGGCGCCAGTGCCGCAATTCCCCAGGGCCACAAGGTCGGGATCGTCGGGCGCAACGGCACCGGCAAGACGACCCTGTTCAACCTGATCCGCGGCGAGCTGTCGCTTGAGGGGGGTGACATCCGGGTGCCGGCGAAATCCCGCATCGGTGGTGTCGCGCAGGAGGTGCCGGGATCCGAGGTGTCGCTGATCGACACCGTGCTGGCGGCCGATACCGAGCGCGCCGATCTGCTGGCCGAATCCGAATCCGCCACCGACGGCGGCCGCATCGCCGAAATCCAGACCCGCCTGGCCGACATCGATGCCTGGAGCGCCGAGGCGCGCGCCGCAAGCATCCTGCGCGGTCTGGGTTTCACCCACGCCGAACAGCAGATGCCCTGTTCGGCGTTCTCGGGCGGCTGGCGGATGCGCGTCGCCTTGGCGGCGGTGCTGTTCTCCGCGCCCGACCTTCTGCTGTTGGACGAGCCGACGAACTATCTCGACCTCGAAGGGGCGCTGTGGCTGGAATCCTACCTGGGCCGCTATCCCCATTCGGTGCTGGTGATCTCGCACGACCGGGGTCTGTTGAACCGGGCGGTGAACCATATCCTGCACCTCGAGGACCGGCAGCTGACGCTGTATGCGGGCAATTACGATACCTTCGCGCGCACCCGCGCCGCGCGGCTGGCGGTGGCCGAATCCCAGAGCCGCAAGACCGAAGCGCGCCGCGCCCACCTGCAAAGCTTTGTCGACCGGTTCCGCGCCAAGGCGTCCAAGGCCAAGCAGGCGCAAAGCCGCATCAAGATGATCGAGAAGCTGGAGACGATATCGAGCCCGCAAGAGGCCGCCCTGCGCGCCTTCACCTTCCCCGAGCCCGAGGAACTGTCGCCGCCGATCATCAACATCGAAGGCGGTCAGGTCGGATATGACGGCCGCGCGATCCTGAGCAAGCTGAACCTGCGGATCGACCAGGACGACCGGATCGCCCTGCTGGGGCGCAACGGCGAAGGCAAATCGACCCTGTCCAAGCTGCTGGCCGGCAAGCTGGACAAGATGGCCGGCAAGATCACGACATCGAACAAGCTGCGCATCGGCTATTTCGCCCAGCACCAGCTGGACGAATTGCGTGCCGATGAAACCCCGCTGGAACACCTGCGCCGCCTGCGCCCGACCGAGGCACCGGGCCGCCACCGCGCCCGCCTGGCCGGTTTCGGGCTGGCCGCGGCGCAGGTCGAAACCGTCGTCAGCCGCCTGTCGGGGGGACAGAAGGCGCGTCTGTCGCTGCTGTTGGCCACGCTCGACGCGCCCCACATGCTGATCCTCGACGAGCCGACCAACCACCTGGACATGGAATCGCGCGAAGCGCTGGTCGAGGCGCTGACCGCCTATTCCGGCGCGGTGATCCTTGTCAGCCACGACATGCACCTGCTCAGCCTCGTGGCCGACCGGCTGTGGCTGGTCAAGGACGGGCGCGTGCAGCCCTATGATGACGATCTGGAATCCTATCGCAAGTTGCTGCTGTCCTCGGACACGCCGGCCGAAAAGACCCGAAAGGCCGACGCGAAAAAGGCGCCGGAAAAGCGCCCCGAGCGGCCGAAGGAAAAGGTGTCTGTCCTGCGCAGCGATGTGAAACGCTGCGAGGAACGGGTCGCCAAGCTCAGCCAGATGCGCGACAAGCTGGCCAAGAAGCTGGCCGATCCGGCGCTGTATGACGACGCCCGCATCGGCGAACTCGAGACGTGGAACAAGAAATACGCCGAGGTGATGACCGCACTCGAGCGGGCCGAGACCCTGTGGATCGGTGCGCTGGAGAAACTGGAGGATGCAACGGCCTGAGCGATGGACTTTGCGTTTTACATCACCGCTTTCGTCACCCTGTTCGTGGTGATCGACCCGATCGGGCTGGCGCCGCTGTTCGTGGCGCTGACCCAGGGGATGGATCCGGGCCATCGGCGCGCCATCGCCCTGCGCTCGATCGCGATCAGTGCGATCCTGCTGACCGTCTTCGGCCTGTTCGGCGAGGCGGTGCTGGGCTTTGTCGGCATCTCGATGCCCGCCTTCCGCATTGCCGGCGGCATCCTGCTGTTCCTCACCGCGCTGGACATGCTGTTCGAACGGCGCACCGAACGCCGTCAGGACACGTCGGAGTCCGCCGTCGGGGATCCGTCGGTGTTTCCGCTGGCGACCCCGCTGATCGCCGGACCCGGCGCGATCGCCACGATGATCCTGCTGACCGGACAGACCGGCGGCTGGGGCGCGCTGGTGCTGGTGCATCTCGTGCTGTTCGCGGTCCTGGGGGTGACGCTGACGCTGTTCCTGCTGTCCGGCCTTCTGGAAAAGGGGTTGGGCAAGGTCGGCGTGAACGTCGTCACCCGGCTGTTGGGAATGCTGCTGGCCGCGTTGTCGGTGCAGTTCGTCGTCGATGGCGTGCGCGCGCTGATCGTCTGACGTCTTGGCATCGCGTGCCGTTGCCCCCACATTAACGTCATGGACACACAGGATCTTCCCCGTCTTTTCTATCTCGTGCTGCTGGGCCTTGTGGTCGGCGGCTACTTCCTCGCGACAAGTCGCGACAATCTGGGCAAGACGGCACAACAGGCGGCGATCTGGGGGCTGATCTTTGTCGGCGTGGTCGCCGTTGCCGGTCTGTGGGACGACCTGCGCCACGACCTGATGCCACGCCAGAGCTTTGTCGAAGGCGAAGGCCGCATCGAGGTGCCGCGCGCCGTCGACGGACATTATTACCTGACGCTGGGCATCAACGGAAAACCGGTGCAGTTCGTCGTCGATACCGGCGCCAGCGACATCGTGCTGAGCGCGCAGGACGCCGAACGTGCCGGTATCCACCTGAACCGGCTGGCCTATCTCGGGCAGGCCCGCACCGCCAACGGCACTGTCCCCATCGCCCGCGTCACCCTGGACACCGTGCAACTGGGCGACATGACCGACCGCCACGTCGGCGCCTCGGTGAACGGCGGCGAAATGGACGGATCACTTCTGGGCATGTCGTATCTGCAACGCTTCGGGCGGATCGAGATCGCAGGCGACCGGTTGCTTCTGGAACGCTGAACGATCGGACGGCTTGGCCACCACATGACGCCGGTCACGAACAATGGCCATTCCGTCGCCACCTCGAGGCGCCCCGGTTGACGACTGCGCCTTGCGTCGGGACCGCGAACGTCGCACCCATGACACAATCTGTCGCCCCCCGTGCGCTATGCTCGACCCGTTGCCCGCCGGCGACCCCGAGAATCAGTTCAGGAGCTGCCAATGACATTCCGCTTCGTCCACGCCTCCGACCTTCATATCGGTCGGAAATTCGCCAACATCCCGCAGCCGGTGGATGGCAACATCCGCGGCCGCCTGATGGAGGCGCGCCACGGCGCGATCGGGCGGTTGGCACAGGCGGCGCGGGACCGCGGGGCCGCCCATGTTCTGCTGGCCGGCGATACGTTCGACACCGCCACCCCGTCACCCAGCGTGATCCGCCAGGCACTGGCGGCGATGGGCGAGGCGCCCGCGCTGACGTGGTGGCTGCTTCCGGGCAACCACGACAACCTGCGCGACGCCGAACCGCTGTGGGAGGCGATCTTGCGCGATGCGCCCGCCAACGTGCGGGCGCTGACCGATGGCGTGCCGCACGACATGGGCGACGCGGCGACGCTTCTGCCCTGCCCCGTCGCCTTTCGCGCGGGCGCCAGCGATCCGACCGAGGCGCTGGTGACGATGGCGGACGGCGACGGAAAGCTGCGGATCGGACTGGCCCATGGCGGTGTCACCGATTTCACCGAAAGCGGCGCGGCGATCGCGGCGGATCGCGACCGCAGCGCGCGGCTCGACTATCTCGCGCTTGGCGACTGGCATGGGCGGATGGCCGTCTCGGACCGGGTGCAGTATTGCGGCACCCCCGAGCAGGACAGGTTCAAGCATGGCCGCCGCGGCGTCTGCCTGTCGGTTGCGATCGATGGCCCCGGGGCGGTGCCGCAGGTCGAGGAGATCGAAACCGGCACCTTCCTGTGGACGCAGGTCGATCTGGCGCTGCATCCACGCCAGGATCCAGCCGCGGCACTGGACGCCGTACTGCCCCAGGCGGGTCGGCGCGACGTGCTTTTGCGCGTCTGTGCCAGCGGCTGGGCCGGCCTGTCCGATCACGTTGATCTGCAACGCGCGGCTGACCGCTGTGCCCCCGACTTCGCGCATTTCGAACTGGTGACCGACGCGCTGGGCACGCAATACGAAACCGCCGACCTGGACGAGATCGACCGCGGCGGCGCGCTGCGGCTGGCCGCCGACGGGCTGATGGACGAGGCCGAATCCGAAACCCTGTCGCAAGCCGAACGTGAGGTGGCGGCCGACGCGCTGGCCCGTCTCTATGCCTATGTGCGGGAGGCCGCGGAATGAAGATCCGTGCCATCACCCTGAACAACGTCCGCCGTTTTACCGAACCGACCCGGGTCGCCGCCATCGGCGACGGGTTGAACGTGCTGTGCGCGCCCAACGAGCACGGCAAATCCACCCTTTTCGACGCGATGCAGGCGTTGTTCTTCAAACCGCACGGCTCGCGCGACAAGGACATCGCGGCGCTGCGCCCCCATGCGGGCGGCGCGCCAGAAGTGACGGTCGAGATTGAAACCGAAGCCGGCCTGTTCAGCGTCGCGAAACGGTGGTTTCAAAAGCCCGCCGCCACGGTGCATCGCGGCGGCACCCTGATCGCGCAATCCGATGCAGCCGAGGCCTGGATCATGGATGTGCTGGGCGGCGATGCGGGCGGCCCGTCGGGGTTGATCTGGGTGCGCCAGGGCATGACCCGACTGACCGGCGGCTCGAAGAAGGAATAGGACGCGGCACTGGAAGCGCGGCGCGATCTCATGACTTCGGTCGGCGAGGAAGTCGAGGCGATGACCGGCGGGCGCAGGATGGATTCGGCGCTTGCACGGTGCCGCGCGGAACTGACCGGCTATGCCACCTCGACCGGACGGCCGAAGACGAACGGCGCGTGGAAGGAGGCCCTGGACCACGTCGAAGCCTTGACCATCCGGCGCGACACCTTGGCCGCCACCGCGAACGAATTGCACGCGGCGCTGGCCGAACGCGCCCGCGCGCGCCGCGACCTGCGCGAGTTGGAAGCCCCCGAGGCGATCGAGGACCGGCGCGCGAAACTCGACGCGGCCCGCGCCGCCCATGCCGCGGCCGAGCGCCACGCCGAAGAGGTCGAGGCCGAGATGCGCAAGGTCGACATGGCGCGACTGACGGCCGAAGGCGCTGACACACGGCTGGCCACCTTCCGTGCATCGCTGGCCGAGCGGCAGGAAGCCGCGGCGCTGGTCGAGAAGGCCACGACGGAAGCGCGCCAAAAACAGGCCGATCTGGAACGCCATCGGATACAGCGCGACACGGCCGAGCGCACGTTCGAGACGGCGCAACAGACGTTGAAGACGGCCGAGGCCGCCCGAACCCGTGCCCTGCGCGCGCAGGCTGCAAAGGACGGCGCCGACCGGCGGCACGAGTTGGAACAGCGCATCGCCAAGGCCGAAGAGGCCCGCCGCGCGATGGAAACCGCCGCCGCGACCGCGCGTTCCGGCCCCGATGCCAAGACCCTGCGCCGGATCGAGGCATTGTCATCCGCCCATCAGACCACCATCGCCGCGCGCGACGCCACCGCGACACAGATCGTCGCGCATTACGCCGAAGGCCGCGCGGGCGCGATCCGCGCCTGCGACGTCCCCCTGCCTGACGGGCAACCCCTGCCCTTGCCCCGTGCCACCCGGCTAACCATCGACGGCATCGGCACGCTGGAGGTGCGCCCGGGGGACGCAGGCCATGACGACACCTCGGTCGAGGCCGCCGCGCAAACCCTGCGCGACGCGCTGAAAGCCGCAGGTGCAGACGATCTCGACATGGCCCGCACCGCGGCCGCGGCCCGCGCCGAGGCCGAACGCCGCCACGGCGAAGCCAAGGCCGTGCTGGACAGCCTCGCGCCCCAGGGGATCGACCGGCTGCGCGAGGCACTGGCGAAGATCCCGCAGATCGACGCGACATCGGACAGCCCCGATCCGGACACCGCCGAGGCCGCGCTGACCGACGCCCGCGCGACCCACGACAGGGCGCGCATCGCGCGCGACACCGCCTCCGAACGGCTGGCCGATGCCCGCGCCGAGGCGATGCGGACCGAGACGACGCTGATCTCGCTGCGCGATCGCCTGAAACGCGCCGGGGAAGCCATGACCAAGATCGGCGAGAATTCGGAGGACGACCTTGCCACGGCGGCCGAGACGGCGGCGCGCGCTTTCCGCGCGGCCCAGGCCGCACATGCCGCCAAGGCAAAGGATGCGCCGGATCTGGCGACCACCGGGGCGACGCTGCGCCGCGCTGAATCCGTCGATACCCGCGCGCGCGAGGAAATTGCCCGCCTGCAGCCGTTGCTGGCCCGGCTGGGCGAGCGTATCAGCCGATCCTCGGGCGACGCGGTCGAGGAACGCCTGGCCGAGACCGCGCAGGAATTGACCGCGGCAGAGGCCACCCTTGCACGTGTCGAGCATGAGGTGGCCGTGCTGACGCGGCTGGAAAAGGCGCTCCAGACGGCCCGCAACGAGGCCCGCGAGCGTTACTTCACCCCCATCGCGAAGGAGTTGAAACCGCTGCTCCACCTGCTCTGGCCCGACGCCGAACTGACCTGGGGCGAGGAATCGTTGCTGCCCGACGCGCTGACCCGCAACGGCGTGACCGAGCCGATCGACGTCCTGTCGGGCGGCACCCAGGAACAGGTGGCCCTGCTGGTCCGGCTGGCCTTTGCGCGGATGCTGGCCGCGACGGGCCGGGTTGCGCCGGTGATCCTGGACGACGCGCTGGTCTTTACCGACGACGACCGGATCGAGCGCATGTTCGACGCCCTGCACCGGCAGGCAGGCGATCTGCAGATCATCGTCCTGACTTGCCGCCAACGCGCCTTCCGCGACCTGGGCGGCAACGCGCTGCGCCTGACACCCCCATGAGCGGTCCCGTCAGCACCATGCCGTCCGGGGTAACCACTTGCCGGATGCTGGCGGCATTGATGATTTGCAGGATCCCGAAACCGCGGTGTCAGGAAGGCTTTCCATCCTGATCACTGGTCAGGGCAGAACGGGAGGTGAATGTGCGGCAAGACCACGAAAACGGTGTTGTGGGATAAGGCCAAGGCATTGGAGGCGAGTAGGAGAATCGAACTCCTGTACACGAATTTGCAATCCAGTGTATTTCGTCACAAAAACAAGCACTTAGTGGCGAAAAAGTATCAGGACATTTGTCGAACAATAAACGAACCTGATACTCGTGTTTTGGCAGGCTCAAAGCTATGAGTGGCATGGCTTTGATCTGGGCCGCGAACGTCAAGGGTCTCAAGCCCGCCGCCAAGATTGTGCTGATTCAACTGGCGGATTTCCACAACAAGGAAACCGGCCAGTGCAACCCGAGCGCGCAGCGGTTGGCGGATGAATGCGAGATGGGCCGCGCAACGCTGTTTCGGCACATGACGACGTTGGAGGAATGCGGCCTTGTTACGCGCCATGCCCGAGGTGATGGCGACGGCGGGCGCGGGTCCAATCAGTATGAGTTGCACCTCGATATTACCCTTGGGCCAAGTTCCCGTCCGAAGGGCGGGAGCAGCGATCAGAATGGGGTTGTGTCTCAAAATGAGACGGGGGGAAACGTCTCAAAAAAGCGGGGGAAAAGTCTCAAGGGTGAGACGGGGGTAGTCTCAAATCGAGACAGGAACCTTACCATTGAACCTAAGAAAGAACCGCCTTCGCGCGGGCGCTAGGCGGGGGAGGCCGAGAAGATTTTGTCAGCATATCCGCCCGATCGGTTGCGGGGCAAAGCGGCCTGCCTAGCCCATATCGACGAGGCCATGAAGGAAGGGATCAGACCGGAGGACCTGCTGCAAGCCGTCCAAGCCTACGCCACCGACAGCGCAGGTTTCACCCGCTCCAAGGTCTGCTTTTCTGACAACTGGTTTCAGTCGCGGCGCTGGCAGCCCTATGTTCAGAAGCAAGCGGAAGACCGAGAGAAGGTAGCAGCGCTACAGGCCGATCACCATGCGCGGCTGGCCTGCTGGATCAGTGATCGTAGCCCGATGTGCAAACATATAACGGCAAAGCAGATCGACGGTTTGCTGGCGTCGAAACTGGTTACACAGGCCCAAATCCGAGCCGCAGGCCTCAGATCATGAGCGCAACCGATTCCAGCGAAGAGCAAACAGCAAGGCGACCCATGTCATACGCTAGCGCTGCTGACACGGGACCTTTCGAGGGGCGGCAAGCCTCCCCTTCGAACCCCACCGGCGCGGGAAAAGCCCGCACCAAAGAGCCGCTAACCGAGACCTTCGTCTTTCGGTGCACAGCGGCAGAGAAGGCCCAGTTACGCGCCAAGGCCGAGGCTGCTGGCCTGCCTGCTGCGACCCTGTTGCGCGAGGCGCTTGGTCTCACCGAGGCCCGTCGCCGCAAGCCTATCCCCCGTGTTGATCCTGCGCTGGTGCTTGCCGTCGGACGCATCGGCGGCAACCTCAACCAGATCGCCCGCTGGCTGAACCGCGCGATGCTGGTGGGCCGCGTTGACCTCGACGCGCTGACCGTTGCGCGCCGCCTGCTAACCATCGAACGCCAGCTTGCCCAGATCGTCGAGGCGTCCCGCCGATGCTGATCAAGTTTTTCCACAATGGAAAAGGCGCGGGCGCGGGTCCGGTTGGCTACCTCGTCGCTGACAAAGTGCTGGCCTACGACGACAACCGCGACCTGATCCGCGATGCAGACGGCCAGCCCATGACAGTCACACGCGAACCCTTGCCAGAAGTCCTGCGCGGCAATCCCGACCGCACCGAGGCACTCATCGACGCCAGCCGCCACCAGTGGACCTACCGCGCGGGCGTGATCAGCTTTGCCGCCCAGGATGCCCCGACCGAGGAGCAGCAGGCCGAAGTCATGGACGGGTTCGAGCGTCTGGCCTTCGCGGGGCTGGACCCTGAGCAATATGAGGTGCTCTGGGTCCGACATACCCACGAAGGCCGCGTCGAGCTTCACTTCTGCACGCCGCGCTTGGAGCTGACCTCGGGGCGCAGCCTAAACATTGCACCGCCCGGCTATGAGAAGGCCTTCGACAGCCTGCGCGACGTGATGAACCAGCGCCACGGCTGGGCCGATCCGATGGAGTTGGAGCGCACCCAAGAGGTCCGCGACACCATCGAGACCCCAACCCGCGCGCAGGGGCGCGACGAGTTGCATGCGTGGATTCTGGATCAGGTCAGCGTCGGTCTGATCATCGACCGTGGCAGCATGCTCGACGCCCTCACAGACGCGGGCTTCGACATTCCCCGCGCGGGAAAAGCCTACCTGACCGCCCAAGACCCCGACACCGGCGAACGCTGGCGTTTGAAAGGAGAGATTTTCCATGAAAACTGGCAAGCCGACCCGGCTGAGCGAGAAGCTGAACGCCGAGCTGGACACGATCAGGCAGGACTACGCCGCCTCGATTGCATCCCAGCTGGAGAGCTTCAGGACCGATTTGAACAGCATTGCGACCAACGCGCAGCGTACAATCGAGACCGATACCCGCACCTTTCTGCGACAGAACAAGAGCTGGCTGACGATCTCGCCCTGGCTGATCACGGGGACATTCTTGGCGGGGATCGTCTCGATGATGGCCGCGAGCTTGCTTTGGACGCTCATGCTGACCAGCTCGGAACTGACGGACTTGGGCCTGACGCGGATCGACAGGGAGGACGGGACTTGGCTGGTGCTGGACCCGACCAAGACACGCCTGAGAACCTGCACGCTGGGCGGCAGATCAGTGACATGCATCAAGATCGAGGAGAACTAGATGACGACACCCCTGACAGCCTTGGAACGCGACTTGCTCGTCTGCGTCGAGCGGTTGGTGACGGCCTGCGAGGTCTCAGCAAAGGAATTGAGCGGGTTAGAGGAACGCTCGACCAGCAGGATGCAGAGCCAGATGGATGGATTGGCCGCCTGCGTGTCGGTGCTCATTCAATCGCAAACAGCGTCCGTGGCTGCGTTGCACGGCTTGTTGAGCGAGGGCTCGAATTACGGGAGGCTACGCACGCAACTCGAGACCAGCTTGAAATTAGTGAAGGCCGCCGAAGAGAGGTTGAGACAGAACTAGGGGAGCGAGAGGTCGAGATGGACCGAGGGATGACGCATTGAGGGTGCAAATTCGATTGACATATGGTAACGTATATGTCACCAATAGTCGCAATGAATAAGCTTGTTGTCTATGTCACTGAGGCGGGGAAAACACCGTTCGACGATTGGTTCAATGGTCTGGACACGGCGGCAGCATTGAAGGTGCGCACGGCGCTTGCACGGATCGAGACCGGCAACCTTGGCGACGTTAAGCCGGTTGGGCAAGGCGTGTCAGAGCGGCGCATCACTTTCGGCCCCGGCTACCGCGTCTATTTTGGGCAAGACGGCGATACGCTTGTCATCCTGCTTTGTGGTGGGACCAAGAAGCGCCAATCAAAGGACATAGAGCAGGCCAAGGTGTATTGGGAAGACTACAAAGCCCGCAAAGTGAAAGGCGACTGAGATGCCCCTGACGAAAGACTTCAAAGATACGATCAAAGCGCGCGCTGAGCGCGATCCTGAGTTTCGGGCGGGTCTGTTCCGCGAAGCCGTTGAGGCGATGCTCAGCGATGATCTGGAGACCGGCAAGGTGCTGCTGCGCGACTATGTCAACGCCACAGTTGGCTTCGAGGCCCTGGCGCAAGACATGGACAAGGACCCCAAGAGCCTGATGCGGATGCTTAGCGCTAAGGGAAACCCGCGCGCAGACAATCTGCTGGCGATGGTGTCGCGCTTGAAGCAGCGCGAGGGGATGGCGTTTTCGATGGTCCAAGAGAATTGACTCATAGAGGCAAGCTGTCAGCGGAGCGGGGTATGGCTGAAGCGTCCTAGTTCAATCTGATGCTTTCAGGGACGTGGAAGCACCAAACGGGCATACTCACTCGCCGTCAATTGCGCCCAATCTATCAAAATATTGCTCTACCATCGCAATTTCCGGGCCTGACAAGCCGTAGAGGCTGAACACGTCGCGCTCATTTTCATCGTCCAGTTTTTTGAATTTATCGGTCAAACTACCATTGATAGCCATCGCAATGAGTTGGTTGGTCCGCGTCGAAATTTTTGAAACTAGGTCTTCATTTCCAGCCAATTCTGGCAATGGAAATGTCTTTAGGTCATTCACTAGAATTTTAGGGAACGCACCCTTCGTTGCTTTTGGAGATGAGTTGAAATGGAAGAAGCTAGCAACTTTAGAGTTCAAAATTGCAAGTAGCACATGGCGATCAAATCCCTGATCATCCTCAACCAAAATATTAATTAGCGCAGGGTCGTTGTACAGCTCTTCTTGAGTGTATGCCGCGAAAACCCTTGGGTTTGTGATCTCTCGAACCAAAATCCTTGGTTTTTGAAAGAACTCTGGCTGCCTTGGGTTCGCGAGTTTTGCGGAATACTCTACATACTCCCGTTGGTTCCAGCGGACGGAAAACCGAGTAACGTCTTCGCCTTTGAGCCAAGGAGAATTGGTGCTTGCTGCATGTTCCGAATGATATACTCGATTCTTAATTATTTCTTCGGATTGGCCTTGGTATTTATCATAGGCAATCAGGCCTTGGGAAACCAACGGGAAGCGATCCTTGAGCTGTTGCCCAACATTTCGGATCTTCGAAACGGTACTCATAACCTTTGCATCCAGTCGAAAGACGAGGCCCCAGTTCCCGATATTTTCTGAGAGAACGTTAACGGATGCGTTTTCAATCGGTTGCAAGAGGTAGGAGGAAACATCTTTGCTTTGCCCGGTTCGTCGAAAACTCACACCCTCTGAACCGACACGACGGCGACCGTGAACTATTACATTGTGTACAACGATGCCGTCAAAAACTGTGAAGCCTGTAAGGTCATCAATGTGCAGGTCTTTCCAATCGTGAAGCAGCTGCTCCCGATAACTCTTTGCAAAAAAGTTGAACAGAATCGTGTTTGGAATGATCTGGCATGTATGTCCTTCTAGCCTAGCAATTCTCGATGCCAAGTTTATGAAAAGATAGTATATTTCATAATCAGGCACCTTTCCTAGAGCGCCAACTATGTGGGTACGCATAGGTTCCCGAATCGATACCCCGTAAGGTGGGTTTGCGATCACCACATCGAATCCGATGTACTTGCCTTTGTCATCAAGCACCTCAGGAAATTCAAACCGCCACTCTAGAGCGCCCAGAAAAGTTTTCCGTTGAAGTAGCTTCTCGCGGTTGCTCTCAAGTTGTTGAATGCGTTCTCGAGTTACCTTCAGTTTCGCCTCAATTTTCTTGTTTTGCTCTTCATCTAAGAAGAGGTCGTCCTGAGCTTCTTTTGCACGCAGCCCAGCAATTTCGGCATCAATCTGCTTAGTAAGTCGTCCCAGTTCCTCCTCTTGGAACTGGGTTTTGACACTGTCAATTTTTGCTTGGAGTTGGCGCTTAACGTCCTTGTTTTTTGATCTTTTATAGTCCCTCACTAGTTTTCGATACTCAGATACCGTGAGTTTTGCCTTCTTGAAGGCCTCAGACAGGTTTTGATCTAGTGTGAACCGTGACAGGAGCGAATTGCCGCATTTGATGTTGATGTCGATGTTCGGCAGCGTTTCGAGCTGAGAGTCCTGGCCGTCCCGATAGTAAGCGCTCTTAAGAAGTTCGATCCATAGTCTTAGCTGGCAAATACGCACCGAGTTCGAGTTGATATCCACGCCAAACAAGCAGTTCTCGATCAGCTTTTGCTTCTCGTGAAAAAGGGTTTGCTGAACCTGCTGAAGGCGCTGCGGCACTTTGGTGCCGTGCACTTGATAAGCGAAGACTTCATCTGTGTCCGCGTTCACAATAATTAGTTCATCATTGTCCACCTCAACGACATAGTCAGACAACCTGTTGCCTTCTGCATCGGCTAGGATTCCAAGTCGAGATTTGAGCGCAACCAGTTCATTGAGACACGCAACAAGGAAGTGACCCGATCCAACCGCAGGATCGCAGATTTTCAGATTGTCGATCACTTCGTTATGACGCAGTGTGGCTGATTTGGATCGATCATCGGAAATATTGTTTCGGAGATCGTCCGTGTCGGTGAGTGTCCAACCTGGGTTTTCTTTTTGGAAAGCCTCAAGAACGGTTTTCTCGATTACCTTCCGCGCCATGTACATCGTGACATAACCTGGCGTGAATATTGCGCCGTCCTTGTATCCATTGATCTTTTCAAAGATCAGCCCTAGTACGGCGGCATTGATAATCGTCTTACTTTCCTCCTGGACATCCCCGCCGCCAACGGCCCCAAAATCATATGCATCAAGAAAGTCAAAGATGTAGGGAAGGGTCCCTTTCGTTCCTGACGCGCGTCGACCAGACGCATCACGAAGCACGGTTCGACTGAACACTGGTATGTCTAGTGCGTTAGTAAGGGCGTTGATCCTGAAAGATTTTTCGAGTTTTGTCAGTTCAAAAAGAGAACTGTTGAGGTAGGGTACCTTTTCGTACTTTGTCGCGATATGCGGGGGGCGCTCAGCCGGGGCAAAAGCAAGTACCTTGAAGAACATGTCCGACAGATCATCAAAATCAGCGACCATCGAAGTCGATAGAAATTTGTAGGTCGGGTCTTGGCTGTGGAACTTGAAAATCTGGGCTTCGAGCAGCTTCAAGAAGAGCAGACGGTTGACCCAAGTAAGGCAGAGTTCCAAGGCAATATTGAATTCGCGGTCGTTGTTCGATGAGCCGTATGTCTGGATCATCGACGGGTCATTGAAATCGTCTTCGTACCTAATCTGGCTGATTGCATTTTCCAGAAGCGAGCCAGGATTTCGTTTAGACGCTTCAAGGCGACCGATCACGCGCTTCGATCCATCCTTGCGCTCTTCCAATCCGATAAGGTGCAGCAACTCATCGTAGAAGGCCTTGTTCAGGCTGTTACTATCATTTGAAAGTTCTTTAGCGATCAAGCCATGGGGGCCGAGAAACTTGAATAGTCTGACGATTGATTTGTCGTCCGAACCTTTCTCGAGTTTTGCTTTGTAGCTTCTGAGATCAATGTGAACGGCCTTGAGTTCAGCACTACTGTTAGCGATGAACTTCGCAGCTATCTCTTTGTAAAAGAAGTCGGTGATGCTATCGGATTTCTTACCCGCGGCCCAGTCTTCGAAATCCTTTCGAAGAGCTTTGTTTCGATAAAACTCTCTCTCAAAATCAGATGCTTCGAAGACATACATCTCGAACTCTGTGCAGATCACTAGATGTCGAACATCCGTATTGCCTGCGTGTCGTTCCCGAAAAAAGTAAAGTACGAGTTCGTGCAACGCCTTACGATTGATATCGTCCGGTCGGATCATGTCAGCTTTATTGAGTTCGCGCTTGGCCTCAAACAAGACCGCCGCTGGGCTGCCTTTGCCGCCAGCCCGAATAACGAAGTCGATGTCACCATACTGTTCAATCGTATGAGTCGGTTGGTACGTTGGCTTTAAGAGCCCCATCAAGTGGGTCTTGAGATTTTCTTCGGTTTCTTTGCTGTCAATGTGGTTCAGATAGCTTTTCAGGTCTCGCGCGAACTGCTCAACGTCAGATCGAGCTGGTCGGTGTGCTTTTAATGCCGGAGAAAGTTTCTCTGAAATGGTTCGGGTGACTAACTTCATTCAAATGCACTCTGACTATCAAAAATGTTAAGCTCTCGCCTGCGATGCTTCATCAAAATTTTCAAAAATTTCTGCGCGATTAGGATGGCCATTGGGCCTAGGACGACCAGCGCGAGGTAAAGGGACCGCGCGATGTCCCAATCCGGTTGGCCCGATGTTGCAATCATTCCCGTGCCGCCGACTAGTAGAGATATCGCGCCCGCTACGCCGATCTGGCGGGCGAAGGTGAACACTTCTTGGTCGCAAGGGTCCAAGTCCGACTTTGAGGACTTCAGTGGTTGATATGTGTCGGTCATAACGGTTCTCCTGCTCAAAGCGTGTCAAAGTAATGGCTGGCAACCTGTGCCGGTGTTTCGCCGGTTTGCGCAGATTGCGCGGCGACAAAGCCGATGATTTTGCTGAGCTTGGCGATAGGCAAGTTCGTTCCCCGCCCGTCAGCCTCGGATAAGACGGCGATAGCGCAGGCCTCTGCCAGTTCGGGATCGTCGCTCTTTTGGACCTTGCCGCGCCCGGTCAGCAGCCATTCAAGGGTAACGCCGAACCCTTCGCTAATCTTGACCGCTGCTAGGGCTGGAAGCTCACGCTTCTCTTGCTCGTAATACTTGTAAGTCCGATCGGACACATCGATTGCGGCAGCCATGACAGGCTGGGTCAGATCGTTATTCTTGCGAATTTCTCGAAGGCGAAGGCCTATTCCAGACAAGCTTGTTGACAAGGTGCACCTTGAGTAACTAAACGTGCATAAAGCTGCACTTATGGTAAGTTGTGAGCATTTCTGTTCACTCTTGCAGTGTTTTCAACCGAAATCCAACGGAAAGGTGAGCCGTGACCAAACCTCTCGAAACACCAAAGGAGCTGGCCGAGCGCTTAGGTCTGCCCGTTACCAACATCCGATATCTAATCCGCGAGGATATGCTGGATCATATCTACACCGCGCCGGGGCAGCGTAACCCTAAGATTCCGAGCGGCGCTTGGGAAAAGTATGTCTCTCAATTCACGGTCAAAGCGCTAAAGCCTGAGCCGCGCAGAGCCAGCCAAGAAATGGGGCCTGACAAATGACGCGGCCTACACCCATCATGGCCAGCGAGACGACCGCAGCCCGCTTGCTCGACCTGCGTACGAACGAGTTCAAGGCTTTGGTCGAGGAGGGTCACCTACCGCCGGGGCATGAAATTGCTCCCGGCGTTGTTCGTTGGGATACTGAAACGCTCAAGCGAATTTCAGGTGGAGATGTGACAGGATTATGGGATCAAATTCAGTGGTAGGCCGACGCAAGAAATACCTTTGGCAGCATCCGTCTGGCCGTTGGTATGTGCGCAAGAGCGTCAACGGCAAGATGTTCTATCTGGGGCGGATCACGGCAGAAGAAGGTACGGCAGAGTTTGATCAGCAGTACTGGGAGATCGTCAGCGGGAAGAAAGTGGGTTCCAAGACGTCATGGGGGGCTTTGATTGACGCTCTGCGTGAGACCGACAAATGGAGGGATTTTTCGCCCCGCTATCGGCGCGATCTTGAGCAAGTCTTTGAGTATTTGACCGAAAAGATAGGTCGCGCGGACGTTGCTCGTTTAACCCAAGCCGACATTTACGACGCCATGGAAAAGAACCGCCATCGCGTACGGTTCGCCAATTACATCCCGACCGCGATCAGCATGTTATCCAAAATGGCGATGCGCAAGCGCTGGCGCAAAGACAATCCCGCGATTGATATCGAGCCGTTGAGGGTTCCGAAGGACCGCAAGAAACCGCATTTGCCGTGGACAGATTGGGCGGTCGAAAAGATGCGGGAAGAGGGTGCGCCATTGCCTCGCCTGATTTTTGAGATTGGCGTGGGGAGTGTGCAGCGTCCTGGTGACTGGGTTGACTTCCAATGGGGCGACTATGACGGCGATACCCTCAAGTTGCGGCAGAACAAGACAGATACTTTTCTTTCACTGCCCTGCACGATTGCGCTCAAGGCCGCACTGGACAGCGCAAAGGCCGATCTGGGATTCGCGCCGCACCCATCGCGCCACATCCTGACGCGCGCTGATGGTTCGAAGATGGACTACCATGCAATGGCCCGCGTCATGGTGCGCGAACGTAAGCGGTTAGGCCTGATGGCCTATGACCAACACGCCTTGCGGTATCGCGGCGTGATGGAATTGGCGTGGGCGGGCTGTACGGACGATGAAATCGCCAGCTACAGCGGTCACACATCCAAGGAGATGATCATCAAATATGCGGGGGAGGCCCGTCAGATCATGCGCGCGCGACAGGCGGCAGCAAAGCGCAAATGAGGCCGAACAGAACAAGCACAGAACGAGAAACTGATACCCGAGGTGATACCCAATGAGCAGAGAAATTCATAACCCATTGATTTTATTGGAGGCGAGTACCGGAATCGAACCGGTGTACACGGATTTGCAATCCGCTGCGTAACCACTCCGCCAACTCGCCGCGCCGCAGATTGTCAGCGTCTTAGACAATGCCGGTGCTGGGCGCAAGCCCTCGCGCGGCACAGTGTGTCGGCCTTTGTCGGTTTGTTTTCCCGGGTGACGCAGGGGGTGGCGGCATCAGGGCCCGCCCTGCCGAATGCCACGGCAGATCGCGCCTTCAAGGACGGCCGATGTGTGGGATCAGGCTTCGGTCTTTTTCTCCCAGCGGCCCGACTCCTCGCTCCAGTATTGGGCAGAGCAGCCGGCCCTGGTCAGGGCGCGCCATTGGCTGCGGGCCTTCTCCAGCGCCGCACCGTCGCCGCCGTCGAACAGGACACAGACCCGCTCCATGCGCTGCACCTCGTCGGGCGTGACGTCGGCGCCGTCCATGCTCATCAGGCAGACGGCGCCGTTCGGGATCGCGCTGTCGGTGGTCAGCAGGATCGGCTGGTCGGCGTCGAATTCGCCGCCCGCAAGGCCGTGGGGCAGGAACGGCTCGCTTTCCAGCAGCCACAGCTTTTCGTCCAGCCAATCCATCCGCCGCGCGTTGGCGCCGCGCACCACCACCCGCCAGTCATTGCCGAGCGCGCGGATCAGCAGCGTCGGCAGCGTCGCCTCGAGCGGCCGGCGGGTCAGGTGATAGAAGAACGCGGCGCCCAAGGGGTCAGCTTTCGAACATGTTCCGGATCATCCGGTTCAGCGACAAAACCCCCCAGCCCGAGGCGCCCTTGGGCGCATGGGCCGACGCTTCGCCGGTCGAGGCGACACCGGCGATGTCAAGGTGGATCCAGGGCGTGCCGTCCTTGACGAAGCGGTGCAGGAATTCGGCTGCGGTGATCGAGCCGGCCGGCCGGCCGCCCACGTTCTTGACGTCGGCGATCCGCGATTTCAGCTGCTTGGCATAGGCATCGCCCAGCGGCATCCGCCACGCGCCTTCACCCTCGGACTCGGCCGCTTTCAGGAAGGCGTCGCACAGGGTGTCGTCGTTGGAAAACACGCCGGCCCTTTCGTGGCCCAGCCCGATGATGATGGCACCGGTCAGCGTTGCCAGATCGACCATGCCCGTGGGCTTGAACCGTTCCTGCGCATACCACATCACGTCGCACAGCACCAAACGCCCTTCGGCGTCGGTGTTGATGACCTCGACCGTGTCGCCCTTCATGGACTTCACCACGTCGCCGGGGCGCGTCGCGCGACCGTCGGGCATGTTTTCGACCAGGCCGACCAAGCCGACCACGTTCGCCTTGGCCTTGCGCAAGGCCAGCGTCTTCATGGTGCCCGAGACGACACCGGCGCCGCCCATGTCCATCGTCATGTCTTCCATGCCGGCGGCCGGTTTCAGCGATATGCCGCCGGTGTCGAACACCACGCCCTTGCCGATCAGCGCGAAGGGCGCTTCGTCGCCGCCGCCGTTCCATTGCATCACCACGACCTTCGAGGGGCTTTCGCTGCCCTGTCCGACGGCCAGCAGGGTGCGCATGCCCAGCTTTTCGAGATCAGCCTCTTCCAGCACCTCCACCTCGACCCCCAGGTCGCGCAGCCCTTCCAGTTGCGCGGCGAATTCCGTGGTAGTCAGGACGTTGGACGGGGCATTGACCAGGTCGCGGGTGAAGAACACACCCTGGGCCAGGGCGTCGATCCCGGCGACGTCGGCTTCGACATCTTCGGGTTTCGACACCATCAGCGTGATCGCGCCGGCGGCCTCGCCCTTCTCGGTCTTCTGGTCGGTATAGTCGTATCCGCGCAACGCCGCGCCCAGGGCCAGCTCCGCCGATCCCTTGGGCGATCCGGCAAGGATCAACAGGGGTTTGCCCGCCGCCGCCTGGCCGATCGCGACCCCCGCACGCCGCGCGTCGACACCGTCGGCCCGCTTGTCCAGCTTGACGACGATGACCGCCGACGCGGCCAGGCCGCCCGGCCAGGCCAGGGATTGCACGCTCCCCTCGTCCAGCTTTTCGAACGCCGGTCCGGTGACGAAGCGTTCCAGCGCGCCGCGCATCAGCTTGTTCACCCGGCGGGCCGGGGCGTTCAGGGTGCCGTCGGCGGGCACCGTGACCGCGATCTGGCCATCGAAGTCCTTGATCGCGTCCAGATCGGTGGCGGTCAGGTCGACGTGTGCGGGGGTGGTCATGGGCAATGATATCCTTTTTCGATGCGGCCTGTGGGCACGGTCGGCGGCGGAGGGCACCACGTTCCGTGCAGTCGGACCATACCTAGTCGCCGTCATCCGACTTTGCCAGAAGGGAGTTTTCCCCATCCCGCGGATCGTCTAGGGTCCGGCCAGGCACGCGCGCACGATGGGGGAATGGGTGGCCAGATTCGACCGTTACATGCTCTCCCAGCTGTTGTGGGTGTTCGGCTTCTTCTCGCTGGTTCTTGTGACGATCTACTGGATCAACCGGGCGGTCGTGCTGTTCGATCAGCTGATTGCGAATGGCCAGTCGGCGTTCGTGTTTCTTGAATTCACGGCCCTCAGCCTGCCCAACGTGATCCGCGTCGTCTTGCCCGTGTCGGCCTTCGCGGCAGGCCTTTACGTGACCAACCGCATGGCCAACGAAAGCGAACTGGTGGTGGTGCAGGCCACCGGATACAGCCCATGGCGGCTGGCCCGTCCGATGATCGTGTTCGGATTGTTCGTGGCGCTCCTCATCTCGGTGCTGGTGCATGTGCTGGTGCCCGCCAGCACCGGCAAGCTGGAAAAGCGCACCGCCGAAGTGTCGGAGAACCTCACGGCGCGCCTGCTGAGCGATGGGGCATTCCTGACCCCCGCCAGCGGCGTCACCTTCTATATCCGCGACATCGACGCCAGCGGCGCGTTGCGCGACATCTTCCTGTCGGACGCGCGCAAATCGTCCGAACGCACCGATTACACCGCCGAACGCGCCCTGTTGCTGCGCAGCGAAAGCGGCCCCAAGCTGCTCATGTTCCAGGGGCTGGTGCAGCGGCTGGATCTTGCCACCGACCGGCTGGCGGTCACGCGGTTCGAGGAGTTCGCCTTCGACATCGCCGATCTGGTCGACATTCCCGGCGTCGGGGCGCGCGGCGTGCGCCAGTTATCGACGCCCGAGCTGTTGTTTCCGACGCCGGAACTTGTCGTGGAAACCGGGCAGACCATGGCGGCCCTGCGCTATGACGGCAATGCACGGTTCGGTGATGCCCTGATCGGCGCGGTGACGCCGGTGATCGGTTTCGCCATCATGCTGCTGGGCGGGTTCAGCCGGTTCGGCCTGTGGAAACAGATGGTGGGTGCCATCATCTGCCTGATCCTGATCCAGCTGCTGGACAATGCCATAACCGATGCCGCGCGCGGTGCCGGCCTGTGGCCGCTGGCCTATGTCCCCGCCCTGTCCGGGTTTGCCATCGCGGCGGTGGCCCTGGGCGCGAGCGCGCGCCCGGGCCTGCTGAAACGTACCCGGACGGCCACGCCATGACCCTTCATCTGTATTTCGCCCGCCGGTTCTTCATGGCGTTCCTCGGGGTCACGGCGATCTTTACCGCGATCCTTGTCCTGCTGGATCTGGTCGAACAGGTGCGCAAGTTCGATGGCGACAACGTGTCCTTTGCCGACCTGATCGGGCTGACGCTTCTGCATGCGCCAGAAAGCCTGTATGGCATCCTGCCGCTCGTGGTGATCCTGACGACGCTGACGTTGTTCCTGTCGCTGGCGCGGACCTCGGAAATGGTCGTCACGCGCGCCGCCGGACGCTCGGCGATCAAGGCGTTGAACGCGCCGGTGGTCGTCGCTCTGCTGATCGGGGTGGTGGCCGTGACGGTGTTCAACCCGTTGGTCGCCGCCACGACGAAAACCTATGAAAGCAAGGCCGACCGGTTTTCCAGCGGCACATCGTCGGTCATGTCGATCAGCCGCGAGGGGCTGTGGCTGCGCCAGGGCGATGGCCGGAACCAGACGGTGATCCGGGCCGAGCGCGCCAACCTGGACGGCACCGAACTTTACGGTGTCACCTTCATCGGTTTTGCCCCGGGCAGCGGCCCCGCCTATCGGATCGAGGCCGACAGTGCCCGGCTGGCCCCCGGCGCGTGGGAGATGCGCGGCGTCAAGGAATGGCGCTTCGATGCCGCCAACCCCGAACGCGATGCCAGCGAATATCCGCTGTTCCGCCTGCCGTCGAACCTGACGCGCAACCAGATCCTCGACAGCTTCGGCACCCCCTCGGCAATTCCGATCTGGGAGTTGCCCGCCTTCATCGACCAGCTGAAAGAAGCCGGTTTTTCCGCCCGCAAGCATCTGGTGTGGCTGCACATGGAACTGGCCCTGCCGCTGTTGCTGGTCGCCATGGTGCTGGTCGGGGCGGTCTTTACCATGCGGCACATCCGGTTCGGACGCACCGGCCTGATGGTGATGCTGGCGCTGGTCATGGGATTCTCGCTTTATTTCATCCGAAATTTCGCACAGATTCTGGGCGAGAACGGCCAGATCCCCGTGCTTCTGGCCGCTTATGGTCCGCCCTTGGCCGCAATCCTGCTGCCGACGGGGCTGCTGCTCCATTGGGAGGACGGCTGATGCGTCTGACTGCGCTGCTGATCGCGTTTTTCCTTCTGATCCCCGGCGTCGTCGCGCTGGACACGTCGCCCGTTGCGGCACAGACCGCAACGCTGGTGGCCGATCGCGTCACCGTCAGCCGCGAGGCGGAACTGACGGCAAGCGGCAATGTCGAGGTGCTGTATGGCACCACCCGCCTGAAGGCGACCAGCGTCACCTACAGCAAGGCAGGCGCGCGCCTGAAGATCGAAGGGCCGATCACGGTGACGGAAGACGACGGCGCGATCATCGTGCTGGCCGATCAGGCCGATCTGGACCGCGATCTGGCCAATGGCATCCTCACCTCGGCGCAACTGGTGCTGGACCAGCAGTTGCAGCTGGCGGCGAATGAAATCGCGCGCGTCAACGGGCGTTATACCCAACTGAGCCGCGCGGTGGCGTCGTCTTGCGAGGTCTGCCTGGGCAATCCCACCCCGACCTGGGAAATCCGTGCCCGCCGCATCGTTCACGACAGCCAGACGCGTCAGCTTTACTTCGATCACGCCCAGTTCCGGCTGTTGGGCGTGCCGATCTTCTATGCCCCGCGCCTCCGGCTGCCCGATCCGACGCTGACCCGCGCGTCGGGCTTCATGCTGCCCGAAGTGCGTTCGACCTCGCAACTGGCGACGGGACTGAAGCTGCCGTATTTCCTGCGTCTTGGCGATCACTCGGATCTCACGCTGACGCCCTATCTGTCGTCGCGCACCCGCACGCTCGAGGCGCGTTACCGCCAGGCTTTCACCAATGGCGCGATCAGCTTCAACGGGGCGCTGTCCGATGACGATCTGGGCGTCGAACCCCAGCGTTATTACATCTTCGGTGAAGGCAGTTTCGATCTGCCAAACGATTTCCGGTTGGACTTTCAGCTGCAATCGGTGTCGGACACGGCATATCTTCTGGATTACGGCTTCTCCGACCGCGACCGGCTGGAAAGCCGGCTGCGGCTGTCACGGGCCCGCCGCGACGAAATGATCGCGACCGAGATCACGGGATTCCGCACCCTGCGCGAGGCCGAGATTCCGATCCGCGAACAGCTTCCCAATGCCTATGGCACGTTGCGCTATGAACGGCGGTTGCAGCTGGGCGGCGGGGAATTGCGCCTGGATCTCGACGCCGCGTCCCTGACCCGCGAAAGCAGCGTGGATGGCGCGGGCCGCGACACCAGCCGGGCCGGCCTGTCCGCCGATTACCGGCGCACCCTGCAATTCGCCAACGGCATGGTCGCCACCGGCGAACTGGGGCTTGCCGCGTTCAGCTATGACACCCGCCAGGACACCGCCTTCGACACGACCACCGCCCAGTTCACCAAGCGCGCCAGCGTCGAATTGGCGTGGCCGTTCCAGCGCACCGAAGCCGGTGGCGCCTATCAGGTTCTGGAACCGGTGGTGCAATTCGCCTGGGCCGACACCAACGGCAGCACGGTGCCGAACGAGGATTCGGTCCTGGTCACCTTCGACGAAGGCAACCTGTTCTCGATCTCGCGCTATCCGGGGCTGGATGCGCGCGAACAGGGGGCGCGCGCCAACGTCGGGCTGCGCTGGACCCGCTATGACCCCGCGGGCTGGTCGATCGGAACCACGGTCGGGCGCGTGTTGCGCAGCGAGGATACAGGCCAGTTCCTGGCCAGCACCGGGTTGAACGGCAAGCGCTCCGATTGGCTGGCCGCGGTGCAGCTTCGCATCGGCAATTCGCTGGCCCTGACCCAGCGGTCGCTGTTCGACAACGATTTCGACTTCTCGCGCACCGAGGCGCGGCTGGCCTGGCAGAACGAACGCTCGGCCATCGGCGCGTCCTATCTGTGGCTTGAGGCCGAGGCGGGCGAAAACCGCCCCGTCGACACCCACGAGGTGGCACTGGATGCCCGCCACCGGCTGTCGCGCCACTGGACCGGGAAATTCGACACACGGTTCGATGTGGTCAACGAACGGGCCGCGCGCGCCGGTATCGGGCTCGAGTATCGCTCGGAATGCCTGGTGGTCGATCTTTCGCTCTCGCGCCGCTTCACGTCCTCGACTAGTGTGGAGCCGAGCACGGACTTCGGTCTGAGCCTGTCCCTGGCAGGGTTCGGATCGGGCCGCAACGACGACAGCTATCGGCGCCGATGCGCCCAATGAACGGCGGACCGTGACAGGGCCCGCCCGCATGAAACGAGTTGAGGGAGCACGCACCCGATGACCATCGCAACCGTCCGCCAAACCCTGGCACGCATGACCCTGGGGGCGATTGCCGTCGTCCTGCTTGCCGCCACCACGCCCGGCACGGTGCGCGCGCAGAACCTGTTCGCCCCCGTGGCCGAGGTCGACGGCGCCGTCGTCACCGCCTATGAGCGGAACCAGCGGGTTCTAATGCTGCAGCTGTTCCGCGCCCCGGGCGATCTTCAGGAAGAAGCCCTGCAGTCGCTGATCGACGAACGGCTGCAACTGCGCGAGGCCAAGCGCCTGGGGCTGACCGTCACCCCGGCCGAGATCGAAACCGGGATGGAGGAATTCGCCGGTCGCGCCAACCTGACCCGCGAGGAGTTCATCAAGGCGCTGGCCTCGGCGGGTGTCGGCGAAGAAAGTTTCCGCGACTTCGTGGGTGCGGGCCTCGCGTGGCGCAAGGTCGTGCGCGAACGCTTTGCCGGGCGGATCGAGGTCAGCGAACAGGACGTCAACCGCGCCGTGCGCCAGGGCGATTCCACCAGTTCGATCCGCGTTCTGCTGAGCGAGATCATCCTGCCCGCCCGGACCCCCGAAGAACAGGCCGCCGCGCAACGCCGCGCGGCCGAGGTCGCGCGCATCACCACCCTGCCCGCCTTTGCCGCCGCGGCGCGCAAGTATTCCGGCTCGCCGTCGCGCGGCCGCGGCGGGCGCATCGACTGGATCCCCTATGCCAACCTGCCCCCGGCGATCGCCGGCCAGGTGCTGGGCCTCAGCGTCGGCCAGGTGACCCCGCCGGTGCCGATCGCCAACGCCATCGCGCTGTTCCAGTTGCGCGCCATCGAGGAAACAGGCGTCAACACCGCGGGCAATCCCGACCTTGAGTATGCCGCCTTCTTCATCCCCGGCGCCGGCACCGAAGCCGGTCGCACCGAAGCGGCCCGGGTGCGCGCCCGCGTCGACACCTGCGACGATCTTTATACCGTTGCCAAGGATCTGCCCGCCAGCCGTCTTGAACGGGTGACGCGTGCAACGTCCGACATCCCCAGCGACATCGCGCTGGAACTGGCCAAGCTCGATCCCGGCGAGGTATCGACCGCCTTGCGTTCGGCCGGGGGGCAGACGACCATTTTCCTGATGCTGTGCGACCGCAAACCGCAGGGCGCCGATGACGTGAACCTGGGCGCCGTGCGCGAAAGCATCATCAACCGGCGCCTGTCCTCATCCGCCGATGCCTTGCTGGCCGAGTTGAAAGCAAACGCGACGATCCGCATCCAATGAGCACACCTGCGCCAGCCATCCCGCCGGTCGCGCTGAGTTGCGGCGATCCTTCGGGGGTCGGGCCGGAAATCGCCGCCGCGGCATGGCGTCATTTGGGCGCGGATCTGCCGTTCTTCCTGATCGGCGATCCGTCCCACCTGCCCCGCGACTGCCCGATCGCGGAAATTGCCGATGCGTCCGAAACGCAGGATGCCGTGCGCCACGGGCTGCCCGTGCTGCCCGAGGTGTTCGCAGCCCCGGCCCGGCCCGGCGATCCCGATCCCGCGAACGCCGCAGGGGTGATCCGTGCCATCGAACGTGGGGTCGCGCTTGTGCAGGGGGGCCATGCCGCCGCGCTCTGCACCAATCCGATCCACAAGAAGGCGCTGAAGGACGGCGCCGGTTTCGCCTTTCCCGGCCATACCGAGTTTCTGGCCGCTTTGGCCGGGGTCGACCGGGTGGTGATGATGCTGGCCTGCGACGCGCTGCGCGTGGTGCCGGTGACCATTCACATTGCGATTGCCGAGGTGCCTGCCGCGCTGACGCCAGACCTGCTGTCCGATACGCTCAGGATCACCCATCGTGCGTTGCAGCGCGATTTCGGCATCGCGGCGCCACGTATCGCCGTTGCCGGCCTGAACCCTCATGCCGGCGAAGGCGGTGCCATGGGCAGCGAGGAGATCGCGATGATCGCGCCGGTCCTTGCGGGCCTGAAGGCCGAGGGGTACGACATCGCCGGCCCCCTGCCCGCGGACACGATGTTCCATCCCGCCGCCCGGGCGAGATACGACGTGGCCGTCTGCATGTATCACGACCAGGCCCTGGTGCCGATCAAGACGCTGGACTTCGCGCGCGGCGTCAACGTGACGCTGGGCCTGCCGTTCATCCGCACATCGCCCGATCACGGCACCGCCTATGACATCGCCGGTCAGGGCCGCGCCGATCCGTCATCGCTGATCGAGGCGCTGACGATGGCCGCCCGGCTGGGCCATGGCCGGAGCGTCGGCGCGTGATGCTGCGGTGGTGCAATCGAGTATTTTCAGCAAGAAAAAGCCGATGAGCGGTCTGTCGGATCTGCCGTCGCTGGCCCGGGTGATCGACGCGCACGGGTTGGCCGCGAAGAAATCGCTGGGGCAGAATTTCCTGCTGGACATGAACCTGACCGAGAAGATCGCGCGACAGGCCGGCGATCTGACCGGTTGCGACGTTCTGGAAGTCGGGCCCGGCCCCGGCGGCCTGACGCGCGGCTTGCTGTTGCAGGGCGCCCGCCGCGTTCTGGCGGTGGAGAAGGACCCCCGCTGCCTGCCCGCACTGGCCGAGATCGCGGCCGTGTCGGATGGTCGCCTTGAGGTCATGCAGGGGGATGCGCTGGAGATCGACGCCGCCGCACGGCTGAGCGCGCCGATCCGCATCGTCGCCAACCTGCCCTATAACGTGGGAACCGAGCTTCTGGTGCGGTGGCTGACGCCGGCCGTCTGGCCGCCGTTCTGGGACAGCCTGACGTTGATGTTCCAACGCGAGGTGGCGGAACGGATCGTCGCCCAGCCGGGCGGCAAGGCCTATGGGCGGCTGGCGATCCTCAGCCAGTGGCGCGCGACGCCACGCATCGTGATGTCGCTGCCGCCCGAGGCGTTCAGCCCGCCACCCAAGGTGCATTCGGCAGTGGTGCATTTCACGCGGTTGGAAACACCGCGGTTCCCCGCCGATGCCAAGGTCCTGCAACGGGTGGTAGCGGCGGCGTTCAACCAGCGGCGCAAGATGCTGCGCTCGGCCCTGAAGGGCGTGTCGCCGGATATCGAGGCGCATCTGACGCGCGCCGGTATTGCGCCGACGGAACGGGCCGAACAGGTGTCGCTGGAGGCGTTCTGCGCCTTGGCGCGGAGCCTGGCCGAGGACGCGTAAGCCGCCGCAACGCGCACCACGCGCCGGGGTGGCGCGTGGACCGGCAAGGCAGCCGGCGGGCGGCGTTTTTATTCGGCCGCCTCGGGGGCGCCGCCGGATCCGGTGCTACCGCCGTTCGAATCACCGTTGCCGTCATCGCTTGCCGGTTTGGGCTTGGCGCGGCTGCGGCGCGGCTTGGGCGCGGGTTTGCTTTCGGGGGTATCGACCAGACCGCTGTCGCCGTCCGATTCGGGGGTCACATCGATCACGTCGTCGTTGCGCGTGGGCTTGGGCGTGCGGGTCCGGCGCGGTTTCGGCTTGCGCGGTTCGCCAGCGTCGTCCTGGCCCTGGGGCGCCGCATCGGGAGCGTCGGATTTGTCGCGCTTGTCACCCTGACCGGCGTCGCTGCGCGGCTGTTCCGATTGCGCGGGGTCGGGCTGGCGATCGTCGCGCCCGCCGCCGCCGGTATTGTTCTGGTTCGACTGTTGCCCGCCGCCTTGCGAGGGATTGTTCTGGCCCTGGTTGGGGTTCTGGTTCTGCTGGCGGTCGCGCTGTGCCTGCTGTTCCTGTTCGCGGCGCGCGTCGATCTCGCGCTGCGCATCGCCCAGAAGGCGGGTGTAATGTTCGGAATGCTGCATGAAATTTTCGGCCGCCACGCGATCGTTCGACAATTGTGCGTCGCGCGCCAGCTGATTGTACTTGTCGATAATCTGCTGTGGCGTTCCGCGCACCTTGCCTTCGGGGCCTGAGCTGTCAAAGACCCGGTTGACGATGTTGACCGACGAACGATTGCTGTTGTTGTTGCCGCGGTTCGATTTGGACCGCGAACGGGACTTGGACGATCTCATTATATTTTCAATCCAGCCTTGTCTTTGATTATTCAGGTCACTCACCGAAGCCTGGAAACGTGAACCACCGGCAGGTGGCCGAAGGGTGAGCGGAATTAAGGGCAATGGGCAAAGGGGACGCGGCCTGCATCCCGGCCTTCGCAAGCCCTTAAAAACATGGGCCCGACCGCATTACAAGAGAAAATCACGCAACAACGGCGTTATTCCGCCGGTAAATGCCGGTCGAATGGGGGCTTCACGCCCGAAACGACCCGCGCGCGGCCATCGATATCGGGATGGATGCGGATGTCGCCGAATCCGGCGCCGTTGAACAATGCTGCCACGGCGTCGCCCTGGGTAGGGCCGATTTCGACCAGCAGTCGCCCGCCGCCGCGCAGATGCGCGGCGGCATCGCGACAGATCGCGCGATAGGCCCCAAGTCCATCGGCGCCATCGCTGAGCGCCATGGCAGGGTCGTGTTCGCGCACTTCCGGCGCGAGCGCGTCCAGTTCGCCCGCCGCGATATAGGGCGGGTTCGACACGATCAGATCGAACCGTCTCGACACCCCGGCGAACCAGTCGGACACCCGGAATTCGGCCCGCCGGGCCACGCCGATGGCGTCCGCGTTGCGGCGGGCAACGTCCAGTGCGGCCTCGCTGAGATCGGTTCCGACACCGCGCGCATCGGGCCGGGCCGCCAACAGGGCGATCAGGATGCAGCCGCTGCCCGTGCCAAGATCGAGGACATTCGCAAAGGGCGCCAGAAGCGCCAGTTCGATCAGGGTTTCGGTGTCGGGCCGCGGGTCGAGAACATCGGGCGTGACGATGAAATCATGACCGAAGAAGGCCCGCCGCCCGATGATGCGCGAGACCGGACGCCGCGCACACCGCTGGGCCACGAAATCGCCCAACCGGGCGGCCATCTCCGGCGCAACAGGGTCGGGCAGAACAAGGGTCAGGCGATCGCGCCCGACGCCCAGCGCGGCCGCCAGCAGATGGCGCGCATCGCCCGCCGGATCGGGCACGCCCGCGTCACGCAACGCGCGAACCGCAGCGCGAAGCAGATCCGCGCCGGTGTCAGGCATGCTCGAACTCGGCCAGGCGGCGGGCCTGATCGTCGGCGGCAAGCGCGTCGATGATATCGCCCAGATCGCCCTGCATGACCTGATCGAGCTTATACAGCGTAAGGTTGATGCGATGATCGGTCATCCGGCCCTGCGGAAAATTATAGGTGCGGATGCGTTCGCTGCGATCGCCGCTGCCCACTTGGGCGCGCCGGTCGGCCGACCGTTCGCCATCCACGCGATTGCGTTCGGCGTCTAACAGGCGCGCGCGCAGCACCTGCATCGCGATCTCGCGGTTGCGATGCTGGGATTTCTCGGCACTGGTGACGACGATGCCGGTGGAGATATGGGTGATCCGCACAGCGGAATCGGTGGTGTTGACGTGCTGGCCGCCCGCCCCGCTGGCGCGCATGGTGTCGATCCGGATGTCACCGGGATCAATCGCGATATCGACCTCCTGTGCCTCGGGTAAAACGGCGACGGTGGCGGCAGACGTATGGATCCGCCCCCCCGATTCGGTCGACGGCACGCGCTGGACACGGTGAACGCCGGATTCGAACTTCATCTGCGCAAAGACACCGGACCCCTGGATGTTGACCACAACCTCCTTGATGCCGCCCAACTCGGTCTGCTGTTCCTCGACGATCTCGAACCGCCAGCCCCGCGTTTCGGCAAATCGCTGATACATCCGCAGCAGATCGGCCGCGAACAGGGCGGCTTCCTCGCCGCCGGTGCCGGGACGGATTTCCAGGATCGCAGGCCTTGCGTCGGCGGCGTCCTTCGGCAACAGGGCCAGCCGGAGGCTTTCCTCCAGATCGCTCCGGCGCGCCCGCAGGACCGGCAGTTCGTCTTCGGCCAGGGCGCGCATTTCGGGATCGGCCAGCATCGCCTCGGTCTGGGTGACTTCGTCCAGAACCTCGCGATAGGCGGCGATCTGGGTGACGACGGGACGCAGTTCGGCGTATTCACGGCCCAACGCGGCAAGATCGCCGTTGCCCTGCGCCATGGCCGCTTCGAGATACTCGAACCGTTCCGTGATCTGCGCGAGTCTGTCCAAGGGCACCATGCCGCTCTGTCCTTCATGAATTGTCTTTGGTCAAGGTGTTACATCGTGGTAAACTGCCCCGATGAAAAGCCCCGGCGCCATCGCTGTCGTGCTTTGCGGTCTTTGCACGCCACTTGGCGCCGAAGACGCCAAACCGCTCGCGCCGCCGCTGAAACCGATCGAACTGTATTGCACCGACAAGACCGGCGCGCGCCATGAACTGGGCGCGGTGATATGTATCGTCGCAAGCTCGTGCCAGATCTGGATGGGACGCTGCGAGATGTCGCAGAACAACGTCATGTGGCGCAAGATCCGCGACGGCTGTCCGGTGTCGGTGTTGATCGACCGCCCGGTTTCGCGCCCCTTCGCCGGGTAAGGCTCAGCTGACCGGCGGACATTCGGGAACCGCGTTCAAGCTTGAGGTCCAAGCCTCGATCCGCGCACGGTTCACACCCATGTCCTTCTGACCAAACCGTTGGCGCGCGAAAATCGCCGGTGTGGCGCCGCCGTCCACGTCCAGCGTCGTGACGGTCGTATAGTCGGGAAAGCCGAACACCTTCGAGCGGCTGATATAGGTGATCTGCCCCTCGGCCATGCTGCCGGCCAGATGGCGGGTGCGCGGATAGGCCAGCGCGATCTTGTCCAGCGCATCCAGAAGCGTCTCGGGCGAACAGGCATGCACGGCGCCCCGTTCATTCCCCCCCTCGGGGCGCACCAGCCAGCCGTCGCCACTCGGGCGCTCGGCCATCATCGGATCGACGTGCCAACGGGCGGGGTCACTGGGCGCAAGCCGGATATAGGCCAGCACAACAGCGATCAGCGTTGCGACAAGGATCAACCAGAACGTCACGCGCATCTCCTCCTCCGTTCATCATCGCCCCCGTCGGGCCGACGACGCCCCTGCCCGCCCCATGGCGCCGCAGCGGTTCCTGGACGTCCGGCCGATCTCATGGGCCGCGCCGCCGCGTCCAGCCATAAAGGCAGATCAACTCCATCGCCACATGGGCCGCGGCGACCGCGGTGGCGCCGGTGGTGTCATAGGACGGCGCGACTTCGACCACGTCGCCGCCGACCAGGTCAATGCCCGCCATCCCCCGCAGGATGCCCGCGGCCTGCCAGCTTGCCAGCCCACCCCAGACCGGCGTGCCGGTTCCCGGTGCGAACGCCGGGTCCAGCCCGTCGATGTCGAACGTCACATACGTCTTGGCCTCGCCCACGATTTCCTTCACCCGCGCGGCCACGCCCGCCGGGCCCAGGGCATGGACCGCAGGCGCATCGATCACGTGCATCCCGAGATAATCGTCACATTCCGTGCGGATGCCGATCTGGACCGAGCGTGCGGGATCCACCAGCCCCAGCTTCACCGCCTTGTACATGAACGTGCCGTGGTCGATCCGCGCCATGTCATCGTCGGCCCAAAGGTCCGAGTGGGCATCGAACTGCACCACCGACAGCGGGCCGTGAACGGCGGCATGGGCGCGCAGGATCGGCAAGGTGATGAAGTGATCGCCCCCCAGGGTCACGGTCCCGGCACCGGCCGCAAGGATTCCGGCGATATGTGCCTCCAGCACACCGGGAAACCCCGCGACATCGGCGTAATCGAACGCCACATCGCCATAATCGACAATCGACAGTTCCGACAGCGGATCGAACCCCCAGCCATAGGGCGGATCATAGGGTTGCAGACACGACGCCTCGCGGATCGCCCGGGGGCCGAACCGCGCACCGGGGCGATGGGTCACCGCCTGATCGAACGGCACGCCCGTCACGGCCAGATCGACACCCGTCAGATCCTTGGAATACTGCCGCCGCAGGAACGATACCGCGCCGCCAAAGGCATTCTCGAACGACAGCCCGCGCCGGTCCTTGCGGGTGAACGCCCCGTCCACCTCGTTTTTTGCATCCTCAAGCGCCACGCATCCCCACTTTCACGCAACCTGCGTTTTTTCTTGCCATAACTACTCCCGCCGGAGGCTCCCGTCCGCGCCGCTGCCCTGCCCGGTGCGCGGTTGCGCAACCTCGACCAGCCGGGCGAAGAACGACGCGCCGACCGGCGCGATCGCATCGTTGAAATCATAGGCCGGATGGTGACAGAACGGCGTGTCCCCCTGCCCGAGGAACAGGTACGCGCCAGGCCGCGCCGCCAGCATATAGGCAAAATCCTCGGCCCCCATGACCGGCTCGCCGGGGCCGACGCGTGCGGCGCCCACCACGTCGCTGGCGACCAAGGCGGCAAGGGCGGCGGCGTCCGGATCGTTGATCGTGGGCGGATAGCCACGGTCATAAACCAGATCCGCACCGACGCCGAAGGCCGCGGCGACACCTGCGACCACCTCGCCCATGCGGCGTTCGACCATGTCGATCACGCCCGCATCAAAGGCCCGCACCGTGCCGGCGAAGGTCGCCACACCGGGAATCACATTGGTGGCACTGCCCGCGTTCAGTTGCGTGACCGAGATCACCAGGTCGTCGGTCGGCTTGTTCGAGCGTGACACGATGGTGTCGAACGCCTGAACCATGGCGATCAGCGGCGGAATCGGATCAATGCAGGTGTGCGGCATGGCACCGTGGCCGCCATTGCCCGTCACCGTGACGTGAAATTCCGCCGTGCCCGCCATGACCGGGCCCGGAGCGACGGCGAAATGGCCCGCGGGATTTTCGGGAGCGTTGTGCATGCCGAACACGCGGGCGATGGCGAAACGCTCCATGATGCCCGCCTTCACCATCACGTCGCCGCCGGCTCCGTCTTCCTCGGCCGGCTGGAAGATCAGCGCGACGCGACCGCTGAAATTGCGCGTCTCGGCCAGATAGCGCGCGGCCCCCAGAAGCATCGTGGTGTGGCCGTCGTGGCCGCAGGCATGCATGACACCGGGGGTCTCGCTGGCGTGATCGACGCCGCTGAGTTCCTGGATCGGCAACGCATCCATGTCGGCGCGCAAGCCGATGGTCGGCCCCTCGCCCCGACCGTTGATGAGGGCGACGATGCCTGTGGTGGCGATCCCCTCGTGAATCTCGTCAACGCCGAACGCGCGCAACCTCTCGGCCACGAAACCGGCGGTCCGGTGCAGCGCAAAGCCCAGTTCGGGGTGCCGGTGCAGCCAATGGCGCCAGGTTCGCATATCCTCGGCGTAATCGGCGATGCGGTTGATGACCGGCATGACGCGGTATCCTTCAGGTGGTTCGGCGGCATCGTTCCACCTGCCCCGGACAAGCGCAAGGGCGCAAGGTGGACTTCATCGCCGCGCTGACCGATATTCCGCCCGTTCCAGACACGAGGCGCCGCCATGTCCGACACCGATCCGATCTTCACCTTTCCCCCCGGCATCGCCCGCCTGCGCGAGGTCATGCGCCGATTGCGCGATCCCGAGACCGGATGCCCCTGGGACGTCGAACAGACCTTTGAAACCATCGCCCCCTATACCATCGAGGAAGCGCACGAGGTTGCCGATGCGATCGAGCGTCAGGATTGGGGCGATCTGAAATCCGAACTGGGTGATCTGCTGTTCCAGGCGGTCTATCACGGCCAGATGGCCGAGGATGCTGGCTTGTTCGATTTCGATGACATCGCCGTGACGATCACCGACAAGATGATCGCGCGCCATCCCCATGTCTTCGGCGATGCCTCGAACCGCAAATCCGCCGAACAGCAGACCCGCGATTGGGAGGCGCAGAAGGCCACCGAACGCGCGGCGCGCCGCGAAACCGGCACGCTGGATGGCGTGGCCCTTGGCCTGCCGGCGCTGATGCGGGCGGAAAAGCTACAAAGGCGCGCGGCGCGGGTCGGATTCGACTGGCCCGACACCGCGCAGGTTCTGGACAAGTTGATCGAGGAGGCGCGCGAACTGACCGAGGCGCGCGCCAGCATGTCACAGGCGGCGGTGACCGATGAAATGGGCGACCTGCTGTTCGTGATGGTAAACCTTGCGCGCCACCTCGGCGTCGATCCCGAAACGGCGCTGCGCGGCACCAACGCGAAATTCACCCGCCGCTTCAAATGGATAGAGGACAGGCTGGCACAGGACGGACGCCGGCCGGCCGACTCGGACCTGGCCGAAATGGATGCCCTGTGGGACCGGGCAAAAATCGCCGAGCGAAAAGGCTGATCGTTTAAATCAGGTATTGACCCGAGCGTTTCAGTCAGGAATATGGCCCCGGAATAACCCGGAGGTCATACCGACATGCGAACACTCACCCTTGCCACTTCGATCATCGCGCTTGCCGCTCCCGCCTTCGCGGACGAGGTGAATATCTATTCCTATCGCCAGCCCGAACTGATTCAGCCGCTGCTGGACGGTTTCACCGAAAAGACCGGCATCGAGACCAACGTCGCCTTCATCAACAAGGGCCTGACCGAGCGTCTGAAGGCGGAAGGCGAACGTTCGCCCGCCGACATCATCCTGACCGTCGACATCTCGCGGCTGTCCGAAGCCAAGGAAGCCGGCGTGACCCAGCCGGTCGAATCCGACGTGCTGACCAACAACATTCCCGCCGCCCTGCGCGATTCCGACAACCACTGGTTCGGCGTCACCTATCGCGCGCGCATCGTCTATGCCTCGAAAGACCGGGTCGCCGAGGGCGCCATCACCACCTATGAGGATCTGGCGGATCCCAAGTGGAAGGGCCGCATCTGCACCCGCTCGGGCACCCATGTCTATACCCTGGGTCTGCTGTCGGCCGTGATCGAACACGACGGCGCCGAAGCGGCCGAGGAGTGGCTGAAGGGCGTCAAGGCAAACCTGGCCAAGCAACCCGCCGGCGGCGACCGCGAGCAGGTCAAATCGATCTGGGCCGGCGAATGCGACATCGCCCTTGGCAACACCTATTACATGGGCGCGATGCTGAAGGACCCCGAGCAGACGCAATGGGCCAACTCGGTTCGCATCGAGTTTCCGACGTTCGAGGATGGCTCGGGCACCCACGTCAACATCTCGGGCGTCGCCATGGCGGCTTCCGCCCCCAACCCCGACGCGGCCAAGGCGTTCATGGAATATCTCGCATCCCACGAGGCGCAGAAGATCTATGCCGATGTGGTGAACGAATACCCGTCGGACCCCGAAACCCCGCCCTCGGATCTGGTGCAAAGCTGGGGCGAGATCACGCCGGATGACACCAGCCTGACCGATATCGCCGCCCATCGCGCCGAAGCGCTGAAAATCGTCGAGCGCGTGGATTTCGACGGCTGATCAGGGCCGCGCCTTGCGCACCCCCGCCCCGCCCCGGCAACAGCCGCGGGCGGGGTTTTTCGTGGCTCGGTGTCAGTAGCGCCAGGGGCGGGACATCAATGTTTGGAGTTGCCGAAGTTCGATGTGGTGGCGGTTTTCGTCAGGCCACCTGCACGATACAGCAGCGATTCGCCCTTCATGAACACATGCACCTTGTCGGGCGTGGTCCCCAGCCTGACATCGCGGCCGCGCAGGTTGCCGTGGATGCCGGACAGTTTGGCGATCACCGGCTCCTCGGCGCCGCCCTTTTCGAAATACAGGATGGTCACCTCGCCCAGCGCCTCGGTGATGTCGACGGTGCCGCTGAAGATGTAATCGTCGCCCTCGGTGCCGACCATGTCTTCGGGGCGCACGCCGACATTCACCTTGGCGTCCATGTCCGATTGCTGAGACGGATAATCCGACACCGCGCGCCCGCCGCCCTCCATTTCGATGGTGGTCTGCTCCCCGGTTCCAATGATCTTGCCAGGCAGCAGGTTCATCGCGGGCGAGCCGATGAACTGCGCGACAAACTCGTTCTCGGGCTTTTCATACAGCGTCAGCGGCGCGCCGACCTGTGCGATGCCACCGCCCGCCAGAACCACGATCCGGGTGGCCAGGGTCATCGCCTCGACCTGGTCGTGAGTGACATAGATCATGGTCGACTCCGGCATCTGTTCCTTCAGCTGCGCGATCTCGATCCGGGTGGCCACCCGCAGCGCGGCGTCGAGGTTCGACAGCGGTTCGTCGAACAGATACACCTTGGGATCGCGCACGATCGACCGCCCGATGGCAACCCGCTGGCGTTGCCCGCCCGACAGCGCCTTTGGCAGCCGGTCGAGATACGGGCCGAGTTGCAGGATCTTCGCGGCCTTGTCGATGGCGGCGTCGATCTCGTCCTTGCTTTTCTTGGCGATCTTCAGGGCAAAGGCCATGTTGTCGCGCACGGTCATGTGCGGATAGAGCGCGTAGGACTGGAACACCATGGCGATGCCGCGCTGGGCCGGGGGCACATCGTTCACCACCTGTCCGTCGATCTGCAATTCGCCCGAGGTGATCTTCTCAAGCCCGGCGATCATCCTGAGCAACGTGGATTTGCCACATCCAGACGGCCCGACAAAAACGATCAGCTCGCCCTTCTTGATGTCGAGGTTGATGTTCTTCAGAACGTCCACCGTTCCGCCATAGGTCTTGGCGACATCGGTCAAAAGTAGGTCTGCCATCGGTTTCTCCCGTCAGTCGTTGTCTTTGGCCAGGGTGGCGAAATATCCCTGCCAGGGCGGCAGGCGGATGGTCCCGGCGGTGGTGTCGGTGGTGAAGGGGGCGGCCTTGTCCTGGCGCCAGTCACCGGGCGGCAGGTGCAAATCCTGGACGCCATCGGTCAGGTTGAAGGCGCAAAGCACCTGTTCACCATCGTGCGCGCGGATCAGGACCAGCATGTCGTCGGTCGCCTCGATCACGTCCAGATCGCCCTTGATCAGCGGCAGGTGGGTTTTGCGAAACGCGATCATTGCGCGGTAAAAGGCCAGGGTCGACGCCGGATCGACGTCCTGCACCGCCACCGCGCGTTCCAGATGTTCGACCGCGACGGGCAGCCACGGCTTGGCATCGGAAAATCCGCCATGGGTGTTGTCGCGCACCCAGGGCATCGGCGTGCGGCACCCGTCGCGGCCCTTAAATTTCGGCCAGAACCGCTTGCCGTAAGGGTCCTGCAGATCCTCATAGGCGACGTAAGCCTCGCGCAGGCCCAGTTCCTCGCCCTGGTACAGACAGATCGTGCCCTTCATGCACATCAGCACGGCGGCATAAAGCTTGCGTGCATCTTCGGACAGGTCGAACCGGCTGGCGTGGCGCACGACGTCGTGGTTGGAAAAGGCCCAGCAGGCCCAGCCTTCGGTCACGATGCGGTCGAACCGTTCCAGCACGTCCCTGATGCGCGAACCGGACGGATAAACGGTGCCGAGAAAGTCGAAATCATAGGCCATGTGCAGCAGGTCGTCACCGGCGGTATAATCGCGCTGCACCTGCATGCCGCGTTGCGATTCCCCCACTTCTCCGACCGAGGTGATGGCGGGATATTCCTCCATCACCGCGCGCAGGCGGCGCAGGAAATCCAGGTTCTCCGGCTGCGTCTTGTCGTGCAGGTGGTCCTGAAAGTTATAGGGGTTCACGGCCGGCGCGGTGTTTTCGTTGCGGTCTTCGGCGGCCAGCGGGGGATTGTCGCGCAATTCCTTGTCATGAACGTAGAAATTGACGGTATCGAGGCGGAATCCGTCCACCCCCCGGTCCAGCCAATAGCGCGCCACCTCAAGCAACTCGTCCTGCACCGCGGGGCAATGGAAGTTCAGATCGGGCTGTTCGGCCAGGAAGTTGTGCAGGTAATACTGCATCCGCTCGCCGTCCCATTCCCAGGCCGAGCCGCCGAAGATCGACAGCCAGTTGTTGGGGGGCGTGCCATCGGGTTTCGCGTCGGCCCAGACATACCAGTCGGCCTTGGGGTTGTCGCGCGACGACCGGCTTTCGCTGAACCAGGGGTGCGCCTCGGCGGTGTGGGACAGCACGAGGTCGATCAGCACCTTCAGGCCCAGATCATGGGCGCGCTGCACCAGCGCGTCGAAATCCCCGAGGGTGCCGAACATCGGATCGACATCGCGGTAATCGGACACATCATAGCCGAAATCCAGCATGGGCGAGCGGAAGAATGGCGAAATCCAGATCGCATCGGCCCCCAGGTTTGCCACATGGGGCAGCCGGTGGATGATGCCGGCCAGATCACCGACGCCGTCGTTGTTGCTGTCTTGAAAGCTGCGCGGATAGATCTGATAGATCACAGCCCCCCGCCACCAGTCCTTGTCGATCGCGGTATCACTCATCCTGGTATTCCGGTCATGTACGTCCATTCCTATTTTACCGATCCGGCCAGCAGGCCACGCACCAGGAACCGCTGCATCGTGAAGAACACCACCAGCGGCACCGCGATGGACACGAAGGCGGCGGTCGCCAGGATGCCCCAGTCACCGCCGCGCGATCCCAGAAGGTCATCGGCGATCTTCACCGTCATCACCTTCGACGCATCGTCGGAGGGCAGGAACACCTTGGCGACCAGCAGATCGTTCCACGTCCACAGGAACTGGAAGATGGCGAAGGCGGCCAGTGCCGGGAACGACAACGGCAGGATGATCCGCACGAAAAGCTGGAAATCGGTGGCGCCGTCGACCTTGGCGCTCTCGATGATGTCGCGCGGCAGCCCTACCATGTAGTTGCGCAGCAGATAGACCGCCAGGGGCAGACCGAACCCGGTATGGGCCAGCCATATCCCCATGAAGCTCTGCCCGATGCCGATGGAATTGTGCAGGTTCAAGAGCGGCACCAGCGCCAGTTGCAGCGGCACCACCAGCAGCCCCACGACAGCGGCGATCAGCAGGCCACGTCCCGGAAAATCCATCCAGGCCAGGGCATAGGCCGCGAAGGCCGCGATCAGGATCGGGATGATCGTCGCGGGGATCGTCACGGTCAGGGTGTTGATGAACGCGCGGTCCATGTTGTCGGCAGTCAGCACCTGGCGATAGTTGGCAAGGGTGAACTCGGGCGGTGTTTCGGCGATGAAATAGATCCGCGGCCCCCGGTTTCCGGGGTCTTCCGCCGAGGTATAGGCATAGGACCCGTCGGCGTTCACCGTCAGGGTTTCGCCGTCGCCGATCTCGGCCGTGGTGCCGGCGGGGTATTGGCCCGGCGCACGCCCTGAATCGCCAAAGGCTGACACCGTGCTTTCGCCGGCGGCAAAGCTGTCCTTGACCTCATCCGTTTCGAAGATGTTGCCGGTGACGGTCCAGATGCCGCCCTGTTCGACCGCGTCCGCCCCGCCCCGCGTGCGATAGCTGAGTTCGACCGAGAACGGCGCCTGCCACCAACCCGAGGCCGAAATCTGGTCGCGGTCGCGGAACGACGACACGAACAATCCCACCGTCGGGATCAGCCACAACAGCACCATCACGACGACCGAGATGTTGACCGCCCAGCTCAGGCCCGATTTCTGGCCCGCCATTCCATCGTCCTTGTCAGCCATGTCGAACCTCCCTCAGCGCATTTCCTTGCGGGCCTGCACGATGTTCCAGATCATCACCGGCAGGACCACGACCATGATCACGAAGGCGACAGCGGTCGCCAATCCGTCGTCGCGGAACATGAACTTCATCATGTAGGATGGCAGGATTTCAGTGTTAAAGTTTCCACCGGTCATGGTGTAAACGATATCGAACACCTTCAGCACCAGGATCGTGATCGTCGTCCAGACCACCACGATGGTGCCCATGATCTGCGGCACCTTGATCTTGAAGAACAACTCGAACGGGTTGGCGCCGTCCAGAATCGCCGCCTCGATGGTTTCTTCCGGGATGCCGCGCAGGGCGGCCGACAGGATCACCATGGCAAACCCGGTCTGGATCCACACGAGGATGATCATCAGGAAGAAGTTGTTCCAGAACGGTATCTGCAACACGTCCACGGGCCGGTCGGCGCCGAACATCTCGCGCAGCGCGTTGATCAGGCCGATGTCGGCGTCGTTGGCATACACGAATTTCCAGATCAGCGAGGCGCCGACAAAGCTGATCGCCATGGGCATGAAGATCAGCGACTTGGCGATATTGCCCCATTTCATCTTGTCCGTCAGTTGCGCCGCCAGCAGGCCAAAGAAGGTCGACATCGCGGGCACGAAGATCACCCACAGAATATTGTTGAAAAAGGCTGTGCGGAAATCCGGCGATTCGAACAGCCGCACGTAATTGCCCAGCCCGATGAACTCGTCCCCCGAGCGGTTGTAGAGCGAGCGCAGGAACGAGCCGACGACCGGATAGGCCAGATACAGGCCCAGCGCGAACATGGCGGGAAACAGGAACAGCCAGGGGCGGATCTGGTTGGCGCGGTTGATGTTGTGCCCCGCCTTCGGCCCCTTGGCGGGAAAGATCACCTTGTCCAGGACCAGGTTGGAAAAATAGAAATACCCGATGCAACCGCCGACACCGACAACGATTGTGATGAACCCCTGGATCAGTGGCGACATCCCGGCCCTCCTCGTGTTTCTCCGGACTTCGATCTGGGTCTGCCTGCGCCGGGCGATGGCCCGGCGCAGGCAGGTGTCGCAGTCTACTTGATCGCGCTCCAGCGGTCCTGGATATCGCTGGCCACCTTGGCCGCATCCGCGCCGGTGGTGTAATCCACCATCCCGGTCCAGAACGCGCCGGCGCCGATTTCACCCGGCATCAGGTCGGATCCGTCAAAGCGGAAAGTGGTGGCGTTGGTCAGGATCTCGTTCAGGTTGCGCTGGGTGTCGGACGGGAAGACGTCGACGTTGGCATCCTTGAACGGCGTCAGGAAGCCCGATTGCGCCATCCAGACCTCGTGGGCGATGGGGGTTTGCAGAAACTTGACGAAGGCCTGCGCCACATCGCTGTCCTTGGTGATGGAAAACATCGTGCCCGCACCCAGCACCGGCTTGCCCAGGTCCTTTTCGGCGTAGGCGGGGAAATAGAAGAAATCCACGTCCTCGCCCATTTCGGTGCCTTCGGGAAAGAACGTCGGGATGAAGGTCGCCTGGTGATGCATGTAGCATTCCGGCGGGAAGGTGAACAAACCACCGGGGCTGTCGCGGAAGTCGGTGTTGGCAACCGCGGACGACCCGCCGTTCACGAAGGCGTCGTTGCGGGCGAAGAACCCGTATTCCTCGATCGCGCCGACCACGGCGGGATCGTCGAAGGGGATCTCGTTCGTGACCCACTTGTCATAGGTCTCGGGCGGTTGCGTGCGCAACATCAGGTCTTCGACCCAATCGGTCGCGGGCCAGCCGGTGGCAGCACCCGATCCCAGACCGATGCACCACGGCGTCTCGCCATCATCGGCGATCTGCTGCGTCAGCGCCTTGAGGTCTTCCATGGTTTCGGGAATGTCGTATCCCGCCTCGTCAAAGGCTTCGGGCACGTACCAGACCAGCGATTTCACGTCGATCTTGAACGGCATCGCATACAGGTTCTTTTCGCCGTCCGGCCCCTCGAAACTGGCCAGGTCGACCCAGCTTTGACCGGCGGCATAGTTTTCCGCGATCCAATCGGCGTTCTCGGGATCCAGCGGCGTGATGACGCCCTTTTTCGCCAGGTCCGAAATCAGGCCCGGCTGGGGGAAAACGGCGATATTCGGGGCCGAATTCGCCTGGGTCGAGATGACGATGTCCTGCTCGAAACTGTCCGAGCCCGAATAGTTCACGTTCGCCCCGGTGGCCGCCTCGAAATAGGCGATGACGTTGCTGAAGTTCTGGTCATCCAGACCGGTCCAGGGGCCGGTCATGTCCATGGATTTTCCCGACAGGTCGTTGGCATCGGCGAAGCTGTTGTAGCTGTCCCAGTTGAAATCGCCTTCGCCCACCGGAAATTTCAGATCCTGCGCCGCCGTCATGCCCGTGGACAGGGCAAATGTGGCCGCGCCTGCGAAGAGTATGGTTTTCAAGGTCGTATCCTCCCAAGTGTTCCGCGCATCCTGAACCCGCGCGCCTGCCCAGGTCCAGCGTGCCGCTGAGTGTGCGCACGTCCGGCGTATCGACACGCCATGAACGGCAGGGCACGAAATAGTCCCGCGCCCTGACATTTCAAAGCGCTTTGAGTGCTTCGACCCTTGCGCATCGTCGTTTCAGTGTCAAATCAAAGTCGGAAGACATGCGATAAAAGCCATTGAAATCCAAGATCAATTCTGCACCCGCATTGCTGCGGCGCGGAATCGCCCCCTTTGACGCTGCGCTGCCGGTTGGCTAGGATCGGGGCCTTGATGAAAGCGCTTTGGCCCGCCTTATGAACCTTCGCGATCTTGCCCGGATCATCGGTGTCTCGCAGACGACGGTCAGCCGCGCGCTGAACGGCTATCCCGAGGTCAGCGCCGCAACCCGCGCGCGCATCGTGGCCGCGGCGCGCGAACACAACTACCGCCCGAACACCCGCGCCGCGGGCCTGGCAACCGGCCGGTCCATGGCCATCGCCCATGTCTTTCCCGTCTCGCTGAAGGCGGAAATGGTCAATCCGATCTTCAACGACTTCTTCGTCGGCGCCGCCGAAGTCTATGCCGAGCGCGGCTATGACATGATGCTGAGCGTGATCGACGATTCGCCGGGATCGCGGGCGGTGCATGATCTGGGCGCGCGCCGCTCGGCCGATGGCATCATCTTTCACGCGCCGCGCAATGACCGCGCCGTGCTGGAGCAGTTGCGCGCGACCGGCCTGCCCTTCGTCGTGCATGGCCGTTTTGCCGATGCCGCGCCCGATTACCACTGGGTCGACATGAACAACCGTCGCGCCTTTGGCCAGGCCACGGCCTTTCTGGCCGATCTGGGGCACCGGCGGATCGCCCTGATCAACGGGCACGCCAGCATGGATTTCGCCCGCCGCCGGCGCGAGGGCGTGTTCGCCGCCTTGCGTGCCGCGGGCATCGCGCCCGATCCCGATCTGGTCTTCAACGGCGAGATGACCGAATTTCACGGGTTCGAGGCGACCTGCGCCGCACTGGACCATGCCGATCCGCCGACCGCGATCATCGTGTCGTCGCTGATCATGGCGATGGGCGTTCGGCGGGCGTGCGATGCGCGGGGGCTGCGCCTGGGGCGGGATCTGTCGGTCATTACCCATGACGACGTGATGTCGTTCTTTCGCAATGGCGGTGACGTGCCCGATTTCACCTCGCTGCGCTCGCCGATCCGCGATCATGGGCGCGCGGCCGCGACGCTGTTGTTGCGGGTGATCGACGATCCGTCGCTCGGGCCGCAGAACGTGATGCTCGACGCCGTCTTCACGCTGGGTCTGTCCACCGGCCCGGCGCACCCCCTGCCCCGCAAGCGCCACCAAGGATGATACCATGAAGCTGACCCGCAAGGATTTTCCCGCCGACTTTCTGTGGGGTGCGGCGACCTCGTCGTATCAGATCGAAGGCCACGCCCAGGGCGGCGCCGGTCTGACCGAATGGGACACCTTCGCCGCCACCCCCGGCAATGTGCGCAACGGCGACGATGGCGCGCGGGCTTGCGATCATTACAACCGCTGGCCCGAAGACCTGGATCTGATGCGCGACGCAAATTTCGACGTCTATCGCTTTTCGACCAGCTGGGCACGGGTCATGCCCGAAGGACGCGGGCCGGTGAACGCAGAGGGGCTGGATTTCTATGACCGGCTGGTGGACGGGATGCTGGAACGCGGTCTGAAACCCGCCGCAACACTGTATCACTGGGAACTGCCGGTGCCGCTGGCCGACATGGGCGGCTGGCGCAACCGCGAGATCGCAAACTGGTTCGCCGATTTCACCGAGGTGATGATGGGTCGGATCGGCGATCGGGTCTGGTCGGCGGCGCCGATCAACGAACCCTGGTGCGTTGGCTGGCTGAGCCATTTCCTGGGCGTCCACGCGCCGGGCCTGCGCGACATCCGCGCCACCGCCCACGCCATGCACCACGTGATGCTGGGTCATGGCCGGTCGCTTGAGGTGATGCGCGGTCTGGGGATGAAGAACCTTGGCGCGGTGTGCAATTTCGAATACGCCACCCCCGCCGACGCCAGCCCCGAGGCGCAGAAGGCCGCGACCCTTTATGACGGCTATTATAACCGCTTCTTTTTGTCCGGCCTGTTCAACCGCAGCTATCCGGCGGACGTGATGGAGGGGCTCGGCCCCCATATGCCCAAGGGCTATGAGAAGGACTTCGATATCATCGGCAAGCCTGTCGATTGGCTGGGCCTGAATTACTACACCCGCAAGATCATCGCGCCCGACAACGGCCCGTGGCCCGGCCATCACGAGGTCGAAGGCCCGCTGCCCAAGACCTCGATGGATTGGGAGATCTTTCCCGACGGGCTGTATTCCTTCCTGAAACGCACCCACGACGGCTATACCCGCGGTCTGCCGCTGTATGTGACCGAAAACGGCATGGCGAACCCCGACCGCCTGGTGAACGGGGCGGTGAACGACCAGGGGCGCATCGATTATCTGAACGCCCATATCGCCAAGGTGAAACAGGCCGTGGACGAAGGCATTCCGGTCAAGGGATATTTCACCTGGTCGCTGATGGACAATTACGAATGGTCGCGCGGCTATGATCAGCGGTTCGGACTGGTCCATGTGGATTTCGACAGCTTGCAGCGCACACCAAAAGCATCCTATCACGCAATGAAGGCCGCTCTGGCCCGCTGAGCGTTCACCCCAGAGGTCAGAGAATGTCCGACACTCCCGCCGAACCCCTGTCCCTGGTCGCCGATATCGGCGGCACCAACACCCGCGTCGCGATGGCGCGGGGACGCAAAGTGGACACCGACAGCATCAAACGGTTCCGCAATGCCGACCATCCGGGGCTGGAATCCGTGCTCTGCGCCTATCTCGACGCACGCGGAAACCCCGATTGCAAGGGCGCCTGCATCGCCGTGGCGGGGCCGGTGCGCGATGGCTGCGCGACGATGACCAACCTCGACTGGCAGATGGACCAGACGACGCTGGCGCGCGCCAGCAAGGCCGAAACCGTGTCGATCCTGAACGATCTTCAGGCGCAAGGCCATGCGCTGGACCACATCGCGCCGGGCAACCTGCGGCAGGTGATCGCGGGCGCCGCCAGTGGCCCCCATGCCGCCAAGCTGGTGATCGGGGTGGGCACCGGGTTCAACGCCGCACCCGTCTATAACACCGGGACCGGGCGCTATGTGCCCCCCGCCGAAGCAGGCCACGCCACCCTGCCCGTCCGCACCGAAGCCGATTTCAGGCTGGCGCGTTTCCTTGAACAGCACCACGGTTTCGCCGCCGTCGAAGAGGTGCTGTCGGGCCGCGGGCTGACCCATGTCCACGACTGGCTGAACGCCGAAGCCGGCGGCGACGCATCGCGCGATCCGGCGGCGATCATCGACGCGCTGGCGGCGGGCGACGATCCGCGCGCCCGCGAGGCGGCTGCGGTCTTCGTGCGGATGCTGGGCTGTGTCGCCGGCGATCTGGCGCTGGAGATGTTGCCGTTCGGCGGCGTCTATCTGATCGGCGGCGTGACGCGGGCCATCGCGCCCCACCTGACCGACCTAGGATTTACCCAGGCGTTCCGCGACAAGGGGCGCTTTGGCCCCTTCATGGAACAATTCGCGGTGCACATCGTCGAAGACGACTACGCCGCCCTGACCGGATGCGCCGGCCATCTGGCCGGGTTGATCGAAACCGGAACCTGAGCGGATCAGACCGTCAGGATCGTCGCGCCCGTCGTCTTGCGCGCCTCAAGGGCGCGGTGGGCGTCGGCCACCCGGTCCAGCGCAAACCGCTGGTCGATGCGGATCTTCACCGCTCCCGATGTCACCTTGTCGAACACTTCACGCGCCATGGCCTGGCAGGCGTCATGATCCGCGGTGTGGGTGAACAGCGTCGGGCGGGTCAGCTTCAGCGAGCCGCCGGCGGCCAGCCGTGCGGGATCGACCGGCGGCACCGGGCCTGACGCATTGCCGAAGGTGATCATCATCCCCAGCGGTTTCAGGCACGCCAGCGACCCGTCGAACGTGTCCTTGCCGACGGAATCCATCACCACGTCAACGCCCTTGCCGCCGGTGATCTCTTTTACCTCGGCCACGAAGTCGGCATCGCGGTAATTGATGCAATGGGTGGCGCCGTGATCGCGGGCCAGGGCGCATTTCTCGTCGGATCCGGCGGTGCCGATCAGGGTGATCCCCTCGCTCGCTGCCCACTGACAGGCGATCAGGCCGACACCGCCGGCGGCGGCATGAAACAGCACGGTGTCGCCCGGCTGTAACGGAGTCGTGCGGCGGAACAGGTAGTTCACGGTCATGCCTTTCAGCATCATCGCCGCGCCCTCGTCGAACGAAATCGCCTCGGGCAGCGGACAGACCTGGGCCGCGGGCATCACCCGCGCCTCGCAATAGGCGCCCGGCGGACCGGCGGCATAGGCGACGCGCATCCCGTCGTGCAGGTGCGTCACACCTTCGCCCACGGCCTCGACAATGCCCGCGGCCTCAAGCCCCAGGGTGGCGGGAAGCGGCAGTTTGTATAGGCCCGTGCGCTGATAGACGTCGATGAAGTTCAGCCCGCAGGCCGCGTGGCGCAGGCGCACTTCACCGGGGCCGGGATCGCCCACCGGCCGGGTTTCGATCAACAGGTTCTCCGGCCCGCCGAAATCCCGGACGAACACGGCGCGGCTTTCTGTGGTCTTCATCGGTGCGTCCTCACATCAGGTGTTTCGTGTCGCCATCCGGCAGATCCACGGGTGTGAAGCTGTCGGATCTCGCCCGGTTCCAGCGTTCCAGATAGCCGAACTCGTCCTCCTCGCCCTCGACAAGGAAGCCGATGGGCAGATAGGGATGCACCTCGTTGCCGGGCACCATGGTGCCGGTGGAATCACGTTGCAGGAAATGGTTGGGCAGAAAGGCGGTCGGGTCCGACAGACCCGCCGCACCGGCGATGTCGGACAGCGCGTTCAACGTGTTGCGGTGGAAATTGGCGACCCGTTCGGCCTTGTCCTCGACCACCAGCGCGCGGGCGCGCAGCGGGTCCTGGGTGGCCACGCCGGTGGGGCATTTGTTGGTGTGACAGGCCTGGGCCTGGATGCATCCGATGGCGAACATGAACCCCCGGCCCGAATTGGCCCAGTCGGCGCCCAGCGAAAACGCCCGCGCGATGTCGAATGCATGGATCAGCTTGCCTGCCGCCCCGATGCGGATGTGATGGCGCAACCCGGCCCCGCGCAGCGTGTTGTGAACAAAGTTCAAACCCTCGACGAGCGGCATGCCGATATGGTTGGCAAATTCCAGCGGCGCCGCCCCGGTGCCGCCTTCCTTGCCATCGACCACGATGAAATCGGGCGCGATACCGGTTTCGAGCATCGCCTTGACGATGCACATGAATTCGCGCCGGTGCCCGATGCACAGCTTGAAGCCCACGGGCTTGCCGCCCGACAGCTCGCGCAACCTGCCGATGAAATGGCACAGCTCCAACGGGGTGGAAAACGCGGAATGTGCCGCCGGCGACACGCAATCCTGGCCCATGGGGATGCCGCGCGCCTCGGCAATCTCCCGGGTGATCTTGGCCGCGGGCAGGACGCCGCCATGGCCGGGCTTTGCCCCCTGGCTCAGCTTGATCTCGATCATCTTGACCTGGTCCGAGGCTGCGCGCTCGGCGAACATCTCGGGGTTGAACGTGCCGTCCTCGTGGCGACAGCCGAAATAGCCCGAGCCGATCTCCCAGATCAGATCGCCGCCTTCCTCGCGGTGATGCACCGAAATCGACCCCTCGCCGGTATCATGGGCGAATCCCGCCATCTTCGCGCCCCGGTTCAGCGCCCGGATCGCATTACCCGACAGTGACCCGAACGACATGGCCGAGATGTTATAGAGCGATATATCATAGGGTTTCGTGCAATCCGGCCCGCCGACCTTGACGCGGTAACGCCGGGTCTTGGGATCCACCGGGTTGATCGAATGGGTCAGCCACATGTAGCGCGCGCCATAGACGTTGTGCTTGGTGCCGAAGGGGCGGGCCGCTTCCTGGTTTTTCGCCCGCTGATACACGATGGTGCGGTCTTCGCGGCTGAACGGCTCTTCTTCCTGGTCGCCTTCGATCAGGTATTGGCGGATTTCCGGGCGGATCCCCTCAAAGATGAACCGCATGTGCCCCAGCACGGGGTAATTGCGCAGGATCGCATGGGATTTCTGGGTGACGTCATAGATCCCGACCACCGTGAGCGCGCCGAAGATCACGACCGCGATCCAGGCCCATCCGGTCAGGGCCAGGAACGCAAGCGAAACCAGCGTCAGAAAGCCGACCGATCCGAAGGCCCAGAACCGGTTGAGGTTGTCCAGCCCGCTCATGCCATGTCGTCCCGGCCGCCCGTCATGTGCGCACATCCGGCGCATCGCGCCCTGTGCGTTCCTCGATCCCGGCCAGTTCATCGGCGATGGCGATCATGTCGGCCAGCGCATCCTGCGGATCTTCGCCGAATGTGGCCGGCTCGTCGCTGAACGCTTCGAGATAGACGCGCAGGGTGGCGCCGACCGTTCCGGTGCCCGACAGGCGGTAAACGATACGCCCGCCATCCTCGAACATGATACGCAGCCCCTGCCCGCTGGCGCGGCTGCCATCCACCGGATCGTCATAGGCGAAATCGTCGGCGCTGGCGATGGTGCGGCCATGGATCGCCTCGCCCGGCAGCTTGTCAAGCCGCGCCCCGAGGTCGTCCATCATCTTCCTTGCCGTGTCGGCATCCACCGCTTCATAGTCATGGCGCGAATAGAAGTTGCGCCCGAACTCGGCCCAATGGTCGTTCATGACCTCCTGCACCGATTTTCCGGTTTTCGCCAGGATGTTCAGCCACAACAGAACCGCCCACAGACCGTCCTTCTCGCGGACATGGTCGCTGCCGGTGCCGGCGGATTCCTCGCCACACAGGGTGATCCGGCCATCGTCCAGCAGGTTGCCGAAAAACTTCCATCCCGTCGGCGTTTCATAGCAATCAAGCCCGCGCGCCCGGGCCACACGGTCCAGCGCGCGCGACGTCGGCATCGAACGCGCGACGCCCTTCAGCCCGTCAGCGTATCCCGGCGCGTGATGGGCATTGGCCGCCAGCACCGCCAGGCTGTCGGAGGGGCCGACATAGCAGCCCTTGCCGACGATCATGTTGCGATCGCCGTCGCCGTCGGACGCGGCGCCGAAATCGGGCGCGTCATCGCCCATCATCAGATCCATCAGATCCTTGGCCCAGATCGGGTTCGGGTCGGGATGGCCACCGCCGAAATCGGGTTTCGGTTCGGCGTTGACCACCGACCCTTCCGGGGCGCCCAGCCGCGTGCCCAGAATCGCCTTGGCATAGGGGCCGGTGACCGCGTGCATCGCATCGAAACGCAGGGTGAAGCCATCGGCGATCATCGCCTTGATCGCCTTGAAGTCGAACAGGCGTTCCATCAGGTCGGCGTAATCCTTGACCGGATCGACCACGTCGATTTCCATGTTGCCCAGCTTGGTGGCGCCGCGCTTGGACAGGTCGATATCCTGGGATTCGACGATCTTGTATTCCTTGATCGACTGGGTCGCCTTGACCATGCGGTCGGTCACGTCCTCGGGGGCCGGGCCGCCGTTGGGCATGTTGAACTTGACGCCGAAATCCTCGTCCGGGCCGCCGGGGTTGTGGGACGCGGACATGATGATGCCGCCGTCGGTCTTCTTCTGGCGGATCAGGTTCGACGCCGCCGGCGTGGACAACAGCGCGTTCTGCCCCACGATCACCTTTTTCGCGCCGCTGGCCGCCGCCATGCGCAGGATGACCTGCGCCGCACGATCGTTGAAATACCGCCCGTCGCCGCCCAGAACCAGGGTCTTGCCCTCGACACCGCCGATGGCGGTCCAGATCGATTCGATGAAGTTCTCAAGGTAATGTTCGCCCATGAACACCTTGGTCTTCTTGCGCAGACCGCTGGTTCCGGGCTTTTGCCCGTCAATGGGCTTCGTCGGAATTGTCATGGGTTTCATGGCGTTATCCTATCTTCCTGCGGTTTTCATCGTGGTCGCTGCGGCCTGGACGCCGGGGGCGCGGGCCAGATCGGCGACCCTTGGCCCCAGGCGGCGGCGCCAGTTGGGGTGATCATAGACGGTGCCGGGCAAATTCGGCTGTTCGACATGGCCCAGCATATCCTCGGCCTGCACGGCCACAAGGCGCGATGGCGTGGCCGCGAGAAAGGCGTTCAGCGCGTCGGTGCCGTCACCGCCCATCGCCCGGTCCAGCGCGGCGACGTCGGCGGCACGGTTGCGCCGGGCCTCGGCGGCGGCATCGTCGTCCAGACCGTCGGTGATCTGGCGCCAGTCGATGTCGCGCCCGATGCGCCAGCCTGCGAAGGTCGGCAGGTCGTGGGTGGCGAACGAGGTCAGCGCCCGCGTCTCGTAGGCGGCGGCGGGCAGGAACGTCGGCGTGTCCGCATCCCAGCGCTGTTCGAACATCGTGACCCGACAGCCCAGGATGCCGGACGCCGCCAGATCCGATTGCAGACCGTCGGGAATGTTCCCCAGATCCTCGCCGATGATGACGGCCCCGGCGCGCGTCGCCTCGATCCGCGCGATGGCCAGCATCGCCGCCTTGGGCATGCGGACATAGGCGCCCGGGATTGCGGGATCGTCGGGCACCCAGAACGCCCGATCGAACCCCAGGATATGATCGATCCGCAGCACGCGCGCGAATTTCAGTTGCGCGCGCAGGATTTCGGCCAGCGCATGAAAGCCGGTGCGCGCCATGTGCATCGGGTGCATCGGCGCCAGGTTCCAGCGTTGGCCGTTCTTCGTGAAGGCATCCGGCGGCGCGCCCAGCGATACGCCGCGCGCGAACAGCACCGGGTCGGCCCAGGTTTCCGCCCCTTCGGGATGCGTGCCGACCGCCAGGTCGAGATAAAGTCCCAGCGCCATGGAGTCGCACGCGCGCGTCACCTGGCCCAGTTGCGATTCCGCCAGATACTGAAGCCAGCAATGAAACAGGATCGCGTCGGGATTGGCGTCGGCAAAGGCGCGCACGGCATCGGACCACGGATCGCGCAGGTCTTCGGGCCAGTGCGACCAATAGGGGCCGTGGTGGGCCGACAGCGCCTGATGCAACGCAAAGCGGCGCAGGATGTCGCCTTCGCGCATCAGGAAATCGTCGAACGCGGGATCCGGCGTGCGCGCATCGAAGGCGGCGCGCAGGGCCTGGTTCTGGCGCGGGATCGACAGGTCGTAATCGATCAGCTCACCCTGGCTGCCGGGGTCCGCCCCGACGTCGATGTGCAGCGTGGAAAAGCGCCGCCGGCTGGACGGCGCATAGGGGCTGAAGGCGCGGGCGTCCTCGGGGAAGCCGGCGTGCACCGGATTGATCCCGGCAAACCCCGCGCCTGTCTCGCCCAGTGTTTCCATCGCGACGGCAAGATCGCGATAGGTGCCGATGCCCCCCTGTTCGGCCGTCTTCAACCCATAGACCGGCAGGGTCACACCCCATGTGCGCGGCGGTTCGGGCAGGCGGGCGGGCGCGACCAGCAACCACGCCACGTCACCGTCCAGGTCCAGACGGTGAATCCCCACCGGCAACACCGGCAGGGCGATCTGGCCGGTTTCCACCACGCCATCCTCGCGGGTGAGCGTCCATGCGCCGGGCACGTCGGGCGGCGCCGTGCCTTCGTCGACGACGATCCAGTCGGGCAGGATGCGCCGATTGGCCCGCTCGGCCAGATCGTCCAGCGCCCGGTGCATCGCCTCGGCCGTCGAGACATCGAACCCCATGGCCGACAACAGGCAGGCGCGGGTCTCGTGGCTTGTCGGGTGGTGTTTTCCGGTCTGATCGACATAGGACGGCAGGATGCCCATCGCATCGGCCAGCCGGTTCAGCGCGTCGGTCATTTCCTTCTCTCCTCGGACGGTTCCAGCACAAGCGCCGCAACACAATCGCCGGGCATGTTCAGCGTGCGTGACAGCCGTCGATAGGTAACGTCCGGTTGCGCCGTGTCGATGCCTTGAATCCAAACCTGCCCCTCGGGCGGCTCGGGCAGCACCACGTCGCGCGGCTTTCCCGCATTGAACACCGCGAAGATCGCCGAGCCCGTCTCGCCATAGGGCGGCGTGCCCGACGCGATGCGCAATTCGCAGCAGATGCAGTTCAGCGCCGGGTCTTCCCAGTCCGCATCGCTCATGGTCTGGCCGTCGGGTCGGCGCCAGAACACGTCTGCCTTGCCATCAAGGGCACGCTCCTGCGCGTGCAGGAACAGCTTCTGGCGCAGGATCGGATGCTTGCGCCGAAAGGCGATCAGGCGGCGGGTGAAGGCATGGAACGCGGGGTCCGATGTGTCCCAGTCGATCCAGGACGTAGCGTTGTCCTGGTTGTAGGCGTTGTTGTTGCCGTTCTGGCTGTTGCCCATTTCATCGCCGGCCAACAGCATCGGCGTGCCCTGCGACAACAAGAGCGACGCCATCATGTTGCGTTTTCGCCGGGCGCGGGCGGCAACGATGGCCTGCTTCGTCGTCGGACCCTCGACGCCCATGTTGTCCGAGAAATTCTCGCCATGACCATCGTTGCCGTCTTCGCCATTCGCGATGTTGTGCTTATCGTTGTAGGACACCACGTCGTGCAGCGTGAAACCGTCGTGGGCGGTCAGCATGTTGACCGACGCGGTGGCCGGCCGGCCCGAGTGGTCGAACTGCAACGCCGATCCGGTCAGCCGGTCGGCCAGGCCGGGCGCCATGCCCGGATCGTGACGCCAGAACCGGCGCAGGGTATCGCGATACTTGTCGTTCCACTCCATGAACGGTGGCGGAAACGCGCCCAGCTGATATCCGCCCGGACCGATGTCCCAGGGTTCGGCGATCAGTTTCGTCTGGGTCAGCACCGGGTCCTGGCGGATCGCGTCGAAGAACGCCGCCCCCCGGTCGAACCCGGTGTCGGTGCGCCCCAGCGTCGTGCACAGATCGAAGCGGAAACCGTCGACGTGCATCACCTCGACCCAATAGCGCAGCGAATCCATCACCATGCGCAGCACCATGGGATGATCGACGTTCAGCGTGTTGCCGGTGCCGGTGTCATTGACGTAGAGCCGCCGATCGTCGGTTAGACGGTAATAGCTGACGTTGTCCAACCCGCGAAACGCCAGGGTCGGCCCCATCTCGTTGCCCTCGCAGGTGTGGTTATAGACCACATCCAGGATCACCTCGATGCCCGCCGAATGAAACCGCGCGACCATCTGCTGAAACTCGGCGATCTGGCCCCGGTGAAGATAGCGCGGTTCGGGCGCGAAGAACCCGAGGGTCTGATACCCCCAGTAATTCGTCAGCTTCTTTTGCACCAGGAACCGGTCGTTAAGAAACGCCTGGGCGGGCAGCAATTCGATCGCCGTGATGCCGAGGTCGGTCAGGTAATCCAGCATGGGATCGGACGCCATGCCGATGAAGGTTCCGGGGTGCGCGACGCCGGGATGCAGGGCGGTCAGCCCCTTCACATGCGCCTCATAGATCACCGTTTCGGCCACCGGCGTCGCCGGGCGCCGGTCGCGCCCCCACGAGAACGCCGGATCCTCGACCACCGAACGGGGCATGAACGGCGCGCTGTCACGCTTGTCGAAACTGCGGTCGGCATCGGGGGCGCCCACGGTATATCCCATCAGCGCATCGTGCCATTGCGGGTGGCCCGTCAATCGCTTGGCATAGGGGTCGATCAACAGCTTGTTGGGGTTGAACCGGTGGCCTTCCTCGGGGCGATACGGCCCATGGGCGCGCAGGCCGTATTGCTGGCCCGGCCGCATGCCCGAAATATAGCCGTGCCAGACATCGCCGTCCCGCTCGGGCAGGTCCAAGCGGTCGATCTCGTGCCGGCCATCGTCGGAAAACAGGCAAAGCTGCATCCCCGTGGCATGTTCGGAAAACACGGCAAAGTTCACCCCGTCGCCGTCGAAGGTCGCGCCGAGGGGGGCGGCGCGTCCGGCGCTGATCACGAAGGGGTGGCTCATGCGTCGGTCAACATCTCGCGGTAGAGGGCGGCATATTCGGCCGCCGAGGTTTGCCAGCCGACCGGATGGGCCATGGCATTGCGTTGCAGCGCCTGCCAGATCTCGGGCTTGCCATACAGCATCAGCAGGCGTGACAGCGCGCCCGACAGGGCCGCCGCCGTCGCCGGGGCGAATTGCAGCCCCGTGGCCACCCCGGCCTTCAGCGCCGCATCATTGGCGGTGATCACGGTGTCGGCCAGCCCGCCGGTCAGCGCCACGACCGGGATCGTCCCATAGCGCAGACCGTAAAGCTGCGTCAGCCCGCAGGGTTCGAACCGCGATGGCACAAGGATCGCATCGGCGCCCGCCATGAAGCGGTGCGACAGCTCCTCGTCATAACCGATGGTGACGGACACGCCGTCTTCGCGCTGTGCCAGGTCGTGAAATTGCTGTTGCAGCGCCCGATCGCCGCTGCCCAGCAGGGCCAGCTGTCCGCCCTGCGCAAGATAGCCGGGCAGCGCCTCGATCAACAGATCCAACCCCTTCTGTTCGCTCAGCCGTGACACCACACAGGCCAGGGGCCCGTCGGTTTCCGGCAGGCCGCAGGCCCTGCGCAACGCGGCCTTGTTGGCGGCCTTGCCGGCCGGGTCCGAATACGGCGTGATCGCGGGATGGAAGGGCGGATCCGCGGCCGGGTTCCAGACGTCAAGGTCGATGCCGTTCAGGATACCGCTCAGCACGCCCGCACGGTCGCGCATCACGCCGTCCAGTCCCATGCCGAACTCGGGCGTCATCAGCTCCAGCGCATAGGTTGGGCTGACCGTGGTCAGCCGGTCGCACATCGTCAGCCCCGCTTTCAGCGGTGAAATGCGGCCCCAGTATTCCACCCGTTCCGGCGTGAACACCTCGGCCGGGATCCGCAGCCGATCAAGTTTTGCAGCAGGGGCCAGCCCCTGGAACGCGATGTTGTGGATCGTCAGGATCGTCTTTGCCCGCCCGTCCATCCGGCGCAGATAGACAGGCACGAGCCCCGCCTGCCAATCGTGGCAATGCAGGATATCGGGCTGCCAGCCGCCCACCCCTTCACAGGCGACCCGCGCGGCCATCCACGACAACGCGGCAAAGCGTTCGGCATTGTCGCTCCAGTCATCGCCGGCGGCATTCAGGTAGATCGAGCCGTCGCGGGCGAACAGGTGATCGGCCTGCACCACCAGCAGATCCAGACCACCGGCGCGGGCATGGATGACAGCGACCCGCCCCCCGAACAGATCGTCCTCGTGCAGGATGTCGGCGACCTTTTCGATGCGTGCCATGACCGCCGGATAGCCGGGCAGCATCGTGCGCATCTCGATCCCCTGCCCCTCAAGCGCATGGGGCAAGGCGCCGACCACGTCGGCCAGGCCGCCGGTCTTGACCAGCGGTGCACATTCGGATGCGACCGACAGCACGCGGATCATGAACGGGCTGCCCTCGCGTCCAGCATCGACTGGGTGATCAGGGTGACGCCGCCGGCCGACACGCGGAACCCGCTCTCGGCATCCTCCTGGGCGTCATATCCCACGCGCAAGCCTTCCGGAATCTGCACGCCCCGATCGATCACGACCTTCTTCAGCCGCGCGTTGCGCCCGATGTTGACATAGGGCAGCACGACCGCCTGATCCAACGTCGCATAACTGTTGGTGTGGACCTGGGTGAACAACAGGGAATCGCGGATCTCGGTGCCCGAGATGATGCAGCCGCCCGCCACAAGCGATGAAACCGCAAGACCCCGCCGGTCGGCTTCGTTGTGGACAAACTTGGCCGGCGGCACGGATTCCGAATAGGTCCAGATCGGCCAGTCCTTGTGCCACAAATCGAGCTCGGGTGTTAGGCCGGTCAGATCGATGTTGGCCTTCCAGAACGCATCGATGGTGCCCACGTCACGCCAGTAGGCGGGCGCGTCGGGCGCGTGGCGCACACAGCTTTCCTCGAACCGGTGGGCCATCGCCTTGCCGTTCTGCACGATGCCGGGGATGATGTCGGCGCCGAAATCGTGGGACGATTCCTTGTTCTCGGCGTCGCGCATCAGCAGATCGCGCAGGAACGACCACTTGAAGACATAGATCCCCATCGAGGCCAGCGTCACGTCGGGATCGTCGGGCGTGCCCGGCGGATCGGCAGGCTTTTCCAGGAAATGCGTGATCCGGTCATTCGCGTCGATGTCCATGACCCCGAAGGCGCTGGCCTCGGCGCGCGGCACGGTCAGGCAGCCGATGGTCACGTCGGCGTCGGTATCGACATGCTGTTGCAGCATCACCTCGTAATCCATCTTGTAGATGTGATCACCGGCGAGGATCAGCACGTATTCGATGCCATAGCTGTCGACGATGTCGATGTTCTGGGTCACGGCATCGGCGGTGCCCAGATACCACTTGCTTTCCGACACCCGTTGCGATGCGGGCAGGATATCGAGGAATTCGTTCCGTTCGGCCCGAAAGAATGACCAGCCGCGCTGGCAATGGCGGATCAGGGAGTGGGCCTTGTACTGGGTCGCGATGGCCATCTTGCGGATGCCCGAGTTCAGGGCGTTGGACAGGGCGAAATCGACGATCCGCGTCTTGCCGCCGAAATAGACGGCGGGCTTGGCGCGGTTGTCCGTCAGTTCCTTCAGGCGGCTGCCCCGTCCCCCGGCCAAAACAAACGCCATGCTGCGGCTGGATAATCTCGCGTTCGGTGTCGGCATCTCGTCCCTCCCAAGGTCATGTTGATCGGGCGTGCGGGTGTTTTGCCACCCGTCTCGGCCCGCTGCACCGTCAGTCGTCCTTCACGAAAATCAACGCCGAAAGCGCCGGAAGCAGCATCTCTGCCGAGGCCGGCTGACCCTGCCAGGGCTGATCGTCGGCATGAATCGCGCCCATGTTGCCCTTGCCGGCACCGCCATAGATCTCGGCGTCACTGTTCAACACCTCGCGCCAGCGCCCCGCCGACGGCAGGCCGATCCGGTATCCCGACCTCTCGACCGGGGTGAAGTTGCAGATCACCGCGATCTCGGCGTCATGGTCGCCGCCCCGGCGGATCCATGACAGCACCGACTGGGCCGCATCCTGATGGTCGATCCACTGGAACCCGCCTTCTTCGCAATCCTTGACGTGCAGCGCGGGATAGCTGCGATAGAGCGTGTTCAGATCGCGCACCAGGCTTTGGATGCCGCGGTGCGCCGGATCCTCCAGCACGCCCCAGGTCAGTTGGCTGTCGTGGTTCCATTCGCCGGGCTGGGCGAACTCCTGCCCCATGAACAGCAGCTTCTTGCCCGGATGCCCCCACATGAACCCGTAGTAGGCGCGCAGGTTGGCAAACTTCTGCCACCGGTCGCCCGGCATCCGGTCCAGCATCGACCCCTTGCCGTGCACCACTTCGTCGTGGCTGATCGGCAGGATGAAGTTTTCGGAAAACGCATAATGGATGCCGAAGGTCATCTGGTTGTGATGGTATTTCCGGTTGATCGGGTCTTCGCCCATGTACCGCAGGGTGTCGTTCATCCACCCCATGTTCCACTTGTATCCGAACCCCAGGCCGCCCGCGTCCACCGGCGCCGAGACACCGGGGAAGGACGTGCTTTCCTCGGCCACGGTCATGATGCCGGGGTGCTCGCCGTAAACGATGGTATTGGCGTCGCGCAGCATCGCGATCGCCTCGTAGTTCTCGCGCCCGCCGTCCTTGTTGGGCACCCATTCGCCATCCTTGCGGGAATAGTCGCGATAGAGCATCGACGCCACCGCATCGACGCGCAGGCCGTCGACGTGGTATTCTTCCAGCCAATACAGGGCGTTGGAGACGAGGTAATTCTTCACCTCGGTGCGCCCGTAGTTGTAGATCAGGGTGTTCCAGTCCTGATGAAACCCCTCGCGCGGGTCGGCGTGTTCATAAAGGTGCGTGCCGTCGAACAGGCCCAGACCATGGGGGTCGGACGGGAAGTGCCCCGGCACCCAGTCCAGGATGACGCCCATCCCCTTGTTGTGCGCCGCTTCCACCAGGTTGCGGAACTCGTGTGGCGGGCCGTGGCGCACGGTGGGCGCGAACAGTCCGACGGGCTGATACCCCCAGGATCCGTCAAAGGGAAACTCCGAGATCGGCATCAACTCGATATGGGTGAAGCCCATGTCGGCGACGTAATCGACCAGTTGTTCGGCCGCCTCGACATAGGACAGCGGGCGGTTGCCTTCATCCGCAATGCGGCGCCACGATCCCAGGTGCACCTCGTAGACCGAAATCGGCGCCGTGCGGGCGTTGTTACCCTGCCGGTTCGCCATCCACTGGTCATCCTGCCAGCCAAAGCCGCGGATGTCGCGCACCAGCGACGCATTCTCGGGCGGATGTTGCGAGCCGAAGCCGACCGGATCTGCCTTCAGCGGTTGCAGATCGCCGTTCGGGCCGATGATCTCGTACTTATAGGCTTCCTTGTCCGCCACGCCGGGCACGAAGATCTCCCAGACGCCGGTGCCGCCGCGCTTGCGCATCAGGTGGCGGCGGCCGTCCCAGTTGTTGAAACCGCCGACCACCGAAACCCGCTGGGCGTTCGGGGCCCAGACGGCGAAATGGGTGCCGTCGACGCCTTCGTGGGTCATGACATGGGCCCCAAGCACCTGCCAGATCCGCTGGTGTGTGCCCTCACCCAGAAGGTATTCGTCCATCTCGCCGATCACCGGGCCGAAGCGATAGGCGTCCTGCATCTCCCAGGTGCGCCCCTCGGCATCGGTGCCGCGCAACACATAGGGCATCTTGCCCGCCACCTTGCCGGAAAAGACCGCCAATTCGTCGTGGACACGGGCCAGCGGATATTTCCGGCCGTTCACAACCGCGGTCAGGGTATCAGCCCCGTGATCCACCGCCGTCACCACACGCGACCGGCCCACCATGTGCGGGCCGAGCACCGCGAACGGATCACCGTGGCGCCCGTCATGCAACGCCCGCGCCGTTTCGGCAGACACCGACGGCGGGGTGATGCCCCCCTTGGCGGGGGAAGCGGCCTTGGCAGGTGTCTTGGCGGGGCGTCCAGCGGCGGGTTTCGGTGTTTTCATGATGCTCAGCCTAGGTCATTTCTGTTCATACACAACCTGTTTGCGTGCCGCTTGTTCCGGTTGCGCCCCCTCACCCCTCCGTGCGGACCGAGCGCGCGTCCCAGATGTCGGCCATGTAGCCGCGGATGGTGCGGTCGGACGAGAACCATCCAGACCGCGCCGTGTTCAGCAACGCCATGCGGCCCCATCGGGCACGATCCGCAAAGGCCACATCGGCCTCGCGCTGGGCGCGCCAGTAGTCAGTGAAATCCGACGAGACGAGGAAGTAATCCGCCCCTGACAGGTTTTCGGTGATCGCGTGAAAGCGGTCGGGCTGGTCCGGGCTGAACGTGCCGGCGGCGATTTCGTCCAGCGCGCGTTTCAGACGCGGATCGGCGGCAATGGCGCGGGCGGCATGGTCGTGCACCTCGCGGCGGGCGACCACCTCGGCCGCCGTCATGCCGAACAGGAAGAAGTTGTCGGCCCCGACGTGTTCGCGGATCTCGACGTTGGCGCCGTCCAGCGTGCCCATGGTCGGCGCGCCGTTCAGTGCGAATTTCATGTTGCCGGTGCCCGACGCTTCCTTGCCCGCGGTCGAGATCTGTTCCGACAGGTCCGACGCCGGGATCAGCCATTCGGCCAGCGTGACATTGTAGTTTTCGGGATAGGCGACCTTCAGCACCTTGGAGGTCACCGGATCGGCATTCAGCACCGATGCGACCGAGTTGATCAGATGAATGATCTGCTTGGCAAAGACGTATCCCGGCGCGGCCTTGCCGGCGAAGATCTTCACGCGCGGGGTCCAGTCGGCATTCGGATTGTCGCGGATCTCCTGCCACAGGGCGATGGTTTCCAGGATGTTCAGATGCTGGCGCTTGTATTCGTGGATACGCTTGATCTGGACGTCGAACATCGCCTCGGGGTCCAGCGCGACACCGTGGGTTTCGGCAAACCAGTTCGACAGTTCGGCCTTGTTGTCGCGCTTGGCCTGGCCATAGGCCTCCATGAAGGCGGCATCGTCGACGTGGCTTTCCAGCTTCTGCAACTGCTCCAGATCATCGACCCAATCCGTGCCGATCGTTTCGGAAATCAGCGCCGACAGACGCGGATTGGCGCCCAGAACCCAGCGGCGCGGGGTGACACCGTTGGTTTCGTTGACGATCCGGCTGGGATGCATCGCGTTCAGATCCTTGAACACGGTTTCCTTCATCAACCCGGTGTGCAGCGCCGACACGCCGTTCACCTTGTGCGCCATGACGAAGGCCAGTTCGCCCATCTTGACGTGACCGTCTTCGCGCAGGGTGACGGTGCGGTTCGGATTTGCCTTGTGATGGACATCATCGATACGTTCGATGATCTGCATGTGACGCGGCAGAAGATCGCCCATCAACCCCTCGCTCCAGCGTTCCAGCGCCTCGGGCAACAGGGTGTGGTTGGTGTAGGACAGGCAGCCTTGGGCGATGTTCATCGCGTCGGTGAAGTCCATGCCCTTCTCATCATGCAGGATCCGCACCAATTCGGGACCGGCGATGGCGGGATGCGTATCGTTCAGCTGGATCGCGACCTTGGACGGCAACAGCGACAGATCGTCGAATTCGAAATCGAACCGGCGCAGGATGTCGCGCAGCGATGCGGCAGTGAAGAAGAACTCCTGCTTCAGGCGCAGACGCTTGCCCTCGTCGGTGGTATCGTCGGGATACAGCACGCGTGAGATGGTGCGCGCCCAGGCCTCGGGCTCGGCGGCGCCATAGTAATCGCCGGCGTTGAAGCGGTCGAGGTCGAACAGCTTGGTCGGCTTCGCCTCCCACAGGCGCAGGGTGTTGGCCCAGCGTCCCTGCCAGCCGACGATCGGCGTATCGTGCGCCTGGGCGATCACCGCCTCGTCCGGGGTCCAGACGCTGCGCGCGCCCTGCGTGGCGACAGAGCCGCCGAAGCCGATCTCATAGGTCGATTCGGCGCGTTCGAACTCCCAGACGTGATCCTGCTGCAGCCAGTCTTCGGGCGCTTCCTTCTGTTGTCCGTTCACGAAGCTCTGCTGGAACAACCCGTGCTCATAGCGGATGCCATACCCATAGGCGGGCACACCCAGCGTCGAGAGCGATTCGAGGAAACAGGCCGCCAGACGCCCCAAGCCACCGTTGCCAAGGGCCGCGTCCGGTTCATCCGACAGGACATCCGACAGCGCGATGCCATAGGTTTCGAGTGCCGCCGCCGCAGTGTCCATCAGGCCCAGGTTCACGGCCGCATCTTCCAGAAGACGGCCGATCAGGAATTCCATCGACAGGTAATACACCCGCTTGTGATGGCCGGCATAGGTGGCGCGGGTCGACGCGAACCACGGATCGACGATGCGGTCACGGATTGTCAGCGACAGAGCGATTCGCCAGTCGGTGACCTGTGCATGTTCGGGATCCTTGCCCATCGAATAGGTCAGGTGACGGGCGATATCCTTGGCAAATCCGTTCGCGGCCATGAACGATCCTTTCTGCATCACGCGCGGCAGGCGTGGCTGTTAGCGGTAACTTGCGCGCACCTGATGGAAAAACGGTGAAAACTGCAAGCGCTTTGAACGGGCGGCGGCAGGTGCCCCGCCCGGAATTGCGCGGTTACTAGGCATTGATGTCACAGCCGGCAACCACCCGACGCCCGAACGCGGGCCGAAAACCGCCACCCGTGCCCATGCGGACCCAGTTGCGTCACGCGCTTTGGCAGGCGCCGGCGCCGCGCACTCAGGCCGTCGGCACCGGCGCGTCCTCGCGCAGCAGACCGTGGGACTTGAGATCGGCCCACAGCGCCGCCGGGATCTTCGCCTGCGCCGCACGCAGGTTGCTCTCCATCTCGTTGACGCCCTGCCCGCCGGGGATGACCGACACGGTCACGGGATGGCACAGCGGGAACTGGAACGCCGCATCCACCAGCCGGACACCGTGATCGGCACAGACCGCTTCGATCTTCGCCACGCGGTCAAGAACATCCTGCGGCGCGGGATCGTAGTTGTAGAAGGCACCGGGGCGCGCGCCCGTGGCCAGGATGCCGGAGTTGTAGGCGCCGCCACTGACCACGCCGATGCCGCGCTGTTCGCACAACGGCAGGAAACTGTTCAACGCCTCCTGCTCCAGCAGGGTATAGCGGCCGGCCAGAAGGAACAGGTCGAAATCGCCCCGTTCGGCCATCCACTGTGCGCTTTCCCATTCGTTGACCCCGGCGCCGAAGGCCGAAAGCACCTTCTGGTCGCGCAATTCGGTCAGGGCGCGATAGCCGCCGGCCATTAGTTCATCCAGCTTGTCCTGCAGAACGCCGCCCGTGCCATGATTGAAACGGTCCAGATCGTGGGCGAACAGGATGTCGATCCGCGACACGCCCAGCCGTTCGAGCGAGAAGTCGACCGAGCGCATGACGCCGTCATAGGTGTAATCATAGACTTCGGCCCGGTGCGGCACGTCGAACCATTTGTCGACGCCGGTGCGTTCCCCCGTGGCCGGTTTCAGCAGACGCCCGACCTTGGTCGACAGCACGTATTCATCCCGCGGCTTGGTGCGCAGGAAACGGTTCAGCCGCGTCTCGGACAGGCCCAGCCCGTACAGCGGCGCGGTGTCGTAATAGCGCACCCCGGATTTCCACGCCAGATCGAGGATCGCATCGGCGTCGGCGTCCGAGATCGCGCGATAGAGGTTGCCCAGCGGCGCCGTGCCGAAACCGAGTTCGGTGAAGCTCAGCGCGCGGTCGGACAGGCGGGAAAACGTGCGGGTGGGCAAGGTCATGACATTTCCTTTTCGGTGGTCGTGGCAAGAGGCCGGGGTTCTGCAAGACAGATTCCGTCGGTCATGACGGCACCTGCGGGAGCGCTCCGCGCGGGAGTATTTGTGTCAGTAAGAATCCGGGGGGCGACGATTTTCAGGCACCGGGGCGCGTCGCCGATTGCATTTCGATCTGGTATCCTTCGGGGTCGGTGAAGACGAAGGCGCGAATGCCGAGCGCGTCGGAGTCGAACATCTCGGACAGGTTGTCGACGCCTTTTTCAGCGACGAACCCGCGCCAGTCATCGACATCGGGCACCCGGATGCAAAGTTGCACCGGCTTGTCGGCATGCCATTTGTTCATCCCCTTGGTTTCATCCACCAGGCCGACATGGGCGCCGTCGGCGATGCGATAGATCTTGCACCAGCCCTGGTCGATGGCAAGCGACAGGCCCAGCACGTCTTCGTAGAACGCCATCGCGCGCGGCAGGTCGCGGTAATAGAAGAAGGTGATCGCCAGAACGGCGGGGGCGGGATGGGTCATGGCATGTCCTGTCGGTGACTGTTGCGCGATCTTGACCGCAAGGCGGGGGGCAAGTCCAGCAAGCGACGTGGGAAATCCGGCGCGCGCCGCTATGTTGCCTGCCGGGCCCTGCGCCCCGTTTCAAGGAGTGTCCATGGCCCGCCGCAACCTGACCGCCGGATCGATCCCGGCACATTTCCGCGCCCTTGCGATCCCGACCGCCATCGGCATGGTCTTTACCACGCTTTATAACGTCGTCGACGTCTACTACGCCGGGATGTTGTCGACCGATGCGCAGGCAGGTTTGGCGATTTCGTTCCAGGTGTTCTTTGTCCTGATCGCCATCGGGTTCGGGTTGTCCACCGCCATGGGCGCGCTGGTGGGCAATGCCATCGGCGAAGGCGCGGTGTCCGAGACGCGGATCTCGTGCCAGGGGATCAGCTTTGCGCTGATCGTTTCGGTTCTGGGAATCGGGCTGGGCTGGTTCTTTTCGCCGATGCTGATCGCCCTGATCTCGGAACCCGGGGCCTATCGGGACGCGGCGAACAAATACCTCGATCTGCTGATTTTTGCCGCGCCCGCATTCCTGATCGCCTTTGGCGCCAACGGCATCCTGACCGCGCAGGGCGACACCAAGTCGATGCAATACGCCAATATCGCGGCGTTCTTCGCCAACCTGGGCCTGAACCCGCTGTTCATCTTCGGCCTCGGCCCCTGGGACGGCATCGGGTTCAACGGCATCGCGCTCTCCACCCTTGTCAGCCAGAGCGGCGTGATGGTGTTCATCCTCTGGCGCGTGTTCCGGTCCGAGGCGATGCAGGGCACGCGCCGTTTCCGCCCCGAATGGGCCAGCTTTAGCGAGATCGCGGCCCAGGCCCTGCCCGCCAGTTTCGCGATGATCGTGATGATGATCGCAGGTTTCGTGGTGCAGTATTTCCTGAAGGGGTTCGGGGGTGCGGCGGTGGCAGCCTACGGCGTCGCGCTACGGATCGAGCAGTTGCTGCTGCTGCCGGCGTTCGGGCTGACCGGCGCGCTGTTGCCCATCGTGTCGCAGAACTACGGCGCGAAGAACCATGACCGGGTGCGCGAGGCGGCGATGTTCTGTTTCAAGGCGGGGGTCGCGCTGATGCTGGTGGCGTCCTGCGTGCTGTGGTTTGCCGCCGGTCCGGCCCTTGCGGTGTTCACCGACGATGCGCAGGTGATCGAGATCGGCAAAAGCTATCTGCACGTCGATGGCTTCATCCTGCCGGTCTATGTGATGCTGTTTGCCATCAACGCGCTGCTTCAGGCGTTCAAGAAGCCGGGGGTGACGGTCTGGATCGGTGTCTATCGCCAGGGGATCGGCGTGGCGTTGTTTGCCTGGCTGTTCGTGCGGGTGTTCGATTTCGGCGTCTGGGGCGTCTGGATCGGGATCGCCACGGCGGTGGTCAGCGGATTGGCCCTGTCGCTGGTGCTGGTGGAGCTGCTGGCGCGTCGCCTGATCGGGGGCCTGTTCACGCACCGCGCGGCTGACACCTGATCGGGCGGAGCCGTGCACAAACCTCTTGCCATCCGGCCAGGTCGCGGTTTCCTGGTGCCATGGTAAAGCTTGTCCTGCTGCACAAAACCGAATCGATCTATGATGACGAACCCGATGTCGTCTACGATTTCCCTCGCTCCTATCTGAAGGCCATGACCGAAGCGATCGCCGATTGGGCAATCTATTACGAACCGGTCAAGGCCGGCCCGCGTGGCTATTTCGCGGTGGCCCGGATCGCGCGGATTGAGCCCAAGCCTGGCAGCGAAGGCCGGTATCTGGCACATATTGCCCCCGGATCTTTCCTGCCACTGGATCGGGACGTGCCCCGGCTTGTCGACGGGCGCCCGTTGGAAAGCGCGCTGACCGATGCCCGTGGGGCGCCCAAGAAGGGGGGCGCCCAGCAGTTGGCGGTGCGTCGCCTGCCGGACGCCGATTTCGCGCGCATTGTGAACCTTGGACTGCCCCATGACCTGGAGCGGATCGAGGCGCAACGCTATGCGCCTGCCGCCGATACGTTCGATGACGGTGCCGCGCCCTTCGAACGGCCGGTGCTGGAACGACTGACGCGCCGCGCCTATCGGGATGTGGCGTTCCGACGCAAGGTGCGCGATGCCTATGACTATCGCTGTGCGATTTCTGGGCTGCGCTTGCGCAACGGCGGGGGTCGCCCCGAGGTGCAGGCCGCCCATATCCGCCCCGTCGAACGGCAAGGCAGCGATTCCGTGCGCAATGGCCTTGCTCTTTCAGGGACGTTGCACTGGATGTTTGATCGGGGTCTGATCTCGGTGGCGACAGATCACACGATCCTTGTGTCACGCAACAAGGTGCCGGATGAGGTCATTGATCGGCTGATGGTGCCGGGGGGCAAGCTGTGCCTTCCCGCTGACGCGCGCGATCATCCGCATCCTGAAAACCTGCGTTGGCACCGCGAGAATATCTTCGGGCAGACGGATTTCGACGCCGTTCCCTGGGGCTGAACGGCAAACGCCCCGCCCGGGGTGCCGGACGGGACGTTTGGCCGTGGTGTAGAAGCCTCAGTTCAGCTTGGTCAGCAGCTGATCCAGCGACGCCTTGGCATCGCCATAGAACATGCGCGTGTTTTCCTTGAAGAACAGCGGATTCTCGATTCCGGAATAGCCGGTGCCTTGGCCGCGCTTCGACACGAAGACCTGTTTCGCCTTCCAGACCTCCAGCACCGGCATGCCGGCGATGGGGCTGTTGGGGTCGTCCTGGGCCGCCGGGTTCACGATGTCGTTCGAACCGATGACGATGGCCACGTCGGTCTGGGGGAAATCATCGTTGATCTCGTCCATTTCCAGCACGATGTCATAGGGCACCCGTGCTTCGGCCAGCAACACGTTCATGTGGCCGGGCAGACGGCCCGCGACCGGATGGATGGCAAAGCGCACCGTCTTGCCCTGGGCGCGCAGGCGCTTGGTCAGCTCGCTGACCGATTGCTGGGCCTGGGCCACGGCCATGCCGTATCCGGGGATGATGACGATGCTGTCGGCATCCTCCAGCGCCGCGGCCACGCCGTCGGCGTCGATGGCGATCTGTTCGCCCTCGACCTCCATGGCCGGGCCCTGGGTGCCGCCGAATCCGCCCAGGATCACCGAGACGAACTTGCGGTTCATCGCCTTGCACATGATATAGGACAGGATCGCACCGGACGAGCCGACCAGCGCGCCGGTCACGATCAGCAGGTCGTTGCCGAGAGTAAAGCCGATGGCCGCCGCCGCCCAGCCTGAATAGCTGTTCAGCATCGACACCACCACGGGCATGTCGGCGCCGCCGATCCCCATGATCAGGTGCCAGCCGATGAAGCCCGCGATCAGCGTGACCAGAAGCATCGTCCAGAGGCCCGCGCCGTTGAAATACATCAGCCCGAGGATCACGCAAATCGCCAGCGCGCCCGCGTTCAGCATGTGGCCACCGGGCAGCTTTGTCGGCGCGCCACTGATCTTGCCGGCCAGCTTGCCGAAGGCGACGACCGAGCCGGTGAAGGTGACGGCACCGATGAAGATGCCCAGGAACACCTCGACCTTGAGGATCGCGACTTCCACCGCATCTTTGACCCAGAGCCGTTCGCCGAAGCCCGTCAGATCGGCGTCGACAGGCAGCGGCACGTCGGTGACGTTCGGCCCCAGCCCCAGCGCGATGGCCGTCAGTTCACGCAGCCCTTCGACGTGGGACAGCATGATGTCGGCGTTCAGCCCGATGAAGACGGCGGCAAGGCCGACGAAACTGTGCAGCGCGGCCACCAGTTGGGGCATTTCGGTCATCTGCACCTTGCCCGCAACATAGACGCCCGCGCCCGCCCCCAGCGCGATCATCACGATGATCACGAACAGGTTGCCGACGCCGGGGCCGAACACCGTGGCGATCACCGCCAGGGCCATGCCGACGATGCCATACCAGATCGCGCGCTTGGCGCTTTCCTGGTTTTTCAACCCGCCAAGCGACAGGATGAACAATACCGATGCCGCGATATAGGCGGCCGAGACCAGACCGGTCGAAAACATATCTCCGCCCCCTCAGGACTTCTGGAACATGGCAAGCATCCGGCGTGTCACCAGGAAGCCGCCGACGATGTTGATGGATGCGATCAGCACCGAGATGGCCGCCAGCAGCACGACCAGCCAGTTGCCCGACCCCACCTGCAACAGCGCCCCGACGATCACGATGCCGGAAATCGCATTGGTCACCGCCATGAGCGGCGTGTGCAGCGAATGGGCGACGCCCCAGATCACCTGGAAGCCGATGAAACAGGCCAGCGCAAAGACGATCAGGTGCGACATGAAGCTGGCCGGCGCATAGGCCCCGATCACCAGCAGCACCAGCGCCCCGATCACCAGCATCCCCGCCTGCGACTTGGTGGCCGAGCGGAAGGCCGCGATTTCGGCGTCGCGCTTTTCTTCCGGCGTCAGTTCCTTCGCCTTCGGCTTGGGCTTGGCGGCCGCGATGGCGGCGACCTTGGGTTTGGGGGGCGGGAAGGTGATTTCGCCGCCGTGGGTGACGGTGGCGCCGCGGATCACGTCGTCGTCCATGTTGTGCACGACCTGCCCGTCCTTTTCGGGGGTCAGGTCGGTCATCATGTGACGGATGTTGTTGGCATAGAGGGTCGAGGATTGCGCCGCCATGCGCGACGGGAAATCGGTATAGCCGATGATGGTGACGCCGTTGTCGGTGACGATCTTCTCGTCCTTGACGGTCAGCTTGCAGTTGCCGCCACGTTCGGCGGCAAGATCGACGATCACCGATCCGGGCTTCATCGCCTGGACCATGTCTTCGGTCCAGAGCTCGGGCGCCTCGCGGTTCGGGATCAGCGCGGTGCAGATCACGATGTCGATGTCGGGCGCCAGCTCGCGGAACTTCTCAAGCTGCTTTTCGCGGAACTCGGGCGACGACGGCGCGGCATAGCCGCCGGTGGCCGACGAATCCTGCGACGATTCCTCGAAATCCAGGAACACGAACTCGGCGCCCATCGATTCGATCTGCTCCGACACCTCGGGTCGCACGTCGAACGCCAGTGTGATCGCGCCCAGCGATGTCGCCGTGCCGATGGCGGCCAGACCGGCCACCCCTGCCCCGATCACCAGGACCTTGGCCGGGGGCACCTTGCCCGCCGCCGTCACCTGACCGGTGAAGAACCGACCAAAGTTGTTGCCCGCCTCGATCACGGCGCGATAGCCGGCGATGTTGGCCATGGACGACAGCGCGTCCATCTTCTGGGCGCGGCTGATCCGCGGCACCATGTCCATGGCGATCACCGATGCGCCGGTGTCCTTGGCCTGTTCCAGCAGCGCCTCGTTCGCGCCGGGCCAGAAGAACGAGATCAGCGTCTGGCCGGGCTTCAGGCGCGACACCTCGTCACTGGACGGCTCGCGCACCTTGGCGATAACATCGACACCGGACCACAGGGCATCGGCATCGGCGGCCACCTCGGCCCCTGCCTTTTCATAGGCCGCATCGGTGAAACCGGCCGCACCACCGGCGCCCGCCTGGATGACGCAATCGTAACCCAGTTTCTTCAACATCACGACGCTTTCCGGTGTCATCGCGACCCGGTTTTCGCCGGGCATGACCTCGGCGGGCGTTCCTATACGCATTCCTTGCTCCCTGTCAGGATCGGCGGGCGGAGACCGGCTCCGCCCCGCTCGATCACTTCCTGTTCTTCTTGCTGATCTCTTCGACGGCTTCCGAAACCTGGCCCTTCACGCTTGCATAGGCCTGTTCGTTTGCCTCGCGTGCCGTGTCGGCCAGTTTCTTCATCATCGCCAGCGCCTCTTCGACCGCCTCGTTCATCGCGGCGGTCTTGGCCTTCAGCTTGTCGGCGTCGGCGGTGCCTTCGGCCCACTCGTATTGCTGGCGCACGGCCATCGTCATCTGGCCGAACACCTCCATCTGCTTGTCCAGCATGTCCTTGTAGGCTTCGGCGGCCGATTTGTTCGCCTCGGTCAGCGCCTCGAAATTGCGCTGGTTGGCCTTGATCACCCCCTCCATGTCGAACGGGTTGGTCTGTTGCGGCTGGAACATCGACATCATGTTCTGAGGCTGGAACATCTTACCCATCTCGGCGGGATCGAACGCCTTGAACATTTCTGCGGGATCGAACGGATTCTTGGGATTGGCCATTTCCGGCTCCTCTCAGCGTTTCTTGGGCGGCATCAGGTCGGTGATCGTGCCCTCATACATCTCGGCAGCGAAGTTGACCGTTTCCGACAGGGTCGGATGCGGGTGGATCGTATGGCTCAGATCGACGGCGTCGGCGCCCATCTCGATGGCCAGCGCCACTTCCGAGATCAGCTCGCCGGCGTTGGTGCCGACAATGGCGCCGCCGATGATCCGGTCGTCTTCGGGATCGAACAGCAGCTTGGTCATGCCCTCAGAGCGCCCGTTCGACAGCGCGCGCCCCGATGCGGCCCAGGGGAAGACGCCCTTGGCATACTTGATGCCCTTCGCCTTCGCCTCGTTCTCGGTGATGCCGGCCCATGCGACCTCGGGGTCGGTATAGGCGACCGACGGGATCAGGCGGGCATCGAAGAACCGCTTGTGTCCGGCGATGACCTCGGCCGCGACCTTGCCCTCGTGCACCGCCTTGTGGGCCAGCATCGGCTGACCGACCACGTCGCCGATGGCAAAGATATGCGCGACGCCCGTGCGCTGCTGGTTGTCGACGGCGATGAAGCCCCGTTCATCGACCGCCACGCCGGCCTTTTCGGCATCGATCAGCTTGCCGTTGGGTTTGCGCCCGACGGCCACCAGCACCTTGTCGAAGGTATCGTCCGAACTTTTGCCCTTGTCGTCCTCGAAGGTGACCTTCAGGCCCTTCTTTCCGGCCTCGACCGCCGTCACCTTGGTCTTCAGCATGATGTTCTCATACCGTTTGGCGATGCGGCTGTGCAGCGGTTTCACCATGTCCTTGTCGCAGCCGGGAATGATCTGGTCCATCAGCTCGACCACGGTGACCTTCGATCCCAGCGCCTCATAGACCGTGGCCATTTCCAGCCCGATGATCCCGCCACCCAGCACCAGCAGGCGTTTCGGGATGTCGGCCAGCTCCAGCGCGCCGGTCGAATCGATCACCCGGTCGTCGTCATGGGGGATGAACGGCAACTTGACGGCTTCCGATCCGGCGGCGATCACGCATTGGTCGAAACTGACGGTGGTGGTGCCGTCGTCGCCTTCGACCTCGATCATGTTGGGGCCGGTGAACTTGCCGTATCCCTGCACGGTCGTGACCTTGCGCGCCTTGGCCAGGCCAGCCAGGCCGCCGGTCAACTGCTTGACCACGCCATCCTTCCAGCCGCGCAGATCATCCAGGTCGATCTTGGGCTTCGAGAACTTGATCCCGTGTTCGCCCATGTCCTCGGCTTCGGAAATCGTCTTGGCGGCATGCAGCAGCGCCTTGGACGGGATGCAGCCGACGTTCAGGCAGACGCCGCCCAGGGTGGGATATTTTTCGATCAGGATCACGGATTTCCCAAGGTCGGCCGCGCGGAACGCGGCGGTATATCCGCCCGGACCCGACCCCAGAACCACGACTTCGGCGTGCTGATCGCCCTTGCCGGTCGCGCTGCCCGTGGCCTTGACCGCCTTCGGCGCATCCGTGCTTTCGCCACCCTTGCCACCGTAGCCGGCGGTAGTCGCCGGGGCGGCGGCCGATTTCTCGTCCTTGGCGGGCGCGTCGGACTTGGCGTCATCCGCGCCGGCGTCTTCGCCTTCCATGATGCAGATCAGCGATCCTTCGGAAACCTTGTCGCCTTCCTTGACCTTCAATTCCTTGATCGTGCCGGCGGCCGGCGACGGCACTTCCAGCGTCGCCTTGTCGCTTTCCAGCTCGATCAGGGGATCTTCCTTTTCGACCGTGTCGCCCACGGCCACCAGGATGCTGATGACCGGAACGTCCTTGAAATCGCCGATGTCGGGAACCTTGATATCCATGACAGCCCCCTTACAGCATCAGCCGCCGGGCATCGCCCAGCAGGTATTTCAGGTGCGCGTTGAACCGTGCGGCCAGCGCGCCGTCGATGGCACGGTGATCATAGGACAGCGACATCGGCAGCATGTTGCGCGGCACGAACTCGGACCCGTTCCAGACCGGCGCCATCTTGGACCGCGACAGGCCCAGGATCGCAACCTCGGGCGCGTTGACGATGGGGGTGAAGGTGGTGCCCCCGATGCCGCCCAGACTGGAGATCGTGAAGGTCGCCCCCTGCATGTCCGCGCTCTTCAGCTTGCCGTCGCGGGCCTGTGCCGACAGATCGCCCAGCTCCTTGGAGATCTGCACGATCCCCTTGCGGTCGGCGTCTTTCAGAACCGGCACCATCAGGCCGTTCGGCGTGTCCGCCGCGAAACCGATGTTGTAGAAGTCCTTCTTGATCAGCTTGTCACCATCGGGATGGATCGAGCTGTTGAACTCCCAATGCTGCTTCAACGCCGAGACGCAGGCCTTGACCACGAAGGACAGCAGGGTGACGCGATACCCCTTCTCCTTCGCCTCGGTGTCCAGTTCCTTGCGATACTTGTCCAACTCGGTGATGTCGGCTTCTTCGTTGTTGGTCACATGGGGGATGTTCAGCCACGACCGGTGCAGCGCCGGGCCGGACAGCTTCTTGATCCGCGACATTTCCACGTCTTCGACCGGGCCGAACTTCGAGAAATCGACCGCGGGAATCGGCGGGATGCCCATGCCGCCCTGCGCCGCAGCGCCGCCACCGGCCGCCGCGGGGGCACCGGTTGACTTGAAATACGCGGTGACGTCATCGCGCAGGATGCGACCCTTGCGGCCCGAACCGTTGATCTTTCCCAGATCGACGCCGAGGTTGCGCGCGAAGGCCCGCACCGACGGCGATGCATGGGCCTTGGAGAATCCGGTATCCGTCACCGTGGCCGCGGCGGGCGCGGCATCGGTTTTTGCCGGCGCTTCTTCGGCCTTGGCTTCGGTCTTTGCCGGCTTGTCTTCCGCCTTCTCCTCTTTCTCGGCGGGCTCGGCGGTATCGCTGTCGTCCGCTTCCAGGATCAGGATCAGGTCGCCTTCGGACACGGTGTCACCTTCGGACACCTTGATTTCCTTGACCGTTCCGGCCGCCGACGATGGCACCTCCAGCGTGGCCTTGTCGGATTCCAACTCGATCAGCGGGTCTTCCTTGGCAACGGTATCACCCACCGCGACCAGGATCGAAATCACCGGCACATCCTTGAAATCGCCGATGTCGGGCACTTTGACGTCTGTGGTCATGTTCTGTCTCTCCTGATCTTCGGCTTATACCAAGCGGGGGTTCGGCTTGTCGCCGTCGATTTCGTATTTCTTCAACGCCTTCTCCAGCTCGCTCTTGTCGACGTGGCCCAGCTTGAACAACTCGACCATCGCGGCGGCGGCGATGTGGTTCGCGTCGACCTCGAAGAAGCGGCGCAGGTTCACCCGGCTGTCGGACCGGCCGTAACCGTCGGTTCCGAGGATGCTGAGCGGCTGTTCGACAAAGCCGCGGACCTGTTCGGCGAAGTTCTTGATATAGTCGGTCGCAACCACGATCGGCCCGGTCGCGTCCTTCAGCGTCTCGGTGATATAGGGCACCTTCGGCTCGGACAGCGGGTTCAACCGGTTCCAGCGCGCACAGTCCTGACCGTCGCGGGCCAGTTCGGTAAAGCTGGTGGCAGACCAGATGTCGGAGGTGACGCCGAAATCCTCTTTCAGCATTTCCGCGGCCTTCATCCCCTGCACGAGGATCGTCCCGGAACCCATTATGTTCACATGCTTCTTGCCGGGTTTCTTGACCCGCTCAAGCGCATAGAGCCCCTTGATGATCGCCTCTTCGCTGCCCTTCGGCATTTCGGGATGCTTGTAGTTCTCGTTCATCAACGTGATGTAGAAATAGACATCGTCACGGTCGACGAACATGCGCTGCATCCCGTGCTGCACGATGACCGCGACTTCATAGCTGAATGTCGGATCATAGGAAATGCAGTTGGGGATCACCGACGACAGGATGTGGCTGTGCCCGTCCTCGTGCTGCAGACCTTCGCCGTTCAGGGTCGTCCGCCCGGCGGTGCCGCCCAGCATGAAGCCCCGTGCGCGGCTGTCGCCGGCCGCCCATGCCAGGTCGCCGACCCGCTGGAAGCCGAACATCGAGTAATAGATGTAGAACGGGATCATCGGGATGGCGTGGTTGGAATACGCGGTGGAGGCCGCGATCCAGTCGGCCATGGCGCCGGCTTCGTTGATGCCTTCCTGAAGAACCTGACCGTCGGTCTGTTCCTTGTAATACATCATCTGGTCGGCGTCTTCGGGGGTATAGTTCTGGCCCGCCGGGTTGTAGATGCCGACCGACCGGAACAATCCCTCCATCCCGAAGGTGCGCGATTCGTCGGGAACGATGGGCACCACGCGTTTGCCGATCTTCTTGTTGCGCAACAGCGTCGTGAGGATCCGCACGAAGGCCATCGTGGTTGAAATCTCGCGATCGCCCGTGCTTTCCAGCTGCTGCTTGAAATCCGAGAGCGGCGGAATGTCCAATGCCGGTTCATCGGTGAACCGCTTGGGGAACGGCCCGCCCAGCGCATCGCGCCGGTCGGCCAGATACGCCTTCTGCGCGTTGTTCAGCGTCACGAACGGCGCCTTCGGGATATCCTCGTCCTTGACCGGGATGTTGAACCGGTCGCGCATGGCGCGCAGCTGTTCCTCGTTCAGCTTCTTCTGCTGGTGGGTGGTGTTGGCGCCCTCGCCCGCCGTGCCCATGCCATAGCCCTTGACGGTCTTGACCAACAGGCAGGTCGGCTGATCGACAACCTCTGTGGCGCGCTTGAACGCGGTATAGACCTTCTGCGTGTCGTGTCCGCCCCGCCGCAGACCCCAGATCTGCTCGTCGGTCCAATCCTCGACCAGGGCCGCCGTCTCGGGATATTTGCCGAAAAAATGCTTGCGGATATAGGCGCCGTCCTTCGACCGGAAGGTCTGATAGTCGCCATCGACGGTTTCGTCCATCAACTGGCGCAGCCGCCCCGAGACGTCCATCTCGAGCAGTTCGTCCCAGCCGCGCCCCCAAAGCACCTTCAGCACTTCCCAACCGGCACCGCGGAAATGGCCCTCAAGCTCCTGCACGATCTTGGAGTTTCCGCGCACCGGCCCGTCGAGCCGCTGGAGGTTGCAGTTGATCACGAAGATCAGGTTGTCGAGCTTTTCGCGCGCCGCCAGGGCAATCGCGCCCAGGCTTTCGGGCTCGTCCATCTCGCCGTCGCCAAGGAAGCACCACACCTTGCGGTCTGCCGCGTCGATCAGCCCGCGGTTGTGCAGGTACTTCATGAACCGCGCCTGATAGATCGCCATCAGCGGGCCGAGGCCCATCGAAACGGTCGGGAACTGCCAGTACTCGGGCATCAGCCAGGGGTGCGGATAGGACGGCAGGCCCTCGCCGCCAACCTCGGAACGGAAATTGACAAGCTGCTGTTCGCTCAGCCGGCCTTCCATGAAGCTGCGCGCATAGATGCCGGGAATGACGTGCCCCTGGAAATAGACCAGGTCGCCGCCGTGCTCCTCGGTCCGCGCCCGCCAGAAATGGTTCAGCCCGACGTCATACATGCTGGCCGACGAGGCGAAGGACGCGATGTGACCGCCGTATTCCGACGATTCCTGGTTGCGCCGCACCACCATCGCCATGGCGTTCCACCGGTTGATGCAGCGGATCCGGTGCTCCATGTCGGTGTCGCCCGGAATGTCCAGCAGATCATCGGACGGAATCGTGTTCTGGTAAGGTGTCGTGGCAGAAAACGGCAGCGTAGCCCCGGCCGCACGGGCCTGTTGAACCGCCTTGTCCAGAAGAAAATGCGCGCGGTTGGCGCCATCGCGGGCAATCACGTCCTCGATGGCTTCCTGCCATTCCTGCGATTCGATCGGATCGATGTCCGGTGTGCCGTCTTTCATGTCGGGTTCATCCTGGTTTTGGTGTGGTGCGCCCCTGTCAGGGCGCCGCCGGTGGCAAGTCCGGATGCCTCCGGCGGGAGTATTTCAGGCAAGAAAAAGCCGCGCCCGCAGCGTCAGACGACGAATTGCGCGCCGTTGGCCGAGATGGTCGAACCGCTGATGAAGCCTGCATCATCGGAAGCAAGGAACGTCACGCAGCGCGCGATTTCCTCGGGTTCGCCCAGGCGGCCGACGGGAATCTGGGGAATGATCTTTTCATTCAGCACCTTCTCGTCGATGGCGCGCACCATTTCGGTGCCGATATAGCCCGGGCAGACCGCGTTGACGGTGATGCCGACACGCGCGCCTTCCATCGCCAGCGCCTTTGTGATCCCCAGATCTCCGGCCTTGGCGGCGGAATAATTGGCCTGTCCCGCCTGACCCTTCTGCCCGTTGATCGACGAGATGTTGATGACGCGGCCGAACTTGCGCTCGCGCATGCCGGGCCAGACCGGGTGCGTCATGTTGAAGACACCCGAGAGGTTGGTGTCGATCACTTCGCGCCATTGTTCGGGGGTCATGCGGTGGAACATGGCGTCGCGGGTGATGCCGGCGTTGTTCACCAGCACCTCGATCGGGCCGAGATCGGCCTCGACCTTCGCGATGCCGGCCTTGCAGGCCTCGTAATCCGCCACGGACCACTTGTACGTCGCGATGCCGGTCTTCTCGGTAAAGGCGTTCGCGGCCTCGTCGTTGCCGGCATAATTCGCCGCGACGGTATATCCCGCGTCTTTCAGCGCCACCGAAATGGCCGCCCCGATCCCACGGCTGCCGCCGGTCACAAGTGCTATGCGTCCCATGGTGTCTCCTCCCGTTTCCATTCTTGTCCCTGACGTCGGGTCTTTCCTTAGGGGAAGTCCCGCCACCTGTCCTCTGCACTTTCGGCAAGGCCGCTATGCTTTTGCCGCCAAGGGGCCGTTTTCGTTCTTCTACGTCCGATTTCCCCCGGATCGTCATTTTGCCGTTCTTCGCCTCCCATGGAACATGACTGCGGGCTAGGTGACAAGAGTGGATCGGTGTCGCGTCCCTTTTCACCGCCCGTCGATGCCGCTATGGACGGGCATCCCAACGCTTTCGGAGAGCGCGCCCATGCGAACAGCAACGATCACCCGCAAGACCGCGGAAACGGATATCTCGGCCACGGTCGATCTGGACGGCACCGGCGCCTGCGACACCGCGACGGGGGTCGGCTTCTTCGATCACATGGTGCATCAGTTGGCGCGTCACGCGTTGATCGACATCACCCTGAAGGCCACCGGCGATCTGCACATCGACGATCACCACACGGTCGAGGATTGCGGCATCGCGCTGGGCCAGGCCATCGCCCGCGCGCTGGGCGACAAGCGCGGTATCCGCCGCTACGGCTGTTTCAACCTCGCGATGGACGACGCGCAGGTGGCCTGTGCGCTGGACCTGTCGGGGCGTCCGTTTCTGGTCTGGAACGTCGAATTCCCTACTGCGAAGATCGGCACCTTCGATACCGAACTGGTGCGCGAGTTCTTCCAGGCGCTGGCCACCCATGGCGGCATCACGCTGCATGTGGACCGAGTGCACGGCGTCAACGCGCATCACATCGCCGAAGCGGCCTTCAAGGCCTGCGCCCGGGCCTTGCGCCAGGCGGTTGAGCCCGACCCGCGCACGGCGGGGGCGCTGCCCTCCACCAAAGAGGCGCTCTGAGCATGCTGACGGTGCTGATCGACTATGACAGCGGCAACCTGCACTCGGCCAAAAAGGCGTTCCAGCGGATGGCGGCGGCCGGCGGCCATGGCGAGGTCATTGTGTCTGCCCGCCCCGAGGATGTCGCGCGTGCCGATCGCATCGTGCTGCCGGGTGACGGGGCCTTCCCCGCTTGCCGGAACGCCCTGTTCCGCGACCACGCCGCGCTAAACGCGGCGCTGATCGAAGCGGTCGAAGTCAAGGCCCGCCCCTTCCTCGGCATCTGCGTCGGGATGCAGCTGATGGCCACCCGCGGTCTCGAGTATCGCGAAACGCCCGGCCTTGGCTGGATCGACGCCGACGTGGTGGCGATCGAACCGGAAACAGCCGCGCTCAAGGTGCCCCATATGGGATGGAACGACCTGGTGATCGACCGGCCGCATCCGGTGCTCGATGGGCTGAGCACGGGCGATCACGTCTACTTCGTCCATTCCTATCACATGGCGCTGCGAACGCCGGACCAGCGGATTGCCCATGCCGAGTATGGCGGTGACGTGACGGCCGTGGTCGGGCGGGACAACATGATCGGCACCCAGTTCCACCCGGAAAAAAGCCAGGCCGCAGGTCTGCGCCTGATCGCGAACTTCCTTGACTGGCGTCCCTGACAGCCTTGATCACCCTGATTTCTTGCCGACCGAAATACTCCCGCCGGAGGCTCCGCCGCATGCGGCACCTCCTGTCGTGACCTCTTGCGCGCCGCCCGTCGCCCCCTGGTCCACCCGCCACACTTGAGATCACCCGCCCGCCGGTGCACAAGGCGCGCGACATCAAACAAAGGTGCATGACATGATCGTTTACCCCGCTATCGACCTGAAAGACGGCCAATGCGTGCGCCTTCTGAAGGGTGACATGGACAAGGCGACGGTGTTCGGGGACGATCCGGCCGCCCAGGCCCTGGCGTTTCAGCACGCGGGTTGCGAATGGATTCACCTGGTCGATCTGAACGGCGCCTTCGCCGGTGCGCCCGTGAACGGTGGCGCGGTCGAAGCGATCCTCGACGCCATCGACGTGCCCGCCCAGTTGGGCGGTGGCATACGCGATCTGGCCACCATCGAACGCTGGCTGAACTTCGGGCTGGCGCGCGTCATCCTGGGAACCGTCGCGGTCGAAAATCCCGACCTCGTGCGCACGGCGGCCCGCGCATTTCCGGGCCGCGTCGCCGTCGGGATCGACGCGCGCAAGGGCCGGGTCGCCACCAAGGGCTGGGCCACGGAAACCGACGTGATGGTGATCGATCTGGCCCGCCGGTTCGAAGATGCCGGCGTCGCCGCGATCATCTATACCGACATCGACCGCGACGGCGCCATGGGTGGGCCAAACGTCGCGGCGACCGCCGATCTGGCCCGTGCCGTCGATATTCCCGTGATCGCATCGGGCGGCGTGTCGTCCATGGACGACCTGATCGCCCTGCGTGACACCGGGGTCATTTCCGGCGCCATTTCCGGGCGGGCCCTCTATGACGGCGCCATCGATCTTGGCGCAGCCCTGACCGCCCTGAAACCGAAACAGGACTGACCTATTCGGCCACGGCCTTTTCGGTCAGCGTGTTCAACGCGCCGTCGATCCGCGCCAGGTATGCGGCGTCGGCTGGCACGTCCAGACCTTCGAACAGGCCCGTCGCATCCTCCCAGAACACCTGGGTCGTGCCGTCACCGTCGGCATAGGTCAGCACCCGCAGCGGCACCATCAGGCCCGCGCGCGGGTCGGCCTGCATCGGCGGCGTGCCGACTTTCGGATTGCCGAAGATCAGAAGCTGGCTCTCGGTCAGTTCCATGTCGACACCGGCGGCCGCGCCCGAATGATCGACCCGCGCGATCACCGATGCACCGGCCTCTTCGACGGCGGCCGCAAGGGCATCGACGGTCTCGGCGACGGATTTCGGCGAGGTCTTGCTGTGAAACTCGGCCAGAACCGGCATCGCGGACATGGCCACGGCCAGAACCGCGGGGATGGCGATGTTCAGTGGTTTCATTCGGAATCTCCCTGTCATTGTCGGGCCTCAAAGCGGGCAGACGCGAAGGGGTTCCCGCACAACCGCGTGAAGCCCCCCCGATTTCCGGTCTGGAGTGCGGCGTCGTTTGCCGCTACCACCGCAGCCAACAAAGGATCTTGCCATGCTGAAAACCCGCATCATTCCCTGCCTCGACGTGGCCGAGGGCCGGGTCGTCAAAGGTGTCAACTTCGTCGATCTGGTCGATGCCGGCGATCCGGTGCAGGCCGCCATCGCCTATGACGCGGCGGGCGCGGATGAATTGTGCTTCCTCGACATCATGGCCACCGAAGACAACCGCGACACGATGTTCGATCTGGTGACGCGCACGGCCGAACACTGCTTCATGCCGCTGACCGTGGGCGGCGGCGTGCGCACCCCCGAGGACGTGCGCAAGCTGCTTCTGGCAGGGGCCGACAAGGTGTCGTTCAATTCGGCCGCCGTGGCCGACCCCGACGTCGTGGCACGCGCCGCCGAGCGGTTCGGGTCACAATGCATCGTGGTGGCAATCGACGCCAAGACCGTCGCCCCCGGCAAATGGGAGATCTTCACCCACGGCGGGCGCCGCGCCACCGGGATCGACGCCGTGGAGTTTGCCCGCACCGTCGCCGCCAAGGGCGCGGGCGAGATCCTGTTGACCTCGATGGACCGCGACGGCACCCGCGCCGGGTTCAACATTCCGCTGACCCGGGCGATTTCCGACGCCGTGCCGGTGCCGGTCATCGCGTCGGGCGGGGTCGGCACGCTGGATCACCTGGTGGCCGGTGTCCTTGAAGGCGGCGCATCGGCGGTTCTGGCCGCGTCGATCTTCCATTTCGGCGATTTCACGATTGGCGAGGCCAAGGCCCACATGGCCGCCGCCGGCATCCCCGTGAGGCTGGCATGAGCGCGCTGAACCGGCTGGCCGCCACCATCGAGAAGCGCCGTGGCGCCGACCCCGACACGTCCTGGACCGCCCGGCTGCTGGCCAAGGGCCCGGTAAAGTGCGCCGAGAAGTTTGGCGAGGAAGCCATCGAGGCGATCATCGAAGCGGTGAAAGGCGACACCGGACGCCTGACCGGCGAGGCGGCCGATGTGCTGTATCACCTGCTGGTCATGCTGGCGGCGCGCGGCGTCACCCTGTCGGACGTCGAAGCCGAACTGGCACGGCGCGAAGGGCAATCGGGGATCGACGAAAAGGCCGCGCGCTAGGGCCGTCATTCATCGGCTCCGATCGGACGGGCCGCTGTCGCGCGCCCTGACCGACCCGACCAAGGACAGCCCGCATCGGACCCCCAAAACGCAAAAGAACGCTGAATTAACAGCGTTCCATTGCATTTCCGGATGGAAAGTGGCGCGGTTGACGGGGCTCGAACCCGCGACCCCCGGCGTGACAGGCCGGTACTCTAACCAACTGAGCTACAACCGCGCGATGTGGGCTGATTACGGTTTGCGGCGGGCGGCGTCAAGCGCAAGAAACCCGGTTTTCAGAATTATTTGCTGCATTTTGCCAGATGGTCCAGCCGGGTCCAGATTACGGGATAGGTCGCGACCTCGACCCCCAGCAGGATTTCGCGGATCTGCGCCGCCTCGATCCCGCCCATCCGCTTGTAGAACCGGCGTGCGCCGTGGTTGGCGGCCACCACGGTCAGCCAGACCCGCCCGGCATCCTGTGCCTGCAACTCGGCGCAGCCGGCGGCCATCAGGGCACGACCGATCCCGCCGCTGCGCAGCTTGGGATCGACATGCAGGTTGTCGACATAGGGCCAGCCGTCGCGGGTCTTCAGCCGGATGAAGCCCACCGGCACGTCGTCCAGCCGGGCCAGCAGGATCCCGCCCGGCAATTCGGACCAGGTTCGCGCCATATGGGCATCCAGCGGCGCACCCAGCGCCTCGTCCGGGACCATCGAGGCATAGGCCGACGCCCAGCTTGCCTTGTGGATGTCATGGATGGATTGCAGATCGTCGGCGTGGGCGGGCGTGATGGTCAGCGACATGGCGGGTCCTTTACAGCGTGTTCGCCGCAGGAATGGCCCATTTCGCGGCCAGAGTGAAGGACACCACCACCGCCACGGCCCGGGAAATAGCACAAGGGGCCATGGCGGCGATGCTTTGCCCTGCCCCGGTTCAGGCCGTCTCGGGCTTGGCCACGCCGGGCGAGGCTTGCGCCCGACGCGCCTTCTTCTCGCCCAGCATCAGCATCGAGGGCGTGACGATCAGCGTCAGGACCGTGGCGATCACCAGCCCCCCCGCGATGGCCGAGCTGAGCTCGGTCCACCATTGCGTCGATGGCGCGCCATAGACGATTTCGCGCGTGAAGAAGTTGAGGTTCACGCCGATCACCATGGGCATCAGCCCCAGCGCCGTCGTCACCGACGTCAGCACGACGGGCCGCAGACGTTGCGCCCCCGTGCGCAGCGCCGATTCCAGCGGCGACAATCCGGATTTCTTCAGATCGTTGTAGGTGTCGATCAGCACGATGTTGTTGTTCACCACGATCCCGGCCAGCGCGATCACCCCGATGCCGCCCATGACCACGCCGAACGGGCGGCCCGTGACGATCAGACCGAACAGCACGCCGGCGATGGAAAACACGATCGCGCTCATCACCACGAAGGCCTGGTAGAAGCTGTTGAACTGGATCACCAGGATCACGAACATCAGGAACACCGCGGTGATGAAGGCACCCACCAGGAAGGTCATGGCGTCGGTCTGGTCCTGCGCCTCGCCAGCGAAGGCGGCTTCGACGCCATCGGGCAGATCCATGGTGTCGATGGCCGATTGCAGCGCGACGACCTGATCGTTGACCAGCACGCCGGGGGCGACGTTCGCCTCGATCGTGATGACGCGGCGCTGATCGACGCGGGTGATGGTGCCGCTGCGCGGTGCCGGTTCGAACGTCACGAAGTTCGAGATCGGCACCAGCCCCGCCGAGGTCGGCACCCTGAGCGATTGCAGCTCTTCCAGGGTGCGCTCGTCCGCCGGGAAGCGGACGTTGATATCCACCGTTCCGTCCGCATCGCTGGGGCGATAGTCGGCCACCGTGATGCCGCGGGTCAACAGTTGCACCGCCTGCCCCAGGGTCGAGATATCGGCACCGAAACGCGCCGCCTCGGAGCGGTTGACCGAGATCAGCCATTCGACGCCCGGCAAGGGGCGCGTGTCGGTCACGTCGGTGAAGCCGCCGATGTCTTCCATGGCGGCGCGGATCTTCTCGACCGCCGCCGCCTGATCCTCGGGGGTGTCGGCGCGCACCCGCAGGCTGATCGGCTTGCCGGCCGACGGGCCCTGGGATGCCGTCTGCACCTGCACGTCGATGCCGGGGATGGTGGCCATGTCGGCGCGAATGTCCTCGCCGATGGCGTCGGCGGTGCGGCGTGTGTCCCATTCGGTCAGCTCGATCTGGATCGTGCCGATCAGGTCGGCCGAGTCGCGGTTGCTGCCGCCGGAACGGGCATAGACCGACGCGATCTCGTCATAGGCGAACAGCCGTTCCTCGACCCGGCGCACCAGCGCGTCCTTCTCGAAGATGGAAAAGTTGTCGCGTGCGCGCACCTGGACCTGGGCGAATTCGGGTTCGATGGACGGGAAAAAGCTGATGCCGTTGCCGAACTGGCCATAGGCGCCGAACCCGGCAAGCAGGAACGACACCGCCATCAGAAGCGTCGCCCAGGGCCGCAGGATCGCGAATTCCAGAACCCGGACATAGCCGCCGGTAAACCCGCCCAGGGTGCGCGGATCGCCGTTCTCGGCGGCATGGAGCGCCTGTTTGGCTTTGGCCGACTGGGGCGGCTTCTTGCCGATGATGCCGCCGACGACGGGGATGAAGATCAGCGCCATGAACAGCGATGCGGTCAGGGTCAGGATCACGGTGATCGGCAGGAACTTCATGAACTCGCCCACGATGCCCGACCAGAACAGCAGCGGAAAGAACACCGACAGGGTGGTGGCCGTCGACGCGATGATCGGCCAGGCCATGCGCTTGGCGGCATGGGCATAGGCGACGCGGGGCGCGTCGCCTTCCTGCAGCCGCCGGTCGGCCAGCTCGGTCGTGACGATGGCCCCGTCCACCAGCATCCCCACGACCAGGATCAGCGAGAACAGCACCACCAGGTTCATCGTGTAACCCATGGCAAACAGCGCGGTGACACCGGCAAGGAACGCCCCCGGGATCGCCAGGCCGACCAGCAGCGCCGAGCGGATTCCCAGCGCCCAGACGATGACGATCATCACCAGGATCACGGCGGCGATGACGTTCGCCTCAAGGTCGCTGAGCATGGTCTTCACCTGCTCGCTCTCGTCCTGCATGTAATCGATGGTGACGCTGTCGGGCCATTCGCGCTGGGCGTTCTCGATCAGCTCGCGCACGGCGGCGACCGTTTCGATGATGTTCGATCCCGACCGCTTCTTGACCTCCAGCGCCAGCGCGGGCTGGCCGTCGATGCGCGCGAAACCTGTCGGATCCTCGAAGGTGCGCCGGATCGTGGCGACATCGGCAAAGGTGACGACCGTATCGCCACGCACCTTGACGGGCAGCGCCATGACATCCTCGATGCCCTCGATCAGACCGGGCACCTTCAGCACGATCCGCCCGGCGCCGTTTTCAATGGCACCGGCCGCGATCAGGCGGTTGTTGCGGTTGATCTGGCCGATCAGTTCTTCAAAACTGATGTTGTAGGTCTCGAACACCGTGGGGTCGATCAGCACCTCGAGAAGCTCGTCGCGTGCGCCGCCGACGTCCACTTCCAGAACACCGCTCAGCGCCTCGATCCGGTCCGACAGGTTTTCGGTCAGCGTGTTCAGGGTCCGTTCGGGCACGGGGCCGGACAGGATCACGGTGAGGATCGGGAACAGCGCGGTGTTGATTTCGGTCACCACCGGGTCGGTCGCATCCTCGGGCAGATCGGGTTGCGCCCGGTCGACGCCCTCCTTGACCTTGTCCAGCGCCGAAACCGCATCGAACCCCGGTTCGAATTCAAGCTGCACGCTGGCATAGCCTTCGCCCGCGTTGCCCGTCATCTGTTTCAGACCGTTGATCGACGACAGTTCGGTTTCCAGCGGCTCGACCAGCAGACGTTCGGAATCCTCGGGCGAGATACCGTCAAGCACGGTCGAGACATAGAAGATCGGGATCGGGATCTCGGGCGCGCTTTCCTTGGGAATCGCGACATAGGCATAGGTGCCGACCGCCAGGACCATGATCAGGGTCATGACGACCACGCGGCCGCGGCTGAATGCGGCGTCGATGAGGGTGTTCATTGCGTCGTCTCCGCATTCGCGGCGCCGGGTGCGCCGGTGTCGCCGGCGGCGGGAATGATGGTGCCGTCGGCTGCGCCGTCACCGTCTGGTTCGGGCGTTCCGGGCACCGGTTGTGACGCGACGCTGTCCGCCACGTCGGGGTCGGCCTGTGGATCGACGGTTTCGCCCGCGTTGACGAAGCCCTGCCCGATCGAGATGATCCGTGACTGTTCGGGCAACCCCGACACCCAGATGCCGTCGGTCTGGGCGCGCACGATGTCGATCTCGTGGAATTCGACCACGTTGTCGGCGTTCACCGTCTTGATGCCAAGGGTGCCGTCGGTATCCAGCGACAAGATCGCGGGCGACACGAAATGCGCCGTGGTCTGGCCTGTCGGAATGCGCAACTGGGCGCTGATTCCGGCGGGAATCGCGCCATCGGCGTTCGGCACCTCGACCCGGGCCATGAACGTGCGGGTTTCCGCGTCGGCGCTGGTCGAGACGAAGCGGACCTCGCCGCGCGATGTCTCGCCGGTGATGAAGGACACTTCGGCCGATTGGCCGACCTTGATGTCGCGCAGGGATTGCTGGGGGATCTGGATGCTGATTTTCAGCGGCGTGTTGTCGACGATCCGGCCGACATCCGCCCCGAGCGAGACGAATTCGCCCGCCTCGATATCGAGCGATTCCAGCCGGCCCGCGAAAGGCGCCTTGATCTCGGTATCGGCGACCGCCTCGCGCGCGGCGGTCAGATCGGCCTCGGCCGCCGCAAGGGTCGCGCGGGCTTGGGTGACGCGATCGACGGTGGCGATGCCGCGATCCACCAGGGCGGTGGCATTGTCGTACTCGCGCTGGGCCCGGTCACGTTCCTGTTTCGCCCGTTCAAGATCGGCCTGGCGGGCGGCGATGTCAAAGCGCGCGATGACCTGTCCGGCGTTCAGATCGGCGCCCATTTCGACCACGACCTCGGCGATCTGGCCCGAGGTTTCGGCGCGCACGGCCGTGTCGCGATCCGGCAGGGCCTGACCCTCGGCGACGAACACCTGCTGAACCGATTCCGCGACCGAATCGCGCACCGCAACGGTGACCGCCCGCGGGGCGACCGACGTCTTGGCCGTCTGCTCGGGTTCTTCCGACGGCAGAATATAGCCACTGCCCATCCAGGCGACGATGGCCACGGCCAGCCCGCCTGCGACCCACCTGGACCGGTTCGAGCCACGATCGTCGTCAAAGCTGAGCGTCTGGCGCCCATCCGTCGGGGTCTCGGTCATTGGCTGATCTCCTTATGGGGCACCGGTCGCGCCACCGTCACGTTTACCCACGCGCGAACGTGATCTGAACTGCGATATGGTCGGGCGCCGCCCGGATACAACCGACGATCAGCCACCGCGCACCCAGGACCAGGCGGCATCGTCTTCGGTCGGATCGAACGTGCGCATCTCGAACGGCATCATGGCGCCGACGGTTCCGGCCATCGCCGCCATCCACTTCGGCGCCCCCACCACGGCATAACGGCCCAGATGGTTGATCGCCTGCATCTTGCTGCCCATGACCGACCCGTCGATCAGGATCGCGGGATCGAAGCCGTCGTATGACTTGAACCGGACCAGAAGGTTGATCCTGTCGTCCGTCTGCATGAGGGCGTCGAGCGGTGCCAGAACGCGGTCGACATCCGCCGCGGTAATCCGGCCGTCGATCTCATAGGCGATGACGCCGTCGCGGCCATCGGCAAGAAGGGTGACGCCCGTGCCGGTGGCTTCGCCAGGTTTCGCCGGCAGGTCCGAAACGAACGCCTCGGCCGCCGCCACCTCGGACGAGGCGAAGGCGCGCATGTCGATCATCGGCAGGATCGGATCCATCCATTTCAGGACCGCCGCGAAGGCCTGAAGGTCGGTGACCAGCGCCATCTTCGCGACCTTCGACCATCGCGCCAGCATCCCGAACTCGAACTTCGCATCCTCGGCCAGGGCGTCGGCGGTGATGTCCTGCCAATCCTCGGCCCGCACGATCAGGCCGATGGGGCCATCGCCTTTCAGGACGGGGGTCAGATCACGCTCCATCCGTTCGATATCGTCCTTTTCAAGCACCCCTCGCAGGGTGATTTCATGGACGTTCGGCTTCAGTTCCCTGACGGTCAGCATAGTGTGTTCCTTTCTTGGCTTGGGCTGCGCAGGACGCGCGGCCACCTAGGGTTCGGGGTTTACGATCGCCCGCAGCATCAGGCCGTATTCGCGCCGGTTCGACAGCGCCACGCTGCCCCGCGGCAGACCCAGCAACCGGTCGATCACTTCGCCCTCGGCCACCAACCGGCGGTAGAGAATGTCGCTGGCCCGGTCCACATCGCCGCCCTCGGCAAGTCGCAGCGCATCGCTTAAGGTCACGCGGCGCCCCTGCGACATCGCGGTGATCGTTTCGCCGACCAGCGCGGTGTCGGGAACATCGAAGGTGCCCTCGTCGACTCCTTGGGCGATCATGTCGATCAAAACCGGCATGACGGCCGCATTGGCCGCTGCGGTGATGCGAGCAAACAGGATGTCGTTGCCGGGGCGCAGCATGACATCGGTGAAAAACTTCATCCGCGCCCCCCGCTCGGCCTTCCAACGGCTCGATGCTGCGAGGAAGGCGTTGAATCGCGCCAACGCATCGCCCGACGTCGCCGCGCGGGCCGCCTGGGCGGCGGTCAGCGCCTCGGCGGTGAAGCGTTGGACGATCGCGTCGAGCAGATCTTCCTTGGCGGCGAAGTGATGATAGAAGCCGCCCTTGGAAATGCCGGCCGCGTCCAGGACGTCAGAGATGGTGACATCCTCCCAACCCCGCTCGAAAAACAGGGCCTGCGCGGCGTTCAGGATGTGCGCGCGGCGTTGATCGGGTGCCATGCGCACACGCCGCGATCCACTGGCCGATGGTGGTTCCTGTTTCATGTCATTCCATTACAAACCGACGGTCGGTATTTAGACCTTGAACAGGCGTCGTCAAGGGCACCGGGTGCCTTTACACGCTCGCAACGGTTCCAACTTTGACGCCGGGCGCTGAACAGGCTAGGCGACTCGGTCAAGTTGTGGTATCAAGAATCAGAAGCCGGACCACAGCACCTCAAACTCAGGTATATCCTCAACGCGTGCGCATGTGAGAGCTTCCCGGACCGTCGCCCAACCCGCGGCGGTCTTGGCTTTGGAGAAACACCAGATGTTTCAACCGTCCGGGCGTTTCGCCATATCATCCCTGCCCTGCCTGATCCGTGGCCACGGCGCTTTTGCGACGCCGGCCCAACGGGCGAATGACCGCCTTGGGGAACCCGGCGTCGCGGCCGGGGTTCATCCCACTCTGTTTCAGCCGAAAGGAAATCCATGCGCCCGATCATCGCCGCCGCCCTGTTCGCCACGTTCATGACGCCCGCTGCCGCCGAAGAGGTCGGAAGCGTCGACGTCGACTGGCTGGGCAATGACATCGTCATCGAAGCTTTCGGTGACCCGAAGGTCGAAGGCGTGACCTGTCATGTTGCCTATTTCGATCGCGGCCTGATCGACCGGCTGCAAAAGGGCAACTGGTTCGAGGATCCTTCGAATTCATCCATCGCCTGCCGCCAGACCGGGCCGATCACCTTGGGCGACATCGACCGCTCGGACGAGGGCGAATCGGTGTTCTCCGAACGCCGCTCGATCATCTGGAAGTCGGTCCAGGTGAAACGCATCTTCGACGAGGCGAACCAGACGCTGATCTACATCTCGCACGCCCGCGACGTTCAGAACGGATCGGCGAAAATGGCGATCTCGACCGTGCCGCTGTATGTTCCGGGCTGATTCCGCCACCCGGACGCAAGGGTTCGGCTGGGCCCTTTGGCGAATGGCCGCCAAACCGGCAGGGGCTGCATAAAAAAACTTGCAATCGTCAGAGTTTGGCCCCATGTCGGGGGTGCGAACGTTACCTCTTTCGACCAACTGTTCTCCGACATACCGGCCACAGTCTTTCGATTTTGCACTGACCGAGCCGAGCCACCGCATTTCGTGGGTGGCATAAGACAGGAGTTTACACGATGGCCAATGGCACCGTGAAATGGTTCAACGCCACCAAAGGTTTCGGATTTATCGAGCCCGAAGGCGGAAGCAAGGACGTTTTCGTCCACATTTCAGCGGTTGAGCGTTCGGGTCTGACCGGCCTTGCCGACAACCAGAAAGTCACCTTCGACATCGAATCCGGCCGTGACGGCCGCGAGAGCGCCGTAAACCTGGCCCTGGCCTGATTTACCGGCGCCGTCGATCTCGATGGTGAGCGATCGGAAAACCGGCCCTTGGGGGCCGGTTTTTTTGTGTCCGATCCGTATCTTGCGGCATGTGCGGGCGCGCAAACCGGATTTTTCTTTACGGGTGCATCTTGTCCTGTCAAAATCCATAACCGCGACGTCACATACATCGACCCTGCTTGCTTTCCAAGGCTACGGAATTCGATCAAGTTCTGACAGCGCCGCGCTGTTGCACTTTCGCGAACAGCCACAGCAAGGAGAAACGGCATGGCCAGTGGCACCGTTAAATGGTTCAACACCACCAAAGGTTACGGCTTCATCGCGCCCGATACGGGCGGCAAGGATATCTTCGTTCACATCTCGGCCGTCGAACGGTCCGGCCTGACCGGGTTGCGCGATGATCAGAAGATCGAATTCGATGTCGAAGCCGGTCGTGACGGACGTGAAAGCGCGGTCAACCTGAAACCGCTCTGATCTTCAAGCCAGAGAAACAGGCGAATGACCGGTTCCCGGATCGGTCATTCCGGTGATCGCCCCTGCCCCGTCACGCGATCAGCCCAGCGCGTTTTCGACCTCGCCCAGCAGGGCGACGACCTCATCCGTGGCTGCACTGCGCCCGCGATCCTGCACGCCGCGCCCCAGCCCCAGCGTTTCGGCATAGACAACCCGGTTGCCCAGTTTCGTCTCGGCCACGGGCACATCCATCGCGCCGATGGCCGCGCTGACGTCGGCGCCGACACGTGTGCCGGGTTTGAAGCGGTTCAGCACCACCATCGCCGGCTTGCGTTCGCGTGCCACCAGGTCCAGCACCGATTCCACCGCCCAGACGTCGACCTGAGACGATGCGACCGGCACGATCACCAGGTCCGACACCTTCAGCGCGGGGCGCAGGTCGGCATCGACCTTGGGCGGTGTATCGAGAATGACGACATCACAGGTCTTCTTCAGCTTTTCACATTCATACCCGACGCCCCAGGCGCTGGCCGTGGAAAATTCCATGTCATCGATCCCGTCGGCGTGCCGGGCCATGAACCACCGACCCAGCGACCCCTGCGGATCGGTATCCAGCAGCGCGACCGACTTGCCGGCGCGCACGAAGGCGACGGCTAGATTGACGGCAATCGTGGTCTTCCCCGAGCCGCCTTTCTGCTGTGCGACGGTAATCACTTTTCCGCCCATGGGCTGGCTCCTTCCAACGGGGTCCGCACGTCAGCGTAGGCGCGGCCCGCCCCCGCGGCAAGGCCGAAGGGTGGATGCCGGCGCTTGCGTCCGGACGTCAGGGTGAAACGACCGCGGTGATCACGAAGAACGGGACAGCCCCCGCCACCGCGCCGAACACCAGCCCGGCCACCACGAAGATCCCGTCGCCGACCAGCAGGCCCACCGCGATCAGCGAAACCATCGCCCCCAGCAACGAGGACGAGAACGGGACGAATTCCAGAACCGGCATCGTCAGCCCGGCCAAGATGCACAGGGCAAGCGCCAGCGCAGACATCGGAGGATGCACCAGGGGTTGCAGCCGCGGCCTGGACAGCCGGTCGAGCCAGCCGGCGATACGGCGCAAGATGCCGTTGGCCCGCTTCATCCGCGCACCCGACAAATGCAGGCGCATGATGCGCTGCGGCAACCACACGTGATCGCGGCCCAACAGGATCTGCGATGCAATGGCGACGATGGAAATGCCGCAAATGCTTGAGAACAGGGGCACCCCGCTAAGCGGTGACACCACCAGCAGGGCGGGCACCAGAAGCATGGCCAGAACCGACGACGGGCCGAACGACGACACGATCCGTTCGACCGAAACATCGCGTTCGCCCGCCAGGCACTCCAGCCGATCAACGATCTCGCCGACGGCGCGGTGGCGCGGTTCGGGGGCGGCGCGACGGGTCCGGGTGGCACCGCCGCGTTGGAAAGATGTCATGTCGCTCATACGCTCCAACACACGCGGGGGTCAAAGGTTGCATCACTGCGTCCCACCCGCCAGAGGCACATCGGCGTGCGGCATCGCTTCGTCAACCCGTGCCGCGCGGACATCCCCGCTTGCGTCGGGATATGCGACATCAAGGCCCGAAATAGCGCGCCGCCGGGGCGGACGTTCTGTTGTCTGATGATCTGGTGGAGTCGATCGGGATCGAACCGACGACCTCGTCGTTGCGAACGAAGGTATATGCATCCTATCCGCTTGATAGATACTTATCTCTTGTTCCCAACGCCCGCCCGTTTTGTGGTGACGGCCACCGGAACAAAACATGAATTTGGGAACGCGGATTTCACGACATCGGCCACGCTCTTATGCTGAAAACCGACGGGGCGAGGTTGGACGTGGGCTCGGCTCATGGTCCCGGGCGAAATCCTGTGGCATGTTGCGCAAATGGAAGAACTGCAGCGAACGATCAGAGTGCTCTACATCGGTCAAAGCCAGCGCGCCCGGCGGTTTCGCTATGGGCTGATCGTTTTCGATGCGTTTACCATCGTGTATTTCATTGCGACCGCGCCGCTGCCCACGACGCCAGTTACGGCAGCGCTGAACACTGGACTCGGCCTGCTCATAGTTCTGGACCTCGCGGCCCGGTTCTGGATCTCCGATAACCTGCGCCGGGAACTGACTCGCATCTACACCCTTGCGGATCTGGTCGTCGTGGCATCCTTGCTGCTGGCACCGCTTGTCACCGAGAACTTCGCATTCCTCCGTGTGCTGCGGGGCTTGCGGCTGATCCACGCCATCACCTGCTGCGTGACCTTCGGCGCGAAAGCTTGTACTTTCGCCGCCACGAAGACGCGATCCTCGCTGCGGTCAACTTATTCGTCTTCATATTTGTGACCACGTCGTTCGTCTTCCTGCTGGCGTTCGATGAAGAAGCTTGCCTCGCTGGCTATGTTGACGCGCTTTATTTCACGGTGGCGACGCTCACCACGACGGGTTTTGGCGACATCACCATGACGACACCCGGCGGAAAGCTGTTGACGGTATTCATCATGGTCGTCGGCGTAGCGCTGTTTGTGCAATTGGCGCGCGCCATCTTCCAGCCATCAAAGATCAAGTACAGATGCCCGGAATGCGGCCTGAACCGGCACGAACCTGATGCGATCCACTGCAAACATTGCGGCGAGCCGTTGAAGATCGAGACAGAGGGCGACACCAGGACCTGAACGGACCAGCGTTTTCCGGTCAATGCCCGTCATTTTGGCTGAGTGTTAAAGTTGACGCGCAGCAAACGTTGCATCCTAGGCTCGCTATTACATGGAATAGGCCCCCCCCCCAAGAGATTAGGCGGTTCCGGCCCTCTGCGGCCATTGGAAGACTCGCCTTTCGCTACGGCGCAGATTCCCCATATCGGCCGTTCGAGACATCGTGCAGCACGGCCTCGCAGGCGGGGGTCCGCAAGGCAGACGCTTCCGGCCAATCGACGCAACGGCGTGATGCATGTCGCGATTGCGAGAAGGCCTACTAGAAGGGCGGGAAATGGACATTGCCTCAAGAGGCGCGCTAACATGGTAGCTGCGCAGAAGTTAACATTGGGGGGCTCGGATCTAATAGCGCAACCAACCATCTATACTCAGTCACCGGCTAAGGCTAAATAAAACTGTGGCGGAAATTTTATATCTCGATCAGAATGCATGGGTGTCACTGGCGCGGGGCGCTTGGGACAAGGAACGCTATCCGCAGGACTATACTCGGCTGGTCAAGGTTGTCGAAGCACTTCAGAATAAACGCTACATTGTCCCGCTGAGCTTCGCCAATATCTACGAAACCTTGAAGATCAACGATCCGATCCGTCGAGCCAACATGGCTCGAACCCAAGTCACAATCAGCCAAGGGCAGGTCTTCCGAAGCAGGCGTCGAATATTGAGTGACCTTCTCGGGGCATATTTGGCAGACAAATTTAGGATCGCGCATGAACCGCTGGATGATCATTGGTTCTTGTCTGACCTGTGGTTCGAAGCAGTCGCTGACTATTCGCCTGATACGTTCGGCCTCGCGCTATCAAGCGCATTTTTAGACCAGATGTTTTCCAATCCTGCGGGGATGCTATTTGACTATTTAACTGCTGGCGACGAGGAAGTGAGGCTCGAAGGCGTCAGATGCTTTAGCGCTGCCTCGTTCGATCTTATCGCAGAAATTGAAGCGAGAAGGGCTATAGTCGCTGCCGAAGGCTTGGCGTTTCGCAAACGCGCCTATGGCGCGCGCCTGATGATTGACGAGCTTGATTTCATCCTTGCAACTGGCCAGCGACTTGGCTTGGGCTGGAAAAATGTTAGAGATATCGGTTCTTCATTGGTCCGTAGTATACCCGTTGACGTTCCCATTTTTGCTACAGAGAGGGAACTGGCGATACGACTCGAGGATCAAGAGAGGCCAATCGTAGAAAACGATCTACGAGACATGTCAGCGTTCGCAATAACGTTGCCGCTTGCTGACATTGTCATCGGCGAGAAAGCATTTATCAATCTGGCCCGTCAAGCCGGTTTAGGCACGACTTTTAGCACACGGCTTCTAACCTCTATTGACGGCCTTTAATCTTGGAGCAAGGGCGGTCATGCTGTTGAGTTTCATCCAACCCGGTTTTAAAGCCCTTGGTTGGCGCCGCAATTCCACAGTCCGCTTATGCGGAGGCCGATATGGTCGATTCAGCATCCCACTTTGGGCGGCGTGCGATCGCTGCATTTCCGTACTTGTATATTAATGCCGAGGCGGCATGAGTAAAAAAGGCTCCGGAGCGGTCATGCGGCGCTGCACCGCGCCGCGGGCTCAGCCTGGCGGGGCCTCATGGCGCGATCGGCCCTTACCGGACATTCATCCCGTCGTTCATCGCGGAGATCGAGCTCCCAAAAGCTGACGTTTGCGAGGCATCGCAGCATTTATCTCGCTTGAAACGGGGTCATCGCGGACGAAAGACTACGATGTGAATTGCCTTAACGGTCCTTCTACAAATTGATTGGGCTTCCACCCCTTTGCAACTTTATCTAGCAAGAATGCGTCCCCAGCACTGAGAACGACGCCAGTCGCAGTTCCAAAACCGGTAGGGATGGCCAAATCCAGTAGGAGGCCTGCACCGGTAAAGAAAACCCAACGAAAAGATTTCCCGGGTAGCTTCTCAGCCCAAGTTCCGGCGATTACTTCTGAATAGTAGTCCTGAACAAGAGACTGATCTGGCTCTTGTTCGGCAAGCCAGTCTTTGAATTGAGCGGCGTGTTCCAAAAGGTCTAGAAATTCTTCAAAGCTCCGCTCGCCACTGTTTATCGCCTCTCGGATTGTATTTCCTTTGCCAATAGTTGCATTTTGAAAAAGCTCGATTTCAGCCACGTTTCCTAAACGACTTTCAACCACCCTCTGGAGCTTTAGTTGCATTATTCTTGATGACAATGGGGTGGTGATTACGTCCGATCCATACAGCGACGCAAAATGCAGCCCTGCATGCGCTTCGAGAAGATCTGTGAGAAGGAACTGAGGCGTTAGAGTGCTGTGTTCGACCGGCCAACTTTTCCGGTACTCTTCGTTTAGCCGGTCAAAATCGAGGTTCGTTTCGATGAGAAACCCGTCTTTCACTCGGTGAGGTATAAAGCGCCAATTGTCACCTAGGGGCATATTGGGAGCTTTTTCTTTTAGAGACAGCGCAATAGCTTGATGCACGAAGTCTGGATTGTCCAAGTCGGCTCTCGCCAGCGCAGGAAGCCCACTTTTATCTGCGATTCCCTCTGAAATTTTTTGCACTTTAGCTATTTTTGAGAACTCAATAGCGGCCCTGTTCGTTGCCCCTGACCTTCCTAATGATCTTTCGAAGATCTTTTTAACACGAACCTCCTTTGAATTGATGAAACCTTTCTCTTTGGAACCGGCTAACTGGAATTGCACAAAGTCATGAACTGGAAGTGCGCCGTGATCAGTTTTGACTCCGAGGGTTTCCCAAACAAGGAGCGGGCGTACGCTAGGCGAGGAGATTAACCGTTGTGTGGTCGAGGGCCCTATCGTCTTGAGCAGATGACTTAGGTTAGAGGTATCCAGTAGGAGATTTGCTTGTTGATAAAAGAGTAGAGCTTCGGCGAGGGCTCCAAGGTCTATGAAGCTTTGAGGGCTTGCCTCGCTTCGCCGAAAAGTGACGTTGTTGAACATCTTACTCCACCCAAAATGAACCGGCTTTTCAATTACTCCGCGAGTTGGGTTGTTGTCCAATGCAAATAGAGCTTTACCAGAGTATCTGGTTGCAATTTGAGTATGAAAAAACCAGCAAATGGCCTACCCTCAGCCACCGAGAGAATTTCAAACAGGGCTCCTCCCAACCCCTCACAGCGGGCTGCGGGGCTTGCAGCAATGTCCGCTTCTTGCTTCCTAGACATACTTCGTCGCAGACGCAGCGAACTTCCGCATTCCGCCCGATTTGCATGTCCTCCACCAAGTAGATGGCGCTCAGCAGCGGCCCAATGCTTCCGCCAAACCGGTTCTAAACGGGCCGCCTTTGTTCGCCTAGCACAGGCGATTGCGCCAAGCCCCAACGCCTTCAACCAAGCGCAGGCTGGCACGCGCAGAACTGCCGTCTCCCGACAGTCGCTCGGGCCGTGACCCCGTCAGTGCTTTGCGCGCATTGTCAGTCATGCCGTAGAGTCGTACATAGTCCAGCAACGCCTCTTCCAGCGCCCAGTATGCGGCTTCGTCGACGGCAACCTTGTTGCTTGGCATGCCCATGGTGACTCTCCCGATAACGCTACAAATTGAAACAAACAGGCGAATCGGGCAGAATTGTGTCATCTGTTTATAGGCTCGAAACTTGCGCGGCAGCCCGCCTGAATTTTGCGTGGGAACGGCGTGTTACGGCCGGTTTGGCTCGCGTCCTTGCCGCTGCGCAATTTCCGCTCGCGCACGGTCAAGCAGTCCGCCGGTGCTAGCCCCAAGGCGTTTGATCGTGTCGCCCATGGTCCGCTCGACGTAGGACACGGCGTCAAGCTCCGGTGCGTTCGATCCGCTGGCATACCCTTGCGCAATCCCCCGCTCCATCGCTTCGGTCAGAGATTTGCGCAGAATGTCCGTGGCGCGGTCTCCAAGATACCGGCGGGCGGCCAGCAACACTGCACCGAACAGCGCGGACAGAATACCGCCAATCACGGTCACCAAGACCGGCTCAGCGGCGTCTAGAAATTGTTCGAACATGGGTCAGGTTCCTTGTGAAGTTTGGGGAAGGCTGGGAAGGTCAACGGACTGACCGGCCAGTGCGTGAGTGCAGTCGTCTAGAAAGCGGATACGGCCATCGGTAACGAAGCTGTGGCAGCGATCCGTTTTCCGCTTTCCGCCGTACTCGCGCCACGCATTGATCGAGGGTGTCAGAGTCGGGCGATCAACGTCGCCATTGAACGCCCAGGCCGGGCGATGGCCGGTGTCGGTATTCAGGATGTGCGTCCACCCGCAGCCAGGGCATTTGAATTCGACCATATCGCCCCGGATCGTGACACGCGCCATCAGAGGCGCGCCGCTTGGACGTGCATCCAGTCGAAGTTTCGGGCGCGGCCGAGACTGACCCACCCTTCGGCCTCCCACGCCTGCCAGAACGGCACGGCGTCCGGGTGGGACAGGCGCGCCTTCGGGCGATTCCACCGCAGTTGGTTGCGCTCCGGATCGAAGTCGATCGCGATCCCCAAGGAGTGCATGGAGAACCTGGTGCCGCCGCGCATCCGGCGCACGTTCAGCGACCCGCCGAACAGATCCAGCCCGAGGCCGGTAATTTCTTTCTCGGAGTATGTGTCGGCGATATCCTGCATGGCCCGCGCCGCGCTGTCGGCGACCCGTTCGTGCAGTGTGACGCCTGAAATCCGAACGTTCTTGTCCCAAGCGAGACGCATGGTCCATGGCACCTCCACGCGGGTCTGCCGCTCGCCCACGTCGCCGAAGAACGCAGCCACATCACGCTGCCGCGGCCAGACCGGCACGGGGTCGCGCTGATCGGCGGCGCTGTCCTGGTTGCGCTCCGGGATCGGCGTGACCCCCGTGGTCGAGCTGGTGCGCAGGGCGGTGACCGTTTCCGCTGTCGCGGTGCCGGTCACACGCAAGCCATTTGCCCGCTGGAACGCCTTCGTCGCGGCGGCGGTGATAGGGCCGACGATCCCGTCGATCAGGCCGCAAGGGAAGCCGTGGGCGGTCAGGCGCGATTGCAGCCATTTGGCGAAGGTCATGGCATTTCTCCAATGCTCGAAACCCCGCGAGCGGGGCGTGAAGGTTGCGATGTGGTGGGGTTCAGCGCGGGCTGTCGCGGATCTCGAACGGGATGCGTGGCGACTGGAAAGACAAGGGATCATCCCCCTTCGCCATGCCTGGGCACCCCGAATAGGATGCCTCGAAGATGAAATCGGCCGTCGGCTCCAGCCCGACCGGTGTCATTACGCGCACGTCGATGGTGGTCCAGGTCATGCCGATGTTGCGCGCGAACCCGGGATTGAGCCGTTGTGCCGGCGCGAACATATCCGATCGAGGATTGACGAACCCCCACTGGACCGATCCTGCGACGATGCGGCACTGGACGCCCTCGGGGCGACGCCGCAGCTTGATCTGCACATCACACGGCTGACGCTCGACGCAGTAGCCATCGATCGCACGCGTGTTCGTGGTCGATACTTCGAACACTTCGCTGGGCCGGCGCAGGGATTCGATGTCGTCGCGCACGTCGGCCACCTGCCGCAGCAGGTTTTCGACGCGCACCACCAGCTGGTGCAGCGAATCCGGGGTGTTCCAGATCGCCATCGCCCGTTCCTTCACCGGGTCGAAGATCATGATCACCAGGCCACCAATCGCCGCGACCACCAGCCAATCCACGCTTTTTGAAATGAACCGCTCCCATATCATCTGGCGCAGCGGCTTCTGTTCGTCGGACATGAACTCTCCTAAGCGATCGCAACCCAGCCGGTCGTTCCTGCCCCCGGCGGCTTGTAATAGATCCGCTCCCCGGACGGCCCGTCGGTTCGGAAACAGATCCCGCCGCCTGCCGCCGCATAGCTGCCCTCGGGGGTGCCTGCGATTGCCATCAGGTAAAATCCGCCCGACGTGAGCCTGATCCGAATACCGGTGCTGAGAACTTCGATCCCGCCGACTTCCACTCCAGCGCGACGGAATTCGGCCACCGTTCCGGTTGTGGGGCGATGAAGTTGCAGCGACGGACCGGAACTGGGGCAGACAACGCAGCGCATACCACCCCGGCGCGCCGGCCTCGAACAAGGCGGGACGATCCGCCACCGACACCACGTCACCGATCCGCATCCCCGTGCCGTCCATCATGCACCCCCCTGACGCCGTTCGGCGCCTGCCATCCCCAGATCGCGCGCCCGCTCGCACCGCGCCAGAACGCCCCGGCGCCGGTCGCGCCACGCGGCTTCGTCGGAGGTCAGAGCCTCGCCCCGCGCCAGACGCGTCTCGAGATGTTCCAGCCGCCGCACGGCGTCGCGCGCCTCATCCCGCCGCTGGTTCAGAACGAAGGGTTGCGGCCAGCGCCGGTTCGCGCGCAGCCATCCCATCAGTTCCGGCGCGTATCCCTCGTCAAGCGCGCCCAGCCCGACCGGCGAGGCGAACACCTTGCGGATCAGCGGCGACGCATCCTCGGCCGGCGGCTCGATGACCATGGCCTCTTTCAGGATCGTGACGGCCAGCGGAAAGCGATCGCCCCCCCTGCCGCCCGGTCGTTCCGCCATGACCTCGGCCAGCGCCATCAGACCGGCCTCGCTCATGTAGGCCAGACGCTGACATACCTCGCGCAGCATGGCGTCGAAGGCGACAACCGTCATGCCACCGGGACGCATCAGGCCCAGCCTCTGCAATTGCTCGACCAGCAACGCCCGAACCCGCGCCTCGCCTTCTCTTTGTTCCCTGTCGTCCATTCCTGCCCCTCTTTCTCAGCTTGCCCGGTTTCCGTGTTTCATCGTCCCATCCGCCCGGTCCGTCCCTTCTGTCCTTTCATGTCATGTCCTTTCCTGTGGTGGCGGACAGATAAGGCGCAAATGTCTGCCGTATGTCTGTGTATCTGGGCGGAACAGGTGAAGCCGGACGTGATCCTGATGGAGAACGTCGAAGAGTTCCTGACCTGGGGGCCGCTGGGCGAAGACGGTCAGCCGATGAAAGAGTTCGCGGGCATGACCTTCGACGCATGGGTCAAGCGCCTGCGCCGCGCCGGATACCGGGTGCAATGGCGCGAGCTGCGCGCGTGCGACTATGGCGCGCCGACGATCCGCAAGCGGTTCTTCATGGTCGCGCGACGTGATGGCCTGCCGATCACCTGGCCCAAACCGACCCACGGCGATCCGAGATCCAGCGCCGTGAAGCGCGGCAAGCTGGCGCCATGGCGCACGGCCGCAGAGTGCATCGACTGGTCGCTGCCCTGCCCCTCGATCTTCGACGACGCCGCCACGATCAAGGAACGGCATGGTTTGCGCGCGATCCGTCCGCTGGCGAAGAACACACTGGCCCGCGTCGCGCGCGGCATGAAGCGGTATGTGCTGGACAGCGCCGATCCCTTCATCGTGGGTGTCGGCGGACGCATGGGGCAAAGCAACGAGCGACCCGTATCCGGAACCTTCCAGACGATCACCGCCAAGGCCGACAGCTGCATCGTCGCCCCATCGATCACCCGTTTCAACGGCGGGGCGACGGGGCAGGATCTGCGCGCCCCCATGGCAACCGTCACCGCTAACAGCTACATCCAGCGCCCCGGCGGTTGTGCGCCCTACGGGATCATCGCGCCGGTTCTCACATATGCCCAGCAGGGCGGAAACAACCGCAACGTCACCGATCCGCACCACACCATATGCGCCAGCAACAAGGATCAGAACGCGGTCATCGCCCCCAGCCTGATGAGCCTGAAGGGCACTGCACGCCGCGACAGCACGGCGGATGCGCCGCACCCCACCGTTCTGGCCGGTGGCGGGCATTCGGCCTTGATCAGCCCATCGCTGATTTCCATCGCCCACGGCGACAGCGGCGGGCGACGCGAATACCCGCTGAGCGAAACCATGGGCGTGGTGACGTCCGGCGGCATCGCGCACGCTCTGGTCGCACCGACGCTTGTGCAGACCGGCTATGGCGAAGCGCCCGGCCAGGCGCCGCGCGCGCTGGACATCGGCCTGCCCCTTGGAACGGTGGTCGCGGGGGGCGTCAAGCATGCAACCGCCGCGGCCTTCCTCGCCCAGCACAACACCGGCGTCACCGGACACGACGCGCGCGAACCGATGTCCACCGTGGCCGCGACCGGCAGCCACCAGACGCCGATCGCCGCATGGTTCGCAAAATACTACGGCACCGGCGATGGCGCGCGGACCGATGAACCGATGCACACCGTCACGGTCAAGGATCGCATGGGCCACATGCAGGCCGAACTGGGGGCTCCACCATTTACCGAAGCCCACGCCGCCCGGGCCCGCGAGGTCGCCGCGTTCCTGCGCGCCCACGATGCCTGGGACGCCCGCGAATTCGTTACCCTCGACATCGACGGGGCGACTTACGTCATCGTCGACATCGGGATGCGGATGCTGACCCCGCGCGAGTTGTTCCGCGCCCAAGGATTCCCGCCCGACTACGTGATCGAAGGCTATTGGAGCGAAGCCAACGGTGAATGGGCATGGCACCCGTTCCCGAAGAACGTCCAGGTCAGCTGCTGTGGAAACAGCGTCTGCCCGCCCTTGGCCGAGGCGCTGGTGCGCGCCAATTGCGCCGACCTTGCCCTGCAACAGATGAAAGGAGCCGCATGATGGCTGATACCCCACACATCCTGATCAAGGATCTAGCGCGGATCGAGCGGCACCTGAGCCGCAGGGGCGCGCACAAGAAGGCCGCGACGGTGGCCGCAGCGATTCACGCGCTGGAATACCGCTGGAACACCGAGATTGACGCCGCCGTCAGCGCCATCACGCTGGAGCCGTGGGAGCGCGGCGCGGCGGAACGCGCCGAATTGGCCTCACAGGTCCGCGCGCTGAAGATCGGTCGATCGGCACAGATCACCCGCGAGGCCCGATTGGTGCGCGCGGGGCTTCAACAGGCGATGGAAGCGGAGGGCGAGGCATGAGCCCCGACGAAAGCGAGGCCCGGGCACGGTCGCGGATCGAATCTGAGGACAATCCGATGATGGCGATGATGAGCATCAGCCTGGAAAGAAACGGGGATAGCAGATCAATGCCGAAGCGCATCCAAATGACCCGCAAGAAAGGTGGCTGGCGCAACGACCACCCAAACGCGGTTATCGTCGCACGTCCGACGAAGTGGGGAAACCGGTTCAGCTTAGTGGAAACAGAAGGGCGGCGTGGCGCTGTTTCGCACTTCAGGGAATGGCTCATGAGCAGCGGGAATGGTTGGGAATTGCAGGCTATGGCGCGCACGGAGCTTCGCGGCAGGGATCTGGCTTGCTGGTGTCCGCTGGATCAGCCCTGTCACGCCGACGTCCTTCTGGAAATCGCAAACGCGCCGATCCGCACGGTGGAGGACTGACCCATGGGAACTCCCCGCCACGTCCATATGGCCATCCCCGCCCAGGTCAGCGAAACGCCGCGCGTCATTGGCTATGTCAGCTCGGGCACCTTGGCGCAACTCCTGGACATCAGCACCAGCACGGTTGCCGAGTGGGTCAAACAGGGGCACCTGCCCCGGCCACGTCGCGTCGGCGGGTCCAACCGCTGGAAGTGGTCTGAGGTTGAACAGAAGCTGAATTACGGGCCTAGTGAACCGGTCGATCCGATTCTAGAGGCGTCGCGCGGTGGCAGCAGTGGACCTTGAACAATACGTCCAGCGCAAACGGCGCGGCGCGCGAGAGTATTTCTATTTTCGCGTTGTGAAGGAGGGCAAGGAAACCCGGTTGCCGCTGCCCCATCCCTTCGACCCCGGGTATCGCGCAGCCTATGACGCCGCCCATATTGCCGTGTTCGGAATATCGCCCAACGAATTCGAAAGCCCCACCGCGATCACGGCCCTGATCCGGCAGCACAAGGACAGCGAGCGATACCGCCGTCTCAAACCGGATTCCCGCCGGCACCGCGACTACGGCCTTGCCCTCATGCTGGAACGCTGGGGGCAGTTCGATACGACGGCTATCCGCCCGGTCCATGTACAGGCCGTCTACGACAGCCTGTCGGACCGCCCCGCCACCGCCAACCGCCGACTGGCCGAGATCAGCGCGGTGTTCGGCTGGGGGCGCCCGCGCGGGTTCGTCGACGCCAACCCGTGCATCGGTGTCGAGAAGATCACGGAAAGCACCCCACGCGAGCCGTGGCCTGATGATGCCCTAGCCACCCTCATGGATCAGGGTCAGCCCCATATTGTTCGCCCGGCCCTAGTCGCGGCCTACACCGGACAGCGGCGCGGAGATCTTCTGCACGGCTTCAGCGACAGCGTGATCCGGGGCGGCGTCTGGTACGTGGTGCAGGGCAAGACGGGCAGCCATGTCCCGATCCCACTGCACCCCGTGGTTCTTGCTATCGCCGACACCGAACGCGCAACGCGCCGCGCGGCGGGCGTGGTTGATCCGCGCCGCCCGCTGCTGGTGAACTCGCTGGGCGAGCCATGGACATCATCCGGCTTCGCGGCATCTTGGCGCAAAGAGCTGATCCGGCTGAAGCTGCGTCCCCACCGGAACGAAGATTACGGCCCTGACGATTTCCAACCCACTTTCCACGGACTGCGCCGCACCAGCGCCACCCTGATCGCCACGACCGTCGCGCGAAACCCGGATCTTTTTGGCGGGATCGGCCGCGTGAAATCGATGCTTGGCCACCTATCAGAGTCGATGGCCGCGCATTACGCAAGGCGCGCAGAAGCGGAACATATGAACACCGAGACCATGCTGCTGTTTCCCCAGATTGGGAACACCGGCGCATAAATTGGGAACAGGCAGGCAAACAGCCCGCCGCAAGACATAGCAACCGCTTGATTTCAAATGTCTTTTGGTGGAGTCGATCGGGATCGAACCGACGACCTCGTCGTTGCGAACGACGCGCTCTCCCAACTGAGCTACGACCCCACAGGCGTTTAGGTGGCGCAAGGCGGACGTCATGTCAAGATCCATGGGCAAAACCTTCGCGGCGCACTATGGTTTTCCGGACAGATTCCAGAACAGGCTTGTCGCAATGTCCGCGCCCCGTGTCGCCCTTTCGAAAACACTTTATCGTCTGCGGCGGTTGTCGCGCCTGATCTGGGTGCGCTCGTCGCTGATCGCGCTTCTGGGCGTGATCGCGGCGGCGGGATCCGGTGTTCTGTCGCCCCTTGTGCCAGAGAAGATCGCCAAGGCCATAGAACCGGAAGCCGTTGAAAAACTGCTGGAAATCCTGGCCTCGGGGATGTTGGCGGTCGTCATCTTCTCGCTGTCGGTCATGGTTTCGGCACGTCAGTCGGCCAGCTCACAGGTCACGCCCCGGTCGCACCAGCTGATCAACGAGGATACGACGACGCAGAACGTGCTGGCGACCTTCCTGGGCGCCTTCCTGTTTTCGCTGGTGGGGGTCATCACCCTGCGCACCCAGGTCTATGCCGGGGACGCCGCCGCCATCACCCTGTTCTTCACGCTGATCGTGATCACGCTAATGATCGTCGCGATCCTGCGCTGGATCTCGCATCTGGCCGACCTGGGCAGCGTTGTGGAAACCACCCGCAAGGTCGAAGAGGCCGCCGTTTCGGGGATGCAATCCTGGCTGAACAACCCCTGCATGGGGGGCAGCCCGCTGAACCATGCGCCGCGCGGCACGCCCATCGCGGCACGACGCACGGGGTACGTTCAGCACGTGGACATGAGCAAGCTGGACGATCTGGTGACACCTTCGGGCGGCGCGCTGTATCTGGTGGCCAGACCGGGCAGTTTCGTCAGCGTCGGTCAGCCCATCGCCCATCGCACCGCCGACATGGACGAGGACGCGGTGCACGACGCCTTTACCATCGACGACGCGCGGCGGTTCGATCAGGATCCGCGCTTTGGCCTGATCGTCCTGAGCGAGATCGCCCAGCGCGCGCTGTCGCCCGGCATCAACGATCCGGGCACCGCCATCGACGTTCTGACCCGCCATCAGCGCCTGATGGAAAGCTATCGCGACGGCGTCGACGGCGAGGAGGTCGAGCCGATTCATCCGATGATCTTCGTGCCGCCGCTGAAGATCGCGTCGCTGTTTCGCGACGCTTTCGATCCCATCGCACGCGACGGCGCCGGAATGGTCGAGGTGCAGATCCGCCTGCAACATGTGCTGGCCAGCCTGACGCGTGACGGCGCCGATGACGATCTCAGTCGCGCGGCGCGCGCCACCAGCAAAAGGTCGCTGGAGCGCGCGATGCTTGCCATCGAACTGGACCATGACAAGACCCGATTGAAAAACCGGGTCGATCAGTTGTTCGCCAAGGACGCCCTCTATTCCGCCGCTTCGGCGTAATCCTCGAGCGGCGGACAGGTGCAGACCAGGTTGCGGTCGCCGAACACGTTGTCGACCCGGTTCACCGGCGGCCAGTACTTGTCGACCCGGAACGCCCCCTTCGGATAACATCCCTGTTCACGGGTATAGGGACGGTCCCAGTCGCCCACCAGGTCCTCGACCGTGTGGGGCGCGTTCTTCAGCGGGTTGTTGGCGCCGTCGATCTTGCCGTCCTCGATCTGCCTGATCTCGTCGCGGATCGCCAGCATGGCATCGCAGAACCGGTCCAGTTCGGCCTTGGTTTCGCTTTCCGTCGGCTCGACCATCAGGGTGCCGGCTACGGGCCACGACATCGTCGGGGCGTGAAATCCGTTGTCGATCAGGCGCTTGGCGATGTCATCCACGGTGACGCCGGCCGATTTCTCGAACGGACGGGTGTCGAGGATGCATTCGTGCGCCACGCGCCCCTGTGTGCCCTTGTAAAGAACGTCGAACGCGCCCTCGAGCCGCTTGGCGATATAGTTGGCGTTCAGGATCGCCACCTTCGTCGCCTGCGTCAGGCCCGCGCCGCCCATCAACAGGCAATAGGCCCACGAAATCGGCAGGATCGACGCCGACCCATAGGGCGCGCCGCTGACCGCGTTCGCCGTGCCCTGTTCGGTATGACCCGGCAGATGCGGCGCCAGGTGCGCCTTGACGCCGATGGGGCCCATGCCGGGGCCGCCCCCGCCATGGGGGATGCAGAACGTCTTGTGCAGGTTCAGGTGCGACACGTCGCTGCCGATCTCGCCGGGTTTCGACAGACCGACCATGGCGTTCAGGTTGGCGCCGTCCAGATAGACCTGTCCGCCATGCTGGTGGGTGATGTCGCAGACTTCCTTGACCGTCTCCTCGAACACGCCGTGGGTCGACGGATACGTGATCATGCAGGCGGCCAGGGTATCGCCCGCGGCTTCGGCTTTGGCGCGGAAATCCTCGACGTCGATATCGCCGCGCGCCGTGCATTTCACGACCACGACCTTCATGCCGCACATCTGGGCCGAGGCGGGGTTCGTGCCGTGGGCGTTCATCGGGATCAGGCAGACACGGCGATTGTCGTCGCCATTGGCGCGGTGAAAGGCCGCGATGGTCAGCAGGCCCGCGTATTCGCCCTGCGCGCCGGAATTGGGCTGCAACGACATCGCATCATAACCCGTGATCTGGCACAGCTTGGCCGACAGATCATCCAGCATCTCGGCGTAACCCTGGGCCTGTTCGGCGGGCGCGAAGGGATGGATCTGCGAAAATTCCGGCCATGTGATCGGCATCATCTCGACGGCGGCGTTCAGCTTCATCGTGCAAGATCCCAGCGGAATCATCGCCCGATCCAGCGCCAGATCGCGGTCCGACAGACGCCGCATATAGCGCATCATCTCGGTCTCGGCCCGGTTCATGTGGAACACCGGATGGGTCAGGTAGTCGCTGGTGCGCAACAGATTGTCGGGAATGCGGTATTCGTCGTTCTGGCCGTCGCGCCTCCCCTGGATCCCGAAGGCATCCCACAACCGCTCAATCGTTTCCGCGCGGGTCGTTTCGTCCAGCGTGATGCCGATCTGCGTGGCGCCGACGCGGCGCAGGTTGATCTTCTGGCGGCGTGCCTCGTCCAGGATGGCGCCCTGCAACGCGCCGACCTCGACCGTGAACGTGTCGAAGAACCGGCGCGGCGTCACCTCGTATCCCTGCGCCTCCAGAACGCGGGCGACGCGCACGGCCTTGAGGTGAATGCGCTGGGCAATGGCCTTCAGCCCGACGGGACCATGGAAGACGGCATAAAACGATGCGATCACGGCCAGAAGCGCCTGCGCGGTGCAGACGTTGCTGGTCGCTTTTTCGCGGCGGATATGCTGCTCGCGGGTTTGCAGCGCCAGGCGATAGGCCTTGTTGCCCCGCGAATCGATCGACACACCGACAATGCGCCCCGGCATCGACCGCTTCAGCGCATCCTTGCACGCCATATAGGCCGCGTGGGGTCCGCCGTATCCCATGGGCACACCGAATCGCTGGGTCGAGCCGACGGCGATGTCGGCCCCCATGGCGCCCGGCTCCTTCAGAAGCGTCAGTGCGAGAGGGTCGGCGATCACGATGCCCAAGGCGCCGTTTTCATGCAGCGCAGCGATGATCCTGGTGAAATCCATGACGTGGCCACGGGTGCCTGGATACTGGAACACCGCGCCGAACACCGTGGCCGGGTCCAGATCGACGGGATCGCCGACGACGATCTCGATCTCCAGCGGTTCGGCCCGCGTCCGGATCACGTCGATGTTCTGGGGATGACATTCCTGATCGACGAAGAACCGGCGCGATTTGGATTTCGACGACCGCAATGCCATGGTCATCGCCTCGGCGGCCGCCGTCGCCTCGTCCAGCAACGACGCGTTGGCCACGTCCAGCCCGGTCAGATCGCAGACCATGGTCTGATAGTTCAACAGCGCCTCGAGCCGGCCCTGGCTGATCTCGGGCTGATAGGGCGTGTAGGCGGTGTACCATGCCGGGTTTTCCAGGATGTTGCGCTGGATCGCGGGCGGCGTGACGGTGCCATGATACCCCTGCCCGATCATCGAGCTGAACACCTGGTTCTTCTTGGCCACCTGGCTCATGTGCCACAGCAACTCGCGTTCCGATTTCGCCTTGCCGAACTCCAGCGGCTCCGCCTGCCGGATCGAAGCGGGAACCGTCTGGTCGATCAGGTCGTCCAGCGACGCGGCACCGATCACATCCAGCATCGCGTCCATCTCGGACGGCGACGGGCCGATGTGACGGCGATTGGCAAAGTCATAGGGGCGATAGTCGGTGGGTTCGAACGACATGGCGCATCTCCGCGAGAGCAAGGGAACGACGGGCGGCGCCCGCCTCGGCCTTCGGCAAGAGTATTTTCAGCAAGAAAAAACGGTGCGATACCGGCTTCTCACTGATCCGAATACTCCCGCCGGAGGCATTGGGTCATCTTTTCGCAACAGGTGTTTACGAGATGAACTTCAGATAGGCATCCTCGTCCATCATGTCGTCCATCACCGACAGATCCTCCAGCTTCATCTTGAAGAACCAGCCGTTGCCGGTGGCGTCTTCGTTGACCAGCGAGGGGTTGTCGATCAGGGCGTCGTTGGTTTCCACGATCTCGCCGTCGACAGGCGCCATGATGTCCGACGCGGCCTTGACGCTTTCGATCACCACGACCTCTTCGTCCTTGACCACCACACGGCCTTCCTCGGGCAGTTCGACGAACACCAGATCGCCCAACTGCTCGGCGGCGTGTTCGGTGATGCCGACGACGACCAGATCGTCTTCGACGCGCAACCATTCATGTTCTTCGGTAAATTTCATACTGGATCTCCGACTCTTGTTTCAGCGTTTGAATGTGGCGGATCGGAACGGCAGGTCAACCACCTTCAGCGGCAAACGCTTGCCGCGCACCTCGGCGAACAGGGTGGTGCCCGGTTCGGCAAGATCGGGGGTGACATAGCCCATCGACATCGGCCGCTCGATCGAGGGGCCGAACGCGCCCGAGGTGATCGTGCCGATCGGATCTGCCTGATCCTCGTCCCTGAACAGCGGCGTGCCGGCGCGCATCGGCGCGCGGCCGTCGGGCGACAGCCCGACCCGGGTGCGCGGCGCGCCTGTCTGCATCTGTTCCAGGATCGTATCGGCCCCCGGAAACCCCCCGGCCCGGTCGCCATCCGTGCGCCGGACCTTCTGGATGGCCCAGCCCAGACCGGCCTCGATCGGCGTGGTTGTGCGGTCGATGTCGCTGCCATAGAGACACAACCCGGCCTCCAGCCGCAGGCTGTCGCGCGCACCCAGCCCGATAGGTTCCACCCCGTCCATCGCCAGAAGCGATTCGGTCAGCCCCACCGCACCCGCGTTGGGCACCGACACCTCGAAGCCGTCCTCGCCGGTATAGCCCGAGCGTGAAATCCACAGCGGGCCGAACAACGTATCGGCGGTGATCACGTCCATGAAGCGCATCGCGCGCACCTGCGGCACCAGCCCGGCCAGCGCATCCTCGGCCGCCGGTCCCTGCAGGGCGATCAGCGCGCGGTCGGTCAATTCCTCGATCTCGCAATCGTCGGTCAGATGGGCGCGTAGGTGGGCGATATCGGCCTCCTTGCATCCGGCATTGACCACCAGCAGCAGGTGATCGCCCCGGTTCGCCACCATCAGGTCGTCAAGGATCCCGCCGCCGTCGTCGGTGAACATCGCATAGCGCTGGCGCCCCTCCTTCAGGCCCAGCACATCCACCGGCACCAGCCGTTCCAGCGCGCGGGCGGCGTCCGCCACGTCGCCCGAACGGGGGCGCAGCGTCACCTGCCCCATGTGCGACACATCGAACAACCCCGCCGCGGCGCGACAGTGCAGATGTTCCTTCATCACACCCATGGGATATTGCACCGGCATCTCGTATCCCGCAAAGGGCACCATCCGCGCCCCCAGCTCCACGTGCTTCCCGTGCAGGGCCGTCTTGCGAAGTTCCGTCATTCCGATCTCTCCCCGTCGCCGCCATGCGGCAAAGCATCACGCACCAGCATTTCGTCCCGCCCGCGTGGCGAAACCGTCATGCCCCCTCTGTCCGTGTGCCTGAGATCATTATCCCGTCGGCGGGCGCTGCGGCGCCACTCTCCAGAGTGTCGTGCGACAGCGGTCCTTTTGCCTGAGAGTTTGCCGGGGCGGCTGCTCCTTCGGCACCGGCCACCCTGGGGCACGCCGGCTTCTCCCGCTGTCATGAAATCGTTACTGCATCGCCGGCGCCCTTGGCAAGTGGCACGGCGACCACTTGATTTCCGATCGCGCACGCGGCATCGGTTGGGCCATGAATGATCCGCTGTTCTTCGGCTATGGCTCGCTCGTCAATCGTGCCACCCATGGCTATCTCAACGGGCGCCCCGCGCGCCTGACCGGATGGCGCCGCGAATGGCGTCACACGCAATTTTCGCAGAGCGCGTTCCTGACCGCAGTCCCCAGCGCCGGCGACACGATCGACGGCCTTGTCGCCGAGGTGCCGGGCGCGAACTGGCAGGCGCTGGATCTGCGCGAACGGGGATACGACCGGGTGTCCAGCGATGCGGTGGATGTGCTGGCATCGCGCCTGCCCGAGGTCGCCGTCTATTCCATGCCGCCCGAACGCCACGCCGCACCGACCGAGCCGCGACCGATCCTGCTCAGCTATGTCGACGTGGTGGTTCAGGGGTTCTACCGCGAATACGGCCCCGACGGCGTCGCGCGGTTCTTTGCCACCACCGATGGTTGGCACGCGCCGATCCTGAACGACCGCACGCGCCCCATCTATCCGCGTCATCAGACGCTGAGCGCCGATGAAACCGCGCTGGTCGATGGCCACCTTGCGCAAACCGGGGTTCAGATCGTCGCCGCCTGATGCGGCGCCACGATCCTGTCGCCTGAGGCGGCCCCCGCCCGCGTCGCGGCCGCGTTACAGGTGCGGCGCGCGTTGCAGCAACGCCATCACGTCAGCCATTTCCGGCCCTCGCGCACGGCCTGTCACGGCCAGGCGCAGCGGCATGAACAATCCCTTGCCCTTGCGCCCGGTCGCGTCCTTGACCGCGCCGGTCCAGGCGCCCCAGGTGTTCCGGTCATAAGGCCAGGGCGGCAGCATCCCGAACGCCTGCGCCACGAAGTCGCGGTCCTCGTCCGCCACCACCGCCACGCCGCCATCACGAAACAGCGTCCACCATTCGGCCATGTCGGCGCGGGTGGCAATGTTGTCGTGGACCACATCCCAGAACTGCGGCGCGATGGCATCCGGCACGCCCAGCGCGGCGATTTCGCCCTTCACCCGCTCGAACGGCATCGCGGCCACGGTGCGCGCCGTCAGCGGCTTCAGATCCTCGGCGTCGAACTTGGTGGGGGCCGACCCGAACTGCGAGATGTCGAAACCTTCGATCAATTCGTCATGGTTCGACCGCAACTCGATCGGCTGCGATGATCCCAGCCGCGCCATCAGCGACAGCAGCGCCATGGGCTCGATCCCGGCGGCGCGGAAATCACGCAACGACAGCGTACCCAGCCGTTTCGACAGCGCCTCGCCCTGGGGGCCGGTCAACAGCGAATGGTGCGCAAAGGCGGGCTGCTGGCCGCCCAGCGCCTCGATGATCTGGATCTGCGTCGCCGTGTTGGTGACGTGATCCGATCCGCGCACGATGTGCGTGACGCCCATTTCTGTATCGTCCACCACCGACGCCAGCGTATACAGCACCTGACCATCGCCGCGGATCAGCACCGGGTCGCTGACACTGGCCGCATCGATGGAAATGTCACCAAGGATACCGTCGGCCCATTCGATCCGCTCCTGGTTCAGCAGGAACCGCCAATGCGGGTCGCGTTCGGCACGCAATCCGGCCTTGTCGTCGTCCGACAGCGCCAGCGCGGCGCGGTCATAGACGGGCGGGCGGCCCATGTTCAGCTGCTTCTTGCGCTTCAGGTCCAGTTCGGTCGGGGTCTCGAACGCCTCATAGAACCGCCCCTTGGCGCGCAGCTCGTCCGCCGCCGCATGGTATCGGTCCAACCGCTCGGACTGCCGCTCGATCCGGTCCCAGGTCAGGCCCAGCCATTCCAGGTCTTCCTGGATGCCGTCGGCATATTCCTGCTTGCTGCGCTCGCGGTCGGTGTCGTCCAGCCGCAGGATGAAGGTGCCGCCGGCCTTCCTCGCGATCATCCAGTTGAACAGCGCGGTGCGCAGGTTGCCGATATGGATGAACCCGGTGGGCGATGGGGCGAAACGTGTGACGGTCATGGCGTTCTCCTGTTGGCCGTTTGCTTTCCACATGCCGGCGGCGTTGTCCAGAAAAGCCGCGCGGCGGGGTCGCGCCGTCATGCGCCGCCGGCGGAGGGGCGCCTCCCCCGGATCCCCCTTGTGCCGGGCGCGGCGCGAACGGATACTCGGCCCATGACCCAGGACCACAGGCTTCCCCCCGACCTTGCCGCGATCGAACGACTGGCCGAGACGGCCCGCGCCTCCCTGCCCGCACCGTTCGCGCAGGCCGCCCGCGACGTGGCGATACAGGTGGTGGATTTCGCCCCCGACCATGTGCTGCGCGAATTCGAGGATACGGATCCCTTCGCCCTGACCGGCCTGTACGACGGCATCCCCCTGACCGAGAAATCGTCCTTCGATCAACCGGGCGCGCCCGACACGATCTGGCTGTTCCGCCGGCCGATCCTGGACGAATGGTGCGACCGTGGCGATATCGAGCTTTCCGACCTCGTGACCCACATCTACGTTCACGAACTGGCCCATCACCTCGGCTGGTCCGACGACGATATCGCAAGCATCGACCGCTGGTGGGAATGACCCCGAAGCGACGCCCCCCGCCCGCCACTGGATGCCTCCGCAAAGCGCACTAGTTCGAAAGCACACGCGAAAGGGAGATTCCAATGACCGCACTCACCTCGACCCTCACCCGTCGCACGGCCCTGATGGCAGGGGCCGCGCTGCCCCTTACCGCCGCGCTTGCCGGCACGGCCAGGGCGGCGACCGACACGCAGACCGCCACGCCGGCGCCGCTTCACAACGGCTTTGCCATCGGTGACATGGCCGTTTCGACCCTGCTGGCCGGCACCCGCGCCGTGCCCGATCCGCACAAGATCTTCGGCCTGAACGTCTCGGACGAAGATTTCGCCGCCGCCTCGAAACAGGCGTTCATCCCCGACGACATCGCCCAGTTCTTCTTCACCCCCACGGTCGTGAAGACCGGCGATCAGGTCGTCCTGTTCGACACCGGCGCCGATTCCGACGGCATGACGGCCGCCTTGGCCGCAGCGGGTTATGCCCCCGGCGACATCACCACCGTGGTCATCACCCACATGCACGGCGACCACATCGGCGGGTTGATGAAAGACGGCACACCGACATTCCCCGATGCCACCTACGTGACCGGCCAGACCGAATTCGACCATTGGTCAAAGACGGACAACGACACGTTCAAGACCAAGGTCGCACCGCTGGCCGACCGGTTCAGCTTCATCGGCGACGGCGACAGCCCGGTGTCCGGCATCACCGCGATGGCCGCGTTCGGCCACACGCCAGGCCACATGGTCTATCACCTCGAATCCGATGGCGACCGCCTGCTGCTGATGGCGGATACGGCAAACCACTACGTCTGGTCCCTGGCCCATCCCGATTGGGAGGTCACCTTCGACATGGACAAGGCAAAAGCCGCCGAAACCCGTCGCAAGGTGCTGGATATGGTGGCCGCCGACCGCATTCCTCTTGTGGGCTACCATATGCCGTTTCCGGGCCTCGGATTCGTCGAAACCCGCGGCGATGGCTTCCACTACGTGCCCGAAACCTACCAGATGCGGTTGAAAAACGCCTGAATCCGAAACCGCTTGGCCGGGCAATGCCCCAGGCCAAGCGCCCCCTTCTCATTGACCGAAATACTCCCGCCGGAGGCATCAACGGCTGCACCCCGCACATTGTTCACCGCCTGGCACAATCGCGGCCGCGCGCGCCAATCCGCCCGCAGGGCACATGGAATGCGCCGCAGGCGCTCCGCCGGATCAGACCCCGCCCGGATCACGCCAGTGGTTGACGATGGGATAGCGCCGATCCAGCCAGAACGACCCCTTGGTCAGTCGCGCACCCGGCGCGGACTGGAACCGCTTGTATTCCGACGTATAGATCAGCTGTTCGACCTTCTTTACCACGTCCCGCTCGAACCCTGCGACGACAAGGTCCTCGACGCTGCCATCCCGGTCGATCAATTGCTCGAGGATCGCATCCAGCACCGGATAGGCCGGCAGCGAATCCTCGTCCTTCTGATCGGCGCGCAATTCGGCCGAGGGCGGCTTGTCGATGAGACGGGGCGGCATGACCTCGCCGGCCGGCCCCATCATCCACGGCCGGTGGTTGACGTTGCGCCAGCGGCAGGTCTCGAACACGCGGGTCTTGTAGAGATCCTTGATCGGGTTGTACCCCCCGGCCATGTCGCCATAGATCGTGGCGTATCCCACCGCGACCTCGGACTTGTTGCCGGTGGTCAGCAACATCTCGCCGAACTTGTTGGACATCGCCATCAGCAGCAGACCACGCAGGCGTGACTGGATGTTCTCCTCGGTCAGCCCCGGCTCAAGCCCCTCGAACAGCGGCGCCAGCGTCTCGGTGATCGCGGCGCGCCCGTCGGTAATCGGCACGAAGTCGTATCGACAGCCCAGCGCCTCGGCCACCGCCTTCGCGTCGTCCAGCGACCCCTGCGAGGTGTATTCCGAAGGCAGCATCACGCAGCGCACGTTCTCGGGGCCAAGCGCATCGGCGGCGATCACCGCGACGATGGCGGAATCGATGCCCCCCGACAGACCCAGCAACACCTTTTTGAACCCGCTCTTGGCCATGTAATCGCGCAGGGCCGTGACCATGACGCGGTAATCCTGTTCCCATTCGTCCGGCACCGGCGCCTCGGGGCCGGGGGCGATGCGCCAGCCGTCGGCGCCGCGTTCCAGATCGACATGGGCGATCTCCTCGTCGAACAGAGGCAGGCGGAACGCCAGCTCGCCGCCGGGGTTCAGCCCGAAGGATCCGCCGTCGAACACCTGGTCGTCCTGACCGCCCACCATGTTCAGATAGATCAGCGGCAGGCCCGTCTCGACCACCCGCGCCACCATGTGGTTCAGCCGGGTTTCCAGCTTGCCGCGGTAATAGGGCGATCCGTTCGGCACCAGAAGAAATTCGGCCCCCGTCTCGGCCAGGGTTTCGGCCACGTCGGGATGCCACGCATCCTCGCAGATCGGCGAGCCGATCCGCACGTCACCGACGGAATACGGCCCGCCGAGGGGGCCGGCGTCGAACACCCGCACCTCGTCGAACACCGTCTCGTTGGGCAGTTCATGCTTCAGGACGCGCGACGCGATCTTGCCGCCCTTGCAGATGAAATAGGCGTTGAACAGCGACGCGCCCTCGATCCACGGCCCGCCGATGGCCAGGGCGGGGCCGTCGGCGCACTCGGCCGCCAGGCGTTCGATCTCGGCAATGGCGTGCTGGTGGAACGCGGGTTTCATCACCAGGTCCTGCGCATTGTAGCCGGTGATGAACATCTCGGGCAGCGCGACCAGATCGGCGCCCGCGTCGCGCCCCGCCTCCCAGGCGCGGCGCGCCAGGGCGGCATTTCCGGCGATATCGCCCACCGTGGGATTCATCTGTGCCAGGGTCAGGCGGAAGGTATCGGACATGCGGGATCCTTTCATTGGTGCCCGATCTAGCAGAGACGCCGGGAATGGAAAGCGCCCAAGGCACCCCCGAAAGCCAAAAAGCGTTGCGACGGAACGGGGCCACGGGTAGGTTCGCGGTATCCGGCGTTATATCGGAATGGGGGCAGACGTGAAGATCAAGGCAACCGGCAGACCCAGCGCGCGGGCCGCGCTTTTCGGCGCAGCGGCCGCTTTGGCACTGATCGCCGCCCACCCGGCGGTCGCGCAGGATCCGGGCGAGGTGCAGACCAAGCAATACGACGACGGCGGCGTCTATGAAGGCACGTTCACGGACGGCCGTCAGAACGGCACCGGCACTTACCGCCTGCCCAACGGCTATGAATACACCGGCGACTGGGTCGACGGCGAGATCCGCGGCCAGGGCACCGCCCGGTTTCCGAACGGATCGATCTATGAGGGCGCCTTCGCCAAGGGCAAACCCGAAGGCGTCGGCAAGATCACCTTTGCCGACGGCGGCACCTACGAGGGCGATTGGGTCGACGGCAAGATCGAGGGCGAAGGCATCGCCACCTATGCCAACGGCGTCACCTACGAGGGCGGCTTCCGCAACGCCCAGCACCACGGCATCGGCCGCATGACCAGCCCGAACGGATACGTCTATGACGGCGCCTGGGTCGACGGCGAAAAGGAAGGCCGCGGCACGATCATCTATCCCGACGGCGCGATCTACGAAGGCGCCCTGGCGGACGGCAAGCGCCACGGCGAGGGCACGCTGACCATGCCCGACGGCCTGACCTATGTCGGCGGCTGGCAGAACGGAGAGATCAGCGGCACCGGCGTGCTGACCCAGCCCAACGGCGACGTCTACGAAGGCACCCTGGTCGCCGGAGAGCGCGAGGGCGAAGGCAAGGTCACCTATGCCAACGGCGACACCTATGTCGGTGCCTTCAGCGGCGACCGGCGCGAGGGCAAGGGCACCTTCACCGGCACCGACGGATATACCTATACCGGCGATTGGGTCGCCGGGCGGATCGAGGGGCAAGGCACCGTCACCTATCCCGACGGCTCGGTCTACGAGGGCCAGTTCCGCGGCGATCTGGCCGACGGCACCGGCAAGATCACCTATCCCGACGGCAGCACCTATGAAGGCGGCTGGGTGCAGGGCGTGATCGAGGGCGAAGGCATCGCCACCTATGCCAATGGCCCGGTCTACGAGGGCGGGTTCAAGGACGCGAAGAACGACGGCCAGGGCACCATGACCTATCCGGACGGCTATACCTATGTCGGCGGCTGGAAGGATGGCCAGCGCCACGGCGAAGGCATCGCCACCTATCCCGATGGCACCGTCTATGAAGGCGGCTTCGTCGAGGGCGAACGCAGCGGCCAGGGCAAGATCACCATGCCCGACGGCTTCAGCTATGTCGGCGAATGGCAGGACGGCGAGATTTCCGGCACGGGCGTCGCGACCTATGCCAACGGCGACGTCTATGAAGGAAGCTTCGTCGCCGGCAAGCGTCAGGGCGAAGGCACGATCCGCTATGCCACCGGCGAAGAGGCCAGCGGCGAATGGGAATCAGGTGTGCTGAGCGACCAGATCACATCGGAAGCCACCGCAGAATAGGGCAACGCCGTGCCGCGCTGACGCGCGGCGCCTGCGGCGCGAGTATTTCGGGCAAGAAAAAACCGCGCGCCCTGCCCTGCTCAGACCGGGTCACCGGCAGACAGGCGGCCAAGCCAGGCGTCGGCTTCGGCCAGAACGGTGTCGCGCTTGTCCTGGTCCATCCGGTCCCAGGTCGCATACATCTGTGACATGCGGGGATTTTTCACAAAGCGATCGCGGTGGCGATCCAGGAACGCCCAATAGAGCAAATTGAAGGGACAGGCGTTCTCGCCGGTCTTGTCCTTGACCTTGTAGGCGCAGGATTTGCAGTAGTCCGACATCTTCGCGATGTAATTGCCCGAAGACACGTAGGGTTTCGAGCCGACGATGCCGCCATCGGCAAACTGGCTCATCCCGATGACGTTGGGCGCCTCGACCCATTCATAGGCGTCGGCATAGACCGCCAGATACCATTCATGCACCTCGTGCGGGTCGATCCCGGCCAGCAGGGCGAAGTTGCCGGTGATCATCAGGCGCTGGATGTGGTGCGCGTAGGCCTCGGCCCGGGTCTGCGCGACGGTGCGCGCGACACAATGCATCCTTGTCTCGCCGCCCCAGAACATCGCCGGCAGCTTGCGTTGATGGTTGAGCGCGTTGCGGCGGGTATACCCGGGCCCCTCGCGGAAATAGATGCCGCGCATGTATTCGCGCCAGCCGATGATCTGGCGGATGAAGCCTTCGACGGCATTGATCGGGGCGGCGCCGTCTTTCCATGCCTGTTCAGCCGCCTCGCAGATCTCGCGCCAGTGCAGCAGGCCGGCGTTCAGATACATCGAGATGACGGCGTGATAAAGGAACCGTTCATCGCTGAGCATGGCATCCTGATAATCGCCGAACTTCGGCAGGGCATTGTTGACGAAATGGGTCAGGGCGCGGCGGGCCTGGGTGCGGTCGGTGGCGAACCAGAACGGATGCAGATCGCCGAAGTTGTCGGCGAAGCGGGCCTGCACGAGGTCAAGCACCTCGGTGACCGTCTCATCGGGGGTGAACTGCATCGGGCCGCCGAAATCCACCGTGCCGGGGGCCGGTTTGCGGTTGTCGTGATCGAAATTCCACTTGCCGCCGGCCGGGTCGTCGCCGTCCATCAACAGGCCCGTGCGCCGGCGCATGTCGCGATAGAAATACTCCATCCGCAACTCCTTGCGCCCGTCGGCCCATTCTTCGAAATCGGCGTGCGAGGCAAGAAACCGGTCGTCGCCCAGCATCTGGACCGTCAGCGGCAGATCGTTCAGCGCCTCGATCAGCCGCCATTCGCCGGGTTCGGTGATGATGACCTCGCCCGCGCCATACTGGTCCGCGCGGCGCAAGACTTCGCCGCCGATCGAGCCGGAGTTTTCGGTATCGTCGAGCATGGTATAGGCAACCGTCCAGCCATCTTCGCGCAACTTCGCCGCGAACTTGCGCATGGCGGCGAACAGGAAGGCGATCTTCTTGGGGTGGTGCGCCACATACGTCGCTTCGGCCGACACTTCGGCCATGACGATCACGTCGTCCGGTTCGGCCGCTTTCAGTGCCGCGATGTCGGGCGAGAGCTGATCGCCCAGGATCAGGATCAGGCGGCTCACCACGGGATCTCGCGCGCGGCGTAATCGTAAAAGCCGCCGGTGTTTTCGGTGGTCAGGCCATCACAGACATCCAGCAGGTTCCGTGCGGCTTCGGCCGGCGTGACCTTGTCGTGACCGGGGTAATCGGCGGTGAAATCGGTCGCCACGGTGCCGGGGTGCAGACAGACGGCGATGGCGTGACGGTGCGAGCGCGACAACTCGATGGCGCCCCCGTGGATCAGCTGGTTCAGCGCGGCCTTGGCCGCGCGGTAGCCATACCAACCGCCCATGGCGTTGTCGCCGATGGAGCCGACCCGCGCCGACAGCGCAGCAAAAACCGCGCGCCGGTCGCGCGGGATCAGCGGCACCGCGTGTTTCAGGATCAGCGCGGGACCGATGGCATTGACCGCGAATTGCCCGGCCAGACCTTCCGCGCTTACCGATTTGAGCGACTTTTCGGGCTGGTAGCCCTCCACCACCAACGCCCCGGTGGCCACGAAGATCAGATCGAACGTGCCGTCGAGGGCGTCGACGTGGTGTTTCACGCTGGCCTCGTCGGTGACGTCGAGTCCGTCGTCGCGCCGCGACAGGGCGGTGACGTCGGCATCGCGCGATTTCAACGTCTCGACAATGGCGCGACCGATGCCGCCCGACGCTCCGATGACCAAGGCTCTCATGCATCCACTCCCAAATGGTTCAAAGGTCAGCTAGGGGGGCGGCACGCCACGTCAATCGGGGGTTTTCTTTTGTCGCGGCCCGCGTATAGTCGCCCCATGGAACACCGCGCCCAGATCACGCCTTCTTGCGCCCGTCCGGCGACCGGTCGTGATTTCGCCTGTTTCGGCGACTTCGGCCTGCGCGGTCTGCTGCTGCTTAGCCTGCCCTGAGCGTGCCCTCCGGCGCGGCCGCTCAGTGTGGACAGCGCCGGACCCGCAGATCGGCCACAGGACATTCCATGGACATACGCATCAGCAGGACCGCACAGCCGCCTCCGGGCAGCTTGCGCATCCCTGATCGGTCCGGCCACATCATCAGACAGGCGGGCAACGCCCCCGCACCCCGGCGCGCCGACAGCGCAGGGAAACCATTTTCGAAGGAGGCTTCACGATGAGCCATGACGACAACCGCGTATTCATCTTCGACACCACGTTGCGCGACGGCGAACAATCCCCCGGCGCCACCATGAGCCATGCCGAGAAGCTGGAAATCGCCGAGCTGCTGGACGAGATGGGCGTGGACATCATCGAAGCCGGGTTTCCCATCGCGTCCGAAGGCGACTTCGAAGCGGTCAGCGAGATCGCGCGCCGGGCAAAGGACGCCACGATCTGCGGTCTGGCGCGGGCGAACCTGAAAGACATCGACCGGTGCTGGGAGGCGGTGAAACACGCCCGCTCGCCGCGCATCCATACGTTCATCGGCACTTCGCCCCTGCACCGCGCGATCCCGAACCTGACCATGGACGAGATGGCCGAGCGGATCGAACAGACCGTCACCCACGCGCGCAACCTGTGCGACAACGTGCAATGGTCGCCCATGGATGCGACGCGCACCGAATGGGAATACCTGTTGCGCACGGTCGAAATCGCCATCAAGGCCGGGGCGAGCACGATCAACATCCCCGATACCGTGGGCTATACCGCACCGGTGGAATCCGCCGACCTGATCCGTCGCCTGATCGCCGAGGTGCCGGGCGCCGACGGGGTGATCTTTGCCACCCATTGCCACAACGACCTGGGCATGGCGACGGCCAACTCGCTGGCCGCCGTGGCCGGCGGCGCGCGCCAGATCGAATGCACGATCAACGGGTTGGGCGAACGTGCGGGCAACACCGCACTGGAAGAGGTCGTGATGGCCCTGAAGGTGCGCAGCGACATCATGCCGTGGCAGACCGGCGTGGACAGCACCAAGATCATGCACATCTCGCGCCGCGTGGCGACCGTGTCGGGCTTTCCGGTGCAGTTCAACAAGGCCATCGTCGGCAAGAACGCCTTCGCGCACGAATCGGGCATCCACCAGGACGGGATGCTGAAGAACGCCGAGACGTTCGAGATCATGCGCCCGGCGGATGTCGGCCTGAAAGAGACGAACATCGTCATGGGCAAGCATTCGGGCCGCGCGGCCTTGCGCTCGAAGCTGAAAGAGTTGGGATTCGAGTTGGCCGACAACCAGCTTAACGACGTGTTCGTGCGGTTCAAGGCCTTGGCCGATCGCAAGAAGGAGGTCTATGACGAGGATCTCGAGGCGTTGATGCGGGTGCAGGCCGGGGCCGTGGACAACACCATCTCGGTCAAGTTCCTGCGCGTCATCTGTGGCACCGAGGCGCCGCAGTCGGCCGATCTGATCCTGACCATCGATGGCGAGGATCATCAGGTCACCGCCACCGGCGACGGACCCGTGGACGCCGCGTTCAAGGCGATCAAGGAGTTGGTGAGTCATGACGCGCACCTGCAACTGTATCAGGTCCATGCCGTCACCGAAGGCACCGACGCCCAGGCCACCGTCACCGTCCGCCTTGAGGAAGACGGGCGCATCGTGACCGGCGAATCCGCCGACACCGATACCGTCGTGGCGTCCGCGCGGGCCTATGTCGCCGCATTGAACCGGCTGATGGTGCGCCGCGCCATGTCCGGGCCAGACGCGGATGTGAAGGGCGTCAGCTATAAGGATGTCGGCTGACCCTTGCCTGGGGCGGTCCGGTTTGCGGGCCGCCCTGACCATGCCTGGGGGCGGAACAGAATTAATTCTTTCACGATTGCGTCAAGGCGGGGCCAACAGCAGAATTTCACAGGCGCCGCAATCTGACGGAAATCGAACTGTATGTTCGCGCCAAGGACATTCATATTCGGACATTCCGTTCATCACGCCCCCCGCGCGATCCGCGCCATGTCGCCGACGCCGCGCGGGATCGTGCCGAATTTACCGGCCGAAGCCTTTCGCGTTCCCGCCCCTGTCCCTATAAGGCGGTCGGACCTGCGCCGGGGTGGAGTCGCAGGGAATAACACCACCACGCAAAGGGTGACGCGATGGGAAGTCTAACCGGTCTGTTTTCGTCCGACATGGCGATCGACCTCGGGACCGCGAACACGCTGGTCTATATCAAGGGCAAGGGGATCGTGCTGAACGAACCTTCGGTCGTCGCCTACCATATCAAGGACGGGCGCAAGCAGGTCCTGGCCGTCGGCGAGGACGCCAAGCTGATGCTGGGGCGCACGCCCGGTTCGATCATGGCGATCCGGCCGATGCGCGAGGGCGTCATTGCCGATTTCGACGTGGCCGAGGAAATGATCAAGCATTTCATCCGCAAGGTTCACAAGCGCACGACCTTTTCCAAGCCCAAGATCATCGTCTGCGTTCCCCACGGCGCGACGCCAGTGGAAAAGCGCGCGATCCGTCAGTCGGTCCTGTCGGCCGGCGCGCGGCGGGCCGGGCTGATTGCTGAACCGATCGCGGCGGCGATCGGCGCCGGGATGCCGATCACCGATCCAACCGGCAACATGGTCGTGGACATCGGTGGCGGCACGACCGAAGTCGCCGTGCTGTCGCTGGGCGATATCGTCTATGCGCGCAGCGTGCGGGTCGGCGGCGACCGGATGGACGAGGCGATCATCAGCTATCTGCGGCGCCAGCATAACCTGCTGATCGGCGAATCCACCGCCGAACGGATCAAGACCACCATCGGCACCTCGCGGATGCCCGACGACGGACGCGGGGCGGCCCTGATGATCCGGGGGCGCGATCTGTTGAACGGTGTCCCGAAGGAAACCGAGATCAACCAGGCCCAGGTGGCCGAGGCGCTGGCCGAACCGGTTCAGGCGATCTGCGAGGCGGTGATGAGCGCGCTCGAGGCGACGCCGCCGGATCTGGCGGCCGATATCGTCGACCGGGGCGTGATGCTGACCGGGGGCGGCGCGCTTCTTGGCGATCTGGATCTGGCGCTGCGCGAGCAGACCGGGCTGGCCGTTTCCGTGGCCGACGAATCCCTGAACTGCGTGGCACTGGGCACGGGCAAGGCGCTGGAATACGAAAAACAGCTGGCGCATGTGATAGACTACGACAGCTGAGTGGCGGCCATCCGCCACGCAACGGAACCGAACCATGGCACGCGACAGAGGCACCAGCGACGAATACGTTCGCCCGATCCGCCGGATTCTGGTCAGCGGTCTGATCTTCCTGTGCCTCGCGATCTTCCTGTTCTGGCGGATCGACAGCCCGCGCGCCGAACGCCTGCGCGCGCAGATCGTCGATCGCGTCGTGCCGTCGTTCGAATGGGCGCTGGTTCCGGTGACCAAGATCGCGGGCATGGCCGCCGACTTTCAGAGCTATACGCGGATCTATGAACAGAATCAGGAGTTGCGCCGCGAGCTGCGACAGATGAAGGCCTGGAAGGAAGCGGCGCTTCAGCTTGAGCAGCAGAACGCCAAGCTGCTGGATCTGAACAAGGTGCGGCTGGATCCGTCGCTGACCTTCATCACCGGCGTTGTGCTGGCCGATTCGGGCTCGCCCTTCCGCCAGTCGGTGCTGCTGAACGTGGGCGCGCGCGACGGCATCCGCAACGGCTGGGCCACCACCGACGGCTTGGGCCTTGTGGGGCGGATTTCCGGCGTCGGCGAAAGCTCGTCGCGGGTGATCCTGCTGTCGGACAACAACAGCCGCATTCCGGTGACGATCCAGCCCTCGGGCCAGCGATCGATCCTGGCGGGCGACAACACCGCCCTGCCCCTCTTGGATTTCCTCGAAGCGCCGGAAACCGTCCGCCCCGGTGACCGTGTCATCAGTTCAGGCGACGGCGGGGTGTTCCCTGCCGGTCTTCTGGTGGGTCAGGTCGTCCAGGGGGCCGACCGGCTGTTGCGGGTGCGTCTTGCGGCCGACACCGAGCGTCTGGAGTTTCTGCGGGTGCTGCGCAGCCACGCGGGCGAACAGGTCGACGACCCCGGCACCCTGGTGGTGCCCGATCGCCCGGTTGCCCCGATAACCCAGATCACCACCGGGGGCGGCGATGGTTGACCCCCAGTCGCGCAAGCGCGCACTCTACCGCGGTCTTTACGTCCTGATGATGGTGGCCGTCGTCTTCGTGCATCTGTTGCCGTTCGGCCTGGGCGACACCCATGTGCCCGGCCCCGACATCCTGACCCTTCTGGCCTTTGCCTGGGTGCTGCGTCGGCCTGATTACATCCCGGCGTTCCTGGTGGCGCTGGTGACGCTGTTTTGTGATATCGTGTTCCTGCGCCCGCTGGGCCTGTGGACCGCGCTGGTGCTGATCGGGTTCGAATTTCTGCGCAACCGCGCCGTTCTGGCCCAGGAGCAGCCGTTCCTGGTTGAATGGTTCATGGTCGGCGCCACATTGAGTTTCATGACCATGGCCAACGCCGCGATCCTTGCCGTCTTTCTGGTGCCGCAGCCTCCCTTCGCGATGGCTGCGCTTCAGATGGTCATTTCGGTGGCGTTCTATCCCGTGGTCGCCCTGGTGTCGCGCTATGCGCTGGGCGTGCAGCGACCGGCCCCCGGCGCGATCGAAGCGATGAGGTATCGGGCATGAAACGTTCACCGAAGGATACCGAAACCTCGGTGCGCCGGATCACCCGGCGCGGCATGGTGCTGGGATCGCTCCAGCTTGGAATGATGGGCGTTCTGGGTTGGCGGATGCGCCAGATGCAGGTCGAACAGGCCGACGAATTCCGCCTGCTGGCCGAAGAGAACCGCATCAACATGCGTCTGATCGCCCCGGCGCGCGGTCTGATCTTCGATCGCGGCGGCATTCCCGTGGCCGAGAATACCCAGAACTATCGCATCGTCATCGTGCGCGAGGATGCCGGCGACGTCGACGCCGTGATCGACCGGCTGCGCCAGCTGATCTATCTCGATCCAGACGAGCTGGAACGCTCGCTGCGCGAGATGAACCGGCGCAGCGCCTTCGTGCCGGTCACCCTGACCGACCAGAGGTCGTGGGAAGATATCGCGACCGTCGCCGTCAACGCCCCCGCCCTGCCCGGCATCATCCCCGATGTCGGTCTGACACGTCATTATCCGCTGGGTCCGGATTTTTCGCATATCGTCGGGTATGTCGGCCCGGTCAGCGATTACGACCTGTCGCGGATCGAGGACAAGGACCCCCTGCTTCAGATTCCCAAGTTCCAGATCGGCAAGACCGGCGTCGAGAACAAGTATGAACGCGAGCTGCGCGGCAAGGCCGGCAACAAGCGGATCGAGGTCAACGCCGCCGGGCGCGTCATGCGCGAGCTGAGCCGTGACAACGGTGTGCCGGGCGCCAATCTGCAACTGACCGTCGACACGAACCTGCAGAACTTCGTCGAGGCCCGGCTGAGCCTCGAGGAAAGCGCCGCCGCCGTCATCATGAGCCCGCAGAGCGGCGATCTGCTGGCCATCGGTTCGGCCCCCACGTTCGATCCCAACAAGTTCGTGCGCGGCATTTCCGTGCCCGATTACAAGGCGTTGACCGAAAACATCTATCGCCCGCTGGCCAACAAGTCGGTCCAGGGCGCCTATCCGCCCGGATCGACCTTCAAGATGATGGTGACGCTGGCGGCATTGGATGCGGGCGTCATGGGGCCGGAAGATACCGAATACTGTCCCGGCTTCAGCAAGGTCGGCGACCGGCGGTTCCACTGCTGGAAACGCGGCGGCCATGGCTATGTGAACCTTGAGAAAAGCCTGCAGCAATCCTGCGACGTCTACTATTACGAGCTGGCCCAGAAGGTGGGGATCGACAAGATCGCCGAAACCGCGCGCCGGTTCGGCTTTGGCGAACGGTTCGATATCCCGATGTCGGCGGTCACCTCCGGCATCATGCCCGACAAGGCGTGGAAACGCGAACGCTATGACGCCGAATGGCGGATCGGCGATTCGCTGAACGCCTCGATCGGCCAGGGCTATGTGCTGGCCTCGCCTCTGCAACTGGCCGTGATGACGGCGCGCTTGGCCTCGGGCACCTCGGTCATGCCGCGGCTGATCAAGTCGGTCGACGGGGTCGAGACGCCGATCGAGGGCGACACGCCGCTGGGCTTCAACGAAAACCACCTGCGCATGGTGCGCCGGGGCATGTATGCCGTGACGAACACCCGGCGCGGCACCGGATATTCGGTGCGCATCGACGCCGACAACCAGCGCATCGCGGGCAAGTCCGGCACCAGCCAGGTCCGCAACATCACGGTGGCCGAGCGCGCGCGCGGCGTGACCAGCAACGCCGACCTGCCGTGGGAGCGGCGCGACCACGCCTTGTTCGTCGCCTACGCCCCCTACGAGAACCCGACCCATGCGGCGGCCGTGGTCGTCGAACACGGCGGCGGCGGATCGTCGGTGGCGGGACCGCTGGCGCGCGACATCCTGCTCTATGCCATGCATGGCGGCATCCCCCCGCTCGACGCCTATCCGTCGTCACAGCGCGCCCGGATCCGCGCGCAATTCGCCAAGCTGGAGCTGCGCGAAAGCGCCGCGCAACCCGGTCGCGACCGGGCCTGAGGGAAAGCCGCGCCGATGTCCTATCTTGAATACTACGTCAAACGTGTTCCCACCGGACCTTCCAAGATCCTGCACCTGAACTGGCCGCTGGCGATCCTGCTGACGGCGGTGGCCTGCGTCGGCTTCCTGATGCTCTATTCCGTCGCCGGCGGCTCGATGACGCCCTGGGTCGAACCGCAGATGAAACGCTTTGCCCTCGGGATGGTGCTGATGATCGCCATCGCGATGGTGCCGATCTGGTTCTGGCGCAACATGGCCGGGCTGGCCTATGGCGCATCGCTCCTGCTGTTGCTGGGGGTCGAATTCTTCGGCTCGACCGGCATGGGGGCGCAGCGCTGGATCGATCTGGGGTTCATCCGGCTGCAACCCTCCGAGCTGACCAAGATCACGCTGGTGATGATCCTTGCGGCCTATTACGACTGGCTGGACATCGGGAAAACGTCGCGCCCGCTGTGGGTGGCGATCCCGCTGCTGCTGATCCTGGTGCCGACCTATCTGGTGCTGCGCCAGCCCGATCTGGGAACGGCGTTGCTGCTGGTCATGGGGGGCGGTGCGGTGATGTTCATCGCCGGGGTCAGCTGGTGGTATTTCGGCATCGTCATCGCGGGCGGCGTCGGCCTCGTGTCGGCGGTCTTCTCGTCGCGCGGCACGTCGTGGCAGCTGCTGAAAGACTATCAGTATCGGCGCATCGACACCTTTCTCGACCCGTCCAGCGATCCGCTCGGCGCCGGCTATCACATCACCCAATCCAAGATCGCCCTTGGGTCCGGCGGCTGGACCGGCCGCGGCTTCATGCAGGGCACGCAATCGCGGCTGAACTTCCTGCCTGAAAAGCACACCGACTTCATCTTCACCACCCTGGCCGAGGAATTCGGGTTTCTGGGTGCGTTCTCGCTGCTGGTGCTCTATGCGCTGATCATCCTGTTCTGCTTCTATTCGGCCCTGTCGAACAAGGACCGGTTCGGATCGATCCTGACCCTCGGGATCGGTGTGACATTCTTCCTGTTCTTCGCCATCAACATGTCGATGGTCATGGGGCTGGCGCCCGTGGTGGGCGTGCCCCTTCCCCTTGTCAGCTATGGAGGATCCGCAATGCTGGTTCTGATGGTCGCCTTCGGCCTGACCCAATCCGCCCATGTCCACAGGCCGCGCAGCCGATGATCCGCGTCCTGTTTTCCGCCACGCCCGACCGCTGGGCCGAATATCGCGCGCCGTTGACATCGTCGTTCGGCGAATGCGGTCTCGACGTCGATCTGGCGACCGATCACGCCCCCGCCGATGTCGATTACATCGTCTTCGCGCCCGATGGCCCGGTCACCGACTTCACCCCCTATACCGCGTGCAAGGGCGTGCTGGGCCTGTGGGCCGGGGTGGAGACGATCGTCGACAACGCCACGCTGACACAGCCCCTGGCGCGGATGGTGGATACCGGCCTCAGCGAGGGCATGCGCGACTGGGTGACGGGCCACGTTCTGCGCCATCATCTCGGTATCGACACCGACATCCACGGCCAGACCGGTGAATGGCGTCCGCGTTCCGTGCCGCTGGCGCGGGATCGCCGCGTGGGCATCCTGGGGCTGGGCGCATTGGGGGCGACCTGTGCAAGGGCGCTGGCCGACCTCGGCTTCGACGTCGCCGGCTGGAGCCGCAGCCCCAAGACGATCGACGGCGTGCGCACCTTCCATGGCGACGCCGGCCTGTCCGACAGTCTCGCGCGTTCCGAAATCCTGGTGCTGCTGCTGCCCCAGACGCCTGCCACCGAAAACACGCTGAACGCCGCAACGCTGGCCAGGCTTCCCGCCGGCGCGATGATCATCAATCCCGGCCGCGGCCCGCTGATCGACGACGACGCACTGCTCGACGCACTCGACCGCGGCCATATCGCCCACGCTACCCTCGACGTGTTCCGCACAGAACCTCTGCCGTCGGATCACCCGTTCTGGGCCCATCCGAACGTCACGGTCACCCCCCACATCGCCAGCACCACGCGCCCCGACACCGCGGCGCGCACCATTGCCGAAAATATCGCCCGCAGCGAAAGCGGCAAACCGATGCTGCACCTCGTGGATCGCGACGCCGGTTATTGAGCGAACGATCCCGGCTTTTTCTTGCCGTAAATACTCGAATCCCGCGCCCGCCCCGATCGCGTCATCGCAATCTGGGCGGACGCGCGGGATCCATGCCCGGTGCGCCGGGCGCCGACGCCTCATGCCGGGGCAGATCGAACCGCAAGCCGACCCTGGCCAGCCGCGCCGCCAGCGGGTCGGATGCGGCAAAGAACGCGACGTCCAAGGTTCCGGCCTCGACGCCCGAAAACGTCAGCGCCTCGCCCGTGGCGCGGGCAATGGCGTCCTCGGCCCCCGGTTGAGCGTCGATGAAGGCCAGAAGATGCCCCTGTCCGCCGCCGGCATAGGTCACGCCCGCCAGCCAGGCGTGATCGGCCATCCCGCCGGCCGTCGCCAGCTTGGCGTCCAGCGCATGCAACAGCGCCTCGGGCAAGCCGCGGGGCGCGCTGAACGACTCGGGCCGCCCCACCAGCCGGTCGGGCACCTGCGCCAGCGTGGTGTTCAGCCACGTGACTGCTTCGGCGCCCAACAGGATCGACGATGGCGCGACATCGGGGTTCAACGCCAGGCCGGTGTTCTGCCCGGCCAGCATGGCGATCACCGTGCGCCCCGACAGCGCGGCATAGGGCGCGGGGCCACCGGTGAAGGTGGCCAGCCGGTCCTCGCGGTCGAACACCAGCACGAAGGTGCCTTCGCCCGTTTCAAAGACCTGCGGATCCAGCGCCGCGGCCTCGGGTTCCCGCGTCAGCAGCAGGAACAGTTCGTTGTCGGCCAGCCGCTCGAAAAACCGCAGCCGCGCGGCATCGTCGTCGGGGGCGGCATCCATGGCGGCGTGGGCGCGATCAAGCGGTGTCATGACAGAACCTCGGCGATACGGGCACGAAGGGCCGGCAGCAGGTCGGCCTCGAAATAGGGGTTTTTCCTGATCCAAGCGGTATTGCGCCACGACGGGTGGGGCAAGGGAAAGATCGTCGGCGCATGGGCGCGCCACCCGGCCACGTGATCGGCCACACGTCCCGGCCCCAGGTGCCATTTCTGCGCGTATCCCCCGATCAGAAGCGTCAGGGGAACCGCGCCGATATATGACATCACCTCGGCGCGCCACGTCCGCGCACAGACCGGCGGCGGCGGCAAGTCGGATCCCTTGGAATCGTAACCCGGGAAACAGAACGCCATGGGGGCAATGGCAACCCGGTCACGATCGTAGAACGTCGTCTCGTCCAGCCCGGTCCAGTCGCGCAACCGGTCGCCCGACGGATCGGTGAACGGACGCCCCGATGCATGGACCCGCGCGCCCGGTGCCTGTCCCACGACCAGGATCCGCGCGCCCGGCCGAAACCACACCACGGGGCGTGGACGGTGCGCGGTCGCCGTGGCGGCAAAGCGTTCGGCACAGAGCGTGCAGGCGGACAGGCGTTCGGGAAGATCCATGACTGGCAAGCTAGCCGATCGGCGGGCACTGGCAAATCCTGCTTGCCATCGTTCTATATTTCTAATTACCTAGAAATATAGAAAGCGAGGCATTGCGATGAAACATCCCACCGACCACACCCTCAGCGTCGAACAGGCGGCATCGACCTTTGCCGCTCTCGGATCGGAACAGCGGCTGGGCGTGCTGCGCACGCTGGTGCGCGCCGGTCCCGAGGGGCTGAGCATCGGCGCATTGGGCGAGGCATCCGGTGTTACCGGATCGACCCTGACCCACCATCTGCGGATCCTGACGCAGGCCGAACTGATCCGCCAGACCCGGCAGGGCCGCTCGACCATCTGCGCCGCCGCCGATTATGCCCATGTAGAGACGCTTTCGCGTTATTTGCTGACCGAATGCTGCGCCGATACCACCAGCGACAGCCGCGACGATCACGCCCATGACTGATACCGTCCAGACCCCGCCGCGCCGCCACCTGCCGAAGATCATCCTGTCGGCGTGGGGCGCGTCGGCCGTCGTGGTCGCGCTGGTTGCGCTGTTCGATCCGACCGCGCTGGCCGATATCCTGCGCGATGCCGCCGGATCCCTTGTCGGAACCCTGCCGTTCATCGCCTTTGCCGTCCTTGCGGTTGCCTATCTCAAGGCCAGCGGCGCCGAAACCCTGCTGGCCCGCGCGTTCGAGGGGCGCGAGGTGCGGATGATCGTGCTTGCCGCGATGCTGGGCGGGATTTCTCCGTTCTGCTCGTGCGAGGTGATCCCGTTCATCGCGGCACTTCTGGCAGTCGGCGCGCCGCTGTCGGCGGTCATGGCGTTCTGGCTGGCGTCACCGCTGATGGACCCGGCGATGTTTCTCATCACCTCGGCCACGTTGGGTTGGGATTTCGCGCTGGCCAAGACCCTTGGGGCGGTGGCGATCGGTCTGGGCGGCGGCGCGACCGTCATGGCGTTCCGGTCCAGCGCGGTCTTTGCCGATCCGCTGAAGCCACGGGCGGCGCCCAACGGGTGCTGCGGCGCGCCGAAACCGTTCGCGGGCAGACCGGTCTGGCGTTTCTGGCACGACGACACCCGCCGCGCGACCTTTCGCGCCACCGCCACCGAAAACGCGTTGTTTCTGGGCAAGTGGCTGCTTCTGGCCTATGTGTTCGAGGCGCTGATGATCCGCTATGTCCCGGCTGAAATGGTCGGTGGTCTGCTGGGCGGCACGGGGATCGTCCCCGTGTTGATGGGGGCGCTGGTGGGCGGCCCGGCCTATCTGAACGGCTATGCCGCCGTGCCATTGGTCGACGGACTGTTGACGCAGGGCATGGCACCGGGGGCGGCGATGTCGTTCATGATCGCGGGCGGCGTCAGTTGCATTCCCGCCGCCATCGCGGTCTGGGCCCTGGTCAAACCGCGCATCTTCGCGGCCTATATCGGAATCGCCATGACCGGCGCGGTTCTGGCGGGTCTTGCCTGGGGGGCGCTGGCCTGATCCCTCGCGCATCGCCGGGCCGCGACCCGCGCGATCATGGTTGTCCGATACGCCGGGATGCCTTACCCCGGTCGCGACGACAGGCAGAAGGCACAGTGGCATGTATCGCGTCTGGAACTATGTGACGAACTATTCCCTGCTGCTGATACTCGGGGCGCTGATCGCCCTGGTCTGGGCGAACACGGACCCGCAGGGTTATCGCCACGTCGTCGAATATCCGCTCATGTTCAATGACGTGGTCGGCGTCGACGCGTCACGATGGCTGATCGCCCACGGCTCCGACTTCGGGATCGACGGCATCGGCGACGTCAGGCGGGTGCTGACCTTCCATTTCCTGGTGAACGATATCCTGATGGCGTTCTTTTTCGCCGTCGCGGCCAAGGAAGTCTGGGAGGCCGTGATCCTTGAGAACGGAGCGCTGCGCGGCAGAAAGGCCGCGACACCGCTGATTGCGACCGTCGGCGGCATGCTGGGGCCGATCACCGCCTACCTGGGCCTTGCGCTGTTTCTCGGCTCGGACGTTTACGACGCGGTCCAGCGTGGCTGGGCCGTGCCCACCGCCACCGACATCGCGTTTTCCTATCTGGTCGGGCGGATGGTGTTCGGGGCTGGCCATCCGGCAGTGCGGTTCCTGCTGTTGCTGGCCATCGCCGACGACGCCGCCGGGATGATTATCCTTGCCGTCTTTTATCCTTCGGGCGACCTGGCGCCGGAAATGCTGCTGGTGTCGCTGGCAGCCGCCGTCGGGGTTTTCGGCATGTGCAACTGGCTCCCGCGTCGCCTGGACCGGCACAAGGAATTGCGGCCCAATTCCACATGGATGCGCGAAAGAATGTCGTTCTGGCCTTACCTGCTGGCCGGTGCGATCAGTTGGTGGGCCTTTCAGCAAAGCGGCCTGCATCCTGCGCTGGGCCTGCTGCCCATCGTGGCCACCCTGCCCCATGCCGACCGGGCGTTCGGCATCTTTTCAGAGGCCGAGCAATATCTGACCGACCTTCTGAACCATGCGCAACAGGCGCTGAAACACCCGGTCGAGGTGGTGCTGTTCTTTTTCGGATTGCTGAACGCGGGGATCGAATTCAACGCCATCGGCGCCGCGACATGGCTGGTTCTGGCCGGTCTGATCGTGGGCAAGCCGCTGGGAGTCTTCGCGTTCGGCTGGATCGCCGCCCGGCCCCTGGGGCTGGGGCTGCCGCGGGGGATGCGCCACGCGGATCTGGCGGTGGTCGGTGTCGTCGCTGCCATCGGCTTTACCGTCTCGCTGTTCGTGGCCTCGGTCGCGTTCGCCACGGGGCCCCTGCAGGATGCGGCGAAGATGGGCGCCCTGTTCAGCTTTGGCGCCGCGATCCTGGCGGTGATCGCCGGCAAACTGGCGCGGGTGCAGAAACGCAACTGACCCCGCTTCGGCGCGTGCGGGGGCGGCGTGACAAATCCGGTCAGATTGCGGCGGATGACGCCAAGTTCATCGCGCGATCTGACATAATATGGTCCAAATACCTTTATAGTGTGGCGTTAACCACAGCCATGTAAGTTGTCGGGGAACCTGAACAGGCGCCGGGGCGCAGATGATCGAATTCGAAAACGTCAGCAAATCCTTCTGGACCGGATCCCACCACAAGGTGATCCTGGACCAAGCGTCGTTTCGCGTCGAGCTGGGCAATTCCCTGGGGATTCTGGCACCCAACGGCACCGGCAAGACGACGCTGATCAACATGATGGCCGGGTTGGAAAAGCCCGACGAGGGGCAGATCACCCGCACCTCGCGAATCTCGTTCCCGCTGGGGTTCATGGGCGGTGTGATCAACCGGCTGTCGGGCACCGAAAACGCCCGGTTCATCGCCAAGCTCTATGGCATCGATCCCGACTACCTCGAGGCGTTCTGCCGCTGGCTGTGCGGTCTGGGTGAATATTTCGACATGCCGGTGGGCACCTATTCGGCGGGGATGCGATCGCGGCTCAGCTTTGCGTTGCTGCTCGCGCTCGAGTTCGACATCTATCTGATCGACGAGGGGATGCCATCGACCACCGATGTGGAATTCAACCGCAAGGCCGGCGCGCTGCTGCGCGAGCGGTTGGAATCATCGACCATCATCGTGGTGTCACACCAGGCGGAAACGCTGGAGAAATTCTGTCGTTCGGCAGCGGTCCTGATGGAAGGACAGTTGTTCATGTTCGACACACTGGAAGAGGCGAAGGCGCTGTATGACTACGAAACCCAAGGTTAAGAAGTTCCGCATCCGCCGCTCCAGCCCCCTGGCGACGATCGTGGCGGAAACGGACAAGCCCGCCGCCGCCGACGCGGCACAGGCGCCCGCAACACCGCGCGCCGAGTCGTCCATCGCGAAGGTCGTGGATCCGACGCCGACACCGACTGACGCGCCGCCCCCGCGCGACGCCGACACCGCCGACGCCGCCGACCGTGGGCGCGCGGCGCAGGCGGTGCGCGCCGATGCCGCCATGGCAAGCGGCAGGCAGGCCGACCGGGCCGCGGGCGAACCGCCAACCCCGACCCCAGCCCAGGACGCCAGCATCTCGGACGCCGACGATGTGCGCTCGGAAGACGATATAAACGCCCTGCGCAAGGAAGGGTTGACCGGCCGCCAGTTGCGCATGGCGCGGCGGCTGGCCCAGAAGCATGGGCTGACCGCCACCTCCGACTTCGACGCGGTGCGCCAGTTGCGCGCCAGGGGGATCGATCCCTTCGAACGTTCCAGCATGCTGGAACTGGTCGTGCCGCAGAATGAGGGCCAGACCGGAACATCGCTGGGCGAAAGCCGGGTGCAGTTGCCCCAGACGATGGACCCGCGGCAGGTGCCGTCGACGACCGTTCCACAGCCCGCCGCACGTCCCGACCCCGTGGCCAACCGCATCCGCGAGATTTCGGATATCCAGCGCGACATCGCCCGGCGCAGACGGCGCAAGTCGCTGTTGCTGTTCACGCGGCTCTTGTTCTTCGTCGGACTGCCGACGATGCTGGCCGGCTATTACTACTATGTCATCGCCACCCCGATGTATGCGACGAAGTCCGAATTCGTGATCCAGCAGAGCGAGGGCGGCGCCGCCAGCGGCGGCGCCCTGGGCGGATTGTTCTCGGGAACCGGCTTTGCCACCAGCCAGGATTCGATCACGGTGCAAAGCTATCTGCAATCGCGCGACGTGATGCTGCGGCTGGACGGCGATTTGGGCTTCAAGACCGTCTTTTCCGACCCGTCCATCGACGCGATTCAGCGCCTTCCAGACGACGCCAGCAACGAAGACGCCTACAAGCTGTTCAAGAAGAACGTCGAGATCGGCTATGATCCCTCGGAAGGCATCATCAAGATGGAGGTCGTCGCCCCCGACCCCGCCATCAGCGCCGAATGGTCGCGCAAGATGATCGAATACGCCGAGGAACAGATCGACAACCTGACCCTGCGCCTGCGCGGCGACCAGATGGAAGGCGCCTTGGACAGTTTCGCCGACGCCGAGGCAAAGATGCAGGCGGCACAGGCGCGGGTGCTGGAATTGCAGGAAAAGCTGGGCGTTTTCGACCCCACCGCCGAAAGCGGCGGCGTGATGAGCCAGATCACCACCTTCGAGGTTCAGCTTCAGGAAAAGCGGCTGCAACTGCAACAGCTTCTGGACAACCGCCGCCCGAACCAGGCGCGCGTCGACGGCGTGCGGGGCGACATCGAACGCCTGGAAAACCTGGTAAGCCGGCTGCGCGGCCAACTGACCGACGGCACCGGTGACGGCAGTTCGCTGGCCCGTGTCAGCGGCGAGTTGCGGATGGCCGAAGTCGATCTTCAGACGCGCACCCTGATGATGCAGCAGGCGCTGCAACAGCTTGAAACCGCCCGTATCGAAGCCAACCGCCAGGTTCGTTATCTGTCCGTCGGCGTCAGCCCGGTGCCCCCGGACGAGGCGACATATCCCCGCGCGTTCGAAAACACGCTGCTGGCTGCGCTGATCTTTTCCGGGATCTACCTGATGTGTTCTCTGACCGCGTCGATCCTGCGCGAACAGGTTTCGGCCTGACGCCCCACGCCCGGCCCTTTTCACGGTAAACTGCGCAGGTTACCCTTCGCGCAGTTCCGCCGCGAAGGACGCCGCCCATGTTTTCGATCCTCGGTCCGTTTCTGCGACTGCTGGCCTTTGCGCTGTTCACCGCGCCCGTGTTCGCACAGGGCGGGCCGGACGAGATACCGCCGCAGAACGACACCACCATCGAAGCCAGCGATCTGGCCGAACAGGTCGCAACCGACGCCCGCCTCCGCGACCGGATCCGCGCCATCCTGATCGAGTTGGAAGGCTATGAAGACGTCAACGTCACCGTGCGCGCGGGCATCGTGACCCTGACCGGCGAAGTGCTGGACCTTGCATCGTCGGCGCGCCTCGAAGAGTTGATCGGCAGGATGGACGAGGTCGTGACGATCCAGAACGAAGTGGTCGAAACCACCGATCTGGCAAAACGGCTGAACCCCGCGGTCGAACGGATGGTGGTGCGCGCGCGGCAACTGGCGGCCGCCCTGCCGCTGGTCGCCATCGCGCTGACCGTCGCGCTGGTGGTGCTGTTCGTCGGTCTGCGCCTGGCCCGCATGACGCAGCCCTGGGAACGGCTGGCGCCGAACGCCTTCATCGCCGACATCTATCGCCAGATGGTGCGCATCGTCTTCGGCATCGCCGGGATCGTCATCGCGCTCGACATCCTGAACGCCACCGCGCTGCTTGGCACCATCCTGGGCGCCGCCGGCATCATCGGCCTGGCCATCGGTTTTGCCGTGCGCGACACGGTCGAGAATTTCATCGCCTCGGTCATGCTGTCCGTGCGCCAGCCGTTCCAGCCCAACGATACCGTCGAGATCGATGGCGACCAGGGCAAGGTGATCCGCCTGACCAGCCGCGCGACGATCCTGCTGTCGTTCGATGGCAACCACATCCGGATCCCCAACTCGACCGTGTTCAAGAGCCGCATCATCAACTTCACCCGCAACCCCGAACGCCGCTTCAGCTTTGACATCGGGGTCGAGGCCGAGAGCGATCTGAAAGCCGTGCGTCAGTTGATCGAGGATACGGTGACCGCAATGCCGTTCACGCTGGACGCGCCGGGCACGACGGTCTGGATTCAGGATATCACCGACAGCGGCGTGATCTTCACCGTCACCGGCTGGATCGATCAGCGCACGACGTCGCTGTTGCGCGCCCGCGGCGAAACCCTGCGCTTGGTGAAACAGGCGATCGAGGATGGCGGCTTCGCGATCCCCGACACCACCTATCGTATCCGGATGGACACGCCCCCGTTCGCGACCCTCACCGAAACCTCGGACGAAACGGCCCCCGCCCCCACCCCGCCGCAATCACCTTCGCCCCGCGCCCCAACCCCCGGCGAGGTCGAGGTTGTCGGCATCGACGCACAGGATGACGAAGCCCTGGAAGAGATGATCGCAACCGAACGCGATGACACATCCAACCCCGATCTGCTGCGGCGTGACGCGCCAATCGAATAGACGCCAGAAATCTGACCGGAACCGGGTTTTTTGCCCTTGCACCACGCCCGCCCCAACAGTAGAACCCGCTCGAGTTGGGGTGTAGCCAAGCGGTAAGGCATCGGTTTTTGGTACCGTGTATCGTAGGTTCGAATCCTACCACCCCAGCCATTGACCAGAAAAAACGCATACTTCCCAATGGGATAGCCGTTGATCAAGCGGCCAGCCTCCCGTCTCCACGTCGTGGTGGTTCACAAACTGGTTCACATGGACGCCGAACGCGGTCCTCGAACCCGGGCCGAAGATGGGGCCTTCATCTCGTCCGCAGAAACAGCATCTTCCATTTCCGCCGCCGGTGGCCCGAAAAACTTCGACGTCGGGGCGCCCCGGAATTTCTGTCTGTTTCTCTACGCACCCATGTCTTCTCCAGCGCGGTAAAGCGGTCGGCCGACCTGCTGTCCGCGCTGGAAGCGGGAGAGAGAAACGTGCCGACGGAACTTCCGGATACGACGGCAAATGCAGACCGTGTCCGGGCAACGCTGCAGGAGATCGTGCGGCGGGCGGTTGCGGACATGATCGCACGCCAGGAACGCAAGGCCCCGCCCGTTACCTCTGATGCCGACCTCAGGCGGATCGATGCCCAGACCGACCGGATCCGCGACGCCCAGCGCGCCCGCGACTGGTCGGTCGCCTCGGCCTTTGCCCGAGAGATCGCGCGGGAACACGGGCTGAACCCCGAGGCCGTCGAGGCGCCCGCCGTCGGCCGACAGGTGCTCTCGCTGTTGCGGCGGCTGAACGATTTGTGCGTCCGAATCGAGCGGGATTTCGATGATCCACTCGATGCCGGACGGGATATTCTTCGCGACCATGACATCAGCCCGACCCGCGAAGCCCTGAAACCGCCGATGCCGCTGTCGGGGCGCGATCGAGAAAGCCTGTCAGGAGGCGCCGCGCGATGTGGAAAACAAGATCCGGGTCGTCGGGAAACCTGCGCTTGCCTTCTTCGGTGAGCGTCAGACACGCCTGAACCCCAGCCTCAAAGAGCGACCCAGGCGTCCGCGTTTTCCGGACCTTTTCGCGTTCCAGACCATGTCGAGATCGAAAAAGACCGCCAGCGAGCCTTGATCGCGCAGCTGCGTTACCTTCCTGCACGTTCTGTTCGGTCGCGTATCAGCAGGATGGTATCGACTGCATCCAGCTTCTCGTGACATACTTCGACATCACCCCGTGCAAGTGCGTTCGCAGCGTCGAGACGAAGCCACATAAGACCCGTCGCCTTCTCTTCCTTCATGAGCGGGGCGGCTTCCATGACGGCAAGCGAACGCGCCATCCGTTCCTGGCAATCCAGGACTTCGTGATCATCGGCATGCGACACCGAGGACAAACAGAGCACGATGAGAGCCGCCGCAAAATGGCGCAGGGGCATCATGCGCCATCCCTCAGCTCGCGCGCGCGGTCCATGAATGCAGAGACACGATCGGTTTCGACCTCGTTCCACCAGACACTGCCCGCCTTGAGCGACGACCCCACGATAACGCCACGGCACTGCATCAGAATGCGGTCCAGATTGTCCCTTGTCACGCCGGACCCAACCACGACGGGCAGTCCTGTCGCGCCGGTAACCGTCGCAAGTTCGGTGTCGGTAACCGCATCGCCTGTGCGCTGGCCCGTTGCGATGACGACATCCGCGTCGAAGAATTCCAGATCCCGGGTCAGTTCCTCTATCGTACGGTCTGCGGTGATGGCGTGGGCTCCGTGCTTGACGTGGCTGTCAGCAAAAATCGCGACATTATCCGCTGCGATCTGTCGACGATAGCGCATGGCGAGGGCTGCTTCGCCATCAAGCAACCCTTCGTTCGAGACATAGGCATTGGCCCACTGGTTGACCCGAATGAACAATGCACCGCTGGCCGATGCAGCGGCCAGGGCCGGTATGGGAGCGTTGGCAAGGATGTTGATCCCGGTGGGCAATCCGGTTTCGGCGATCACGGCGCGGGTGGTCGCGGTGATGAAGGCCGTGGTTTCATGACCGATGTCGGCAGGCCGAAGGAACGGCACGTCACCGTGATTCTCGACGATCAGACCATCAACGCCACCTTCGGCATAAGCACGGGCATCCTTCAGCGCCGTTTCGATGAGCGCATCCATGCTTCGACCGTCATAACGGGGGCTTCCCGGGAATGCCGGACAGTGAATGACCCCGATCACGGCATGTCTTGTCTTGAACATTTTCAAAATTTGATCACCACCGGCAGACTTCGAAGAAATTGTCACGATCTGTTGCTCCAACTGCGTATTTGATTGGTTAAAGGTTGTCGGCTTATCTCTTACGTCTGAAAAATATTCAAGAAAAGGTTTGATCTGGCAAGGTAAACCCGTCAGAAATTGTAAATATTCAAAAAATGAACAGGGAGAGACATCATGAAGAGAGTTTTGAGATCTGCCGCAAGCGGGGCCGCGCTTACGCTGGCGGCCGTGATGCCGCAAGGCGCTGCCGCACAGGACAAGGACTATACGATCTGCATGGTCACGTTTTCATTGCAGGTTCAGTACTTCCAGAAGACAGTCACCGGCGCCGAGAAGGCGGCCGAAGAACTGGGTGTCGAGCTTCTGGTGTTCGACCCGCAAGCGGACGCCACCAAGCAGGTCACGCTGGTCGAGGACTGCATCGCGCGCCAGGTCGACGCCATCATCCTGGACCCGATCGAAAGCAATTCCCTGATGGGACCGATCGAAGAGGCCGGGGCGGCGGGGATTCCGATGGTGACCCTCGACACCCGTATCGACCACCCCAACGTCTTGGCGCTGATCGGGGTCGAGCAATACGATACCTCGGCCGCGTTCGGCCGCTATGTCGCGGGCTATATCGCGGGCAAGCTGGATGGCGAGGCTTCGATCGGGTTGATGATCGCCTCGTCGGAAGTGCAGATCGCGCGGCGTGACGGCTTTGTGGAAGCCGTGAAGGCAGTGCTGCCGAACGTCAAGATCGCGGCCGAAGGCGATGGGCGCAACATTCTGGAACGGGCCACGTCGGAGGCCGAGAACATGCTGACGGCCAATCCAGATATCAACGTGGTCTATGCCACCGGTGATCCACAGCTTCAGGGCGCGCTGTCTGCCGGTCTCAGCCAGGGGCGTGATATTGCATTCTTCGGCTGGGATGACATTCCCGACTATTTCATCCAGCCGATCGACGAAGGGCGTTTGCAGGGGTTCCTGCTGCAGGATTCCAGCTTCAACGGCGAACAGGGGGTGCGTCTTCTGGTTCAGCACCTGAACGGCGAGGATATCCCGAACCGGGCATCCTATATCCCGTCGATCGTGACCCCCCACAACATCGACGAGTTCCGCTGAGACGGGCGGCATGCGGCCGGAGATCTCCGGCCGCATCTCAAACGAAAAAAGGTATCCTGTGACTGACACATCCCTCGCACGTTCCGGCACGGCGTCGCGCACCCAGCGGCAGGTGATTGTCGCCCTGGTCAGATACGGCATGTTCATCGCGCTGGCGATCTGGTTGATCGCGATGAGCTTGTCGTCCGAATACTTCCTGACGCTTACGAACTTCCTCAATGTGCTGCGACAGGCCGCACCGCTTATCATCATCGGCACCGGAATGACGTTCGTGATGGCCACCGCGGGGATCGACCTGTCCGTCGGTGCCACCGTGGCGCTGATCTCGGTTCTGGCCGCAAGCTGGCTGTCTTTCGGGTTGCCCGTTCTTGTGGTGTTGCCACTGGTTCTGCTGGTCGGCATCCTCATTGGCGCGCTGACCGGTTATATCGTGACATTGGGCGTTCCCGCCTTCGTCGTGACATTGGCGGGCCTGACCTCGATCCGGGGCGTCGCCTTTGTTTATTCCGATGGCTACGCAACCCCCATCAACGACCCCGTGATGATCTGGATCGGTCGGGGTGACCTGTTCGGCATAAACGCGCCGTTTCTGATCGCGATGGTCGTCGCGGTCATCGGATGGTTCGTTCTCAACCGCACACGGTTCGGCCTTCACACGCTGGCGACGGGCGGTCGCGAAGAAGCCGCGCGCGTCATGGGCCTCGGGATCGATCGCATCAAGATCATGGTCTACGCGCTGACCGGCGGGCTTGCGGCGTTGGGTGGCATCGTGATCTCTGCCCGCCTGTCCAACGGATCCCCCAATGCCGGTGTCATGCTGGAACTTGAGGTCATCGCGGCAACCGTGCTGGGCGGCACCAGCCTGTTCGGGGGGCGTGCGACCATTGCGGGCACTGTCGTCGGGGCGCTCTTGATCAATTTCGTGCGCAACGGTCTGAACCTGATGGGCGTGAACCCGTATTGGGTGCAGGTGGTGACGGGAATTATCCTGGTCGTGGCCGTTCTGATGAATACGGTGCTGAACCGCAGGGTCGAAAGCTGGGCACGAGCCACCACCGAGGAGGATGAGGAATGAGCGTCAACCACATCGAGATGCGGAATATCTACAAGTCCTTCGGTGCTGTAACGGCGCTGCATGATGTCAGTCTTGAACTGCAGGCGGGCAAGGTTCTGGGGCTTGTCGGTGACAATGCGGCGGGAAAATCCACCCTGATGAAAATCCTGGCCGGAGCGATACCGCCCAGCCGGGGCGAGATCCTGATCGACGGCAAACCCGCTACCTATTCCAGTCCGATCGGTGCACGTGAGTCAGGGATCGAGATGATTTATCAGGACTTCGCGCTGGTTCCTGAACTGACGGTTGCGCAGAATATCTTCCTGGGACGCGAGATCACGCGCAGCTTTGGCGGCATCCGGGTTCTGGACCGCAAGAAAATGAACGAACGCGCGCGCAAATTGTTCTCATCGCTCGGGCTGCGGGTGCCTTCGGTCACGCTATCGGTCCAGGCCCTTTCCGGCGGTCAGCAGCAGGCCGTCGCCATTGCCCGCGCCACCGGTTTCGATGCCCGGCTGGTCATCATGGACGAGCCGACGGCAAATCTCGGTGCGCCGGCAATCGAAAAGGTTCGCGACACGATCACGGGCCTGAAAGAGGCGGGCGTATCGGTGATCATCATCAGTCATCGTCTTGAAGACATTTTCGCGATCGGCGATTACATGATGGTGATGAAGCAGGGGCGTGTGGTCGGCCGTCGTGACGTTCACGACACCGACAACGCCGAGATCGTGGAGATGATCGTGACCGGACAGGATCCGCGACGTGCAGGCAAGGCTGTGGCATGACGAAACGGCCGGCTCTTGCCGATGTGGCACGCCTTGCCGGCGTATCTCTTGGCACCGCATCCAATGTGATGAACGCGCCCGAACGGGTTCGCCCCCAAACCCGCGATCAGGTCTATGCCGCCATGCGCGAGCTGGGCTATGGTCCCAAGGGATTTGTCTATCCGGCCAATCCCGAGCCCTATGCCTCCGAGCCGGATGAGGACCCGGACCGACCGTTCCTGATGACGGTTGGATACATCTCGGTCGATCTGCTTGCCAGCATCGACGTGATGCCCCATCGCAACGATCGGATCACCGCCCAGAGCATTTCGAAACACCTGGGTGGTCCCGCCGCGAACGTGGCGGTTGCCGCCGCAGGGCTTGGTCCGCCTTTTGCGCTGGACGTCGAACTTGCGACCGCGATCGGCAAGGATCCCGACAGCATGTGGGCCCTGGAGCGACTGGCCAACAGCGGCGTCCGGGCCCGCGCCGTGCGCAACCCGTTTCGGGATCGTCTGTCGCGTTGCATCGTACTTCTTGAGGGTGACGGCAGCCGCACCAAGATAAACGAACCGCTGACCAGCAACGAACAGGGCCTGCTGCCGCAGTTACCCACCCTGCCCGCGCGCCGCCCCAGCCAGCTTCACGCCGACGGCTATCATATTGAGGCCCTCTTGCCTCTCGTTGAGCAGTTGCATGCCATTGGCTGGCAGATCAGCACCCATGACACAGGGCTGCCGGATCGTTTCCTCACGCCAGAAGGTTTTGAAAGACTGGTGATGTGTCTCGATACGGTGTTCATCAGCCGGCGCACCGCCGCCCGCATCCTCGACAGTGGCCTTGCTGCGAACCATCTGATCACCGGAATGGGAACGTTGCTGAAGAAGTTAAGGGGGCGCTGTGACGTTATCCTCACGCTTGGTGCCGACGGCGCGGCCGCTTTTCCGGCCGATACTGCCAACCCGATCCGAATCCCGGCACCCTCGGCGCGTCTTGTGGACGGAACGGGGGCCGGTGATTGCTTTGTCGGCACTTATCTCGCCCAACGTCTGCATGACACCCCCGTCAAGGAAGCAGCCATGCGCGCCGCAATCGCGGCAGGCCTGTCCATTACCGCGGCGGGCGCCCAGGGCCGCATCGTGCGGGCCGGCGAGATCATGGAAAACGCAGAAACCGTCGCGGCTGTGCAAGGAGCGGCCGGTTCATGACTGTTTATGTGGTCGGAAACGTCACCGAAGACCTCGTTTTCACGTTGCCCCGCTTGCCACAGGAAGGCGAAACGTTGATCGCGACGTCCCGCCTTTCCGAGATGGGTGGCAAAGGCCTGAATCAGGCGTTGATCCTTGCGCGTGCGGGATGCGATGTGAAGCTTGTCGCGGCAATCGGAGAGGATGGTGCCGGGGCAACGGCGCGCATGCTTGCCAAGACGGAAATAAGCAATGCGGATCTGATAGTCGTCGATGCACCGACAGACCAGTCGATCATCTACGTCGCTGCGAGCGGCGAAAACCATATCGTGTCCACGGCATCTGCGGCGGACGCCCTGACCCCGGACAAGATAACCAGCGCGCTTGTTGGGCTTGCGGCCGGTGATACGGTCCTTGTTCAGGGCAACCTCGGTCTGGAGGCCACATGCACGGCGCTTCAAATGGCCCGGACTGCAGGCGCCGGAACAGTCGCCAATCCATCGCCGATCCGCTGGAATTGGGAATCGCTCTATCCGCTGATCGACCTCGCAATCGTCAATACCCAGGAACTGGCCTCGCTCGGCAATCACTCATCGATCGAACCTGCGGTCGCGGCCTTGCGCGCGGCGGGGCTGACCGATGTTCTCGTGACACTCGGCGCTGATGGGGCACAATTGTTCACCGTGGCCGATGCGCCGCTGACGGTTCCGGCCGCCCGCACCCGCATTGTCGATACGGCCGGTGCAGGTGACACGTTCTGCGGTGTCTACCTTGGCGCCGGGCTCAGCGGATTGCCCCCCGATCGGGCGCTGAAAGCTGCGGCGCATGCCGCCGCGCTTACCGTGTCACGTCCCGGCACGCTGTCCGCGTTCCCGACCCGCGGCGAAATTGAAACCTGCCTGAGAGATGCCGGAGAACCATGATGAGCCGGGCTGCCGAAGGCCTGCGGCAGCGCCACGCTGAAGCGCTGCGCGGTTTCATCGAACATCCGTTCTTCGTCGCGGCGGCCGATGGTTCACTGTCACCGGCCGCGCGCGACCGCTACTTCCTCAACGAGCGTCATTTCGTTGGCGCGGCGCGGGGAATCTTTGCCCACCTTCTGATCAAGGCACCGGATCTGCCCTCTGCGCGCCATCTGATCGGAATACTCGAAGCGCTGGTCAACGAACAGGAGCCATTGTTCGACCGTATTTTCGCGTCGTTGTCGCTCAGCACCGCGTCGGCACCGCGACCTGCCGCAGTGGCTCTTTCCCGGGGAATGACGCAGGTCGCACAGGAACGGTCCTATGCCGAAGGTATTGCCGCAATGCTGGCGGCAGAGTGGACCTATGGGACGGTTGCAACCACTCATGACTGGAACGCCGCCACGGATCAGACCATGCGCGACTGGTTCCAGCTTCATGCCGAAAGTCGGTATCTCAACGGGGTTTCCTGGCTCGAAAATGAACTCGAGAGGGTCATCTCGACGGAAAACGCCGCTTTGGTTGATCAGGCGTTTCTCGACGCCATAACCCTGGAAATCGCATTTCATGACGACCCGATCAAGGCGTGACGACTTTGAAGGTGTCGATGACATGAACGCGCCCTTCCCCGGCGATCCACGCGCCAAGGTGAGTCTGTAACATCCCATGCGGGCACCAGATCCGGGATCCAAGCCTGACAGTCAATTGTCAGGGAGGTTCTCCATGGTATCCGGTAACCACGCCATTGATACCGCGGCCTATGCGGCTTGACTGGCTGTCTCGGTGGGCCGCGGCACCCAGTTCCAGGGC
>NZ_NMZM01000007.1 GCF_002751875.1 Oceaniglobus indicus | reverse complement strand
TCGTCACACCCCAGGTCAAAAAATGCCCTCTGCTTCATACCGCAGCGGCCCGCTCAGGGCAATTTTTCGAGGTGCCCTTGTGCATCTGATCAGGCGTGATGCCGGTTCCCTCGTCGTGCACCCGCACTGTCACATAGGCGCCGGCGGGTAATTCCACCCGGTCGCGCCGCGACGGAGCGGCGAGCGTTTCGACACCTGTGACGATGCGAATTTCTCCCCCCGCCGGCATCGCGTCACGGGCATTGACGACGAGGTTCATGATGACCTGCTCCAGCTGGCGCTTGTCGGCACGGATGAGCTGCAACGCGGGGTCGTGGGTAAACGTGAGGTGGACCCGTTCGCCCACCAGCCGGTTCAGAAGATGGGTCAGGTCGGCAAGGGTATGACGAAGATCCAGGAACTCGGGGCGCAGGTTCTGTTTGCGCGAAAACGCCAGCAGTTGTCCGACGAGGCTGGCGGCACGGTTGGCGTTCTGGTTGATCTGTTCGAGATCGGCAAAGTCCGGATCCGCATGGTCGCGCCGCAACAACAGCAGGTCACAATGGCCGCTGATCGCGGTCAGGAGGTTGTTGAAGTCGTGGGCGACACCGCCTGCAAGTTGGCCGACTGCCTGCATTTTCTGGCTTTGAACGAACTGTGCCTCGAGCGTCTTGAGCTCGGTGGCATCGTGCAGGACGGCGATCAGATGGGTCTGGGTGCCCACCTCGACCCGGTCCAGCGTGATCTGAAGGTAAAGGTCACGGGCGCCGGCCTTGGTGCGGGCGATTTCGGGGCGCAATACACCCCGCCCTTCCATGGCATCGCCCAGCCATTCGCGGATCGGCCGGCCCAGTCCTTCGACGACTTGCGACAGGTGTCGCCCGACGATTGCCTCATCATCCATCAACTGACGCGCGCGGTGACTGGCCGACGTGATGACGCCAGAGTGATCGATCCGCAGGATCGGCACCGGCAATGCGTCGAATTCATCATCCGCCGCCACGGTTTGTGTCACCGGCTCCGGGACCGGCGGCACGACGGCCGGCACGTGTGCCGCAACCTCAGGCAACAGTCGCCAGATCACGGTCATGGCATCATAACGGATGGCCGTCAGGGTCAGCCCGCCGGTTGCGCCGTTGATCGCGTGTTGCGCGCAACCATCGCGCAGCGCCGCACCACACAGCGTCTGTGCAAGCCTGAGCGGCTCGGACGCGTGGTGCGCCAGGATCTCACCCACCGGCTGTCCAGCCTGGGCGCCCAGATCGGATCGTGCAGCGGGGTTGATCAGGACGGTCGTGCCGTCGCTGTCAGAGACGAAGGCAGGCGCCGGATCGTGACGCACCAGCGCCGACAGCGCGCGGCCGGCGAAATACCGTTGCAGGCGATAGGCCACCGCCATGACGGTCGTGGCCATCGCCAGCAACGCCAGGCTGAGCGCTGCCAACAGCAGAACGGCCCGAAAATGATCCACGGCCACGAACCAGGCGACGGCCCCGAGAACCGCCACGATGGCCCAGAGCGCCGTTGCGCGAAGTATCGCAGAATAGGATGCCGCGGGCATCCGGGGCGAAGACACGGCCGAATTGGTCAAGGCGAATCCTGATCTTTGCATCATCGCCTTACACATCACTCCCCATTGGTTAAGGCGCGATTAACTCCCGCATCACACGCCTGCCGCGAATTGCCGCAAAGCGTTGCACGCAAGACACGAACTCGACAATCCCCGGATCGTCATGAACCGGCCTAGTCCTTGAGAAGATGGCAGAAATAAAATCCGTCACCGCCATCAAGCGGCGTCAGGCGGCGTTCGCCCACGACCGACCAGCCGGGATTTGAAGCCAGAAACAGATCAATTTGTCCGCGGTTTTCCGCATCGAGCAGGGAACATGTCGCATATGCCAGCGCCCCACCGGTGCGCACCAGGGCGGCCGCGTCACTCAGGATGCGTGCCTGCAACGCGCAAAGCGCGGCCAGCGCGGCGTCGTCAAGGCGCCACTTGCCCTGGGGTGAACGTCGCCATGCGCCACTGCCCGAACAGGGCGCGTCGACCAGAACGACATCGAACGGCGCTACCGTGGCGGCGGTGCCGGGGGCGAGGATATCGGGCGATACCCCTGCCCGTTCGGCGCGCGCCGGCACGTCGGACATCCGGGCGCGGTCCGCATCATGGGCGAAGAAGCGCGCGTCGCATCGCGCCGCCATGGCCAATGTCTTGCCGCCGCCGCCCGCACAGTAATCCAGCACGCGGACGCCGGGCGACAGCGGCACGGCATCCGCCACCGCCTGACTGGCCGCGTCCTGTATTTCGACCAGCCCACTTCGATAGGCATCGGAGTTCTGCAACCGGCGTGGGTTGCTCAGCACTTCCAGCGCGGTGGGCGACAAGGGATGCGGGCGGGTTTCGATCTCATCCCGCACCAAGGCCTGCTGCGCTGCGCCAATATTGCCCTTGCGCAGATTTACCCGCAAAAACAAGGGCGCACGATCGCGCAAGGCCCGCATCACAGCCGTGAAATCATCGCCGAGCGACGCCTGCAGCGCCGGCGCCAGCCATTCGGGGCAATCGAGCGCTTCCAGCGGCCCGGGCTCGAGCGGCAGGGCGATCTCATCGGCGCGCAACGGTGCGGGCGCGTGGGCGATGCCGGTGAAAACCTCGCCCGGATCAAGACCGCGTTCCCGCAGCAGGCCCAGCATGACCCGACGCCCATCCATCCCGCCACCCCGCGCCGCGGCCGAGCGCAGCCGGCGCAAGGCGTCGAACACATGATCGCGGATCGCGGCCCGATCACCCGAGCCGGCGAATCGGTTCTGCCGTCCCCACGTTGTCAGAACCCGTTCTGCGCTGTCGCCGGCCATAACGATGTCGAGGATCTGGATCGCGGCGGAAATCCGCGCAGCGGGCGTCATGGACGGCCCCCGGGGCCCACCGGGCGGGTCGCGGGCCATCCGTTTATAACACGTGGTTTCATCATCGGTGTCGCCTTTCCCCGGTATGTCGGAACGTCCACGGGTCGATCCGGCACCGGTTCGCACGGTCGACATTCTGGCGCGGTCCGCGCCTGTGGGTGGCTCTAGCGATGGCCACTGCCGGGCGTCAAGCACCGCAATGGATGCATTCGCGACCCGTCGGCGCGCGATTCATTGCCGGGGAATGGCGAACTTGGCCTTGGCATCAAGGCTGTGGCCACTACCATACCACCAGCTTTGAATGTCACCTTTGTTTGCAAGGAGCCTGCCTGATCATGACCTCCCGAATTCTTTCAAGTGTCGCCGTTGCCGCACTGTCCGTCGCGGCCGCGACATCCGCCGCCGCCGACATCACCGTTTCCTCGAAGATCGACACCGAAGGCGGATTGCTGGGGAACATGATCGCCCTCGCGCTCGAGGATGCGGGCCTGCCGGTCGAACGTCGCCTGCAGCTGGGCGGCACGCAGGTGGTGCGCGAGGCGCTGCTGGCCGACCAGATCGACATCTATCCCGAGTATACGGGCAATGCGGCCTTCTTCTTCAACGAGGCCGACAGCGATGTCTGGAAGGATGCCAAGGCGGCCCATGCCCGCGCGGCCGAACTGGACCGCGACCAGAACAACGTCACGTGGCTGGATTCCGCGCCCGCCAACAACACCTGGGCCATTGCCGTGACCGGGCCGGTGGCTGCCGACAACGACCTGGCCACCATGTCGGATTTCGGCGCATGGGTCGCGGGTGGCGGCGATGTGACGCTGGCCGCATCGACCGAGTTCGTGTCGTCCCCGGCCGTTCTGCCCGCGATGCAGGAGACTTACGGCTTCACGCTGACGCCGGATCAGACGGTGATCCTGTCGGGCGGTGACACGGCGGCAACCATCCAGGCGGCGGCGCGCGGCACCTCGGGCGTGAACGCCGCGATGGTTTACGGCACCGATGGTGGCGTCGGCGCGACGGGACTGGTCGTGATGGAAGACGACAAGGGCGTGCAGCCCGTCTATGAGCCGGCGCCGATCGTGCGGGCCGAGGTGCTGGCGGAATACCCGTCGATTGCCGATGTGCTGAACCCGATCTTTGCCGGGCTCGACATGGCGACGCTGCAAAAGTTGAACGGACGCATCCAGGTCGGGGGCGAGCCGGCCGAAGCGGTTGCGCGTGATTACCTGACCCAGGCCGGGGTTCTGGACTGATCGCGCGCGCACGCGCGACCCATACCCCCGGCGCGGTCCTGTCCGCGCCGGGGGTCTTGTTCTGCCTGCTGGGGCTGGCCGCGCTGCTTGCGCCTTTCATGACGCTGGCCGCCAACCGGATCGTCGCTGGTGAAGGCATCACCGTCTGGCAGCTGGCCGATACCGCATCCGTCTTGCCCGGCGTTCTGGCTGTGATGGCGGGATTGGCGCTGGGCGTGCCGGCCGGTGTCACGCGCCTGCGCCTTGGTGGATCGATACTGGGCCTCGCCGGCCTGTTGTGGTTGCTGCAACAGGGAACCCCGGCCTTGCTGGAGGGTGCGGGCGATTATGCCCGTGTCTCCCCTGCGCTTGGCTTCTGGTGCCTGCTGGTCGTGCTTTTGCTGCTGATGGCAGATGCGCTTGCGGCCATGGCGCCGGGGCCGTTGACGCGCGGCGCGTTGCTGGCGGGCATCATGGGCGCGCTGCTGGTCGTTCTTTCGTCCGACGGCCTAGCGGAACTGTCGGTTCTGAAGGAATATGCGGCCCGCCGTGATGCGTTCGGCCGCGAACTGGTGCGGCACCTGGGCCTGGCCTTCGGTTCGCTCGGGGCGGCCGCGGTGATCGGCTTTCCCCTCGGGATGCTGTGCCACCGTCGCGCCGAGTTGCGCAGCGCCGTCCTGCCGGTGCTGAGCTTTCTGCAAACCATCCCGTCGCTTGCCATGTTCGGCCTGATGATACCGGTTCTCGGCTGGGTCGGGAACACCGTGCCGGGGGCCAGGTCCATCGGCATCGCCGGGATCGGATTTGCACCGGCCTTCATGGCGCTGGTCCTCTATTCCCTGCTGCCGGTGGTCGGCAACACGGTGGCCGGGCTGGGCGCGACGCCGCCCGCCGCTCTCGAGGCCGCGCGTGGCATGGGAATGACCCCGCGCCAACGCCTGCTTCGGGTGGAACTGCCGCTGGGCCTGCCGATCATACTGACCGGCCTGCGCATCGTGCTGGTGCAGAACATCGGGCTGGCGGTCATCGCCGGCCTGATCGGGGGTGGCGGCTTCGGCACGTTCGTCTTCCAGGGCCTGAACCAGACCGCGACCGATCTGATCCTGCTGGGCGCGTTGCCCACCGTCGTGCTGGCCATCACGGCGGCCATCGTGATGGACATCCTGGTCGAACTGACCCGCCGGACACCCGAGGTTTCCCGATGATCGAGATCGACAGCATCACCAAGGTCTATGGCGACGAAACCGCCGTCGACGCGGTATCCATGACCGTTCAGACCGGAACGATCACCGTGATCGTCGGCACCTCGGGGTCGGGCAAGACCACCCTGCTGCGGATGATCAACAGGCTGGAAGAACCGACATCGGGCGAGGTGCGCATCAAGGGGCAATCCACCCTCGCCGTCAAACCCCACATCCTGCGGCGGCGCATCGGTTATGCCATCCAGGGACACGGGTTGTTTCCGCACCACACGGTTGCGCGCAACATCGGCGCCGTCCCCGAGCTTCTGAACTGGTCGCGCGACAAGACCGAGGCCCGCGTCGATGAGTTGCTTGACCTGTTCTCGATGGAACCGGCGCAGTTCCGCGACCGGTATCCCGGCGAATTGTCCGGCGGCCAGCAACAGCGCGTGGGCGTCGCGCGCGCGCTGGCGTCGCGGCCCGACCTGTTGTTGATGGACGAACCCTTCGGCGCGCTTGACCCGATCATCCGCACCCGTGCACAGGAAGACCTGCGCCGCATCCAGCGACAGCTCGGCTCGACCATCATGCTGGTGACACACGACATGGAGGAAGCGATCCGCCTGGGCGACCGCGTGGCGGTGATGGACGCCGGCAAGCTGGTGCAGCATGGCACACCGGCCGAGATCATCACCCAGCCCGCGACCGATTTCGTGGCCGACATGGTGGGCGATGTCGAACGTCCGCTGCGGCTGTTGTCACTGATCCCGTTGTCCGACCTTGTCGAGGACGGCACGGCCGATGGCGCCCCCCTGTCCCCCGCCGACAGCCTGCGCGATGCCCTGTCCGCCTGTCTGTGGACCGGCCGTTCGGCAGTGCCGGTTGTAGAGGACGGCGCGCCGCTGGGCCGGGTCACGCTGGATGCGATCCGCGCCCGCGCCCGGGCACACACATGAGGATCGGCATGATCCTGCGGCCGCTGCTGATCGCGCTTCTGCTGGCCCTGGTGCTGCGGCCCGAATGGTTTACGCCGGTGTTTGCGCCGCTGGCGCCCGAAGGCGGGCCGGTGATCTATCAGCGCGCGTCGCTTCTGTCGCTGTCGCTCAGCCATCTCGGCCTTGTCGCGGCGGCGTCGCTGGCGGCCACGGTGGTGGCGGTGACGCTGGCCATTCTGGTGACCCGCCCGGCGGGCGCGGCGTTCCGCCCCCTGTCGCGCACGATCACCAACATGGGCCAGACCTTTCCACCCGTGGCCGTTCTGGCGCTGGCCGTGCCGGCACTGGGGTTTGGCGCCGGACCCACGTTGGTGGCGCTGTTTCTCTACGGTCTGCTGCCGATCTTCGAAAACGCGACCACGGCATTGTCGACGCTGCCGCCCGCCACAATGGAAGCCGCACGCGGCATCGGCCTCAGCCGCTGGCAGCGCCTGGTGCGGGTGGAACTGCCGCTGGCCCTGCCGGTGACGCTGACCGGTATCCGGCTGTCGGTCGTCATTGCGTTGGGCACGGCGACGATCGGATCCACCGTCGCGGCCCGTACCCTGGGCGAGGTGATCATCGCCGGCCTGCTGACCAACAACACCGCCTATGTGTTGCAGGGCGGGTTGATCGTCGGGCTTTTCGCCGTGCTTATCTATGACGCGCTGGTGCAGATCGAACGCCGCCTGGCCGCACGTATCGGCGCATGACCGCGCGGCTTTGCCATTGGCTTGGCGACGGCGGTTCGGCAAAATCGGCATTTGAAACGCCCTGAATGCCACCCGCCCGCGCGGGCCATTTCGCGGAACCGATCTTTCATCGGGACGTTGAGTGCTTTGACACTGCTCGGTTTTTGCCCAGCCAGACAACAGGACTCCGTATCATGCCCCATCCAGAAATCGTGAAATCGCCAACCCTGTCCCGCCGCGGGCTGCTTTCCGCAGTTTCGGCGATGTCAGTGCTTGGCCTGACCCATATTCCCGGCCGGGCCTTTGCCGCAACCATCGACCTCGACGGCTTTCTGGCATTGTCGGCAAGCCTGACGGGCAAGAAAGACCTTTCGGAAGATATCGCCGGCCGAATGCTGAAAGCGTTCGCGAAGACAGGTCGTGAAGACGAAATCGCGGCATTGGATGCCGAAGACGCGGACAGCGAGATCGCTGATGAAATCGTCGAGGCATGGTATACCGGCGTCTCGCCCGATCCTGATGATCTGGACGTTCTGACATATCTGGATGCGCTGATCTGGCGGGCGATGGATTATACCAAGCCGATGGCCGTCTGTGGCGGCGGTGTGGGATATTGGGCGGAACCACCGCGAACCTGACCCAATCGCGCTTTCGATTTCCCACACCTCTGGTTCAAGGACGATTTACCATGGCAAATGACATCACTTCCGACATTCTTATCATCGGCACCGGCATCGCCGGCGCAATTGCCGGTGCGAAACTGGCCGAGAAAGGGTTGAAAGTCGCCTTTCTGGAGAGCGGCAAACGGATCGACAGGTTCGATGCGGTCGAGAAATTCTGGAACGCCAAGATCAAGGTGCCGGAATCGCCCTATCCCAACGATCCCACCGCCCCCCATCCCGTGACCCACCGGATCGAGGATTACTATCAACAGATGGGCCCCGAGAATTTCAAATCGACCTATATCAAGGTGGTCGGCGGAACCACGTGGCATTGGCTTGGCACCACGCTGCGAAATGTCCCGGCCGATTTCAAGCTGAAGTCCCTTTACGGCCATGCGGTCGACTGGCCGTTTGATTACGACCTGCTTGAGCCGTTCTATCTGGCGGCGGAACAGGAAATCGGCGTCGCCGGCGACAGCAGCGAAGACCTGGGGTCGCCACGGTCGGGCGATTTCCCCATGCCGATGATCCCCGTCACCTATCTGGACAAGCAGATCGGCAAGGCGTTGGAAGGCACCAAGTTTCAGCTTCGTGCCACGCCACAGGGGCGAAATTCGACCTACCACGCCGACCGGCCCGAATGTTGCGGCAACGCATCCTGCATTCCGATCTGCCCGATTCAGGCGAAATACGATGCCACCGTGCATGTCAGACAGGCCGAGGCCGCCGGCGCGATCGTTCATGACCAGACCACCGCCACCCGCCTGAACCTCGGGCAGGACGGCAAGATCGCCTCGGTCGATTTTCGCCGGGCCGACGGCAGCACGGGCACCGCAACGGGAAAGGTCGTGGTGGTCGCGGCCCATGGCATCGAAACGCCGCGCCTGCTGTTGAATTCGGCCCAAGACGGTGCCGCGAGCGGAATTGCAAACAGTTCGGATCAGGTCGGACGCAACCTGATGGACCATCCCTCCAAGCTCAGCTGGGCCGAAACCCCCGAACCGGTCTGGCCCTTCCGCGGGCCGCTTTCCACCTCGGGCATCGAAAACCTGCGCGATGGCGACTTCCGCAAGGATCACGCGGCGTTCCGCATCGAAGTGGCGAACGACGGCCATGCCTGGCCCACCGGCGCACCCCTATCGACCGCTGCCGATCTGGCCGCGCAGGGTTTGCGCGGGGCCGAGCTGGACGCGGCGATCAAGGATGCGACGTCACGTCAGATCCGTATCAGTTCACTGGTCGAACAATCCCCCGACCCCGAAAACCGTGTCACCCTGGATCCCGACAAGAAGGATGCCAACGGCATGCCCCTGCCACGGATCCACTACAGTTACTCGGACTACACCCGCGCCGGTCTGGACGCGGCGCAACAGGCCCATGACGAAGTGTTCGCCGCCATCGGTGCGCGCAACATCAACCATTCCCCCGATATCCAGGGGGCCGGCCATATCATCGGAACGGTGCGAATGGGCAGCGACGCCAAGAGTGCCGTCGTCGATGGAAACCTGCGCAGTTTCGACCACAGCAACCTGTTCGTGCTGGGATCGGGCACCTTCCCGACCTCGGCCACCGCAAACCCCAGCCTGACCATCGCTGCCCTTTCGCTGCGGGCGGTGGATGCCATAGCACAAAGCGCGCGACAGGACTGATCCGCGGCTTCGCCCCCCGTTACGCGACAATGGCCCGGGCGCCGGCACCTGCCGGCATCCGGGTTAATCGGCTTGGTCAAAAGACATGCGCCTTGCCGAGGAGTTCGGACGTGCGCCGCACTAACCTGCGCGGTAGTTCGGAGACTCGCGCGTGATCTGAACGTCATGCACGTGGCTTTCGCGCAGACCGGCGCCCGTGATCTTCACGAAGCTGCAATTGCGACGCATTTCGTCGATCGTGGCGCAGCCAGTATAGCCCATCGCGGCGCGCAGGCCGCCCACCAGTTGGTGCAGGACGTTGGTCGCCGTGCCCATATAGGCCACCTGGCCCTCGATCCCCTCGGGGACCAGCTTGTCCGACGCCGCGTCCTTCTGGAAATACCGGTCGGCGGATCCGCGGGCCATGGCGCCAAGGCTGCCCATGCCGCGATAGCTCTTGAAGCTGCGGCCCTGATACAGGACCACCTCGCCGGGCGATTCGTCGGTGCCGGCGATCATGCTGCCGACCATGGCACAGGATGCACCGGCGGCGATGGCCTTGGCGAAATCGCCCGAAAACTTGATGCCGCCGTCGGCGATCACCGGCACGTCGCCCGCTGCACCGGCACAATCCATGATCGCGGTCAGCTGCGGCACGCCGACGCCCGCCACCATCCGCGTGGTGCAGATCGAACCGGGACCGATGCCGACCTTCACCGCATCCGCTCCCGCGTCGATCAGCGCGCGCGTCGCTTCGGCCGTGGCGACGTTGCCGGCGATGATCTGCACGTCATTGGACAACGACTTGGCCCGTTCGACCGCCCGCGCCACGCTTTCGGAATGGCCGTGGGCGGTGTCGATCACGATGATGTCGACGCCTGCGTCGACCAATGCGGCCGAGCGTTCGTGGCCCGCATCGCCCACGGTCGTCGCGGCGGCCACCCGCAGCCGTCCCAGCGAATCCTTGCAGGCCGCGGGGTTCAGCACCGCCTGTTCGCTGTCGCGCAGGGTCAGCAGCCCGGTCAGCTTGCCGGTCGCGTCGGTGACCAGCAGCTTTTCGATCCGCCGCGCCTTCATCAGGCTGCGCGCTTCGTCCAGATCGGCGGGTTCGTGAAGGATTGCCAGGTTGTCGGTGGTCATCATCACCCGCACCGGGGTGGCATCGTCCGAGGCAAAGCGCATGTCGCGGTTGGTGACGATGCCGACGACCCGGCCGCTGGCGTCGACCACCGGGAAGCCCGTGACGCGATAGCGTTCCTGAAGCGCCTTGGCATCTGCCAGGGTCTGATCCGGCGTCAGGGTGATCGGGGTATAGACGATACCGCTCTCGAACCGTTTGACCCGACGCACCTCCTGGGCCTGTTCGTCGACCGACAGGTTGCGGTGGATCACGCCGATGCCTCCCGACTGTGCCATGGCGATGGCCATGCGCGATTCGGTCACGGTGTCCATGGCCGAACTGAGCAGCGGGATGTTCATGGAAATCCGCGTCGTCACCTTGGTCCTTGTGTCCGCGGTCGAGGGCAGGACGCTGGAAGCGGCGGGAACGAGCAGCACGTCGTCGAAGGTGAGAGCCTCGCGAATCTCCATTGGGGAACCTTTCCTTGGGAGTCTTCGATTGGCGCGTCCCTTTGGCATGTAAATCGGGAAAAGCCAAGGGGCGAACGCGATGCCGGCGGAGCGCACCGGATCGAGGGTCAGGACAGACGCGGGGTCCGGAGCCTGCGGCGCGAGTATTTTTGGCAAGAAAAAGCCGGCTGTATGCCTTCCGGCTTTGGCGTGAGGGGAGGTTGACGGTGCCGCGAGTGCGTTGTTTTGCGGCGCGATCAATATGCGACGGCGCGCAGCAGGCGGGCGCGCGTCACCGGCACGTTGGCGATCTCGAGGCCGGTGAAGACGTGCAGCGTGTCGAGGTCATGATCGATCACCGCATGATCGCCGATCCAGCCGCCCATCAGCAGGTAGGTCCGCAACAATGGCGGAAGCGTCGCGCGCGCCGCCCCGGTTTCGAACGGGGTTCCCGACATCAGTGGTACGATCGCGCGCGACCGGGCGCGCGGCGTCCATTGGCGCGGGCCTTGGTAGCGCGCGGCAAGCAGCGCGAAGGCATCGGCGTAGGGGCGAGCGTCAGTGCCGGCGAAAGAGGTGCAACCGAACAGCAGACGCACGCCGGCGCGGTCGACCAGCCGCGTCAACGCGCCCCAGGCGACGCGCAGGACATCGGGATCGCGCGTGTCCGGCGCGACGCAGAATCGCCCGAGTTCGGCCATCGGCCCCGGATAGGCGGCAAGGCAGTCGAGATCATAATACCGGGCGGCATAGCTGTCGGCGATATGGGCGCCGTCCAGGTGCAGTATCCGGTAACAGCACACCAGTCGCCCGGTGGTCGTGTTCTCGAGCAGGATATGGATGCAGCGGGAATCGATATCATCGCGGTCGTCGCCCCGACCGCCGCGAAAGCACCGTGACCGTAACGCCAGGGCCGCGGCGACGTCCGCCGGGGTTGTGGCCTGACGGGCCACCAGGCTGCCCTTCTGGAGAATGGACATGTCGTGCCTCCCGCATCACGGATTGCCCCCGCACGGCGCGGAAAGACCGGATCCTGGATCGGTGGCGCGCTTTAACCCGCGTCCCGATGCCCTAGATATGAAACAAGAGAATTGAGCGCACAAGGCAAACGGCACTGGAGGCTGCAGATGACAACCACGACCGACATGATCACCAAGACCGACGAGGAATGGCGCGAGGAGCTTTCGGACCTCGCCTTCAAGGTGACACGCAAGCATGGAACGGAACGTGCATTCTCGCACGACGATTTCCCGAAGGAGCCGGGCATGTTCGCCTGTGTCTGCTGTGGCACCGAGCTGTTCGACCAGGCCCACAAGTTCGACAGCGGCACGGGGTGGCCTTCGTTCTGGAAACCCGCGAATCCCGACATGGTGGGCGAGCAGACCGACCGGTCATGGCTGATGAAGCGCACCGAGGTGCATTGCAATCGCTGTGCGGCCCACCTGGGCCATGTGTTTCCGGACGGGCCGCAACCCACCGGCCTGCGCTATTGCCTCAACGGGGTCGCGCTGACGTTCAAGCCCAAGTCCGGTTGAACGTCAGGTGCCCGGATCATCGGCTCAGTCGATGAAATCCTGTGCCCGCACGTTGCCGATGTTGCTGAACAGCTGGCGCAGGAACGACGACTTGGCGATGTTGGATTCGGTCACCCGGCGCGACAGCGGAACGACGCGCCCGTCGCGCAGACCGAACCGTTCGATGTTGCGCACCACACCGCCGTCGTCGAAGGAGATCGCCAGAACCTCGCGATCGATCTCTTCGGGGGCGCGGAAGGCGAAGTTGCGGAACCGGCTCTGGACGTAATACCACCCCGATCCGTCCAGCAGCCCGAAGGACGTGGGCCGCCCGACAGCGGCGGCCACCGTTTCGCGGGTGTCGACGCCGACGGCGATTTCGGCCAGTTCGTCGTCGGCGGGAATATATCCGTGGTTGCGGAAGGTCGCCGAACAGCCGGCGATCGCAAGGCTGACGCCAACGGCCGCAGCCAGTCGAAGTTTTCGTGCGTTTCGCACCATCATCACGCGCCCTGCTTTTCCTCGCCTCGCAAGAGGCTTACAGAAGGCGCGTCCCGTATTCAAGAATCGAAAGCGCGCGATGTCAGACCCCAAGACCCCCTGGAGCGTTCCGCTCCGCCTTGCCGACCTGCCCCGGCGCACCGACCGGGACATCCTGTTGACCCCCGACGCCGAAGTGCGGGCCGCGCTGGCCGAATACCTCGGCATCATCGGCATCCGCAAGTTGCGTCTCGAGGGCGCGTTGGTGCCGGTGGGCCGGTCCGACTGGCGGTTTGCCGGCCGGATCGGGGCGACCGTGGTTCAGGCCTGTGTCGTGACGCTGGACCCCGTGACCACCCGCATCGACGAGACGGTCGAGCGGCTGTATTCCGCCGATGCCGATGTGCCCGCAGATCCCGGCGAGATCGAGATGCCCGAGGACGACACGATCGAACCGCTGCCGGCGGTTCTGGACCTGAGCGCGGTCATGGCCGAGGCGCTGGCGCTGGCGCTGCCGCCCTATCCGCGGGCACCGGGCGCCGGATCGGGCGATTCCATTCATGCGGCAGAGGGGGTGAACCCCATGCGCGACGAGGATGCCCTGCCCTTCGCCGGCTTGCGCGACGCGCTGAAGGCAAACCAGAGCGATCCGACCGGCGAAACCGACTGAAACCGCGGCGCGGTTCCGCTTGTGTTTCCGCGCGAACGCGATATTGTCGGCGCTCCCTTGCGGCAGGGCTTGAACCGGTGCCGCCGCTGGCGTATGGCCCCTGCGATACGCAAGACGGATTCCACCGGGGCGCACCGCAAGCTGCCGTCCCTGAAATACAAAGACCCGGGCCCGCGGGCCCTGAACACCGAGGTTGAGACATGGCCGTTCCACAGAACAAGATCACGAAATCCCGCCGCAACATGCGTCGCGCCCATGATTTTCTGGTCCCCGGCAACCCTGCCGAATGCCCCAACTGCGGCGAACTGAAGCGCCCGCACCACGTCTGTGGCGCCTGCGGCCATTATGCCGATCGCGAAGTCGTCGCCCAGAGTGACGAGATCGATCTGGATGACGACGCGGCGTAAGCCCGCCGGATCCAAAGACCGGTTCATCTGAACATGCCCCAATCCGCCCCAGACGATACGGAAAACCTCCGTGCCGACGCGATCGCGTCGGACGCGAAACGATCCGGGGGCGGACGCACGATCATCTCGATCGACGCGATGGGCGGCGACAACGGCCCTGCCGCAGTCATCGAGGGCATGCAGATGTCCGCCAGCAAGAACCCGGATATCGGGTTCGTGCTGCACGGCCCGCGCGATGTTCTGGCGCCGCTGGTTGAAAAGCGCGGCCTGACCGACCGATGCCGCATCCGCGATGCCGCCGGCGTTGTCACGATGGATGCCAAGCCGTCGCACGTGATGCGCAACGGCAAGGATACGTCGATGTGGTCGGCGATCGATTCGGTCCGCGATGGCGAAGCCGACGTGGTCGTGTCTTGCGGCAACACCGGGGCGCTGATGGCGATCAGCATGATCCGCCTGCGCAAGATGGAAGGCGTGAACCGCCCCGCCATCTGCTGTCTCTGGCCGTCGCGCAACCCCCATGGGTTCAACGTGATGCTGGATGTCGGTGCCGACATCCGCGCCGATCAGAACGATCTGTTGCAATATGCGATGATGGGCGCGTCCTATGCCCGCAACGGTCTGAACCTGAAACGCCCGCGTGTCGGGTTGTTGAACGTCGGCACCGAAGAACACAAGGGACGCGCCGAACTGAAGGGTGCGCATGATCTGATTGCGGATGCGGCGGACCAGGGGCACTATGACTTTGTCGGCTTCGTCGAAGGTGGCGATATCCCCAGTGACCGGGTTGATGTTGTCGTCACCGATGGCTTTACCGGCAACGTGGCGCTGAAGACCGGCGAAGGCACGGCCCTGCTGATCCGCGAATCGCTGAGCGATGCGTTCCGTTACACCGTGCTGTCGCGCCTTGCGGCGTTGATGGCGATGGGGTCGCTGAAGCGGCTGGCCAAGCGGATCGATCCGCGCCGGGTGAACGGCGGCGTCTTCCTGGGCCTGAACGGCACGGTGGTGAAATCCCACGGTGCGGCAGACGCCATCGGCATTTCCGCCGCGATCAAGCTGGCCTTCACCCTTGCGCAGAACGGGTTCAACGACCGGCTGGCGGCGCGTGTCGCCGCGGTTCAGATGCACGGCAAGGCCGCCGATACCGATACGGCTGACGGCGAAGCCGCCCCCGATGTGGACAATGACAAGGACCAGATGTGACGCCATGACCACACGATCCATGGTGCGCGGCGCCGGACATTACCTTCCCGAACGTATCGTTCCCAATGCCGAATTCGAGAAGATCGTCGATACGTCGGACGAGTGGATCCGCTCGCGCTCGGGGATCGAACGGCGCCATTTCGCGGCCGAAGGCCAGACGACCTCCGACATGGCGACCCGTGCGGCCCGCGCCGCGCTGGACGATGCCGGACTGGGCCCCGATGACATCGATGCGATCATCCTGGCCACCTCGACCGCCGACATGACGTTTCCGTCCGCTGCCACCATGGTGCAGGCCAATCTCGGCATGACCCGCGGCTTTGCCTTCGACATCCAGGCGGTCTGTGCCGGCTTCATCTATGCGCTGGCCAATGCCAACGCGCTGATCGTGTCGGGACAGGCCAGGCGCGTGCTCGTCATCGGGGCCGAGACGTTCTCGCGGCTCATGGACTGGACCGACCGTTCGACCTGCGTGCTGTTCGGCGATGGCGCCGGCGCGCTGATCCTGGAAGCGGGCGAGGCTGACGGAACGCCTCAGGATCGCGGCATCCTGGCCACCGACCTGCATTCCGACGGCCGCTTCCGCGACGCCCTGTATGTCGATGGCGGCGTGGCGACGCAGAACACGGGCCATCTGCGGATGAAGGGCAAGGAAGTGTTCCGCCACGCGGTCGAGAAGCTGGCCGAAACGGCCCATGCCGCGCTGGACAAGGCCGGTCTGACCTCGGCCGATGTCGACTGGATGGTGCCGCACCAGGCGAACCTGCGGATCATCGCGGCCACCGCGCAGCGCATGGATCTGCCGCTGGAAAAGGTCATTCTGACCGTTCGTGATCACGGAAACACCTCGGCCGCCTCGATCCCGCTCGCGCTGTCGGTGGGGGTCGAGCGGGGGCAGATCAAGCCAGGTCATCTGCTTGTCACCGAAGCGATTGGTGGCGGTCTGACCTGGGGGTCGGTCATCCTGCGCTGGTGACGGCGGTTCACCGCTTCGCACGTGACATTCACCCCAACCCGCAAGTCATTGTGATTGACTTGGAAATCTCATGGGGCCATGCTCTGCCAAATTTCATTGGGGGATATCATGACCGAAACGACATTGACCCGGATGGACCTGAGCGAAGCGGTGTTCCGCGAAGTCGGCCTGAGCCGCAATGAATCGGCCCAATTGGTGGAATCCGTTCTGGCACATATGTCCGATGCGCTTGCAGCGGGCGATTCGGTCAAGATCTCGTCGTTCGGCACCTTTTCGGTGCGTGACAAGTCGGCCCGCATCGGACGCAACCCCAAGACCGGCGAAGAAGTGCCGATCCATCCGCGCCGCGTTCTTACGTTTCGCCCGTCGCACCTGATGAAGGATCGTGTGGCCGAAGGCAATCGGACCTGACCGCCGTGACGAAATCCCCCGACGCCTTCCGCACCATCAGCGAGGTCGCTGAATGGCTTGACGTGCCAACCCACGTTCTGCGCTTCTGGGAAAGCCGCTTTACCCAGATCAAGCCGGTGAAACGCGCGGGCGGGCGGCGTTATTACCGACCATCGGACATGGAATTGCTGGGCGGTATCAAGAAGCTGCTGCACGAAGACGGGCTGACCATCCGCGGTGTTCAGAAGATCCTGCGCGAGGAAGGGCCGAAACACGTTGCCGCCCAATCGCCGTCGATCGATGCCAGGGGATCTGACGACGCCGAAGGACCGATGGCCGTCGATGTGCCACCGCTGCCGCCCAAGGGCGAGGTGGTGCAGTTCGCGCCCGAACGCGCCGCCCCGGCAGAAGATCCGCCCGCCGATCCGGACGACGCGTTGTCGCGCTGGCCCTTTGCCAACGATGCCGACGACGCCGATCAGGTGGCCGACCCGACCCCGCCCGAGCATTCCGCGGCCAGTGAAGACAAGGCGCCGCCGCCCATCGACGACAGCGCCGACAAAGATGAACCGTCCGCCGAACCGGAACCACAGCCCGCCGACACAGCGCCGAGCGAGGCCGACACCGCCCCGGCGCGGGCCGTTGTCGCCGTGCCCGATGACGCGCGCGGTTTGGCGGCCTATATCGCCGCGCTTCCGGCGGAGCGTCTGACCAACCGCGCGCCCGATCTGATCCCGCTCGTGGGCCGGATGGAACAGTTGCGCGCCCAATTGACCGACCGGATCGGGGCCGAAACCGGGTAAGCGGCAATCGGGTAAAAGAAGCCCAATTCGCCTCTTGTCACCGCGGCCAACTTCGTTAAAAGCAACCTCAGTCGGGCTATGGCGCAGCCTGGTAGCGCGTCCGTCTGGGGGACGGAAGGTCGCAGGTTCGAGTCCTGCTAGCCCGACCAACAGCTCTACCATCGCTATTTTCTTCCCTTACGGCCAAGGATTGTCAGGATGAAAGGCGTTCTTCCCAGTCAATCCCTGTCGGCCCTTATCGATCGCGGTGCCATCGTGGCCGATCCGCCGATCGATCCTGCACAACTGCAACCCGCATCGCTCGACCTTAGGTTGGGCACCGTCGCCTGGCGGGTCCGGGCGTCTTTTCTGGCCGGCGCGGGCGCCAGCGTGGCCGACCGGTTGAACGATTTCGCGATGCATCGGGTCGATCTGACCGAGGGCGCGGTCCTGGAAAAGGGCTGTGTCTATGTCGTGCCCCTGATCGAGGGGTTGAACCTGCCGCGCGATGTTCAGGCCGTTGCCAATGCCAAAAGCTCGACCGGCCGACTTGATCTTCTGACCCGCACCATCACCGACGGCGGAACCGAATTTGACCGGATTCCCGAAGGTTACGCCGGTCCGCTCTATGCCGAGATCTGCCCGCGGTCGTTTTCGGTGCTGGTGCGGCCGGGAATGCGGTTGAATCAGATCCGCTTTCGATCGGGCGCGGCGCGGCTGGATGATGCCGCCCTGCGTGCGTTGCACGATGAGACCCCCTTGGTCGACGGCGAGGCCATCATCGACGACGGATTGGCGTTCTCCGTCGATCTGCGGCCCGAAACCGGCGATCTTGTCGGCTATCGCGCCAAACCACACACCGGCGTGATCGATCTCGATCGGATCGGCGCCTATCGCGCGGCCGAGTTCTGGGAAGAAATCCGCACCCGTGACGGGCGTATCATCCTCGATCCCGGCGCCTTCTATATTCTCGTCTCGCGCGAGGCGGTGACGATTCCGCCCCTATATGCCGCTGAAATGGCGCCCTACCTGGCGATGGCCGGGGAATTTCGGGTGCATTATGCCGGTTTCTTCGATCCCGGCTTTGGCTGGGCCGCGGCCGGCGGCAACGGATCGCGCGGCGTTCTCGAAGTGCGCTGCCACGAAGCGCCATTCGTTCTGGAACATGGCCAGGTTGTCGGGCGGCTGGTGTACGAGCGGATGTCAGACCGGCCCGAGCGGCTTTATGGCGTTGAAATGGCGTCGAACTATCAGGGCCAGGGCCTGAAGCTCGCCAAACAGTTCACCTTGGGCGATGCATCCGATGCCGGGGGCCAACCGCCCGCGACAGCCCGACCCTAGATCTTTCGCAAACCGCGCGCGGCGTTCAGAAACGGCCCGCGCGACGGGCCATTTTGATCGCCTGCTTGGCGCGCTTGGCGTTGCTGCGCCCGGCGTCCGCCTGGCGGCGTTCCTCGGGCGTCATGTCCTTGCGGGCCTTGCCCTGGCCGAATGCATGATCGATCCCGGCGTTTATGCCCTTGTTCATGAACATGCGCGTGAGCATGCGGATGATCTGGTTCATGTCTCGTCCTCCTGCTGGGGCGTGTCGTCGAAAAGACCGCCCTGGGTGTCCTCATCCGGTCGGTTGTCATCGGCCGCTTCCGGAGGTGGCCGGTTTTCAAGCAATCCTGCGGCGCGGAGTTCCTTCAACCCCGGCAGATCGCGGGCCGATTCCAGACCGAAATGATCCAGGAACGTCTGTGTCACGACAAAGGTGACGGGACGGCCCGGTGTCATGCGGCGGCGCCCGATCCGGATCCATTCGAGTTCGAGCAGTTGATCGATGGTCCCGCGCGAGACGGACACGCCGCGGATCTCCTCGATCTCGGCCCGGGTCACCGGTTGATGGTAAGCGGCGATCGCCAGCGTTTCAATGGCGGCGCGCGACAGCTTGCGCAGTTCCACCGTTTCCTTCTGCATCAGGAACCCCAGATCGGGGGCGGTTCGCATGGCCCAGGCTTCACCTACCCTGACGACCTGAACGCCGCGCCCGCGATAGCGGTCGCGCAACAGCAGCAACGCCGCCGCCGCATCACAGCCATGGGGCATCCGCGCGTTCAGATCCGCCACCGTGACGGGTTCGGACGAAGCAAACAGGATGGCTTCGACCATGCGTTCCTGTTCGGGCATCCCGGGCGCGGCGAACAGGCTGCCGGTGCCGGTCTCCTCGCGCTCAGACATCGTGGGGATCGCGGGCACGGATCTGGATCGGAGCGAAGGTATCGTCCTGGCGCAGATGTATCCGGCCCGCCTTTACCAGTTCAAGCGAAGCGGCGAAATGGCTGGCCGTGGCGGATCGGCGGCGCTTCGGATCACCGCCCCACCCCTCGGGCAGGTAACTCAGCAGATCCGTCCACTCGCCGGCATAGCCGATCAGCCCGCGCATCCGTTCCAGCGCCTCTTCCAGCGTCATCACATCGGTGCGGTCCATGACGAAGGGACGGAAATCGTCGCGCGTGCGGATCCGCGCATAACCCTGCATCAGATCCAGCAGCGTGGCGGTGTATTTCACCCGGCGCACCCGCCGCATCCCTTCGCTTTCGCCGCGGGCGAAAAAGTCGCGCCCCAGACGGTCACGCGCCATCAGCTTGGCGGCGCAATCGCGCATGGCAGCCAGCCGTTCAAGCTGAAACGCCAGGTGGGCGGCGAGATCGTCACCCGACGGCCCCTGATCGCTGGGGTCGGGCGGCAACAGCAGCCGGGATTTCAGGAAGGCCAACCACGCCGCCATGACCAGGTAATCGGCGGCCAGTTCGATCCGCAGCGCCTTGGCCTGTTCGACAAAGGCAAGGTATTGCCGCGCCAGGGCCAGGACCGAAATCTGGCGCAGATCCACCTTCTGGGTGCGGGACAGGGTCAGCAACAGATCCAGCGGCCCCTCGAAACCGTCGACATCGACGATCAGCGCCTCGGCGGCCAGCCGGTCGGCGACGCTGTCGAATTGCGGATCGGGATCGCTCATGCCTCAGCCCCGTGCCAGGTGGCGCGCAAGTTCGGCCTCCAGCGCGGGCAAGTCAATGGTGTCGGGCGTTTTGCGCCACGTCATCGCACGATCGGCGCGGGCCTGCGCCGCGGTGCCCATCCGGCCCGCCACCGCCGCCACGTCCTGCATTTCGGTCATGTCGGCGTGGCAATGCAGGATCATGTCGCACCCGGCGTCAAGCGAGGCACGCGCCCGGTCAACGATCGTGCCGCCAAGGGCGTTCATGGAGATATCGTCGGTCATCAGCACGCCATCGAACCCGATGATGCCGCGGATCACCCCGCCCACGACTTCGGCCGACTGGGTGGCGGGCCTGTCGGACAATTCCGGCAGGACGATATGGGCGGTCATTGCCAGAGGCAGGTCACGCAGGGCGCGGAACGGCGCGAAATCGATGGCTTCAAGGGTTTCGGCGTCTGCGTCCGCCACCGGCAGATCCTTGTGGCTGTCGACGCGGCCCAGCCCGTGACCCGGCATATGCTTCATCACCGGCAGGACACCCCCCGCCAGCAACCCGTCGGCCGTGGCGCGGGCGTTGGCGGTGACCGATGTGGCGTCGGTGCCGTAACACCGGTTGCGCAGGAACGCATGGGTTTCGGGGCGGGCCACGTCGCAGGTGGGCGCGCAATTCGCGTCGATCCCAACCGCGCGCAGCTCATCCGCAATGATCCGGGCGCGCAGATACATCGTGCGCGCCGCCTGTGCGCCTGCCGCTTCGATCTGATCCAGCGGCGCCATCCAGTCGCGCCAGTGGGGTGCGCGCAAGCGTTGCACCCGACCGCCTTCCTGATCCACCAGAACCGGCGCATTCCGACCGACGGCAGAACGCAGATCGCCGGTCAGGCGACGCACCTGGTCGGGCGTCTCGATATTGCGCGCGAACAGGATGAAGCCCCACGGCTGGCTTTCGGCAAAGAACGCCGCCTCATCCATCAACAGATGCGGGCCGTGACAGCCGAAAAGATAGGCGCCCTGCCCGGCCATTGAATCAGCGCACCACCACGGGAATGCAATCGGCGCTTTTCGCCAGCAGCGCCGAACAGAACCGGCGCGAGTCGGCCAGATCCTCGAACCCCATGGCGCGCAGGCGATAGAACGTCTTGCCGCCCGATTGCGCCCGCTGCACGACGCGAGACTTGCCGGCGAAGTATTCCTCGAACCGTCCCCCGATGGCGTCCCACTGTGCGCGGGCCACTTCGGCGCTTTCGAAGGCGCCCAACTGCACCAGGCGGGTGCCGCTGGCCAGGCTGTCGGCCGCAACCTCGACGGTCGTCTCGGCGGACACCGTCTGGACGTTCGTCGCCCGTACCGGTGCGGCGCGCACCGTTTCCAGGCTTGCGGGGCGCGACGGCGGGCGCGGCGAGCGGGCGATGCCGAGATCGTCGTTCACGGAGGCGACGGCGTCTTCCGGCTCGGCCCCCGCACCGCTGAGGGGTTCGACCCCCGCGCTCAGCGCTTCGGCAAGGGCCAGGGCATCGGCGCGTGAATCGCCCGTCAGTTCGGGCATCGGCGCGGCCGGTTGCAGGGCTTCGGCCACCGCACGGTCGGTGGCCAGCGAATCCTCGGGAATATCCTCGACCTCGCCCAGGGCCAGATCGCCTGTTGCGGTGTCGGCGGTCGTATCGGCGTCGGCCGTGACCGTTTCGGCCGCGGGCGCTTCGAATTGCGGCAGGCGTGGGCGCGGCAGATCTTCCTCGGCCAACTCCAGCGGGGCCGGCGCAAGGATCAGGCGATCGCCCGGCGCACCGGCGGACCCGGCGGCCGCCACTTCGTTCACGGCAAGCCCCTGATGTTCGGCGCGCTGCCCCCCCGGATCATCGGGCGCCACCCGGATCGGGCCTTCCAGGGCGCGCACCACCGGAACCCCGGTGACGTCACGCACCAGCAACTTGTAACCCCAGACACCCGTGCCCGCGATCAGCGCAAGGGACAGCAACCCACCGGTCCAGTTCATGACGTGGCTCATGCGGCGCGCCGGCTCTTCCCCGGGTGCGTCCGAGTGATAGCGTTCGGCGCGCAACTGCGCCCTTTCGGTTTCGTCGTAAACGTCCGCCATGCCTTGCCTCTTGCTGCTCGCACCGCTTTTCAAACCTGGCACGATGCAGGTCCGCGGTGTCGTTTCTTCGTTGCCTTCGTCCGGTAACGCGCCTGTATCCCCCCGCCCGGCGCCTTTTTTCAGCGCATTTCTTCCGCAGGAGTGACATTAAGGATACCAAGACCTGCGGAAATAACAACGGAAACGGCGCGCGGCAGCGCGATTTTGGCCGCCGAGGCCGAATTGTTGCCATCCTGCAAAAACCGCAGCGACGGATCGTCGTTGCCCCGGTTCCACAGCGCATGAAAATCCGACGCCAGGTCATAAAGATAAAAGGCCACGCGGTGCGGTTCATGGGTGCGCGCCGCGATTTCCACCAAGCGTGGCCATTCGGCCAGCTTGCGCGCCACGGCGATCTCTGCCGGATCGGACAGATCGGGCACGTCGTTCAGCGCGATCCCCTGATCTTCGGCCTTGCGCAGGACCGACCGGATGCGCGCGTGGGCGTATTGCACGTAATAGACCGGATTGTCCTTGGATTGCTCGACGGCCTTGGCGAAATCGAAATCCAGCGGTGCGTCGTTCTTGCGCGTCAGCATCACGAAACGGGTGACGTCGGGGCCGACCTGGTCGACGACATCGGCCAGCGTCACGAAGGTTCCGGCGCGCTTGGACATCTTGAACGGCTCGCCGTCGCGATAGAGCTTGACCAGTTGCGTCAGCTTGACGTCCAGCGGCACGGCACCGTCCGACAGGGCCGACACCGCCGCCTTCATCCGCTTGACATAACCGCCGTGATCGGCGCCGAACACGTCGATCAGCGCGTCGAACCCGCGCTGGATCTTGTCGTAATGATAGGCGATGTCGGGTGCGAAATAGGTCCAGGCGCCATCCGATTTCATCACCGGGCGGTCCACGTCATCGCCATGCGCAGTCGAGCGGAACAGCGTCTGCTCGCGCGGCTCCCAATCGTCGGGCAGCTTGCCCTTGGGTGGCTCGAGCGTGCCCTCATAGATCAGGCCCTTGGCTTTCAGATCACCGATCGCGTCCTCGATCCGGCCGGTGCCATACAGCGACTTTTCGGAATAGAAGCTGTCCATCACGACGCCCAGCTTCTTGAGGTCGGCGCGGATCAGCTCCATCATCGCGTCGGTGGCGAAGGTGCGCACGTCGCCCAGCCAGACCTGTTCGTCCTTGCCGACATAGGTGTCGCCGACGCGGTCCTTCAACGCGCGCCCAACCTCGATCAGGTAATCACCCGGATAGGTGCCGTCGGGAAACGCCACCTCCTGTCCGTGTGCCTCGAGATAGCGCAGATAGACGGACCGGGCCAGAACATCGACCTGCGCACCGCCGTCGTTGATATAGTATTCGCGCGTGACGTCCCAGCCGGCATAATCCAGCAGCGACGCCAAAGCATCACCGAACACCGCACCGCGGGTGTGACCGACGTGCAGCGGACCCGTCGGATTGGCGCTGACGTATTCCACCAGAACACGGTGCCCGGCGCCCATGTCCGAACGGCCATAATCGGGTTCGGTCAGGATGCGGGTGATCACCCCCGCCCAGATATCACCGGACAGCGTCAGGTTCAGGAATCCCGGCCCCGCCACTTCAACCGTCGAGATGCGCGGATCGTCCGCCAGCCGCGCGGCCAGCTTTTCGGCAAGTTCGCGGGGCTTGGCCTTCGCCGGTTTGGCCAGCACCATCGCCGCGTTGGTGGCCATGTCGCCGTGGGCGGCGTCGCGGGGCGGTTCGACCGCGACGTTGCCCAGATCCAGCCCCCCGGGCAGATCGCCGGCGCGCGCCATGTCTTCCAATGTGGCGATGACGAGGGCGCGAATGTCGGCAAAAAGGTTCATGGCGGCGGTCCTTGGGAAAGACATCGGAATGCACTGGCCGTGTATCACGCCGTCGCACGGGGTCAATATCGCCGGCTCCGGCTTTCCACCGAAGACCGTGATCCCGCAGGCGGCACAGGCCCTATCTGCGCCTGTCAGACCCGCGCCACGGCGCCTGGCGCTTCGCTTCCCCCTGCCCGTTACCCGGCAGCGGGCCGATCAGGCGGCGGCCGAGACATCGTCGCCGGCATCCGGCACCATGGCAACCAGCCGCAGATCCGGTTCGCCCTCGAACGCCTCCTGCTGTTTCTGGCCCAGCGGACGGAACGCGCCCTGCCCGTCGATGTGGCCCAGCAGAACCGCGTCGGGGCGGCGCGCGCGCCAATCCTCCAGCGTGAATTCCTCGCTCAGGGTGGTGACCGAGAAGCGCCACTTGCGCCAGACTTTGGCGTTCAGTGCCTCATAGGTGGCACCATCCGCCAACAGCCGCCCGCCCAATGTGGGGGGCAGTTGATAGCGCGCGAATTCGCTTTTCTCGCGGCCCAGCTGATACACATGCTCGCGCCCGAATTCCGGCGCCAGTTCGGTCGCGACAAGGGTGTTGTAGGCGTCGTTGTCGGTGGCGGCGATCACCGTTGAAAAGGCGTTCAGCTCGACCCGGTGTTCGGCCGCTTCCGACAGGATGTCGCCAAAGAACGTCTCGATCCCGGCGGCCCGCGCACGGGTCAGGCGCGAGCGGTTGGTATCGGCGATCATCACCGGAACCTCCTGTTCCTTCAGCGCCTCGGCCAGCCCGACACTCCAGTGCGAGCCGCCCAGGATCATCACACCGGGCGTGCCCGAGGCCACCAGGCCAAGCGCCCGGGCAAAGGGCGCAAGCGTGAAGCCATGGACGACCACCGTGGCCGCCACCAGAACGAACGCGATGGGACCGATCAGGCCGCCGTCGGCAACGCCAAGATCCGCCAGGCGCGTGCCGAAAAGTCCGGCCACCGCCACCAGGACCACACCACGCGGGCCGGTGAAGGCCACCAGAAGCCGTTCCTTGAACGGCACCTTGGTCGACGCCAATGCCACCAGCACGGTCAGCGGACGCACCGCCAGCACGACCAGTGCCACGAACACGAGCGCGCGCCAGTCCAGCCGCGCCAGTTGCGAGAAATCCAGCGAGGCCGCCAGCAGGATGAACACCCCCGACACGAGCAAAATCGTCGCCTGCTCCTTGAACCGGCGCAGGTCTGAAAAGGACGCGAGGTTCGAATTGGCGATCACGACGCCCATGACGGTGACGCCCAGCAGCCCGCTTTCATGCAGCATCGCATCGCTGAGCGCGAAGACCCCCAGGATCGACACGAACAGCGCCGGCACCTTCATGTATTCCGGCACCATCGCCCGCTTGTACGCATAGGCCAGCCCCCACCCGGCAGCGAACCCCAGAACACCCGCCAACCCGAGACCAAGAACGAATTCCACCGCCGCGCCACCCGCCGTATCCCCGGCGTTCAGCACCAGAACGACGGAAAACGCCAGCACCGCCGCCAGCGCGCCGATGGGATCGTTCAGGATCGCCTCCCATTGCAACAGGGCGGCGGGACGGCGCGACAGGCGCGCGGTGCGCAACAGAGGCGCGATGACGGTGGGCCCAGTGACGATCATCAGACCGCCGAACACGGTCGAGCTTTCCCACGACAGGCCGGCGCCGAATTTCAGCGCCAGCGTCGACAACAGCCAGCCGAGCGGCGCGCCGATGAACACCAGGCGCTTGACGCCCTCGGCGGCATCGCGCAGCGATTGCAGGTTCAGCGTCAGACCGCCCTCGAACAGGATCACTGCCACGGCCAGGGATATCATCGGTCCGGTCAGCGGGCCGATATCGCGGTCGGGATCGAAGATGCCGGTCACCGGCCCCGCGATCAGACCGGCCGCCAGCATCAGCACGATGGCCGGCAGGCGCAGCTTCCAGGCGACCCATTGCGCACCGACGCCCAGAACGCCGACAAGGGCGAATGCCGCCACCGGGCCGATGGCCCCTTCCATTCCGGTGGCCATTGCCATCCTCTCCCTGTTTCGCCTGGCGCACAGTGCACCGGCGCCCGTTGCTGTTGCAAGACTGCCGATGCCGGTCAGCCGTTGGTGGTGTGCGGCGTGTCCTGTGCGACGGGCCAGATCACGGTGCGTCGATAAAGATGCCAGGTGGCATGTCCAAGCACCGGGAAAATGACGCAAAGGCCCAGGAACGCCGGGACCATGCCCAGCAAGGACAGCACCGCGACCGAAATCCCCCAGACCAGCATCACGCCAAGGTTGCCGATGACCGAACGGACGCTGAGGATCATCGCCGTCACGAAGTCGATCTCGCGGTCCAGCAGCATCGGCAGGCTGATGGCGGTCAGCGAAAACAGTAGGAAGGCCAGCACACCGCCGACGGCAAATTCGGTCGCGATCATGGCCAACCCGTTCGAGGTCAGGAACACCTCATAGGAGGTCTGAACGTTCGTCATCGTGCTCAGCCCCATGAACAGCGCAAAGATCATGTGCGCAAGGAACGTCCAGAACAGGAAATAGATGACGATCAGCGCGCCGATCAGCGGGATCTGGCGGCTGCGTTCGGCCCAGACATTGCCCAGAACACTGCCCCATCCCAGGGGCTCGCCCTTTTCCAGGTGCCGGCTGACATCATACAGCCCGACCGCGGCAAAGGGCGCGATCAGCGGAAAGCCCAGCGATATCGCCAGGGTCCACCACACCGTTCCCGCCCCGAGCAGCACCAGAAGCAATCCGCCGAAGGCATAGAAACCGCCGAAAAACAGCCCGAACATCGGGGCCGCCCGAAAGTCGCGCGCGCCTTGGACAAGAGCATCGGTCAGATCGGCAAGGCGCAGGGTGGCGATTTCCGGCTTTGGTGCCATGGCATGTCCGTATCAGGTGGCGGGAAGAAGAGTATCGCGGGCGCGGTCAGTCGTCGGTGTTGGCCTCCGCCCGGCTTTTCCCGGTCAGGTCCATGGCAAGGGTCGCCGCCATGAAGCGGTCCAGATCCCCGTCCAGCACGCCTTGGGAGTCGGATGTCTCGACGTTCGTGCGCAGATCCTTCACCATCTGGTAAGGTTGCAGCACATAGGATCGGATCTGGTTGCCCCAACCGGCGTCGCCCTTGTTCTCGTGGGCTTCGTTGATGGCCGAATTGCGCCGTTCCAGTTCCATCTGGTAAAGCCGCGATTTCAGGGCCTTCATGGCGATGTCGCGGTTCTGGTGCTGCGACTTTTCGGAACTGGTGACGACGATCCCCGTCGGCAGGTGGGTGATCCGCACGGCCGAGTCGGTGGTGTTGACGTGCTGGCCGCCCGCACCGGATGATCGATAGGTGTCCAGCCGGATGTCGTTCGGCGCGACCTCGATTTCGATGTTGTCATCGACCACGGGATAGACCCAAACCGACGAAAACGACGTGTGCCGCCGTGCCGCGCTGTCATAGGGGGAAATGCGCACCAGCCGGTGAACCCCGGATTCGCCCTTCAGCCAGCCATAGGCGTTGGGGCCGGAAATTTTGTAGGAGGCCGACTTGATCCCCGCCTCGTCGCCCGGGCTTTCCGATTGAAGTTCGACCTTATAGCCCTTCTTTTCGGCCCAGCGGACATACATGCGCGCCAGCATCGACGCCCAGTCACAGGATTCGGTGCCCCCGGCGCCCGAATTGATTTCGAGGAACGTATCGTTGCCGTCGGCTTCGCCGTTCAACAGCGCCTCGATCTCGGCCTCGCCGGCGCGGCTGGCCAGCGTTTTCAGCGCCCGTTCGGCTTCGGCGACGACCTCCTGGTCGTCCTCCATCTCGCCCAGTTCGATCAGCTCGATATTGTCCGAGAGCTCCTGGCTCATCGTGTCATAGCGGGTCATGGCATCGACCAGCATCTGCCGGTCACGCATCAGTTTCTGGGCCTTGTCGGGATCGTCCCACAGGCCCGGATCCTCGACCATCGCGTTGAATTCCTCCAACCGGTGAGGCGCGGTTTCGACGTCCATCCGCTGCCCCAGAAGGTGCAGCGATTTTCGGATCGCCTCGACCGTGTTCTGTGCTTCCGCGCGCATAACCGTCCTGTTCTGGTGTGTTTTCCGTTCCTGCTGTTACCAACGCGCCGCGCGATGGGCAAGCGGCACGGCGGCGCGCGTCAATATAGCCCGCCCGATGACAGCGACCCGAAACTGGCGCGGTTCTTGGGAATCTTGGCCACGTTGCCGTCCGAGGTGCGCACGTTGACCCCCTCCTCCGACCCCTCGCCGGACGAGAACAGCGGCAGGTTGGCGCCCATGGCGAAACCGCCGTCGAAGGCCACGCCGAACACCGGCTCCTCGCCGATGCGGAAATACTCGGCGATCACGTTGTCACCCGTGGCATTCGCCGACAGACGGGCGCCCGTGAAGCGGTCGATGTTGATGAATTCGCCGCCCGGCGGCACCGCGAAGGGACCACCGCCATACTTGCGGGTGGCGACCTGCATGAACTGGTCGAACACCGGCGCGCACAGCCCGCCACCCGACCCGGACCGGCCCATGGGACGCGGCCGGTCGTAACCGATGTAACAGCCCGCCGCGATGTTCGAGGTGAAGCCGACGAACCAGGCATCCTTTTCATCGTTGGTCGTGCCGGTCTTGCCGGCGACCGGAACGCCCAGGTTGATCTTGCCGCGGGCGGTGCCGCGTTCGACGACGCCGCGCATCATCGACGTCAACTGATAGGCGGTGATCGCGTCCATCACCCGCTCGCGGTTCGACGTGATGGCCGGCGAGGCACCGGGCGACAGCGACGCGACCTGGCATTCGGGACAGGCGCGCTGGTCATGCTTGTAGACGGTCGCGCCATAGCGGTCCTGCACCCGGTCGACCAGCGTCGGTTCGACCCGTTCGCCGCCGTTGGCAAACATCGAATAGGCCGCGACCATCTTGAACAGGGTGGTTTCCTCGGCCCCCAGCGCATTGGCCAGGAACCGGCCCATGCTGTCGTAGACGCCGAATTTCTCGGCATAGCGCGCGACGGTGTCCATGCCGATCTCCTCGGCCAGGCGCACGGTCATCAGGTTGCGCGACTGCTCGATCCCGGTCCTGAGGGGGGTCGGGCCGTAAAAGCGGTTGGAATAGTTCTTGGGCCGCCACAACCCCTGGGGCGTGTTGATCTCGATCGGGGCGTCGACCACGATGGTGGCCGGGCTGAACCCGGAATCCAGCGCGGCGGCATAGACGAAGGGCTTGAACGACGATCCGGGTTGGCGCGTGGCCTGCGTGGCGCGGTTGAACACCGAATGCTGATACGAAAACCCGCCCTGCATCGCCAGCACCCGGCCGGTGTGCACGTCCATCGCCATGAAGGCGCCCTGCACCGCTGGGATCTGGCGCAGGGTCCAGCGGATGAACGAGCCATCGGAATCCGACGTCATCCGGCGCACCAGCACCACGTCGCCCACATCCAGCAGGTCACCCGCCACCTGCGCGCGATCGCCCAGCTTGCCATTGTCCAGCCGCGGACGCGCCCATTGCACGTCCTTGGGTTCGATCCAGTGACCGTCGGCGTCCTCTTCGACGTCCTCGATCCCGATCCGCGCCGAGGTGTCTCCGACTTCCAGCACTACGGCCGGATACCAGGTGTTTTCCAGATCGACGTCGCGCGACACCCGCACGTCGGCCAAGGCCGCGCGCCATTCGTCCTGGGTGCCCAGCTTGGCGGGATCGATGCTCTTGCCGGTGCCGCGCCAGATGCCCAGGCCCCGGTCATAGGTTTCCAGCGCGAGGCGCAGCGCATCGGCCGCCTCGTGTTGCAATTCGGGATCGACCGTGGCGCGCACGGTCAGACCACCGGAAAAGAACTCGCCCTCGCCAAAGTCTTCCGACAGCTGGCGGCGGATCTCGTCGGTGAAATAATCCCGGTCGGGCAGCGACGACTTGAACGATTCGTAATCGCCGTTCTGCACCGTGCGCAGCGGCTCGACCCGGGCGGTGCGGTATTCGTCCTCGGTGATGTATCCGTTCTCGAACATCTCGCGCAGAACGAAATTGCGCCGGCTGATCGCGCGCTCCTTGGCGCGCACCGGATGATAGGTCGACGGCGCCTTGGGCAGCGCGGCCAGATAGGCGGCTTCCTCGGGCTTCAGATCGGATAGGGTCTTGTTGAAATAGGTCTGCGCCGCCGCCGCCACACCGAACGAATTCTGACCGAGGAAGATTTCGTTCAGGTAAAGCTCGAGGATCTTGTCCTTGGGCAGTGTGCCTTCGATCCGGCTGGCCAGGATCAATTCCTTGACCTTGCGTTCCGCCGACCGTTCGCCGCCCAGAAGAAAGTTCTTCATCACCTGCTGGGTGATGGTCGACGCACCGCGCAGCGCACCGCCCTTTGCGGCCGTGATCGCCGCCGCCACCATGCCCCGCGGATCGTATCCGCGGTGGGTGTAGAAGTTCTTGTCCTCCGCCGAAATGAAGGCGTTCTTCACCAGGTCGGGGATCTCGGACGCCGGGGCGAACAGGCGCCGTTCCTCGGCGAATTCATCGATGATGCGGCCTTCGGCCGAATAGATCCTGCTGATCGTGGGCGGCGCGTATTTCGCCAGCTGATCGGTGTTTGGCAGGTCGCGGGAATACATCCAGAAGATCGCACCGATGGTCAGCGCCGCGAACAGGGCTCCGATGGTGATCCAGCTGAAGATGGCACCGAAGAAGGACAGGATGAAGCGGACCATGACAGGCTCCCTAACGCGATTGAACCTTCATAGACCACGCGGCGGGCGGGGTCAAAATCACGACGCGTCACGATGGGCGGAAATCGGTGCCGTGGCCGGTCACGTTTTGGCGATGCCCGGCGCGCGCCTCACTGGCGCAACTGGCGCGCTTCCGCGGCGTCGGCCTCGGCCCAATCCGCCAGCGCATCGCGGATGCCCTCGGCCGCGCGGCGCCGCCAGGCCGGATCGGTCAGGTTGGCGCGGTCGCGGTCCGACGACAGAAACCCCAGTTCGACCAGCACCGAAGGAATATCCGGCGCCTTCAGCACCGAAAACCCGGCCCGCAGCCGCGGCCGTTTGTGCAGATCGCCGGTGTGCTGGCCCAACTCGCGCACCAAGGCGCGCGCCAGGCGGTCGGAGCGGGGCGTGGTGTTCAGACGGGCCATGTCCATCAAGACCCCCGCCACCACGTCATCATGGCCGGAAAGGTCCAGTCCCGCCAGCAGATCGGCACGATCATGACGTTCGGCCAGGACGCGCGATGCTTCGTTCGATGCTTCCTGCGACAGGGTATAGACCGTGGCGCCCGACGCCCGCCCTTCCGCGACCACATCGGCATGCAGCGACAGGAACGCGTCGGCACCAGCCGCCCGCGCCAGCGACACGCGGGTTTCAAGCGGCACGAAGGTGTCATCGTCGCGGGTCATCGTCACGCTGAAACGCCCGTCCGCTTCCAGCACGGCGCGCAGATCCCGTGCAAACTGCAACATCAGGTCGGCCTCGACGATGCCATCGACCTCGGCGCCCGGATCAAGCCCTCCGTGACCCGGATCCAGCATCACCATCACCGGCCTGTCGCCCGTCTGGCGCGCCGGTGCCGGCGTCACCTCGGCCGGGGCGGGCAAGGTCAGCACGGCCCCTTCCGGCGCACCGGCATTGGCGGCAAACGACGCGGCATCGCCCGGCGCAAGCTGAACCTTCAAAGTGGCGCCGCCGTCAGCCTCGCCCGTGGCCAGTCCCGCGGTTTCGATCATCATCGGCGCATCGAGGCCCAGAACCAGCCGCGACCAGCCGCGCCGGAACGGTCCGCTGAGCACCGAGGTCACGATATCGCTGCGGTCGATCGATGCCACGTCCTGTCCGGCCCAGTCGACGACCGAGAAATCGATCACCAGGCGGCGTGGCGTGTCGAGGGTGAAGATGCGGAACGGCACCGGCTGGCTCAGCGCCAGGGTGATCTGCAGGTTCGCGCCGAAATCGGCAATGTCCGACTCTTCGACGATGGGCCGCGCCATCGCGCCCAACGTGTCCTGGGCGCGCGCCATGGGCGCCATAAGCGTCAAACCGGCCGCAAGGGCCGCCGCCAGGGTCCGTAACTGTATCATCGACTGCTCTGCCTTCTCGGTCTTTTGACGACCGTTGGTGTCATGCTAACGCAACTCGGCCACGGGCGGAACGCAAAAATCCGCCGATCGGACAATTCGGTTTGACGAACCGCTTTTCGGTTCCCTTTGCCCGTGGGCGGCGCCACTATCGGGACATGATCGAACCTGACTTCACGCTGGGCATCGAAGAGGAATACCTGCTTGTCGATGCCGACACCGGCGCCCTGGCCGCCGCCCCCGAGGCGCTGATCGAAACCTGTCGCAACCGGCGCGAAGGCCAGGTCAGCCCCGAGTTCCTGCAATGCCAGGTCGAGGTCGGAACGACCATCTGCGCCGACATCTCGGCCGCCCGCGACGATCTGCGCTGCCTGCGCCGGCTGATCCGCGACGAGGCCGCGCATCACGGGTTGCTGCCGATGGCCGCCGCCTGTCACCCCTGGGCGCGCTGGCAGGACCAGCGCCTGCGCGACCGCGACCGCTATGCCGCCCTGGAATCCAGCCTTGCCGGCGTCGCCCGTCGGATGCTGATCTGCGGAATGCACGTGCACATCGGGATCGAGGATCCCGACCTGCGGATCGACCTGATGAACCAGGCGCGCTATTTCCTGCCGCACCTTCTGGCGCTGTCGACGTCATCTCCGTTCTGGCAGGGGCACGACACCGGGCTGGCCAGTTACCGGGTATCGGTCTTCGACAACATGCCGCGCACCGGCCTGCCCCCCGCGTTCACATCCTTTTCGGAGTTCCAGCGGTCCGTTCAGACCATCGTCCATGCCGGTCTGATCGAAGACAGCTCGATGGTGTGGTGGGATCTGCGGCCGTCCAACGCCTATCCGACGCTCGAGACACGGATCTGCGACGTGTCGCCCCGAATCGAAGAGGCGCTGTCGATTGCGGCGCTGACGCAATGCCTGTTCCGGATGCTGTGGCGGCTGCGTTGCAACAACCAGCGCTGGCGCGTCTATGACCGGTTCCTGATCGGCGAGAACCGCTGGCGTGCGCAACGCTATGGCACCACCGACGGCCTGATCGACCTGGGCCGCGGCAGGGTCATCGATTATGCCGATCTGCTCGACGAGATCATCGCGTTGGTCCAGGAAGACGCCGAGGCCCTGCACTGTCTGCGCGAGGTCGAAGCCGCCCGCGCCATGGTGACGACCGGCACCAGCGCCGAACGGCAACGCGCGGTGCACCGCCACGCCATGGAAAACGGCGCAACCCATGACGAGGCCCTGCGCGCCGTCGTCACCAACCTGTGCGAAGAGTTCAACGAAGATCTGTGAAGGGATTTGTAACGGCGATCACCTGAATCCAGCGAGCGGCGCCCGCTGCTGCGCAAGAACCCGGGGCGCTGCCCCGGACCCCGGAGTATTTAGAGCAAGAAAAAGCCATCGCATGCAGGCAAGGTCGATCAGGCGCTCGACCGTTTCGCAGCTTTTTCTTGCTCTAAATACTCAAGAAAAAACGGCCGTCCCGCGCGGGACGGCCGGATATCTCGGAGCGCCGGATCACATGCGCGATGCGACATTTTCCCAGTCGACCAAGTTGTCGAGGAAGTTGGTCAGATAGGCCGGGCGTTTGTTGCGGAAGTCGATGTAATAGGAATGTTCCCACACGTCGCACCCCAGCAAGGCGGTTTGATCGAAGCACAGCGGGTTGACGCCGTTTTCGGTCTTGGTGACCTTCAGCGAGCCGTCCTTGTCCTTGACCAGCCAGGCCCAGCCCGAACCGAATTGACCGCCACCGGCGGCGGAGAATTCTTCCTTGAACTTGTCGACCGAACCGAAACTGTCGGTCAGGGCCTTTTCAAGCTCGGACGGCATTTTCTTGTCGTCCGGCGACATCATTTCCCAGAACTGGTTGTGGTTCCAGAGCTGCGAGATGTTGTTGAAGATGCCTGACTGCGCAACGGCGGATTTGTCGTACGTGCCCTTGATGATCTCTTCCAGCGACTTGCCGGCCCATTCCGTCCCCTCGATCGCCTTGTTGCCGTTGGTGACATAGGCGTTGTGGTGGATGTCGTGATGGTATTCCAGCGTCTCTTTCGACATGCCCTTGGCGGCCAGCGCGTCGTGGGCATAGGGAAGATCGGGAAGTTGGAAGGTCATGGGATACCCCTTTGTTGATATGTCATTCGACGCTTGATACCTGCTCCGGTCGCCCCGCGGCGTCAAGTCTTACACTGTGCAACGGTCCAGCCCTGCTATTGTTCCGGATTGCCGGCTCCGGCGGTCCGGTGCACCTCGCTGCCCGGCCGGGCGGCATTCGACAGCAATCCGAAGACATATCGCGCAACCGAGCGAAAGCAAAGCACATCGGCCCGATCCGGCCCCTGGAACAGGATCGCCGCCGGCACCTGCGCCAAGCGGGTGCGCCGGATCGTGCCCGGCGGGGAGGCCGCGGGCGACAGGTCGGCCGGCGACAGCTTGGCCAGAACTTCGCGCAGGGCGCGTCCTTGCAGGCGGATCATCGCGCGGGCGTCGGATACGTCGGCGGCAAGGTGGTGGCGGTCGCCCATGGCGCTTGCGATCCGGGCCAGTGCGTCCGGGACATAGCTGCGCGGCGCCATCAGCAACAACTCATCGGGCGACATCCAACAGATCGTGTTGTCGCCAATGACCTCGGCCCGGCCCCTGGCGGGCACGCCTGCGCCGATGACGCCGTGCAAGGTTTCGGACAGGTGCGGATCGGCCAGATCGCCGCGCAGCGTGATCATCCCCGTCGGGCCGGCTTCCGCGATCGTCACATAGCCGTCGAAGCGGGCGTGGTTCAGGGGGGTGACGGGGTCAGACATCCTGCTGCTTGCCTTCCTTGTCATAGAACACCGGGTCGCAGACGCGGGCGTGCACCGCCGTGCCGTCGACCTTGGCAAAGCGCAGCATCTCGCCCATCCGATCCGGTCCGGCGTGCACCAACCCCATGGCGATGCCCCGTTTCAGTGTTGGCGAGTAATAGGTCGAGGTGACGCGCCCCTCGGTGTTGCGCTGGCCGTTGGCGTTCAGCCCCTCGCGGGTGGCATAGGCGCCATCGGGCAGGACCGATCCGTCGGTCGTCTCCAGCCCCACCAGTTTCCAGCGGGCGGGGTCGGTCATGTGCGACCGCTCCTGGGCGCGCTTGCCGATGAAATCGTCCTTCTTCTTGCTGATTGCCCAGTTCAGGTTCAGATCCTGCGGGATCACCGTGCCGTCGGTTTCATCGCCGATCATGATGAACCCCTTTTCGGCCCGCAGGACATGCAACGCCTCGGTGCCGTAGGGGGTGATGCCCTGCCCCTGCCCGGCCTCGAGCAGCCTGTCCCACAGCGCGCGGCCCTGGCCTGCCGCCACCGCGATCTCGAAGCTCAGCTCGCCCGAGAACGAGATGCGGAAGACGCGCGTCGGGATTCCCGCCAGCGTGCCCTCGCGCCATTGCATGAACGGCAGGGCATCACGGCCCAGATCGATGTCGCTGCCGAGCGATTGCAGGATCTCGCGCGCCTTGGGGCCGACGACGGCGATCTGCGCATAATGTTCCGTCAGGTTGGCGGTATAGACCTGCCAATCCCACCATTCGGTCTGAAGCCATTCCTCCATGTGCGCATGGATATGATCCGCGCCGCCGGTGGTGGTGTGACACAGCCATGTGTCGTCCGACAGGCGCGCGACAACGCCATCGTCCATCAGGAAGCCGTTTTCGCTGCACATCAGGCCATAGCGGCATTTGCCCACCGCAAGGTTGGACATCATGTTGGTATACATCATGTCCATGAATCGCCCGGCATCCGGCCCCTTGACCAGGATCTTGCCGAGGGTCGAGGCATCGAGCAGCCCGACACCCTTTCGCACCGCCAGCACCTCGCGGTTCACCGCATCGCCGATGGTCTCGCCGGGACGCGGATAGCAATAGGGGCGGCGCCAGTGGCCGACGGGTTCCCAGTGGGCGTTGTTGGCGTCGTGCCAGTCGTGGATCGGGGTGCGGCGCAGGGGCTGGAACAGATCGCCGCGCGCCTCGCCCGCAATGGCGCCCATGGAAATCGGGGTATAGGGCGGGCGGAAGGTGGTGGTGCCGACCTGGGGGATATTTTTGCCCAAGGATTGAGAAAGCACCGCCAGACCGTTGATATTGCTCAGCTTGCCCTGATCCGTGGCCATGCCGATGGTGGTATAGCGCTTGGTGTGTTCGACGGATTCGTATCCTTCCTGCGCGGCCAGTTGGACGTCGGACACCTTGACGTCGTTCTGGAAGTCCAGCCACATCTTTGCGCGCAACCTGTCGCCCGCGTTCCGCGGCATGACCCACACGGGCGTCGGCGCGGTGCCCGGATCGGGGGCCGGCACGTCCGCGACCGTATCGTGATCGCCCTGCGCGCGGGCAGCGGCGATGCGCCCGGCAGCGTCGCCATCGGCCAGCGCGGCATCGGCAGACAACGCGCCGCTGGCCGCGCCTGCGGTCACGACAAAGGGCTGCCCGTCCTGGCCTGTGGGTGCATGCGACGGGTCGGGACGAAAGTGCGCCTGCGCCTCGTCCCAGGTCAGCTTGCCGCCGCAATGGGACCACAGGTGCACCACCGGCGACCAGCCGCCGGACATCGCCACCGCGGTGCAGGGAATTTCTTCGATGGCAGTCCCGTCACCATCCTGCGCGCACAGCGCGACGCCGGTGACGCGCTTGCCGCCCAGCACCTTCGCGATTGCCTTGCCGGTTTCCACGCGGATGCCCATGGCGCGGGCGGTTTCGCTCAGCGCGCCGCCCGCCGCGCGGGCGTCGATGATCGCGGGCACGTCCAGCCCGGCCTCTTTCACGGCAAAGGCGGTGCGATAGGCGTCGTCGTTGTTGGTCACGACCACCACCGCATCGCCCGCCGCCACGCCGAAGTTGACGATATAGTCGCGCACGGCCGAGGCCAGCATCACCCCCGGCACGTCGTTGCAGGCAAAGGACAGCGGCCGTTCGATGGCCCCCGTCGCCGTCACGATCTGGCGCGCGCGGATCCGCCACAGACGGTGGCGGGGGCCTTTGTGGTGCGGCAGGTGATCGCCCAGCCGCTCATAGGCCAGGAGCGAGCCGTGGTCGTAAACCCCGGCCCCCATGCAGCGCAGGCGCAGGGTGACGTTGCCCATCTTTTCAAGTTGCGCGATGGTCGCGGCGATCCAGGCATCGGCGCCCTGCCCGTCGATCCGGTCGCCGTCCACCGGCGCGCGACCGCCCCAATGGGCCGTCTGCTCCATCAGCATCACGCGGAGGCCGGATTGCGCCGCCGTGAGTGCGGCGCGAAGGCCCACGATGCCGCCGCCCACGACCGCCACATCAACATGGGCGTGCAGGTGTTCATAGGTGTCGGCATCCGGCCCCTCGGGCGGACGACCCAATCCGGCAGCGGCGCGGATCACAGGTTCGTAGACATGCTTCCAGAACGATCTGGGATGCATGAACATCTTGTAATAGAAGCCGGCAGGCAGGAACCGCGACAGGACACTGTTTACCGCACCGATGTCATGGTCCAGCGACGGCCAGCGGTTCTGTGACACGCAGGTCAGCCCGTCGAACAGCTCGGTGGTGGTGACCCGCTGGTTCGGTTCGGCCCGCCCGCCGTTGCCGAGGGTGACAAGACCGTTGGGTTCTTCCGCACCGCTGGCGATCACACCGCGCGGCCGGTGGTATTTGAACGACCGGCCCACCAGCATCCGATCCCCGGCCAGCAGCGCCGACGCCAGTGTGTCGCCCGCAAAGCCCGACATCCGTTTGCCGTCGAAGGTGAAATCCAGCGGTTTCGTGCGGTCGATCAGGCGACCGCCTGTGGCAAGGCGGATGCTCATGGAACGGCCCTTTCGGATTTGGCAACGGCGGGCGGAAGGTGAGCATTTCCATCAGCAAGAAATTGCAAAGGTCGGGCCATCATGATTGCCAGTCCGGGCGGCGGGCGGTGATCCGGTCCAGCACGTCCTGCGGCGGTTCGCTGGTCTGGGCCGAATAGGTCGCGAACACCTCGTTCGTGACGGTGCAGCGCGCGGCGTGAAACCACTTGCCACAGCCCATGGCGTGGCGCCAGCGTTCGAAATGAACGCCGCGCGGGTTGTCGCGCAGGAACAGGTAGCCTTCGAAATCGGAATCGTCCGATCCCGGGCCGAAACGTTTCAGATGCGCCTGACCACCGGGGGACAGTTCGGTTTCATCCGCGGCGATACCGCAGTTCGGACAGGTGAGGATCAGCATGGAATGTCCAGACGCGGAAGGGAGCGGACGCACGATTGCCCCCGCCCCGCATTGCCCGGCGACCGGAACGTCCGCGCGTCAGTTGCCGGTTGATTCTTCGACCGCGTCGGGGGCATTGTCCGCCGCATCGCCGGCGCCTTCGACAGTGACGTTGACGTCGCCGCCTCCGGTGCCTGCCGTGTCGCCGCCGTCCGTCGCAAACAGGACATAGGCAATGACCGCCACGGCAACGACCAGCCCCCCGACGATGAAAGGCATCGCGTTGCCCGATTTGTTATCTTCAGCCATGCGCCAATTCTCCTGAACATGTCATGTGACACTGCAATCGCCGGGTCCGTCAGGTTGTTCCGAAGAAAGTTCATCAGTGCGCCACCCCTGCCGCGACGCTTTCGTCGATGAAGCGCCCTTCGCGGAAGCGGAACATGCTGAATGGATCGGCCAGCGGCGATGTGCCCTTGGCCATCAGCTCGGCCATGGCCCAGCCTGATCCGGGGATCGCCTTGAACCCGCCCGTGCCCCAGCCGCAGTTGACGAAGATGCCATCCACCGGTGTTTTCGACAGGATGGGCGAGCGGTCACCGGTCATGTCCACGATGCCGCCCCATTGGCGCAGCATCTTGAGGCGCGAGATCATCGGAAAGGTTTCGACCAGGGCGCGCACGGTTTCCTCGATATGGTGGAAGCTGCCGCGCTGGGTATAGTTGTTGTAGCCGTCGGCGCCGCCGCCGATGACCATCTCGCCCTTGTCCGACTGGCTCATGTAGCCGTGCACCGTATTGGCCATCACCACGACGTCCATGCAGGGTTTGATCGGCTCGGACACCAGCGCCTGAAGCGCGACGGATTCGATCGGCAGGCGGAAGCCGGCCATGTCGGCCAGCACGCCGGAATGCCCCGCCACGACAAGGCCCAGCTTGTCGCAGGCGATGTCGCCCTTGGTGGTGGCAACGCCGGTGACGCGGCCACCGTCGCGGCGGATCGCCGTCACCTCGCACTGCTGGATCACGTCCATTCCCATGTCGGAACAGGCGCGGGCATACCCCCAGGCCACAGCGTCGTGGCGGGCGGTCCCGCCGCGCGCCTGCCAGAGCCCGCCCAGCACGGGATAGCGTGGGCCGTGAATGTTGATGATCGGCACCAGTTTCTTCACCCTGTCCGGGCCGATGAATTCGGTCGTCACCCCCTGCAGCGCGTTGGCGTGGGCGGTCCGTTGGTATCCGCGCACCTCGTGGTGGGTCTGGGCCAGCATGATGACGCCGCGCGGGCTGAACATCACGTTGTAGTTCAGATCCTGGCTCATCGTCTCGTACAGGCTGCGCGATTTCTCATAGATCGCGGCCGACGGATCCTGGAGATAGTTGGAGCGGATGATCGTCGTGTTGCGCCCGGTATTGCCACCGCCAAGCCAGCCCTTTTCAAGGATCGCCACGTTGCGGATCCCGTGGTTGCGGCCCAGCCAATAGGCCGTCGCCAACCCGTGCCCGCCGGCCCCGACAATGATCGCGTCATAGCGTTTCTTCGGCGCGGGCGATCGCCACGCACGCTGCCACCCCTTGTGGAAACGCAGGGCCTCGCGGGCGACGGCAAAGACGGAATAGCGCTGCAACGGGCGGCCTTTCACTTGGGCGCGGACGGAACCTGCCCGTCCGGCTTAGCGGCGAATATCACGGCAGGCCCATCCACGGAACGGCATCTGCGCGACGGTTTGCGACAACCACCGTGCAAAACGCTGTGACCGGTTGCCGCGCCGCACTGGCATTCGGCGCGCGCGCAGGGCAGATAGGGGTGAATTGGCGGAAAGGGGTCCGATGTTCTGGGGAATAGCCATTGCGCTGGCCGGCGTGGTCGCCGCGCTGATCGGGTTGTCGCTGACACGGCCCGCGGGCGCCACGGTCGACGCATCGTCCGACGTGCGGATCTATCGTGATCAACTGGACGAGATCGACCGCGATCTGGCACGCGGCACGCTGGAGCCCGACGAAGCCGCCCGCGTGCGGATCGAGGTGTCGCGCCGCCTGCTCGAGGCCGATCGCGCCACGAAGGCGCAGCAACCGGCCCGGATGGCACCGAAACCGGCGACATGGCTGGCCGTGGCCGGAACGACGGCGCTGGTGATCGGCGGCGGGCTGGCCATCTATGGTGCGATCGGGGCGCCGGGGTATCCCGATCTGCCGCTGCAGACCCGGATCGAGATGGCGGATCAGGCGCGCCAATCGCGGCCCGGGCAGGAGGCCGCCGAAGCCGAGGCCGCCGCCATCACCGCCGAGGCCGAAGCGCGGGCGCGCGCCACCGCCGACCCGTCGTTCCTGACGCTGATGGACCGGCTGCGCGCCACGATGGAAACGCGGCCCGACGATCTGGAAGGCCAGCGCCTGCTGGCCCGCAACGAGGCCGGGTTGAACAGGTTCGGCGCCGCCGCCGCCGCCCAGGGCCGCGTGATCGCGTTGAAAGGCGCCGATGCCACCGCCGAGGACCACGCCGAACTGGCCGAATACCTGATCTATGCCGCCGGCGGCTATGTCTCGCCCGAGGCCGAAGCCGCCCTGAGCGCCGCGTTGCAGCGCGACAGTCATCAGCCGACCGCCCGATATTATACCGGCTTGCTTCATGCCCAGACGGGGCGGCCGGATCTGACGTTCCGGATCTGGCGCGATCTGCTGGCGCGGGGGCCCGAAACCGCGCCCTGGATCGCACCGATCCGCGCGCAGATCGACGAACTGGCCGCCTTGGCCGGCGTTCGCTATACCCAGCCCGAGCGGGGCGGCCCAGATGCTGCGGATGTCGAGGCCATGGCAGCCCTTGGCGCCGAAGATCGCCAGGCCGCCATCGAAGGCATGGTGGCCAACCTGTCGGCCCGCCTGGCCGATGCCGGCGGACCGCCCGAGGATTGGGTGCGCCTGATCGTGTCGCTTGCGGTGCTGGGGCGCGACGATCAGGCCGGCGCGATCCTGAGCGAGGCGCGCGGCGTCTTTGCCGACGATGCCGCGGCGATGCGCACCCTCAACGAGGCGGCCGAACGCGCCGGAGTGCAGCCATGATCACCGACGACGTCGAAACCTTTGCGGCCGCCCTGCCCGCGCGGCGCCCGCTGGCCGGGCTCGACCTCGGCACCCAGACCATCGGTGTGGCGATTTCCGACGTGCTCTGGTCCATCGCCACGCCGTCCGAAACGATCCGGCGCAAGAAGTTCACACTGGACGCCGCCCGCCTGCTTGAGATCTGTGCGAAGCGCGAGGTCGGCGGTCTGGTCTTGGGCCTGCCACGCAACATGGATGGCAGCGAAGGGCCCCGCGCCCAGGCGACACGGGCCTTCGCCCGCAACCTGTCACGCCTGAGCGATCTGCCCCTGGTGTTCTGGGATGAACGCCTGTCCACCGTCGCCGCCGAACGCGCCCTGATCGAGGCGGATACGTCCCGTCGGCGTCGCGCCGAGATCATCGATCATGTCGCCGCCGGCTATATCCTCCAGGGGGCACTGGATCGTTTGCGTCATCTGAAGGAAAACCCTCGCCCATGAAAGACATCGATCCCGATCTGATCTGGCGGCGCGAGGAACCGTTGTCGCCCTGCGTCAAGGTCTGCGTCGTCCACCCGGTCGAGCGGATCTGCATCGGCTGCTATCGTACAACCGATGAGATCGCCGCCTGGTCGAAGCTCGACAATGAAACCCGCCGCGCGCTGATGAACGAGCTGCCCGAGCGCGCGGTGCGCCTGAAGGTGCGGCGCGGCGGGCGCGCAGGCCGGCTGCGGCGCGAGGGGTCGGACTAGACCGCCACGGGCGTGGCATCGGCCACCCGGCGCAATGCCTCTTCAAGCACCTCGATGCCGGCACCGGCACGATGGCTGCCGTCGGACAGGGTCCGCCGCCAGTGCCGCGCCCCCGGCTGACCCGCGAACAGCCCCAGCATGTGCCGCGTGATCTGGTTGAGGCGACCGCCGGCGCCGAGGTGTGCGTCGATATACGGATACATCGCCCGTGCCACGTCGGCGCGGGTGCGCGTCTGCGCCGGCCGACCGAAGATCCGCGCGTCGGCGTCGCCCAGGATGTCGAACGGCGCATGATAGGCCGCCCGCCCGATCATCACCCCATCCAGACCGCGCGCCAACAGCCCCTGCGCCTGCTCCAGCGTCTCGATGCCGCCGTTGATCGAAACATGCAGGTCGGGAAACGCCTGTTTCATGGCAACGACCAGATCGTGATCCAGAGGCGGCACATCGCGGTTCTGCTTGGGCGAAAGCCCCTGCAGCCAAGCCTTGCGGGCATGGATCTGCACGCGACGCACGCCGGCCGCCGCAATCCGTTCCAGAAACGCGGGCAGACTGTCGTGCGGGGATTGATCATCCACGCCGATGCGGCATTTCACCGTCACCGGCAGATCACCCGGCACCGCGTCGATCATCGCCGCCACGCAATCGGCCACAAGGTCCGGCTTTTCCATCAGAACCGCGCCAAAGCTGCCCGATTGCACACGGTCCGAAGGACACCCACAGTTCAGGTTCACCTCGCCATACCCCGCATCAGCCCCCAGGCGGGCCGCCCGCGCCAGTTCCTGTGGGTCCGAACCTCCAAGCTGCAACGCAACCGGCGCTTCTGCCGGATCATGTTCAAGCAGATGCAGCGCGCCGCCGCGAACCAACGCCGGCGCTGTCACCATCTCGGTATAAAGCAACGCATTCCGGGACAACTCACGATGAAACATGCGGCAATGCCGGTCGGTCCAGTCCATCATGGGTGCCACGGAAAGCCGAGAAGAACCGCAAGCATCTGATTTTGCTTTACTAATCATTCTTTACCCGTCGGCTGTTCAGCTTCAAAACTACTCCATTCCGGCGGGTTATGCCTTATTTCGCCGGGTTTCGCGAGCCGTGTTGCTACGGCGTAGCAACTCACGACGCCACCTTCAGTTCTACCCAGTTACTTCCATCCGCCCTATCACAGGAATTTCATCATCCACCGCAAGAATCCGCTTCTTGCCGTTTCCGCCGGAAAACCGATCGACCGATCTCCTGGTCACAACCCGAGCAGCAACGGAGATCAGGAATGCTTGCCCGTATCAGGTCCCTCGTCGGCAGGGGTGACGCGAACGCGTCGAAGCCGAACTTTTCAGTCCCGTCCGGCGACACCGCCCCTCCGCCCCAAGAGCCCGTACCGCTGCCTCACGCGGAACCGCCGACCACCGCTTTCCCGCTGGAAAGCCTGACACCGAAGCTCCGCAGCGCAGCCGAGGCGATCGTGAGAAAGACGCAGGGACCGGCTGCAATTGCCGCTCAATCAGTGCTATCCGTGGCCTCGCTGGTCGCGGGGAGCCGGGCGAAGGTGGATACTCTCGGATCGCCTGCGACCGCAACTGTGGCCTGCGTCACGATCGCACTATCCGGAGAGCGCAAGAGCGCCGCCGACAAGATCGCGAAGACCGGGGTCAACCGTGTGATCATGCGTCTCCGGAAGGAACACGAGATCGCCATGGCGCGCCACAAGTCGGAAATCGCAAGCGCCGGACGCGGAGAAGAAAAGCCTTCTGCTCCGGTCTGTCCGAGCTTCCTCGTGACGGAACCAACTATCGAGGGCGCCTTCAAGACAATCGCGTCCGGATGCGGGTTTCTGGGCTGGTTCACGGACGAAGCTGCCAGCTTCTGGGGAGGTCATTCCATGTCCAAGGACCAGCGCGCGAAAACGAGCGGCATCGTCTCGAAATTCTGGGATGGCGACTATTTCGTCCGTCCGCGAGCCGGGCAGGAAGGGGACGGCTATTTGCCTCCCACTGCAACAACGATCAATCTCATGTTCCAGCCGACTCTCATCCGTGACACCTACGGCGACGAATTCCTGATCGGCCAAGGCATTCTGGCAAGGATGCTCCCCTGCTGGCCCGTCAGCAACATGGGTAACCGAAAATATCGGCGGCCGTCCAAAGAAGACGAAGCCGCTGTGAGTCGCTTTCATGACGAGGTGGAAGCCGCGCTGATAACTACGCTGGAGGACACCACCGAGCGGCTTCTCGCGCTTTCGGAGGACGCCTTACATCGCGCCCCAGGTGGACGAGGTGGCGGTGATGGGTGAACATGATCGCCTGTCCGGTCCGCCCCATCTCCGCGGTCAGCGACAGGGCCGCGGCCGCGCGGGTGTCGTCGAAGGTTTCGAGGATGTCGTCGGTCAGGAACGGAAGCGCCCCGAAGCGGGCGGTGAAATCGGCATGGCCGGCCACCCGCAGCGCCAGGTAGAGCTGGCCGCGCGTGCCGGTGGACATGGCGTCGGCGGCGACCGGCTGGCCGTCGCGGATGCCGACGAGCCGCTCGCCCGCCCCCGTCGGCTGCGCCTCCAACCGCGGCCATTCCCCGCCGGTCATGCGCGCGAAGGCCCGTTCCGCGGAGGCAAGCATCGGGCCGCGCCGATCCTCCCGAAGACGGCGCAGCGCTCCGGATGCCGCCATCAGGCCGATCCGGGTCTCGGCGGCACGGCGCGCGGCCTCGCGCAGCTCTTCCAGAAGGGCGGCCCGCGCTTGCCCCTGGTCCACGCCGCCGACGGTGCCGAGCGCGCCGTTCAACGCCTGCCGCGCCTCGCCCCGTCGGCCGATGGCCTCCTCCCGGTCCGTCTCCGCATCCTCCACGGCCTCGCGCAAAGTGTCGGTGCGGACCGGGTCGGTTTCGGCCTCCTCGGCGGATAGCGCGTCGGCATCGAACCCCTCGGCGGCCCTGGCGCGCTCTGCGTTCAGTTCAGCGATCTCGGTGCGCAGCCCGTCCCGGTCCAGAAGGCGGCGCAGGGCGCGCAGCGGGGCGTCCCCGGGAGCGATCTCCTGGCCCTGGAAGACAGTGGCGATCTCTTTGGCGGCTCGCTCCACCGAGCGGGCCTGACGCTCGCGTTCCGCCTCTACCTTTTCGCGCGTCCTGCGGGTCTCCTCGATCCGACGGGCGGTTTCCGCCGCGCTCTTCGTGCGCTCTCGGGCGAGGCGCAGCGTCTCGTCCACCGGGCTGTCCTCGCGCAGCCCGAGCTTGTCGCGCAGCGCTCCTGCCCGCCCGTCGAAAGCTGCACGGGCGGCTTCCAGTAGGCCCACCCGGCGGTCGAGGTCCCGCGCCTTCCCGTGCAACTCCGCGAGCTCGGCAAGGTCGTCGCCGATCCGAAGTATCCTTTCGACGCCCAAGTCCGCGCACCAAAGTCCGGAAACCCGCGCCTCGTAGGCAGCCACGGCATCGGCGTGGGCTTTCTCTTTCGTCTTTTTCTGCGCCTCGAGGCCGCGGACCATTTTCTCGGAGATGCGGATCCGCCTCTCTTCCAATGCCCTGTGCAGGCGCCGCGCGGCGGCGACGGCATCCTGTCCGGCAGGCGGATCGCCTGCAATACCTTCGGCCGCGCGAAGGACCGTCTGCTCGACCTCCGAGCGCGCCTTCTGCGCCTCATGCAGATGCACCATCGCCTGGGGGATGCCCGGCATCACGACAAGCGTGCCTTCGGCCTCGTGCACCGCCCGCTTGTGGATGTGACCGAGCGCCCAATAATCAAAGCCATGCCCGACCAAGTCCGCCAGCGCGCAGGGGGCGTAGGGATCGTGCCCGGGAGCGCCGTCAAGCGAGGTGTGCATGAGCCCGATGTTCCAGCGTCCTGGATCGGGGCGCGGGTAGCGGGGCAGCAGGCTCTCGGCCATGTGCGTCGCGGTGAAGCCCATGCCGTGGACCGAGGCCTCGCCGACACGGAAGGTGGGTGCATCCGGCGTCAGCACCGTCAGCGCGTCGGAAACCGGTCCGTAGCGGTCGAGGTCGAGCAGCGCATCGTGGTTGCCCTGGATCAGGACCGCCGGGATGCCGGCGCGGGCGAGACGCGAAAGCTCGGTCGCCAGCGCGGCGCGGCTCGCCACGTCGGCCACGTCGTTATCGAAGGTGTCCCCGGCGAAGAGCACGGCATCCACGCCTTCGGAAACGGCCGCATCGACGAGCCGCGCCAGCACCCGCCGCGACGCCGCGCGCAGGCTCTCACCCATCGCGCTGTCGCGCGCCGCCTGGGTCCTGAGCGGCGAGTCGAGGTGGAGATCAGCCACGTGGAGGAACTTCATGCCTTGATCCTTAGGTTTTGCGGCCCCGACATGCAGACGGGCACTCGCCGCGCGAATTTCAGTGCCATCTGCCCGCAGCGAACCAACGATTCGTTGACAGGTTCATCGAAACACAAAAGGATGTCAAAATCTGTCACCCACCCGGAACTGCCGATGTCCTACACCAAGGCCACCGATCTGCTTCGCCTCGCCGACATGGCCACCGCGCGCTTCGACGGCGTGTCCCTGCAGGAGATCACTGAGGAATTCGGATGCGACCACCGTACGGCGCAACGCATGGCCCGCGCCTTCGAAGCTGCCTTTCCGCACGCCGAGGTGAAGGACGACGAGGATCGCCGTCGACACTTGCGCCTCCCCCGCTCCGACCCGCGCTGGCTCCAAGCCCAAGGGCTGCGCGACAGCGAACTCGCCGCGCTCGACATGGCGGCCCAGCGCGCCGAGCGCGATGGCGCGCCTGACGATGCCAAGCGCCTCTGCGCTCTTCGGGACCGTTTGCTCGCCGCAATGCCATCCTCTCTGGCACGCCGCACCGAGGCCGACGCCGAGGCATTGCTCGAAGCGCAGGGGTTCGCCTCCCGCCCGGGACCCCGCGTCGCAACGGACACGCACCTGCTCGGCGTGTTGACTGAGGCGCTGCGCGCGCCTTGGAGGCTCAGGGTCTCATACCGCGGTGCACGGGACGACTGGCCGCGGGAACGGCTCGTCGAGCCCCACGGCCTTCTTCTGGGAACCCGCCGCTATCTTGTGGCGCGCCCCGCGGTCGGTGATGGCATCATGCGCCGCTTCCGCCTCGATCGGATCGAGACTGCCGAGATCACGGCAGAGAGCTTCCGCCGCGATCTCGACTTCGATCTCGCCGCATATGCCTCCCGCGCCTTCGGGTCCTATTACGGTGACGACGAATACGGCCCCGTTACTTGGCGTTTCTCCCCGGAGGCGACAGCGACGGCTCGGCAGTTTGTCTTTCATCCCGACCAATCGATGACAGAAGAGCCAGACGGCTCTCTAATCGTTCGATTTGAGGCCTCTGGGCACTTAGAAATGGCTTGGCATAAGCTACCCCCCGAAATTCGGACACTGACATAAGCTACGATAAGCTCCATCTCCGTGTCGGCATTGACCGCACCAGCAAGTTCGCCGTGACCCGGCTCGTCGAGAAGGCAGACAGGAAGACGGCGTGGGCGTTCCTGCAACACATGCTCGAGGCCGTGCCCTGCAAGGTCCACACGATCCTCACGGACAACGGCATCCAGTTCGCCGAGCAGCCCCGGAACCGCAACACCATCCACTCCCGGCCGATGCGCTTCGACATGATCTGCGAGGGCGAGACCTTGTCCGCCATTGTTCCGAGGACAATGGTCGAGCGGGGTCGAGCACCGCCTGACCAAGCCCAACCGCGCCTGGACCAACGGTCAGGTCGAGCGGATGAACCGCACGATCAAGGAGGCGACCGTCAAACGCTTCCATTACGAGAGCCACGACCAGCTGCGCACCCACCTCGCCGACTTCATGGCAGCCTACAACTTTGCGCGCAGGCTCAAGACCCTCGGCGGCCTCACACCGTACGAATACATCTGCAAAATCTGGACATCAGAGCCGGACAGATTCATCCTCAATCCGATCCACCAGATGCCGGGACTAAACACCTAGGACGCCCCTTTTCTGTGATTTTTATGTGCGCCTATTCAAGACCTTCGCTGTCTGACCTCTAGGGCTCCAACTCCGCGTCCCAGTACAGGAAATCGCGCCATGTGTCGTGCAGGTGGTTTGGCGGGAAACGCCGGCCGATGTTCTTCAACTCCTCGGCGCCCGGCTCGCGGGCGGGACGGCGCAGGGTCAGGCCGCAGTTCTTCAGGGTCTGTGCGCCCTTTCGCAGGTTGCACGACGAACAGGCGGCAACGACGTTGTTCCACGAGGTGATGCCGCCGCGCGCGCGGGGCACCACGTGATCGAAGGTCAGATCCCCATGGGCGCCGCAATACTGACAGTTGAATTCATCGCGCAGGAACAGGTTGAACCGCGTAAAGGCGACGCGCTTCTGCGGCTTGACGAAATCCTTCAACACCACGACCGACGGTATCCGGATGCTGGTGGTGGGCGAACGGACGACCTGATCATATTCGGCCAGGATTTCCACCCGGTCCAGCCAGGCGGCCTTGATCGCTTCCTGCCACGGCCACAGCGACAGCGGGTAATAGGACAAGGGCCGGTAATCCGCGTTCAGCACCAGAGCGGGATGATGGCGCAGGTTGCTGGGTTCGCGCACGAATGTGGTTCTGAAATCGCCGTTCATCGTCGATCTGTCTCCGCTCGCTCTGGCCGTCGAACGACCATGGGGCGGGGTAGCCCGCGCCCCTGTCAGGCGGACTATATATGGCGGTCGGCTTCTGACAACCCCCTGATAGAGGCGTTTGGCGGCGATGGATCGACGGTCGCGCGACCGTGATGGCGCAGGGGCGGCGGCGCCCTCAGCCGGCGCCGTCCTCAAGGTCCAGCTGTTCGCGCATGAAGCCCAGGGCGACCGACAATCCGTCGGGGGCGATCCCGTGCCCCGTGCCCTTCATGACATGGGCATAGACGTCGAAGCCCGCTTCCTGCAGCGCGCTTGCGGCCGCCGGCAGGCTGTCGGGCGGCACCACCTCGTCCAGATCGCCATGGATCAGCAGGACCGGCGGGCGGCTGACGGCCTCGTCCGCCAGCGCCTCGGGCTGCAACAGCCGCCCCGAAAAACCCACGACGCCGGCGATTTCATCTTCAAGCCGGGGCACCACGTGCAGCGCCATCATCGTCCCTTGCGAGAATCCGACCACGATCAGGCATTCCGGTTCGACGTCCTCGTCCGCCAGGGTCGCCGCAAGCCAGGCGTTCAGGTCATCGACGGCGGCGCGCATCCCGGCCTCGGCTTCCTCCTCGCTCGATCCGTCGATCCAGGGAATCGGAAACCATTGGAAGCCCGCGGGATTGCCGGTGCAGCGTTCCGGCGCATTGGGGGCCAGAAAGGCGGTGCCGGGCATGTGCGGCATCAGCGGATCGGCCAGGCCCAGAAGATCGGCGCCATCCGCGCCATAGCCGTGCAGGAACACCACCAGCCGTTCGGCCTGTCCCTTAGGTGCGCCCTTGCGCCTGCTGTCCAGGGTTCTGGTCATAACGTTCCCTCTTTTGCCTTTATATGCTGGTAGTAGGCCCAAAGCCCCCGCGCCGCAACGCCGCGCCAGGGCGACCAGGGTTCGGCCATGGCGCGCAGTTCGCCGTCGGTCGGGCGGCGCGGCAGATCCCACAACAGCCGCGCCGCCTCCTGCATCGCAAGATCGCCCGCGGCAATGACATCGGCCCGCCCCAGCGCAAATCCGGCATAGATCTCGGCCGACCACCGCCCGATGCCCAGCAGGCCCGACAGCGCCGCGATCACCGCCTCGTCGGGCATGTCGCGCAAGGCGTCGTAATCCATGTCGCTGGCGGCGATGGCACGCAGATACCGCTGTTTCGGGCGCGTCAGACCGCAGGCCCACAGCTCGTCGTCCGAGGCCGCCCGCACCCGCGCCGCATCGTCCATCCCCGCCGCGCGCACCCTGTCCCACACGGCCGCGGCCGATGCCACGCTGACCTGCTGGCCGACGATGGCGAACACAAGCGCCCCGAACCCGTCGGCGCGCCGGCGCAGCGGCCAGGGCCCGGTCATGGCGCGGATCTCGGCGAACCGCGGCTCGATCCGGGCCAGGGGCGCGATGCCCTCGTCCAGGTCGGCGGGGGTCTGGATCACGCGACCGGTATAGCGCGCGCCGTTCATGCCAGGGTCCGGGCCCAGTCCAGGGCCGCGGCAACGGTTTCGACCGTCCGGCCCAAAGGTTGCGCCGGGCGACGGATCATCGCCACCGGCACGCCCAACAGGCGCGCCGCGTCCAGCTTTGACCGGCTGGCCGCGCCGCCGGCGTTCTTGACCACAAGCCAATCGATCCTCAGCGCGCGAAACAACGCCATCTCGTCATCGACCGAAAACGGCGGATTGCCATGCAGGAACCGGCCATCCGCAAAGGGAAACCGGCCGTCGGGCGTGTCGATCACCCGCACGATCATCCGCCGCCCGGCCATGGCGCCGAACCGCTCCAGCGTCTGGCGGCCGGTGGCAACAAAGACGCGGGCGCCGCGGGGGATATGAGCCGCGGCCTCCTCTTCGCTGTCGATCTGGGTCCAGCGGTCATGGGGTCCCGGCACCCAGGCCGGACGCAACACCTGCATCAGCGGCACCTTCAGGGCGGTGCAGACCTCGAACGTGCGCTGCGACATTCGGGCGGCAAAGGGATGGGTCGCATCCAGCACGGCATCGATGTTTTCGGCGGCCAGGTAATCGGCAAACCCCTGCCGCCCCCCAAAACCGCCGCTGCGCGTGGCAACCCCCATGGGGCGCGGCGCACGGGTCGCCCCGGCCAGCGACGCGATGACGTGGATCGCGGGATCATCGCGCAACCCTTCCGCCAGATCGCGCCCCTCGCGCGTGCCGGCCAGCAACAGCAGCCGGATCATCGGGCGCGCGCCAGGATGCCGCCCGCCCGGTCGCAGACAACCACATCCACCGAAATGCCCTTGTCCTCCGTCATCTTGTCCAACTCGCCTTTCGCGTCCCGCGCAACCGCTTCGGCCAGGGGCGCTCCGACCATCTCATAGGCATGCAGGGCGGTGCGCGCACCTGCAACCTCGGGCACGCCGCACAGGTCGGCCAGGCGGGTGAAATCCACCTGGGTGCGCGACGAATGCAGATCGCGCGCGCCCTGCGCCAGCTTGCTCAACTTGCCGATCCCCCCGCCGACGGTCAGATGCGGCACCGGGTGGCGGCACAGGTACTTTACCAGGCCGCCGACGAAATCCCCCATGTCCAGCATGGCGTGATCGGGCAAGCCATAAAGCTTCTGAACCGCCAGCTCGCTCTGCGCCCCGGTGCATCCGGCGACATGAGCCAGGCCGACGGCCCGCGCCACATCGACGCCGCGATGGATCGACGCGATCCAGGCGGCACAGGAAAACGGGCGCACCACCCCCGTGGTGCCAAGGATCGACAGACCGCCCTCGATCCCCAACCGCGGATTCCACGTCTTCAGCGCGATCCGCGCGCCCCCCGGAATCGACACCGTGATCTCGACATCGGGCGCCGCGCCGTATTCCGCGGCCAGCGCCTCGACCTCGGCGATCATCATGCGGCGCGGCACCGGATTGATCGCCGGCTCGCCGGGGGCGATCGGCAGACCCGGCATGGTCACGGTTCCCACGCCCTCGCCGCCGCGAAAGACGATGCCGCCGGACGATGCGGCGACCCGCGCGACGATCAGCGCCCCATGGGTCACGTCCGGATCGTCGCCCGCGTCCTTTATGATTCCCGCCTCGGCCCAGTCCGCGCCAGACGCATGATGGGCCAGCGCGAACCGGGGCGCCTCGCCCCGGGGCAGGATCAGCGTCACCGCCTCGGGAAACGCGCCCCCCCACAGCCGGATCAGCGCCGCCTTCACGGCCGCCGTGGCACAGGCGCCCGTGGTCCAGCCACGGCGCAATTCATGGGCGGGCTTGCCTCTCATGCCCTGCTTATAGGCGCGCGCTCCGGCGTCGCCAATGTCCGATCGAACGCCGTGACGGGGTTTGCCATTTCCGGCGAAGCGGGCATAACGGATCCCATGACCGACTCGCCCGCCCTTCCCGTCTCAGACTGGCCCGTGCTGCATCCCGGCTGGGTCTGGCTGTGCGGGGCCGGGCCGGGCGATCCGGGGCTGCTGACGCTGCACGCCCTCAATGCACTGCGGCAGGCGGATGTGGTCATCTTCGACGCGCTGGTCGAACCCGCGATCCTCGATTGGGCGCCGCAGGCGGAACACATCTATGCCGGCAAACGCGGCGGCAAACCATCGGCCGTGCAGCGCGACATCTCGCTGCAACTGGTGGATCTGGCGCGCAAGGGCCGCCGGGTGCTGCGCCTCAAGGGCGGCGATCCCTTCGTGTTCGGCCGTGGCGGAGAAGAGGCGCAGACGCTGGTTCAGCACGGCGTGCCGATCCGCATCATCCCCGGCATCTCGGCCGGGATCGGTGGACTAGCCTACGCCGGGATCCCGGTCACCCACCGCGACGTCAACCAATCCGTCACCTTCGTGACCGGCCACGACCAATCCGGCAATGCGCCCGGATCGCTGGACTGGCCCGCGATTTCAAAGGGATCGCAGGTGATCGTGATCTACATGGGGATGAAGCACATCGCAAGGATCGCCGCGGCGCTTCTCGATGCGGGCCGTCCGGCGTCGGAACCCGTCGCCATCGTCACCGACGCCACGACGCCGCGCCAGCAGGTGCTGGAAACCACGCTGGCCACCTGCACCGCCGACATTGCCGCCGCCGCGATCGAGCCGCCCGCCATCATCTGCGTCGGACGCTCGGCCTTGATGCGCCGCACCCTCGACTGGCAGGGCATGGCCGCGGGGATTGCGCCGCGCGACCTCGATCCGCTGGGCCGCGGCCGTCCTGCCGAATCCGCCTGAGCCGATGACCCGCCCCGCTGATATCCGGCACCTGTATTTCTTACCGACCCAAATACTCCCGCCGGAGGCATCCGCCCCTTCGACCCCCGCGACGTCATAGGCATGAACGCCGGTCTCATCATCGCGGCGCCCCATTCGGGCAGCGGCAAGACCACCCTGACCCTCGGGTTGCTGCGGGCCCTGACACGCGCCGATCACCCGGTGCGCGGAGCCAAATCCGGCCCCGACTACATCGATCCGCGCTTTCACGAAGCGGCCTGCGGCAGGGCCTGCCCCAATCTCGACGCCTGGGCGATGGACGCCGCGCGCATCCGCGCCCTTGCCGCCGGACCGGGCACCGTGCTGATCGAAGGCGCCATGGGGCTGTTTGACGGCGCGCCGCCCGATGGCAGGGGGGCGACCGCCGATCTGGCGCGCCTGCTGCACCTGCCGGTGATCCTTGTCGTCGATGCCGGACGCATGGCCCAATCTGTGGCACCGCTTGTGGCCGGGTTCGCCGGTCATGACCCCGAGGTGCGGATCGCCGGCGTGATCCTGAACAACGTCGGATCCGACCGGCACGAGCGGATGCTGCGCCGCGCGCTGCGACCCCTCGGGCTGCCGGTGCTCGGGGCGTTGCCGCGTCAGAGGGCGCTGGCGCTGCCCTCGCGCCATCTCGGGCTTGTCCAGGCCGGCGAGCGCGCGGATCTGCACGCCTTTCTCGACACCGCCGCCGACCTGGTGGCGCGGCACGTCGATCTGGCCGGCGTCCTGTCCTGCGCCGCGCCTTTGACCGGTGCACCGCCCGGCGCGCCGCCGCGCCCGCCGGCCCAGCGGATCGCCGTGGCGCGCGACGCGGCTTTCGCATTCGCCTATCCCCACCTGCTCGCCGATTGGCGGGCCGGTGGAGCAGACCTCGCCTTCTTCTCGCCTCTGGCCGACGACCCGGTGCCGGACGCCGATCTGGTCTTTCTTCCCGGCGGCTATCCCGAACTGTACGCCGGCCGGATCGCGGCCGCCTCCAACTTCATGCAAAGCTTGCGGACCGCCGCACAGGTTACTGATATCTATGGCGAATGTGGCGGCTATATGGTTCTTGGAGAGCACCTGACCGATGCCGACGGGATCGTGCACCCCATGGCCGGTCTGCTGCGCCTGCACACCGGGTTTGCCGCCCCGCGGCTGCATCTAGGGTACCGCGCGCTGCATACGACCCACGGTCGTTTCCCGGGCCATTGGGCGGGCCACGAGTTTCACTATGCCACCACCCTGTCGGCCGAAGGACCGCCGTTGTTCGCGGCCCACGACGCGGAAGGACACCCGTTGCCCGCGATGGGACTGCGCAATGGCCGTGTGTCGGGCAGTTTCGCGCATCTGATCGAGCGGCGGCCTCCCGCTCCCTAGGCGGGCGGATCGACCCTCCGGTGCAGCCGCCCCATGACCGTTGCCGTCCCCCCGGTCGGCTTCAGAGCGCGAGGATCAGCACGAGGATTGACAGGGTCAACAGCGCCATTCCCATCCCCTCGCGGCCCGACAACCGTTCGCGGAAGACAAGCACCGATGCCGCGATCGAAAACAGCACCTCGATCTGGCCCAGCGCGTTGACATAGGCCGCATTCTGCAACGTGAACGCGGTGAACCAGCAGAACGAGCCGACCATCGATGCCAGCCCGACCAGCCCCGCCACACGCCAGGCCCGCACGACCTGGGTGATCTGGCCCTTTTCGCGCCAGGCCAGCCAAGCGGCCATGGCCGCGGTCTGGGTCGCGGTGACCAGCGCCAGGGTAAATCCCGCCCGCAACACCACATCGCCACTGTCCAGCGCCAGCGACGCGCCGCGATAGCCGACGGCGGAAAAGGCGAAGAACACCCCCGACAGCAGGCCAAGGCCCGCCGCGCGGTTGAACAGCCGCCTGCGCCACGGCCCGGTGCCCCCCGGCGGGTCCGACAGCAGCAGAACGCCGAGAAACCCGATGCCGATGGCCAGCGCGCCCTGGGCCGATACCCCCTCGCCCAACACGCCGGTGGACACAAGGGCGGTCTGCACCACCTCGGTCTTCTTGAAGGTGATGCCGACGGCAAAGTTGCGGTGCGCGAAGATCGCGACGACGCACATCGTCGCCAGAATCTGCGCCGTGCCGCCGACCAGCGCGAAGGTCCAGAACCGCGCGTTCGTGCCCGGCAACGCCTGACCGCTGAAGGTCGCGTAGGACAGGATCAGGATCGCCACCAGCGGCGCCGAGAACAGGAACCGTGCGAAGGTGGCGCCGCCGGTCGACAGGGCCATCGTCTTCAGCTGTTTTTGCGCCATGAACCGAAGGGTCTGGGCAAAGGCGGCGGCGATGGTGATGGGAATCCAGATATCCATGGCCGCCCTCATGGCACGGTGCGACAAACTGTGCCAGTGGCTGTTGCGCCGGCGCCCTAGTGGGTGTGCGGCGTGTCGTCGTCAAGGTTGCCGTGGATGGCGAATTGGTCCAGGCCCGCCGCCTCGGCCTCGATCACGCGAAAGGATTCGTGCACGCCGCTTTCGCCCAGCTCGCGCGCGACGGTCAGCAGGGTGTTGGGCGCGTGGCCGTCGCACAGGTCGGCCATCTGGCGCATCTCTTCGGCGGCGACACCGCGCGCCGCCTCAAGCGAGGGGGCGCCATAGATCGCGACGAAATGCGCCGCCAGCGCATCGGTCAGGGCCTCGATCTCGCCCGGCTGCACCTGCGTCACGGCGACGAAACTGACCCGCCCGAAGGTCTCGAGCCCCAGCCAGCCGTTGGAAAACGCCTGCCGCGCCTTGCCGGTCAGATCTCCCTCGGACCAGTTCGAAAACTCGAACCCGCCCGAGATGCACCATTCACCGGTGCGCGCGGGGTTGTGGAACACGCGGGTGTCGCTGTCGTCGAAATGGATCGCGCGGGCCAGGTTCATGTCGGATCCTTCGGGTCTGTCAAGAGCGCGCCAAGCGGGATCGCCCGCGTCGCATCGCCCTGTTTCAGCAGCAAGGCGAAGTTTTCGTCAAGGCCCGTGAAGGTGCCATGTTCGCCGGCCACGTCGATCCCTGCGCCGATGACATGGGCGAAACCCGCCCATTCCCGGTGCAGCGGCGCGTTGCCCTCATCCTCCCAGCGGTTGAGCCAGACGAGGGTGTGGCGGATCCACGCTTCGATCAGGATGTCAGGCGCCACGTCGACGCAGCCTTCGGCGTAAAGCGCGGTGGTATCCGGCGTCTCGCCCCCCTCGTGCGGACCGGGCCAGAGGTCAAGCGTCAGTCCGATCACCAGCCAATCGGGCACCGCATCGGGGTCACGGGTGGCGGCGGCGATCCGCAGCGCCCCGGCCCGCCCGCCGTTCACGCGCAACCCACCGTCCCAGTCCAGGTGCACCGACACTTCGGGCGGGGCCAGCGCGCCCAGCGCGTTCTGGAACCCGACCGCGCACAGCGGCAACATGGTCATGGCCCGCGCCAGCGGCACGTCGGGCGCCAACACCAGGGCGGCACGCAGGCGTTCAAGTGCCAGATCGTGCAGCACCAGCCCCGCGTCGCATCCCGCGCCGGCCCGCGCGCAGGCATCGGCGAACGGTTCGCCCGATGCCTCGGCGGTGAACAGCGGCGGCAGGGTCAGGCCGGTCATGCCTGTCCGGCACCGATCAGCGTGCGCGCCACGGTGCGGAACGCCTGGGCCTGCGGGCTGTCGGGTTTGGCCACCACGATGGGCGCGCCGCCGTCGGCCGCGACCCGGATATCCAGATGCAGCGGAATTTCCGCCAGAAGCGGCACGCCAAGTTTTGCCGCCTCGGCCGCGACGCCGCCATGGCCGAACACGTGTTCCTCGTGACCGCAATTGGAGCAGATGTGCGTGCTCATGTTTTCGATCATGCCGAGGATCGGGGTCTTGAGCTGGTTGAACATGTCGATGCCCTTGCGCGCGTCCAGCAAGGCCACGTCCTGGGGCGTCGAGACGATGATCGCGCCGGTCACATCGGCCTTCTGCGCCAACGTCATCTGCACGTCGCCGGTGCCGGGGGGCAGATCGACGATCAGCACGTCCAGCGCGCCCCATTGCACCTGCATCATCATCTGCTGCAACGCACCCATCAACATGGGACCGCGCCAGACCACCGCCTGATCCTCGTTCGTCATCAGGCCGATGGACATCATCGTCACACCATGGTTGCGCAGCGGCAGGATCGTCTTGCCGTCGGGCGACGCGGGCCGTCCCGAAACCCCCAGCATCCGCGGCTGCGACGGGCCGTAGACATCGGCGTCCAGCAGCCCGACACGCCGTCCCTCGGCCGCCAGCGCACAGGCCAGGTTGGCGGCGACGGTGGATTTGCCGACACCGCCCTTGCCCGACGCGATGGCCAGGATCCGATCGACACCGGGGATCTTCTGTGGCCCCGACGGTTCAGACTTGCGTTGCGGTTTCAGATCGGGCGGCGCGGCGGGCGCGGAATGGGCGGTCATCACCACCGATACCTTCGTCACCCCGTCCAGCGCACCGATCCGCTGTTCCGCCTGGGCTTTCAGGGCGGTGTAGGCATCGGCGTGCTGCGGGCTGATTTCCAGCACGAAGCGCACGGCGCCCTCGTCCACCGTCAGCGCCTTGACCAGCCCGGCCGACACCGGATCGGACCCGCTCAGCGGATCCTCCAGCGTCTTCAGGATCTCCAGAACCGCGTCGCGGGTGGGCGCCATGTCAGCTTTGACCCTTGATCGTGCCGGTCACGACATGTTCCAGATCGATGCCGTTCACGGTCAGCACCACCTTGGCGTCGAACGTCTTGCCCGCCGTGTCGCCGGCTTCGCGCATCGCATCCTCGATCGCCTGCTGCGAGGTCACGCCGACCTGTTTGAGGAACTTGCGCATGGACATGTTGAAATCGTCGCTCATCTTGACTTCCTTTCAGGATGGGTCGCGGGATCGCCGCGATGGCCCAGATCTGCGCCGCCGGGCCCGGAAACGCAAGCAGCGGCGTCAGTGGTCGCGGCGTTTTGACAGGTAATCCTCGGTCGTGCGCACGCGGGGCCGTTCGCCTGCCGTCATCGGGTTGTTCTGCATGTGGTGTTGGGCATTGACGCGGCAGTTGTCGCACATGCGGATCATCCGCGCCGCACCTTCGCTGGCGAACATCGCGTGTTTGCCTGCCAGCTTTTCCACGATCTTCTCGACCGTGGATTTCACACCGAACAGCGCGCCGCACTCAACGCAGGCCGCCGGTTCCTCCTCGTGCAGCACGACCTGGGTCAGGGCCGCATCGGTCAGGTTCAGCCGGGGTTCCAGCGTGATCGCGCTTTCGGGGCAGATGTTGGCGCATAGCCCGCATTGCAGGCAGGCGTCCTCCTGAAAACGCAACTGCGGCATGTCGGGGTTGTCGCCCAGCGCGCCGGAGGGGCACAGCGACACGCACGACAGGCACAGCGTGCAGGCGTCGGTGTCGACCAGCACCGCCCCATAGGGTGCATGGGGCGGCAGCGGCAGCACCGCGTCACCCGCCATGGCGCGTCCGGCGAGGCGCGCAATCTGGCGGCGCGATCCCATGGGCAGGACCGGATCGGCCAGGGGCGCGCGCGGCTCGGCGCCATACAGATGGTCGCACAGCGCATCGGGGTCGGCCGGATCCAGCAGGGCGATGCGTCCCGCGCCCGCGATGGCAGCGGCCAGCGCGCTTTCACGTTCGGGCGGTTCGCGTTCGGTGCGCGGCGACAGCAGGACATCGACCGACACGAACCCCGACGCCAGCGCGCCCAACATCTCGGCATGGCCGAACCCGGCCAGCGCGTCGACCGCGAAGGGGATCACGTCGGCCGGCAATCCGCGGCCGTGGCGTGCGCCCAGCGCGATCATCTCAGCGCCGTGGCCGGTGTCATGCACCAACAGGCGCGGCGCCTGCCCGCCGGCCTTGCGATAGGTCGTGGCAAGGGCGGTCAGGCGGCGGAACACGGTGTCGACCGGCGGCGCATCCAGCGCGATGGCGCCCGACGGGCACACCGCCGAACAGGCACCGCAGCCCGCGCAGATCAACGGATCGACGCTGACGTGTTCGCCCGCGGGGCTGATCGCGCCGGTCGGACAGATATCGAGGCAATTCGTGCAGGCGACCTGTTCGGCCCGCGAATGGGCGCAGAGCGTGGGTTCCAGGCGCACATGCAGCGGCTTCTCGAACGTGCCGACCATATGCGACGCCGCCATCACCGCCGCCGCCACCGCCCCGATGCCGCCCGGATCGGCGCGCAGGTATCCGTCGCGTTTTTCGGGGGCGGGAAACAGGGGCACGTTGCCGCTGAGGTCCAGGATGATGTCACAGGCCGATTGCGCACCGTCCTTCGGCGCCGTCCATTCCGCCGCACCGCGCCCGCCCGGAATAACCTGGCGGAAGGCGTCGATCCGCACGTCGAACTGGCCCAGCGCGCCGCTGGCCCGCGCCAGACGACCGGCCGCGATGTCGAAGCGCGCGTCGGGATCGATGTCGGTGATCCCGGGCAACAGCACGGTCACGGCAAGGTGATCGCACAACTCGGCCGCCGCCTTCAGCGCGACATCGGCCGCGCCGACGATCAGGCAGGTCCCCTCGCTCACCACGTCGAGGGTGCGCGCCATCGGCATCTCGATCGCCGCCTCGGCCAGCAGCGCGGCCATCTTGGGGCCGGCCTGCGCGCCCTGTTCCGACCACCCTGCCCGGTCGCGCAGATCGACGAAACCGGGCACCGGCGCGCCCAGCTCGGCCGCCAGATCGCTGAACCGTGCGCTTTCCTGCATGCAGGCGATCGTCACCTCGCCGCTTTCAATGCCCTGCGCGGCCAACGCCATCTCATCCGTGCACAAGGCGCGGTGCAGCGGCGAACAGGGCACGCCGGTCGCCGCGCTCAGCGCAGCACCATCCACGGATTGCGTGTCGAGGCAGGAACAGATCATCAACGTCTTCGTCATGGCGGACCTTTCAGAGCGGCGGGCAGCACCGGCACACATCTGGTCAGGAAACACGCGCGGCGTAAACCCGAAACGCGCCCGATCCCGAAGGGCGGCCGCGGTCTTTCGCCCCGGCCGGGGGCAAGATAGCGCTTTGTTTCGCGCAAGAGTTCGGGCAGGATGGTGGTGTGTCATGCAACGATCGGGGAAACCTTGGCCTTCCGTTATCCAGATGCCCAATCGGTGCCGGTTGGTATCGTCCTGCGCCGCAGTCCCGGCGTAACCCGCTGGGCTGCCTGGGCCTGGCGTGCCACGGACATCCTGCCGGGGGCCGGACCGGCCGACTGGAAGGTGTTGCAGCAAATGGGGGATGAGACGCTGTTTCACGCGGCCACCCTGCCGTTGACGCTGTATGTTTCGGACACCGAAGCCTATGTTCACGAACTGCAATCGCGCACCCCGTCCGTCTATGTGATCCTGCGCAACGGCAGCGATCGCACCCGCCCGCTGAACGCGGTGCGCGTGACCGCCTCGCCCTATGAGGCACAGGATTATTCGGACACCGGCGAGGAAATCGTCGAGAAGGTGGCGATGCCGAAACCGATGCACACCTGGATCGAGGCCTTCGTCGCCCGCCATCACGAAGAGGAGACCTTCGTGAAACGGCGCCGTGACAAGGAACGGACCGACCGCGTGCAGAACGGTATCGGCGATCCGCGGATTTCACAGACCACCGATGTCTATCGCGCGCCCACCGCGCACAAGGACGTCACATGAGCCGGCCCGCATCATTCTGGGACCGCCGGCGCGCGGCCGTGCGGGCAGAGGCCGAGGTCGAGGGTGCGGTGGAGGCTGCCGACACCCCCGCCGACCCGCGCAGCGACCAAGAGATCCTGGACGATCTGAAGCTGCCCGATCCCGCGACGCTGAAGATGGGTGACGATTTCAGCGCGTTCATGGCCAAGGCCGTGCCGGTACATCTGAAAAACCGCGCCCTGCGACAGCTTTGGCGCTCGAACCCGGTTCTGGCCTGTGTGGACGGGTTGAACGATTATGACGCCGATTACCTGACCGGATCGACAGGCAACGGCCCGGTCAAGACGCTCTATCAGGTCGGCAAGGGCATCGTCGCGCGCCTCGACGAACCCGTGCACACCGCCGATGCCGAAACGCCCGGGCCCGACACCGCCGAACCCGACACCGCGTTCAGCGACGCCGAACCCGCACGGGCCGACACCCAGGCCGCCGAAACGACGCCCGAGGCATTTGCCCTTGAAGACGACGACACCGACGCGCAGACCGTCGCGCCGGCCCCGCGCCGGATGCGGTTTCGGTTTCAGGAGCAGACGACATGACCGACATCGCCCCCGAAGACCACCTGCGCGCCGATCTCTACAACTATCTGGGCGTGATGCTGGCCGGTCCGCCCGACGCGATCCTGCTGGAGCAGACGGCGGCCCTGGGCGGTGACGACAGCGATCTGGGCCGGGCCATCGCCGGCCTTGCGCGGGTGGCCCGGGTGACGAAGCCCGCCGCCGCCAGGACCGAGTTCAACGCATTGTTCATCGGCCTCGGGCGGGGCGAGCTGTTGCCCTATGCCAGCTACTACCTGACCGGATTCCTCAACGAAAAGCCGCTGGCCCGCCTGCGCGCCGACATGAACCGCCTGGGCATCCAGCGCGCGCCCAACGTGTTCGAACCCGAAGACAACATCGCATCGCTGATGGAGATGATGGGCGGCATGATCGTCGGCCGTTTCGGACGCCCCGCCACGTTGGAACAGCAGCAGACGTTCCACGCGACCCATATCGCGCCCTGGGCCGCGCATTTCTTTACCGACCTCGAAGGCGCCAAGGCGTCGGTTCTCTATGCCTCGCTCGGCTCGGCCGGACGCGCGTTCATGGAAATCGAACGCGAAGCCTTCAGACTGACCGCGGCATGATCCGCCGCCACCGCAACACGTTGAAAGGGAGAACGACATGACCGACAAGAAGGATGGCACCGCCAGCCGCCGCGACTTCCTGAAACTGGCCGGAACCGCCGCGCCGGCCGCCGTCGCCGCCGTTGCGGCCGGTGGTGCGGCCAATGCCGAACCCCTGGCCGTTGATCTGAACAGCCAGCGGATGCAGGATACCGAACATACCCGCGCCTACCTGGCCAGCGCGCGGTTCTGACCAACGACCGGGCCCCCGGGCCAGGGACGACAAACGCCACCCCGGAGCGCGCCACAGGCCGCCCGAAGGCAGCAAGGGAGACGGGAATGCTGAGGAAAAAGACGAACGGCGTCGCACGACGCAGCGCGGGCGCCGGGATGATTTCGCAAGTGGCGCGCGCCACGCTGGACCGGCGCAGCTTCCTGCGCGGCTCGGGCCTTGCCATCGGCGGTCTGGCCGCGATCTCGGCCACGGGCGGATCGGTGACGCAGGCCAGCGCCCAGGATGCCATCGCCGGCAACATCCAGACGATCAAGTCGGTCTGCACCCACTGTTCGGTCGGCTGCACCGTGCTGGCCGAAGTCCAGAACGGCGTCTGGATCGGCCAGGAACCCGCCTTCGACAGCCCCTTCAACCTGGGCGCCCATTGCGCCAAGGGGGCGGCGGTGCGCGAACACGCCCACGGTGAACGCCGGCTGAAATATCCGATGAAGAAGGTCGGCGGCAACTGGGAGCGCATCAGCTGGAGCCAGGCCATCAACGAAATCGGCGACAAGATGCTGTCGATCCGCGACACCGCCGGGCCCGATTCCGTCTATTGGCTGGGCAGCGCCAAGCACAACAACGAACAGGCCTACCTGTTCCGCAAGTTCGCGGCCTACTGGGGCACCAACAACGTCGATCACCAGGCGCGGATCTGCCATTCGACCACCGTGGCGGGCGTGGCGAACACATGGGGCTACGGCGCCATGACCAACAGCTACAACGACATCCACAATTCCAAGGCGATCTTCCTGATCGGCAGCAACCCGTCCGAGGCACACCCCGTGTCGATGATGCACCTGCTGAAGTCGAAAGAGGAAAACAACGCGCCCCTGATCGTCTGCGATCCGCGCTTCACCCGCACGGCGGCCCACGCCGACGAATACGTCCGCTTCCGGCCCGGCACCGATGTCGCGCTGATCTGGGGAATCCTGTGGCACATCCTGCAGAACGGCTGGGAGGACAAGGAGTATATCCGCACCCGTGTCTGGGGCATGGACCAGATCAAGGACGAGGTCGCCAAGTGGACGCCCGACGAGGTCGAGCGTGTCACCGGCACCCCCGGTGAGCAATTGCGCCGGGTCGCGATGACCCTGGCCAACAACCGCCCCGGCACCCTGATCTGGTGCATGGGCGGCACCCAGCATTCCAACGGCAACAACAACACCCGCGCCTATTGTGCGCTGCAACTGGCGCTTGGCAACATCGGCCGCGCCGGGGGCGGTGCCAACATCTTCCGCGGGCACGACAACGTTCAGGGCGCGACCGATCTGGGTGTTCTGGCCGACACCCTGCCGGGTTACTACGGCCTGTCCGAAGGGTCCTGGGCCCATTGGGCGCGCGTCTGGGAAGAGGATCTGGATTGGCTCAAGGGCCGGTTCGTTTCGCTTGAGGGCAAGGGGCAGGACGGCGCGGACCTGCCGATGATGCAGGAGCCTGGAATCACCGTGTCACGCTGGATCGACGGCGTTCTCGAAGACCGCGACAACATCGTTCAGCCCGACAACGTCAAGGCGATGGTGCTGTGGGGACACGCGCCCAACAGCCAGACGCGGCAGAAGGAAATGAAGACGGCGATGGAAAAGCTCGACCTGATGGTCGTGGTCGATCCCTACCCGACCGTTTCCGCCGTGTTGCAGGATCGGCAGGACAACACCTATCTGCTGCCCGCCTGCACCCAGTTCGAAACCCGCGGTTCGGTGACCGCGTCCAACCGGTCGCTGCAATGGCGCGACCGGGTGGTCGAGCCGCTGTTCGAATCCCTGCCCGACCAGACGATCATCGCCCTGTTCGCGCGCAAGTTCGGGTTCGAGGACAGGCTGCTGCGCAACATCTCGATGGACAGCGCGGACGAGCCCAACATCGAGGACATCACCCGCGAGTTCAACCGCGGCATGTGGACCATCGGCTATACCGGCCAGTCGCCCGAGCGGCTGAAGATGCACATGGCCAATCAGCACACCTTCGACAAGACGACCCTGCGCGCCAACGGCGGCCCCGCCGACGGTGATTTCTATGGCCTGCCCTGGCCCAGCTGGGGCACGGCCGAAATCAACCACCCGGGATCGGCGATCCTCTATGACATGTCGACGCCGGTGGCGAAGGGCGGCATGGGGTTCCGTGCCCGTTTCGGCGTGGAACGCGACGGTGAAAGCCTGTTGGCCGACGCCGTCTATCCGGTGGGGTCCGAAATCGAGGACGGATACCCCGAGTTCACCATGCAGATGCTGATCGACCTGGGGTGGGACGGCGACCTGACACCGCAGGAACGCGCCGTCATCGAATGGGTCGGCGGGTTCCGCGACACGCGCCCCGGCACCGAAGAGGTCGGCGAAACCAGCCAGCAGGGTGATCGGCCGTCGGATTACAACGACAAGGTCGGTGGCGTGAACTGGAAGACCGACCTGTCGGGCGGGATCCAGCGGGTCGCCATCGCCCACGGCTGTGCGCCCTACGGCAACGCCAAGGCGCGCACCGTGGTCTGGACCTTCCCCGACCCGGTGCCGATCCACCGCGAACCGCTCTATACCGCGCGGCGCGATCTGCTTGACGATTACCCGACCTACGAGGACAAGACGTTCTGGCGCCTGCCGACGATGTATGCGTCGATCCAGGAACAGGATTTCTCGCAGGAATACCCGATCGTCCTGACCTCGGGCCGTCTGGTCGAATACGAGGGCGGCGGCGATGAAACCCGCTCGAACCCCTGGCTGGCCGAATTGCAGCAGGACATGTTCGTCGAGATCAACCCCCGCGACGCCAACAGCCTTGGCGTGCGCGACGGCGCCATGGTCTGGGTCGAAGGGCCGGAAGGCGGCCGCGTCCACGTCAAGGCGCTGGTCACCGAACGGGTCGCGTCGGGGGTGGCGTTCATGCCGTTCCACTTTGGCGGCGTCCTGGAAGGTGTTGATCTGCGAAGCAAATACCCCGACGGGGCCGACCCCTATGTTCTGGGCGAATCCAGCAACACCGCGCAAACCTATGGCTATGACAGCGTGACGCAGATGCAGGAAACCAAGGCCACCCTCTGCAAGATCAGCGCAGCGTAAGGAGACGGAAAATGGCACGAGCGAAATTTCTCTGCGACGCCGAACGCTGCATCGAATGCAACGCCTGCGTCACCGCGTGCAAGAACGAACACGAGGTGCCATGGGGCATCAACCGCCGCCGGGTCGTCACGCTGAACGACGGACAACCCGGCGAACGGTCGATCTCGGTGGCGTGCATGCATTGCTCTGACGCGCCCTGCATGGCGGTCTGCCCGGTCGATTGCTTCTATCAGACCGAAGACGGGATCGTGTTGCACTCCAAGGATCTGTGCATCGGCTGCGGCTATTGCTTTTATGCGTGCCCGTTCGGCGCGCCGCAGTATCCGCAGGCCGGCAACTTCGGGTCACGCGGCAAGATGGACAAATGCACCTTCTGCGCCGGTGGCCCGGAAGAGAACCATTCGACCATCGAATTCCAGAAATACGGCCGCAACCGGATTGCCGAGGGCAAGCTGCCGCTTTGTGCGGAAATGTGCGCCACCAAGGCCCTGCTGGCCGGTGACGGTGACACCGTGTCCAACATCTATCGCGAACGGATCGTCGCGCGCGGATTTGGCGCGGGCGCCTGGGGCTGGGGCACCGCCTATGGTCAGAAGGGCGGCTGATCCTTCGACATCGCAATAAAACGCCCCGGCCTGAAAAGGCCGGGGCGTTCTTCGTTTCAAGCGCCGGTCAGGCGACGCGATCAGACGGTGTCAGTCGTCCCATTTGGGAAGCTGTTCCAATTGTTCTTCGGTCATGTCGACGCGGATCTCGCCGTTCACGATCTGGATGTCGTCCAGCATCATGACGATGTCTTCGTCACCGAGACCCAGGAACCCCTCGGTTTCGATCACCACGGCGCCAACCTTGCCATCGGGGCCGATCAACACGCTTTCGACTTCGCCGATCTTGTCGCCGGTCGCGCCGATCACGTCCATTTCGTCAAGCTCGACATAGCCCTGAAGCGTGGTCACGGTCGCGGTTTGAGCGACCGAAACGGCAGGCACGGCAAGAGCGGCGGCGATGGCGGCGGCCGAGAGGGTCTTTGCAAGGGTCATGGTATGCTCCTTCAATCTGTTTCACCGCCTCAACCCGGCGGCCGGGATAATGTTCCGCACTGCGGCGAAAGCCCGCGGCGGGGCGGCGCCGATCACGTGTTCCAGGCGTAATGCGCAAGGAAGGCACGGTCCGGCTCGACGCCCAGGCCCGGCCCGTCGGGCACCGCGACGGTGCCGCCCGACGCCTTCACCTGTCCCTGGATGTCCAGCGGTTCGGCCAGCAACTCGTCGCGGAAACGGTTGTCGGTGGTGTCGAATTCCAGCATCGGCTCCCACGGGTTCAGGCCACCCGGCAGCGGCGGCATGGCGGCCAGAAGTTGCAGGTTCACCGCCACCGCCACTGCCGATCCCCAGACATGGTTCACCACCGGCGTGAAATGGGCGTGGCACAGGGCCAGCACCCGCAGGTATTCGCTGACGCCGCCCAGGGCGCAGACCTCGGGCTGGGCGATGTCGAGGCCGCGGTTCTCCAGGATCGCGCGCCATCCCCAGCGGTTGAACTCCGCCTCGCCGCCCGAAATGTTCACCCGCAGACCGGCGCGCAATTCGCGGTAGCCGTCCAGATCCTCGGGCGCGACCGGTTCCTCGAACCAGTAGAACTCCATCTCGTCCAGCGCGCGACCGACATGGAAGGCGTCGGCCGTGGTATAGCAATGATTGGCGTCGGCCATGATGCGAAACCCGTCACCCGCGCCATCGCGCACGGCGCGGGCCAGTTTGATGTCGTCGCGCGGGCCAAGCCCCAGCTTCATCTTCGTGGCAACGAATCCCATGTCCCGGATCGCCGCCGCCTCGTCCGCGAAGCGCGCGACGTGATCGGCCACGCTTTCGCGTTTCAGCATCATGCCATAGCCATAGGCCGGAACCCGGGTGCGGTGCGCGCCACCGATCAGCTTGTGCAGCGGCAGCCCCGCCACCTTGCCGGCGATGTCCCAAAGCGCGATATCAACCCCCGACAACGCCTGCAGCGGCATCCCCTTCTGGCCGTGATCGCGGGTCAGGTTATAGACGCGATGCCAAAGAACATCGCGGTCCAGGGGGTCGGCGCCGAGGATCATCGGGGCGATCACCTTTTCGACGATCGCCGCATTGGCCACCGCGATGGCACCCGGCCCGAAACATTCACCCCACCCGGTGATGCCCTCGTCGGTGCTGACTTCGACGATGTGGGCGGTGCGGCGCGCGTAGTATTGCTGCGAATATCCCAGTTCCTCGGGCAATTCGTATTGCAGCACGTGACTTTTGACGCTGGTGATCTTCATGGCGACGAAATCCCTGTAAATCTTGCGAAAAGCGGCGTGAAACCGGCAAATCCCCGCCGCATGCTATGGCTAATCCTGATGAAATGTCATTTCCAAATTGCAGACGGGAACCGAACGTATATCCTGTGGTTGGATATGTGCGTTATTTTTGGAGAGTCCCATGAAGAAGATCCTGCTTGCCCTGCCCCTCGTTGCGCTTGTCGCGGGATGCAACACCTATAATACCGGTCCGAACACCAACGCGACCCTTGGCGGCGGTGCGGCTGGTGCCGCGCTGGGCGCCGCGATCGCCGATGACGGCGACCGGTTCGAAGGCGCGCTGATCGGCGGCGCGCTGGGTGCTGCCGCTGGCAACCTGATCGGACGCGCGCAGAACCGTCCGGGCCAGTGCATCTATCGCAACTCGGCCGGTCAGCAGTATTACGCCGCCTGCCCGTAACCGATCCGGCCTCACGGCCCATTGCATCACGCCGCGTCCGGACACCGGGCGCGGCGTTTTCCTTTTTGCGCCTTGGCTCCCGTGACGGCTTTTCAGGTCTGGCGCGCTGGTCTAGGATCGTGAAATCGTTGGGGAGGTGGTTGGCCATGTTGCGTATCGTCGGTTTCATGCAGGTTATGTGCCTGCTTCTGTTCGCTTCTCTGGCGCAGGCCCAGAATGTCCGCCCGCCCGGCGCCGATGCCCCGCTCGACATTCGCGCGGGCACCGGTGGCGCACAGACCTTGCAGGACATCCTGGCCCGACAGAAGGGTCTGACGATCAACAACGACTTCCGCAAGACGCCGACCGACCTGCCCTCGCCCGACGTCGGCGCGCTGGGCACGCGGGGTGGCGCGTCGGATGCCGACCTGTGGCGTGGCGTGCGCTTTGACACCGTTGACATGCGCACCCAGGTGAACGGCCCGGCCACCGACGTGCTGGTGCAGGACACCGGTATGTGGTGGCTCGAGGTGCGGCGCGGGCCATTGCCGCGCTATGGCCTGTATCTTCTGGGCGGCACGCTGGCCGTGCTGGCGCTGTTCTTCCTGATCCGGGGCCGGATCCGCATCGAGGGGCCGATCACCGGCCGCACCCTTCTGCGCTTTACCGGGATCGAGCGGTTCGCACATTGGCTGTTGGCCGCGTCCTTCATCCTGTTGGGGTTGACCGGCCTGTTCTCGCTGTTCGGCCGCAAGGTGCTGATCCCGACCTTCGGTCACGATAGCTTTGCATCCGCGGCGGCGGTCACGAAATGGCTGCATGACAGCGTATCGTGGGCCTTCATGCTGGCGTTGATCCTGATCTTCGTCTTCTGGGTCATCCACAACCTGCCCGACCGCACCGACCTGAACTGGCTGGCCAAGGGCGGCGGCCTTGTGGGCAGCGCGCACCCGCCCGCCAAGAAGTTCAACGCCGGTCAGAAGCTGATCTTCTGGTCGGTCGTGATCTTCGGCACATCGATTTCGGTGTCGGGGCTGTCGCTTCTGTTTCCGTTCGAATTGCACCTGTTCGCCCCCACCTTCGCCCTGCTGAACGATTGGGGTGTGGCGGGTTGGTTCGGCCAGGCACCGTTCCCCGCCGATCTGACCCCGCAAGAGGAAATGGCCTATGCCCAGCTTTGGCATGCGATCCTGGCCTTTGTCCTGACGGCCATCATCTTTGGCCACATCTATATCGGCACCCTGGGCATGGAAGGCGCGTTCGACGCCATGGGTTCGGGTGAGGTGGAGGAGGAATGGGCCCGCGAACACCACAGCATCTGGGCGGCCGAAGAGATCGCCCGCCGCGACGCCCCTGCCGCACCGCGTCACACTAATGCGCCCGTCCTGCCGAAAGGGGCCTGAGATGAAAGCCTTCCTGCTGTCCCTCGTCGCGCTGATCGTGATCGCGTTCGGGATGAATTACGGGTTGAACACCTATGCCGGGTTCTCGGCGGCCGAGCGCACGACAGTCGGGCACAGCGTCAGGCTGGACTAGCGCGCGGGGGTCGATCCGCCGATGACCAGCCTGGGCGTGACCTCGATCCGCTGAAACGGCTGGTCCATGGTGTCGCGCGCCAGGATCAGGCGCGCGGCGGCCGCCCCGATGGCGGACGGGAATGGGTCGATCGTGGTCAGGGTCGGCACGCAGACCGAAGCGATCTCATAGGCGCCGAAGCCGGCGACGGCCATGTCATCGGGCACCCGCACCCCGGCCCGCGCACAGGCCGAAAGCGCGCCGAAGGCCGACAGGTCGGACACACAGATCACCGCCTGGGTGTCGGGCATCTCGACCAGGAGGCGCGCCATGGCGTCGGCCCCCTGGCGCATCGATATCGGTGGCGCACCCATGCCGATCAGCCGGTCGGCCGCAAGACCGCGCCGTGCCATGGCCGCCAGGAACCCGCGCTTTCGATCCGCGCCGCGCGTGTCCTGGTTCGTGTCGCCGCCGACAAAGGCAATACGGTGCAACCCGCGCGACGTGAGGTGCTGCACCATCATTTCCATCGTCGCGGCGTTCGAAAAGCCTACCACGTGGCCGAGCGGTTCATCCGGCAGATCCCAGGTCTCGATCACCGGGATCGCGGCCTTGGCCAGCATGTCGCGGCAGTGCGCGGTGTGGCTGCCGCCGGTCAGAACAACGGCCTCGGGGCGGCGGCGCAGCAACTGGCCGACCAGCCGTTCCTCCTGCGCGACATCGTAACCCGTCGCGCCCAGCAGCACCTGAAGGCCCTCGGCCCCCAGTGCCCGCGACAGCGCGCCGACCATATCGGCGAAGTTGGCGTTGTTCAGCGTCGGCACCGTGACCGCGATAAAGCCCGTGCGTTGCAGGCGCAGGTTGGCCGCCGTCGCATCGAACACATAGCCCAGATCGCGGGCCGCCGCGCCCACGCGGGCGCGGGCCTCGGCGCTGACCGACCCGCCGTCCTTCATCGCGCGGCTGACGGTCATCACCGACACGCCGGCCGCGCGCGCGACATCCTTCATGGTCGGAGGGCGGGGCATCAGCGCACCTTGTCAGCCGGCCGCATACTCCGACATTTCCGTAACGTGGTGGTGGATGCGCCCATCGAAGCATTCGGCGACGATTTCGCCGGTTATTTCGCGCGACTGGGCACGGAACGGGCTTTCCAGCGCGCGCGCCATGGCGTCGCGGTCGGGATAGGTGATGGCCAGGATCAACGGAAACTCGGGCGCACCTTCGTCGCGCTCCTCTCCGAACATCACGCGCACTTCGGATGCGCCGGGAAACTGACGCCAGAGCGGCACCAGCCGGTCGGTGACGGCGGCACGGAAGGTATCGGTCTTGCCGTCTTTCAAAGTCCCTTCGAACAGGGCGAAACGGGTGATCATGGCAGGTTTTCCTTGTTGGGTCCGGTAAAGAATTCCATCAGCGCCGCCTGATCCTCGCCACCCCATCCCGCCGCCGTCATCTGGCGGTGGATTTCGGCGCAGATCGCGGTCAGCGGCATCGGCGTATGTGTGGCGCGGGCCAGATCCTGCGCGCCGTTCAGATCCTTGACCATGTTGTCGATCCGCCCGGTGCGCCGGTAATCCTTCGCGACATAGCGCGGCATGTATTCCTGCAGGATCGCGCTGTCGGCACGCCCGCCCTTCAGCGCCTCGGGGATCTTCGCGGCGTCCACCCCGGCGTCCAGCGCCAGCTGCGTCGCCTCGGCCACGGCGAGAAAGTTCAGACCGCACAGCACCTGGTTGATCAGCTTGGTGGTCTGCCCGGCCCCCGCCGGCCCCATGTGTGTGATGTTCGCGGCGACATGGGACAGCACGCGCCGCGCGTCCGCGACATCCGCCGCCGCGCCACCCAGCATCAGCGTCAGCTCTCCTGTCGCCGCCTTGGGCGCGCCGCCCGACAGGGGTGCGTCGACCCAGCGCAGACCGGCCTGCGTGGCCCGTTCGGCCAGCGCCCGCGTCGCGGCGGGATCGATCGACGACATGTCGATAATCAATGTGCCTTGCGCCGCGCCCGCGGCCACGCCGGCGTCGCCGAACACGGCCGCCTCGACGATGCGGGGGGCATTCAGGCTGGTGATCACGACGCCGGCCCGCGCCGCCGCCTCGGACGCCGAAGGGGCGGCGGCAGCCCCGAGATCGACCAGCGCCTGTACCTTGTCGCGGTCCAAGTCGAACACATGCAGCGGCACGCCGCACGACACCAGCCGCGCGCCGATGGCGCCGCCCATGGCCCCTGCCCCGATCAGCGCGACGGGATCAGTCATGGCGCGCTCCGATCCGGCGGACGAATTCGGCGACAATACCTTGGGGCGGCTGGTCGATGTCCACCGCGATCGCGGCCTCGTCGGCGCCGGGGGGCTCCAGCGCGGCAAACTGGCTGTCCAGAAGCGAGGTCGGCATGAAGTGCCCCTCGCGCGCGGCCATCCGGTCCTCGATCACCGCGCGTTCGCCCGTGAGATGCAGGAACACCACCGGCCCGCCCACCGCCGCGCGGATCCGGTCGCGATAGCTGCGTTTCAGGGCAGAGCACCCGATCAGCAGGTCGCCGTCGGCCGGAGCGCCCAGGCGTTGGCCGACCAGATCCAGCCAGGGCCAGCGGTCATCGTCGTTCAGGGGTTCGCCACGCGACATCTTGGCGATGTTCGACGGGGGATGCAGGTCGTCACCATCGACGTATTCACCACCCAGCGCGTCGGCCAGCGCCGCACCGATGCTGCTTTTGCCCGATCCGGCCACCCCCATTATCACGTAACGACCCATGCCTGCCCCCCTGTGGCGTTATTGTGCAAATCTTTATGTTATCGTTACCAAAAGCTGTCAAGTTTCAGACCCGCCGCCCACCGCCCGCCCCAGTGCGTTGACCACGGTCGCCAGGGCGAAACACCCCGCCGCAACGCAGACGATGGTCGGCCCCGTGGGCGTGTCGAAGCGGAACGCCGCCGCCAGCCCGGCCAGGGCAGCAAAGGCGCCGATCGCCGTCGCCAGGATCGCCATGCCTTCCGGCGTGCGCGCGAACGGGCGCGCGGTGGCGGCCGGGATCACCAGAAGCGCACCGATCAGCAAGACGCCGACCACCTTGATCGCCACCGCCACGACCAACGCCAGCGACAGCGTCAGCACCAGTTGTTCGCGACGCGGATCGATCCCCGCCGCCTGTGCCAGATCGCCGTTCAACGTCGACAGCAACAGCGGCGACCAGCGCCAGCCGATCAGCGCCAGCACCGCCAGCGCGCCGCCCCAGATCACCGCCACGTCGCCCCAGCCCACGGCCAGGATATCCCCGAACAGATAGGCCATCAGATCCAGCCGCGCGCCGGTCAGGAACGATGCCGCGACCAGCCCGAACGCCAGCGCCGAATGGGCGAGAACCCCCAGCAGGGTGTCCATGGCCAGCCCGCGGTTGCCCAGTCCCGACACCGCCACCGCCATCAGCAGCGCCACCACCAGCGCGCCGAAGAACACCGACCACGACAGCGCCAGCGCCAGCGCGACACCAAGGATCGCGGCATGGGCGGTTGCATCGCCGAAATAGGCCATGCGCCGCCAGACCACAAAACACCCCATGGGCGCCGCGGCAACCGCAACCCCCACCCCGGCCAGCGCCGCGCGGATCAGGAAGGCATCCAGGATCATAGCGTTCCCCCGTGGTCGTGGGCGTGACTGCAATCGTGCCCGTGATCGTGTTCGTGACGATAGAGCGCCAGCGCGCCCTTGGTGCCGGTGCCGAACAGCGCCCGGTATTCGGGCGCGGACGCGACCACCTCGGGGTGGCCTTCGCAACAGATGTGACCGTTCAGACAGATGACGCGGTCGGACGCGCTCATCACCACGTGCAATTCGTGGCTGACCATCAGGATGCCACAGCCGATGTCGCGCCGGACTTCTTCGATCTGTTGATAGAAACTGGCCGATCCGCGCTGGTCCAGGCCCTGGGTCGCCTCGTCCAACAGCAACAGGTCAGGCTTGTCCAGGATCGCGCGCGCCAGCAGAACGCGCTGGAACTGTCCGCCCGACAGGTCCGCCATCTGGCGCGTCCCCAGATCCGGCAAACCCGCCTGCGCCAGGGCCGCGGCAAGCGCGTCGCGCCCGACGCGGTTGGGCAATCCCAGGAACCGCGCCACCGTGATCGGCAGCGTGGCATCGATGTGCAGGCTTTGCGGCACATATCCGATGCGCAGCCCGCCGGCGCGCCGCACCCGTCCGGCATGGGGTTTCAACGCCCCGACCAGAACCCGCAGCAGGGTCGATTTGCCCGACCCGTTCGGCCCGACGATCGTCACGATCTCGCCCCGCGCGACATCCATGTCGATGCCCTGAAGCACGGTGCGCCCGCCGATGCGCACATCGACGCCGCGCAGGGAAATCAGGCTCATGCGGGGGATCCTTCGACACAGTTGGGGCACAGGCCCTCGGCCTCGACCATCGTGCGTTCGATCACGAACCCCTGGGCGCGCGCCGAGGCGTTCAACCCCTCGGGCGCCGGCGCCCCCCGCGCTTCGGAGACCGACGCACAGGCGCGACAGATCAGGAACGCGGGCGAATGATCGACGCCAGGATGGGCACAGGCGGCAAAGGCGTTCAGCCGTTCGATGCGGTGGGCAAACCCTTGGCGCACAAGGAAATCCAGCGCACGATAGGCCACGGGCGGCTGCGCGCCGCGCCCCTCGGCCCGCAGGGCATCAAGGATGTCATAGGCCCCCATCGCGCGGTGTTCGGCCAGCAACAGTTCGAGCACGCGGCGCCGGATCGCGGTGAACTGCACCCCGCGTTCGGCGGACAGGCGCGCGGCGGTGTCCACCGCATCGCGGATGCAGGCATGGTGGTCGTGATGTTCGAAGGCCTGACGCGTCATGGCGTTCCCCCACAGATTTTCCACTTGATATGTTATATCATCCTGATTATCCAGCCCCTGTTATATCATTACATGAGGCGCCGATGAACAAACTTCTTTCCGTGCTGCTTTTCCCGCTTGGCACCGCCATGGCACAGGCCGCGCCCCCCGCCGTGGTGGCCGATATCGCGCCGGTTCACAGCCTGGTGTCACAGGTCATGGCGGGGGTGGGCACGCCGAGCCTGCTGATCCGGCCGGGGGCGTCGCCGCACGATTATGCCATGCGCCCGTCAGATGCGCGGGCGCTGAACGCGGCGCAGATCGTGGTCTGGGTGGGGCCGGAACTGACGCCGCAACTGGACACCCAGATCGACACCCTGGCTGGCGGGGCCGTATCGGTGGCGCTTCTCGATCAACCCGGAACGTTGCGCCTTGCGGTGCGCGACGCGCCCGGTTTCGCGCCACACGACCACGACGACCACGTCGGGCATGACGATCATGATCACGGCGCCATCGACCCCCACGCCTGGCTGGACCCCGACAATGCGCGGGTCTGGCTGGATGCGATCGCGCAGGCGCTGGCCGACGCCGATCCCGACAATGCCGACGCCTACCGCGCGAATGCAGCCGACAGCGCCGCGCGCATTGACGCGCTCGAAGACGACATCGTGACGTTGACGGATCCCGTGCGCAGCGGATCGCACATCGTGTTCCATGACGCCTATCAGTATTTCGAACACCGATTCGATCTGCCTGCCGCCGGCGCGATCTCGCTTTCCGATGCCTCGGATCCCAGCCCGTCGCGCATCGCGGCGCTGCGGCAACGCATCGCGGCAGACGACATCCGCTGCGCCCTGTCGGAACCGCAGTTCAACGCCGGGCTGGTTGACGCTGTGTTCGAGGGCACGGACGCGCGCAGCGCGGTGATCGACCCGCTGGGCAGCGCGCTGACACCCGGCGCCGACCTGTACGGCGATCTGTTGCGCGGCGTCGCCCGGTCGTTCGCCGACTGCCGCTGAGATCACTCGGCGGCGGCGCGCAGGCTGGCCATCAGGTGGTGAAACTTCTCGCCCTGTATGGCGACGTGGCCGCGCAAGAGGTCGGCGGCGCGGCCCGCGTCGCCGGCCGTCAGGGCGGCGACAATGTCTTCGTGTTCGGCCATCGATTGCGACATGCGCCCCCGCAGGCGCAGTTGCATCCGGCGATAGGGTTTCAGCCGCCGGTGCAGGCGTCCAACCTCCTGTTGCAGGAAGGCGCTGCCGGATTGTTCATAGATAACATGATGGAACCGTTCGTTTTCAACGTAATAGAGATCGGCATTGCCTTCTGACAGCGCGGCGCGGCAGTTGTCGTTCGCCGCCTCCAGCACGGCCAACGCCGCATCGCTGATGCGCAGCGCGGCAAGACGACCGGCCAGCGCCTCGAACTCCGCCATCACTTCGAACATCTCGACCAGTTCGACGGGCCCGGGGCGGCGGACGAACACGCCGCGGCGCGGAATCTGTTCGATCAGACCCGACTGGGCCAGCCGCTGAAACGCCTCGCGCACGGGGGTGCGCGAGACGGAAAACCGCTCGGCCAGGCGGATCTCGTCCAGCCTTTCGCCCTCGGCGAAATCGCCGCTCAGGATCATGTCCTCCAGGGCTTCGGCAATGGTGTTGGCGCGTTGGCTTTTCATGACGTGACGATAGGGTCGGCCCATCGGAAATGCAATTCTGCCTTTCTTGCATACAGGAATGTTGACACAGCATACCGATCACCTAACCTGACCAAACCCCGGCCCGCAGAGGCCCGGCACAGAGAATTTGGGAGGATTCGATGAATAAAGTGTTTCTGGGCACCGTGGCCGCTTTCGGCCTTGCCACGACGGCGGGCGCCACCGAACTGCGCCTGTCCCATCAGTGGAGCGACAATGACGTGCGCCACAAGGTTGCGCAGATGGTGGCGGATGAGGTCGCCGCCGCCGACGTCGACCTTGATATCAAGATCTTCGGCTCGCAATCCCTGTTCAAGGCGCGCGAGCAATACATCCCCCTGTCCCGCGGCCAGTTGGACATGACGGTGCTGCCGCTGTCATATGCCGGTGGTCAGCAGCCGGCCTATAACCTGACGCTGATGCCGGGACTGGTGAAGAACCACGACCACGCCGCGCGCCTGACGGATTCGCCCTTCATGGACGAGCTGGAAAAGATCATGGCCGGTGACGACGTGATGGTGCTGGTGCATGGCTATCTGGCGGGCGGCTTTGCCGGCAAGGACGGCTGCGCCACCTCGCCCGAGGAACTGGAGGGCAAGCAGACCCGCGCCGCAGGCAAGGCGTTCGAGCAGATGCTGGCGGGGGCCGGCGCGTCGATCGCATCCATGGCATCGTCCGAGATCTACAACGCCATGCAGACCGGCGTTCTGGACGCGGCGAACACGTCGTCGTCGTCGTTCGTCAGCTATCGCATCTATGAACAGGTCGCCTGCTATACGCCGCCGGGCGATTATGCGCTGTGGTTCATGTATCAGCCGCTTTTGATGAACAAGACCACGTTCGAGGGGCTGACCCCCGAACAGCAGGACGCCCTGATTGCGGCATCCGAAAAGGCCCAGGCGTTCTATCTGGACGAAGCCAAGGCCGAGGACGGCAATTCGCGCGAGGTCTTTGCCGAGGCGGGCGTCGAGATCGACGACATGACCGAGGCCGAGTTCAAGGCGTGGCAGAAGCTGGCCGCCGAAACGTCCTACAAGGAGTTCGCGGCCTCGACGCCCGATGGCCAGAAGCTGCTGGACCTGGCGCTGGCGGTCGAGTGATCGCCCCGGGGGCGGTCGTCGGCCGCCCCGTTTTCCCTGACGACGAGGACAGCAGATGGCGGCCCAAAGCCCCGGCATTCCCCATGCCCGCCACGGCGGCAACCCGTTTCTGAAAGCGGTCGGCGCGATCTCCACCCTTGCGGGCTGGACGGCGGCGGCGATGATTGTTGCTGCCGTTGCAATTACTTGTCAGATGATCTTCATTCGGTTCGTTCTGAACGGATCGACAATCTGGCAGACCGAAATGGTCGTTTACCTGATGATCGCGGCAACGTTGATCGGCCTGCCGTATGTGCAGCATCTGCGCGGTCACGTGAACGTCGATCTGGTGCCGATGGCCCTGCCGATGGCGGCGCGCCGGGCGCTGGCCTTTGTCACGCTGACGGCGGGCGCGGCGATCATCGCGGTCATGCTGTGGTATGGCTTCGAATTCTGGCTGTTCGCGTGGGAGCGGGGCTGGAAATCGGACACCGTCTGGGGTGTGCCACTGTGGAAAGCCTATCTGTCGCTGCCGGTCGGCCTTGCCCTCATGCTGTTGCAACTGATCGCCGATATCGTGGCCCTGGCGTTGCGCATCGAAACCCCTTTCGGATTGGATGACGCCTGATGGATCCGCTGCTTCTGGGGGCGCTGGTCGCCTTTGCCACCATCGCCGTGCTGTTTTCCGGCGTCTCGGTCGCCATCGGGTTGCTGATCGTGTCGGCGGGGTTCCTCGTGGTGTTCGACGGCGCGCGGTCGCTGCAACTGATGCCGGAAATCCTGTTCGCCGACCTGAACAACTTCACCCTGCTGTCGATCCCGATGTTCATCATCATGGGCGCGTCCATCGCCTCGACCCGGGCGGGCGCCGATCTGTATGAGGCGCTGGAACGCTGGCTGACGCGGATTCCCGGCGGGCTGGTCATATCCAACCTTGGCGCCTGCGCGCTTTTCGCGGCGATGTCGGGCTCGTCGCCCGCCACCTGTGCGGCCATCGGCAAGATGGGCATCCCCGAGATGCGCAAGCGCGGCTATCCCGACGGTGTGGCCGCCGGTTCGATCGCGGCGGGCGGCACGCTGGGCATCCTGATTCCGCCGTCGGTGACGATGATCGTCTATGGCATCGCCACCGAAACCAGCATCGGGCGGCTGTTCCTCGCGGGTGTGTTTCCCGGCCTTCTGCTGGTCACGCTGTTCATGGCATGGTCGATCTTTGCCACTTGGCGTTCCGGCGATGCGCGGGTCCTGGCCTTCACCCCTTACAGCTGGAAACAGAAGTTCGAGATCCTGCCCCGCGTGCTGCCGTTCCTGCTGATCATCCTCGGCGTGCTTTACGCCATGTATGGCGGCATCGCCACGCCATCGGAAACCGCCGCCATCGGCGCGCTTTTGTGCCTGACGGTCGCCGTCGTGATCTATAAACTCTGGAGCCCGGCGGCCCTGTGGACCGTGCTGCGTGACAGCACCCGCGAATCGGTGATGATCCTGTTCATCATCGCGGCGGCCGGCGTGTTTTCGTACATGCTGTCGTCGCTGTTCATCACCCAATCGGTGGCGGCATGGATCGCGGATCTGGACGTGAACCGCTGGGTTCTGATGGCGATCATCAACGTGTTCCTGCTGATCGCGGGGTTCTTCCTGCCCCCCGTCGCGGTGATCCTGATGGCGGCGCCGATCCTGATGCCGATCATCACGGCGTCGGGGTTCGATCCGATCTGGTTCGCGGTAATCCTGACGATCAACCTTGAAATCGGCCTGATCACGCCACCCGTGGGCCTGAACCTCTATGTCATCAACGGCATCGCGCCCGACATCAAGCTGAAGACGATCCTCTGGGGGTCGATGCCCTATGTGCTGTGCATGGTGGCCGCGATCATCATCCTGTGTGTCTTTCCCGGCATCGCCACATGGCTGCCCGACGCGGTGATGGGCACGGCGATATGAGCGTTCTGGGCGACATGCTGGGCACTCTGCTGCAACGGCGCGAGGTGCCGGGGGGGGCACGGGTCGAACGGGGCGATCTGGCCGGCCTGTGCGACGAGTTGCTGGGCACCACCGGCGAAATCTCGGGCCTGGTTCTGGCGCGCGAGATCCTTGAGCGATACGCAGCTCTCGACGAGGCCGGGAAGATCGCGTTTTTCGGCCACCTGGTCCGCGCCCTGGGCATTGATCCCGCCCGCGTGCGCGCCACGCTGGAGCAGTATGAGAACGCACCCGACGGCGCCACCTATCGCGCCTTCGCCATTGCCGCCGAACCCCGCCGTCAGGAGCTGGTGCGCCGGCTGAACGCCCTGCCCGGCGCCACCGCGCGGCTGGTGTCGATGCGCGCCGATCTTCTGGCGCTGTTGCCCAGGCACCCCGATCTTGCGCCGCTTGACGTCGATTTCTGCCACCTGCTGTCGTCGTGGTTCAACCGTGGCTTTCTGTTGCTGCAACCGGTGGATTGGGAATCGCCGGCTGTCCTGTTGGAAAAGATCGTGGCCTATGAAGCGGTCCATGCCATCGACAGCTGGGACGACCTGCGCCGCCGCCTGTATCCCGCCGACCGGCGCTGTTTCGCGTTCTTCCATCCCGCCATGCCGGGTGATCCGCTGATTTTCGTGGAAATCGCGCTGACCCGGGGGATTCCCGGCTCGATCCAGTCGGTGCTGGCCGAAGACCGGGCGCCGCTGGCGGCCGAGGATGCGGATACGGCGGTGTTCTATTCGATCTCGAACTGTCAGGCGGGGCTGGCCGGAATATCGTTCGGCAATTCGCTGATCAAGCAGGTCGTCGCGGATCTGTCGGCCAGCCTGCCGGGGCTGAAGACCTTCGTCACCCTGTCGCCGGTTCCCGGTCTGATGCGCTGGATCGGCGACGGCGACCGGCCCGCCGACCTGCGTCCCCTCGCTGCGCACTATCTTCTGGATGCCAAGCGCGACGACGGTCAGCCGCTGGATCCGGTTGCGCGCTTTCACCTTGGCAACGGCGCGTCGGTGCATCGACTGCATGCCGACGCCGACACATCGCCGCGCGGGCAACGGCAATCCGGCGGCGTGATGGTGAATTATGCCTATGACCCCGCGAAGATCTCGCAGAATCACGAAGGGTTCGCCAAAAGCGGCACGATCGCCGCCACCTCCGAGGTTCGCAAGCTGGCCCAGCAGGTCAAGGCGCCCCCCAACTCCGAAAGATCGAAAGCATGAGCAATACACTCTACGATGCGCTGTTCGGCTGTCATGCGGGCCGCGACGCGCCGTTTCTGCATCTCGCCGATGGCAGCGCCGTTTCCTACGATGCCTTCCTGAAAACCGCGGCACGGTTCGCGCACGCCTTGCGGGCCTGCGGCGTAAGCCCCGGCGACCGCATCGCCGTCCAGATCGAAAAGTCGCCCGAGGCGCTGGCGCTCTATGCGGCGGCGGTTCAGTGCGGCGCGATCTTCCTGCCGCTGAACACCGGCTATACCGGGGGCGAGCTGGCGTATTTCATCGAGGACAGCGGTGCGAGGCTGGTGGTGTGCGACGCCGGCCGTTCCGACGCGCTGGCCGATCTGGCACGTGCCGCGGGTGCCGAACTAAGAACCTTGAACGCGGAGGGCACCGGCACCCTTGCCGATACCGCCGCCGGCCAACCCGACAGCTTCGACACGACGCCGCGCGCGCCCGACGACCTGGCGGCGTTTCTCTATACCTCGGGCACCACCGGGCGCTCGAAGGGCGCGATGCTGAGCCATGACAACCTGCTGTCCAATGCCCGCGCGCTGCACGGCGCCTGGCGATGGAGCGGCGACGACGTGTTGCTGCACGCCCTGCCGATCTTTCACACCCATGGCCTGTTCGTCGCCACCAACCTGACCTTGCTGGCCGGGGGCGCGATGATCTTCCTGCCCAGGTTCGATCCCGATGCGATGATCGCCGCGCTGCCGCGGGCCACGACGATGATGGGGGTGCCGACCTTCTATACCCGGCTGCTGGACGATCCGCGCTTCACCCGCGATCTGACGGCGCACATGCGGCTGTTCATCTCAGGTTCGGCCCCGCTTCTGGCCGAAACCCACCGGCGGTTTTCCGACCGCACCGGCCACGCGATCCTGGAACGCTATGGCATGACCGAAACCAACATGAACACCTCGAACCCCTATGACGGCGAACGCCGGCCGGGCACGGTCGGCTTTCCGCTGCCGGGGGTCGAGCTGAAGATCACCGATCCCAAGACCGACGCCACCCTGCCCCGGGGCGAGGTCGGCCGGATCGAGGTGCGCGGCCCGAACGTGTTCCAGGGGTATTGGCAGATGCCCGAAAAGACCGCCGAGGAGCTGCGCGCCGACGGCTTCTTCATCACCGGCGATCTCGGGCGGATCGATTCGGACGGGTATGTCCACATCGTCGGGCGCGACAAGGATCTGATCATCTCGGGCGGCTACAACATCTATCCCAAGGAGATCGAGGTCGTGATCGACGATCAGCCGGGGGTGATGGAATCGGCCGTGATCGGCGTGCCGCATCCGGATTTCGGTGAAACGGTCTTGGCGCTCATCGTGCCGGAAAACGGCGAAACACCTGATCTGGATGCGATCCGCGCGGCGCTGTCGCGCGATCTGGCGCGCTTCAAGCAACCGCGCGACATCTTTGTGATCGACGCGCTACCGCGCAATACCATGGGCAAGGTACAAAAAAAGGCGCTGCGCGAGAAATACGCAGACACCTTTCTCTGAAAATCAGCGAAGACCGTGAACCTTGTGCCGGTTACGCCTTGATCTCGCCCTCGGCCTCGGACGTGCCCTCGACCGGCTCGGCCTTGGGCGGCCGTGGCGCCTGGCGCCCGAATTGACGGTTTCTGGGCCGGGTTCCCGGCGTTGCGGGTTTGGCAAGAAATTCGGCGAGGTCGAATTGCGGCTTCATCGAAAACATCGTCATCGGATTTATCCCCCGTTCCGGCGCGGTCTGCCGCACAGGTATATCCTATATAGGGTGTCGGCCCCCGAATTGTAAGCAAGATGGAGGCCGACAGGGCCGAAACCTAAAGAGATCCGCCAAGTTCGTCCTCGATATGGACACGAATGATCTGCTCGAACGACGTTTCGGCGGTGAAGCCCAGCGCCTTGGCCCGTTCGGGGGCGAAATCGCGCGCCCAGCCGTCGACGATCTTCATGATCTTTTCATCGGGAACATGCTTGATGAGGTCGACGGCCTTCTGGCCCGCCACCGCGCGCAGCGCCTCGATCTGTTCGGCAACCGTGGCCGAAAGGCCCGGCATGTTCAGACAGCGGCGATGGTCCAGACCGGCGGTGTCCATGGTTGCGGCATGGATCAGGAAACCGACGGCAGAACGGGGGCTGGCGTGCCAGTGACGGACGGTATCGGGCACCGGGAGGATCGCTTCCTGCCCCACCAGCGGTTCACGCAGGATGTTCGAAAAGAAGCCCGACGCCGCAAGGTTCGGCTTGCCCGGACGGATGCAGATGGTGGGCAGGCGGATGCCGACGCCATCAAAGATGCCCTTGCGGGAATAATCGTTCAGGAACAGCTCGCCCATGGCCTTTTGCGCGCCATAGGAGGTCTGGGGCGTGCGGTGGAATTCATCGCCGATCTGCGCCGGGAACGGGGCGCCGAACACCGCGATGGACGAGGTGAAGACCATGCGCGGCATCCAGTCCTCGCGCTCGCCCTCGGCGCGGATGGCGTCGAACAGGTTGCGCGTGCCGTCCAGGTTGATGCGGTATCCCTTGTCCAGATCCTGTTCCGCCTCGCCCGACACGATGGCGGCGAGGTGGAAGATGATGTCGGGGCGCAGGGCCGCCAGGGTTTCGGCAACGCCATCGGCCGACAGATCGGCGACATGGGTGTCCACCTGGCCGTCGTATCCGGCCGGTGCCGTCGGTTCGATCACGTCCACAAGGGTCATCCGGTCGACCGGCTGACCTTTCAGGCCCCCGTCGGCCACGACCCGTTCGATCAGCTTGCGCCCCACCATTCCGGCAGCGCCGATCACCATGATATGCATGTTCTTCCCCTTGCTTGGTTCGCGCGCAACCTACGACCGCGGCCGCGCGGGGGCCAGTGGATTTCGCACTCAGGCGGGGGGGTTGTCGGCCGCGTTCAGCAGATCCCAGTCGAAGGTGACGCCGGTGCCGGGCACATCGGGTGCCACCGCGCGGCCGTCTTCGATCACCAGCGGGCGGGTGGTGTAGGTGTCGATGGGAAAGGAATGAACCTCGATCCAGCCGGCGCCGCCCTGCCCCGCGACCAGCGAACAATGCAGCTCCTGCATGCCGTGGCTGCACACCGTCAGCCCGGCGCGCTTGCCCAGATCGGCCGCGGCCAGCCAGCCGGAGATGCCACCGCAGTTCGACGCATCGGGTTGCAGGAACGTCAGGCGGGCCCGGTCACAGGCATACTGAAATTCGTGAATCGTATGCAGGTTCTCGCCCATGGCCAGAGGCAGGTCGGTGGCGGCGGCAATCCGGGCATAGCCGTCGTAATCGTCCGGAATCGTGGGCTCCTCGAACCAGAACAGATCATAGGGGGCGAAGGCACGGGCGGCCTTGATCGCCTGATCGACCGACATCGAATAGTTGGCATCGACCATGAATGTCACATCCGGCCCGATCAGATCGCGCACGGCCGCGATGCGTTCGACGTCTTCGGCCAGGGTCGGCTGGCCGATCTTGATCTTCACGCCCGTCGCACCCTGCGCCAGGTATCCGCGCACCGATTCGAGCAGCTTGGGCAGGGGAAACCCCAGGTCGATGCCGCCGAAATAGGCCTGGCACGTCTGCCCCGCACCGCCCGCCATCTGCCACAGCGCGCGGCCTTCGGATTTGCCCTTCAGATCCCACAGGGCGATGTCGATGGCGGAAATCGCGAACGATGCGATGCCGCCCCGCGCGACGTAATGCACGTGCCATTGCATCGCGTCATACAGGGCGGCGATATCCGCGGCGTCCTTGCCGATCAGGAACGGCGCCAGATCATGCGCGACCATGGCGCGGATCGCATGGCCGCCCTTGCCGCCGGTATAGGTGTATCCGGTGCCCTCGCGCCCGTCATCGGTGCGGATGGTTACGGTGACCAGCTGGAAATGCGTGTGATCGCCATGCTTGGCATCCACCAGCACCTCGGCGAGCGGAACATGGAACAAGCGGCAATCGACGGCAGAGATGACGGGCATGACATATCCTCTTGTGCGGCGCCTTCACAATGCGCACCTAGCACCCCGCGCGCAAGAGCGCTTGCCCGCGTCGCCGTGATCCGCCACCCTGAAGACCAAACCCGCCAACGGAGAGCGACCTTGACCGATTTCAACGCCACCCGCGCCCAGTTTCAACTGCCCGAGGGGATCATCTATCTTGACGGCAACTCCTTGGGGCCACTGCCGAAATCCGCGCCGGATCGGGTCGCGAAAATGATGACCGACGAATGGGGCAAGATGCTGATCACCGGGTGGAATCGCGCCGGATGGATGGCCGCGCCGGCGAAGATGGGTGATCGCGTCGCCCGCTTGATTGGCGCGGCCGAGGGCACCGTGGTCCTGGGCGACACGCTGTCGATCAAGGTCTACCAGGCGTTGGCCGCGGCGCTGGCATTGCGCCCCGACCGCCGGGTGATCGTGTCGGACAGCGGCAACTTCCCGACCGATCTCTACATGGCCGGCGGGCTGATCGACACCCTGGGGCAGGATCACCGCCTGGTAACGCCGGCGCCCCAGGATGTGCATGACGCGATTACCGATGATGTCGCCGTCGTGATGCTGACACAGGTGGATTACCGCACCGGCCGATTGCACGACATGGCGACGATCACCCGTCGCGCCCACGAGGTCGGCGCGCTGATGATCTGGGATCTGGCCCATTCCGCCGGTGCCCTGCCCATCGACCTGACGGGCTGCGACGCAGACTTCGCCGTGGGATGCACCTACAAGTACCTCAATTCCGGCCCCGGCGGGCCTGCTTTCATCTATGCCGCGCCGCGCCATGCCGACGACATGAAGCCCGCGCTGGCGGGATGGTTGGGCCATGCCGCGCCCTTCGCGTTCGATCCGGACTACCGGCCGGGTGTCGGAATCGAGCGGATGCGCGTCGGCACGCCGCCGATCATCCAGATGGCGGCGCTGGACGCCGCGCTGGACATCTGGGAGGGCGTCGACATGCAAGACCTGCGCGCCCGGTCGATCGAATTGTCCGAAGCCTTCATCGCCGGGGTCGAGGCCGCCTGCCCCGATCTGACGCTGGCCTCGCCCCGCGATCCCCACGGCCGCGGCAGCCAGGTGTCGTTCTCGCACCCCGAGGGGTATGCCATCATGCAGGCGCTGATCGCGCGTGGCGTGATCGGTGATTTCCGCGCGCCCGACATCCTGCGCTTCGGCTTCACCCCGCTCTATACCTCGCCGCAGGACGTGACCGATGCCGTCGCGCATGTGAAAGCGGTGATGGATGATCGGCTGTGGGACCGGCCGGAATACAAGACCCGTGCCGCGGTGACATAGCTTACCCGGGTTCAGAAGGGCCGTGCCGCAAGCAATGGTGGATGCCACGCGTTCGAGCCGTGGCATCCACCGGTTTTCTAAAGGTAATTTCCGAACGCTTCATAGTCGGCGTGATAAAAGGATTCCATCTTCGCCAACTGCGCCGGACTCAGATCTTCCTTCCTGAACTTGCGCCCGCCCGTCTGATGGCGGCCGATCGTCAGCGCGGCGCCCACATGTTCACCGACATCCGCCACGAAATCATCGACATCGCCTATTTTATACACCTTGGAAAAGTATGACGGATCGTCACCGACAAAGTCGACCATCGGCCGCATGTGGTGATGGATCGGCCCGCTGGCGCCGTAATACTCTTCGAACCTGTCGATGAAGAGATCGAGATCGGGATTATGTTCAAGACCCCGGTTCTTGAATTTCGGGCCGGTTTTCCGGGGTGAGAGTTCCCGGTGGTGGATAACACGGTTGCCATAGGCCGAAAGAAACCGCTCGACCGGATCACGCACCACGGTCACACGGTGGAAATCCGCGATGCGCTTGTGTGGAATGACGTCCCAAAGGCTGGATCTGTAATACTCGTGGATATGCCTTTTGCGGCCGTTCACGATATATCCCTTGAACGGAAATCCGTTCTCGAGCTCAAAAAAACATGAGCTTGATCGACGTGCACGCAACCTTGGGTATGGGTGCGTAGAACAGGGAAAATTTATCGAGCATTACACTCATCTCGTTCCTCTATGTTGTAACGGTTCGACCCCGCGGCCGCGGATTACGGGCTGGCTAGGCCACATGCGCCAAGGCCAATCCAACCTGCGCTGCCCCCGGGGACGCTTGGGCGAGCGCGCGTGGGAACGAAACGCGCCTCCCTTACGCCACCTTTGACACCGGCGTGGCCTGTCCCGCTTCGGCCCAGGCGCGCAGGGCGTCGCCGAAGGCGGTGAACAGCGGGCGCGAGACGGGATCGTTGGCGGCATTCCACTCGGGGTGCCATTGCACCGACAGGGTGAAGCCGGGGGCGCCGTCGATATAGATCGCCTCGGGCGTGCCGTCGGGGGCGTGGCCGTCGATCACGACACGCTTGCCGGGGGTGCGGATGCCCTGTCCGTGCAGCGTGTTCGTCATCACCGATTGCGCGCCCATCAGGCGGTGGAACGGCCCGCCCTCGGAAAAGCTGACGGCGTGGCGCAGCTCGAACTTCTCTTCCAGCGTGCCGTCGGGCGGCATCCGGTGGTTCATGCGCCCCGGCAGGTCGCGGATCTCGGGCCAGAGCGATCCGCCCATGGCGACGTTGACCTCCTGGAAACCGCGGCAGATGCCCAGAAACGGCTGGCCCCGTTCGACCAACGCCCGGATCAGCGGCAGCGCCACGGCATCCCGGGCGCGGTCGAACGTGCCATAAGCCGGCGTCGGATCCTCGCCGTATTCTTCGGGATGGACGTTGGGACGCCCGCCGGTGAACAGGAAGCCGTCGCAGGTATCCATCAGATCATGAACGTCGACGAACCGGGGATCCGCCGGAATCAGCAGCGGCAGCGCGCCGGACACCACCGCCACCGCCTCGGTGTTCATCATGCCGCCGCCGTGCACTTCGTAGGAGTTTTCGATCAGGTGATGATTGCCGATGATGCCGACGACGGGACGGGTCATTTCGCTGCCTTCATGTGTGCTTGTGCATCTTATATCGCCGCGGCGTTGGCGGGGGAAGAACGAACCCGCGGCAAAGCCGGCGAAACCGGCCAAGGCTTACCTTGCCATCGCCGGCCGGTCACCGCGTGGCGTGCGCGCGGCACCCCGGCACCGTTGCGAGCAGTAGATCACGTTGTCCCAATCGCGCGCCCATTTCTTGCGCCACGCGAAAGGGCGCCCGCAATGCGGGCACACCTTGGTGGGCAGATCGCGCTTGGCGGTGCCGCGCGGCATCGCGCGTGTCCTCAGTTCGCCGGCGTTTCCTCGACTTCGCCGGTGCGGCCATCGACCTCGGCGCCGGCTTCGTCGGGGCTGTCGCCCTGGGCGAAGATGTAGACGATGAAAATGACCAGGATGACGGCGGCGAAAACCGCAACGCCCTTCATGCCCCACAGGGCCGGGCGGTGCTTTTTTTCCTGTTCTTCGATGTTGGTCTTGGGTGCGGACATCGTGACCTCCTTGTTTGCGGCGCAGATGAACCTGTCGCCGGTATTCATTGAACTGACGGCGGCATTGAAGCCTTGGGGATTGCGCCCTACCGTGCCGCCGGACAGCTTTGCTTGCCAATTCACCTAGCTTAACCTGAAAGACCGTCCATGAAAGATTCCGCCCCGGTGGCCATTCAGTTGGCAGATTATCGCCCGTTCTCGCATCTGATCGACTCGGTTCACCTGACGTTCCGGCTGGATCCCGCCGCGACGCGCGTTCTGTCGCGGATCGCCTTTCGCCCCAATCCCGCGGCCACGCCCGGTGATCGGTTGCGACTGGATGGCGAGGGTCTGACGCTGATCTCGGCGGCGATCGACGGCGTCGCGGTGTCGCCCGAGATCGACGATACGGGCCTGACCGTCGACGTGCCCGAGGGTGCTTTCATCTGGGAGGCCGAGGTCGAGATCGCACCGGCCACCAACACCGCGCTGGAAGGGCTGTACATGTCGGGCGGCATGTATTGCACCCAGTGCGAGGCCGAGGGCTTTCGCAAGATCACGTTCTATCCCGACCGCCCCGACGTGATGGCCCCTTTCGAGGTGCGCATCGAAGGCGACATGCCGGTGCTGTTGTCCAACGGCAACCCCGGCGCGACCGCCAACGGCGTCGCCGAGTGGAGCGATCCGTGGCCGAAACCCGCCTATCTGTTTGCGCTGGTGGCCGGTGATCTGGTCGCCCATTCCGACCGCTTCACCACCTGCGAGGGGCGCGAGGTGGCGCTGAACATCTGGGTGCGCCCGGGCGACGAGGACAAATGCGCCTATGCCATGGACGCCCTGAAACGCAGCATGAAATGGGACGAGGACGTTTACGGCCGAGCCTATGACCTGTCGGTGTTCAACATCGTCGCGGTCGATGATTTCAACATGGGGGCGATGGAAAACAAGGGGTTGAACATCTTCAACTCGAAATACGTGCTGGCCAGCCCGGAAACCGCGACCGACCGCGATTTCGAACTGATCGAAGGCATCATCGCCCACGAGTATTTCCACAACTGGACCGGCAACCGCATCACCTGTCGCGACTGGTTCCAACTTTGCCTCAAGGAAGGGCTGACCGTGTTCCGCGATCAGCAGTTTTCCGGCGACATGCGCAGCGCCCCGGTCAAGCGGATCGAATCCGTGCTGGCCCTGCGCGGCCGCCAGTTCCGCGAGGACAACGGCCCGCTGGCTCATCCGGTGCGTCCCGAACGCTATGTCGAGATCAACAACTTCTATACCGCGACCGTCTATGAAAAGGGCGCCGAGGTGATCGGCATGCTGAAACGGATCGTCGGGGACGATGCCTATTACAAGGCGCTGAACCTGTATTTCGACCGCCACGACGGCCAGGCCTGCACGATCGAGGATTGGCTGAAGGTGTTCGAGGATGCCACCGGGCGCGACCTGACCCAGTTCAAACGCTGGTACACCCAACCGGGGACGCCGCGCCTCAAGGTCGAGGAGAGATTTGAAAACAACCGCCTGACCGTGACGCTGACGCAGAGCACGCCGCCCACGCCCGGCCATCAGGAAAAGCTGCCCCAGCTGATTCCCGTCGCGATCGGGTTTCTGCACCCCAAGGGGCACGAGATGCTGGAAACCAAGGTTCTGGAGATGGACAAGGTGCAGGAAACGGTGACCTTCGACACCCAGGGCACGCGCCCGGTGGCGTCGATCCTGCGCGGATTCTCCGCCCCGGTCATCGTCGAGCGCAACCTCACCGCGCAGCAACGCGCCTTCCTGCTGGCCCATGACACGGACCCCTTCAACAAGTGGGAGGCGGGCCGCGCCCTGGCCAAGGAGGTTCTGGTGGCGATGATCGCCGACAACCAGGCACCGCCGAGCGGGTTTCTCGACGGGTTGGAGGCCGTGTTGCGCGACGACACGCTGGACCCGGCGTTCCGCGCGCTGGTCCTGGCGCTGCCCGGCGAAGACGACATCGCGCAAACCCTGTTCGATGGCGGGCTGACCCCCGACCCCGACGCGATCCATGCCGCGCGCCGGCGTCTGTTGCTGACCCTCGCCGAACATCTGTCCGAGCCGCTGGCGATCACCTATGACGCGATGGCGGTGCCCGGCCCCTATTCGCCCGACGCGCATGCCGCTGGCCGGCGGGCGCTGCGCCTTGCGGCGCTGGGCCTGCTGGGCTGGATCGACGGCGGCGAGCGGGCGGCCAGCCAGTTTGCCGACGCCGACAACATGACCGAACAGGCGGGCGCGCTGGCGGCGCTGATGACCATCGGCGCGGGCGACGAACAGGCCGCGGCGTTCCAGCGCCAATGGTCCGGCGACCGGCTGGTGATGGACAAGTGGTTCATGATGCAGCCGCTTTACGCCGCGCCCGACCGTGCCGCACAGATGACCCGCGTCCTGAGCGAGCGGGCCGATTTCGACTGGAAGAACCCCAACCGGTTCCGCTCGCTCATCGGCGGGTTGGCGGGCAATCACGCCGGTCTGCACGCGGCATCGGGCGATGCCTATGCCCTGATCGCCGACTGGCTGATCCGGCTGGACCCGGTGAATCCGCAGACGACCGCACGGATGACGACGATCTTCGAAACCTGGCGGCGCTATGACGCCGACCGCCAGCAGATGATGCGCCGCGCGCTGGAACGGATCGCGAACCAACCGGGCCTGTCGCGCGACACCGGCGAAATGGTCGGCCGGATCCTGGGCTGATGGCGACAAAAAGGCACGTCCGATGGAACAGCGGGCGTGCCCTTTCCGTTGCTGATCCGACAGCGTCCCACGGGGACGCATCCGGAACACAAGGAATGAACAATGCCAGAGATTGCAAACGCCAAGATTCTGATCATGTCCACCAACGGTTTCGAGCAATCGGAGCTGGAAGTGCCGCGCGACAAGCTGGCCGCGGCGGGCGCCACGGTTCACGTCGCATCCCCCGATGGCAAGGACATCCGCGGCTGGGACGGCGGTGACTGGGGTGAAACGGCCAAGGTCGACATGGCGATTTCCGACGCCAATGTCAGCGATTACGATGCGCTGGTGCTCCCCGGCGGCCAGATCAACCCCGACATCCTGCGCACCGAACCCGACGCCGTGAACCGGGTGAAGGAGTTCGTGAAGGCCGGCAAGGTCGTCGCGGCCATTTGTCACGGTCCCTGGATGCTGATCGAGGCCGATGTGGTCAAGGGGCGCGAAATGACGTCGTATCCGTCGATCCGGACCGACCTGAAGAACGCCGGCGCCAACGTGGTGGACAAATCCGTCGCCGTCGACAACGGCATCATCACCAGCCGCAATCCCGATGATCTGAACGACTTCGTGGCCAAGATCATCGAAGAGGTCCAGGAAGGCCGTCACGAACGCCCCGCCGCCTGAGGCAGCGATTGACCGCTGATCGCATGCGCCCGGCCCCGTGCCGGGCGCATCGTCGTTACAGGGTGGTCAAAAACAACAGCGGCGGCCGATTTTCGTCACTTTGACGTGACGCGGAACAGATTCGATATTACCTGTCTTTACAAAAGACAGGTCAGTGTTCCGAGGACGCCATGAGACACCGGATCGATCCCCTGATCGCGGAGCGCGCGCCGTGGTTGTATCGGGACACGCAATTCGCGGCCACGGCGCGCCGCGGCCTGGAAACCCTTCTGGGATACGGCAAGACCGTCGAAATCGCCGAACGCCTGAAAGACCGTCCAACCCCCGAACTGATGTCGTTCATGGGGCGCCTGCTGGCCAAAAAGGTCTGCGTCTCGGGGCTTGAACATATCCCCCGCCACGGTCCAGCCCTGCTGGTGGCCAACCATCCCACGGGAATTGCCGACGGCATCATCCTGCATCATCTGATCGCGCGCCGCCGGCCCGACCTGTTCATCTATGCCAACTCCGACATCCTGCGGATCATGCCGCAAATGGACAGCCTCATCCTGCCGGTCGAATGGCGGCAGGACCGGCGATCGCTGACCAAAACCCGCGAAACCATGGCGCTGACCCGGCGGGCCATCGCCGACGGACGCATTGGGCTGATCTTTCCCTCGGGGCGCCTGGCCAAGCGGCGCGGCCTGAAACTGCATGAACGGCCCTGGATGACCAGCGCCGCGATGATTGCCCGCCGGTTCGATCTGCCGGTGATCCCGGTCAACATCCAGGCGCGCAATTCGGCCCTGTTCTATCTGTTCGACCTGATCCACCCGACATTGCGCGACATCACGCTGTTTCACGAGACGCTGAACAAGATGCGGCAACCCTATCGCGTCCGGATCGGCGATGCGATTTCGCCCACCGCGCTGCCGGTGCGGTCCGAAGACGGGATCGAGATGCTGCGACGCGCCACGCTGGCCCTGGGCGGTCGCCACGCGCCTGCCCTGTCGCTGATCGACAGCACCGCGCGCCCCCGCTGGATCCCGGTGTCAAAGCCGGTCTGACGCGGCGAAGTCACGGCCAGGTGGCGGCGACGGTGGCAAGACCTGCCGCCTTTCGGGATGCACCGGACGGATCCTGGCGATGGCCGACGCCTCGGCCGTGTTGCCCGACGCGCGCAACGCCGGTCGCGCCTTGGGTCGCGGGCTGGTCATGCGCTGGCAATAGCTCTGCGACCTCAGCCATTCGGCCATCTCGGCGCGCTTCCGGTCCGATCGCATGGGCCCCCAGTCGGCGGCGACACCGCTCCAGCGTGGCGTGCGGGCGTGGATCACACCGTCGCGCCGGACGGTGCGGGCCATGATGCGGATCGCACAGGACAGGTTGTCGGCCCCGGTCTTCAACGCAGCGCCCGACCGCGCGCGGCAGCCATATCCGCGCGCCGTCGCCGGAAGGATCTGCAACAGACCGAACCAGCGCCCGCCGCCCCCGACCGCCCCAGGCCGCCAGCGGCTTTCGTATTTCGCCAGGGCCGACAGAAACCCGACCCAGAACGCGCGCCGCTGCGCCGCATCGCCGGTGGCATAGCCGGGGCACCACTGCCCGATATCGCCCGGCACGGTATCGGCCAGGGGCGCGCCATGGCTTTTCAGGGCGGCCAGGGCGGCGCGGGTCCAGGCGGCGCCGCGCCCGTGATGATCCCATTGGGTTTCGGGGATCACGTCAACCAGCCCCGGCGGGCGCGGTTTCGGGCGCACCTCGGCGCGGATCGGCGCAACGGCAAGGGCCGCGATCAGGGCTGCCAGCCCGAAGTGATATGCCAGACGCCGACGCGGAACCATGGCCCCAGAATGTCGGCACCGGGATCGCGGGGCAAGCCTGTTCTGACCCATCGCACCAAGACGGCGGCGCGCCGCGCCAGGTCCATGGCCATGCGACTGGCATCGCGGCCGGTCCCGTATATACCGACAATGTGTTGGACAGGGATGGAGACGGACAATGGCGGACACGACGGCGGCACGCACCCACGATCTGGCGGACGGACGCATCGTCGTCACCGCGGGCGTGCCGGTGGGACGGATCCTGTTCAACCAGCCCGCAAAGCTGAACGCGATGTCGCTTGCGATGTGGGCGGGCTTGTCGGATGCCCTGGCGTTGCTGGGCGATGACGGTGCGGTGCGGGTCGTCGTGCTGTCGGGCGCCGGAGACCGGGCCTTCGTGTCAGGCGCCGACATCTCGGAATTCGGAGAGCAGCGATCGGGCGACGCCGCCGTCGCCGACTATAACCGCACCTCCGAGGCCGCCGAGCGCCAGCTTTGCGATTTCGCCAAACCCACCATCGCCATGATCCGGGGCGTCTGTGTCGGGGGCGGCATGGCGCTGGCGCTGGCCTGTGACCTGCGGATCTGCGCCGACGATGCGCGGTTGGGGATCACGGCGGGCAAGATGGGCCTCGGCTATGGCCTGGACGCGGTGACACGGCTGGTCGATACCGTCGGCCCGTCCGTCGCCGCCGAAGTGCTGTACACCGCGACGCTGTTCAACGCCGACCGGGCCCGCGCCATGGGGCTGGTCAACCACGTGGTGCCCGTGGATGCCTTGGGCGCAGAGGTCGAGGCACTGGCCGGCCGCATCGCCGCCAACGCCCCGTTGACGATCGCCGCGGCCAAGGCGGCGATCCGCGCGGCCCAAGCGGAAAACCCCGACCACGACCACGTGGCCCGCATGGTCGCCGCCTGTTACGCCAGCGCGGATTACATCGAAGGGCGCACTGCCTTCCTGGAAAAACGCCCGCCGGTGTTCAGGGGCCGCTAGGCCGGATCCCGCGGCGCCACAGGTCACGGGCCGGCCCGCACCGCGAACCGGCCGGCGACGATCACTCCGATCCGGCGATCTTGTCCTGGGTTTCGGTGTCGAAATCGGTGGCATCGTGGCGTTCGTGCAGTTGCCGCTCCAACGGGCCGCTGGTCTTGTTGACGATCTGCCCGCGCTGAACGGCCGGACGGGCGTCGATCTTCTTCGCCCAGGCCAGAACATGGGTATAGCTTTCGACGTCCAGAAACTCGGCTGCATCGTACTGCCGCCCGAGGACCAGCTGCCCGTACCACGCCCAGATCGCGATATCGGCGATGGTGTACTGGCCACCGGCCATCCACTCGTGATCGGCCAGATGCCGGTTCAGCACATCCAGCTGCCGCTTCGTTTCCATCGCGAAGCGGTTGATCGGGTATTCCATCTTGTAGGGGGCATAGGCATAGAAATGGCCGAAACCGCCCCCGAGGTAAGGCGCGCTGCCCATCTGCCACATTAGCCACGACAACATCTCGGCGCGGTGGTCGGCATCGGTCAGGAAGGCGCCGAACTTTTCCGCCAGATACAGCAGGATCGCACCGGATTCGAAGATCCGGGTGGGCGGTGTGGTCGAATGATCCATCATCGCGGGGATCTTGGAGTTCGGATTGATCGCGACGAAATCGCTGCCGAACTGGTCGCCCTCGCCGATGCGGATCAGCCAAGCGTCGTATTCCGCGCCCTCGATACCGGCCTCCAGCAATTCCTCCAGAAGCACCGTGACCTTGACCCCGTTCGGCGTCGCAAGAGAATACAGTTGCAGCGGATGGCGACCGACCTGAAGCTCCTCATCATGGGTCGCCCCGGCAATGGGCCGGTTCGTACTGGCAAACGTGCCGCCGGACTCGGTGTCCCAGGTCCAGACCTTCGGCGGTTGATAACTTTCAATATCGGACATCTGTCGTCTCTCCTTGCAAGCCCTGCAGAACCTATGCCGCGCATGCGCGAAGGCCAATGCGGAAATCGCGCGACGCGGTGACGCCATGCCCCTGACAGAGTTTCAACGCGCTGGCCACCCGGGCCCAACTTCTTGCCGACGGCACTACGCCCGCGCGGCGCGCTCCGATCCCCGTCGCATGCGCCTGTGCCCTGCCCGCAGTGAACCACAACACGATTCGCCCAACGCCGCCCCGTCCAAGCCACGCGAACCAGCATCACCGCGCTTCACGGGGCCGGCGGCACATGCACCATGCGCGACAGGTCATAGCCGTTGAAGGCCAGCACCTCGCGCGCCGCCGCCAGACGGTCGGGCGGAATCCGCACATCGCGGTTCAGGATCCATCCCGCCCTGCCGGACGGCATGCCGATCACGGCGGTGCGATACCCTTCGTCCACCCACAGCACCCAATACGGGGCATCGGTTGCGACCCCGTCCAGGTCCACCGACAACCGCCCCGGACCGACGACGCGCGCGCGCCCTTCGATCCGCCGGGCAACCCCTGCCGACGGCCCGTCGCCACAGGTGTTCACGATGTCGAACGTTCCGCCGGCCTGCAGCGTATACTCCGACCGCGCCCCGACACAGCCCGCCTGAAAGGCCACGGGATATCGCGCCACCTCGTACCACGTTCCGCCAAAGCGGCGCGGATCGAACAATGCGTTCGAGGCGATGGTGATGTCGCCGTCCCGATAAACGGCGGACCGGTCGGGGCTTTCCACCGGTTGCGCGGCGCAGGCGCCGAGCAGCAGCACGACACTCAGCGCGCGGATCATTCCACGCACAGCGTTGTCCGCGCCCCGAGGGCGTTCAGCACTTCGTTACAGCCGAAAATCGGCTTGATCGGGGCGCAGGTGCCCGAGCGCGCAAGGCAAAGGCCCTCGCAATCGGTGGCGGCGGTGCAGCGCCGGTTCGCATCGCGCGTTTCAAGGTAACAGACGAATCCACCGCCCTTGCGGCCTTCGGCCCAGCGCCCGTCACGTTTTTCGCAGGCCGCCTGCTGGTTCCGGATCATGTCGGGATCGTAGCCGCCCGGACCGATGCCGGGGGACTCGGGCTCTGGGGTGCAGGCCGCCAACAGCAGCAGGATCAGCCCGCCGGACACGGCCCGGATCATGCCAGCGGCCCCTTCTGCATCCGGGCATGGCGGTCGCGCACCGCTTCGGCCATGGCGGCGCCCAGCACCGCATGGGCGCGCACATCCAGGTGCACACCGTCCAGCGGATCGACCGAAACATGGGCGCCGGCATCGACGAACCCGCAACCGCGCCGCGCCGCCTCCTGCATCATGTGCACGAACAGACCGGCACCGCGCGTCTCGGCGCCCTGGAACACGTCGGCAAGACAGCCGACCTCGCGCACAGGTGCCGGGCAGACGACCATGATGTCGCCGGCGGCGGCGCTGTTGCGGACCTCCTCGATCAGCCGGCCCACCGATGTGGCGATATCGATGGCCGGCAGGTTGAACCGCATCTTCAGATCGTTGGTCCCCAACATCAGCACCACCAAGTCCAGCGGCGCGTGACTTTCGAGTATCGCGCGCAGCGGCGGCAGGCCGTTCTTGTGCTGGCCTTCCACAGGATCGGGATGCACGGTGGTGCGCCCGGGCAGCGCCTCGACGATCACGTCCCATTCGGCGCCCAGGGCGCGCTGCATCACCATGGGCCAGCGTTTGGCGGCAGTCATGCGTTGCCAGACGCCACGCTCGGCCATGGGCGGCGTCCCGTGTGAATTGCTGTCGCCATAGACAAGAATCGTCGGCATCGGGTCCGCCTCCATTGCAACGCGTCGATCAACGGTCGGCCATGGCCGATCCCGCCCGCGAAACGTCCGCGATTTCGCGCGGGGTGTCCACAGCGCGCGCGCAATTCCCTCGCGGCCCCGAACGGCCGGCGAGGCGATCAACAGCCGATGGCGTCAGGCCGCGTGGGTCTTGTTCCACCCCGACAGAACGTCGGCGGCAATCTCGAACGATCGCAGACGTGCCGCGTGGTCATGGATCTGGCCCGTCAGAATCACTTCGTCGGGCCGGTGGGCGGCAATCAACTCGGACAGTTTCGCGCGCACGCTGTCTGGCGATCCGGTGGCGGTGATCCGCAGGGCGTGGTTGACACCCTGCAACATCGGCGCGCCGATCGCGGCACCTATGTCCTCGACCGGACGCGGCAGTTTTCCGGGCTGGCCGGTCCGCAGGCGGGCAAAGGCCTGCTCCATCGAGGTGCGCAGGAACGCGCCTTCCGCATCGGTATCGGCGGCGAATACGTTGACCGCCAGCATTGCATGCGGCCGCCCCAGTTGCGCCGAAGGGCGGAAATGGCGGCGATATACCTCGAACGCCTGCTCCAGCGCGTCGGGTGCGAAATGCGACGCGAAGGCATAGGGCAGCCCCAAGTGCGCCGCCAGTTGCGCGCCATAAAGCGACGAGCCGAGGATCCAGACGGGCACATGGGTCCCCTCGCCCGGATGGGCGCGCACCGCCGCGCCCTCGCGCGGTTCGCCCAGATAGCCGATCAGATCGACCACATCCTGTGGGAAATCATCGCTGCCCGGCCGGCGGAACGCGCGCGCCACGGCCATGTCGCCGCCCGGCGCCCGCCCCAGCCCCAGGTCGATCCGCCCCGGATGGATCGTGGCCAGCGTGCCGAATTGTTCGGCTATGGCGATCGGCGCGTGATTGGGCAACATGATGCCTCCCGCCCCGACCCGGATCGTGCGGGTGGCATCGGCGATATGACCGATCAGGACCGACGTCGCCGCACTGGCGATGCCGGGCATGTTGTGATGCTCGGCCATCCAGTGGCGGTGATAGCCCCAGCTTTCGGCATGACGCGCCAGGTCGACGGAATTCGCGATCGCCCGCGCGGCGTTTTCGCCTTCGGGAACAGGCGAAAGATCGAGAACGGAATAATGCATGAGATATCTCCTTGAGAGACGATATGGGAACGACAGGACATCGTTTCAAATCCGCGTCGGACGCGCTTCGCGCGAGAGTATTTGAAGCAAGAAAAAGCCGGGACGCCCACGCCTTGAACGCGCGGTTTTTTCTTGCCGGAAATACTCCCGCCGGAGGCATCCCGGACCCGCGGCCTTGCGCGGCGGCCCGCAAGTCGTTCTGGACCCGACGTGCCCGGCATGGTCTAAAACCCGCGCGTCGTTTGAAAGGGAACCCCGATGGCCACAGGTATCAACATCCGCACATGGTTCGAGGGCGCGTGGCATGACGGCGACCTGCCCATCATGCGCGCGGCCGATCACGGCGCGTGGCTGGGCAGCACAGTGTTCGATGGTGCGCGCTGGGTGGACGGCGTGGCACCTGATCTCGAGGCCCATTGCGCACGGGTCAACCGCTCGGCCGAAGCGCTGATGCTGCGGCCGACCTGTTCGACCGGCGACATGGTCGATCTGGTGATGGAGGGGCTGGCCGCCTATCCCGCCGACGCCGCGGTTTACATCCGGCCGATGTATTGGGCGACCGAAGGTGACGCCAGCGCGATCGTGCCGCGCGCCGAGGGCACCGCGTTCTGCATCTGTCTCGAGCAGATCGCGATGCCGGACCCCGACGCCTCGGTCACGCTGGGACGCACCCAGTTCCGCCGCCCCGTTCTGGAAAGCAGCGTGGTCAACGCCAAGGCGGGATGCCTTTATCCCAACAACGCGCGGATGTTGCGCGAGGTGCGAAGCCGCGGCTTCGGCAACGCCCTGGTCGCCGACGCATTGGGCAACGTGGCGGAATCCGCCACGGCCAACGTGTTCATGGCGAAGGCCGGCGAGGTTTTCACCCCGATCGCCAACGGCACCTTCCTGGCCGGCATCACCCGCGCCCGCCATATCGCCAATCTGCGCGCCGACGGCGTGCGCGTCCACGAGACGGTGCTGGGGTTCGCCGATTTCGAGGCCGCCGACGAGGTGTTCCTGAGCGGCAACATGGCCAAGGTCACACCCGTCACGGGGTTCGAGGGCGTCTCCTACCCGGTGGGCCCAATCACCCTGCGGGCGCGCGCGCTCTATTGGGACTGGGCGCGCGCGGCCCGCTGATCCAGGCCGGTTCACCCTGCCATCGCCGTCCTTGCCAGATCTTCGAGGCTTCGGCATCATCGCCCCAGCGTGACCGGCCGCACTGACAGGAGCCCCCATGCGAAAGTTTCTTGTCGTTCTCGACGACACCCGTGAATGTCTCAACGCGATGCGCTTTGCCGCCATGCGCGCGGCAAAGACGGGCGGCGGCGTCCAGATCCTCGCCATCATCCCGCCCGAGGAGTTCAATCACTGGATCGGCGTCGGTGACATCATGCACCAGGAAGCGCGCGAGCGGATCGAGGTGCATTTCGAGGTTTTCGCAAAGTGGATGCGCGACCGCCAGGGGGTCGATCCCGAACTGGTGATCCGCGAGGGCGAGCCCGTGCCCGAAATCCTGGCACAGATCCGCGACGATCGCGAAATCGGCGTTCTGGTTTTGGGCGCCAGCGACGACAAGGGCGGGCCCGGCCCGATCGTCAGCCAACTGACCCGCAACATCGGAGAATTGGCCATCCCGATCACCATCGTTCCCGGCGATCTGAGCAAGGAACAGCTTGAGGCGGTGTCTTAGGTGGGTCTTCACCTTACGACCGGATCCAGCGTTGCGTGCGGAATGACATGGGTGCGCGGAGGGGCCCTTGCCCCGGCACCTTAGAATCGTTCCAGATCGTTGACATCCCGCGTCGTCGGGCGCATATCTGGTGCCTGACCGAAAGGGGGCCTTCCATGTTCATCCAGACCGAATCAACGCCGAACCCGGCGACGCTGAAGTTCCTTCCGGGGCAAACCGTGCTGGACGCGGGCACCGCAGATTTCCCGACGCCCGATGCCGGTGGAAAATCGCCGCTCGCGCAGCGGCTGTTCGCCGTCGATGGGGTGGCCGCCGTCTTCTTCGGGACCGATTTCATCACCGTGACCAAGAACGACGGCGTTGACTGGGAACACATCAAGCCGGCGCTTCTGGGTGCCATCATGGAACATTTCCAGTCGGGCGCCCCGGTGATGGAGGGCGAGGCCGACACCTCTGGCGGGCACGCGGCACACGACGGGCCGGACCATGAGATCGTGGGCCAGATCAAGGAGCTGCTGGACACGCGGGTGCGCCCGGCCGTGGCGCAGGATGGCGGCGATATCACGTTCCACGGGTTCGATCGCGGCGTCGTATACCTGCACATGCAGGGGGCCTGCGCCGGTTGTCCGTCTTCGACTCTGACCCTGAAAATGGGGATCGAGAACCTGCTGCGCCATTACATCCCCGAGGTCACCGAAGTGCGCCCCGTCACCGTCTGACGGTTCGCGATACCCCGGCATGGCGCCGCGCGTTGCGGGCCTGCCCCGGCATCGGGTATGGAGGCGTCTAAGCGATCCCTTTCCCACCGGCGGCCTTTCATGATCCTCGCGTTCGACACCTCGGGTGCCTATTGCTCAGCGGCCCTGTTTGCGGACGGGGCCGTCCTCGGGTCTGTCCACGAAGACATGAAGCGCGGTCAGGTCGAGCGGTTGATGCCGATGCTGGCCGAACTTCTGACGGCGCAGGGTATCGGATGGCATGATTTGACCCGGATCGCGGTCGGGACCGGCCCGGGCAATTTCACCGGCCTTCGGATTGCGGTGGCCGCGGCGCGGGGGTTGGCCTTGTCGCTGGACATTCCGGCCATCGGCGTCTCGACGCTGCAAGCGCAGGCGCTGGGGATTCCGGGCCGCGTTCTTTCGCTGGTCGCCGCCCCGCGCGACGCGTTCTGTGCCCAAGTTTTCGCCGAAGGCTACGCCGCGGCGCCCGGGTTTCATGACGCAGGTGCCCTGCCCGACGTTGCCGCGCCCTTTGTCTGCGTGGGTGCGCCCGCCCCCAGGGTGGCCGCCGCCCTGGGGGCGCCGTGGCGCGACCCGGCGTTTCCGTTGGTTGAGGCGATGGCGCGGATCGCGGCCGGGGCCGATCCGGTCACCGCACCCCGGCCCGCGCCGCTCTATCTGCGGCCCGCCGACGCCGCGCCGCCCCGTGATCCGGCACCCGTCATCCTGCCGTGACGCCCGATGCGCTGGCCCGTCTGCACGCCGCCGCCATGGACGGCGCGCGCCCGTGGAGCAGGGACGAATTTGCCGACCTTTTGCCCCGCCCCGAGACTGTTCTGGCCGCAACACCGCAGGCTTTTGCCCTGGGTCGCGTCCTGCTGGACGAGGCCGAGCTTCTGATGCTGGCCGTCGATCCCGCCTGTCGTCGGAACGGCCTGGGACGCCGGTGCCTTCACGATCTGCATGTGCAGGCCGTGGCCCGGGGTGCCGTGCGGATCTTTCTTGAGGTCGATGCCGAAAATGCCGCCGCGCGGGCGCTTTACGACGCGATGGGCTACGAGGTCTGCGGTCGGCGTCGGGGGTATTACGCGCATCCGGGTCGGCCAGCCAGCGATGCTATCGTCATGGCCTGCGCCCTGCCCCGCCTCGCTCGCTCGCCCTGCGCCGGGTGACACCACGTCATGCGGTCGAATACTGCGAAACGTTCCGTCGGCCGGGGTCTCGTGCCCCGAAAACGGGTTGACCGCCCCCGACCGCTGCGGCCTTATTCAGACGTGATGCGACACCGAAACAACCGCGATTCCGGGCCGGCGTTTTACGGCGCGCCCCAAAAACCGATACAACACGGGAGACGACCAATGACCCTCATGCAGAAACTTCTCGGTGCCACAACCGCGCTGGCCCTGTCCGCGGGCGCCGCTCTGGCCGAACCGGGCCTGATCATCGATCTTGGCGGCAAGTTCGACAAATCGTTCAACGAATCCGCCTATAACGGCGCCCAGCGTTGGGTGAAGGACACCGGCGGCGACTATATCGAAACCGAGCTGTCGTCCGAGGCGCAGCGCGAGCAGACCATGCGCCGGATGGCCGAACGCGGGGCAAACCCGATCATCGTCCTGGGCTTCGCCAATGCCTCGACCCTGGAAAAGGTCGCGCCGGATTATCCCGACACCAAGTTCGCGATCGTCGACATGGTGGTGGACCAGCCCAACGTGCAGTCGATCGTCTTCGCCGAGCACGAGGGATCGTATCTGGTCGGCATGCTGGCCGCCATGGCGTCGAAAACCGGCACCGTGTCGTTTGTCGGCGGCATGGACGTGCCCCTGATCCGCAAGTTCGCCTGTGGTTACGCCCAAGGCGCCAAGGCGGCCAATCCGGACATCACCGTGATCCAGAACATGACCGGCACCACCCCGGCCGCATGGAACGATCCGGTGAAGGGCGCCGAACTGACCAAGGCACAGATCAGCCAGGGATCCGACGTTGTGTTCGCCGCGGCGGGCGGCACCGGGGTCGGCGTGCTTCAGGCGGCAGCGGACGAGGGTGTCTATTCCATCGGCGTCGATTCGAACCAGAACTACATGCACCCCGGTTCGGTCCTGACCTCGATGACCAAGCGGGTCGATAACGCCGTCTATACCGTCTTCAACACCGCCGCCGACGGCGAACTGCCCACCGGGATCAACGCCCTCGGGCTTGAGAACAACGGTGTCGGTTACGCGGTCGACGAGAACAACAAGGACCTGATCACGCCCGAGATGACCGCCGCCGTCGAAGAGGCCAAGGAAAAGATCATCGCCGGCGAAATCGAGGTGCATGATTACACCACCGACGACAGCTGCCCGGTGATGTGAGCGCCGGCGTGACAGGGCACAGCGAAAGGGGGCGGCCCGCCGCCCCCGACGCCCCCGCGATCGAGTTGAAAGGCATCTCGAAGGCCTTCGGCACGGTGCAGGCGAACAAGGACATCTCGATCCGGGTCATGCCGGGCACGATCCATGGCATCATCGGCGAAAACGGCGCCGGGAAATCGACGCTGATGTCGATCCTGTATGGATTCTACAAGGCCGACGGGGGCGATATCTTCATCGCCGGACGCAAGACGGCCATCCCCGACAGCCAGGCGGCCATTGCCGCCGGCATCGGCATGGTGTTCCAGCATTTCAAGCTGGTCGAGAATTTCACGGTGCTGGAAAACGTCGTGCTGGGCGCGGAATCGGGCGCGCGGCTGACGCCATCGTTGTCGAAGGCGCGCAAGCTGCTGACCGAACTGGCCGCCGAATACGAATTGAACGTCGATCCCGATGCGCTGATCCAGGATCTGGGCGTGGGGATGCAGCAGCGCGTCGAGATCCTGAAGGCGCTGTATCGCCAGGCCGACATCCTGATCCTGGACGAACCCACCGGCGTTCTGACCCCCGCCGAGGCCGATCACCTGTTTCGCATCCTCGAAGGGCTGCGCGCGCAGGGCAAGACGATCATCCTGATCACCCACAAGCTGCGCGAGATCATGGAAATCACCGACACCGTGTCGGTCATGCGACGCGGCGAGATGACGGCGACGGTGAAGACTGCCGAAACGTCGCCCGAGGCGCTGGCCGAACTGATGGTCGGGCGCAAGGTGCTGCTTCGGGTCGACAAGGCCCCCGCCGCGCCGAAACAGATCGTGCTGGACGTCGAGAACCTGCGCGTAAAGGACGACAAGGGTGTGGAGCGGTTGAAATCCGTGTCGCTGAACGTGCGCGCCGGTGAAATCCTGGGCATCGCCGGCGTGGCGGGCAACGGCCAGTCTGAACTGTTGGACGTGCTGGGCGGCAGCCGCGAGGCCACCGGTCGCGTCACGTTGAACGGCACCGATCTGGACCTGACCGGCAAGCTGTCCGATGCCCGCACGCGGCGCGCGCGGGGTATTGCCCATGTCCCCGAGGATCGCCACCGCGAGGGTCTAATCCTGGACTTCCACGCCTGGGAAAACGTCGCCTTCGGCTATCACCACGATCCGAAATACAACCGCGGCTGGCTGATGGACAACGACGCGCTGCGCCGCGATACCGAGGAAAAGATCGCCAAGTTCGATGTGCGCCCGGCGGATTGCTGGCAGACGGCCAAGAATTTCAGCGGTGGCAACCAGCAGAAGATCGTCATCGCCCGCGAATTGGAGCGCAATCCCGACCTGTTGCTGGTCGGCCAGCCCACACGCGGTGTCGACATCGGCGCCATCGAATTCATCCACCAACAGATCGTGGCGTTGCGCGATGCCGGCAAGGCGATTCTGCTGGTGTCGGTCGAACTGGACGAGATCATGTCGCTGTCCGACCGCATCGCGGTGATGTTCGACGGCAGGATCATGGGCGAACGTTTGCCGTCCGAAACGACCGAACGCGAACTGGGGCTGTTGATGGCCGGAATTACGGATACGGATACCCCGCACACAGTGCAGGAGGTCGAGGCGAACCTGGCCGAACGCCACGGCAAGGTGCAATGACATGAGCCTTCCCAAGTGGGCCGACGTGGTCCTGATCCCGCTGATCAACCTGCTGCTGGCGCTGTTCGTGTCGGGGCTTGTCGTGCTGCTGATCGGCGAGGATCCGGTCAACGCCATGCAGATCATGGTCAAGGGCGCGGTCGGGTCGACCTATGGCTGGGGCTATACGTTGTTCTATGCCACCAACTTCATCTTTACCGGGTTGGCCGTGGCGGTGGCATTCCATGCCAAGCTGTTCAACATCGGCGGCGAAGGACAGGCGCAACTCGGCTCGCTCGGCGTCGCGCTGGTCTGCCTAGCGCTGCCTTGGCCGCACTGGGCGCTGGCATTGCCGTTCGCCATTGTCGGCGGGGCGCTGTTCGGCGCGGCCTGGGCGGCGATCCCCGCATATCTTCAGGCGCGGCGCGGATCGCACATCGTCATCACCACGATCATGTTCAACTTCATCGCCTCGGCGCTGTTGGTGTATCTTCTGGTGGGCGCACTGAAGGCGCCGGGCATGGCCCCCGAAAGCGCGCGGTTCCCCGAAGGCACGTTCCTGCCCAACGCCCGCGACATCTTTGCGCTGGTGGGGATCAAGTTCGCCCGCTCGCCGCTGAACGTGTCGTTCCTTCTGGGGCTGATCGCGTGTTTCCTGGTCTGGCTGCTGCTGTGGCGCACCCGGTTGGGATACGAAATCCGCGCCTATGGCCATTCAGAACCGGCCGCCCGCTATGCCGGGATCGCGCCGTTCCGCATCATCATGATCACGATGCTGATTTCCGGTGCATTGGCCGGGTTGATGGCCGTGAACGCGGTGATGGGCGAACAGCAGCGGCTGTTGCAGGACAACGTGCTGGGTGCCGGTTTCGTCGGGATCGCCGTGGCGCTGATGGGTCGGTCGCACCCGGTGGGTGTGCTGATCGCGGCGGTGCTGTTCGGCGCATTGTATCAGGGGGGCGCCGAGCTGGAGTTCGAAACCTCGGTCCCGCGCGAGATGGTTCTGGTGATTCAGGCGCTGGTGATCCTGTTCACCGGCGCGCTGGACAACATGGTGCGCGGCCCGGTCACCGGCGCCTTCCTGCATTTCGGCCGCAGGCGTCCGAAAATCGATCCGGCGGAGTAAGCCATGGAACTCATCACGATCATTCAGATCCTCGATTCCACCGTTCGGCTTGCAACCCCGCTGCTGCTGGCCTGTCTTGCGGGCCTGTTCAGCGAACGCGCCGGGATCTTCGACATCGGTCTCGAGGCCAAGATGCTGGCCGCCGCGTTCTTTTCCGCTGCCGTCGCCGCGATGACCGGTTCGGTCTGGCTGGGCCTGATGGCGGGGATTGCCGCGTCGCTGGTGTTCGCGCTGATCCATGGCATCGCGTCGATCACGTTTCGCGGCGATCAGCTGATTTCCGGCGTCGCGCTGAACTTCCTTGCGTCGGGCATGACCGTGCTGATCGCGCGCGACTGGTTCAACGAGGGCGGGCGCACCCCGGCGTTGATCGACGGCGGACGGTTTCAGGAAATCACCCTGCCCTTTGCCAACGCCCTGGCGGACGTGCCGGTGCTCGGGCCGATCTATTCCGAGCTTCTGTCGGGGCATACGGTGCTGGTCTATGTGGCGTTCCTGGCGGTTCCCGCGACATGGTACATCCTGTTCCGCACCCGGTTCGGCTTGCGCCTGCGCGCCGTCGGCGAAAATCCGGGCGCGGTCGACACCGCCGGCATTTCCGTCGTGCGACTGCGGTATTCCGCGGTTCTGATCGCCGGTCTGCTGTGCGGCCTGGCGGGGGCTTACCTGGCCACCGGTCTGGCCGCCGGGTTCGTCAAGGACATGACGGCGGGGCGCGGATATATCGCGCTGGCCGCCCTGATCTTTGCGAAATGGCGGCCGTGGTATGCCATGGGCGCCTGCCTGCTGTTCGGCCTTTTGGATGCGATCGGAAACCGCTATCAGAGCCTTGAACTTCTGGGCCTGCCGATCCCGACGCAATTCATGCAGGCCCTGCCCTATATCCTGACCGTCGTGATCCTGGCCGGGTTCGTCGGAAAGGCAATTCCCCCCCGTGCCGGAGGACAGGCCTATGTCAAGGAACGCTGACGAACTCGTCGATCTGATCCGTGAAAAAACCGGATCGGCCAAGGTGCGCTATGGCCTGATCCTGGGATCGGGCCTCGGGCACCTGGCGGATGCGATCAACGGGGTGTCGGTCGATTATGCCGATCTGCCGGGCTTTCCCCACGCGGGGGTGTCGGGGCACAATCCCAGGCTGGTGATCGGCGACCTCGAAGGGGTTCGCGTCGCGGTTTTCGGCGGACGCGCGCATTATTATGAAAAGGGGCGCGCAGACGCCATGCGCCTGCCGCTGGAGGTTCTTGCCGGTCTGGGCGCCGAAGCGATGATCGCCACCAACGCCGCCGGATCCCTGCGCGAGGACATGCCGCCAGGCAGCCTGATGATGCTGAACGACCACATCAACTTTTCCGGCATGAACCCCCTGATCGGCGAGCCGACAGATGCGCGGTTCGTCTCGATGGTCGATGCTTACGACCGCGATCTGCGCAACGCGTTGCTGACGGCGGCGGGTGAGGAAAACGAGATTCTGGATGAAGGCATCTATGCCTGGTATTCCGGCCCTTCGTTCGAAACCCCGGCCGAAATCAACGCGATCCGGATACTGGGGGCGGATGCCGTCGGCATGTCGACCGTGCCCGAGGTGATCCTGGCGCGGTTCCTCGGCCTGAAGGTCGCCGCCATCTCGATCGTCACCAACATGGCCGCGGGCATGAGCGACGAAACCATCAGCCACGAACACACCAAGGAAATGGCGCCGATCGGTGCGGCAAAGCTGGAAAAGGTGCTCCGCGCGTTCCTGCGCACCCGTTAGGACGGAAATAACCGCACCGTCACTGGCCTTGGTGCGCACGACCTGCTTTGATCGGACAAACGCCGAAACGGACACACCGACATGCAGCTGTATCTGCCCATTGCCGAGGTTTCGATCAACGCCTTCCTGTTGCTGGGCATTGGCGGGCTTGTCGGCATCCTGTCGGGCATGTTCGGTGTCGGCGGCGGCTTCCTGATCACGCCGCTGTTGTTCTTCATCGGTATTCCGCCGGCCGTCGCCGTTGCCACCTCGGCCAACCAGATCGTGGCATCGTCGTTTTCCGCCCTGTTGGCGCATCTCAAGCGCAAGACGGTGGATCTGCGTATGGGAACAGTCCTGCTGATCGGCGGTCTGATCGGATCCTTCCTGGGGGTGCAGGTCTTCAACCTGCTGCGCCAGCTCGGGCAGGTCGATCTGCTGGTCAATATCTTCTATGTCGTCTTTCTGGGCATCATCGGCGCGATGATGTTCGTCGAATCCCTCAACGCCATTCGCCGCAGCCGCAAGGGCGGGCGGGTGACGCGCCGGCATCACACCTGGATCCAGGCCTTACCCCTGAAGGTGAAATTCCGCAAGTCGGGGCTGTATATCTCGGTGATCCCGCCGGTGATCGTGGGAATACTGGTGGGGATCCTGGCCGCGATCATGGGTGTGGGGGGCGGTTTCATCATGGTGCCGGCGATGATCTATCTGCTGGGGATGCCGACGAAGGTGGTGATCGGCACCTCGCTGTTCCAGATCGTTTTCGTGACCGCCGCCACCACCCTGTTGCACGCGACCACGAACTATACCGTCGACATCATGCTGGGCCTGCTGCTGATCGTCGGCGGCGTGATCGGCGCCCAGGTGGGCACACGCATCGGCACAAGGATGAACGCAGAACAGTTGCGCATCCTCTTGGCCGGGCTGGTCCTGTTGGTGTGCGGCAAACTGGCGTTCGACCTTCTGGTGCCCCCGGACGAGGTGTATTCGATCACCGAGGGCTGGTCATGATCCGCGCTGCGCTGATGCTGCTGTGTCTTGCGTTGCCCGCCAACGCCGCGCCCGAGGAGGACAGCGTGCTGGCCGGCCTGTCGCAGAACCGCATCGCCATCACTGCCGCCTTCGACGGCACCGAATTGCTGATCTTCGGCACGGTGAAGCGCAGCGCGCCCATGCGCGGCGAAACGCCCCCCGGCATCATCGTCACCGTCTCGGGGCCGTCGCAGGAGATCACCGTGCGGCGCAAGGAACGCTGGGCCGGGATCTGGGTCAACCGCGCGGCGCTGAAGATCAACCGCGCGCCCAGCTTCTATGCCATCGCCACCTCGGGGCCGCTGACCGAGGTTCTGTCGTTCACCGACGATCTGCGGTACTCCGTCAGCATCCCCCAGGCGATCCGAACCGTCGGTGCCGCCCATACGGTCGAATACACGGACCTGTTCACCGACGCATTGGTGCGCATCCGCAGTCGCGCGGACCTGTATCAAAACAACGAAAGCACCGTGAACATTCTTGAGGATACACTGTTCGACACGTCGATCACGCTGCCGGCGAACCTGGTCGAGGGCGATTACGTCGTGCGCCTGTTGCTGACCCGCGACCGCGAGGTCATTTCGACCTTCGAGACGGAAATCTATGTTCAGAAAGTCGGGCTTGAACGGTTCGTCTATAACCTCGCCCACGAACAGCCGCTGCTCTATGGCTTGCTGTCGCTCGTGCTTGCCATCGGTGCGGGCTGGGCGGCATCCCAGGCTTTCCGCTTTGTGCGCGGATAGAGCGGAATTTCCCGAAACCGCCACCGTCTTGAAGCGCCCATCGGCCGATGCTAGATACCGCCACTGAGGACGACCTCTCCCGATAATGGGTTATTTGCCGGGACGACCCGGCGCCGTTTATTGAGGAAGTCATGCGCTCTCCGCTCGACCGTCTGCGTCACGCCATCAGCTTTGAAATCATCGCCCTTCTTCTCGTCGTGCCTCTTGGCGCGCTGGCCTTCGGGGTGCCGATGCAGAGCCTGGGTGTCGTCGGGATCGTCAGTGCCACGATCGCGACGCTGTGGAACATCGTCTACAACTTCGTGTTCGATCTCTGGCTGCGGCGGCAGACCGGCACGACCGAAAAGACGCTGGCCATGCGCGTTCTTCACACGGTCCTGTTCGAAATCGGCCTTCTGTTCGTCCTTCTGCCGTTCATCGCGTGGTATCTGGACCTGACGCTGTGGCGGGCTCTGGTGATGGACGTGTCCTTTGCCGTTTTTTACATGATCTATGCGTTCGTGTTCAACTGGAGCTATGACCGGGTGTTCCCCCTGCCCGAATGGAAGGCCGCGCGGTCGGCCCAATGATCCGGATCTGGGTGTGACCGGTGCGCGCAATCGCCGATCTCAGGCGTCTTCCTCCCCGCTTTCCAGCGACAGCGGCGCCGGTGCCGCCGTCAGGTCATCGACGCCCAGGGGTTGATCGGGCCGCGCCAGCCGGTTGCGCACCACCCAGAACAGCCGTTCCTCGGCCCGCGTGATCGCGACATAGGCGAGCCGCTTCCACAGCGCGATCCCGGCTTCGGTGCGTCCGACGCGGGCGGCGGCGAACAGGTCGGGGGCGAACACCTGCACGTCGCGCCATTGCGACCCCTGCGCCTTGTGGATCGTCACCGCCGCGCCGTGCAGGAACGTCGCCCCCATGCGCGCGGCGAAGGGGATGAAGGGTTCTTCCTCGTCCGGCATCTCGATCTTGACGATCGAGGCGGCACTGACCTGGGGATCCTCGGCGCCGATGACGTGCAGGCGCGAAAATCCGGGCTTGCGCCCCTGCCCCAGAAAGATCACCTGCGCGCCCTTGATCAGGCCCCGCGCCTCGAGGTCGATGCGTTTCTTGCGGTGCTTCAGCGGCAGTTCCAGACCGTCGCAGATCAACGGCTCACCGGGCAGCAGGGCGTCGGGCGGTGCGCCATACGCCGCCCGAAAGGCGTGGATCAGCCGGATCCGCGTGGCGTTGCGCCAGACCAGAACCGGCGAGCGCGCCATTTTCGACGCCTCGACCCGCTGCGCCAGCACGACGCGACCGTCGCGCTGTGCCGCGTCCTCGACCATCCGCTCGAATGTGTCGAAGGTCAGGGAGTCGTCGGCCAGGGCATGGGCGAGGTCCAGGATCGGGTTGTCCTTGTCCTGTCGGTGGACCCGGTGCAGCACCAGTTTGCGTTCCGGCTCGAGCGTGTCAAAGACCATCGCCCCGGATTGTTGCACCGGCGCCAACTGTGCCGGATCGCCGAACAACAGCAGCGTCGGGAAGATCTCTTGCAGGTCCTCGAACTGGCGGTTGTCCAGCATCGAGGATTCATCGACCAGCCCGATATCCAGCGGCTCCTCCCGGCGTTTCCAGCCGGTGATGAAATCGCTGCCGCGCAGCCCGGCGGTGGCCAGCGCGCCGGGCACAGATTTGTTCGTCTGGTAAAACGCCAGCGCACGATCCAGCGCCAGATCGGTCAGTCCCTCGACCACCGGGCGTTCGCCGTTTCCGGCTAGCCATTCGGCGACCTTTTCGTATTCCGGATCGTAAACAGGGGTATAGAGGATGCGGTGGATCGTCGTCGCCGGCACGCCACGGTTGCGCAGCACCGAAGCCGCCTTGTTGGTCGGCGCCAGGATCGCCAGCGTGCGGCGATCTTTCTTCCTGCGCGATTCGTAATCGCCGGACACGACATCGACCCCCGCCTCCTCCAGCGCCTTGTAAAGCCGTGCCAGAAGCAGGGTCTTGCCCGATCCGGCCTTGCCGACGACGGCCAACAGGTGGGATTTGCCTTCGGCCATGGGGCGCCACGTGTCGTTGTCCAGATCGATACCGGCGGATCGCAGCACCTCGGTGATGCGATCATAGGCCAGGGCCTGGTCTTCGGAAAAGGCGATCTGGGCGGTTTCGGCGGGCATCTGCATGGCGCGGACCTTAATCGCGCGCCGCGCCGATGCCCAGAGACGTCAGGCCGCCAGAACCAGTTTCCCATCCCCAAAGGCCCGCCGATACCAATGACGCGACACTTCTGATGACACCCCGGCGCGGGCCAGCAACGCCGCCCGCAACTCCGGCCCATAGGTCCAGAGACCCGCACAGATCGCGTCCCGTCCCGCCCCGTCGCGCCCCAGCACCGCTGGCGGCCAGCCGAGGCGGCCATAAACCCGCAGCATCCGGGCATCGAAGACGCCGACGGCATGGGTCAGACCAAGGTTCAGCCCGACCTCGAGCCCGCCCAGCATCAGCGCGGCCGACACATGGCCGCCCGCCCCCGGTGCCAGGCAGAACCGCGTGCATTCCCAGATCAGCGGATCACGCACCGGATCGGCAAGATGACCGAAATGTTCACCCAGCATGGTGCGCCCGGTGGTCGGCAGATACCTGAGGGATCCGCCATGCAGGCCATCGGGACGTTCCCAGATGATATAAAGCGGGTTCAGCGCGTCGTATTGATCCCGTTCGCGCCCCGCATCGTCCAGCGCCACGTCCCATCCCAGACGATGGCGGAACTGGGCCGCGCGGTCGGCGAACATGCTGTCGCGCAGCCGCGGATAAGTGGACAGGCCATTGCCATAGATATACCGGATCATCCTGATCTTCCTTCGCTTGAGGTGAAGGAAGGGATCGCCCGGTTGTGGTTAATACGCGCCTGCGCAAGCGCGCGTTGCCTAAAACTGTCGGCAGAATTTCCTGCCGAATCCCCGCTAGAGGATCAGAAGCCCCTGCGCCAGCGCCTTGGCCACCGCGTGGGTGGTGTTGCTGGCGCCCAGCTTGAAGCGCGCACTTTCGATGTAGACGCGCAATGTGTGTTCAGAGATGGCCAGGGTATCGGCGGCCTGGGCCCGGTTCAGACCGGACGCCAGCATCGTCAGGGCATCGACCTCGCGCGGTGACAGTTTCTGCACCGGGATGTGATCGGACCCGCGTTCGATTTCCAGCGCCTTCTGGTTGATGAAATGCGCCAACAGGATCAGGTCGGACAGGTGCGCGTCGCGAAAGGTTTTCCAGGCCTCGTCAGTGGCGCGGTGGCTGATCGTGAACAGCGCGAACTGGCCGCTGGGGCCACGGATCGGCACCGAATACCCCTGATGGCCCACGCCGTTGTCGACGGCCGCGCCCAGGAACGCGCGGGTGGGCTTGGGCGACCAGTCGAGCTGTTTCCAATCCACCGGATGAAAGCGGCGCAGACAGCCCTGCACCACCGGATCGATACGGGCGTAATCCTGTGTGGTGTATTCGCTTACCCAGGCGTCGGAATAGGTCAGTGCGGCATATTGTTCGCCGATGGAGTTGACGGAATGATAGACCAGATGTTCCGCTTCGAAGGCATCCCGCAGCCGGAAGATTTCGGCGCGCAGATCGTCAAGCGTCGTCGTGGATTGCAACCTCTCGATGAACCATTCGCGCTTCTGCCGCATTTCGTCCGATCAGGGCCACGGCCCGCTGTTCACCGGTGGCGATTTCGAATGCCGCCACCGCAGACGCCCGCTCCAACTGCTCGGCCAGGGCCGACAGATCATTGCGCGACGCGAATTGCTTCAAGTCCGTCAGTACGTCAAGTATCCAGTCATTCGCCATCGGCGACACCCCTATTCCAAGCATGAACGTCACTACCAATCAACCCTAGCATGTATAGGTTGCCCGGTGATATTCACACTTTTCAACTCCCCCGATATGGTGAGGCGGGGTCAGGCAAGTCATTGAACCCTCAAGACCTGCCCTGTCCGGCGCGACAAACCCGGCCGGTGCCCCGAACGTCCGGCGCTCAGCCGAACGGGCTGGCCTCGACGGCGTCCTCGAAGGTGCGCAAGCCGGTGCGCGGCGCCTGCACCAGAACCGCCATGTTGCCCGGCTTGTGTTCGTTGGCGCGCATCTTGGTGTGTGCCGCAGGGATCTGGTCCCAGCCGAACACTTCCGACATGCACGGATCCAGCCGCCGTTCGATCATCAGCTTGTTGGCCGACGACGCCTGTTTCAGATGCGCGAAATGCGATCCCTGCACCCGCTTCTGGTGCATCCACAGATACCGCGCATCCAACGTCAGGTTGTATCCGGTGGTGCCGGCGCAGATCACGACCATGCCGCCCTTCTTGCACACGAAGGTCGACACCGGGAACGTCGCCTCGCCGGGGTGTTCGAACACCATGTCGACGTTCACGCCCTTGCCCGTGATACCCCAGATCGCCTTGCCGAACTTGCGCACCTCGTCGAACCACGTCTTGTAGGCGTCGGTATTGACCGTGGGCATCTGCCCCCAGCAGTCGAAATCCTTGCGGTTCAGAACGCCCTTGGCGCCCAGCGACATCACGAAGTCGCGCTTGTCCTCGTCGGAAATCACACCGATCGCATTGGCGCCGGCGGTGTTGATCAACTGGATCGCATAGGATCCCAACCCGCCCGAAGCGCCCCAGACCAGAACGTTCTGCCCCGGCTTCAATTCATGGGGGTGGTGGCCGAACAGCATCCGGTATGCGGTGGCCAGGGTCAGGGTATAGCAGGCCGATTCCTCCCACGTCAGATGGCGCGGACGGGCCATGAGTTGCTGCGCCTGCACGGTCGTGAACTGCGCGAAGCTGCCGTCGGGCGTCTCGTATCCCCAGATCCGCTGACTGGGCGAGAACATGGGATCGCCGCCGTTGCATTCCTCGTCATCGCCGTCGTCCTGGTTGCAGTGGATGACAACCTCGTCGCCCACCTTCCAGCGGGTGACCTTGTCGCCCACCGCCCAGACAATGCCGGACGCATCCGATCCCGCGATGTGATACGCCGCCTTGTGCACGTCGAAGGGCGAGATCGGAATGCCCAGACCAGCCCAGACACCGTTGTAATTCACGCCCGCGGCCATCACCAGAACACAGACCTCGTGGCTGTCGGGGCGCGTGACGTCCACGACCTCAAGCTGGAACGCCGTGTCGGGTTCGCCGTGCCGCTCGCGCCGGATGGCCCAGGCGTGCATCTGCTTCGGCAGATGGCCCAGGGGCGGCATCTCGCCCACCTGATACAGATCCTTCAGCGCCGAGGTGTCGGTGCGCGGGGTGTTATCTGTGTCCAAGGCCGCCATGGGAAAACTCCGTTCAAGATGCCGCAGCGCAGAATTGCGCCTCGCATTCCGGAATACGAAGCAGCCCGCAACAATGCAACCTCTAGAAGTGGTCTTTTGTAATTTTATGTCTCGTCAGGACGTGAATGCGGAAGTGCTGCGCCGTCTTCCGGCGCATTTTCCAGGTGATGCGCGATCGACGCCGCGTAATAGGCGACAAGTGACACCTTGCTTTCCACGACACGAACGCCCGCGGGGTCATCGCGCACCATATTGCGCAGGCGCAGCATGTCCAGCGCCGGCAGATCCCCCTTGGACACGTCCAGCGCAAGGCGCGCGCCGCAAGCCACCAGTCGGGCCGTCAGTTCACGGGTTTCGCGATGAAACTCCGCCTCGCTCATCACGCCGCCGGCGCGCGTCAGCACCAGGCAGGCCAGCGGAATCGGCAACACCGGCACCGCCCGGCGCAGACGTCGCATCAGTTCGGCGCCCACCGCATCGGGATCGCGGTCGTCCGGCCCCACGTGCAGCGGCGTGCCATAGCTGACGGCAGCGGTGCCAAAGCGCCGGATGCGGCCGGTGATCCGGCGCCACACCCACCGCAGAACGAACGGCACGCTGCTGCGCCACGAGCCGCGAAAGCGCCGTTCGCCGGTGCGGGCCGCCTCGATCAGGATCCGGTCCTCCATCACCCGGTCGTAATTCAGCGCGACAGGCACGAACACCAGGGGCCGCGTGCCGTCGCGATTGCCGTCCAGAAGATAGCTGAGCAACCCCAGCTTGGCCTGCCCCACCGCGCCGGTGACCGACAGACCACCTTCGGGAAAGATCGCCTGTGTCACGCCCGCCGCCGTGGCCAGTTGCACATAGCGCGCCAGCACCCGGCGATAGAGCGCGTTGCGCGACTTCCGGCGGATGAAATACGCGCCCATCGCGCGAAACAGCGCCGACAGCGGCCACACCCGCGCCCATTCACCCACCGCATAGGACAGGGCCGACCGTTCGGCGACAAGATAGGTGACCAGCACGTAATCCATGTTCGAGCGGTGATTCATCACGAACACCACCACCGCCTCGGGGTCGAGATCGGCCAGAAGTTCGGTTTCGGTCTCGATCCGGCGGACGGAATACAGGCTGGTCGACAACCAGCGTGCTGCCCGGATGGCGAACCCGAAATAGGCGCTGGCGCTGAAACCGGGCACGATCTCGCGCGCATAGCGTTTGGCCTCGGCAAAGGCGACATCCTCGCGCACGCCCAGCTCGCGGGCGCGGGCGCTGACCGCGTCGATGACCGCGGGATCGTAGATCAGCCGCTGGATCATGTCGGCCCGCCGCAACAGCTTGAACGGCTGAATAGGCACCTGAAGCCGCGTGTTCAGCCGTGCCACGACCCGCTCGGCCCGCTTGCGGAAAAACCACCCTACCGTCGGGTTCAGGAAATGCGTGGCAAAGGTGACCGCCGCGAACAGAAGGATCAGGCCTAGCAGCCAGACGGGAATTTCGACGCGCGCGAACATGGGGGAAACCGTGGCACGTCGGCCCGGCCCGGTAAATCCCGATCCGGCACCGCAGCGACGGCGACGCGAATTTGCCGCAACGCAGCGATTGACAGCGCCATTTTATTACCCTAGCAAGTTTTGAAACGTAATTTAATTACGCGACTTCAGGAGTTCCAGATGGCAGGCATCCCCCCGAAAGACGACCCCTGGCTGTTTCGCACCTATGCCGGTCATTCCACTGCCCGCGCCAGCAATATCCTGTATCGCGGCAACCTGGCCAAGGGGCAGACCGGTCTGTCGGTGGCGTTCGACCTGCCGACCCAGACCGGATACGACAGCGACCATGAACTGGCGCGCGGCGAGGTCGGCAAGGTCGGCGTGCCGGTGGCGCACCTGGGCGACATGCGGGCGCTGTTCGCCGATATCCCGCTGGACCGGATGAACACCTCGATGACCATCAACGCCACGGCGCCGTGGCTGCTGGCGCTTTATATCGCGGCCGCCGAGGAACAGGGCGCCGACATCGCCCGATTGCAGGGCACCGTGCAGAACGACATCATAAAGGAATACCTGTCGCGCGGCACCTATATCTGTCCGCCCGAACCGTCCTTGCGCATGATCACGGATATCGCCGCCTACACCCGCGAACATCTGCCGAAATGGAACCCGATGAACGTCTGTTCCTATCATCTGCAGGAAGCAGGCGCGACGCCGGATCAGGAACTGGCCTATGCATTGGCCACCGCCACGGCCGTTCTGGACGATCTGCGCGGCAAGGTGGCCGCGGCCGACTTTCCCGAAATGGTCGGTCGCATTTCATTCTTCGTGAATGCCGGAATCCGCTTTGTCACGGAATTGTGCAAGATGCGAGCGTTCGGCGAATTGTGGGACGAGATTTGCGTGACGCGCTATGGCGTGACCGACCCGCTCTATCGTCGTTTTCGTTATGGCGTCCAGGTCAATTCCCTTGGATTGACCGAACAACAGCCTGAAAACAATGTGCATCGCATCATGCTGGAAATGCTTGCCGTCACGCTGAGCAAGAACGCCCGTGCCCGCGCCGTGCAACTTCCCGCGTGGAACGAAGCTTTGGGGTTGCCGCGCCCCTGGGATCAACAATGGTCGCTGCGCGCACAACAGATATTGGCCTATGAGACCGATCTGCTGGAATACGGCGACCTGTTCGATGGCAACCCGGCCATCGCGGCCAAAGTCGAAAGCCTGAAGGACAGCGCGCGGGCGGAAATGGCCACCATCGACGCCATGGGCGGCGCGGTGAAGGCGATCGAGCACATGAAATCACGCCTGGTCGAAAGCAATGCCGCGCGGATCGCCAGCATCGAAAGCGGCGAGACGACGGTGGTCGGCGTCAACCGGTTTACCGGCGCCGAAGCCTCGCCGCTGACCGCGGGCGAAGGTTCGATCATGGCGGCCGACAAGGATGCCGAAGCCGACCAGATCGCCCGCCTGGACGCGTGGCGAACCGAACGCGACGAAGCGGCCTGTCGCGCTGCTCTGGACGCCTTGCGCGCCGCGGCGCACAGCGGAGAGAACATCATGCCGGCGTCGATCCGCGCGGCCAAGGCGGGCGTCACGACAGGCGAATGGGGCGATACGATCCGCGCCGTGTTCGGCCAGTTTCGCGGCCCCACGGGCGTGTCGCGCAACCCCTCGAACCGCACCGAGGATCTGGCCGAAATCCGCGCCGCGGTCGATGCCGTATCGACCCGTCTGGGCCGGCGGCTGAAACTGCTGATCGGCAAACCCGGACTCGACGGTCATTCCAACGGTGCCGAACAGATTGCCGCCCGCGCGCGCGACTGCGGGATCGACATCTCTTACGACGGCATTCGCTTTACCCCGGATGAAATCGTCGCGGCGGCGCGCAATAGCGAGGCCCACGTCATCGGCCTGTCGATCCTGTCCGGCAGCCATCTGCCATTGGTGGCCGAGGTTCTGGCCGGGCTGAAAGCCGCGGGATTGGGCCATCTGCCGGTTATTGCGGGCGGCATCATCCCCGAATTGGACGCCGCCGAATTGCGACGACTCGGAGTGACCCGCGTCTATACCCCGAAGGATTTCGAACTGAACCGGATCATGTTGGATATAACCGCCATCGCCGACCCGACCAGGGTTGCGGCGCAATGATTTCGCGCAATCACGCCGGTAGTAATGATCATATTCCGAATTTTGCGGGTCTTTAACGGGGTTTTGACTTGCATTTTTCCATGCATGGGGGAAGAAGGCCGCACAAGCGCAATTGATAAGCGCAGGGCAAACGGAAAGATGCACCATGGATCTGGATAAACTCGACCGGAATGAACTTTTGAAATTGCGCAAGGATGTGGACAAGGCATTGGATTCACTGGAAGCCAGACGCCGGGCCGATGCCCGTAAAGCGGCCGAAAACGTCGCATTGGAACATGGCTTTGATCTGTCCGATCTAGTCGGCGATGATCGCAAGAGCCGAAAGCCCACCCAGAAAAATCCGCCGAAATATCGCAACCCCGAAGACCCGACTCAAACCTGGACGGGTCGCGGGCGTCAACCGGGTTGGGTCAAGAAGGCGCTTGAGAATGGCCAATCGCTGGACGATTTCAAGATCTGAGAAACACGGGCGGCCAACCGGTTTTTGACGCCCGGTATTGCCGTCGAAATCGGGCGCGTTCCCTGAACGGGACTGCGCCCGAAATTCGGATAAAGCCGGGCAAATCACCCGACCGCCATCGGCCGTTCACGGTTGCCGGACGTAAGCCACCACGGTGCCCGATGCCAGGTCGTCGCGCGCCACCAGCCCCCCATCCCCGAGCGTTTTTTTCAACGCGGCAAGCCTGTCGGCAGGCACCACGTCTGGGTGCAGTTCGATCACCACCGCGCGCAGCCCGTCCAGCGATACCGCCGGCAGAAGATCGACTTCCGCCCCCTCGATATCGCAGATCAGGACGGTGGGGCGGAACGCCTCAACCACCGCATCCCAGCTTTCAACCGGCACGTCGATGGTTTCGGTCGACCCCCGCGCCGACGCAATGCTGCCTTCGGGAAAGTTCACGTTCAGATGGAACGTGGCGGTGCCGGCACCGGCGCCCCCCTGCACCAGACCGTGACGGGGCGTGACGTTGGTGATCCCGTTGGCACGATGAAGCGCCTTGATCGACGGTTGCAGGTTCGGATTGCCATCGAAGGTCAGAACCTTGCCCCGCGTCAGTTTCTGCGCCACCAGGGCCGAAACCACCCCCAACCCGGTGCCCAGTTCCAGCACGCGGTCGTCGGGCCGGATCAGCGCCAGGGCGGCTTCGATTTCCGGCACTTCGTATTGGCCGCGCAGCAATTGCTTGATCACCGCCTTCGGCACCAGATCGCGGTCAATCGGCACCACGAGGCCGCGATATTTCAATCGGTTCGATTTCAGCAACCGAAAACGCAATTCGCCCCAGGATCTTATCACCAATGCTCTCCAAGTATTTCCGGAAGCACCAGAACATCATATGTCAGGGCAAAGCGACGATACATCACACCATCCGATTCCGACCTTTTGTCGCTCCATCCGCCCTGCTCCAGCCACAGGTCGCGCCGCATCACCAGTTGCATCGCGTCGATAAAACCCGGACGCACCGGCACGCCCCCCATCACCAGCGCATGATCCTTCGCCGTCTCGGGCAGGCGCATGTATTTTCCGCCCGACGGCAGAACACCGCGCAGCAGGATCGCGAAGATCACGATCTGTCGCTGCGTCACGGTGCGGATTTCGCGCTTTTGCAGGTTGGTGCCGAACCATTTGTCGCATCGCTTGGCGATGCTTTTCAGGCCCGCGGGATACCTGTGCTGACGGGCGCTGACGTAGGGGCGTTTGTCTTTCACCGTGGCCGACAGCCGTTCGATGGCCTGCGGATAAAGAACATTGTCGGCATTGGTGTGCAGGATCCACTGCCCCCGCGCCGCGCGAATGCCGCGATCGCGGTTTGAGTGACCCCAATCGTCCTCGCGACGCTCGGACGTGAAAAACCGCAATCGCGCGGGTTTCGGCGTCTGGGCAAGCTCATCCTCATAGGGCGTGTCCTTCGGCCCGTCGTGATAGATCAGCACCTCGAAGTCGTCACAGGTCTGCGCGGCAAGGCTGGCGATCGCGCGGCGGAAATCGTCGCGCGCAACCGCCCCGTCGTAATCGACCATCACGATGCTGAATGTCGGCGCCGTTTCCTGCCCGCCCGCGGTGCCGGTCATCTCAGACCTGGCGTTCGACCATCAACGACTTGATCTCGCCGATCGCCTTGGCCGGGTTCAACCCCTTGGGGCAGGTTTTGGCGCAGTTCATGATCGTATGACAGCGATACAGCTTGAACGGATCCTCCAGATCGTCCAGCCGTTCGCCCGTCGCCTCGTCACGGCTGTCGATGATCCAGCGATAGGCATGCAACAGCGCGGCCGGCCCGAGATACCGATCACCATTCCACCAATAGGACGGACAGGCAGTGGAACAGCACGCACACATGACGCATTCATAGAGACCGTCCAGCTTCTTGCGGTCCTCGATGCTCTGCTTCCATTCCTTGGCCGGGCGCGGCGTCGTCGTTTCCAGCCACGGCATCACGCTTTCATGCTGGGCATAGAAATGGGTCAGGTCGGGAATCAGGTCGCGGATCACCGGCATGTGCGGCAGCGGATAGATCTTCACATCGCCCTTCACCTCGTCCATGCCATAGATGCAGGCCAGCGTGTTGATGCCGCCGATGTTCATGGCGCAGGATCCGCAGATGCCTTCGCGGCAGGACCGGCGGAACGTCAGGGTCGGGTCGATCTCGTTCTTGATCTTGATCAGCGCGTCCAGAACCATCGGCCCGCAGGTATCCATATCGACGAAATAGGTATCGATGCGGGGATTCTCGCCATCGTCGGGGGTCCAGCGATAGATGTTGAAGGTGCGCAGGTTCGTCGCGCCCTCGGGTTTGGGCCATGTCTTGCCCGTGCGCATCCGGCTGTTCTTGGGCAGCGTCAGTTGGACCATCTCTTGGCTCCTCTATCTCAGCAGGGCTGGCAGACCTTCGGTCGCCAGACATCTCAGGGCCCCCTCGCGGGAGGCGATATTCGTCACGATCTGCACGGTATTCGCGGTCGGCCCGGTCACCGCATCCGAAGCAAGCGACAGCAGTTCGGCGGACTGGGCGTTGTCGATGACACAGTCGATGGCAGGTTCCACCGGCACCCCCGGCAAACGCTGCTGCACGACGGGGCGGATCGCGTTGCGCGCGGCCGCGCGGGTCAGATCGTCGCGCGCCATGGGCGTGCAGGCCACCCCCACGCCAAGCGCGACGAGCATGGCGATCGTCGCGCCGGATCTGCCGATCGGATGTCTCACAGGCAGCCGTGACGGCGGCGCACGTCATCCTTGATCAGGTATCCCGCGCCACCGATGAACACCGAATCCGACGGTCGGTGGGGATAGCGGCAAAAAAACCCGCGCCGCCGTTCGCGCGGTGCGCCGGTCAGATACCCGCGGTTCTGGGCGTTCGACACCGGCATCACCTGCCGCACACAGATCGCCCGGCCCTGGGTGTCGTGGCTCAGCACGAAACCGGCCTCGACGTTGCAGGCGGCACGTCCGCCCGCAAGGGCCGGCGCGGCGGCAAGACACAGAACTGCCGCGGCAAATGCCCGAACGCGCATCAATACACCCGTTTCTTCGGCGCGATCTTCTTCAGATCGATACCGCCTTCATTGTGGCTGGTCAGCGGTTGCAGGTGGACGCCGCGGAAGCCCAGCGTCGCCTTCTGGCCCTTGAACCAGATCAGCGAATGCTTGCGCCAGTTTTCATCGTCGCGCTCGGGGTAATCCTCGTGGGCGTGGGCGCCCCGGCTTTCCTTGCGCGCCGCTGCCGCCGTGATCGTCGCCACGGCGTTGGGCATCAGGTTTTCCAGCTCCAGCGTTTCCATCAGGTCGCTGTTCCAGATCATCGAGGTGTCGGTGACCTTGATATCACTCAACTTGCCTGCGACCTCTTCCATCTTCTTCTGGCCGGCGGCCAGGGTTTCATCGGTGCGGAACACGGCAGCGTCTTCCTGCATCGTCTTCTGCATCTCCAGCCGCAGTTCCGCCGTCGGCACGTGGCCCTTGGCGTAGCGCAGACCGTCGAACCGCGACAGGGCCGCTTCCACCGAGCGTTTGTTCGGGGTCGGCACCGGGGTCGAGGGATCGACGATCTGACCGGCGCGGATCGCGGCGGCGCGCCCGAACACCACCAGGTCGATCAGCGAGTTCGACCCGAGGCGGTTGGCCCCGTGGACCGACGCGCACCCGGCTTCGCCCACGGCCATCAGGCCCGGCGACACCGCGTCATCCTTGCCATCGGTGGGCGCCAGGACTTCGCCCCAATAGTTCGTCGGGATACCGCCCATGTTGTAGTGAACCGTGGGCAGGACCGGGATCGGCTCTTTCGTCACGTCGACACCGGCAAAGATGCGCGCGGATTCCGAAATGCCGGGCAGACGTTCGTGCAGTGCCTCTTTCGGCAGGTGGTTCAGGTTCAGGTGGATGTGGTCGCCGTTCTTGCCGACGCCGCGCCCTTCACGGATCTCCATCGTCATGCAGCGCGACACCACGTCGCGCGACGCCAGATCCTTGTAGGTGGGGGCATAGCGTTCCATGAACCGCTCGCCTTCGGAGTTGGTCAGGTATCCGCCCTCGCCCCGCGCGCCTTCGGTGATCAGACAGCCGGCGCCATAGATACCGGTGGGATGGAACTGAACGAACTCCATGTCCTGAAGCGGCAGACCGGCCCGCGCGGTCATCCCGCCCCCGTCACCGGTGCAGGTATGGGCCGAGGTGGCCGAGAAATAGGCGCGTCCGTATCCGCCCGTGGCCAGCACCACCATCTTGGCCGAAAACAGGTGCAGCGTGCCGTCGTCCAGCTTCCAGCACATCACGCCCTGACACACGCCGTCGTCTGACATGATCAGGTCGATGGCGAAATATTCGATATAGAACTGCGCCTTCTGCTTCAGCGATTGGCCATACAGCGTGTGCAGGATCGCGTGGCCCGTGCGGTCGGCGGCGGCGCAGGTGCGCTGAACCGGGGGGCCTTCGCCGAACTGCGTGGTATGTCCGCCGAACGGCCGCTGATAGATCTTGCCTTCCTCGGTGCGCGAGAACGGGACGCCGTAATGCTCCAGCTCGTACACCGCCTTGGGCGCCTCGCGGGCCAGGTATTCCATCGCGTCGGTATCGCCCAGCCAGTCGGACCCCTTGACGGTGTCATACATGTGCCACTGCCAGTTGTCCGGTCCCATGTTGGACAGCGACGCCGCGATGCCCCCCTGGGCCGCGACGGTGTGGGACCGGGTCGGAAACACCTTGGTCACGCAGGCGGTGCGCAACCCCTGTTCGGCCATGCCGAGCGTCGCACGCAGACCGGCGCCCCCGGCCCCGACGACCACGACGTCGAATTCGTGCGTCTCGTAATCATATGCTGCCATTTGGGTCGCTCCAGATCAGCCAGTTGTCATTCAGCGAGTTAGCTCAGAGTGCCAGTCGGACCAGGGCGAACAGCCCCACCGCCGCTGCCGTCCACGACAGGCAGGTGACGCCGACGATCAACGCCTTGCGGGCGAACCCCTGGGCGTAATCCTCGATCATGACCTGCGCGCCGTTCTTGAAGTGCATGAAGCCGACGACAAAGGTCAGCGCCGCCACCACCGCGGGGAACGGCCGGGAATAATAGGCTACCACCTCGGCGTGGGAGGCGCCCAGCATCGGACCCACCGTGAACACGAACAGCGGAACCAACCCCACCAGGGCGACCGAACTGATCGTCATGTGCCAATGATGCGTCGTGCCCGTCTTGGCCGATCCAAGGCCCGAGGCCCGCTTGCGATCCGTCATAAATCCCATGTCGGCCCCCTTAAACCACGATGATCGTCAGGATGGTCAGAAACACCGACCCGCCAATGCAGGCCCAGCCCAACATTTCCGCCGTCGGCACGTCCATGCCGCGTCCGGTGTCCCAATACAGATGCCGCAGCCCGGCCAGCGAATGATACCACAGCGCCCAGACCGACCCGAACATGACAAGGTCGCCGAACCAGCTGGTGATCACGCCATCGGCGCGGGCGAACGCCTCGGGCGACACGGCGGCGGCCACGAACCACCACACGATCAGCAGCGCGGCCACGATCAGGGCGTTGCCGGTGATCCGCGTCAGGATCGACGTGATCGACGTCAGTTGCGGTCGGTAGATCGAAATATGCGGCGACAGGGGCCGCTGACCCCGGTTCACATCTGCCATGGCGTCGTCCTTTCGCTTCCGTTGAGTCGGTTCTAACGCTTTTCCCGCCCTTGTCACGGGATCGGCGCGCGATCGATTGCGGTTTTTTGGCGCAATCCCGAAAAATCGCCGGGTGGAACGCCGGTTGTGATCACAAACGACCATCCGGTGTCCGACGTTTCGTCACACTCTCGGCCATCGCCCGATGCTGTGCAACCACATCACACCGAGCGCGGGCATGGCCGCCGTCACACCGGCATCAGCGCCCAGTAATCCAGATCCAGCAGGACATGGGGCAGGTATTTGCCGTCCTCGCCGCGCAACCCCTCGCCGCCGTTCCTGGTCGCCACGGTGCGCAGGCGGATCGCGCCGACGCCGGGGGCGGATGTTTCGGCAGTGCCCAGAACCTCGGACCAGGCGCGCACGGTATCGCCCGCCGCGCAAGGGTTGGCATGGGCACCGGCGTTCAGCGCCACAACCATCTGCGCATTGGCCAGCCCGTTGAACGACAGCGCCCGCGCCAGCGATATGACGTGCCCGCCATAGATCAGCCGCCCGCCATCGCGCGCCGTGGCGTCGAAATGCACCCGCGCGGTATTCTGCCACAGGCGGGTGGCCATCATGTGTTCGGCCTCTTCCACCGTCACGCCATCGATATGGTCGATTACCTCGCCCACGGTGTAGTCGCCCAACCGCCAGGGTTCGCCCGCTGCCGCGAAATCATAGCCTGTGAAATCCAGGCCCTGCGGGATCACCAGATCACCGTGCGCGACCGTCGCTGCGAGATCGGGCACCACCGTTTCGGGGGCATCGCCCGGTGCACGGCGCCGCACCATGACCCAGCGCACATAGGTCAGCACCGGTTCGTCATGCTGGTCATAGCCGGTCGTGCGCACCCAGACGATCCCGTTGGTGCCGCCCGAGGTCTGCTTGACGCCGATCACCCGGGATTCGGCGCGCAGGGTATCGCCCGGCCACACCGGTTTCAGCCAGCGGCCTTCGGCATATCCGAGGTTTGCCACCGCATTCAGCGAGATGTCGGGCACCGTCTTGCCGAACACCACATGAAAGGCGATCATGTCGTCCAGCGGCGCGCCCGACAGACCGCATTGCCGCGCGAAAACGTCCGACGAATACAGCGCATGGCGCGCCGGATACAGCGCATGATAAAGCGCGCGTTCACCGGATCCGACCGTGCGCGGGACGGCATGGGCGATCACCTCGCCGACGCGGTAATCCTCGAAAAAACGGCCGGCGTTGGTTTTCGCCCCTGCGTTCACTGCTGGCCCAGCTTCATGTCGGGCGTATAGGGCACGCTGACCGTCTTGGTCACCGCCTGCGCACAGCGCATCACGCCGTTGGCCGCGTCGAAGCCATAGGCCGGGCTACCGTGCAGCACCCAGCCCTTCGCCAGGGCATCCGAAACCTTGTGACAGAACTCGGACGTGTCATCGCCGGTCAACAGGCGATAGATGGTATGCTCAGCCAAAGGGGTTCACTCCCAACCAGATGTGGATCGCGGAGACGATGCCATAGGCGACAACCGCCGCGATCACGGCTGTCACTTCCTTCTTCACCGGCACCGGATGGGCCGGCGGCCGGTTCGGTTCGGCGCGGTTGATGACGATCACCTCGACCACCGCCCAGGCCAGCAAGCCGCCGAACAGGACGATGGACGCCAGATCGCCATTCACCAGCAGGTGCGCGATGGCCCAGGTCTTGACCGCCGTCAATTGCGGATGGCGCACCTTGCCGGTGATCCAGGTCTTTGCGCCACTGGCCGCGAACAGATAGAATGCCAGCAGCATCAACAGGTTGTTGATGCCGGTCATGGCCGGCGTGCGGCCCCAGTACACGGGCCCCTCGGCCCCGCGATAGCCGATGGTCATCAGGACGATGGCGATCACCGACGCGACGGCGACGATCAACCGGCCCTTGTCGCCCATCCCCGCCCGTGTCTGTGGCGACATACGTTTCCAGAGATGCGAACCTGCCCAGAGGGCGAGGCCGAGAACGATCAGGATCATCAGGTCTTCCTTGTTGCGGGGTCTGCGTCTTCGGACAGGGCGGCGATGGCCGCAGCGCGGGCAAGGATCGCGCGGGCGGTGACGATATGCAAGTTCTCGACGATCTGGCCATCCAGCACTGCGATCCCCTGCCCGGCCGCCTCGGCCGCCTCGAACACCGCGATCTGACGCTTTGCCAGGTCGATCCGGTCGGCCGAGGGCGCGAAGGCGGCGTTGGCCACGGGCACCTGCGCCGGATGGATCAGCGTCTTGCCATCCATCCCGAAGGCGCGGCCCTGTTCACATTCCACGCGCAACCCGTCGTCGTCGCGAAAGGCGTTGAACACCCCGTCGATACAGACGATCCCCGCCGCCCGCGCCGCCATGACGCAGGTCTGAAGCGCCGTCACCAGCGCCCCGCGGTCGCCGCCGGTGTCACAGCCGATTTCCTTGGCCAGATCATTGGTGCCAAGGATGAAGCCGCCCATGCGCGGCGCGCGGGCAATTTCAGCGGCGTTCAAAATGCCTTCGCAGGTTTCCATCATCGCCCAGATCCGCGTGTCAGCTGTGCCGGGATGCGCGTCCAAACGCGCGGCAAGAGCCTGGATATCGCCGGCGCCGTTCACCTTGGGCAACAGGATGGCATCGGGGCCAGTTTCGGCAATGGCGTTCAGATCGTCGGCACCCCAAGGGGTGTCGAAGCCGTTGATCCGCACCATGGTGGCGCGCGGCGCATAGCCGCCCTGCCGCAGGGCCGCGCACAGCGTGTCGCGCGCGGCGGATTTCGCATCGGGTGCCACCGCGTCTTCCAGATCGAAGATGATCGCATCCACCGGCAGGCCACGCGCCTTGTCCAGCGCCCGCGGCTTGTCGCCCGGAATATAGAGAACCGAACGCCAGGGTCGTGTCATCGTATCCGTCATGCCGCTCTCCCGTGTCATCCGCGCACTTTCACCCATGGCCACCCCCTTTCGCAAGCCCCGTTGCGCCGCGCCGCGGCATGAAGCGAACGCTTCGTTAAGCTGAATTTGCGATGCTGGCCGCAATCTTGCCGTCACGCTGATGGCCACGACGAACGGTCCGGCGCCGATGCACCGCCATTCCGGGGGTGCCTGCCCAAGGGGGAACGTTCGATGATCCGCATTGCTGTCGCATCCATGCTGGGCCTTGGTGGCCTGTTTCTGGCTACCCAGAACGCCTTTGCCGAAACGCCGAACCGCAACTGCGCGGCGCGCGCGACGGTGGTCGAGCGTCTGAATGGCCAGTTCGGTGAAACGCGCCAGTCCATCGGCCTGGCCAGCAACGCTCAGGTGGTCGAGGTTTTCGCCTCTGTCGCCACGGGCACCTGGACCATTCTGGTCTCGACCCCTGCCGGCGTGTCCTGTGTGGTGGCCGCGGGTCAGGCGTTCGAAAACCTGGCCGAATCCCTGCCGCCGGCCGGCCAACCCGCCTGAGAGATTTCGGCGCGCGGCCTCAGGTCAGCGCGTCGAAGATCAGCTTGGCACCGGTGATCGCCAGGAACGCATAGGTCAGCGCGAAGAACAGACGTTCGTTGACGATCCGGTGCAGCCAGACGCCCAGCTGGATCCCGGCGATCGCCACGGGCGCCAGAATAAGGCTGGCAGTCAGGGTGTCGCGGCTGAAAATCCCCAGCGCGCCATACGGCACCAGCTTGAACGCGTTGATCGCCCAGAAGGTGAGGACCGTCGTCGCCTGGTATGTCGTCTTCGTCAGACCGCGCGTCAGAAGGTAAACCGCGGCGGGCGGTCCGCCCGCATGGCTGATGAAACTGGTCAGCCCCGCAACCCCGCCCCAGAAATATTCGACGACCGGCGACACCGACCGTCGTTCGATTCGCAGCCAGCCGCGGGCACGGGCGATCTGGAACGCGACGAAGCCCAGGGCCACCAGCCCGATCAGCAACCGCACCACATCGGCATCCGCCACCTTGTAAAGCAGTGCCCCCAGCGCGACGCCCGGCAAGGCACCAAGCATCAGCCGTCGCGCCACGGGCCAGTCCCAGCGGCGCCAATAGGCGCGCACCGCCGTCAGATCCATCACCATCAACAGCGGCAGCATCAGCCCAATCGCCTGGCCCGGTGTCAGGATCAGCGCCAGGAACACCGACGCGGCAAAGGCGACGCCGCCGCCGAAGCCGCCCTTGGACACGCCCGCGAACAGGACTGCCGGGATCGCGACGGCAAAGAACATCGGACCGAGATCAACCACTCCGCAACCTTTCCAAGGCAGAAATCGTCGCAGACCTAGCGCGCCCGCCCGCGCGATGCCAGCGCCGCTGATCGCATTGCCGCAGTGCGGCACCCTTGCGCGAACGCTGCACAATGGCTAGGCAAAGCGCCAAACGCAGCCAACCAGTGGAGATCGACTCACATGGCCAGACCCAAGATCGCGCTCATCGGTGCAGGTCAGATCGGCGGAACGCTCGCCCATCTCGCCGCCATCAAGGAACTGGGCGACGTCGTCCTGTTCGACATCGCCGAGGGCACCCCCCAGGGCAAGGCGCTGGACATCGCGTCGTCGGGTCCGTCGGAAAAGTTTGACGCCTCCGTCACCGGCGCCAACGATTATTCCGCCATCGCGGGTGCGGACGTCTGCATCGTCACCGCCGGTGTGCCGCGCAAGCCGGGCATGTCGCGCGACGACCTGCTGGGCATCAACCTCAAGGTCATGAAATCCGTCGGCGAAGGCATCAAGCAGCACGCGCCCGACGCCTTCGTGATCTGCATCACCAACCCGCTGGACGCGATGGTCTGGGCGCTGCGCGAATTTTCGGGCCTGCCCCATGAAAAGGTCTGCGGCATGGCCGGCGTGCTGGATTCGGCCCGCTTCCGCCATTTCCTGTCGCTGGAATTCGGCGTGTCGATGAAGGACGTCACGGCCTTCGTGCTGGGCGGCCACGGAGATACCATGGTGCCGCTGGCCCGCTATTCCACCGTCGGTGGCATCCCCCTGCCCGACCTCGTCGAAATGGGTTGGACCACGCAGGACAAGATGGACGCGATCATCCAGCGCACGCGCGACGGCGGCGCCGAGATCGTCGGCCTGCTGAAAACCGGGTCGGCCTTCTATGCCCCCGCCACCAGCGCCATCGAGATGGCCGAGGCTTACCTGAAGGACCAGAAGCGCGTCCTGCCCTGTGCCGCCTACGTCGATGGCGCGCTGGGCCTGAAGGGCATGTATGTCGGCGTTCCGACCGTGATCGGCGCCGGTGGGGTCGAAAAGATCATCGACATCAAGATGACCAAGGACGAGAAGGCGATGTTCGACAAGTCCGTCGATGCGGTGAAGGGTTTGGTCGAAGCCTGCAAGGGCATCGATTCCTCGCTGGCCTGATCGCCGCGCAAGTGATTTGAAACGAAAAAAGACGCGCCTTGCCGGGCGCGTCTTTTGTTTTGTGCGGGTGGTGTCGGTTACTGCGCGGCTTGCGGCGCAAAGGTCATTCCGGCGAAGGGCGCACAATCGTCGTTGTCCGCCTTGATCGAAAAGCCGTCACCGTCCTGTGACAGCGTGCAGGTCAGCGGGAAAGTGTCCACCGGCCCCGCACCTTTTGCATCGGTCATGTTCAGGGTATCGCCATCGGTCGTGAACGCGCCTTCCAGGAAGGCGTCGTCCTCGGGTGTCGATGCCTTGAACGTGCCATCGTCCGTCAGTTCCAGCGTCATGTCGTCGGCGGTATAGACGCCCGGCTTGACGGCCGAGTCGGCAGCTTCGGCAGTTTCGCCTATCGCGCTGTCCTGACCCGCTGCCGCGGGTGTTTCGGACGCCGGAGCGGCCGCGTTGCCGTTTGCCTCGGCGTCCTGCGCCGCCTCATCGGATGAGGCCGAAGCATCACCCTGCGCCGCACCGTCATCGGCTGCTTCCGTGGTCGCTTCGTTCGCTGTTGCCGTACCGGCGGCGTCCGTGGACCCGCCTTCAGCCGTGGTTGCCGTCTCGTTCTGCGCACCATCCGCTGCCGGCGTTTCAGTCTGCGCACTGTTCTCGGACGCATCCGTCGCCGACGTTTCGTCCTGCGCACCCTCGTCAGAAGCGTCCGTAGTCGCGCCCTCGCCCGCGTTGTCCTCAGCGGCACCGGACGTCGCGCTTTCGCTTTGCGCGGCGTCATCAGCAGCATCCGCTGCTACATCCCCGTCCTGCGCGTTGTCACCAGCGCTGCTTTCGTCACCGCCCATCGCGCTGTCAGGCTGTTGCGCGGTTTTACCGTCGGTCTGCGTCTCGTCCGATGCGGTGGGTTGTTGCGGCGCACCATCGGCTTCGTTTGTGCCGTCGTCTGCGCCCGCCTCGTTGCCTTCGGTTTCGGGCGAACCCGTCTCCTGCGGTTCGGCAGCCGCGCTGTCGGAACCATCGGCAGTGCCTTCACCCGATTCAAGCGCCTGTGTCGCAGTCGCGCCCTCGCGGGATTCGGCCTGTGCCGGCGTCGGGTCGCTTGCGGTTGCGGCGGTCGCGCCATCGTCGGCGCCCAGGCGGCTTTCGATGCGCTTTTCGATCTGCAGCAGTTCTTCCGAGCGCGTCGTCACGTCCTGCGTCAGTTCGGTCACCATGCCCTGAAGCCGTGCACGCTGTTCCTCGGCCGCGCTCACGTCGTTTTGCAGGGCCTGCTTCTCCTCGCTCAGCGATTCGACTGAACGGCGGGCCTCGGTGACCTGCTGTTCCAGCGCGATGGCCTCTTCGCGCATGGTCCCGACTTCCTCGCTCAGCGTGGCGTGTTCGGTGCGGGCGTCCTGCAGACGGCTTTCGGCGTCTTGCGCCTGGGCGGTCAGGTCGGACGTTTCCTGGGTCAGCTTGGCCAGCGTTTCCTGGATCTCGGCTTCCTGTGCGCGGGCTTCCTCGACCCGGGCGCCGATCTCTTCGCGCTCCTTCGTCTGGGCCTCGATCTGCTCGCGAAGCGTGCTGATCTGCTCGTCATAACCGGCGATTTCCTGGCGCAGGGGTTCGGCCTGCTTTTCCAGATCGGCGATGCGGGTTTCGGCGTCGTTCAGCGCGGCTTGCTGTTCGCTGACCTTCGATTCCAGTTCGGACGATTGCGTCTGCAGTTCCTCCAGTTCCGACTGGGCCGCATCGCGCTGGCCCTGCAATTCATCGCGCTCGGGCTGCAGTGTCGCGATCTGGGCGTCCAGATCCTCGATCGTTCCGGCTTTTTCGCGCTGGGTGTTCAGCGTCGCCTGAACCTGGTCACGCTCCTGGACCAAATTCTCGACGCGCGACCCCGCGGCGTTGCTCTGGGTCAGAAAATAAATGGCGGTCAACCACCCCAAGGCGGCGATGATGCTGACGATGATTGTCGTCCGCGTGAATTCCGAGCCGGTGCTTTCGGCCATGTACATATCTCCCGAGGCTGAACAGACGTCTGGCGACGCCCCTTTGCGGGGACAACGACCGCCACGCGGCAAACGTTCCCCCTTGGTTGCACACTAACCCGACTCGGCGCAGCGAGTCATCACTGGCCCACCCTCGCCGGTATGCCCGGCGGCGATTATCGACGACCGGCCAGACTTTTTGTGATCACTGCCGTCAGACTTGTGATCACAACAGCCGTCTTCTTGGCTCAAACCGTCAATATCCGGGCAAAAGCGCTTCCTGTCGCCACCGCGCCCGTGCCATGTATTGTGCAAAGCACTTCAGAACAGAGGTATCCGCGCCATGAACATCCACGAATATCAGGCCAAGGCCCTGCTGCGATCTTATGGCGCACCCGTGTCCGATGGGCGTGCCGTGACGCGCGCCGAAGACGCCAAGAACGCGGCTGGCGAACTGGACGGCCCGCTCTGGGTGGTCAAGGCCCAGATCCACGCCGGCGGACGCGGCAAGGGCAAGTTCAAGGAAGCCGACGCCGGCGACAAGGGTGGCGTGCGCCTGACGAAATCAGTGGCCGAAGCGGCCGACGAAGCCCGCCGGATGTTGGGCCGCACGCTGGTCACGCACCAGACCGGACCGGCCGGCAAGCAGGTCAACCGCATCTATATCGAAGATGGCTCGGGCATCGAGACCGAGCTTTACCTGGCCCTGCTGGTGGATCGCGCATCGTCGCGGATTTCCTTCGTCTGCTCGACCGAGGGCGGCATGGACATCGAGGAGGTCGCGGCCAACACCCCCGACAAGATCCTGTCCTTCACCGTCGATCCGGCCACCGGATACCAGCCGTTCCACGGGCGGCGCATCGCGTTTTCGCTGGGCCTGAAAGGCGGGCAGATCAAGCAGTGCGTCAACCTCATGGGGTTGCTCTACAAGGCCTTCACCGAGAAGGACATGGAGATGCTCGAGATCAATCCGCTGATCGTGACCGACAGCGGCGATCTGAAGGTGCTGGACGCCAAGGTGTCGTTCGATTCCAACGCCCTGTATCGCCAGGCCGATGTCGCCGCCCTGCGCGACGAGACGGAGGAGGATGCCAAGGAACTGGCCGCCTCGAAATACGACCTGAACTATATCGCGCTGGACGGCGAAATCGGCTGCATGGTCAACGGCGCCGGCCTGGCCATGGCGACGATGGACATCATCAAGCTCTACGGCGCCGAACCTGCCAACTTCCTGGATGTCGGCGGTGGCGCCACCAAGGAGAAAGTGACCGAGGCGTTCAAGATCATCACCTCCGATCCCAACGTCAAAGGCATCCTGGTCAACATCTTCGGCGGCATCATGCGCTGCGACGTGATCGCCGAAGGCGTGGTCGGCGCGGTCAAGGAGGTCGGCCTGAAGGTGCCGCTGGTGGTGCGTCTGGAAGGCACCAACGTCGAGGAAGGCAAGCGCATCATCAACGAGAGCGGCCTCGACGTGATCGCGGCGGACGACCTGCGCGACGGCGCCGAAAAGATCGTGAAGGCCGTGAAGGGGTGAGAATCGTCGCGGCCCCGGGATCGTCGAACCATGCGCCCGCGCCATGTCGGCGGCGAGGTCGGCAGGGTCCGATGCCGGGGGCCGCACGGCGATGCGGAAACGGCAAAACGGAGGTCGACAACGCCATGTCTTTCCATGATCTGAACCGCGCCCCCCGAACCTGCCGCGATTCCCTGTCTTCTCTTTGCGCCATTGCCAAGGAAGGGTGCTGAACCATGACGCTGCCAAGGATCCATGACATCACCCCGCTTCCGGCCGCCGATCCGGCCGCGAAAGCGGCGCCGTTGCTTTCCGGTCTGGCACTGATCGGGCTTGGCTTCCTGATACGGCGCTGGCGTCCGCTGGCGCTGGAGCTGCCGCAGCGTGGACACGGTGACGACCGGCACGACACCTACGCCCAGCGGGCCGCCCGCGTGACCCGCGACGGCGTGGTGCGGGTGATGCCGCGCAACCTGAACGCCACGTTGGGACGGTCACTGATCATCGCCGGCGCCGGTCTGATCGCCATTCGCGCACTGGATGCGCTGGTCGGCGACGAGCCGCCCCGGTCCTGACCACTTTGGCGGCCACGCCGCCCCAAGAACGACTGAAAAAGGAGCCGACATGGCCATTCTTGTAGACGAAAACACCAAGGTGATCTGCCAGGGGTTCACCGGATCCCAGGGCACGTTCCATTCGGAACAGGCCATCGCATACGGCACGAAGATGGTCGGCGGCGTGACGCCCGGCAAGGGCGGGCAGACACACCTGGACCTGCCAGTGTTCAACTCGTGCCACGAAGCGGTGGCAAAGACCGGCGCCAATGCCAGCGTCATCTATGTTCCGCCCCCCTTCGCCGCCGATTCCATCCTGGAGGCGCTGGACGCCGAAATCCCGCTGATCATCTGCATCACCGAAGGCATCCCGGTGCTGGACATGATGAAGGTCAAGCGGGCGCTGGAAGGGTCGTCGTCGCGGCTGATCGGGCCGAACTGCCCCGGTGTGATCACCCCCGACGCCTGCAAGATCGGCATCATGCCCGGCCATATCCACAAGCGCGGATCGGTCGGTGTCGTGTCGCGCTCGGGCACCCTGACCTATGAGGCGGTGAAACAGACCAGCGACAGCGGCCTCGGCCAATCCACCGCCGTCGGCATCGGGGGCGATCCGATCAAGGGCACCGAACACATCGACATCCTGGAAATGTTCCTGGCCGACCCGGAAACCGAAAGCATCATCATGATCGGCGAAATCGGCGGCTCGGCCGAGGAAGACGCCGCGCAGTTCCTGGCCGACGAACGCAAGGCCGGTCGCTGGAAGCCCACCGCGGGGTTCATCGCCGGGCGCACCGCCCCTCCGGGCCGTCGCATGGGCCACGCCGGTGCGATCGTCGCCGGCGGCAAGGGCGGCGCGGAAGACAAGATCGAGGCGATGAAGGCCGCCGGTATCGTCGTCGCCGACAGCCCCGCCGGCCTGGGCGAAGCCGTGCTGAAGGCCATCAAGGGTTAAGGACCTGGCAATGGGCGCGCGTCACGGTGCAATTCTGGCGGTGGTCGCCGCCCTGGCGGGCGCCGGAGCAGCAGCCGGCCCTGCCGACCGTGTTCTGCGCGCCTGTGCCGCCGGTCCGGGCGGTGATCCCGCCGCCACCCTGATGGCCGAAGGCTGGCAGCAGCCGGACGCGTCGGACCTGCCGGCGGTCCACGCGCGCATCGGTTTGCTTGCCGATGCTACCGAGGCGTCGACGGTGCGCTTCCCGCTCGACGTGCTGCGCACCGACGAAGGCCAGCGCGAGGTGCGGGGGCGCAAGCGGCTGGACCGCGACGGCGCCGGGGCACGCCATGTCTTCCTGACACCGGGCGACGGCACCACCGTGGTGCAGATCACGACGCACAGCGCGCCGCGCCCGACGCTCTATTGCATGATCTCGACGGTCGGAAACCGCGAGGCCGCCGAAATCGGCCGCCGTCTGATCGCGCTGACCGACCGTGACAAGGTGCAGGGCTTTGGCGGCATCATCAGCGCGCAAAGCGCCCGCACGCCACCCGACGTTCCGACCAAGGACGTTTCCGCGACACCCCTGCCCGATGTCTGGCAACTTCTGACGATCGATCTGGACATGAACGGCGATCTGGCCGATGCGGACATGTTCATCGAAGGCTTCTGGTGGGACAGGCCATGACGTTCACTCAGGCGATACGCACCTGCATGCGCAAGTATGTCACCTTCTCGGGCCGTGCCTCGCGACCGGAATACTGGAAGTTCATCCTGTTCGTGATCATCGGCACGATCCTGTTCGGCGTGGTCGATGCGATCCTGTTCGGCACCACCATGGTCGAAACCTCGCCCGGCCACGCGGCCCTGCAGGCCGATGGCCCCCTTGCCGGGCTGTTCGCGCTTGTCACGTTCCTGCCCGCCCTTGCGGCGGGATGGCGGCGGATGCACGACACCGGCCGCACGGGGTTTTACCTGTTCTATCCGCTGATCGTGATGGTCGGCATCACCGGCGCGCTGGCGTTCTTTGGCGGGCTCGACGCGGTGCAGGACGGCGCGGCGGACATCGTTGCCAGCGCGATCCTGATCCCGGCGATGATCGTGCTTGCCGTCTCGCCGCTGCTGGTGCTGTGGTGGCTTGCCCGCCCGAGCGAGCCGCGCCCCAACCAGTGGGGGCCACAACCATGATGCCGGCCATGTTCGACACGTCGATATTGGCGGCCACGCACGGGATGCCTATGTCCTTCACGAATCCCAGGGGCGTCTTGCCGTTGCCCTCAGATCCCGGCCCGAAAAGCTCCGGCCTTCATTTCCGTCCCACGAGGTGATCCCATGACCGATCAGTCCCCGAACGATGCCTTCCACGCCTCCAGCTTCATGCAGGGGCACAACGCCGAATACCTGGAACAGCTTTACGCCCGCTATGCCAACGACCCGTCGGCGGTGGACGAAAGCTGGCGCGCGTTCTTCAAGGCTCTGGGCGACAGCCCCGAGGACGCCAAGGCCGAGGCATCGGGCCCAAGCTGGGCGCGCACCGACTGGCCGCCACAGCCGGACGACGATCTGACCGCGGCCCTGGACGGGCAATGGCCCACCGCCCCCGCCGCCATGGCGAAGGACGCGAAAGCCGCCGGGCAGAAGATCGCCGCCAAGGCCGAGGAAAAAGGCGTTTCGGTTTCCGATACGCAGATCCGCAAGGCGGTGCTGGATTCGATCCGCGCGCTGATGTTGATCCGCGCCTATCGCATCCGGGGCCATCTGGCCGCCGACCTGGATCCCTTGGGGATGCGCGATTCCGGCGACCACCCGGAACTGGACCCCGCATCCTATGGCTTTGACGCCGCCGACATGGATCGCCCGATCTTCATCGACAATGTGCTGGGGCTTGAGGTCGCGACCCTGGCCGAGATCCTGGCGATCGTGCGGCGCACCTATTGCGGCACCTTCGCGCTGCAATACATGCATATCTCCGACCCGACCCAGGCCGCCTGGCTGAAGGAACGGATCGAGGGATACGACAAGGAAATCCGTTTTACCCGCGAGGGACGCAAGGCGATCCTGAACAGCCTGGTCGAGGCGGAAGGCTTCGAAAAGTTCCTTCATGTCAAATACATGGGCACCAAGCGGTTCGGTCTGGACGGCGGCGAGGCGCTGATCCCCGCGATGGAGCAGATCATCAAGCGGGGCGGCAACCTGGGCGTCAAGGAGATCACCATCGGGATGCCGCACCGCGGGCGCCTGTCGGTGCTGGCCAACGTGATGCAAAAGCCCTATCGCGCGATCTTCAACGAGTTCCAGGGCGGATCCTTCAAGCCCGAGGATGTCGACGGATCGGGCGACGTCAAATACCACCTGGGCGCATCGTCGGACCGTGAATTCGACGGCAATTCGGTGCACCTGTCGCTGACCGCCAACCCCAGCCATCTCGAGGCGGTGAACCCCGTGGTCCTGGGCAAGGCGCGCGCCAAGCAGGACCAGCTGGGCAACGAGGACCGCACCAAGGTTCTGCCGATCCTGCTGCATGGCGATGCGGCCTTCGCGGGCCAGGGCGTCGTCGCCGAATGTTTCGCGCTGTCGGGTCTGCGCGGCCATCGCACGGGCGGCACCATGCATATCGTGGTGAACAACCAGATCGGGTTCACCACCGCGCCCAGCTTCTCGCGCTCGTCCCCCTATCCCACCGACAACGCGCTGGTGGTCGAGGCGCCGATCTTCCACGTCAACGGCGACGATCCCGAAGCCGTGGTCCACGCCGCCAAGGTGGCAACCGAGTTCCGCCAGAAGTTTCACAAGGACGTGGTGATCGACATCTTCTGCTATCGCCGGTTCGGTCACAACGAGGGGGATGAACCGATGTTCACCAACCCCCAGATGTACAACAAGATCAAGAAACAGAAGACGACGCTGACGCTCTATACCGATCGCCTGATCGCCGACGGCCTGATCCCCGAAGGCGAGATCGAGGATGCCAAGGCCAAGTTCCAGAGCTTCCTGAACGACGAGTTCGAGGCCGGCAAGGAATACCGCCCCAACAAGGCCGACTGGCTGGACGGGCGCTGGTCGCACCTGGACAAGCAGGGGCAGAAATACCAGCGCGGCAAGACGGCGATCAAGAAATCGACCTTCGACGAGATCGGCAAGGCGCTGACCACGGTGCCCGAGGGGTTTGCCACCCACAAGACAATCGACCGTCTGCTCGAGGCCAAGAAGAAGATGTTCGAGACCGGCGTCGGGTTCGACTGGGCGACGGCCGAGGCCCTGGCGTTCGGCGGGCTGCTGACCGAAGGCTATCCCGTCCGCCTTGCCGGACAGGACAGCGCGCGCGGCACGTTCTCGCAACGCCATTCGGCCATCGTCAACCAGGAGAGCGAAGACCGCTATTATCCGCTGAACCACATCCGCGAAGGCCAGGCGCATTACGAGGTCATCGATTCGATGCTGTCGGAATACGCGGTGCTGGGCTTCGAATACGGCTATTCGCTGGCCGAACCCAACGCCCTGACCCTGTGGGAAGCACAGTTCGGCGATTTTGCCAACGGCGCGCAGATCATGTTCGACCAGTTCATCTCGTCGGGCGAATCCAAATGGCTGCGGATGTCTGGCCTGGTCTGCCTGCTGCCCCACGGGTATGAGGGACAGGGCCCGGAACATTCCAGCGCGCGTCTCGAACGGTTCCTGCAGATGTGCGGTCAGGACAACTGGATCGTCGCCAATTGCACGACGCCGGCCAACTATTTCCACATCCTGCGCCGCCAGCTGCACCGCAGCTATCGCAAGCCGCTGATCCTGATGACGCCGAAATCGCTGCTGCGTCACAAGATGGCGGTGAACAAGGCCGAGGATTTCCAGACCGGATCGTCGTTCCACCGCGTGCTGTGGGACGATGCGCAATACGGCAATTCCGACATGACACTGCAACCCGACGACAAGATCCGGCGCGTCGTGCTGTGTTCGGGCAAGGTGTATTACGACCTGCTGGAAAAACGCGACGCCGAGGGGCTGGACGACATCTATCTGCTGCGCATCGAACAGTTCTATCCGTTCCCGGCGCTCAGCCTCGTGAAGGAGCTGGAGCGCTTCAAGCAGGCCGAGATGATCTGGTGCCAGGAAGAACCCAAGAACCAGGGCGCCTGGAACTTCATCGAACCGAACATCGAATGGGTTCTGTCGCGGATCGGCGCCAAGACCACACGCCCCGTCTATGTCGGGCGCAGCGCCGCGGCGTCGCCGGCCACCGGCCTCGCGTCGCAACACAAGGCACAACAATCCGCGCTGGTCGATACCGCGCTTGGACTGGAAGGATAAGATCATGGCAACCGAAGTTCGCGTGCCCACGCTGGGCGAATCCGTCACCGAGGCCACCGTCGCCACATGGTTCAAGAAGGCCGGCGATACCGTCGCGGCCGATGAAATGCTGTGCGAGCTGGAAACCGACAAGGTGACGGTGGAAGTGCCCTCGCCCGCCGCCGGTGTCCTGTCCGAGATCGTCGCCGCCGAAGGCGAGACGGTGGGCGTCGACGCCCTTTTGGCCAATATCGCCGAGGAAGGTTCGGCCGGCCCGGAAGAAACCAAGCCGAAGGCCAGCGCCGAGAAGGCCGAGACAACGGAAGCCGCCCCCGAAGAGAAATCCGGAGGCGGTCAGTCGGTCGACATCATGGTGCCGACCCTGGGCGAATCCGTGACCGAGGCGACGGTGTCCACCTGGTTCAAGAAGGAAGGCGACGCCGTCGAGGCCGACGAGATGCTGTGCGAGCTGGAGACCGACAAGGTCAGCGTCGAGGTTCCGGCCCCCGCCGCCGGCGTGATGGGCAAGATTCTGGCGAAAGAGGGCGACACCGTCGAGGCCGGCGGCAAGCTGGGTACGATGTCGCGCGGCGGTTCGGGCGCGGCCTATTCCGCCGACGAAGGCACCCCCGACACGACCGAGGAACCGGGTGGTCTCGAGGGAACGGGCGCAACCGGCGAAGATGCGCCTTCGGCCAAGAAGATGATGGCCGACGAAGGCATCTCGCGCGATGCCGTCACCGGCACCGGCAAGGACGGCCGGATCATGAAGGAAGACGTTCAAAAGGCCATCGCGGCAGGGTCGGCCCCGCCTGCTGCGCAGAGCGCGCCCGCCCAGCCTGCCCAGAAACGTGCCCCCTCGCCCGCATCGGACGCCGACCGCGAGGAACGGGTCAAGATGACACGCCTGCGCCAGACCATCGCCAAGCGGCTGAAGGACAGCCAGAACACCGCCGCGATGCTGACCACCTATAACGAGGCGGACATGACCGAGGTCATGGCGTTGCGCAACGAATACAAGGATCTGTTCCTGAAGAAGCACGGCGTGAAACTGGGCTTCATGTCGTTCTTCACCAAGGCCTGCGTTCATGCCCTGAAAGAGGTGCCCGAGGTCAACGCCGAGATCGACGGCACCGATGTGGTCTACAAGAACTTCGTGCACATGGGGATCGCGGCGGGCACGCCCACCGGCCTTGTCGTGCCGGTGATCCGCGACGCCGACGCCATGTCGTTCGCAACCATCGAGAAGAGCATCGCCGAAATGGGCGCCAAGGCCCGCGACGGCAAGCTGTCCATGGCCGAGATGCAGGGCGGCACCTTCACGATCTCGAACGGCGGTGTCTATGGCTCGCTCATGTCGTCGCCGATCCTGAACCCGCCGCAGTCGGGCATCCTTGGGATGCACAAGATCCAGGACCGCCCGATGGCCATCGATGGCCAGGTCGTGATCCGGCCGATGATGTATCTGGCCCTGAGCTATGACCACCGCATTGTCGACGGCAAGGGCGCTGTGACCTTCCTGGTCCGGGTGAAAGAGGCGTTGGAAGATCCGCGCCGGTTGCTGATGGATCTGTAAAACCGCCCCCGGCGGGCGGAACATCATGTCACGGCGGCGCATTCGGCCGCCGCCGTGACAGACGAAACGCGCGTCGCGTTGCACGGACGATGGTGCGGCACTTGGGAAACAGGTGTTGTCGGAAGCATCGCGGCGCGCGTCCACGCCCGCCCCACCGGCGCGTTGATCAGGCCGGCGCGCCTGCCTCCTGAACGGCCCGGTTCGCCATCTCGAGGACGGCGTCGCGCGTGGCGGCCACGGCGATGAAGCGCGCGTTGTGGCAGAACTTCGCGCCCGCCACACCGGACGCCTTTTCCAGCTCGGCGTCGGTCAACCCGGCCCATGTTTCGGGCAGGTCCGCGCGGGCCGCGAAGCTGTCGCCACTCTTGCGGATCGTGGTCAGGGCCCAGTCGTCGCCGCGCGGATGGACCACGAACAACAGGTGATCCGCACCCGCCTTTTCGATCGCCGAACGGAACGGCATCCCCATCGGCAATTCAAGCACGTGCGAAGTGCCCGCGGCCTCGATCGCCTGCAGCACCATGTGTTCCGCGCGCAGCTTGGCGGCCCGGCCCCTGATCGCGGCCTCGACAAAGGCCCGCGCCACCGGCAGCGCGTCCAGGAAGGCGCGGTCATCTGCCGTCTCGTCGCGTTCGTCGAACACGGGCTTCAGCGTTTCCAGAAGCACCGGCAGCGTCATGCCCGCCAGAACGCCCGCGACCGAAGGCTCAAGCGCGCCGTTGTCGAGCATATCGACAGGCAGGACGAACCCCTGGTCGAACCCGCGATGAACATTCTCGATATCCGCCTCGGGCACGGCCAGCGCCCGCAGGTAATCGCGCCCGAAATGCCGCCAGATCAGCCCGAACGAGCTGTAGGGTTGACCATCCTCGCGCAGCGGGTTCGGGCGTTGATGATGATCGAAGATCAGCGCTTCGGGATCGTAATTCCGGCCCACGTCATAGACGATCCGGCTGGCGGCGGGGGTGATCCAGCTTTCGTCGCGCGACCGGACCACCACCGCATCGGGAAACAGGCGCGTCAGAACGACCGACGACAGCACCTCGTCCGCATGGAAACCGCCGGAATGGGTAACGAGGTGGGTGATGGTCATCGAGGTTCCGCTCAGGCTGGGGAAGATCGGAGGTGGCCCGGGGCGTCTGTCGCGGCCTGCCGGCGCGGGGTCAGGGCGCGCTGTAACCCCGCCGACCGCGTCAGTGTGTCCAAGACCCGCGTCTGTCCGTCGCGAAATTCTCGCTATAGCCACCGGGGCGGATATTGGCGCGGCGGGTCCGAGGCGTTGTCACCACGGCCATGATCCCGTTTTCCTGCGCGTATTCCAACGCCTGTTCCTTGGTCTCGAAGCGCAGTCTGACCTGCGCCTGGGTATCATCGGAACTGGTCCAGCCCATCAGCGGATCGACCTCGCGCGGACTGTTGGCCACGAACTCGAGGATCCAGTCACGGGTGTTGGCGGTGCCGGACGACATCGCGGTCTTGGCGGGGCGATAGATACGGGCGGTCATTGAGGGTCTCCACACATTTCGCATCTCTTATCCCGAACAATCACACCGGGGGCAAGCACACAGATGCCGCGGCCGCCATCCCCCTTGCCGCATCCGGGCGGATCGCGCACAACGCAGGGTTTCTGCGCCTGCCCGCTTGATCTGACCCCGCGAAACCACACATCTGGACCATGCCAGAAGGACGCATGCCATGACCCTGCCCGCCGACGTCACCGATGCCCCGCCCCGCCCCGTCAAGCTTGAGGGCGGTGTGCGGTTTCGCATGGACACCGAATTTCAGCCCGCCGGGGACCAGCCCACCGCGATCCGCGAGTTGTCGGCCGGTATCCTGACGGGTGAACGCGATCAGGTTCTGCTGGGCGCGACGGGCACCGGCAAGACCTATACGATGGCGAAGATCATCGAGGAAACCCAGCGCCCGGCGATCATCCTGGCCCCGAACAAGACGCTGGCTGCGCAATTGTATGGCGAATTCAAGGGCTTCTTTCCCGACAACGCCGTTGAGTATTTCGTAAGCTTCTATGACTACTATCAACCCGAAGCCTACGTCGCGCGGTCCGACACCTATATCGAGAAGGAATCACAGATCAACGATCAGATCGACCGGATGCGCCACTCGGCCACCCGGGCGCTGCTGGAGCGCGACGATGTGATCATCGTGGCGTCGGTATCGTGTATCTACGGCATCGGGTCGGTCGAAACCTATGGCGCGATGACACAGGACCTGCTGGTCGGTGAGGAATACGACCAGCGCAAGGTGATGGCCGATCTGGTGGCCCAGCAATACAAGCGCAACGATCAGGCGTTCGCGCGCGGAAGCTTCCGTGTGCGCGGCGATTCGCTCGAGATTTTTCCCGCCCACCTGGATGACCGGGCATGGCGGCTGTCATTCTTCGGCAACGAATTGGAATCGATCACCGAGTTCGACGCGCTGACCGGTGCAAAGACCGACACGTTCGAACGGATCCGCGTCTATGCCAATTCCCACTACGTCACCCCCAAGCCGACCATCAAACAGGCCATCGGCGAGATCAAGAAAGAGTTGCGCCAGCGACTGGATCAACTGGTCAATGACGGCAAACTGCTGGAAGCGCAGCGGCTTGAGCAGCGCACGAACTTTGACCTCGAGATGCTGGAAGCCACGGGCGTGTGCAACGGGATCGAGAACTATTCCCGCTATCTTACCGGGCGTGCGCCCGGCGAACCGCCCCCCACCCTGTTCGAGTTCATTCCCGACAATGCCATTGTTTTCGCTGATGAATCGCACGTCTCGGTGCCCCAGATTGGCGGCATGTACAAGGGTGACTATCGGCGCAAGTTCACGCTGGCCGAACACGGCTTCCGCCTGCCGTCCTGCATGGACAACCGGCCACTGAAGTTCGAGGAATGGGACGCCATGCGGCCCCAGTCCGTGTTCGTCTCGGCAACGCCCGCCGCCTGGGAAATGGAACAGACCGGCGGCGTTTTCACCGAACAGGTGATCCGCCCCACCGGCCTGCTGGAGCCGGTTGTCGAAATCCGCCCGGTCGACATGCAGGTCGACGACCTGCTGGACGAGATCCGCAAGGTAACGCAGGACGGCTTTCGCACGCTGGTCACCACCCTGACCAAGCGGATGGCCGAGGATCTGACCGAATACCTGCACGAGCAGGGAATCAAGGTGCGCTACATGCACTCGGACATCGACACCCTGGAACGGATCGAGATCCTGCGCGATTTGCGTCTTGGCGCCTTCGATGTGCTGATCGGCATCAACCTGCTGCGCGAGGGGCTGGATATTCCCGAATGCGGGCTGGTCGCCATTCTGGATGCGGACAAGGAAGGGTTCCTGCGCTCGGAAACCTCGCTCGTGCAAACCATCGGCCGTGCGGCGCGCAACGCCGAAGGCCGCGTCATCATGTATGCCGACCGGATTACCGGATCGATGGAACGCGCCCTGAGCGAAACCGAACGCCGCCGCGAAAAGCAGATCGCCTATAACAAGGAACACAACATCACACCGACGACCGTCAAGAAGAACGTCGAGGATGTTCTTGCCGGTCTCTACCAGGGTGATGTCGACATGAACCGTGTGACCGCCAAGATCGACAGCAAGATGTCGGGCTCGAACCTTCAGGCGGTGATGGATGGCATCCGCACCGATATGCGCAAGGCGGCCGAGAACCTCGAGTTCGAGGAAGCGGCGCGCCTGCGTGACGAGTTGAAGCGGCTCGAAGCGGTCGATCTGGCGGTGTCCGACGACCCGTTGGCGCGCCAATCCGCAGTCGAGGCCGCCTCCGATGCGGCGACCAAGTCGCGCGGCCGTTCGACCGCCGGGCGGCCGGGACAACGGGGCGGCAACGTGCGACGCAAGAAACGCTAGGGCCGCGAGGCCGCACGGCCATCCCCGTCGTTAAGACGGCGTTAACCAGGCGGGCGCAGGGTGGGCGAATGTCACGCGTCCTCAGCCTTGTTGCGATGTTCGTCATTGGCCTGCCCGCCGGCGCAGACGCCGGGGCTTGGCCCCGTGCGGCCGGAACGGGGTTCTTTTCGGTGACCCAGGAACTGGTCGAACGCGACGATGACACGATCACCGCCTATACCTCGTTTCATGCGGAATATGGCCTGAGCGAGCGGCTGACATTCGGGGTCAAGGGCGGTGGAACCGATACCGGGCGCACCTACGAGGTGCTCGCGTTCGCGCGCTATCCCGTTGGCCTTGCCTGGGGCGACAACCTGTTCGCGCTTGAACTGGGCGCCGGTGTCCGCTCCAAACCCGGCGGCGGGCGTGAAACCCTGATCCAGCCGGGTTTCGCATGGGGGCGCAGCTTTGACACGAGATGGGGGCCGGGATGGATCGGGGTTGAAACCACCTTCGGGCACGGAATGACGACCAAGGACCTCTGGGGAAAATCCGACCTGACGATCGGTCTCTCGCCCGACACCAAGTCCCATCTGATCCTGCAGGTGCAGATGTATGACAACGGCGTCGACACCATCGTCAGCCTCGCGCCCAGCTATGTCCGCCGCATGAAAGGTGATCTGAAGGTCGAACTGGGCCTCGTTCATCCGCTGGTCGGAAATAAAAGCACCGGCCTGAAGGCCGGCACCTGGCTTGAATGGTGACGATCAGAACGGCTTGTCGCAGCGCGCCGTCAATTGTACCCGGCCGCGCGATGGCACCGACCACCCCAGCCGCACCCGATTCTGCGCCGGGCCGTCGCGCACCGTCACCGATGGCATGTCATGAACCCGCGCCGCACCGCTGGTCAGGATCTCGCCATCGGGAACAACTGCGGAAACCGTGCGCGCATAGCCCGAAAACGGCAGGTATCCCCCCACGCTCAGCACCCATGTCGATGCATTGTCGGCCTGGTTGAACTCCAACGTTACCGGGTTGATCGTGATTTGCGACACGCCGTTGAACGTGTTTCCCGCAAAGACGATCTGACGCGCGAGGCCGGCATCAAGCTCGGCAAAGGTATCATCCACACGGTCGATCCGGGCAATCTGACCGTTCAGCGACTTGAACGTGTTGCCGGTGACATTCAGACCCTGCATGAAATGCCCCGGCCCGTAAGGCTTGACCACCAGCCAGCTGAAGAACGGCGCGACATCGTTGCAGGTGAAGATGTTGCCGGTCAGCGAAAGCCCCCCGAACGAGAATTCGTTGTTGAACCCGGGCTGCGGATCATGCTCGTTCGTCCATTCGATGAACGAGTTGTCCAGATAATTCCCCGTGATCACCGTTTTCACGTTGGTTTCGGTCAGAACCACGCCAGCGGTGCGCGGCCCGTTGGTGACATTGTCGCCCTGAAACCAGTGATTGCCGACCATGAGATGTCCGTTTCCGAACAGGACCATCGTCGTGCCAAGGCGCTGAAACCGGCTGTCGCGGATCTTGGCGTCGTTGGCGTTGACGTTGAACCCGATCGACTGGCGTTGGGTCGCGGGCAGCGCCTGTTCCGCCGAGATGAAATGGCAGCGGTCGATCTGGAGATCCTGACACCCCCGCCCGATCGAGGTGATGCCCCGATGCTTGGGCTTGGTGAGGAAGCAATCCTTGACGTGAAACGTTTCCCCTTCCGGCGCCATCATGATGCCGCTGGCCTCGCCATCCAGCTGAAACTCGATATCGGTCAGTGTGAATTTGCTCAGCCGATCGAAGCCGCTGAAATCCAGCACGTATCTGAACCGCCGGAAGGTATAGCTCTGATTGCCCGCCGGCCCGAACAGCGGCTGGCTCAACTCGACCGTGCCGGCGCCGACGTTCTTGGAGCGGACGTAAACCTCGCGCCCCACGCCGTTGCCGGTGACCAGGGATCCCACCTCGATGTTGGCGACGTTGGCCACATTGGTCAAACGCTTGGAATCATTGACGCGGTATTGCGCGTTCGACGTCACTGCGGGGGTGTTCCAGCCATTCCCGGACACGACGTTGAACTGCCCGTTGCGGATCACACGCCGGATCTCATAGCTGTTCAGGTTATCCACCGCGGCGGCCATGTCGATGGGCGCATCCACCTCGATACGCAGCCCGCCCATGTCCAGACTCTCGTGATCCGTGTTGTTCAACAGCGCCTGGAAGGCCTTGCGGAACGCCATCACCTCATCGCCGAAGGCATCGACATAGGCCGGCAGGTTGTAATTCTTGCGCAAGATCAGGCGCCGGCTGGTCGGCATCGAAATCGTGCCGGTGAACCGAACGCGGTTGGCAAAGGTCATGTCACCGTTCAGCCGATAATTGCCGGCGGAAACCAGCACCGAACGCCCATCCGCGGCAGCATCCGCCGCCTGGAAAGCCGCCGTATCATCGGTGGTTCCGTCACCGATGGCGCCGAAATCGCGGACATCGACCCAGTTGATCAGGTTGCGCAGAAACGCGCCGGTGATGTCTTCGATCACCAGATCATCGATACGCACCACGCCGCCGCTCGGCCCGGTCAGATCCAGACCGAAATGGCCGAACAGCGGCCCCCGCCCCCAGACCATGTCGACCCCGGTGCGATTGCCCACTCCGACGATCGCGCTGACCTCGGCCACCTCGCCATAGCTCTGCAACTGCACCGATGGTCCGCTTTCGACCAAGCCGCCCACGTGATTGTTTCCGGCGCCCACGGCATATCCCGCGATCCGCACCGCGGGCAGATTGCCCGAGACGGCCTTTACCCTGGCCGTAATCCGCAGATAGCAGCCGGGCAAAAGCGGCGTCTCGCCGGTATATCGCAGCTTTTGGACACTCTGGGTCTTTATCAATTCCAGAGATCCGCCAAAATCCTGATCGGCCGGCACGAATGCCGCGTTCGGTGCATTCTCATAGGTCGCCGAACCCGGTCGCCCGTCCTCGCTCGACCAGACGGCCAATCCCTGGCTGAACGATGGCGGCATCAGAACCAGACCGTCGGTGATCGCTTTGTTCATCGGATTTCCTTTCAAACGCCCCGAAAGAGCCGATCACGCCGTTCCACGGACATGAAAAAACCCCGGACCTTTCGGCCAACCGGGGTTCTCGTCATGTTCGCGGTCGTGATCTTCGGAGAGTGGAATACCCGGCTGTCGTTAAGACGGTGCTAGGGCGGCGAACGCTTCGGGCTCAGGCGCGCAACACCTCAGGCGCCGACTTGCTCCGCCTTCAAAAGCTGCACACCGTTGATGCGCCATGTGCCATCGGTGTCCGGCTGCATCTGGTAATCCAGCGTGTGATAGGCACCGCCGCCATCCCGCACCAGGATCTTTTGCCACAGATCGCCGTCGATCCGGCGCAGTTCCAGGAATTCAACTTTCGCCGCCCGATGCACCATCGGATAGCCGCTGCGCACCATGGCGCCGAACCGCTCGGGCGTGCCGAAGATGTGCCGGATCATCGGTGACGCGAATTCGAACGCCACCTCGAAATCATCGGCCGAGAAGGCATCGATCTGTCGCTCGATCGCCGCCTCGATGGCAGGATCGGCCACCATATCCGAGGTTTGCGCGTTCAAAGGCAGGCTGGTCAGCACCAGTGCCGCGATCCATCCTGAAAGTCTGTTCATGTCGTCCTCCCTGCTGGTCTGGCAGGAAAGATACGGTTCACCGCGCGAATTGGTTTCAGATTTCATGCGTGGATCGCGTTTCAAGCGATCCACGCACCGGATCTCAATCCGTCGCCAACGCCCCCGTCAGGGCGCGTTCGATCAGCGCCAGGCTTTCGTCCACGCCGTAAAGCGCGATGAATCCGCCAAACCGCGGCCCCTGCGACGCGCCCAGAAGCACCTCGTAAAGCGCGCGGAACCAGTCACGCAGCGGCTCGAACCCATGGTCCTTTCCGATGGCGAAAACCATGCTCTGCAAGGCTTCGGCATCCAGACCGCCGTCCCAGGATTTCAAACGGGTCGCCAGATCCTCCAACGCGGCGCGCTCTTGCGCATCGGGCAGGCGATACACCTTCTCGGGCTTCACGAAGTCGTGGTAATAGCGCACGGCATATCCGGCTGCGGCATCCATCCCCGGGTGGGTATCCGGTCCCGCATCTGGGGCATAGCGCTGGATGAAGCCCCACAAAGTCTCCTTGTCCTCGGCGCCCGACACGGACGCCAGGTTCAGCAGCATCGCAAACGGCACCACCATGTCGGAGTCCGGAACGTCGTATCCGTGGATGTGGAAGACAGGGTTGGCAAAGCGCGCGGCCGCGTCCTGATCGGCATAGGCCCGCAGCTGCTGATGGTATTCGTCCACCGCCTTGGGGATCACGTCGAAATGCATCCGCTTGGCCGTCTTGGGCTTTTGATACATGAAATACCCAAGGCTTTCAGTGCTCGCATAGGTCAGCCATTCGTCAATCGTCAGACCATTGCCCGAGGATTTCGAAATCTTCTGGCCCTTGTCGTCCAGGAACAGTTCATACGTGAAATGGTTCGGCTTCCGCCCCCCCAGGATTTCACAGATCCGGTCATAGATCGGCGTGTTCGTGCTGTGGTCCTTGCCATACATCTCGAAATCGACGTCCAGCGCGGCCCAACGGGCGCCGAAATCGGGCTTCCACTGCAATTTCACATTGCCGCCCGTCACCGGCAGGGTCCATTCGCGCCCGTCCTCGTCGTCAAAGGTCACTTCGCCTTTCGCGCCGTCCACGTGTTTCATCGGCACATATTGAACCCGCCCGGTTTCGGGATGGATCGGAAGGAAACACGAATAGGTCTGCCGCCGCTCGTCGCGCAGCGACTTCAACATCACCGCCATGATGTCGTCGTATCGGGCCGCCGCGCGCAACAGCACCTCGTCGAAATGCCCCCCCCTGTAAAATTCCGTGGCCGAAATGAATTCGTATTCGAAGCCGAAGGTATCCAGAAACCTCTGCAACATCGCGTTGTTATGGGCCCCGAAGCTTTCGAACTGGTTAAACGGATCGGGAACCGAGGTCAGCGGCTTTTGCAGATGTTCGCGCAAGCCTTCGGGGTCGGGGACGTTGCCGGGCACCTTGCGCATGCCGTCCAGGTCATCGGAAAAACAGATCAGGCGTGTCGGGATGTCCGAAATCACCTCGAACGCGCGACGGATCATCGTGGTGCGCTGAACTTCGCCGAAGGTGCCGATATGCGGCAACCCCGAGGGCCCATATCCCGTCTCGAACAGGACATACCCCTTCTCCGGCGGCGCTTTTTCAAAGCGTTTCAACAGCGCGCGCGCCTCCTCGAACGGCCAGGCCTTGGATTTCATCGCAATTTCGCGCAGTTCCGACATTGTCTCACCTCTTCGCGGCCCTTGCCGCACTGAACGCTGAACCCCTATTGCCCTGCCCGCCCCGCGTCAATAATCTGCGCCCTCATCCCCGGTCAGGAGCAGCTTCCGTGTCAGACATTTCCCATTCGCTCACGCCTCAGGATTGTCTGGTGGCCGTGATGATCGCGATTTCGCTGTCGGACGAAAAGATCCAGACGGCCGAGCTTCTGACGATCGAGCGGATCGTCAATCACCTGCCGGTTTTCGCCGCCTTTGATCAGGACCGGATCACCCAGATCGCCGAAATCGTCTTCGATCTGTTTTCGGAAGAAGACGGCCTTGATGCGCTGTTCGGGCTGGTGCGCGACAACCTGCCTGAAAAGCTGTATGAGACGGCCTATGCCATGGCCTGCGACGTGGCGGCCGCCGACGGCCACATCAAGGAAACCGAACTGCGCCTGCTGGAAGAAATCCGTCACGAGCTGAACATCGACCGGCTGCATGCGGGTGCGATCGAACGCGCGGCGCGGGCGCGGCACCTGACGACATGAACCGCCCGCATCGCCATCCGCGTATCTGCCTTCAGCCGTAAAGCTTGCTCCAGCGGCTCAGCAGCTGCCACTGCAGGTGGCGCGCGCGCCGCACCCAGGCCACGCCGCCCGGCGGGCTGTCCATCTCGGCCTCGCTCAGCGCATCGCGGCGCGGTATGTCGGCGCAATAGATCGCAAACGCCATGTCGCGCCCGGACGGCGCCGTGACGAAACCGACCAGCGCGGCGACGAAGTTCAACGTCCCCGTCTTTGCCTGGATCTTCGTGTCGGGCAGATCGTCCAGGTCATAGGTCTTGAGCAACGGGCGCAACCCGCTGTCCGGCCCCAAGCTCACCAGCGCCTTGACCATGTCGGCGGCATGGATCCGCGAGGTATCGCCCAACCCCGAGTGATCCACGAACTGCGGCGATCTCAGGGCGGCGCGTTCGATCAGCCAGTCGTCCATGCGGCCCGCACTGGCCACCAGGTCGCGCACCGTGCCACCGCGTTTCGCCGAGGCGGCCATGCCCACGGCTTCGGCGGTCAGGTTGGTGGAATACTTCAGCATGTCGCGCAGCACCTCGGGCAAGGCCGCGCTGTCGCGCGTGACCAGCGTCGTGCCGGTGTCGCCATCAGCGCGCCCGACCGCGCCGCCCAACTGGATGCCATGGGCGCGCGCCAAGGTGCGGAACACCTCGCCCGCATAGACGGCGGGGCGCCGCACCGGCAACCAGCGCGCACCGCCCGATCCCAGCGCACCCTTCGCGACGGTCCAGGCATCGGTGCCGTCCCGGTCGGCGTAGGTATAGATCGGCACGCTGCGATCCACGACCGCCATGCGCGCCATGGTGACATCCGGCTGATAGCGCGCGCTGCGCGCATCCATCGACACGGTGTATTCCCCGCCCGCGCGGCGCCATTCGAAATGCACCCGGTTGTAGTTCAGGTTCAGCCCCCCCACAGCAGGGTTATAGCCGACGTGATCGGGCTGTTCGGGGTCGATCTCGCGGATGTTGGGCAATGCGCCGTCCCAGACCCGGAACCGGCCTGCCACCTCGCGCACGCCGATCTTCTTCAGATCCGCCGCCATGTCGGCCAAGGCGTCGGTGTCCAGTGTCGGATCGCCGCCCCCTGCCAGAATCAGGTCACCGTCGATGCGTCCGTTGGCGATCGGTCCGGTGGCGATCAGGCGGGTCTGGAACCGATGTTCGGGGCCCAGCGCCTCCAGCGCGTAAAGCGCGGTCAGCGCCTTGGTCGTGCTGGCGGGCGGTTGCGTCAGAAGCGGCTGGCGCGCTTCCAGGATGTCGCCCTGCGCAAGATCCGCGATGGCAAAGCTGACCTTGCCGCCCAGCCGCGCGTCCTGAATCAGGGCCTCGGCATCCGGGATCGCCTGCTTGAAGAAATCCGGCGCGCGCGGCGCCGGACGGATCGAGGTTTCGGGCGCCTCGCCCCAGGCCCTCAGCGCCGGAGTGGCCAGAAGCCCCCCGAGCAACAATCGTCGCGTCAGATGCAAACCATCATCCCCCGGATACGGTTTTCGAAAACAAGACCCTGGCAGGGGTCAATCCCTGTCTAACCGTGCGGTATCGTCACCCGCAAGCCTAACCCTGCCATTGCCCGGTGGCGCGGATGGCGCTTGACGACATCGTGTTCATCGGAATGTTCAGGAACGCCCAGGCCGGCGGCGGGGTGTTGGCCAGCCGCAAGGACATGCGCCCGCCCAGCCGGAACGGCGCATAGCGGTCGGCCGCGACCGACGTGCGCGCCGAAATCCGCTGTCCCGGACGGGCCAGAACGCCCACCGGCACATGTTCCATGATCCAGCGCCAGCGGTCCCAGTGGTGGAACCCGGCCAGCGAATCGGCCCCCATCAGCCAGACGAACCGCACGTCGGGATAGACGCGGAACAGTGCATCCAGCGTGGCGGCCGTATAGCGGGTGCCGAGATCGGCCTCGATCCCGGTGATCGACACGCGCGGATGCTGCATGACGCGACGGGCCGTCTCGATCCGCTGGTCCATCGGCGCGGGGCCGCGCGCTTTCAGCGGATTGCCCGGACTGACCAGCCACCAGACCCGATCCAGCCGGAACCGTTTCATCGCCTCAAGCGTGATGTGCACATGCCCCTGGTGGGCGGGATCAAAGGATCCGCCCAACAGTCCGACACGTTGTCCGCGGCCCGCCACCGGCCAACCGGGGCGTCGAACCGTCACGGGCGCATCCACGACCCGGTCGATCGCACGCCGATCACACCTCTTCGCTGGATTTGGCCCAGAGGTTGATGTCCTCCTCGCTCGACACCGCGTCGATGCGGGCCAGTTCATCGTCGGTGAAGTCGAGATTGCCCACAGCCCCGGCGCAATCCACCACCTGCGACGGTTTGCTGGCGCCGATCAGCGCGGTGGTGATCCCCTCGCCGCGCAGAACCCATGCGATGGCCATCTGTGCCAGGGTCTGGCCACGCTCTTCGGCGATGGCGTTCAGCTTGCGGATGCTTTCGATGGCGTCCTCGGTGATCATCCCCTGGCGCAGCGATTTGCCCTGTGCCGCGCGGCTGTCGTCGGGGATGCCGCCCAGGTATTTCTTGGTCAGCATGCCCTGCGCCAGCGGCGTGAAGGCAATCGACCCGATCCCCAGATCCTTCAGCGTGTCCTTCAGCCCGTCGCGTTCGACCCAGCGGTTCAGCATGTTATAGCTCGGCTGATGGATCACGCAGGGTGTTCCCAGATCCTTCAGGATCGCGGCGGCCTGTTTCGTGCGCTCGGAATTGTAGGACGAGATCCCGACATACAGCGCCTTGCCTGCCCGCACGATGGAATCCAGCGCGCCCATGGTTTCCTCAAGCGGGGTGTCGGGATCGAAGCGGTGGGAATAGAAGATATCGACGTGATCGACGCCCAGCCGCTTCAACGACGCATCGCAGGATTGCATGACGTATTTTCGCGACCCCCATTCACCGTAGGGACCATCCCACATCCGGTATCCCGCCTTGGACGAGATTACCAGTTGTTCGCGGTAGCCCGCGAAATCGGTGCGCAGGATCTCTCCGAATGCTTCTTCCGCCGAACCGGGGGGCGGGCCATAGTTGTTGGCCAGGTCGAAATGCGTGATCCCGTGGTCGAACGCGGTGCGGCAGATCTCGCGCTTGGTCTGATGTGGCGTGTCATGGCCGAAGTTGTGCCACAGGCCCAGCGAAACCGCCGGCAGCTTCAGACCCGTCCGGCCGCAACGGCGGTATTTCATGCGATCATAGCGGGCGGGGTCGGGGGAATACGTCATGTCTCGGTCTCCTTTGGCTGACGCCATGTCATGCAAGGGATCGCCGGAATGTCAATCGAAGGCGACAAAGCTTGCCATGTGGCGCGGGTGCCGTAAGCTTTGCTCAGCCACCGGTTGAACCGAAAGGAACCCTGCCATGTCCCGCCTTCTTTATGCCGTGCTGCTGTCCGCCACCGCCCTGCCCGCCACGGCCCAACAGACCACAGATGCGGTGGATCCCGAGATCGCCGTCGAAACCACGACCGCTGACGCCTTTGCAACCCTGTCGGACGCCGCCCGCGCCGCAATGGACGCGAAAGAGGCCGGCACCCCGGTCGAGGCGCAGAACTGGATGATCGCCGCCGCCAACCCCCATGCGGTCGAAGCGGGTGCCAAGGTGCTGCGCGCGGGCGGATCGGCCGCCGATGCCATGGTTGCCGTGCAAGTGATGCTGGGCCTGGTCGAGCCGCAATCCTCCGGCCTCGGCGGTGGCGCGTTCCTTGTCTATTATGACGCCGCATCCGGTGAGCTGACCACGCTGGACGGGCGGGAAACCGCGCCGCTGGCGGCCCGCCCGACGCTGTTCCAGACCGACGATGGCGAAACGATGGGCTTTTTCGATGCCGTCGTCGGCGGCCGGTCGGTCGGCACGCCCGGCACGCCGAAGCTGCTGGAAACCGCGCACCGGATGTGGGGCGAAGCGAACTGGGCGACGCTGTTTGATGATGCGATCGCCATGGCGGAAGACGGATTCCCGGTCTCGCCCCGCCTGGCCGGTCTGATCGCGGAAGACATGGAATACCTCAGCCGTTCCGCCGAAACCGCCGCCTATTTCCTGCCCGACGGCAACCCCTTGCAGGCCGGTGCCACGCTGAAGAACCCGCAATACGCGGCAACCTTGCGGGCGCTGGCGATGGACGGGGCCGATGCGTTCTACAACGGTCCCATCGCGGGCGACATCGTGGCCACCGTGCGGGGGGCCGAGGGCAACCCCGGTGTCCTCGCCCCCATCGACCTGGCCCTTTACGACGTGGTCGAACGCCCCGCCGTCTGCGCCACCTACCGCGCCCACGAAATCTGCGGCATGGGGCCGCCCAGTTCCGGCGCGCTGACCGTGGGTCAGATCCTTGGTGCGCTGGAAGGCTATAATCTGGCCGCGCTCGGCGCCGAGAACCCGGAATCCTGGCGGCTGATCGGCGACGCCTCGCGCCTCGCCTTTGCCGACAGGGGCCGCTACATGGCCGATTCCGATTTCGTGCCGGTGCCGGTCAAGGGTCTGGTGGCGCCCGATTACCTGAAGGCGCGCGGCGAACTGCTGAACGGCGACAAGGCCCTCGAGATGGTCGAGCCGGGCAACCCCGCGTTTGACCATGCGCTGCTCTGGGGCGACGACGACGCCATCGAGTTTCCGTCGACCTCGCACATCTCCATTGTCGATGCCGACGGCAACGCGCTGTCGATGACCACGACGATCGAGAACGGTTTCGGCTCGCGGCTGATGACAAACGGCTTCCTGCTGAACAACGAGTTGACGGATTTTTCCTTCTCGACCCACGACGAAGGCCGCCCCATCGCCAACCGGGTCGAGCCGGGCAAGCGGCCCCGCTCGTCCATGGCGCCGACCATCGTGATGCAGGACGGCAAGCCGACGATGGTAGTGGGCAGCCCCGGCGGCTCGCGCATCATCGGTTATGTGGCGCAGACCATCATCGCCACGTTGGACTGGGACATGGACGTGCAGCAGGCCGTCGCCATGCCGCACCTCGTCAACCGCTTCGGCACCTATGATGTGGAGGAAGGCACCAGCGCCGAAGACCTGACCCAACCCCTGACCGACATGGGATTCGAGGTCGGCGCCCGCGACCTGACCTCGGGCCTGCACGTCATCGCGGTGGGCGAGACCCTGCAAGGCGCCGCCGACCCCCGCCGCGAGGGCATCGCGCTGGGAGAGTGAGAATGCACATTCAGCTACTTACTTTCTGAAAATCGACACTTTACTGGGAAATAACTTTGCGCAATATGCCTGTCAGGCAGAAGAAGGGTTAGCAATTTGAGGCACACTACAGCGTATCTTTTCTCCAGCATTTTGCTTCTGGCAGGCTGTGTAGAGCCAGAACAGGAAACTACAAGAGGACCAAGCGGACAAATCGTTTCAATTGCAAAGTGTTCTCAATCTTCGACGGGATGTTTTCAAAAGGCTTCGGAGACTTGCAACGGCTCCTATCAGGTTCTTGAAAGCTACAGCAAATCTGGCGGTCTGATTGCCGATGCATTACCTGGACCGATCACTTGGTACTACATGACCTACCAATGCGGAAAATCCGATGGACAATTACCCGCCTTTCCTTTCCGGGGACAAGACTATGTTGCGCTCCCTACGCCCCCGCAAAAATCAAATACAACCTGCACTCGCTTTGGGAACACCGTGAACTGTAGCACCTATTAAACAGCCACCAGAGCGGCTTTGGATATTCTCGCAAACTGTTTCGAAAGAACTAGGAACTAAGTCACCCTACACTGAACAGCAAAAAACGCCCGCCGGATCGCTCCGGCGGGCGTTTGGCTTGACCGAGGGTCCGGCCTGGCCGGCGCGCGACCTCAGTTCCTGAACTTCCTGATCTCGCCCGACCGCAAGCGCGAGACATACTGGTTCAACTCGCCGCGCACGATCGGCATCAACAAGTAAAGCGCGATGATGTTCACGATGGCCATGGAAAACAGCATCGCGTCCGAGAAGTCGATCACCGGGCCAAGCGAGGCCGCGGCGCCGATGACGATGAACAGGCAGAAGATGACCTTGAAGATCAGCTCGGTCACCTGCCCCTCGCCGAACAGGTAGGTCCAGGCCTTCAGCCCGTAATAGCTCCACGAGATCATGGTGGAGAAGGCGAACAGCACCACCGCGATCATCAGCATCACCGGAAACCACGAGAACGCCTTGGCATAGGCCGCGGATGTCAGCGCCACGCCGGACACACCGCCGTCGGTCATGATCCGGCCGGCTTCCGCGTTCCAGATATACAGCCCGGTTTCGGGATCCTGATTCAGCACACCGGTGATGACGATGACCAGCGCGGTCATGGTGCAGATCACCACGGTGTCGATGAACGGCTCGAGAAGGGCCACGTAACCTTCGGTCACCGGTTCCTTGGTGCGCACCGCCGAATGGGCGATGGCGGCTGATCCAATTCCCGCCTCGTTGGAAAACGCGGCACGCCGGAAGCCCTGGATCAGCGCGCCGGTAAACCCGCCGACGACCCCCAGGCCGGTGAACGCGCCCATGAAGATCTGGCCGAACGCCCATGCGATCTGATCCCATTCGATGATCAGGATCAAGACCGACACCGCGACATAGAAGACGCCCATGAACGGCACGATCTTTTCGGTGACCCGCGCGATGGACTTCAGGCCGCCGGCGATCACCGCAAAGGTCACGATGGCAAGGACAAGGCCGGTGATCCAGCCCGGAAAGTCGCCGAACACGCCCGCGATCTGTGCGTGGGCCTGGTTTGACTGGAACATGTTGCCGCCGCCCAGCGCGCCGAGGATCGTGAAGATGCAGAACAGCACCGCCATGACCTTGCCCAGCGGCAGGCCGCGTTCCTCGAACCCCTTGACGATGTAATACATCGGGCCGCCCGACACCGTGCCGTCGGGGTATTCATTGCGGTATTTCACACCCAGGGTGCATTCGGTGAACTTGGTCGCCATGCCGAACAGGCCCGCGACGATCATCCAGAACGTCGCCCCCGGCCCGCCGATGCCGACGGCCACCGCGACCCCGGCGATGTTGCCAAGGCCGACGGTGCCCGAAAGCGCGGTGGCAAGCGCCTGGAAATGGCTGACCTCGCCGGCGTCGTCGGGATCCGAATAATCCCCTTTCACCAGCTTGATGGCGTGGCCGAAGCCCTTGATCTGGATGAACCCGAAATAGACCGTGAACACCAGCGCGCCGACCACCAGCCAGAGCGCGATCCACGAAAAGGTCGTGCCGGGAAGCGGGGCAAAGATGAAGGACACGTACCAGCCGGTGTAATCCGCGAAAATCCTGTTGATGCGTTCGTCCAGCCCAATCGCGGCGGCGGCGTCCTGGGCGCGCAGAACGCCGGGAATCAATGTGGCCATGACGGCCAGTGACAATAATTTCATGGAATAGCTCCTTATGGAACGATGGTGACGGGCACCGACGATGCGGCGATCAGGCGGCCGGACACGCCGCCGAAGATCCGCTCGACCAGGCCCCGATTGCCGAGCCGGCCGATGATGATCTGGCTTGCGCCCTCGTCGACGGCGATCCGGTCCAGAATGTCGGCCGCATCGCCATGGCGCACGCGCCCCTGCACGTTCAGACCCGCGTCGCGCATCTGTTTCAGCGCCGGATCCAGCACCCTTTCGCGGGCCTGCGCGATTTCTTCCTCGCGCCGCTTGTGGCGCACCTCGTTCTCTTCAGCCGTCTGGAAACTGAACGGCGACCATTCGATGACGTAACAGGCGATGATCTCGACGTCGCCAATGATCCTTGCCTGTCGCGTGACCACGTCCAGAACCCTCTTCGAGGCCTCCGATCCGTCCAGTCCCACGACAATCTTCGTGCCGGACATATTGTCGCTCCCTCTTGTAATTTGACGTGGCGGAAACGGTAACGACACATCAACTTTCGCGATACCCCTGATCACGACGCTTGATGATGCAGCAGCGGCTTGCCGATGCGGCCTCCAACCAATAGGTTGGCCCCCTACAACAAGGCAGGAACCGCCATGAAAATCGCGATGCTGGCGCAGAACGCCAATCTCTATTCCCACCAGCGCATGAAGGAGGTCGCCGAGGCGCGCGGCCACACCTTCGACATCGTCAAGACGCTGGCCTGCTACATGAACATCGCGTCGCGGGCGCCGCGAATCTATTACAACGGCGCCGAACTGCCCCGGTATGACGCGGTGATTCCACGGATCGGCGCATCGGTCACGTTCTATGGTCTTGCCGTGCTGCGCCAGTTCGAGATGCAGGGCGTTTATCCGCTGAACGAATCCGTGGCCATCGGCCGGTCGCGCGACAAGCTGCGCGCGATGCAGTTGATGGCGCGCGACGGGATCGGCCTGCCGGTGACCACCTTCGCCCACGACTCGCGCCAGACCGAGGAAGTGCTGAAACTGGCCGGGGGTGCCCCGACGGTGATCAAGCTCCTGGAAGGCACCCAGGGCATCGGCGTGGTGCTGGCCGACACCGACCGGTCGGCCAAATCGGTGATCGAAGCGTTTCGCGGCGCCAACGTGAACATCATGGTGCAGGAATTCATCAAGGAAGCAGGCGGATCCGACATCCGCGCCCTTGTCGTCGGCGGCAAGGTGATCGCCGCGATGAAACGCCAGGGCGGCGAAGGCGAATTCCGCTCGAACCTGCACCGCGGCGGATCGGCGAAAAGCATCAAGATTTCGCCCGAGGAACGCGCAACGGCGATCCGCGCGGCCAAATCCATGGGTCTGAACGTCTGCGGTGTCGACATGCTGCGTTCGAACCACGGGCCGGTGGTGATGGAAGTGAACTCGTCCCCCGGTCTGGAAGGGGTCGAAAAGGCGACGGGCATCGACGTGGCGGGCAAGATCATCGACTTCATCGAAAAGAACGCCCGCGACGGCAAGACACGGACCATGGGCAAGGGATGACGCGCGACGCCTTTGTCATCGGCGGCGCCCGCGTCGCTCCCGGCACGCGCATGCGCGTCGATCTGCCGGTGTCGGTTCTGTCCGACCACACCCCCGTCACCATGTCGGTCGAGGTGATCCACGGACGCCGCCCCGGTCCGGTGTTGTTCGTGTCGGCCGCCGTTCACGGCGACGAGGTGATCGGCGTTGAAATCGCCCGCCGCCTGTTGCGCGCGCCGCAACTGGACACGCTGCGCGGCACGCTGATGGTGGTGCCCATCGTCAATGCGTTCGGATTTCTGAACCACTCGCGCTACATGCCCGACCGGCGCGATCTGAACCGCGTCTTTCCCGGCTCGCCCAGCGGATCGCTGGCGGCGCGGCTTGCGGATCTGCTGATGACCGAGATCGTCGCGCGCTCGGACTTCGGGATCGACCTGCATTCCGCCGCCCTGCACCGCACCAACATGCCCCAGATCCGTGTTTCGGCATCGAACGACGAAACGCTGGAACGGGCCGAAGCCTTTGGCGCCCCCGTGATCGTGCGCGCCAAGCTGCGCGACGGCAGCCTGCGCGCCGCCGCGCGGGCCGAAGGTTGCGACATCCTGCTTTTCGAGGCGGGCGAGGCGTTGCGATTCGACGAAATGTCGGCGCGCGTGGGTGTGTCGGGCATCCTGCGGGTGATGCACCGGATGCAAATGATCGGCGCCAAGGGCCTGCCGAAGCGCCGGGCGGCGCCGATCCAGGCGTCGACCTCGGCCTGGGTCCGCTCGCCCGCCGGCGGGTTGCTGCGCAGCTTCAAGGAAGTGGGCGAAGGGGTCGAGGACGGCACGCTTCTGGCCGCCGTGACCGACCCGTTCGGCGAGGTCGAGGTGGAAATCATCGCCACCGCCCCGGGCATCGTTCTGGGGCGCGCCTTGATGCCGGTGGTCAACGAAGGCGACGCGATCTATCACATCGCCGCCACCCCGGTCGATCCGCAGATCCGCATGGAACGCCTGGCCGCCGATCTCGAGGCCGACCCGATGTTCGACGAGGATGAAATCCTCTAGCGCGCGCCCGGGCCGCCACTCCCGTATTCCCCGGCCCCGTCAGCCGTGCTATTTTGGTCACGGTTTCGCGAGTCGCGGCAAATGCCGCCGATCATTGGAACCGGACGGGCGGCACGGCGATTGGGGCAGCGAATGGAAACGCGCCAAACGGGGGGTGTGCGCCGCAATCGAATACGGAAATTAAATGACACAACGTATACTCATAGTCGAAGATGAAATCCTCGTGGCGATGGATCTTGAAGATACCCTTCGGGACGTCGGCCACGACATGGTGGGCATTGCACCGGACACGCGCACCGCGATGCGTTTGGCCGAACAATGCCCCGACGTCGCCTTCGTCGATATCAACCTGCGCGACGGACGCACCGGCATGGAAATCGGCCGCCGACTGGCGGTCGAGTTTGGCGTGCGCGTGATCTTCACCTCGGCGAACACCGACCTTCTGGGCCGCGGGATCGATGGCACCATCGGCTATCTGCCCAAGCCCTACAGCGCGCGCCAGGTTCTGGATGCGCTGGAGTATCTCGATGCGCGTTCCGCCGCCAACGACGATATCCCGCCGCCGCCCTGCCTGAACCTGTTCCACCGCGCCGGCCCATCGCACTGACACCTGATTGCACACGGCCGCCACAGGGCCTAAACCGGGGCAAACCAGCATCCGGAGCATTCCCATGGCAGCCTACCAATACGTTTACCACATGGACGGCGTCAGCAAGTCCTATCCCGGCGGCAAAAAGCTGTTCGAGAACATCCGCCTGTCCTTCCTGCCCGGCGTCAAGATCGGCGTCGTCGGCCCCAACGGTGCCGGTAAATCCACCCTGCTGAAGATCATGGCGGGGATGGACAAGGATTTCACCGGCGAAGCCTGGGCCGCCGAAGGGGCCACCGTCGGATACCTGCCGCAGGAACCGAAGCTGGACGAAAACCTGACCGTGCGCGAGAACGTCATGCTGGGCGTGGCGCCGAAGAAGGCGATCCTCGATCGGTACAACGAACTGGCGATGAATTACTCGGACGAGACGGCCGACGAGATGGCCGCCCTGCAGGACGAGATCGACGCCCAGAACCTGTGGGATCTCGACGCGCAGATCGACGTGTCGATGGAGGCCCTGCGCTGCCCCCCCGACGACGCCGACGTCAATTCCCTTTCGGGCGGCGAAGCGCGCCGCGTCGCGCTGTGCCGGCTGCTTCTCGAAGCGCCCGACATGCTTTTGCTCGACGAACCGACCAACCACCTGGACGCCGAAACCATCGCCTGGCTGCAAAACCACCTGATGGCCTATAGCGGCACGATCCTGATCGTCACCCACGACCGGTATTTCCTGGATGACATCACATCATGGATCCTGGAACTCGACCGCGGTCGCGGTGTGCCGTGGGAAGGCAATTATTCTTCCTGGCTGGAACAGAAGGCCAAGCGCCTGGCGCAGGAGGCCAAGGAAGACAAGTCGCGCCAGAAGACCCTCGAGCGCGAACTGGAATGGATGCGCCAGGGGGCCAAGGCCCGGCAGGCGAAATCCAAGGCCCGGATCAGCGCCTATAACGAACTGGCCTCGCAATCCGAGCGGGACAAGCTGGCACGCGCGCAGATGATCATCCCGAACGGTCAGCGCCTTGGCAACAAGGTGATCGAGGTCGAAGGTCTGACCAAGGCCATGGGTGACAAGCTGCTGGTCGAAGACCTGAGCTTTGCCCTGCCCCCCGGCGGCATCGTCGGCGTCATCGGCCCCAACGGCGCCGGCAAGACGACGCTGTTCAAGATGCTGACCGGACAGGAAAAACCCGATTCCGGCACGGTCGAATACGGCGAAACGGTCGATCTGTCCTATGTCGACCAGTCGCGCGATGCGCTGGATCCGAACGCGACGGTGTGGGAGGAAATCACCGGCGGTGCGGAAGTCATCAAGCTGGGCGATGCGGAAATGAACTCGCGCGCCTATTGCTCGGCGTTCAACTTCAAGGGCGGCGACCAGCAGAAGAAGATCTCGATGCTGTCGGGCGGTGAACGCAACCGCGTCCACATGGCCAAACTGCTGAAATCCGGCGGCAACGTCCTGCTGCTTGACGAACCGACCAACGATCTTGACGTCGAAACGCTGCGCGCTCTGGAAGATGCGCTGGTCGATTTCGCCGGTTGCGCCGTTGTCATCTCGCACGACCGGTTCTTCCTCGACCGGATCTGCACCCACATCCTGGCCTTTGAAGGCGACGCCCACGTCGAATGGTTCGAGGGCAACTTCGAGGATTACGAAGAAGACAAGAAGCGGCGACTGGGCGCCGACGCGCTTGAGCCGAAGCGCGTCAAGTTCAAGAAGTTCGCACGCTGATCATGGGTGAGCGTGGGCCGGTTGCCCGCGCTCGCCCACCCTGCCCCGGCGCGGATCAACCGGGCGGCAACGCATCCCCGGCTTCCGCCCCGGGTTTTCGCGCGACGATGAATCGGCTTGGCGGGCGGCGCGGGTAATCGCCATGCGCGACGATCTCGAAGCCGGCAGCGGCGATATCCCGTTGCAGGGCTGCCGGCCGCAAGTAGGCCAGTTTCGGCGCCTTCCCGAATAGCCGGAGAGCAGCGACAACCGGTTGCAACACCCGATAGCTGCCGCCAAGGCATGGGGTTTTCGAAATGAACATTCCGCCGGGGCGCAGCCGCTGGCGGATCTCGGCAAAGGCCGCGGCGCGTTCGGGCACAAGATGCAGCACGTTGAAGGCAAGAACCACGTCCAGCGGCTCGGGCGACGGCGCGGCATCGCCCAGTGACGCGTGCTGGAACTCCAGCCCGGCAATCCCGGCATCGGCCTGCTTTTCGCGCGCGATTTCAATCATCTCTGCCGATGTGTCGATACCCGTGTAATGCCGAACCCCGGGGGCAAGACGCAAGGCGGTCGATCCGGTGCCGCATCCCAGTTCGAGCACGCGCGCCTCTGGCCGAAGATGCGCGCGAACACGCTCCAGCGTCGCCTCATAGGCGGCGGGGTTACGAATTGCCATCGTTTCGTACCGGCGCGCGACCCGGTTCCAAAAGGCGGACGGATCTGTGTCGTCAGGCATGGGCCATCCCCTTTCGGTCCTGTTGCGTCAGCTCAAACTGCCCCGAACGCCGCCGTCCGCGCAATGCGTCAGTGGGCGGGAAAGGCCCATCGCGCGCTCATGCCGCGGTGGCGGGCGTTGGCCCGCCATCCGTGTTCGGCCCTTCGACGGATCGCGGCGGGCGCAACAGCCGCAGACCGTTCAGAACGACGATGACGGTTCCGCCCTCGTGTCCGATTACCGCCAACGGCAGGGGCAGGTCGAAGAACAAGCCGCCCGTGACCAGCACCGCCATGGCACCGATGGCAAAGATCAGGTTCTGACGGATGATCTTCGCCGTCCGGCGTGCCAGGCGGTGGGCATCGGCCAACCGCCCCATGTCTTCCGACAGAAGCGCGACATCCGCAGCCTGAAGCGCGACCTCGGATCCGGCGGCGCCCATCGCGATCCCGACGTGCGCACGGGCAAGTGCGGCCGCGTCGTTGACGCCGTCGCCCACGAACGCGACCGTGCCGCGTTCGGCAAGCTTGCCGATCAGGGCCATCTTGTCCTCGGGGCGCATGTCGGCGTGGATATCGTCGGGCCGAAGCCCGAGTTCGCCGCCGATCCGCAATGCCACCGCCCGCCGGTCGCCGGTGATCATGACGATCCTGCCGATGCCGCTGTCGCGCAGCGCCGCAAGCGCGGGTCGTGACGTGGCGCGCGCCTGATCGGCGATGCTGACGGCGCCGATCAGCCCGGTGTCGCGCCCGAAATAGATGACGCTCCGGCTGTCGTCCTCCAGGGCTTGCAGGGCCGGGTGGCCGATGGACGCCGCCATGCGACGGGCCATGTGCGGGTTGCCGGCCCAAAGCTTGCCCGCATCGGTATCGCCGATGATCCCCTCGCCGGGGACGGTGGTGACGTCCGTTACGACCGCAGGTTCGATCCCGCGGTCGGCGGCCGCGCGGCGGATCGCGGCGCCGCTGTGGTGTTCGGATTGGGCCTCGAGCCCGGCCAGCCGCGACAAGAAGTCCCGCTCGTCCCCGTCCAGCGCGACAAGATCGACCACCGACGCCGCGCCGGTCGTCAGCGTGCCGGTCTTGTCAAAGGCGAAGGTGTCCACCGCGGCCAGGGTTTCCAGGGCGGCCCCGCCCTTGAACAACACCCCGCGCCGGGCGGCCGCCGACAGCGCCGACAGGATTGCAGCCGGCACCGAGATCACGATCGCACAGGGGCTGGCCGCCACCAGAAGGACGGCAGCGCGGTAAAGCGCGACGTGCCAGTCCCCCTCGATCCAAGTGAAAAGCACGAACGCAAGGATCGTGCCGATCAGGACCGCGATGGTATAGCGTTGTCCGAACCATTCGCTGAACCGTTCCGAAGGTGCCTTGGCGGCCTGGGCCTCGGTCACCAGGGTGATCATCTGCGCGACCGTGCTTTCCTCGACCGTCTTCGTGACCGCAACCTCCAGCACCCCGTCAAGGTTCGCCGTCGCCTCGAACACCATGGCCCCCGGCTGTTTGTGGACCGGAAGGGATTCGCCGGTGATGTTCGCCTCGTCCAGCGAACCGCGACCGGCGACGATCTCGCCGTCGGTGGGCACCCGCGCGCCGGGCCGCAGCACGAAGATATCCGACACCGCCAGGTCGGCGACGGGAACTTCGGTGATGGTGCCGTCGGCCGATTTGCGCAACGCGGTTTCCGGGCGCAACGCCATCAACGCTTCCACCGCCCGGCGCGCGCGGCCAAGGGCGCGGTCTTCGAGGGTTGTCGAGATACTGAACAGGGTCAGCAGGACGGCCCCCTCGAACGGCGCGCCAACGGCGGCGGCCGCAATGGCCGCCACGACCATCAGCAGATCGATGTCCAGCACCCGTTCGCGCCACAACGCGCCCAACGCCCGCGCCGTCGCGGGCAAGCCGCCGGCCAGATAGACCAGCCCGAGACCGGCAAGCGAAGCGATTTGGACGGCGCCGCCATCCGACGGCCAGAACCCGAGGGTCGCAAGGGCCATTCCGACCACGGTCACGCCGGTGAACATCAACGCGGGATCGATCGCACGACGTTTCTTCATCTCATCCCCCTGCCGCCGGGCCGTTGGCCGGCATGCCCCATCATGGTTGGTTCGTCCGTCGCCACCCTTTGCGCGAAGACGGGAACCGCGGCGGCGTCAGGCACATTGGGTTTTGCCGTATCCGCACTAGTTGTTGCATAATGCACCGAATGACACCGACCACCACCCAACGGATCATGCCATGCCGCTGACCTGGACCGAAGACCCGCGGGGGGCGATCGTGCCCGCCGGGACATTTGCCCATGCCGCGGGCGACGATGCGCTGACCTCTGCAACCCTGTGGCCGCACCGGTCCCTGCCGCGCAAGGGGATGGTGATCGTGATCGGTTTCGCCTTCGTGATGATCCTGCTTCCGGTGATCGCGATGCTGGGCACACCGGTGTTGTGGGGGTTGTTGCCCTTCACCATGGCGGCGATCGGGTTCCTGTGGCTGGCGCTTGAAAAGAGTTACGCCAGCGGAGCACTGCGCGAGGATCTGACGTTATGGTCAGACCGGATCGAACTGATCCGCACCAATCCCGACGGCCCCCAGCAATGTTGGGCGGCGAATCCCTTCTGGGTCCGTGTCGCAATGCATGAAACGGGTGGCCCGGTGGAAAACTATGTGACGCTCAGCGGTGCGGGACGCGAAGTCGAGGTTGGCGCCTTTCTCAGCCCCGAAGAACGCCGGAAGCTGTGCGACGACCTTGAACGCCTGCTGAACCGGCTGTCGCGCAACGCCTGAGTGCCAGGCGGACCCGCCCGCGGCCCGCGCTGTTCCGTTCAGCCCAGGCGGGCCTTCACCTTGGGGCCGATGGTCGAAAAATCCATCTGGCCGGTATACTTGCCCTTCAGCTCGCCCATCACCCGCCCCATGTCGCGGATCGATTCCGCGCCGGTGTCTTCGATCGCCTGGGACACGGCTTTTTCGACTTCCTCGTCGCTCAGTTTGCGGGGCAGGAAATCGTCGATCACCTTGATTTCGGCGCGTTCGCTGTCGGCCAGTTCCAGCCGCCCGCCCTCTTCATAGGCGCGCGCGCTTTCCTGGCGCTGCTTGACCATCTTGCCGAGGATCTGCAGCACCTCGGGATCGCCCACGCCACCATCCTCGCCCTCGCCACGCAGGGCGATGTCGCGGTCCTTGATCGCGGCGTTGATCAGGCGCAAGGTCGACAGGCGGTCCGTCTCCTTGTTTTTCATGGCTGTCTTCAGCTCGGCGTTGATACGGCTTCTCAGGTCCATGACGGCTTCTCTGTGCTGTGGATGGTGCAAAGGGGGAAGATACAGCAACCGTGCTGACCTTACAACCACACATACCCGGCCCAATACCTTGTTATTAAACAACATTTGATTTCGCGCGACATCTTGACCCTCCGGGCCCCACCCCATACGTTCACGCAGATTTGCCGACGGAGTCGCCCATGACGATCAATCACGCAAAAGCCCGCCCCACTGCCTGTCTTGCCATGGCCGACGGAACATTGATGTTCGGTCGCGGCTTCGGCGCCACGGGTCAGACAACGGCCGAGCTGTGCTTCAACACGGCCATGACCGGGTATCAGGAAATCATGACGGATCCGTCCTATGCGGGTCAGATCGTGGCGTTCACCTTCCCGCATATCGGCAACACCGGCGTGACCCCGGAAGATGACGAAACCGCCGATCCGGTCGCCGAGGGCATGGTGGTCAAGTGGGATCCGACGGCCCCAAGCAACTGGCGCAGCACCGAGACGCTGAACACCTGGCTGACCCGGCGCGGCCGGATCGCCATCGGCGGCATCGACACGCGCCGCCTGACCCGCGCGATCCGCCAGCAAGGCGCGCCGCACGTCGCACTGGCCCACAACCCCGATGGCGATTTCGACATCGAGGCGCTGGTCGCCGCCGCCCGCGGATTTGCCGGCCTCGAAGGTCGCGATCTGGCCCGCGATGTGACCTGTGCGCAATCCTATCGGTGGGACGAAATGCGCTGGGCCTGGCCCGAGGGGTACAAGCGGCGCGAGGGACCGGGCCACAAGGTTGTGGCCATCGATTATGGCGCCAAGCGCAACATCCTGCGCTGCCTTGCCAGCGCCGGCTGCGACGTGACCGTTTTGCCCGCGACGGCCACTGCCGACGATGTGCTGGCCCTGTCGCCCGACGGTCTGTTCCTGTCCAACGGCCCCGGCGATCCGGCGGCCACCGGCGCCTATGCCGTGCCGATGATCCAGAGCGTTCTGGGCCAAAGCCGGATGCCGGTGTTCGGGATCTGCCTTGGTCATCAGATGCTGGCTCGCGCCCTGGGAGCCAAGACCGTCAAGATGAACCACGGCCACCACGGCGCCAACCATCCGGTCAAGGATCTGGAAACCGGCAAGGTCGAGATTACCTCGATGAACCATGGCTTTACGGTCGACGCGCAAAGCCTGCCGGTCGGTGTGCACCAGACCCACGTGTCGTTGTTCGACGGATCGAACTGCGGCATCCGGATGGCCGACCGCCCGGTCTGGTCGGTGCAATATCACCCCGAAGCCAGCCCCGGCCCGATGGACAGTTATTACCTGTTCGAACGGTTTTCCAAGGCAATGGCAGACGCCGCCTGAGCCGTTAAGGGGACGTTAACCGGTTTCGGCGAGATTTCTTCCGTGCATGTCCGCACGGGAGTTCTCGATGTCGTCTTCCAGCCTGCGCATCGTGTCGACGGCGGCGTTCCTCCAGGCGGGCGCCGGACGTCTCGGCGGCTTGCCGGTCGACGCCGCCGAGACGGATACGGCTGTGGAACGGCACGACGTCGAGTTCGCCCGCCCCGTCGAAATCGTTCCGACGCCCGGGCCGGTGTGCCCGCACGATCCGAACGCCGCACTTGGCCGGCGAACCGAAACGGTAGCGGTCGACCCCGGGCTTTACGTGCCCGATGCGGGCCTGATCGATGCGTTGGGCGCAGCGTTCTGCGCGCTGAACGAGGTGCTTCCGCTGCGCCGTGTCGGGGCCGCGACCCTTGTCGTCACCGCCCGTCCCGAAAGCTTCGCGGGCCTGCGCGCCACGATCGAAGGGCGGATCGGCCCGGTTTTGATGGCCACCGCGCTGCCCGGGCAACTGAACGCCGCCCTCCTGGCTGTCCGCCGCCGTCATCTGGTGCAACGGGCTGAAACCCGTGCCGATCCACAGCTTTCCTGCCGCACGCTCGATTTCCGCCCACTCTCTGTCTCATGCGTCATCGCGCTCGCCGTGGTCGTCATCGCCGCAGTATTTGTGCCTGTCACGCTGTTCAGCGTCATCACGTTGCTCGCCCTTCTGGTCTTGCTGGCAAACTCCGCACTGGGGCTTGCCGCCATGGCAATTCACTTTCGTGGACGCGCAAGCGCCCCGCCCGTGCCTCCCGCATCGGACACTCCCTTGATCGGCAAACGACCGGTCGCGGTGTCGATCATCGTGCCCCTGTTCCACGAACGCGATATTGCATCGCGTCTGATCGAACGGCTGACGCGGATCGACTATCCCCGCGCCCTGCTCGACATCCTGCTGGTCGTTGAAGAAGACGACAGGACGACGCGCGACACGCTGGCCGAAACCGAACTGCCCCCCTGGATGAGGATTATCGAGGTGCCGCGCGGGTCGATCCAGACCAAGCCGCGCGCGTTGAATTTCGCGCTCGAGTTCTGCCGCGGGACCATCGTCGGCATCTATGACGCCGAAGACGATCCCGATCCGCAGCAGGTCAGGCACGCGGTCGAACAATTCCGGCTCAGCCCCCCCAACGTGGCCTGCCTGCAGGGCCAGTTGGACTTCTACAACCCGCACCGCAACTGGGTCGCGCGCTGTTTCACAATCGACTATGCCGTGTGGTTTCGCCTGATCCTTCCCGCGCTGGCACGCATGGGGCTGGTCATTCCACTGGGGGGGACGACGCTGTTCCTGCGGCGCACCGCGCTTGTGCGGCTGGGCGGCTGGGACGCGCACAATGTCACCGAGGATGCCGATCTGGGCGTGCGGCTGGCACGGCGGGGATATCGCACCGATCTTCTGCGATCGGTCACGCTGGAGGAAGCGAACTGCCGCCCGTGGCCATGGATCCGGCAACGGTCGCGTTGGCAGAAGGGATATGCGCTGACGTGGCTCGTTCACATGCGCGATCCGGTCCTGCTTTGGCGCGAACTTGGCGCGCGCCGTTTTTTCGGCATTCAGCTTCTTTTCCTCGGCTCTCTGGGCGGTGCGCTTCTGGCGCCCTTCCTCTGGAGCTTTCTGTTGCTGGCCATGGGCCTGCCGCACCCATGGTCCGACGCGCTCGGCCCGATTGGCGAACCGGGGGTTGCGATCTTCCTGGCGGTCGGAATGCTCGTGCAGTGGGCGTTGGGGTGGATCGCCCTGAACGAACGCGGGCACAGGGGGCTTGCCTGTTCGGTGCCGCTTCTGTCGCTGTATCATCTCATGGCGACGATGGCGGTTCTCAAGGCCGTGTTCGAGATGCTGTTCCGCCCGTTCTATTGGGACAAGACCAGCCACGGATGCGATACGCCCGCGCTGCCCTCAGCGATCGGCCACGACCTTCAGACGGGTTTCGAACGCCTGTGAGATATGCTGTTTCAACGCCGTGTGGGCCGCGTCGCCGTCTCCCGCGGCAATGGCCGTGACGATGCGGTCGTGTTCGGCAAGCGCCCTTGCGCCGCGCCCCTCGACCGCCAGCGACGTCGTCGCCAGCAACGCCATGAAGCGGTGGACCAGGTCCAGCTGCTGAACAAGATACCGGTTGTGCGAGGCAAGATGGATCTGCTTGTGGAACCGTCGGTTGGCCCGCGCCATAGCGGGCGGATCGCCCAACAGCGCCGCGTCGTCGGTCACCATGTCACGCAACACGCGGATCTCTTCCTGGGTCGCGTGTTGCGCGGCCAGCCGTGCGGCCAGCCCCTCCAGCTCCGAGCGCACGACATAGAGTTCGGCCAGCTGGCTGTGATCCAGCGACGCCACGATCAGGCTGCGACCGTCGCGCGTCAGCAGCGACTGGGTTTCCAGCCGTTGCAACGCCTCGCGGATCGGCGTCCGCGACACGCCCAGACGCTCGGCCAGTTCGGATTCCACCAACCGGTCGCCCGGACGATAGACCCCATCGTCGATGGCATCGAGAATCAGCCGATAGGCATCGCGCTGGCCGTTGCGGATTTCTGTCATGGTGTGACCTTCCCCCGTGTTGTCCGCACCCTAGACCGCCTGCGCCCGGTCCTGCACGTCCAATCGGCGCGTTGCGCGCGGGCGCGGCGCGGCGTATCAGCAGCCCATGACCACATTGCATCCCCGAACCGCCCTGGCCCATGTCCGCCATTGGGTTTTCGATCTCGACAACACGCTCTATCCCCCCGAGGCCCGTCTGTTCGATCAGATCGAGGTGCGGATGACCGAATGGATGATGCGCACCCTGTCGGTCAGCCGCCCCGAGGCGAATCGCCTGCGGCGCGCCTATTGGGAGCTTTACGGCACCACCCTTGCCGGCCTGATGGCAGAACACGGCCAGGATCCCGAGGAATACATGCTGGACGTGCACGACATCACGCTGGATCACTTGACGCGCGACGATGTTCTGGCGCGCCGCATCCGCGCGTTGCCGGGCCGGCGGATCGTCTTTACCAACGGGTCGGCTCCCTATGCCGAACGGGTGCTTGAGGCACGCGGCCTGGCGGGGTGTTTCGATGCCGTGTTCGGGGTGGAACATGCCGCCTATACGCCCAAGCCGCAAGCCGCCGCCTTCCGCCGCGTCTTTGACGCCGCCGGACTGGACACCGCCACCGGCGCGATGTTCGAGGACGATCCGCGCAACCTGGCCGCGCCGCGCCGGATGGGGCTGAAGACGGTCCATGTCGCGCCCACCCGCGAGACGGCCGACCACATCGACTTTCACACCGATGACCTGACCGCGTTTCTGGGCACCCTGGGCCACGCCCCCTGACGCCGCGCTTTGTCGCAGCGATACCGCCTTGCCCTGCCGATCCGGTGCCGTAAGGTGCGCGACATGATGAAGACGCAAACCGATATCCTGATTTCCGGTGGCGGCATTGCCGGCATGATCGCGGCCGCGGGATGCGCGGCCCGGGGGTTTTCCGTGGTCCTGGTCGATCCGGCGCCGCCGGTGGCGCGGGCCACCGATCCCGGCGCCGATCTGCGCTCGACCGCGTTCCTGCAACCGGCGATCGCGCTGTTCCAGGAGATCGGCCTGTGGCCCAGCCTTGCGCCCGATGCCACACCCCTTGCCGCGTTGCGGGTGATCGACACCGCCGGATGGCCACCGCGCGAAACCGCCCGCCGGACCTTCCAGCCGACAGACCTGGACCAGGCGACGTTCGGATGGAACATCGCGAACTGGCGCTGTCGGTCGGTTCTGGCGGATCATCTGGCCGGCCTGGATCGGGTCGATCTGCGGCTGGGCACCGGGTTTGCACGGATGCTGACACGCACGTCCGGCGTGCGTGTCACGCTGAGCGATGGGGCCCGCGTCGATGCAAGGCTGGTGATCGGCGCCGACGGGCGCGATTCGCCGGTGCGCGAGGCACTGGGCATCGGCGCGCGCACCCGCAGCTATGGCCAGACGGCGTTGGCCTTTGCGGTGCGGCATGACCTGCCGCACCAGGACGTCTCGACCGAAATCTACAACTCGGGCGGCGCCTTCACCACCGTGCCGCTTGCCGATCATGACGCCACACCGGCCTCGGCCATTGTCTGGATGAACGACGCGGCACGCAGCGCGCGCCTGATGCAGATGTCACCCGACGCCCTGGGCGCCGAGGCGACGCTGCGGTCGGTTGGCGTGCTGGGGCAGATGCACCCGATCACCCCCATCGGGGCGTGGCCCGTCATCACCCGCACCGCCGACAGCCTGATCGGACGGCGCTGTGCGTTGATCGCCGAAGCCGCCCACGTACTGCCGCCCATCGGGGCGCAGGGGCTGAACACCTCGGTGCATGATGTGGCGTCCCTGCTGGACTGTCTGCAAGAGGATCCCGGCGCGCCCGACGGGCTGGAGCGTTACGCCGCCAGCCGCGCGCGCGACATTTCGCGGCGGGCGGGCGTGATCGACCTGTTCAACCGGATCTGCAAATCCGACATCGGCCCGGTGATGCAGGCGCGTTCGGCCGGATTGCGCATGGTTCACGATCTGGCGCCGGTGCGCCGCGCCGTGATGCGGGCGGGCCTGGGCAACTGAAGCGCCATCCACCCCCGTCGGGAACGGATGGCGCGGTGACCTGGCGGCTCAGAACACCCGGTCGAAGGCCTCTTCCAGGCGCGCGACGCTGGCCGGCACGTCGGCCAGTTTGTCCAATCCGAACAGACCGATACGGAACGTCTTGAACTCGGAACCTTCACCGACCTGAAGCGGCACACCCGCCGCGATCTGCACGCCTTCCGCCGCGAATGCCTTGCCGTTCTGCACATCGTCGCGGTCGGTATAGGCGACGACGACGCCGGGTGCGCCAAAGCCGTCGGCCGCCACCGACTGGATGCCGCGTTTGGCCAAGGCGGCCCGCACGGCGCGGCCCTGTTCCCACTGTGCCTCGGCCAGGCGGTCGAACCCGAAATCCCGGCTTTCGACCATGGCGTCGCGAAAGCCCTTCAACGCATCGGTCGGCATGGTCGCGTGATAGGCGTGGCCGCCGGCCTCATAGGCTTCCATGATCGACAGCCATTTGCCCAGATCCACGGCATACGAGGTGGACTTGCGCGCCTTCACCCGTTCCAGCGCCGCGGGGCTGAGCATCACGCAGCCCGCGCAGGGCGACGCCGACCATCCCTTTTGCGGCGCCGAAATCAACACGTCGACGCCGGTGGCCTTCATGTCGACCCAGGCACAGCCCGACGCGATGGCGTCCAGCACGAACAATCCGCCGACCTCATGCACCGCATCGGCGACGGCTTTCAGGTAATCGTCGGGCAGGATCACGCCCGCGCTGGTTTCGACGTGGGGTGCGAACACCACGTCGGGACGTTCTGCCCTGATCTTGGCCTTCACCTCTTCGATGGCGGCGGGGGCAAAGGGGGCGTCGGGGGCGTTGCCCATGCGTCGCGCCTTCATCACGATTTCTTCCGAGGGGGTCACGCCCGCCTCGAAGATCTGGCTCCAGCGATAGGAAAACCATCCGTTGCGGATCACCATGACCTTGGCATCCTCGGCCAGCTGACGCGCCACGGCCTCCATCGCGTAGGTGCCGCCACCGGGCACAAGCGCCACCGCCTCGGCCTTGTAGACCTCTTTCAACATCGACGACAGATCGCGCATGACGCTCTGGAAGGACGCGCTCATGTGGTTGAGGGACCGGTCGGTGAAAACGACCGAATATTCCAGCAGGCCGTCTGGATCGACATCGGGCAGAAGGGCGTTCATGGCATATGCTCCTTGACGTGGTTCCCCTCCAGATACGCCGGTGCCGTCCTCATTTCCACCCTGTCATGCGGCACCGATGGGTCCGGGGCGCAATTCTTCGGACAACAGCACGTTCGCCTCGACATCGCCGACCCCCGGCAGGGTCATGATGCGCCGCCGCAGCACCCGTTCGAAATCGGCCAGATCGCGGGCAACCACGCGCAAACGATAGTCATAGAGACCCAGGATATGGCTGACGGTCTGAACCTCGGGGATGGATGTGACAGCGCGTTCAAAGTCTTCAAGGCTGACGCGCCCCTTGGTGGCCAGCTTGACCCCCAGGAAGACGGTGACGCCGAACCCCAGCTGTTCCAGATCCAGATCCAGGCGCCGGCCGGCCAGGATGCCCGCCCGTTCCAGCCGCTGCATGCGTCGCCACGTCGCAGATTGCGACAAGCCCAGGGCGCGCCCGATGGTCGCGGCACCCTGCCCCGCGTCGCGTTCCAGCATCGCCAGAAGCGCGCGGTCGGTTTCATCCAGACGCATCATATCGGCAGCGGACCGGCGGTCTTGATCCGCGCGACCTCCATGAGCGATTCGATATCGGCGATATGCGGCAGGGCCAGGATCTTGTGGCGATAGATCCGCTGATATTCGGCCATGTCGCGGGCCACGATGGACAGGCGCACATCGACCCGGCCAAGGAACGTCTGGATCTCGATCACCTCGGGCACGGCGCGGGCGGCGGCGATGAAATCGTCGAACGCGGTGCTGATCGTCTTGTCCAGGATGAACCGCAGCGACACCTCGACCTCATAGCCCAGCGCGCGCCAGTCGATCACGGCGCGGACGTTTTTCAACGCACCGCTGGCGCGCATCCGATCCAGCCGCCGGGTGGCCATGGCCGCCGTGACATCGGCACGCGCCGCAAGGGCCGACACCGTCATGTCGGGATCACGCATCAGGTGACGCAGCAGGCGGCGGTCGAGATCGTCAAGCATGATTTCTCCGTTATCACCTCACTTCCTGCATGATACCTTCGGTTTTGCCACCTGATCAATGATTATTGCCTCTCGCGCTGTGCGATTCCGCGCCCTATGGTCGCCGCGGAACAAATGGCAGACGCCGAAGGAGAGTATCATGCGCGTTTATTATGATCGCGATTGCGACATCAACCTGATCAAGGACAAGAAGGTCGCGATCCTGGGCTATGGCTCGCAAGGGCACGCCCACGCGTTGAACCTGCGCGATTCCGGGGCCAAGAACCTGGTCGTCGCCCTGCGCGAGGGATCGCCGTCGGCCAAGAAGGCCGAAGGCGAAGGCCTGAAGGTCATGGGCATCGCCGAAGCGGCCGCCTGGTGCGATCTCATCATGTTCACCATGCCCGACGAATTGCAGGCCGAAACTTACAAGAAATACGTTCACGACAACCTGAAGGAAGGCAGCGCCATCGCCTTTGCCCACGGTCTGAACGTGCATTTCGGCCTGATCGAGCCGAAGGAAGGCGTTGACGTGCTGATGATGGCCCCGAAGGGCCCCGGTCACACCGTGCGCGGCGAATACACCAAGGGCGGCGGCGTGCCCTGCCTTGTGGCCGTCGACAAGGACGCATCCGGCAAGGCGCTGGAAATCGGCCTGTCGTATTGCTCGGCCATCGGCGGCGGACGCTCGGGCATCATCGAAACCAACTTCCGCCAGGAATGCGAGACCGACCTGTTCGGTGAACAGGCCGTGCTGTGCGGTGGCCTGGTCGAACTGATCCGCATGGGGTTCGAGACGCTGGTCGAAGCCGGTTACGAGCCGGAGATGGCGTATTTCGAGTGTCTGCACGAGGTCAAGCTGATCGTCGATCTGATCTATGAAGGCGGCATCGCCAACATGAACTATTCGATCAGCAACACGGCCGAATACGGCGAATACGTCAGCGGCCCGCGCATCCTGCCCTATGAAGAAACCAAGGCACGGATGAAGGAAGTGCTGAAGGACATCCAGTCGGGCAAGTTCGTGCGCGATTTCATGGTCGAGAACGCCGTCGGCCAGCCGATGTTCAAGGCCACCCGCCGCCTGAACGACGAACACCAAATCGAAGCGGTCGGCGAAAAGCTGCGCGGCATGATGCCGTGGATCTCGGACGGCCGCATGGTCGACAAGGCCAAGAACTGAGATCGAAACATGCAGGGCGCCCCGATGCGGGCGCCCTGTTCATCTGGCTTGGCCGGGCAGATCGGCCAACAGGGCGTTCGCCGCTTCGGTGACGATCCGGGCCTTGGCGAAATCGAATTCGTTGATCAGGGCGAACACCCCGGCCCGCTTGTCCGGTGCCAGCGCGACATAGGCCATGAACCCGCCATGCGCCCCCGCCTTTTGCAGCGTGAAGGGGCGATAGGGCGTCTGATCCATCGCCACCCAGCCCAACCCGATGCCATCCATCGCCCCGGATTCATCCATCAGCGACACCGACGCGAAATCATCGCGGTCGCGCCAGACCTTGTGCATCAGGTCGCGCGTTTCAGCGTCGCGCGGGCGGGCCGAGTGGTCGGCAAGGTTCCACTGCATCCAGGTCGCCATGTCATCGGCGGTCGTGAACACACCGCCCGAGGCGCCCAGAAGATCGCCGGGCGGCCAATGGGGCACGGGCGCACCGGTGAAATCATAGCTGGTCATCAACCTGGCCATATCGTCGGCGCGCCGCGGCCCGATCCCGGTGGCCGGCATGTCCAGCGGATCGGTCAGATGCGCCTGCAACATGTCGCCGTAACTGCCGCCACCGGCGGCGGCCAGTGCGGCGCCGAGGATCTGAAAACCGAGGTTGGAATACAACGCACGCTGCCCCGGCGCGAACACCATCGGTTCGCCCGCCATATAGGCGGCGATGGTTTCGACAGTCTGGACCGCATCGGGGTTCTGCCCCGCCTGCCCGTCCTGGGGCAATTCCCGCAACACGCCGGCACTTTGGGTTGCAGTGTCGATCAGGCGCATCGGCGTGCTGTCGAACGACAGTCCGGGCATGTCCGGCAGATGGCGCGCCACCGGATCGTCCAGCGCGACAACCCCTGCCACGTCCATCGCGGCCAGAACCTGTCCCGCCATCACCTTCGAGATCGAGCCGATGCGAAACACGCTGTCACGGCTTGGCGCCTGCCCCGCCCCTTCGGCGGTTTCGCCGTATCCACGAAAGATCACCGCGCCGTCGTTGATCGCAACCAGGATCAGCGCGCGTGGCTGTGCCTCCATGAAGGCCACCGCGCCATACAGATCGGTGATGTCCTCGCTCATCCGGGCGGTATCGGCGCCGGCCGATGCGACACCCGCGGTGAAGAACAGGGCAACGCCGACAGGCGCGATCAGGGGGCGAATTTTGGGCATGGCACCTTCGGATCGGAAACGGAGGGTTCGCCCAAGGCTATCCGACGGCCGCGATTTCGTCCACGATCGAGTCGACGACACGCGTCAGCAGCGCTTCGTCCTCGCATTCCGCCATGACCCGGATCAACGGCTCGGTCCCCGATTTCCGGATCAGCAGCCGGCCCTTGCCGTTCAGATCGGCCTCGCGTCCGGCGATGGCGGCCTGGACCCGGCCGTGGGCCAGCGGATCCTGACCCGCCGCATACCGCACGTTCCTGAGCAGTTGCGGCACCGGCTCGAACCGGCGCATGAGGGTGCTGGCGGGCTGTCCGGTATGCACCATGGCCGCGAGGAACTGCAGCCCGGCCAGCAACCCGTCACCCGTGGTGGCGTAATCGGTCATCACGATATGACCCGATTGTTCGCCGCCCAGGTTGAAGCCCTGGGCGCGCATCGCCTCGACCACGTAACGGTCGCCGACCCCGGTGCGGTGCAGCGCGATGCCCGCGTCCGACAGGTGGCGTTCCAGGCCGAGGTTGCTCATCACCGTGGCGACAAGGGTGCGGCCGGTCAGACGATCCTCGGCCGCCCAGCGGGTGGCGAACAGCGCCATGATCTGGTCGCCATCGGCCACGGCCCCGGTTTCGTCCAGGATCATCACCCGGTCGGCATCGCCGTCCAGGCAGATCCCCACGTCCGCGCCATGTTCCACCACCGCGCGCGCGGCGGCGGCGGTGTTGGTCGAACCGACACCCTTGTTGATGTTGTGGCCATCCGGGCTGACGCCGATGGGGATCACGTCGGCGCCCAGTTCCCATAACACTTCGGGCGCGGTCTTGTAGGCGGCGCCGTTGGCGCAGTCGATCACGACCTTGACGCCGTCCAGCCGCATGCCGTGGGGAAACGTCGCCTTTATCCGTTCGTTATAGCGGAAGCGCCCGTCGTCGATCCGCTTGGCCCGCCCGATGTTGGCCGCCTGCGCGGGATCGACGCCGGTATCCACCAACGCCTCGATCTCGGTCTCGGCCTCATCGCTCAGCTTGAAGCCGTCGGGGCCGAAGAACTTGATCCCGTTGTCGGCCGCGGGATTATGGCTGGCCGAGATCATGACGCCGACATCGGCGCGCAGCGATGTCGTCAGCATGCCCACGGCGGGTGTCGGCACGGGCCCCAGCAGGAACACGTTCATCCCTGTCGAGGTGAACCCGGCGGTCAGCGCGTTTTCGAACATATAGCCCGACAGCCGCGTGTCCTTGCCGATGACCACGCGGTGGGCGCGGTCGCCCTCGCGGCGAAAGAACCGGCCGGCGGCGGCGCCCAGGCGCAGAGCCAGGTCGGCGGTCATCGGATGGGTGTTCGCCGTTCCACGCACCCCGTCGGTGCCGAACAGTTTGCGTGTCATGCCCGTTGTCCTTTCATCGCGGCCTGCCACAGCGTGACGGCCTGTCGGGTTTCGGCCATATCATGCACGCGCACCACCTGCACCCCCTGCGCGATGCCGGCCAGGGCCACAGCGACCGATCCCGGCACCCGCGACGCGGCGTCATCCGCACCGCTCAGCGCGCCGATGAAGCGTTTGCGCGAAGCGCCCAACAGGATGGCGCAGCCCAGCCCGTGAAACAGCGACAGGTTGGCCAGAAGGGCCAGGTTGTGATCGACCGTCTTGCCGAACCCGATGCCCGGATCGATCAGGATTCGCGCCCGCGGGATGCCGGCGGCTTCGGCGGCGGCGATCCGCCCCTCGAGCATGTCGTAAACGTCCAGCGTCACATCCCCATAGGAAGGCGCGCGCTGCATCGTCTCGGGCGTGCCCTGCGCATGCATCAGGCAGACCGGCAGGCCCGATCGCGCGGCCAGCCCCGCCATCGCGGGATCGTGGCGAAAGGCCGACACATCGTTGATCAGCCCCGCGCCCGCGGCAATCGCGGCCTCGGCCACCACCGCCTTGCGGGTGTCGATGGACATCACGCCGCCCCATTCGGCCCGGATTGCCGCGATCACCGGCGCGGTGCGCGCGATCTCGTCCGCGTCAGGCACGACTTCGGCACCGGGACGCGTTGATTCGCCGCCGATGTCCAGGATATCCGCGCCCGCCGCAATCATGCGCCGCGCCTGGGCCAGGGCGGCCGCCGGATCGTGAAACTGTCCGCCGTCGGAAAAACTGTCGGGGGTGGTGTTGAGGATGCCCATCAGGTTGGGCCGCGCCATATCCAGCCCACCGATGGCGGGGCGCGGCGCCGTCAGCCGGTCCAGAACCGCCGCAGGCGTGTCGTGCGCGGCAATCATCTGCGGCGCCTCGGTGCGTGACAGCACTTCCACTTCGTTGAACCAGCATGGGCCGCCGGCAAGGGCCCAGGCTCCACGCCCCGGGCGCGGGCCGCATTGCACGACCGGGCGGTAATAGACACTCATGCCGCGTCCCCCAAGATCTGCGTCGCATCGGCCGGCACGGTCGTGCACGGGATCGCGCCATCTTCCGGCGGTGCCGCACCGACCAGGATCATCCGCGTTGCACCGATTTCCCCGGCAAACCACAACGCGAGGGCGGGACCGTCTGTCGGGGGCGGCGCCGATCCATCGCCGCGGTCCAGCGCGATGCGCGACGGCGCCCATACGGTGACGACGCCGTGCTTCACCGCCCAGGTCAGTTCGGTCCGGCTGTCCACGACGACACAGCGATCGTCCAGCGCCGCCAGCACCCAGGCGTTCTGTTCGATCGCCAGCAGGTCGATCCGCCGCTGGGCTGCGGGATTCGCCGCCACCGGGGCGGCACAATCAGGCGCACCGACGCACAGGATGGCGGGCGTTCCCGCTGCGCTCAGCTGGTCCATCCATACGCTGATCCGCCCGGCGCAGAGGGCGGCATTGGACAGGAACACCACCACCGGGCGGGGTGCGTCGGTATCCTCCACCGTCCGGCCCGGCAGATCGCCCCGCGCCCGCACGATTTCGACCCCGAGGGCCCCTGGCCCCCGATCCAGCTTTTCGATCCGCACGAAACACCGCAGCGCCTTGGGCGCGGCCAGCACCCGCAACGCGATGCGTTCGGCCAGGGTTTCCAGCAGGTTCAGACGTTCCGCCGCGAGTTCGTGTTCGATCGCTTCGGTCAGGGTGTCATAGGACAGGATCCGATCGACATCATCGTCGCCGGCGCCGGCGTGCGGCGCCACCTCGACCACAAGGTTGAAGCGCACCCGCTGGGTCGTGCCGCGTTCCTGCTGAAACGCGCCGATCTCGACCGTGACGACATGATCGCGCAGCGAGATGCGATCGGGCAACGGTCCCGCGCTGGTCGCACCGGCGCGGTCTTCGGGATGCCCGAAGGCATGGGTCAGGTCACGGGACATCGGGCCTCCGGTCGCGGATCGGTCGCACGAAGGGGTAACCTTGGCAGAGCGCCGCGAAAACCCCGGACCGTCACCCCATGCGATAAAAGCGGTGAACGCCGATGGTCGCGGTCAGCGCGAACACCCGTGACCAGCGCGGGCGCACCGCCTTGGTATGGTAATGGGTCGCGCCGTCGGTCAGGACGCGGGGCGCCCCGTCCAGCATCAGGCGCGCCACCTTGCCGACCCGCCGCCACGCCGCCGGTTCACGCACGACGTCGGAAATGCCGTCGCAGGTGAAGGTGAACTGGCATTGATACCGCTTGCCCGTGCCCTGCTTGATGACGCGGCACACGCTGCCGGGAAAGGCGCTGGTGTCGACGCGGTTCAGGATCACCTCGGCCACGGCAAACAGGCCGCGCACGCTTTCGCCGCGGGCCTCGAAATACAACGCCTCGCTCAGGCACTGCCAGTCCGCCCCGCCCGATGCGGTCGGCAAGGCGGCCAGAAACCGGGCCGAGTGTTCGACATCCGCCACGGCCCCCGCCGGTGCGGCTTGTGACACGGCGAACGAGTTCCATGCGCGATTCGCGCGGGTGGGTTTCAACGCCGGTGCCGCAGGGCCCAGCAGTCCGGCCAGTTGCACCGCCACGTCGGGCGTGCCGGGTTCGGCGGGCGCCACCACCGATTGCGGGGCGGTCGCGGCGGGCCGCGGGATATCGGTGAACGACATCGCATCGCGGCGCGCGGTCCGCGCGGTCGAGATCGCGGCACTCTGCGCACCCAGCAGTGCCGTCAGCGCGGGGTCGGGTTGCTGCACGGAGGCGGTGGCAGAAAGCGGCAGCAGCGCAAGCGCACAAAATCCCGCAACGCGGGCAAGGCGTGTTCCGTTCATCGAAATCTCCAGATCCGCAAGGTCCGGCACCGGCGCCGATTGACGGGCTGGTGCGAAAGCGCGCCTTCCCTAAACGTAAATGCCGCGCCTGCAAACCCGCCGGTGCCCGGATCGGCGGGATGTTGCCACCCTGTCAGGCCGGCGCGGCCTGTCGTGACCGGATCGCCAGATGCGCCGCCGCCAGCCGCGCGACCGGCACGCGGAACGGCGAACACGAGACGTAATCGAACGACGCCGCGCGACAAAACGCGATGCTTGACAGATCCGCGCCATGTTCACCGCACAGCGACAGGACGATATCGGGGTTCGCCGCGCGGCCACGGGTCGCACCGAGGGTCAGCAGTTCGCCCACCCCGTCAAGGTCCAGTCGCAGGAACGGATCCTCGGCAAAGACCCCTTCGGCGACATAGGGCGCCATGAACCGCCCGGCGTCATCGCGCGACAATCCATAGGTCATCTGGGTCAGATCGTTGGTGCCGAACGACAGGAACGCACAGCGCCCGGCGATGTCGCCCGCGCGCAGCGCGGCGCGCGGCGTTTCCACCATCACGCCCAGCCGATAGCACACCGTGACCCCCGTTTCGGCCTGGACCGCGCTTGCCACGGCGGCGACGCGCCGGGCGATCAACTCCACCTCGCGGTGGGCGGACACCAGCGGCAGCATCACCTCGGGCGCCACGTCGCCCCCGATGGCGACCGCCGCCTCGAAGATCGCCCGCGCCTGCATTTCATAGATCTCGGGCACCGCGATCCCCAGGCGGACACCGCGCATCCCCAGCATCGGGTTCACCTCGGACAGCGACGTGACCCTTTCGGTGACGGTGGACAACGGCAGATCCAGCGCTTCGGCCAAGTCCAGCAGGCCGTCGCGCGTGGTCGGCAGGAATTCGTGCAGCGGCGGGTCAAGCAGCCGGATACAGACCGGAAGCCCCTCCATGATCCGGAACAGATCGGTGAAATCGGCACGTTGCACCGGCAGAAGCCGGGTCAGCGCGGCGGCGCGGTCCTCGGGGGCCTCGGCAAAGATCATCTCGCGCATGGCCGTCATGCGGCCCGGCTCGAAGAACATGTGTTCCGTCCGGCACAGGCCGATCCCCTCGGCCCGGAACCGGCGGGCCACGCGGGCCTCGGCGGGCGTATCGGCATTGGCGCGCACACCGATGTCGCGGGCGTCATCGGCCCAGCCCAGCAAGCTTTGGAAGGCATCGTCCAGGGCCGGCTCGAGCAGGGGCGCGCGACCGACCAGGATGTTGCCCGTGGTTCCGTCAAGCGTGACGACGTCGCCTTCGCCAAACCGACGCCCGGTGTCGGTGATCAGGACGCGGGCCTTGCGATCGATCCGGATGCCCGTTGCCCCGACGACACAGGGCAGACCCAGACCGCGCGCGATGACTGCCGCATGGCTGGTCGCACCGCCCCTTTCGGTCAGCACCCCGACCGAGGAATGCATGGCGCGCACGTCCTCGGGCTTGGTTTCGCGCCGCACGAGGATGCAATCCTCCTCGCGCGCGGCGGCGTCGAGTGCGGCCCGCGCGCTGAACACCAGGATTCCGGTTGCGGCCCCCGGACTGGCGGGGATGCCGCGCGCAAGAACATCGCGCGGGCCGGCCGGATCGATCTGGCGGTGCAGCAGGTCCGACAGGGCAGCCGGATCGACGCGCAGAACCGCCTCGGGTTCGGCGATGATCCCGTCCTCGGCCAGACTGACCGCGATCCGAACCGCCGCGCGGGTGCGGCGCGGCGCGCGCACCGCGTCGAGAATGAACAACTCGTCACAATCGATGGTGAATTCCACCTGCATCTCTTCGCGCAGGCGCAACCGGCACAGTTCACCGCACGACAGCAGTTGCGCGAAAATCTTCGGGCATCGGTCCTGCAACGCCGCGCCGCGCGGATCGGCGGTCAGAAAAAGCGCACCGGGCTGGGCCATCACCGCCGCCCGCCCCTGGCTTTGCGACAGGTATCGGCCGGTCAGACGCGCCAGTCCGGTTTCGGAATCAACGAACTGGATCACCCCCGATCCGCTTTCGCCGCGTGCCGCATCCCCAACCCCCAGGGCCATCCGCTGCACGACCAGTCCGAGCCCGGCATCCGCCGGCGCGCCCCGCGCCTGCCGCAGGAGCCGCGCGCTGGTCCCGTCCCAGGCCCGCGCCATCGAGCGCAGGACATCGGCCAGCTGACGCACGGGATCCTGTGGAAACGGCTGATCCATCGCCACCTCGAACGCGGCCAGCAGCGCCAGATGGGGCGGAGCGTCGGAAATATCAATTTCGAACATTTCCGGATCAAGCCGGGCGATCTGGACGGCGTAAGATTGCACAAACTGCGCATAGAGAGCATTCGCCGCCGCACAGCCGATCCGCGCGGAAAGGGCGGCGTGCCGGGCGTCATTCATGCCGATGTTCAGGATCGCGCCCGGCCCGCCCCAATCGGCCACCTCGCCCGAGGGTCGGACCGACACCAGCGCATCGTCACCGAACGTCGCCCACAGCTGTGCGAGGTCGGGAAACTCGTCCAGCGCGATGGCGCGCACCGTGTCGAAATCCAGTGCGACGGTCGGCGGCACCGGCAGACCCATGCGGATCAGGCGTTGCAGGCATTTCGCCCGCCCGCCGTGGCGTGACGCGGTGATCGGTGCCTTGGGCGTGATCGGGATGAACCCGTGGGTATCGACGTGTTGCTGCACTGCGGCGCTCCGGTTGTCCGGGGCACCTTAGCCGGGCCGTCGCCCCGTGCAAGCGTTGCGTCAGCCCTCAAGCCGGGTCAGATCGGCCACTTGCAGACAGGTGGTGCGGATCCGGCTGAGCAGGTTCAGACGGTTGCGCCGCAGGACCTGGCTTTCGGCGTTGATCTGTACCGCCTCGAAAAAATCGTCGATGGGCCTGCGCAGCTCGGCCATGGCGGCCATGGCAGCGCCGAAATCCTCGGCCTCCATCGCCGGACGGATCGTCTTGTCGGCCTCATCAAGTGCGGCGAACAGGGTGCGTTCCGTTTCATCTTCGGCAAATTTCACGTCGGCGCCATAGGAATACTCCACCCCATCCTTGGCCTCGGCCTGCGACAGGATGTTGTTGGCGCGCTTGAACCCCTGCAACAGATTCGCGCCGTTATCGGTCTTGAGGAACGCGGCCAAGGCCCGGGCCCGCTTGACCAACAGCGTCAGGTCGTCATTGCCGGGCATGGCGAGGCAGGCGTCGATGACATCGTGCGGGATGTCCTGGTCGCGCAGGTAGACTTTTAAGCGATCGTGGAGGAAGGCGAGGAGGTCAACACGAATCCGATATAGCTGAGCATTAATGCGAGATTTGATCTGTCCAAGACTGAGCCTTTCTGCATCTGCGATCTGCATCAAACTTGACAGAGAGTTGGAGAGCAATGCCGACGATTGTCTAGAGGAGATAGCGTCACTTATGGTGTCATCTGCCAGTGCAATCTCAGAGAGATTCAAATCACCAAAAGTATCGAGAGCAACCGCAACGGTTTCTCCTCCCATATTTTTCTGGAGATAGCTTGCAATTATTTTCGAAAGGCCAAGTCTAACTTCATTCTCAGCCACCAAGCGAAAAGAACCTATAGCCGCGCGCCGCAATGCAAAGGGATCCTTCGATCCCGTCGGCTTCTCGTCAATCGCCCAAAACCCGGTCAGCGTGTCGATCTTGTCGGCCAGCGCGACGGCCACGGAAACGGGGGCGGTCGGCACCGAATCGGAGGGGCCCAGCGGCGAATAATGCTCCTGCGCGGCGGCGGCGACTTCGGCGGGGAAACCGGCGGCTTCGATGTAATAGCGGCCCATGAGGCCCTGAAGTTCGGGGAACTCATAAACCATTTCCGACGACAGGTCGGCCTTGGCAAAGCGGGCGGCCTGTTCCGCCAGGTCGGCATCGGCGCCGACCAGCGGGGCGATTTCGCGGGCCAGCGCCGCGATGCGGTTCACGCGTTCCCCTTGCGAGCCCAGCTTGTTGTGGAAGGTCACGTTGTCCAGGGCGCGCACCCATTGGCCCAGGTCCGAGGTGGCGATGCGCAGGTCGTTTTCCCAGAAGAACCGTGCGTCGGACAGGCGCGCCGACAGAACCTTGTTGTTACCGGCCAGGATCGTGGCGCCATCATCGGCCGTTTCACGATTGGCGACCGTCACAAATCGAACAATCTGTGCCCGTTTCGGATCGCGAACACTGAAAAACTTTTGATGTTCGCGCATTGATGTCTGAAGAACCTCGGGCGGCAGGCTCAAGAACTCGGCCCCGATTTCGCCCATCAGAACGACCGGCCATTCCACCAGACCGGCGACTTCTTCCAGAAGCGCGCGGTCCTCGACCACCTCAAGCCCCAGCGCAAACGCCTGATTGGTGGCATCGTTCCAGATGTGATCGGCGCGCTCTTCGGACGACAGCATGACATGCGCGCGCTTGAGCTTTGTCGCGTAATCCTCTAACCCCGTTACGGAAAACGCATCCGGCGCCATGAAGCGGTGGCCGCGCGTGACCGCCCCCGCCGTGATCCCGTCAACCGACATCGGCACCACCGTCGCGCCGGAGTCGTCAGACAGGACGCACAGGATCGAGTGCAGCGGACGCACCCAGCGCAGATCGCCATCGCCCCAGCGCATGGACTTGGGCCAGGGGAAGGTGCGGATCACCTGTTCCAGCACCTCGGCCACGATCACCTCGGCCGGTCGTCCCGGCTTGTCGATGCGGGCGAAATAGACCTGGCCCTTCTTGTCGTCCCGCACCTCGAGTTGATCACGCGTGACGCCCGCGCCGCGCACGAACCCCTCGATCGCCTTTTCCGGCGCGCCGACCTTGGGGCCCTTGCGTTCCTCGCTGGTCGACGGCGACGCCGCCAGCAAGCCTTCGATCGACAGCGCCAGGCGACGCGGCGTGGCGAAGGCACCCGCACTGGCATAGGTCAGGCCGGCCTCGACCAGGCCATCGGTCACGCGAGCCTTCAGATCGGCCTTGGCGCGGGCCTGCATCCGGGCGGGGATTTCCTCGGACAGGAGTTCGATCAACAGGTCGGGCATATTTATTTCGCTTTCAGGGCGCGGTGTCGGTTGTCTTGCCGAAGGCGGGCGTCAGTTGTCATCGCGGGGCGGACAGGCGGGCCCGTCGGGCGTGCCGTCATATCTTTTTTCGCCGCAGTTGTTCAATTGGTGCCAGGCGTAGGCGCGGCCGTCGTCGAACACGGCAATTACCCGGTCGACGCCGTATTGGATGTTCTCGGTGCCCAGGAAGGCGATCGCCTCGCCGGTTTCCAGGGCGGCGCCGATGGATTCGGCGTCGAAGCACGAAAACCACGACGGGCCGACCAGCGGACTGGCACCCTCATAGGTCAGATAGGTTTCGGTCAGCATGCCCTGGCTCATCGGGGTGGTGAAACAGGCTCGAAACCGCAGGGGCGAGCTGTCGGCGTCGATGGCTTCGATGTTCTCGGCCAGGATCGGCTCGGGCGTGCCGGTCACCCCGACCGTCAACTGGATGTCCGTCGCCGGATCCATGGTGACGCGGTCGTAATAGGCATAGACCTGAAGGTAATACATGGCGCCGCCCGCCAGGGCGATGGTGGCGATCAATCCGGTCACGAGGATCTTTCCGTTCATGTCAGTGCCGATGCAGGTTGATGCTGGCGGCCCGCGCGTTCAAGGGCGCGTGGGCGGAGCGGTTGTCGGCCATCATGCACCGCCGGCGGGCGTGGTGACGAAGGCATCGGCACAGGCGCGGGCCAGCGCGCGCACTCGTCCGATATAGGCTTGGCGTTCGGTCACCGAAATCACGCCGCGCGCGTCCAGCAGGTTGAACAGGTGCGACGCCTTGATGCACTGGTCATAGGCGGGATGCGCCATGACGATGCGCTTGCCGGTTTTCGGATCGTCGGCGGGGGCGGACAGGATGCGCGCTGCCTCGGCCTCGGCGTCCTCGAAGTGTTTCAACAGCATGTCGGTGTCGGCCACGTCGAAGTTCCAGCGCGAATATTCCTGTTCGGTCTGGCGGAACACGTCGCCATAGGTCAGCGGGATCGGCGCGTCGGGCGCGTTGAACGGCATGTCCATCACGTGATCGACCCCCAGCACATACATCGCGAGGCGTTCCAGACCATAGGTCAGCTCACCCGAGACGGGGCGGCAATCGTGGCCGCCGACCTGTTGGAAATAGGTGAATTGCGACACCTCCATGCCGTCGCACCAGACCTCCCATCCCAGGCCCCAGGCGCCCAGGGTCGGCGACTCCCAATCGTCCTCGACGAAGCGGATATCGTGCAGGTCCATGTCGATGCCGATGGCGCGCAGCGAGCCGAGGTACAGCTCCTGCAGGTCGGGCGGCGAGGGTTTGATGATCACCTGGTACTGGTAATAATGCTGCAAGCGGTTCGGGTTCTCGCCATAGCGCCCGTCGGTCGGGCGGCGCGACGGCTGCACATAGGCGGCGGCCCAGGGGCGCGATCCCAACGCGCGCAGCGTCGTGGCCGGGTGGAACGTGCCGGCACCCACTTCCAGGTCATAGGGTTGCAGCATCGCGCACCCCTTCCCGGCCCAGTAGGTCGACAGGCGCAGCAGGATTTCCTGGAAACTGCGGAGAGTCTCGGGTTTGGGGGTCACGCGGGAAAGCTCCGTCAATTTCTTCTGCGGTCGGGGTCGGCCGGGCGGGTTCTGCATAGGCAGAAGGGCAACAAGGGTCAATTGCAGCTGCGGCATCGGGATATGATTATTGACCTTCGGCGTCATATCGCTCTGATGGTCCGCGCGCCAGCCGACGGCGGAATGAAAAGGGATCAAATCACAGAATGTCGCGTTATTTCAGGATCGTCCTCACCGTGGCGTTCGCGGGCCTTGGCGCTCCGGGCGTCGCACAACAGAATGTGTGGTTGCAGATCGAAGCGCAACCCGGTCTGGACCGGGCGCGCGACAGTGCCGCAGGTTACGCCGGGCAGATCGACGATGTCGTCGGGTATCGCCTGGGCAGCACGAATTGGTATGCCGTCGCCATCGGCCCGTTCGGCGACGATGATGCCGCCGCCCGCACCCGCACCGCGTTGCGCGCTGCGCGATTGATCCCCGGCGACAGCTTCACCACCGACGGCGCTTCGTTCCGCGAACAGTTCTGGCCCGAAGGCGGGGCCGAGACGCCGACGCCGGTGGTCGAGGTCGAACCCGTCGACGCCGACGCGCCGGCCGAACCCGAGATCGCACAGCCCGTGACGCCGCGGGTCGAGCCCGAGGAAACCGTGACCGAGGCGCGGCGCAGCGAAGCCCAGCTGAGCGCGGACGAGCGCAAGCTGTTGCAGATCGCCCTGCAGTGGGCCGGCTTTTACGACGCGGCCATCGACGGCGCCTTCGGGCGCGGCACGCGCAGTGCCATGGGCGAATGGCAGGCGGCCCGGAATTACGACGTCACCGGCGTTCTCACGACCCGGCAGCGCGCAGCACTGATCCAGAGCTATAACGCCATTCTGGACGGTCTGGGCATGGAGACGGTGCGCGACGAGACGGCGGGCATCGAAATCGTCATGCCGACCGAGGTTGTCGGCTTCGACCGCTATGAACCGCCGTTTGCCCATTACGGCCCGAACGACCTGGAATCCGGTTTCCCGAAGGTCCTGCTGATTTCGCAGCGCGGCGACACCGACACGTTGTTCGGCCTGTACGACATCATGCAGACCCTTGAAATCGTTCCCGAACAGGGCGATCGGGGCAAGCGCGACAACAGCTTTACCCTGATCGGCGAAGGGCGCGACTTCATCTCGCAGACCGAGGCTGTGGCGCGCGACGGCACCGTCAAGGGGTTCACGCTGATCTGGCCAACGGGTGACGAAAAGCGTCGTCAGCGCGTGCTGGAGGAAATGACCCGCAGCTTCACCGCCCTGCCCGGCCGCGTGATGAACGACATGGTGGGCGAGCCGACCGAGGATCAGCGGATCGATCTGCTGGCCGGTCTGGAAATCCGGATGCCCGAAACCTCGCGCTCGGGGTTCTATGTCGATCCGCGCGGCACGATCCTGACCTCGTCATCGGTGATCGACCAATGCAAGCGGATCACCCTGAACGAAGAGATCGAGGCCGAGGTCACGGCGCTGGACGAAACCCTGGGCCTTGCGCTGCTCAAGCCGAAACAGGCGCTGGCACCGCGCAGCTATGCGCGCTTCCAGGCCTCCGTGCCGCGTCTGCAAAGCGATGTCGTGCTGGCCGGATATTCCTATGAAGGGGTGCTCGGGGCGCCGTCGCTGACCTTTGGCACCGTGGCCGACCTGCGGGGGCTGAACGGGGAAGAAGACATCAAGCGTCTCGATCTGGCCGCGCAACCGGGCGATGCGGGCGGCCCGGTTCTGGACGCGACCGGGGCCGTGATCGGCATGCTGGTGCCGGGCCGCGCGCCCGACGGGCGTGAATTGCCCACCGACGTGGCGTTCCTTGCGGATGTCGAGGTGATCGCCGATTTCATGTCGGCCAACGGGCTGTCCGCCGTCGCGTCGGAAGACCGCACACCGCTGAAGGCCGGCGCCCTGGCCGATCTGGCGACCGACATGACCGTGCTGGTGTCCTGCTGGCAATAACACGTGCCCGGGGCGGTGCGGGACATCCCGCACCGTCGCGCGGCTGTTCGCCGAGGGCAGACCGGCATCGCAGATGTCGGGCCGCGCCTAGTTGCGCCAGAAGTGCGCCGTGAACAGCACATAAACGGCCATCAGTTCAAGCCGGCCAAGAAGCATCCCGAAGGTCAGCAACCACTTCGCGGCATCGTTCAGGGGCGCAAACGTGCCGGCCGGGCCGATGATCGGGCCCAAGCCGGGGCCGATATTGCCGATGGCGGTCGCGGCCCCCGACAGCGACGTGACCATGTCCAGACCCGTCATGCCCAACAGCACGGCCAACACCCCGAGCGACACGATGAACAGCACGAGGAAGGCCATGACCGAGTTCAGAACATCATCGCTGACCGGCCGACCGTCGAAGCGCGGCGAGAACAGCCCGTGGGGCGAATGAATTCGCCGAATCTGTGAAATGACCGCGGACACCATGATCTGATAGCGGAAGATCTTGACCGAACAGCAGGTCGAACCGGCGCACCCCCCGACCAACCCGATCAGGAAGAACACGACCACGGCGAAACTGCCCCAAAGTTGATAGTCGACGCTGGCATAGCCGGTTCCCGACACGATCGAGGTGACGTTGAAGATCGCCTCGCGGATCGACGGCTCAAGCTCGCGGTCGTCGGCCACCACCTGGAACACGGCCAGAACGATCGACACCAGCACCACCATGCTCAGGAACGCGCGGATCTGGGAATCGCGCCAAAGCGGCTGCGCCGTGCCGGCCAGAAGCTGGACGTAGCGCACGAACGGCAGGCTGGCCAGGATCATGAAGGTCGCCGCCAGGTATTCGGGCGGCCCCTGGAACGCACCGAAGGATTGGTCGGTCGTCGAAAATCCGCCCGTCGACATGGTGGTCAGCGCGTGATTCACCGCCTCGAACGTCGGCATGTCCAGCGCGAGATACCCGAGAAAACAGGTGAACGTCAGCGAGACATAGATCCAGCTGATCTGTGCCGCGATCCCCGCCGCGCGCGGCAGGATCTTGCCCATCGTGTCGAACGCTTCCGAACGGAAGATCTGCATCCCGCCGACCCGCAGTTCGGGCAGGAACACCATGGCCACGACGATGATCCCGATCCCGCCGAACCACTGCAACATCGAACGCCAGAGCAACAGGCCGCGGGGCAGATCGTCAAGGCCGGTGAAGGCGGTGGATCCTGTCGTCGTCAGCCCCGACATCGCCTCGAACATGGCGTCGGTGTAACTGGCCTCGGTCGCGCCCAGAACGAAGGGCACCGCGCCAAAGAACGGCAGCAACGACCACACCCCGGTGGTCAGAAGGAACGTCTGCTGGATCGAGATCCGCTCAACCATGCCGTTCGAACAGGCCAGCGCCATCAATCCGCCGGTCAGGGCGACGATCGACGCGCTTTCAAGAAAGACATTCCAATGGGGATCGCCGGCCATGAAATCCACGCCGAGCGGGATCAGCATGGTCAGCCCCAAGGCGGCCACCAACAGGCCAAGCACATATCCAACGGGGCGAAAGTCGATCATGGCGGCAGCGTTGGCCGCACATCGCGACAGAGTCAAGGAACGCCGCACGCCGACGCGATGTCACGTCCGGGGTGTATTTCCGGCGCCCCATTCCGCACGGCGAAACCCGCCTGCAGCGTCCTGACCCGACGCCGGCCGATGAGACGCGCGCGCCGCTCAGCCGACGTGGAACAGCGTGTCGAACTGGCGGGGATCCAGGCTGGACTGCGCAAAGGTTTCACCCTGGGTCAGGATCGACACGGCGTCGTGGCTGTGCAGGCTTTCCTGGTGGCTGGCCATGACCCGGAAATCGCGGATGCGCGGATCGTCCTGCAGGCGTTCTGCGAACAGGCGGGCCGCGTCCTCGACGAAGATCGGGTTGGCGGCGTTCAGCTCGGCAAACGCCTGTTCATCCTCGCGTTTCACCATCACCTGGGTTTCCGTCGGCACCGCCGCGCGGCACATGTCGATCAGATCCTCGAACCACAGGCGCGGCGCTGCCGGGTCCAGAACCACGGAGATACGCGCCACAGACCGCTGTGAATGGGGCGTCGCCAGTTGCCCGCGCGTCCGCCGCGCGTGTTCCGACAATTCCAGCGAACAGGGACAGGTCGAGGAATAGACGTAATCCAGATGCAGGATGCGCCGCTGCACGCCCGAGTCCTCGATCAGTTCAAGCGCGATGTCGTAATACTGATACCCCGACAGTCCCGATCGCAGGCTGGGTCGCTTCATCGGGAATGACATGCGCAACTGGATGCGGGCGTCGAAACTGTCCAGATCGGCCTTGTAGTCGTTCAGCGCCCGGGCAACCACATCAAGGCTGAAGGTGTCTTCGGCATGGGCATAGAAGGTGCGCATGATGCGCGACATGTTGATGCCCTTCTTCTCGGCCTCCAGCGACACGGTGCCGGTCACGCTGGTTTCCAGCGTCATGCCGCCCGCATCGTCGCGGGTGCGATAGCGGATCGGAAGGCGGAAATTCGAGATGCCGACATGCTGGATCCGGCTGCGCGCGCCCCGGATCGACGTTTCCGGCCCGTTCTGAAGATCGGGCAAGGTGGCGCGATAGGCGTCATCAACGGTGAAATCGTCACGATAGCTGCGCGACAGGGCCGGATAGGCGGTGTCCCCCGCGTCGGGCAGAAGGCGGGCGATCGTGGGGTCCAACGCGGCGATGTCATCCGCGCTTGCCGTATCGGCCCACAGGCGCAACAGGCGCAGCGCTTCGGCGGCGGCGTCGCGGGTCGGCACCGCATCGGTGTGGATGTTCATGTCAAAGGCCCCTTCGCCGCAGTATTTCACGAAATCTAACATAGGCCATCGGATCAGGGTTTCACCCCCGTTCCAACCGTCGGGACTCAGGCGGGCGGGGGTTGCACGGGCGGTCGTGCCATCGGATCGTTCCTCGGGCGAGGATCAGGATGACGGAACGCAGTATTCGACACGATAGGACATCAGTGCGTCGGCAAGCGCCTGAACGCGGCCGGCGCCGCTCAGCCCGTCGATGAAATACGCCAGACGGTCGGTCGCCCGCGTCTCCACGGGGCCGCTGACCGTGCTTTCGATATAGGTTTCCGGCGTCGTCGCGTCCAGCACCCTGCTATGGATCGTGCCGGGATGCGCCGGGTCGGTTCGCAGCGATATCGCGCCCGTGCCCTCGTGATACACGAAGTGATGGGTGGCATTTTCGGGATCGGTTTCGAGAAACGTGAATGTCAGGTCGAATTCGGCGACATGGCTGGGCTGGGCATCGGCGCGAACCTTGGGCGTGGCGGTATAGCGCAGGATGCAGCCGTCGAGTTCAAGCGTGCGGCGATACCGGAACAGCCCGCGATACAGCTGGAACGCGGGCCCGTCGCCCTGTGGCACCGCCTCATCCACCAGCGCCAGTTCGGCGATGCGTGCGGCACTGGCCGCCTGTGGGCCGGTCGGGTCGGCCACCGCTGACGATGCGCCAACGGCCAAGACCAGCACAAGCGCCTTACACCGCATCCAGCGCCTGCCGGATGTCGGCCAGAAGATCGTCCTGGTCCTCGATCCCGATGGACAGGCGGACAAGGCCGGGGGTGATGCCCAGTTCGGCGCGCTGTTCCTCGCTCAGCCGTTGGTGCGTGGTCGTTGCGGGGTGGGTGATGATCGACTTCGCATCGCCCAGGTTGTTGCTGATCGTCACGATCTGCAATGCGTTCAGAAACCGGAACGCCGCCCCTTGTCCGCCCGCAAGATCCAGCGACAGAACGGTGCCGCCCTTGTCCATCATCCGCTTTGCCACTTCGTGCTGCGGATGGCTGGCCAGGTGGGGGAAGATCACGCGGGACAGACGCGCATCGCCTTCCAGCGCAGTGGCGATTGCGGTGGCGGCCGTTGTCATGGCACGCACCCGCAGATCCAGCGTTTCCATGCCCTTCAGCATTACCCAGGCGTTGAACGGCGACATCGCCCCGCCGGTGTGCTTCAGATAGGGTTCCAGCGTCTTGCGGATGTAGTCGCGCGTGCCGACGACGACACCGCCCAGGCACCGGCCCTGACCATCGATATGTTTGGTCGTGGAATAGACCACGACATCGGCGCCCATTTCCAGGGCGCGCGACCAGATCGGCGTGGCGAACACGTTGTCGACGACGACCGTGGCGCCCACCGCGTGGGCCGCGTCCGACACCGCCTTGATGTCGATCACCTCGAGCGTCGGGTTCGAGATCGATTCAAGGAACACGACGCGGGTGTCGGGGCGGATCGCCGCCACCCAGGCGTCGTTGTCGGTGCCGTCGACAAAGGTGATTTCGACCCCGAACCGCGCCAGCACGTTTTCGAGGATATAAAGACAGCTGCCGAACAGTGCGCGGGCACTGACGACATGATCGCCCGCCTTCAGCAGCGACATCAGCGCGCCATTGACCGCCGCCATGCCCGACGCCGTGGCGAACCCGTCTTCGGCCCCCTCCAGCGCGGCGATGCGGTCTTCGAACATCCGCACCGTCGGGTTGCCGTAGCGGGCATAGATGAATTCATCGTCGCCCGGCGTCTCGAACCGCTGCTGCGCCTGCTCGGCGGTGTCATAGACGAAACCCTGGGTCAGGAATATCGCCTCGGACACTTCGCCATACTGGCTGCGCCGAACGCCTTCGTGCACCAGGCGCGTGCGGGTGTTCCAGCCTTTGGTATCTGCCTTTCTCATGGGGTGTCCTTCCAACAATGTTCCCCACCGTCACGGACGTCGGGGGCCATTGTCCCGACCTCTTTAGCAGTATCTTTAACGTGGCCCGCAATCCGGTGAACAAATCGCCACGGGTTTTCGCATAAACCCGCCGTGCAGGTCGGTCAAGCGTCGGGCGTGTCGTCCGGTTTCTCGGTGCCGTGATCGGCGAACAATTTCGATTGCAGCGCGAAAAAGACGAAGATCGCCAACGGCAGTCCGAAGGTCTTGAAATTGACCCAGGCATCGGTGCTCATCGTGCGCCAGACGATTTCATTCGCCACCGCCAGCCCGAGAAACAGCGCGGTGAACCGGCGGGTCAGCATCATCCACCCGTCGTGATCCAGCGGGATCATCTCGTCCATCACCAGCCGCAGATACGAGGTGCCGCGCAGCAACCCGAACCCCAGGATCGCGCCGAAGATCAGATAGATCAGCGTCGGCTTCATCTTGAAGAAGCGTTCGTCGTTGAACCACACGCTCAGCCCGCCGAACACCACCACAAGGATCAGCGTCACGATCTGCATCTTCGACAATTTGCCGGTCAGACGCCACAGCGCCAGGGTCGACAGCGCGATCAGGGGCACGAACGCCGCCGTCACCACGATGAAGCCACTGTATTCCGTGCCACCGATGACGAACGTCCGGTCACGCAGCAGAAGATATCCCGCGAAGAACAGCGCGACGGGCCCGAATTCAAGCGCGGACTTCATCCAGGGCGCGATGGGGCGTTCGTTCATGGGGGGTCTCCTTTTGCCGCGTTCCACCTATCACAGGTGGCGATGCGTTCAACGGCTTTGCAACGTCAGCCAACGAGCGGAACGATCCACCCGATCCCGGCGTTGCCGTATCCGAAGGGTTTGCGACAGGAGCTTGGGCCGTTGATCGACTCGATACTGAACGAATTCGGCGCAAATTTTTCCGCCAATGCGCCCAGCGTCGTGGCCGTGCGCCTGCTGCTCGCGCTGGTTCTCGGCGGAATGATCGGGATGGAGCGCGAGGTTGCAAGGAAGCCGGCCGGGCTGCGCACGCATATCCTGGTGTCGGTCGCCGCCTGCCTGTTCATGCTGGTCAGTCAGGAGCTGGCAATCCTGAAGTTCGGCGATCCCGATCAGATGCGGGTCGATCCGCTGCGCCTGGTCGAAGCCGTGACCGCCGGAGTCGCGTTCCTGGGCGCGGGGGCGATCTTTCGCGCCGACGGCGAAGTGCGCAACATCACCACCGGCACCTCCATGTGGCTTGCCGGCGCGGTCGGCCTGGCCTGTGGCGCCGGTCAGATCTGGCTGGCGGCCATGGCCGCGATCATGGTGGTCGTGGTCATCGCCGGCATCGGCTGGATGGAACGCAAGTTCGCCCCTGACGATCAACCCGGCGACTGATCAACGCTCCAGCCCAGTCAGGGCCGCGGCAAATTCACCGGGATCGAAGGCGTCAAGATCGTCGATCTGTTCGCCCACCCCGATGGCATGGATCGGCAGGCCGAACCGGTCGGCCAGCGCCACCAGCACACCGCCCCGCGCCGTGCCGTCCAGCTTGGTCATCACCAGTCCCGAGACATCGGCCAGTTTCTGGAAGATCTCGACCTGGGTGATCGCGTTCTGCCCCGTGGTCGCATCCAGCACCAACAGCGTGTTGTGCGGTGCGGTCGGATCCTTCTTGCGGATCACGCGCACGATCTTGGACAGCTCCTCCATCAGGTCGGCCCGGTTCTGCAACCGGCCGGCCGTGTCGATCAGCAAAAGATCGGCGCCGGTTTCCGCCGCCTTGCCCATGGCATCGAACGCCAGCGATGCCGGATCCGACCCCTCGGGCGCGGTCAGAACCGGCACGCCGGCCCGATCGCCCCAGACCTGAAGCTGTTCGACAGCGGCGGCGCGAAAGGTGTCGCCCGCCGCGATCACCACCGATTTGCCCGCGGCCCGGAACTGTGACGCCAGCTTGCCAATCGTCGTCGTCTTGCCCGACCCGTTGACCCCAACCACCAGAACCACCTGCGGCCGGTTGGGATAGAGCGGCATGGGACGGGCGACCGGCTCCATGATCCGGGTGATTTCGGCGGCCAGAAGCTCCTTGATTTCCGACGAGGATACCCGTTTGCCGAACCTGCCCTCGGCCATGTTGGCGGTGACGCGGGCGGCGGTTTCGACCCCCATGTCGGCGGCGATCAGGACATCCTCCAACTGCTCCAGCATGTCGTCGTCCAGGGCGCGGCGGGGCGCGCTGTCCGCCCCGCGTCCGGTCAGACGGCCAAGAAGACCGCCACGCTCGCCCCGGGGCGCAGCTTCGGGCACGGCGATGGGTGTTGGCGCCGGGTCGGCCGGGGCGGGATCGGCGGGCGGCGCCGGTGTCGCGTCCGGTTGCGGGGTCGCGGGCGGTGCCATGGGTGCCGCCGAGACGCCCGGCGCCGGGCCGTCGTCCTGTGGCCCGCCATCGCCGACCACGGCATCCAGCCCCTCTTCCAGCTTGGAAGAGCTTTTGAACAGCCGCGATTTCAGCTTGTTGAAGAATGACATCGCATGCCTCCGGTCCCACTGCGTCTGTGGTTTCAGTTATGCCACATGGCGCCCATATGGAAGGGTGCGCAATTGTGACGCCTGTTTCCCGGTCCTATGATACGCCCATGACGACAGACCTTTCCGCCCCGATCGCCACCGCCCTTGCCGGCAATCCGGCCCGTGTGCAACGGCTGGAGATTGCCGGCCAGACAATCTGGATCAAGCGCCGCGAATCCCTCTCGCCCCTGCGACGATTGCAAAAAGGCAACGCCGCCCGCGCGTTCGAGGCGGAACGCCACGCGCTGCATCACCTGGCCGCCCTTGATCTGCCCGTGCCGCGGATCCTGGACGAAGGGCCCGACCACATCGCGCTGGCCGACAGCGGCACGGCGCTGGACCGGATCCTCCTTGACGGCATCGGCAGCGATGCGGCGCGCCTGACCATATTCGCTGCCGCCGGGCGCGCGCTGGCCGACCTGCACCGCCACGGGATCAGCCACGGGCGCCCCGCGCTCAAGGACATCTGCTGGGATGGCACGCGCATCACATTCCTTGATTTCGAACGCTACGCCGAGCATCGCAACACCCCCAAGGGACATGCCATGGACGTGGTCATGTTCGTCTTCAACGGCTTTGCCACCGGGCGCGGCACGACCCCTGAAATGGCCCGTGCGATCGAAGCCTACCGCGCCCACGACCCCGGCGGTCTCTGGACTCTTGCACAGGCGTGGTGCGCGCGCATGGGTTGGATCGATACGCTCACCCGGCCGCTTCAGGCGCGGCCGGGAACGAAAGCGCGCGAGTTCAAGGCGATTCCCCTCACCCTTGCGGCCTTCGCCGCCGATTGAACCGGCGTCCCGCCACCTGGACGGGCGCCGCGCAAACAATCGAATGCGCCGCAGGCGCTCCGTCGGATCACACCTCGTTCGGGAAATGCTCCATCGTCAGCCGGATCGCGTTTGGCGCGGCTTGGCCAAGCCCGCAGATCGACGCATCGGCCATCGCCTGGCACAGGTCTTCCAGCAGGTCGCGGTCCCAGTGATCCGCCTGCATCAGCTTCACGGCCTTTTCGCATCCGACCCGACAGGGCGTGCATTGGCCACAGCTTTCATCGGCAAAGAACCGCAGCATGTTCAGCGCCGCCGCCCGTGCCGAATCGGCGTCCGACAGAACGACCACCGCCGCCGACCCGATGAACGAGCCCATGTGTTGCAGCGTGTCGAAATCCATCGCCACGTCATCCGCACTGGCCGGCAGCAAGCCCGCCGAAGGGCCGCCCGGCTGATAGGCCTTGAACACATGCCCCTCGGCCATCCCCCCGGCCGCGGCGATCAGGTCCAGGATCGTCGATCCGGCAGGCAGCAGATACACGCCGGGCGCCGCCACGCGCCCCGACACCGAATACGACCGAAGCCCGCGGCGTCCGTTCTTTTCGACCCCGCTCAGGATCTCGGGCCCCTCGCGCAGAACCCGCGCGATCCAATGCAACGTCTCGACATTGTGCACCAGCGTCGGCCGCCCGAAGATCCCGACCTCGGCCACATAGGGCGGGCGATGGCGGGGAATGCCCCGCTTGCCCTCGATGCTCTCGATCATCGCGCTTTCCTCGCCGCAGATATAGGCGCCCGCACCGCGGCGCAGTTCGATATATCCGGGGGCGACGATCCCCGCCGCTTCCAAGGCCGCGATCTCGCGACGCAGGATCTCCAGCACGGCGGGATATTCGTCGCGCATGTAGTAATAGACCCGCTCGGCCTCGACCGCCCAGGCGGCGATCAGCATTCCCTCCAGCGACAGGTGCGGCACACGCTCCAGCAGGAACCGGTCCTTGAACGTGCCCGGCTCGCCCTCGTCGCCGTTCACCGCCATCATGCGGGGGCCGGGATTGCCACGCACGAATCCCCACTTCTTGCCCGACGGGAACCCGGCGCCGCCCAGCCCCCGCAGCCCGGCGTCCAGCAGGATCTGCTGAACGGCCTCCCAATCGCCCGCGGCGCGCAGCCGCTCCAGCGTTTCATAGCCGCCCGCCGCGCGGTAGGCGTCCAACCCCTGGTATTCCGGCAGGTGCACATGGGTGTCGCCCGCCGCGATCATTCCCTGCACCTTGTCGAAGGTCGCATGATCCACCGGCGCATGGCCCAGCGCCACGACCGGCGCCGTGTCGCATCGCCCCATGCAGGGCGCGCGCACAACGCGCACCGCCGCCGGGTCCAGCCCATCGCGCAACGCGGATTTCAGGGCCTGGGCGCCGGCCATCTCGCAACTCAGCGAATCGCAGACGCGGATCGTCAGCGCGGGTGGCGGCGTCTCGCCCTCTTTCACGAGATCGAAATGCGCATAGAAGCTGGCCACCTCCCAGATCTCGGCCTGGGGCAGGTTCATCTCGTCGCCCAGCGCACGCAGATGCGGCGCCGACAGATGGCCGAACCGGTCCTGCAACCGGTGCAGATGCTCGATCAGCAGATCGCGGCGTCGGGGCGCGTCGCCCAGCACCTCGCGCACCTGCGCCAGCGCCGCATCGTCCAGTTGTCGGCCCTTGGGTGTCGTGCGGCCCCTGCCCTTGCCCGATTTCCAGACGCCTTTCCGCTGATCCGGTGCCATCGCGTCGCACTCCCTTGCCGTGCTGCTCTCCCGATGCGACATCTATAGTCGCATCGCCCATACGACCCCACACCAAATGCGACGTCTGAAGCGCGATAGAAGGCAGGACAGTACCGGGGTAACCGGATCGAAACCCGTATCGCCCAGAATACGCCGTAAAATACCCACGCTTCGCTGCCAGGATCGCATCCATGTCCATCAGTCTGCGCCTGTTCCATGCCGCTCCCCTGTTCGCGATCGCCACTCTCGGCCCGGTGCCCTTGCTGCTGGGCGCGGCCTGGCTGGGCGGTGCGCCGGTCTGGATCGCGCTGGTGGCGATGACCGGCTTTGTTCCGCTGATGGATCTGGCCATGCGCCGGATGTCGGACGCCGAACGTGCGGCGGGTCAGGAATTTCCCGCCGGCACCGGCCTGTCCGTCACGCTGGCCATGGCACAGCCTCTGGTTCTGATCAGCGCGATCGCCGCCCTCTCGGGGGCCGGTGCGGGTCTGGGTTGGGCCGAATCCTTCGGCGTGTTCCTGGCGACCGGCCTTTGGCTGGGCCAGGTCGGCAATTCCAACGCGCACGAGCTGATCCACCGCCCCGATGCGCGGCTGTTCCGGCTGGGCAAATGGTTGTTCATCTCGGTGCTGTTCGGCCATCACACCTCGGCCCATCGCCGCATTCACCACCGCTTTGTCGCCTCGCGTTTCGATCCCAACAGCGCACCCTTGGGCGAATCCTTCTATGCTTACCTGCCGCGCGCCTGGTTCGGATCGTTCACTGCCGGGCGCGAAATCGAAACATCGCTGCTGCGCAAGGTCGGCGGCCACCCCCTGTGGCGTCATCCGTACGTTGAATACGTCGGCGGTGCTTTGGCCTGCCTGGTTCTGGCCGCGCTGATCGGCGGGCTGGCCGGGGTGGCGTGGTATCTGGCGCTGGCGTTTTACGCACAGGCGCAGTTGCTGTTGTCCGACTACGTTCAGCATTACGGGCTGGAACGGGCCGAAACCGCCCCCGGACGGCTGGAACCCGTGGGCCCGGCCCACAGCTGGAACGCGCCGCAACGCTGGTCGGGGGCGATGATGTTGAACGCCCCGCGACATTCCGACCACCACGCCCATCCCGCAAAGCCGTTTCCCGCGCTGCAGACCGGCACCCCGGATACCGTGCCGACCCTGCCCTACGGTCTGCCCGTCATGGCGACGCTGGCGTTGGTTCCGCCGGTCTGGCACCGCCTGATGGACCGGCGCGCCCGCCGATGGCGCCCGCAGGATCGCCGCGCGCCCGCCGCATGACGCGAACGTGCGCGGTGTCACCTCTGGTCAGGGACCGGGCACTGTGCAAACATCACGGACATGAACACGATCTTTCGCACGTTTGCTTGCACCGTCGCCCTTGCTGTCGCGCTTCCCGTCGCGGCCCAGGACCAATCGCCGCTGAGCGCGGCGGAATTCGAAAGCTACACCACCGGCAAGACGCTGTATTTCAACGCCGGCGGCATGGCTTACGGGGTCGAGGAGTATCGCCCCGGACGGCGCGTGCGCTGGTCGTTCCTCGACGGGCGCTGCAAGGACGGTGAATGGTATCCCGAGGGCGAGCAGATCTGTTTCGTCTATGAAGACGGCACCGGACCACAATGCTGGACCTTCTTCCAGGGATCGAACGGATTGCGCGCCCGGTTCATGGGCGATCCGGCGGGAAGCGAGCTGTACGAAGCGCGCGACACCGACGAGCCGATGGTGTGCATGGGCCCCGACGTCGGCGCCTGACCCTCACAACATCCACGCGACCAGAATGGCCCAGCCCGAAATGGCAATGGCCGAACAGACGGCATAGGCTCCGTTCCAGCGGACCCCGGCATGGACCGCCGACACCTGCCCCATTTTCGCGATCAACAGGGTCGATGCGGTGAACGGCGATGTCGCGCCCGAAATCGCCCAGCCCCCCGTCATCGCAACGATGACCGCTGCCGGGGCGATTCCCATGGCCTCGGGCGTCGGCAAAAGCGGCGCGAACAGCGACACCGCCAAGATCGGGTTCATCCCCAACTGCCCGGCCACCGGGATCAGCCAGACGATGGCGATCAACATCAGCGGCACCGGCACCTGCCCCAGATCCAGCCCCGACGCCGCCACCACCGGCGCCAACAGGGCAGACCCCAGGGTGCCGATCACGGCCGCCATGATCAGCAGCACCATTTCCGATCCGTACAGGGGCAATTCGGCGGTGACGAAGCCGCCCGCCCGCCGCCCGGCATGGCGCAGATGCGCCCCCGCCCCCGGCGCGGCCGGTTGCAACACCGCCCAGACCAGTGCGATCACCGGCGCGACGGACAGCACCACGCCGACGACCCGCACATCGGTCAGGACATGGATGCCCGCGACGCTGGCGAACAGAATCCCCAGCAAGATCAGCAGCGGGCGCAGGTTTCGGATCCACCGGCCTTCGGCCGGGCCGCGGCTGGGCGCCGGTTGGCTGAGCCGTGGCTTGAAGGCGGTATCCAATGCCCAGCCAATCCCGACCAGAAGCGCCGTGGACCCCAGGCAGACCACGATCACGTCGGACCAGCGCGCGCCGGGAACGACGCTGGACGAGATGACCATGGCAAACCCCAAAGGCGACCACGTCAGGCATGACACGAACCCGCGCTGGATCGCCAGAAGCATCCGGCGCGCGCGGTGGCCCCGCAACTCGGCGTCCGTCTCTTTCGCCACGCTTTCGGTGGCAAGGCCGCCCAGCAGGGTCAGCGCGCCGTAACTCAGCACAAGGCCGAACAGATGCCCGCCCAGCGTCAGCGCCAGATACCGCCGGCCAGGCGGTTGGCCTGCCAGGAACCTGCCACATTCGGCAATGGCCGGCGATCCGCTGGCGGCACTTCGGATCGCGGTCAGCGCGGTGAAAAAGCCGGTGATGAACGCCGCCTGTTTCACCGCACGCCAGGCGACGCCCTGCCACTCGCTCAGCAAGGCGATGCACAGCACCAGCAGCGCCACCCCGATCAGCACGTAAACCCGGCGCGACCACGTCACCCGGCCGAAGAACGCCGCCAACCCCAGCACGGTGCACACCCCCGCGGTGGCATAAGCGACGGTCGATCCGGTATATTCTGCCGGGATCATCGCCAGCGTCGCAGCGGCGAACAGGATGCCGCCGATGCGGCCCAGATCGCCGTGACTCAGCCCGCTCAAAGAAGCTCGCCCTGTTCGGGCGGGGTCTTGGGCGGTTTCGCGGCCTTGCGGCGTTTCGGCGCGACACCTGGCGTCATGCGGCCATCGGCAAATTCGATTTCCAGAACGCGGGCGGCCCGCGCGGATTTCGTGTCGGTGACCACGGTGTCGCCGTCACGCACCACGGCATACCCGCGCTGCAACGTCGCGGTATAGCCCAGCGACAGGCGCAGGCGCTCAAGCGCGGCCAGCTTCTGACGCCGCGCCTCGATGCTTTCGGCCCCGCGCGTCTCAAGCCGTCGCACCAGCACCGCAAGATCGCGCCGCCCGGTGACGATGGCGCGTTCGGCGGGGCGCAGGGTCAGGCGGTCGGCGCGCGAGTCCAGCCTTTCGCGCTGGCGTTCCAACGCCCGTTCAAGCCCGGGCGCCAGACGGGCCGACAGTTTGGCAACCTCGGCGCGGCGCTGGGCCAGCGTGCGCGCCAGCGTGCGGGGCCGCAGCACCGCCGCCGCGCGGTCCAGCCGCGCCTGTTCGCCCTGCGTGCGCCGCACCAACGCCATCGGCAGGCGTTGGCTGGCGAGATCCAGCCGTTGCCGCGCGGGGGCCAACAGCGCGTCAAGCCGGGGCAACGCCCGCGCCAAATCCCGCAGACGTTGGCCGCGTTGGCTCAGCATCCGGCCCGCCGCGCCGGTCATCCGCGCGCCCTGCCCCGCCGTCCAGGCCAGAAGGTCGGCGCGCACCGGCACCGCCAGTTCGGCCGCCGCCGTGGGCGTCGGCGCGCGCTTGTCCGAGACGAAATCGATCAATGTCGTGTCCGTCTCGTGACCCACGGCCGAGATCAACGGAATGTCGCTGGCGGCGGCGGCGCGCGCCACTTCTTCCTCGTTGAAGCCCCACAGATCCTCGATCGATCCGCCACCGCGCGCGACGATGATCAGGTCGGGGCGCGGGATCGCCCCGCCGGGCGTCAGCGCGTTGAAACCGCGGATCGCGTTCGCCACCTGCGGCGCACAGGCCTTGCCCTGCACCGCCACGGGCCAGACCAGAACCCGGCGCGGAAACCGTTCGCGCAGCCGGTGCAGGATGTCGCGGATCACCGCCCCCGAGGGCGAGGTGACGACGCCGATCACCTCGGGCAGATAGGGCAGCGGGCGCTTGCGTTCGGGCGCGAACAACCCTTCCTTTTCCAGCTGTTTCTTGCGCTTTTCCAGCATCGCCATCAACGCGCCCACCCCGGCGGGGCGCAGGTCGTCAACGCTCAGCTGGTATTTCGACTGCGACCCGAAGGTGGTCATCTGGCCCGAGGCGACCACCTCCATCCCCTCCTCGGGCAGGGTGGTCAGGCCAGAAACCTGCCCCTTCCACGTCACCGAGGCCAGGACGTTGCGGTCGTCCTTGATGTCGAAATACAGGTGCCCCGAACGGGCTGTGAACACGCGCCCCACCTCGCCCTTGACTCGGACACGGCCGAATTCGCCCTCGATCACGCGCTTCACCGCGCCGGTCAGTTCGGAGACGGTGAATTCGTGGGCGTTTTCGCCTTCGATGGGGTCGTCGATCAGATCGGACATGGGTTTGCCTTGTCTTGCGGTTGGCGCGACCCTAGAACGCCTCGCAACCAAGGGAAAGCGGGGCGGCAACATGAACATCCTGATACTGGGTGGCGGCGGGCGCGAACACGCCCTTGCATGGGCGGTCATGCAGAACCCGAAATGCGACCGCCTGATCGTGGCGCCGGGCAATGCCGGGATCGCGCAGATCGCCGATTGCGCATCGCTGGACATCTGCGACGGCACAGCCGTGGTCGAATTTGCCGGGGCCAATTCCATCGGTTTCGTGATCATCGGCCCTGAGGCGCCATTGGCCGCCGGGGTGGCCGACGATCTGCGCGACGCCGGCGTTCTGGTCTTCGGGCCGTCGAAAGCCGCCGCGCGGCTTGAGGCGTCCAAGGCGTTCACCAAGGAGATCTGCACCGCCGTCGATGCCCCCACCGCAGGATACGCGCATTTCACCGATGTCGCCGCCGCCCGCGCATACCTGGCCGATCACCCCCTGCCCGTGGTGATCAAGGCCGACGGTCTGGCCGCAGGCAAGGGCGTCGTGATCGCCACCGAGCGCGAAGAGGCGTTGAAAGCGGTCGACGACATGATGGGCGGCGCGTTCGGCGCGGCAGGCGCCGAAGTGGTGATCGAGGAGTTCATGGAGGGCGAAGAGGCCTCGTTCTTCGTGCTGTGCGACGGTGACGCCGTGCTGCCCATCGGCACGGCGCAGGATCACAAGCGCATCGGCGAAGGCGATACCGGCCCCAACACCGGCGGCATGGGCGCCTATTCCCCGGCGCCCGTGATGGACGACGCCGTGGTGGCCGCAACGCTCGAGCGGATCGTCAAGCCGACGATGGCCGAGATGACGCGCCGTGGCACGCCGTTTCAGGGCGTGCTGTTCGTCGGGCTGATGATTGCCGACGGCCGGCCCCGGCTGGTGGAATACAACGTCCGTTTCGGTGACCCGGAATGCCAATGCCTGATGATGCGGCTGGGCGCGCAGGCGCTGGACCTGATGCTGGCCTGTGCCGAGGGACGGCTGGCCGAGGCGCAGGTGAACTGGGCCCACGATCACGCGATGTGCGTGGTGATGGCCGCAGCCGGGTATCCCGGAGCATACGAAAAAGGCAGCATCATCGGTGGGCTGGACGCGCTGGAAGGCGACAGCTTCTCGATGATGTTCCATGCCGGCACCGCAACGCGGGACGGCCGGATGGTCGCCGCCGGAGGCCGGGTTCTGGGTGCCACCGCCCGCGGCGCCACCCTGGCCGAGGCGCGGCAGCGCGCCTATGGCATGGTCGATGCCGTCGATTGGCCCCAGGGCGTGTTCCGCCGCGATATCGGCTGGCGCGCCCTATAAGGTTTCGGGCAGATACAACGCGATCTGCGGGAACGCGATCAGCGCCGCCGCCATCAGAAGCATGACGACGACATAGGGTATCGCGCCCAGCATCACGTCCGACATGCTGCCCGAGGTGCGCGCCCCCTGAACGACATAGAGGTTCAGCCCGACCGGCGGCGTGATCAGCGCCATCTCGATCAGCACGATCATCAGGATGCCGAACCAGATCGGATCGTATCCCTGCGCCACCACCAGCGGCACGATGATCGGGATCGTCACCACCATCAGCGACAGCGTCTCGATGAAGAACCCCAGCACCAGATAGATCAGCACGATCACCAGGATGAACGCCAGTTTCGACAGGCCAAGGCCGGTCAGGAAGGAATCCAGCGCGCGGCCCAGACCGGCCGAGGACAGGGTGAAGTTCAGGAACGACGCGCCGATCACCACCAGCATGATCATCGATGTGATCTTGATCGTGCCCAGCAGGCTCTCCGTCATCATCGACCATGACACGCCGCCGACGATCAGCGCGATCACGAACGCCCCGGCCACGCCGACGGCGGCCGCTTCGGTGGGGGTGGCCCACCCCTTGTAGATCGTGCCGATGATGACGCCGAACAGCAAAACGATCGGCAGAAGGTGCTTCAGCGCGCCCAGCATCTCGCCCAGGGGAAAGGTGCGCCGCTCGCCGCCCAGGTTCGGACGGATCACGCAGATCAACGCGGTGACCGCGACAAACGCCAATGCCAGCCCGACACCGGGAATCAGCCCGGCCAGGAACAGGCGCGGGATCGACGTCTGGGTCAGGAAGCCATAGACGATCAGGTTGATCGATGGTGGAATCATGATGCCCAGCGTGCCGCCGGCGGCGATGGCGCCCGAAAACAGCTTTTGATCATATCCCAGGCGTTCGGCCTGGGGCATGGCCACCGTGGCGACGGTGGCGGCGGTGGCGACCGACGACCCCGAGGTCGCCGAGAACATCGTGGCCGTGGCGATATTGGCATGCACCAGTCCACCGGGCAGCCACGAGATCCACTTGTCCAGAGCGGAATAGGTGCGCGCGGCGACCCCGCTGCGCACCAGGATCTCGCCCAGCAGGACGAAAAACGGAATTGCGATCAGGGTGGCCGAATTGGACGATGACCACACCAGTTGCCCCAGCCCGCGCATCAGCGGAAACGGCGAGAAGAACAGATCGATCCCGAAGCCCAGCAGGAACAGCACGATGCCGACCGGGATCGACAGCGTCAGAAGGGCCAGCAGCCCGATGGCGACATAGGTGATCATAGCGCCGAATCCTGTTCGCCGAAGGCCCCGATGGCGGCTTCGGCCTGGTCGAACCGACCGGCAATGAACAACATCAGCGCCGCGATCAGCGTGGCCCATGACATCACGGCGAACCAAGCCCAGCCCGCAAACCACGGCACCTGCACCAGCCAAAGGGGTGTTTCCAGAACCGTGTTGGCGGTCGAATTGTTGGCGATGGATTTTTCGACCACCGGCCAACAGCGCAGCGCGATCAGCGACACCGCCCCGGCCAGCACCGCCAACGAAAACAGGTCCATCAGAACGCGCCCGCGCGCCGCCAGCCGGCTGCGCAACAGATCGATCCTGACATGGCCCAGCTCGAGCAGGGTGAAGGCCATACCCCAGGCGGCGGATATGGCCATGACGTAACCCGCGATTTCATCCGTGCCTCCGAAGGACGCGCCGACCTGGCGCAGGATGATGTCGGACAGCACGAAGATCACGCAGGCCAGCAACCCGATCCCCACCACGATCGCCACGACGCGGTTCAGGCGTCTCAGAAAATCCAGAACGTCCTGCGCCATGGCGATCTTCCTTATCCGGGGCCGGTTCAGCGCGGCCTATTCGACGGGAATCGTGACGCCGACCGTCGCGCCGACCGTGTCGTTCCAGCGTTTGGTCCAATCGGCGCCCGCACGCTCGGCCCATTCGGGCAGCACCTCGGCCTCGAGGATTTCGCGCGCGCGGGTGGAATCGGCTTCGGTCACCTCGACCAGCGTCATGGACCGTGCGTCACCGCCCTTGCATTCTCCCTCGCCGGTCAGACAGGCGATGTCGTTGGCCAGGGCACCCTGCGCGGTCTGCCATGCCGGATCCTCGAAATCGGTCTTCACGCGTTCGGTCATGATCTGCTGCAACTCGGGCGACAGGCTGTTCCACTTGTCCATGTTCACGGCCGTCACGACCGAATCCCATCCGCCCAGCGGGATCGGCAACAGATGTGTCGCCACCTCCCACCAGCCGGCGGAATAGCCCGAACCGGCCCCGGTCACGGCGCAATCGACCACGCCCTTCTGCAAGGCGCCGGGCACTTCCGAGAAGTTCACGTTGATGCCCTCGGCGCCCAGCGCCTCGAGAAACTTGGCGGTCATGCGGCCCGAGGCGCGGATTTTCAGCCCCTCGAGGTCTGCCAGGCCCGAAATGTCGTGGTTGCAGAACACCACCTGGGGCGGATAGGGCGCAATGGCCAGGACATGCGCGTTGAAGCGATCGGCAAAGATGTCATCCACCATGGGGCGGGCCGCATCGACCATGGCACGCGCTTCATCCGCCGTCAGCGCCAGAAGCGGCACATCCAGCCCTTCCAGTTCGGGCGCATCCGATACGGCATAGTCGGCAACGGTCATGCCGACGTCATAGACGCCTTCTCCCAACAAACGGTAAACGTCGCCCAGACCCAGGCCCATCTGGTCATGGGTCGTCAGCGCGACGGTCAGGTCGTCGCCGGCCGCTTCGGGCAGGGTTTCGGTCCAGAACGGCGCTTCGTATTGCTTGTGCAACGGCAGGCTCGACCAGCTTCCCACGACGTTCAGATCCTCGGCCGACGCAGATCCGGCAACCGCCGCGATTACTGCGAAAGTGCTGATTGTGGTTTTCATCTGTTGGACTCCCTATGGATTATTGTTCGATTATTGAAAGTTCAGGATCGGCGTTTCCGCATCTTCGGGCACGTCCGTGATCAACATCCGGCCCGGGACATGGGTGATGCAGAACGCCGGTGCGGCCCGTTCTATGGCGACCTGGGGCGTCACCCCGCAGGCCCAGAACACCGGCACCATCCCCGCCCCCATCGGCAGCGGATCACCCCAGTCGGGATTGGCGGGATCATCGATGCCCAACGCCGCCGGATCGCCGACATGGACCGGGCCGCCATGGGCCAGCGGATAGCGCGCCGAGATCTCGCGCGCCAGATCGACCTGGGCTTCGGGAATCATCCGCATACTGACCACGGTGCGCCCCCCGAACGGCCCCGCCGGCACGGTTTCGATGTTCGAACGGAACATCGGCACGGTCGTGTCGTTCTCGATATGCCAGAGCGGTATGCCCGCCCGCATCAGCGCGTGTTCAAAGGTGAACGAACAGCCCAGCGCGAACACCACCAGGTCATCGCGCCAATGCTGCGACAGATCGGTGACCGTTTCGGAAAGTTTGCCATGGCGATAGATGTTGTAGCCGGGCACATCGGTGCGGATGTCGATGTCGCGCCCCAGCGTGAACATCATCGGGTTGCCGGTGTCCGACACCGCCGACAGCGGACAGGGTTTCGGGTTGCGCTGGCAAAAGCGCATGAAGTCCAGCGCGTGGGTTTCCGGCAGGATGGCCAGATTGCTTTGCAGGACGCCCGGCGCCAGACCGGCGGTATGCTTGGCATAGCGTCCGGCACGAATTTCGGCGCGCACCGCGTCCCGTGTCATGGTTTTCATCGACACATAGGATGTCATGCAGCATTCCCGATGGCTTCGCCGTCAGCTTTGCAACCCCGCGTTATAAATGCAAATCGAATATATCTCTGGCCGGTTATAAAACGGATTTATGACCATCGAACCGGCGCGCGACGTCCAGCGCAAGATCGGCCGCCGTCGCCACCAGGTGGCGTTGACCACCGCCGATGAACGAGGCCGTGAAGGCCAGCGGCGCCGGCCGCCACCCCGGATCAAAGGTGCGAATCCGCCCCGCCGCGACATAGGACGCGGCCAGCGCACAAGGCAGAGCCGCCACGCCGATGCCCGATTCGATCAGCCGGAAACAGGCGGACAACGACGAGGACGGAAACAGCGTCACCCCCGGCCCCACCCGTTCAAGCAGCATCGACTTGAGGTGACGATAGGGCGCGGTGTTGCGCGCATAGCTCAGCACCGGCGTATCGAGAAACAGCGATGGATCGTCATCGCGGATGTCCGCATCCGTGGCCGCATACCATCCCAGTTCGAAGGCGGGCAAGGCGATGTTGTCCACCGAAAAATCCGACACCGGACCAAGCAGGAACGCCAGATCGATCTCGCGCGTCAGCAGGGCCGCGCGCAGGTTAACCGAGACGTCGACGTTGATTTCGACCTCGACGCTGGGAAATCGGCGGTGCAGGTGGCTGACGAAATCGGGCAGCCAGCACTGCGCGACTGTTTCGGCGCTGCCGATCCGGAGCAGTCCGTCCAGCGCGTCGGGGTTTACGACGTGCCGCTCGACCAGTTCGTTCAACTGCTCATAGCGTTCGGCATAGCGCAGCATCGTCTCGCCGTCGCGGGTCAGGCGCAGACCGCCGGGCGTGCGGTCGAACAATGTCTGTGACAGGCCGGTTTCCAGGTTGCGGATCCGCGCCGACACCGCCGGTTGCGTCAGGCCCAGGCCCTGTGCCGCCTTGCCGATCCCGCCCAGCCGCACCACCGCCAGAAAGGCGGCGATCTGGTCGAGGTTCAGCCGGCCCATGGCGCTGCGACAGTCATTCCACCGGGCCGTCGCCGTCGTCGCCGGGAAATGTCACGATCAGTTTCCACAGGGCGTAAAAGCCGGCCGCGCCGAACAGCGCCGCCCAGACGGTCGCGCCGTTCGACAGTTCGAACGCAGCCCAGCCCAGGCTGAACACCACGATCGCCACGCGCCGCCACAGCGGCGCATAGAATGGATCACGCGGGTTCAGCAGCATCGTGAACCGCTTGGCGCTGTTGTCGAATACATCCTGCCGCCCTTTTGCCGATGACAGCACGACACATGCCGCAAATCGCGCCGCCTGTCGATCATCCACCGCCACACGATTGACAGAATGGCGCGACGCGCCCCACCCTGTCGCAAAAGCCGAAAGGACAAACGCCATGGAAAACCCGTTGAAAACCCTCTGGGCAGAAGGAAAGCCGGTTCTCAACGGCTGGTGCTCCATCGGCAGCGCCCATACGGCGGAAATCATGGCACGCCAGGGTTACGATTCGCTGACCGTCGACACACAGCACGGCGCGTTCGACTATGGCGCGGCATTGTCGATGTTGCAGGCCATGGGCGGCAAGAAGGTGGTGCCGCTGGCGCGGGTGCCGTGGCTGGACGCGGGCGCGATCATGAAGCTGCTGGATGCGGGCGCCATGGGCATCATCTGTCCGATGATCAACACGGCCGAGGACGCGGCCGCCTTCGCCAGCTATCTGCGCTATCCGCCGCACGGCCAGCGGTCGTTCGGGCCGACACGGGCCGGGCTGGCGTATCCGGGTTACGGCGTGGCGGCGAACGACGCCGTGCTGGGCTTTGCGATGATCGAAACCCAGGCCGGACTGGACAACGTCGAAGCCATCGCGGCGACGCCGGGAATCGACGGGCTGTATGTCGGGCCCGCCGATCTGACCCTGGGGCTGAGTCAGGGCGCCCTGCCCGCCGGGTTCGACCGCGACGAGCCGGAAATCGTGGCGGCGATCAAGCGGATCGCACAGGTCGCGCTGGATGCGGGCAAGATCCCGGCGCTGCATTGCATGTCGCCCGAATACGCCGCAAAGGCGCTGGACTGGGGGTTCCGCATGGTCACGCTGAACGGCGACGCGCGGCTGCTGGCGGCCGCGTCCGGTGCCAGCGTGGCGGCGTTTCGTGCGCTGCAAAACGACGCCTGAACGGCGCCGCAGCCCACGCGGGCCTTGCGGCACACCGCGGCGATTTTCGACGGAACGGCACGTTGTTTTCGCCGCATCGTGCCGCTAAGACATGACGATGGCCCGATACAGGCCGACGGAACGCCCGCTGCCGGTATCGCGGCCCTGGGCACAGACAGACAGATCCGCGTCACCCCGCTTGCTGGAATCGGTAGACAGACCCGACTTAAAATCGGTTGCCCTTGTGGGCGTGGGGGTTCAAGTCCCCCAGCGGGGACGCGGGATCGGCTGGAACAACAGCGCGCCGCGCGCCGACATCAGATCACGACGCCCGCCCCGTCGCTGGCCAGGCCGACGTTCTGGCGGAAGACCTCGAACAGCTCGCGCCCGACGCCGTTGCCATTGCCCGACAGGTCGGCCTCGGCCACGTCGCGGGTGTCCAGATCGACGCCGATGGCATCCAGCGTGCCGTTCACCGCGTCCACCCGCACGACATCGCCGTCGCGCAGCCGCCCGATGGGACCGCCGCGCGCCGCCTCGGGCGAGACGTGGATCGCCGACGGCACCTTGCCGCTGGCACCCGACATTCGCCCATCGGTGACCAGCGCGACCTTCAGGCCGCGATCCTGCAATACCGACAGGATCGGCGTCAGCGAGTGCAATTCGGGCATCCCGTTGGCGTGCGGACCCTGGAACCGGACGACGACAACGGTATCCTCGGTGAATTCCCCGGCCTGGAACGCCGTCTTGACGTCGCGCTGGTCGTGGAAGATGCGCGCCTTCGCCTCGATGATGTGTCGGTCGGGATCGACGGCCGACACCTTCATGACGCCGCGTCCCAGATTGCCCTGCAGGTCCTGCAGACCGCCCGTCGCCTTGAACGGGTTCGACACCGGGCGCAGGATCTTGTCGTTCAGCGTCTCGGTCGGACCGGCGCGATAGTGGAAGACCCCGTCCCGAATCTCGGGTTCGCGGGTATACTGCGCCATGCCTTCGCCCGCGACCGTCTTGACGTCGGGATGCAGCAGACCGGCCTCGAGCAATTGGCCGATCATGTAGCCAAGCCCGCCGGCGGCGTGGAAATGGTTCACGTCGGCCAGCCCGTTGGGATAGACCTTGGCCAATTGCGGCACCGCCGCCGACAGGGTCGCGAAATCCGACTGGTCCAGGATCACGCCCGCCGCGCGGGCCATGGCGGGCAGATGGATGATCAGGTTCGTCGATCCGCCCGTCGCCATCAGTCCGACCATGCCGTTGACGAAGGCCTTTTCGTCCAGGATCTCGGACACCGGGCGATAATCGTTGCCGAGGGCGGTGATCCCCAGCGCCGTCTTGACGCCTTCGTCGGTCAGCGCGTCACGCAGGGGCGTGCCCGGATTGACAAAGGACGCGCCGGGCAGATGCAGTCCCATGAACTCCATCAACATCTGGTTGGAATTGGCGGTGCCATAGAACGTGCAGGTGCCGGGGCCGTGATAGGACGCCATCTCGGCCTCCATCAGCTTGTCGCGCCCGACCTCGCCGTTGGCGAACTGCTGACGCACCTTGGCCTTTTCGTCGTTCGGTAAACCGCTGGTCATCGGGCCCGCGGGCAGGAAAACGCCGGGAATATATCCGAAGGTCGCCGCCGCAATTATCAGACCTGGGACAATTTTATCGCAAACCCCGAGATAGACCGCGGCATCGAAGACATTGTGCGACAGCGCGACACCGGCCGCCAGGGCGATCACGTCGCGCGAGAACAACGAAAGCTCCATCCCCGTCTGACCCTGGGTCACCCCGTCGCACATCGCCGGAACGCCGCCGGCCACCTGCGCCGTGGCGCCCAGCGCGCGGGCCGCGGCGCGGATGCGTTCGGGATAGGTTTCGAACGGCTGATGCGCCGACAGCATGTCGTTATACGCGGTGACGATCCCGAGGTTCGGCGCCCGGCCCGCGGCCAGCGTTTCCTTGTCCTGGCCCATGGGGGCATAGGCGTGGGCCTGATTCCCGCAGGTCAGATGGGCGCGGCGCGGCCCCTCTTCGGCCGCGCGCGCCATGCGGTCGAGATACCTCTCGCGGGTCGGTCGGCTGCGTTCGATGATGCGGTCGGTGACGTCGGAAACTGTCGGGTTCAGCGGCATGGCCTGGCTCTCCGGTGCTTGCTTTGGCGAACGGTGGAATTGCTTTCCCGGCCGGATTATCACGTTAGGTTAGCGCTAACAACACCGGAGGCACGGCCGCGTCCCGAGGCGTTCCGCAACAGCTTGCGTTTTATGCATAGCGGCCATGCCGGTATGGCTCTGGAATGCCTCGGGGGGCGGGCATAGCTGTGCCTCATCGAATTGACCAACCCCCCGAGGAGATCCCGATGATCACCAAATCACCGAACCCGAACGACGCCATCGACCTGTTCGAAATCGAAAGCCGTGCCCGCGCCCTGCGCGCCGAAGCAATGCGCGGCACCGGACGGGCGCTGTCGGCATGGATTGCCGCGCGCTTTGGTGGCGCCACCGCGCCTGCACCGCGCAGCGCCAAGGCCTAAGCCCTTTCGGGCGGTCGGCAAAGCGGATATGGGCAGAGGCATGAACACCTCATCCAATCCGCCCGCCGACCGCCCTGCCCCTTTTGCCGACGACATGCCCGTCGTCCGGCTGCGTCCGAAGACGGACGCACGTGCGATCCGCCGGGGAAGCCCCTGGGTTTTCGACAACGAACTGGTCGTCGACCGGCGCACGTCGAAACTGACCCCCGGCACCATTGCCCGCCTTGAAGATGCCGAACGTTCACCGCTCGGCATCGTGGCGGTCAACCCCGCCTCGAAGATCATCTGCCGGATGCTCGACCGCGATCCCGCGGCCGTCATCGACCGTGCTTGGCTGACCGCGCGCCTGACGCGCGCGCTGTCGCTGCGCGAACGCCTGTTCGACACCCCCCATTACCGCCTGATCCACGCCGAGGCCGATGGCCTGCCCGGTGTCGTCATCGACCGTTTCGGCGATGCCGCCGTGGTCCAGCCGAACGCCGCCTGGGCCGATCTGATGCTGGAGGATCTGGTTGCCGCCCTGGTCGAGGTCACGGGCGTGTCCTGCGTGGTGAAGAACGCCAGCGGCCGGGCGCGCAGCCTGGAAGGGCTGGACGAGGAGACCGTGATTCTTCGCGGATCGCTGGACGGGCCGCTGCCGGTGCCGATGAACGGCGCAACCTACATGGCCGACCTGCTGGGCGGTCAGAAGACCGGGTTGTTCCTGGACCAGCGGCCGAACCACGCCTTTGCCGCATCGCTGGCGCGCGAAGCACGGGTTCTGGACGTGTTCTCCCATGTCGGCGGCTTCGCGCTGGCCGCGCTGGCCGGCGGCGCGACATCGGCGCTGGCGGTCGACGGTTCGGCCGCCGCGCTGGAACTGGCGCAACGGGGCGCCGAAGCCGGTGGTACGGCGGCGCGGTTCTCGACCCGGCGCGGCGATGCCTTCGAGGCGATGGCCGCACTGGCCGCCGAGGGCGAAAGCTTCGATCTGATCATCTGCGACCCACCCGCCTTTGCGCCGAACAAACCGGCGCTGGAGGCGGGCTTGCGGGCTTATGAGCGGGTCGCGCGCCTTGCCGCGACGCTGGTTGCACCGGGCGGATACCTGGTGTTGTGTTCGTGTTCGCACGCCGCCGACCTGGGCCGGTTCCGCGGCGCGTGCCTGTCGGGCATCGGCCGGTCGGGCCGCTGGGCGCAACAGCTGCACACCGGGTTTGCCGGGCCGGACCATCCGCAATTGCCGCAACTGGCCGAAACCGGATACCTCAAGGCGTTGTTCTTCCGCCTGGACGGCTGATGCGTGCGGTTCTGGACGCCAATGTGCTGTTCCCGACGGTCCTGCGGGAAATCCTGATCGGCGTCGCCGCGGCGGGCGTCTATCGTCCGCTGTGGTCGCCCCGGATCCTTGAGGAATGGGCCCGCGCGACGAACAAGTTGGGACCGGGGGCCGAGGATGTGGCGCGCGGCGAAATCGCCCTGCTGCGGGCGGCCTGGCCGGAAGCGTCGGTCCTGCCGCGCGACGGCGATCTGGCGCGCCTCTGGCTTCCCGATGCCGACGACGTTCATGTTCTGGCCGCAGCCGTCGCCGGATCCGCCGATGTGATCGTGACCCTGAACGCCAGGGACTTCCCCCGCCACATCCTGAGCGAAGAAGGTGTGTCGCGCCAGGATGCGGATCAGTTTCTGAGATCGGTCTGGGACGGCAATGCCGACGCGGTGGCGCGGGTGGTCCGGCAGGTGCACGCCAAGGCCGAGGAGCTTTCGGGCGAGACGCTGGAACTGCGCGCCCTGCTGAAACGGGCCCGCCTGCCAAGGTTTGCGCGGCTTCTGACGTGACGCCCGGACAGGGTGCGGCCAAGCTGGGCCGGCAGGTGCCTCCGGCGGGAGTATTTCGGGCAAGAAAAAACGCGGAGCGGCGCGGGTGCGGCCGGTCACGGCGCCAAAGGCTCAGCGGGCCAGCACCAGGTCGGCCTTCAACCCACCCAACCGCTCGGACCGGTCCAGCCGCAGGGTGCCGCCGTGCTGGCGCGCGATGTCGATGGCGATCGACAGGCCCAAGCCGACGTTCCCACCGGTGTTCAGGTTGCGCGCCCGATCGAGGCGCGAGAACGGCTTGATCGCTTCGTCACGCGCTTCGGGGGAAATGCCCGGGCCGTCGTCCTCGACCGAGAAAACCACGGCGCGATCCGACAGGACACACGAGATTTCAGCGCGCGTGCCATGACGCACGGCGTTACCGACGAGGTTCTGCAAGGCCCGGCGAACGGCCACGGGGCGCAGCGTGACTTCTGCGCCGGTCGGTGCCGTGGCGATGACGACGTTCTGTCCGAGGCGCGCCGCCTGTGCCACGATGTCATCGAGCAGCGCGCCCGGATCCACCGGTTCCGCATCGTCCAGGCTTTCCGATCGGGCGAAATCCAGGAAGGTGTCCAGCATCGCCTCCATGTCGCGCACGTCACGCTCCATCGCGTCGCGTTCGGTATCGTCTTCCAGCATCGACAGGCTGAGCTTGAGGCGCGTCAGGGGCGTGCGCAGATCGTGGCTTACCCCGGACAGCATCAGCGTGCGCTGTTCGATCTGGCGTTCGATCCGGTTGCGCATGTCCAGAAACGCCGCCCCCGCCGCCCGCACCTCGGTCGCGCCGCCCGGGCGATAGGGGTGATGGCGCCCCCGCCCGAACGCCTCGGCCGCGACGGCCAGCCGTTTGATCGGCCGCATCTGGTTGCGCAGGAACAGGAACGCGATCACCGTCATCAGGAAACTGACGAAGGCGGTCAACACCAGCAACTGATGGGGGTTCGACGCCGACACCCGGCCACGCGGGATCGACACCGTCGCCGGGCCAAGCGCGGTGGTCATCCCCAGCAGCACGCGCTTGTTCGTTTCGGTCAGCTCGATCCCCGTCACCCCGGTCATCTGTTCGCGCAGGGTGTCGATCACCTTGCGCCCCGACAGGTCATAGAATCGGCGCCGGTCCGTCGTCGGCACGCTTGCCGCCGGCACCGTCAGTGTCAGCCCCAGCGCCCGGGCCAGGGACGATGCGTCATCTGCACCGCCCGCCGGGCGCGCGACGGCATCGCGGATGACATCCAGTTCCAACGCGACCGAGCGCGTCATCTGCACCGTGACGTCCTCGTAATGGCGCTGGATGAACACGATCGAAACGACCAGCTGGATCGTAATGATCGGGGTCAACAGGATCAGCGCGGCACGGCCATAGAGAGAACGCGGAGCATACCGTTTGAGCCAGGAAAAATTCATGCCCCTTGCTATCGCGTGCGCCACGCACAAGAAAGAGAGGATGCGCGATCCCTCGCACCCTGCCCTCACGGCCACCCAACCCGCTTCGGCGTTCGATCCGACGCCGGGCGTTTGCGAAACCGTGGCCGACGGCGTGCGCCGGATCCTGGCCCCGAACCCTTCGGCCATGACGTTCCGGGGCACGAACACCTATATCGTTGGGCATGGGGAGGTCGCGTTGATCGATCCCGGTCCGATGCACCGGGGCCATGCCGATGCCGTGCTGGCGGCGTTGGCCGGGGAACGGATCAGCCATATCTTCGTCACCCACGCCCACCTGGATCATTCCGCCCTCGCCCACCACCTGCACCGTGAACTCGCGATTCCCGTCCTCGCCTTCGGCACCGCGCAGACGGGGCGGCGCCCAATCATGCAAGCGTTGGAACGTGACGGCCAGATCGGCGGCGGCGAAGGTGTAGATGCGGCATTCGCCCCAACGCACACCCTGCCCGACCGCGCGCGCGTCGCCGGAAGCGGCTGGAGCATCGAAGCCCTGCACACCCCCGGCCACATGTCCAACCACATGTGCTTTGCCTTCGACGAAATCGTGTTTACCGGCGATCACGTCATGGGCTGGTCAACCTCGATGATCTCGCCGCCCGACGGCGATGCCGCGGCCTTCCGCGCCTCGTGCGAGAGGTTGCTGGCACGCCCGGAAACCGTCTATCTTCCCGGCCACGGTCCGACGATAACGGATGGTCCGGCAAGGGTGCGTGCGCTGCTCGACCACCGCGCGGCGCGCGAAGCACAGATCTTGGCGGCGTTGGCGGACGGAGGGCAGGATGTCGCGACACTGACCGCCCGCCTCTATGCCGGGCTCGCACCACAGCTTCGCACGCCCGCGTCCCGAAACGTGCTGGCGCACCTCATTGATCTCGCTGAAAGAAACCGGGTTCTCGCCGATTCAACGCCACATCCGCACACACGCTTCTCACTGAACGAAAATTTCTGACGAAACGCCCTTTACGACACCCGCACCTGTTGCTAGTAACCACCGCATGGTCCGGCGTAGCTCAGCGGTAGAGCAGTTGACTGTTAATCAATTGGTCGTAGGTTCGATCCCTACCGCCGGAGCCAATTAACTACTTGATAGTTAAGCAAAATGGGCGAACCTTTGGGTTCGCCTTTTTTCGTTTTTGCAACGATTTTGCAACGCGGGCTATTTCTTACGCTTTGCCAAAAGCTGTTGAAGCTCAATATCTTGCTTCAACTGCACGTCGAAGCGCGCGCGTGCCTTTTCATAGGCCTTTCGCACAGAATCTGGATTGCCATTCATGTTGCAAACCTCATCGACATACTCATTGGCAGTGCGGGAGATGTTGAGTCGCTCACCCTTTTCCGCTCGCTTGGTCATGCGCTCGATGAACCATTCGAAAATATGGTCGTAGTCGTAACCGGACGGCGGCAGCGAATCCTTCTCCTTGTAGAAGCCCAGTATGTGGGCGAGCTGGGCTTGGTCGCCTGCCGCCATGTCATACTCCGCGACCACCGACGCTGACCGCTTAACATAGTCTTTCACCCATACCGGCAAACTCGTTTCGTCGATTTGCGCGGCGAGCAGCCGCCACGCCTTTTGTGCGTTGCCCGGCTCGCGCTCGGCGTCGCGGGCCATCTGATCTTGAAGATTGGAATTTTCGTCCATGCTCGCCGCTCCAAAAATGGGGTTCTCGGTGTGGGATATTGGTTTGGCCGACACGGCAACAATGCAACGCATCATGAAGGAGTTTTTCCGATGCAAAACAAATCTGCAAATACTATCCGTCTTGAGTCCGTTGGCATCCAACTGCCCGCGAAGACGAATGATCTCAAAGCATCGCTCGAACAAGAGATCAACCATCGCTGCCACCGCAAAGTGACGAAGCGGCTCGCACTGCGGCTGGCTCATGCAATCATCACGAACGACCGCGATGGCATGTTCATTGCCGAGAAACTCGTCGATGAACTGCGCCCTCGCATCAAGCACGAAGCCGCATTGCGTGAAATTTACCTCGACCGCGAGGTGTGCGGATGAACATTCTGAAACCCGCTGAACTCAAACGGCCTGATCTCAAGCGCCTCACAGAAAGCCTCGAGCGGCATGACGTGACAAAAATCGAGATCACCAAGAGCGGCGTATTATCAACGCTCAAGATGACCTCAAACGGCTGGCGCGTATCGCAAGCTTGACCTCAACGCCCGCGGCCCCACGGTCGCGGGCGTTGTTCCACTAAAGCTGAATACGCGGCGCTAACTCCCTGAGAAACTTCGCCCTTGAGACTTTGGCATTCGAGCCGAGAAGCCGCTGACTATGCCAATCCAAGACATTCTGCACAGGCACGACAAAAACATCGACCACGGGAAAACCCACAATATCGGAAAGAATAAAGCCTTTGATTCCGCCCAATTTCTGCTGAAATCCATCTTCGTTAAATGCTCTCCCCGAACCAACTTGATTGCTAGGGTTGAAATAAACGCCGCCTCGAGTGATCGACCGCACTTCCCACATGCCACCGTCCGGGTCGAGGAGGTCGTATCCGGCACCCTCTGACGGTGCAAGTTTCCATCCGGGATGCTCCCACATCAGTCGCCGTTCAATAATGAACGAAACCCGGCGGCCATCCGTCAGGTATTCGCGGACATCCTTCGGTGTGATTTTGAACGCACGGGCGAGTTCTTCCTCGTCCCAACTCAACTGAAATCTGTTCTCCACTATCCCCTCCAACATTGTTACGGTGGAGTTATGGCTGGGGACGATACCCGAGTAAACATTGCAAGGAAATTGGATGAAGAGAATAGTTCTCGACCATGACGAAATTGCCGAACTCATGCGGCCTATCGTTGGCCAAGGTGGCTGGCAGGGGCTGCTTGAGCGGCTTCAAGCACTGCTGGATCAGGCCACTGGAGAAATGAATTTGTCGGATGAGGAGCGAGGATGCATATGCCGTTATGCGTTCGACTACGGAAATGGGGGCTGGGAGAGTCGCCTACGACAAATTTTTGGGCGGCACTTAGGTGAGATGAGAAACGGCTAGTGCCTCTGCAACAAAACAATCCTATTCGTGTTGGTGCCCTTTGCCCCGTTCGCGACGCCCCAGCAGTTTGCCGTCTTGGTAAAGGTCTGATCGTTGACCATAACACCTAGGCGGTCAAACGGCAGGCCTTCTGCTGCCTTCCAGACAAGCCGTTCAAGCAATACCTTACCGTTGCGGACCTCCCCCACCTCGAAAGCGACGTAGCCGCCCGGACGCAGGATGCGGGCCTGCTCGGCCAACACGCGATGCACCATTGCCGTCCACGCGTCTTCTGTGCGGTGCATGTCGATGGCGACGGTAGCCGGGTCGATACCTGCGAACCAGCAGCGCAGCCAATTGTCGGCTGCATACTGCACAATGTCTAGAAACGGGGGTGACGTGACGGTGAGATCGACCGAAGCATCTGCGATACTTGGCGCGGACCAAGCCGCGCCCGTGTGGAGGCTGGAACGCACCTGGCTCGGCGCGCAGCCGTCTTTGAGAAGGGTTTTCGATTTTTTCAGGATTACGGCTGCAACGTCGCGCTCCGGCGGAGATACGCCCAACTTCTCATTAATCTTGAGTTGCGCCTTTACAGAAACGGCTTGGTTCGGCGGCATCGACCGTCCTGAGAAGAAGCCGGGAGAGTGACCGGACAGGCGATTGATCGCTACCATCCGAATCCAGTCGGCCACGGGATCAACGTCGCTACCGTCAAGCGGTGCGCGCTCCCCTATCCAGATGCGCAGAGCCTCCAATTTAGCGAGTGTGGCAGGATGATAAAAGGCGAGAAGATCGTCCCGTATTACCTCGCCGCGGGACCAATCGACTGTATTTAGCGCAGTCGCCACCTCCTGCAACGTGATCGGGCGAAGGCGTGGACGTGTCAGAAGGACCGATAGCGGGTTTATATCGTTACCGAACGCCTGACGCGCCATCAGGGCCGCCTGCACTGGCGTCGTGCCTCGGCCCATGAACGGGTCAAACACCACGTCTCCGGGTTTCGTCAAACGTGAAATGAAGAATTCGGGCAATTGCGCTTTGAAGCAGGCCCGATAAGACACCTCATGGATGGAATGCGCCTGACGCTGTCCTGCTGTCCAAAATTCGTTGATGAGATATGGTATACCCTCGACTGCTTCGGTCGCGGTCTTTTTTCCAAACTGATCGAAGGCCCCGAGGTCAGCAATGAAGGTCTCTGCAGAAGCGGCGCACTGCACCTGATCAAAGATGGAAAGCTGGTTCATGCGAGAATCCCGTATGTTCTTGTTATGTCTTATCTCATCGGGAGGTTAAGTACAAGCTCTTGTTGTTCCCTGGTGCGAAATTAGCAGGTCTAGGCACCGAATGAAACCGCGAAGGCTGACATCTCCGGTTGATCGCCACCGGGGGCAGGTCCGATAAGCGATTTATAGGTCAACTTAACTGACCTACTTAGCAACGGAGACTGACATGACCGACCTCAACACCCTGACCAAACTCGCCCTCAACGACATGCTCACTAAGCCGTTGAACGCTTCCGCGCTCAAGAAAACCGCGAAGGCCGATCTCGTCGCGATGGTGCAGGCGCAGCCGCCGAAGCTGACCGCGATGGAGAAGCGCGTTCTCGTGGCCTACGCAGACGCCGGGATCGACTGCAACGGCGCGGAGACCGTCGATGCAATGCTCGCCGACAACATGACATGGGGCGACGTTCCCGAGATCGCGCAACGCACGGGCCTGACGCAGAAGCAGGTGCAAGGCGTGATCGCCTCGCTCTCGACCAAGGGCCTGCTCGTGATCACGGACGAAGGCGTCAACGGCGAAGGCCCCGTGCAACAGGTGCTGGCCGACAACGGCATCCGCGTCGCGTTCGACCTGATGGCCGAAGGCGTCGAGGCGAAGACCGCGCCCAAGGCCCGCAAGCCGCGCGTTCTTGAGGATCGCGTGATGCTTGAGCCGGGCAAGCCCGAAGACGTCAAAGCCACGAAGGCGGGCAGCAAGCGGCATCTGTTGGCCGAGGCGCTTGCCAAGGGCGCGACCATCGAAGAATTGATGGCAGTCACGTCATGGAACAAGGACACCGTGTCGTCAGCCTTGCGCACCGATATGGGCGCGCTCGGCTTGGGCGTCGAACGCAAGGGTGGCAAGTATTTCTTGCTCTTGCCCAAAGGCGTGAAACGCATCCCCTCGCGCGATGCGGACACGACACGCGCCGATGCGTTGGTCGCGGCGTGCAAGTGATCCTGTCCAACGGCGTGCCGATTTTGGTGCGCACCAACTATGCGGGCGGCCTTCGGGTCGCCCGTTGTCGTTTTGGCGCAGACCGCGTGAGCACGCGTCTAACGCGCGTTGTCGGCCAGCAGGCGCAATGATGCCCAAAACAGCGAGACGCCCATCAGCGCGCGATATTTCGGGGGTCTTTGCCCGCGTCTCGTTGAACTCGTCGGGCGACTGTGGGCGCGGCGGCGATCAGATCGACGAGACGCACGGCTGTTCTTCCATTTCTGGGAGTTATCTGCATATCTGTTCGCCATGGATGATTGGCGAAAAAACCTTACCGATGAAGAACGCCTCGAAATTGAAGCAGAGGATGCGGTTTTAACTGTCCGCCATCGCAAGCAACGGAAGCGTGCCTTGGACGCTATGCGGATGGCAGGGAAACGCGCTGGCCCCGCCATGCCAAAATGGCTGTCAGAAGAACAGAAATCCGAAATGTTCAAGTTTTACTTGGCGGCACAAAAACTCTCCGAAGTTCGCGGAGGGCATTGGCAAGTAGATCACATTGTCCCCATTCGCGGGAGTTACACTGACGAAGAAACAGGTGCCTACGTCCATTATATCTGCGGTCTGCACATCCCAAAGAACCTCCGTGTAATTCTGGATGGTCACAACAGGAAGCGCAGCGACAATCTTTTCACGGCTGAACCGCTGATCGTTCCTGAAGACGATATTCCGTTCTAATACATTCCAACCAGCTTGCTGATGCGGATACCCTGCGGCACAAGGTACTGCGAGGCGAAGGCCGCGACGATCAGGGCAATGCCCGTGTCGCCGTGGCCCGACGCATTCCGCGATTGCGTGATGATCTGATTGCCCGCAGCCGTCGTCTGCATCGTGAAGGTCGCAAGGTCTTCCTCGATCTCCTTGCGCATGGCGAGGTCATGGGCAAACTTCAGATCGCCCGCCGCGAACAGCACGGCCAGATTTTCGATCATCAGGATTTTGGACGCGTTGACGTATCTACCAGACCGCCGCCACTCCTGACCGCCCGTCATTTGCACCGCCGTATGATCGACGCCTTGGTCAGCCATCACGTCGCTCACGACGCGGCCAATGGACGTGCCGTCGATCACGAGTTCCGACTTGCCGCCGAAGGGCGGCGCATTGCGCAGGCGGATCAGGTAATCGACCACATCGACATAGGACACGCCGCGAAACTTGTCCGCGAAGACGACGGTGCGCTCGCGCGGGCCAAGGACGACGCGGTTGCCGTCGTGGATCGGCAACTGTTGATCCTTCACGACCACCGCCGACGAGAAGTCGTTGGCTTGCCCAAGGTCCGCACCGACGAAGTATCTGACAAAACCCGTCACTCTTTCGACAGCGGGATCATGTCTTGTTTCGTTGGTCACGCGCCCGTCGGGCAGATGGATCAGGTTCAGAATCTCGGACATATTGCGCCCTCCTGTGACGTGGCGTTCTCGATGGTGGAAAGGTCGAAGTAGGACAGGCCGTCCGACAGAAATTCGCACATGACTTCCTGACGGAAACGGGTGGCCGACAACTGCTCTCGCAGCCGTTCGACGCGATGCGCAAGGCGCGGGATCGACGTGCCGGGCACCTTGATCCGATGCACGCTGTCCTTGGGTTCGAGAAACAGCGATGCGAACAGATTGTGCTTCCCTGCGGGCGTCGAGGCATAGAAGGTCTGCCCGTTGTCTTTCAGCATCGGCAGGATCGACACCACGACATCCTCGCCGCCGTTTTCACCGGGCAAATAAGCCATCTCGTCCACGAGCAGCAGATCGGCAGTATAGCCCCTGATCGTCGCGCCCGACGCAGGCACAGCGATGAACCGCCCGCCGTTGCTACATTCGATTTCCGTCTGTGTCGCGCGCTCAACCACAAGATCGGTGGCGCGCAGATATGCTTGAACCTTGCGGGTGATCTCGCGGGTCTGACGTTCGGCGGGCGCAACGCAGATGATCGTGCCGCCGCGCTTCAATTCACGGACGCCGCGCGTCGCGAGGACGCAGGATTTGCCCGCCTGACGGCACACAAGCAGGGCGACGGTCTGCGCGTTGGACGTGATCGCCTCGACCTGCCACGGATCGACCTGGGTGGCGGTGGGCACCTCCTGCCGCAGAAAGTGCAGCATTTCCGCGCCGGGATCGAGGTCGCGTTCGATCAGGCTGCACCAGTCGTGGAGCGCATCAAACGGCATGTTTCTTCCGATCATAGAAGGCGCGCATGTTCGCGACATTGCACTGCGTGCAGCAGCGATTAGCGTCGCGCGGGGAGACATGTCCGCGATTGCAGGGCCGCCCCGTGAAATAATGCCGCCCGCCTTCGTCGTGCATGATCCGCTCCGACGGCGGCAGTCGCGCCCAATCGGGCGATCCCGCGTCTGTGGCCGCTTTCAGGCGTCGGCCAAACTCGGCCCAGCCTTCGAACTCGCGATGGGTCATAGCACGCTCCCCTCCTTCGTGACCGACAGGACGTGGTGGCGCATCCGACGCAGCAGCGGTTCGCGCGCCTCGGGCACCTCGTCGCAGACTTCGTTCAGGATGCTGCGCAGCGTCACCCATTCTTTGGATTCCGCGAGCGAAACATTCACGGTTAGGTTCGTGGCGAGCTTGCCTTGCATGGTTGCAATGTCGCGGAGCACCTTGCGCAAACCTTCCATCGCCGCGAGGGCGAAGGCCGGATCGTCCTCTTGCTCCGCGCGCGTGATCAGCTTTTCGACCCGCTTCGCCAAGGACTCGTAGGTCATGGCAATGTCCATGCGGTCTTGGTTGATCACTTCGGTATCCGCCTCGATGGAGGCGACGCGCGTTTCCGCGATGATCGAACGGCGCATTTCTTCGGTGATCTTGGTGTCGCGGTAGCGTTGGATCGTCGTGTAATCGACCCCGATCCGCCGCGCGATCTCGGCCAGCGAGCGCCGCCCGAGCACAATGTCCTTGATGATCTCATTCTTGTCCGCGCGCATGTCGATGATGGCACGCCGCCCGCTGTTCTTGTTCCCGCCCTGTGCCATAATCAGGTGTCTCCTTGTTCTGCGGTTGAGGCAGAATCGGTGCAGGCCGTATCGTCGCGATACCAACGGATGCGGCCACGCAGTGCCGCCCATTCAACATCAAGGACATCCACCAAATGATCATGCACGCGATTTGCGAATTGTTCCCCGACGCCCGACCCGATGAGGTCGCCGCGCAACTCACCAAAGCTGGCACCGCCAAGGTGGAGTTTCATCATCTGCGCAAGCGCCGCGATTGACGCGTCGGTCGGGCTGTTGGCGGGGTCGATCCTGAACAGGTCGTCCAAGACAAGCGCGCCGTCGCGGCGCGCGTAAATCTCGCTGTCCGCGTCGATCCCGTAAACGACGCGGCACGCCCATTCGAGGCAGGCACGGTTTTCAGGAGTCGCTTGCATTGGCCGCGTTCTCCATCATCCGCAGTTTCGTTTGCATGTGCTGCGGCAGGTCGTCCGCTGTGCGGAAGGTGCGCGTCGTGTAGCCTTCGCTTTCCGCTTGCAGGCGGCGATGGACGAAACCGTTGCCCGTGTTGTGATCCGCATGGACATAGCGAACGCGGTTGTGCTCGTCGTCGAGCGTGACGGTGTGCAGCTTCGCCGCAGGTGCCGCTTGTTGGGTGTTGCGCCGAGTGGGATCGCCGTCGCCATCGTTGAGCACGGTCAGTGTCGCGCCTGCCTTTTCGGCCGCTTCTTTTGCCGCACGATATTTCTGTGGGTTGCGGGCATCGGCGCGCGTGATCGAATGCTTGGGCCGAACCCCTTGCGGATACCAATTGCCGTCGTTGCCCTTTTCGAGGTTGGCCGCGCGCATTTTGCGCTCCTGCGTTTCCTCGTTCACGATGTCCGAAAGTGTTTTCTTTTTCGGGGCCGCTGCTTCCATCTGGCGCTGCATATCCTTCTTCTCGTCCAGCACACGGCTGTTGAAGTCTTGCAGGTCGTCGAGGCGTTTGGCCTGATCGGTAACGGTGGTGGTGAGGGTCTGCACCTGCTGCAACAGCGCTTGCAGGGCGGCGGTCGTGTCGTCTGACATGGTTTGCTCCTATGTCTGTCCAAAATTGAGCGCGGCGTGTCGGGACGCCGCGCTCAATCTGGATTGGACAGAACAAGAGCGACGCACCGTTGCGCTCGTGAATTGAATTTATGTGGCAGCACCGAGAATGCCGACCGGCGGAATCAGGTGGCGACGCTGTATTTAAGGTACTGATGCGTCAGGCCGCTGCGCGTGGGCGGGGCGCGTGCAAGGCGTGCCAACGTTCCCGCAGGCGTTCGACGGCGACGGCATGACGTTTGAGGGTCGCAGGGGTCGGATCGAGTGACGGATGGGGAAAGGGTGCGCCCTCCATCATGGCACGGACGCTTGTGGCCAATACGTCGCCGTTCCAGCCAATGAGCGAGCATAGGGCGTTGCGATGCCGCGCCATCGCGCCTGTCCGCTCGGTCAGGAAGGTCATGGCCTGATCCCGCTCCGACCGAGACGTGAACGTTGCGCCGCTTTCATCCGTGACCGTCAGGAACAGGTCGCGGTAAGCCTGCATCAGGATCGCCGTGACCAAGGTTGCTTCGGGCGTCTGTGGGGCGTCAGGCAGGTCCATCATGCACGCAGGCCGTTGACCGTCGTCATGATATGCCGCCACGGCAACGTGAACCCGCCTTGGGCAGTCTGAACGCTCACGCCTTTGTCGTCAGGCACGATGCGGTAGTGGCGTTCGACGTCCTTGGCATTGGGGTCGGTCAGGAATTGCTCGAGGTCGTCGGCCAAGTATTGCGCGCCCTCCACAACCAGCCGTGACGTGCTCGATACCGTGGTGACGATCAACGTCGCCGTGCCTTCGTTCATACTCGCTTGGATCTTCATCATATCATCCTTTGATGATGGTGCGCGCCCAAGGTTCAGGAGTGTGCCGAACCACCCTTGGGCGCGCGTTTTCATCCGACGGGTTCGACAAGCAATGCGTATCACCTCGCTTTGGGGCGGATGCGGACCGTTTCAGGTGGCGTTGGGGAAGATTCAGGTGTTGGGCCGATTAGTGCGTCCAAGCGCGTCATAGCCGCGCGTTCGCGGCCTGCGGGCATACTGCGTCGGATTTCACCAAGACGCCCGCGTGCGCCGCGGCAGATCGCGGCGGTTGGCCGTTGGCGGGCGAAGCCGTCGATTGCATGTGCGATGGCACGGCCATTGTGCCTATATATCACCGACCTTTTGCGTCGGATATGTGCCTGCGTTGCAAGACGCGTTGCAAAATTGGCCGCGCAACCGAGCAACAACTTATGACCAAAGCGATAATCACGCGCTCACACTTGATTAAGGATCAATCGGCCTGTTTGGCGCGACCTAGTTGCGAGCAAGTCGCAACAAGCAGGTGGAGATTTCGAGGGGAGATAGGCAGGCCCAACGGAACGCGATGCACAAAGTATGTCACCCCATGTCACCCAAGGGAAACGGTGACATACCAAAAACGCTTTGTTTTCAACGTCGTCTGTCAGTATGTCAGTTATGTCAGTATAATAATAGTAGCAGCAAAACGCCTCGCCACGCGCGCACCCGTTGGCAAATCACGATTTTCACAAGCTGACAATTTACCCCCGTCATCCGTGACATAGGTGACATAAATCGCGTAACCGATTGCACTTTAAGCACAAAAACCATGTCACCCCGTGACATAAATTTCGACCCCGTGACATAAAACGAAAAAGGCGACACCGAAGTGCCGCCAATCTCGATCAGCGAGAAACACGCCTTGATCAGAACGGCGGATCGCCGTTGTATTTCTCGGTCTGCGCGGCCTCCCACGCGCGCCATCCGCTTTCCACATCGACACCAAACTCCGCAGGATCAGCATCCCCGAAGTCCATCGGCTCGTCGTCCTCGCCATAGGTGCGCAGTGTGATGCGCGCGACAGCCGCCCGAAAGTCGTCGAGTGTGCCAAGGCAATAGCCACGCTGCTGCTTATCCATCAGCGGCGAAACCAAGGCGTCGCCGTTCATGTCCGTGTGGGTGTGAAGGCGTTCACAGAACATGGCCTTGCGGGATTTCTTGGCCTGCGGGATCAGATCGAGCAGCTTGTTGGCAATTTCCTCGGGCGACATGTTGCGCCCGCCTGCCTGATGCACGAGCGCGGCCAAGGTCTTGTTCGAGATTATCCCTGCTGCTTTTGGATCATGCGGGCACACGCCGCGTTCCGCGATCTCATGCAGCACAGCAACGACGGGATCAGACGCCACCTTGTCGCGCGCCTTCGCCTCGGTGCCATAGCCAAACGTCAACGCCTGACGGTCAACGGGATAGTCGAGCAGGTAGCGCAACACGATGCCTGGACCGTCGTCTGACCGCATGAAGGCATGGTAGGGCTCCCAAAAGGCATATGCTGCCTGTTGCCCCTCCTTGGTCGTCATATCGAACGGCTGCGCGACCTCGACAACCGTCCACCGCCTATCGTCAAAGTCGATATGCACGGCTTGGGCCTCATTGGTCGTGGCGATCAGGCGGTGAACGTTCTTGGCGTTGACCGTCGCCTTGAACTTCTCCTCATAGGTCCACGAGGGCGACGAGATAAACGATTTTAGCTTCGCCGCCGTTTGACGCGATCCATGGAAAATGGACTCCTCGGCGGCAATGAAGGTCGAGCCGAAGATAGAACGGTTGAAGCGTGAAAACAGACGTTCGGACTCTTGCACCTTCTGAACGTAACGCTCGCCGAAGATGGGAGTCAGGACGCGCTCTTGCAGGAACGACTTGCCGCCGCCTTGCCGTCCGCGCAGGGCGATGGCTGTTGGCGGTGATGGGTCAGTCGGGCATTGCACGGCATCGGCAAGCCACATCGTCACCCAATGCGCGAGGCCGTCGTCGCCCGAGCAAAGCACATCGCGGACATACGACTCGAACACCGAGGCATCGCCATCTTTCGGCGCAACGGCGAAGCCGCGCCAAACGTTATAGGCAGGCCCGTCATAGTCGATGGGTTCGCACACCACGTCCTTGAACCGCGCGTGATCAGGATCACGCAGCCATAGTTGCGCGAGCGGCATCGACGTCTTGCCCATGGGAACGACTTGGTCGGATGTTTCGTCGAACAGCATTTGCTTGGCAAAGGTCGTGAACTCGGCGGCGTCCTTGTCGAGATATTCGACCGTGCCGCTGATCGTGATTTTCGACCACCGACGATTGAACTTCTCGACTTGCCGATAGTGCAGCGGCGTTGGCGTGCCTTTCTCCCACCGCTTTGCGCCTTTCAGAAGGTTTACGATCTCGGTTTCAGGCAACGCGCCGTCGGCAAACAGATCGTGGAAATTCGCGTCGCCGTTCAGGCGTCGAATTTCGGCATCCATCTCGGTATCAGGCCATCCGCGCGCCTGCATGGACATGGCGATGCGCATCAGCAGGTCATTTCGTCCCGCAGGATCGACAGGCACCTTGTAGCCAATATCCGAGGTGTCGAGCGTCGGCGTCGCGTTGGCGATCTCGCTCACTGTCTGTGCCGACACGCGGCAATGAGCGTGGATGTGTTGCAGCAGGCCGAGAACGCCCGACTCATCCAGCGGCGTCTTGGAGCCGTCGTCGTCGATCACCCAAGCGATTTCGCGCTTCTGTCCATTGATCGGCAGCCATACGGCGGTCGGTTCATTGTCGGGCGTGACAGCCGTCTGTGTCGCCTTCGGAAACAGCTCGGTCTTGGCCTGCACTTTCTTCGGCAGCCGCTTTCGCAGCGCAGCGAGATATTGGTGCATCTGCTTGGCCGAGATCGGCTCATCGACGAACACGACCACATGCAGGCCGCGCGACTTTGTGCGGAACGCGGCGCAGCGGGTGCGCAGGCGGTCGCGCAAGGCCGTAACGTCGTCCTCGGGCATGTCGTACCAATCAACGTCGAGAACGCCCCACAGACATGTGCTGTCCGCGCGCACAGGCGCTACGCCGACAGGATGACCGCCTGTAACGTGTTGGGCGACGAGATCAGCCGTAAGCGGGCCTGCCACGGTCTGCGGCTTGCCATTCACTTTGCCTTTATCGTCCGCGACCATCTCGCCGCGCATTTCGATATGCCGTTTCTCATATCCGTCAAAAAGACGGAGCATGAGGTCGGCGGATTCATTCAGATTATTGTCCATACCATTTTCAGGATGGACCCGCTTCAATGGTTCGGATTTGCCATCGGCTCGTCTATAAACGAGTTATTCAATCGTAGTTCTGTCAAATCCAATCCAGTGGGGCGGGCCTTAAACCTGCCCCACTTCTTTTTGCTTCGCCCATGCCATGACCTCATGCAGGTCATAGCGCACCGTTCGCTGACTGAAATAGATCGCGGGCGGCGTGTCGCCGCGCTTCTTCATGTCATAAAACGACCGCTCGCAGATTTGCAGGAAGTCGCAAACTTGCGGCGGGGTCATCATGCGTGGATGGTTTAAGCGGGTTTCGAGTTCTTCAATGCGCGACTCGAGTGCGCGGATCGTTTCCGACATATCAACGGTTCTTTCTGTTCAATCCAGAACAGGCGGGCCATGTTGCGCTCTTCGCGCCCGTTGATATTTCGGCTTAACCCTCACATTCAGGCGCCGATCCCCTGAACGATATGCTGGCACCCGCCACTATGGCGCGCGACGTCTCACGACGTTGCCTTGGTGCACCTGAAACATAGTGTGCCTATAATCAGGAAACAATGGCGAAAGAAGGTTCTACCTTAATTCGCTCGAAGTAGACTTTCTCAATGTCCTCGACGGCGCGGCGATTGCCCATGCGCTTCAGGTATTTCATCAGCATGTCGCTGCCTTCGCCTGCCTTCTTGTCGCCGCGCAGGAAGTGGGCGACGTAGTCGGGCAAGAACGCCTCGGCTGACGCCTGCATGAAGTGACGCCGCCCGTCATGTGGCAGGAATACGCGGACGCGCTCGTCGTTTATCGTGGCGAATGTGCCCTTCGGGTCGGTGATGTATCCGGTGGCCGACGACGCAGGGAACACCCATTCGCTGCCCGACTGACGGATCGCCGTGAGCAGGTCGATCACGGTATCCATCACGGGCAACGTGCGGGCGAGCTTGTTCTTCATTTTGGTCAGGTGGATCGTCCTGTTCTGCAAATCGACCTGATCCCACGAAAGCGAGCAAACGTTTTCGGAGCGGATGCCTGTCAGGAACATGACGGCGACAGCGGTCCCGACAATGACGTTCTTCTCGCGTCGCGCCATGATCGCCTCCCAGATCGTGGACCAATCATCCGCGTCGAGATCGTGGTCACGGGCAACCGCCGTCCATTGCGCTTCTGTCTCTTCGCTCTTGGCAACGCGCGTCCTCTTTTGGCCGACAGGGTTCACGACAGGCGCGAAGTTGAAAGCGTTGCCGATGCCAATGCGCACGGCCCGCGCGGTCGCCTTCTTGCCGTCAGCCATGAGGCGGTTCAGGACGGCCTGCACATTGGCCGAGGTCACGTCCGCGACATTGCTGTCCATGATCTCGCGCGCGTGCATCTCAAGCTGGCGCGTCATGCGGTGGCGGTGATCGTCGGACATGCCGCCCTGCGCCTGCGACGTGTCGCACCAAAACGTCCAACCATCGCGCACTGTCTGAATGTCGCTCTTTGCAACGCCCGTCTTCGTGTCGCCCTGTTTAAACGCCGTCACGGCGTCCAAGGCGGGAAACGCGCCAACCTTGATCGACTTCGTTTTCCCATCGACGCGACGCTTGATGTACCAAGTGCTCTTGGTCTTGCCGACATTGAGGTAAAGGCCAGGAAAGCGGTCGCCGTCGTGGCGATACATGCCCGGTGGGGTTTTCAGCAGGCGTGCAGGCTTGGTGAAGTCGATTGCCGTGGTCATCTGTCATGCTCCGATTTTGCAACGTTTTGCAACGCACCACGTCACTAACATGCACTTTCGCGCATTGTAAACCGATTGATTATCGTTGCAAAATAGGTGTAATGCATTGGTTTTACTATATTACCGCACCACCGTGCAGTAACCTAATAAATATCGTCGCTTGACTGTTAATCAATTGGTCGTAGGTTCGATCCCTACCGCCGGAGCCAAATTTCCCCAAGTGGTTGATTTCATTGGCTGAGCCCCGACCGGAGTCGGAGCCACCCGTGCACGTGCACGAACCGGTGCACAAACGCGTGCACGAAGCGGTGCACGACCAGGTACACGGCCCGCGATTCCAGGATGCCCTGAAACCCGTTTCGGAGCACCCTGCCATGGCCAGAGTCGCACATATCCCCTACCTCGAAAAACGGCCCTCGGGCTTCTTCTTCCGGCGGCGCCTGCCCAGGGCCCTCGCGAGGATATCGAACCCTGATCAAACTTCGGCCCTCTGTCTTTCTCTTCGCACCGACGTCCTCTCCGAAGCGACATGTCTTGTCCGCGCGCTGACCGCGCTCACGGACCTGGCCGTCGCGCTGACGACGGAGAGACCGGTGGATCATCTGAGTGCGGACCATGTCACGCTGCTGACCGAACTGGCGCGATTCCAGATCGCGGCTCATGAAGCCCTGCGCGCCTCTGCAGAGCCGCGCTCGGAAGCGGCCGCGAATTTCGCCGCACAGGCAGAGCGTGCGACCCAGGACATGCTGCGCCGGGCGCTGGCGCTCGGCGATCGGGCCCCTGCGGTCGCCCCCCTGCGCGAGCTGGCACAGCGACTGGGCGTGACTCTGGACGAAACCGCGGCCGACTGGCGTGTCCTTGCCTTCGAAGCTCTGCGCGTGATGCTGGATGCGTCCTGCGAACGCGAGCGCCGCGAGATCGGGCGTTACGCGGAATCCACCCCAATCTTCCGGTCGATGATTGCAGGCCGCTCGGCATCCCGGTCGCCCGCCCTGCCCGCGATTTCGGCGCAACCAACGGTGCCAGCCATGACGGTCCCTCCCGCATCTGTGCCTGCCGAGGTCGCGGCACCGGCAGCAATGCTTCACGTTAGCGGTGCTGCGGCTGTTCCACCGCCGACAGCTCTGGATGTGGTCAGCCCCGAGTCTGCCCCTGCCGCGCCCACCAGCGCTCTTCGTGCTGGGAACGTACCGCTTCCGCCCGACGTGCAGCCCAACGCCGCCCCCACCCAGGTGGCTGCGCCCACGTCCGGGATCGCCTGTCCCGCATCCGCAACCGCTACGCCAAAGCGGGAAACCCGAATTCTGATCGATGAGACCCTTCTCACGGAAACTTCGCGTGCAGCCCTCAGGAAAGGACCCAACATCGAGTTCCGGGAGGCGTTCGATCTCTACTTCGAGCTCAAGGAGCTCGGCTATGGAGACAATTTCGAAGCGCGCCAGAAGCGGTTTCCCGACCAGGGAAAGAACTGGACACGGACCTCCGGCGGAAACGCCCGGAAGGCACGCGAGATCTGGGTCGATGTCCTCGGCAACCAGCCGTTCCAGCAGATCGATTGGACCGAGGTCGATGGCGTCCTGAACATCATTCGCCGCATCCCGAAATACCACGGAAAGAAGCCGACCCTGATAAACACGCGCGGTTTCCTCGAGCTCGTCGAGCGCGCCGACGAACTGGAACTCGCGGCCGCAGCAGAGTCGAAATTGAACCTTGCGGTCAAAGGCAAAGCCACTCCGGCGGACCTTGAACGCGCTGAACTTGACGCGAAAATCCCGCGCCTGCGCGTTGCCACCTTCCTGCGCCATGGCCGCATGGCAAACCGGGTCGGCAAGATGCTGAAGGCCATGAAGGTGATCGATGAAAACCCGTTCGAGATCTGCTCCTGGTCGAACGATGAGGAAAAAGCACTGAAGGCGAACGAGGAGGATCGCACGCGCATGCTGTGGGACGACAGGATCCAGAAGCTCTTCGACTCGCCGGTCTACCAGGGCGACTGCGAAGAGAAGGATTACCCGCTGTTCTGGGCGCCGCTCATCGCGCGCTTCGACGGATGTCGCGCCGAGGAGATCCTGCAACTCGGGCCGGATGATTTCGGGTCGGAAAACGGTGTCGCGTATTTCACCGTCCGCAACGTGATCGGCAACCACGTGAAGTCCACAGCCGGGGAGCGTCGCATTGCCGTGCACCCCAAGCTGATCGAACTGGGATTGCTTCGGTTTGTCGAAATGCGCCGCAGACAGAACCAGTCTCGCCTGTTCCCGGATCTCAACCGCGGCCAGACGAAGGAGACCTACTCGGAACTCTTCAGCAAGACCTTCGGATACTACCGCAAAACGAACGGATGCTACTGGCCTGGTCTCGATTTCCATGCGTTGCGCACCACATTCCACAACGATCTGGGGAACCTGCTTTGCCCCGACATGGTGCGCCGGCGCCTCATGGGGCACGAAAAACCGGTCGACGAAGGTGACGGCTCTTACACGCGCGAAATCTGGGTGAAGACATTGCATGAGGTGATCAGCAGGATCGATGTGGACATCTCGAGGATCAAGAGTCCCTTCGCCGCACCCGGTGTCAACGCCGTCCAAGTGGTGCCGGCCCGAGGTGAGGTCAAACATGACAATGTCGTCGGATTTCGACGCTGACCGACCTGAGGGAACGATCCTTACCGGGCAGAATGGACGGAAGGCAACAACTCACGAGTTCGTGATAGGTCCGCTGAAGCTTAATTTCGATATTTTGACTTAGGTCATAATATCCTGGGAAATCCGGGGCATAGGGCGGCGTTGAAACACTCACGGAGATACAGGAAATGCACGACAACCTCGCCACCCGAAATGACAGAAAACCTCACCCGAAATCATTCGCACAATGGACGCCCCGGGTCCTTCTCGAAGGCGCCAATCTCACCGAAGAATCGAAGCTATTTCTCACCGGTGAAAAGCAGATCTGCCTCGAAGGCGCGTTCGAGTTCTACATCGAAACCCGATCACTGGGGTACCAACCCGGAACTTCCCGACTTGATCCGGCCCTTGGCGAAAGCTGGCGGCGCAATAGTGCTCCGAACATCGAGAGCGCCAAGCGTGCCTGGGTGCGCACCTTGGGGAATCCGTTCTTTCGCGACATCGCAAGGGAAGATGTGATCCCCTCGCTGGAGGAAATCCGGAAACTGCCGAAAGGCCACGGGAAACGGCGGAATACCGGGGCCGACGACGAAGGCCTGGTCGGCGAAGACCAAACTTCTCCTGACCGCATCGGCGTCACGACATTCCTGAAGATCGGGCGTGCGGCGCGCCAGGTTGGCGATTTCCTTGTCAAGCTTGGGCTCGCAGAGGAAAATCCGTTCGATGTCTGCAGCTGGTCGACGGTCGACGAGGCCCGTCTGCGGCAGCAGGAGCGCCCAGTCGACCACCCACGCTGGTTGGACGCTGTTGAAAGCTACCTGTCATCGCCAATCTTCCACGGCGACATCGGGGATGCCGGTGATCCTCTGTTCTGGATCCCTCTTCTGATGCGGCTCGCAGGACTGCGCCTCGGCGAAGCCGTCCATCTTACCACCCAGAACCTGCAATATCATGACGGCATACCGGTCCTCTGCATCGAACGCGATGCGAAGACGACCGGGGCCCGCCGGGAGATCCCAGTATCTCGGCGGCTGCAGGACCTCGGCCTCGTCGGACTGTTCAAGTTGCGGCAGGATCAGAAGGAGACGATGCTCTTCCCACATGTTTCGCAGGAAAGACTCGGCACCGGCACGACGCGGTTCCGGAGGCAGTTCGTCCGCTACTGCGAGACGCACGGGATCGACGCCTCGGCCCTGCATTTCGAAGATTTCCGGAAAGCACTGCAGTATGAGCTCCTTGAAAAGGGATGCCCGCCCGACATTGTCAGGATGGCAATGGGTCACGTGTCACGCGAAGCGGGTATTCGATTTCTGGATGACATCCTTCGCAGGACAGTCCGCGACGCCCTGTCCGGGGCCGGAACCGACATGCCTGACATCGTCGATCCCCTCCGATAAAGCGCACCCCAAAAGGCCCGGGCGTCTGCCCGGGCCTTCTTCATCATGCCCTTACTCGGCAGTTCTTGGTTGAGATTTTCCCGCCCCCACCCCGATAGGACCGCCAGCGCCCAGAGGGCTTCATGCGCCGAAAGACGGTCCAAGCCACCTTCGTGGTCCGCAGGGGCAGCCCACCTTTCCATGATGGCGCGATCTTATGCGCTACCGGCGATGTCCGCTGACGGCAACCGTCCGACGCGGCCGCCAATTCGAACGGGAGCTTCGCGCAAAGGATTTCCAAAGGGGTTTCAAGATAATTCTTGTTCATGATCGACTCCTTGGGACCCTGCCGCAACACCATGTTGCGCGCTCCAAGGCCCCGGAGCGTTCGCGGGGCGTTGATCATGCCCGTCGCGCGAGCGTCCCGAGATTGTCCCGGAGCCGAACCGGACCGTTCTCGACTGCGAGGTCGGCGAGCCGGACCGCCAGAGGCCAAGAGAAGTTCTATGGAGAGTGCAGCGAGTTCGATAAAGTCGCAGGAAACGGAGTAATCAGCCTCCGGGAAAACCGGAGCGGTTCAATCTCCGCCTCAATCCACCTGGGGTCACAGACGGCCCAGTCCGGTCGTTCGAAGCAACCGCCGGTGTGGCACCGCAGCGTCACCGAAGCAGCCATTCGCTCCCGTCGCAGCATTTCCAACGACCCGAGATCGGCAGAGCGGACATAATCCCCACTCAGGAGTGTTCTTCATGGGGCTTTGTTGCACAAATGCGTTGAGGGATTCATCTCGCGAATCCAGCGTGATAGCTTGAGCACATGAGCAGCTGGGCCCCTACGAAGTACAAGACCACGAACTGGTCGACTTACAATGACAGCTTGAAGCGACGTGGGTCGCTATCAATCTGGTTTGATCCCCAGATGGTCTGGAGACCGCCGCCGCCGGGCAAACGCGGTCGGCGACAACAATTCAGTGACGCCGCGATCCAGGCCTGCCTGACACTGAAGGTGTTGTTCGGCATGCCGCTTCGGCAGACGACAGGCTCCGTTGAGAGCTTGCTGAAGTTGGTAGGGTTGGGCTGGGAGGTGCCCGATTTCAGCGCCCTTTGCCGCCGTCAACGATCGCTGAACGTAAACCTGCCATATCGCGGCGGGACTGGTCCACTGAACCTTTTGATCGATAGCACAGGTATCAAAGCAGAGGGCGAAGGTGAGTGGAACGCCCGCAAGCATGGCGGCTCCAAACGACGTATCTGGCGCAAGATACACATAGGGATCGATGAAGAAACACTGGAGGTTCGGGCGGTCGAGGTCACCACCAGCAACATCGGTGATGCGACCATGCTGCCTGAGCTGCTAAAGCAAGTTCCGCCCGATCAGGACATTGGGTCGGTCACCGCTGACGGGGCCTACGACACGCGCAAATGCCACGACGCGATTGCCGAGCGGAATGCCCATGCTGTCATTCCGCCTCGCAAGAATGCCAAGCCATGGAAGCCCACGAGCAACGGGGCCATCGCCCGGAACCAAGCCGTGGAGGCATCAAGATACCTGGGCCGCACCCTGTGGCGGCGATGGAGTGGTTATCACCGCCGAAGCCGCGTCGAGACCAAGATGCATTGTGTGAAACGACTGGGCCAGAGCCTCATGGCGCGGGACTTCGACCGGCAGGTCGCGGAGATCCAAATCCGCATCGCCGTGCTAAACCGTTACACAGCTCTTGGCATCCCTGTCACAGAGCCCGTAGGATAAGTCCGTCCGGGGAAGGGGAAAGAACGCTCTTCAACCGATTTGTGCAACAAAGCCTCTTCATGGCTTCCCAGATAGCATCTCAGCCTGATATAGCGGTGCTTGGGAGAACATCTGGAGCGACAATGGAATCGGTAATTTATGCAGGGATATTCTCCCTGCTGGCAGCAGTTTTGGGAGCACTCATTACAGTGATCAATCAAAATATTCAGCTAAAAAAGCAGGCTGAGAAACTTAGATTGGAACAAGTAGAATCTTCAAAAAAAGCCGTTATCGAAGATCTTGTCGCTTACAGATTTGTTCTTACGGACAAGGGAAATGATCCTCTTCCAACGTCGCAGTTTAATGTTGCGCTGTCAAAGGTCCCCATTTTATTCGGAGCAAATGCCAAATGCATTGCGCTATACCGTGAATTTGGAACTGATTTCACCTCAAGTAAGTTTTTCGATCTTATTGTTGAGTTAATGAAAGATGTGCCTCTTGATACGAGCCACATAAATGCGGCTTTACTCGAAAACGTTCCGAGCCGTCGACCGATGCTGGGAACCTAAGTGCGGTCTCTAAAACGTATCCGTCCCGATCGACTCGAATCAGTAATGCGGGACCCCAGTGACCGAGCACGACGCCTGCGGCGAGGTGCGCCGTGTCTTCCGGCCCACTGCGGATATTCGTAGCTTGGATGATTTCTGCACCGCAGCTTGATCGAAGCGGACATCTTAATTTTAGGCCTTATTAGAGTGAGCGCGCGTTGAACAGTTGAACGCGCCGCGACAAACCCCCAAGGTAGAGCCAGCAACCAAAGAGCAATAGCGAGGTTTTCTGGTGCGCGTCGAGCGAAAAGGTCATGTGCAAAAACTCACGCCACTGGTGGAACGCTTCTTAGTCGAAGCCCTCCGTGGGGTTTGCTTAGATGATCCCGAAAACTCAGAGCAGAGGAGAGTCGACTATTCATGTTTGAGTGGTCTGCTCGCCATCGAAATCAAGAGTTTAGAAGACGATGCGTCAGAACGCATGAACAACTTAACTGATGAGTTGCGGAAGCGCGATGACTGGCCTGTTTTTCTTGGCTCCGCGCCAATGCAGTCATTCGTTCGTCACCTTGAAGACTCGGAACAGGTTGAACGTAAAGTTCTTGATCGCATGGGGCGCGCGGTCAAGAACTAAGCTACCCCCCGAAATTCGGACACTGACATAAGCTACGATATGCAGTCTGCTGATCTTCAACACCAAGGAGATTACAGATGTCTAAACGCAAGCAGCATGCGCCGGAGTTCAAGGCGAAGGTCGCGCTGGAGGCCTTAAAGGGCG
>NZ_NMZM01000006.1 GCF_002751875.1 Oceaniglobus indicus | reverse complement strand
TGACAAGCGTCGGTACAAACGCCGCAACCGGATCGAGATCATGTTCGGCAGATTGAAGGACTGGCGACGGGTGGCAACCCGATACGACCGCTGTCCGAAGGTCTTTCTGTCGACCATCGCTCTCGCAGCACTTGTCATCTGTTGGCTATGAGTCCTGACCCTAGCAGGGGAGCGCCTTCGACCACTCGGCCACGTCTCCACTGACGCGTATAGCCAAGCAAACATGGAGTTTACAAGGCGAAACTGTCCTTTCCATCGAATATCTTTTCCCCTGCGCAAATCCCGCAAATGGCGCCGAACGGCACAGAGTAGCACTGGGTTTGGGCAAGATTCGGGCAATTTCCCAACAGCGAGAGCGTCCCCGAAGCGCGGGTAGAGCCGGGCGCAACGCTGACGTCATGGTCCGCCAGTCGCTGAAAGCGGTATTTTTCTCGTACGCGCAGAGGTGGTTCTGAAAATCTGAACAGCCGGGATAAGTGGATTTTCTGCGCAACAGCGGCATGTTGTTGCGCGCGAGCAAAGCACCGTGGCAAACCGTGACAGCTGCACAACGGCGCAGCAGCTTTCGGGTGGACGGGGAAGGCGGTGACACCCGGCGCAAGGTCGTGAATGTGACTGCAGGCGAGCATGCACCGGGCCTAGACATGGTTGCGGCGGTGCAGGCCAACGTGAAGGTCAGCGAGAAGGCATGCGCAACCTGTGCGGCGACCAGTGAAATCTGGCGACGTATGAAACCTGTCAAAGCGGCTCAACGCAGGCTCTTGAAGTCGGCAGACGGGTGGATTGCGACACCTCGCCGCAAGCGTCTTAGATGTGCGCGTAGAGTTTTGTGTACATTGGTATCGATTTTGCCTCATTGTTTACGCATTTCACATTCAATCATTGGTTGTAGTGTTTTATATGTGAGGAGCCTGAGATGGCCAGACGGTACGAAAAAACCACGGCTGTACTGGAGCACGCCGGGGATATCGCTCTGAACCTTTCGGAGTTTGCGAAGCCTCTGATCGAAGCGCTTGAGGCAAGGGGCAATTCCTTTGACGTCGTCGGCATGGCCCACGACCATGAGCTTCAGTTCATCAGCGCGGCACTGATAATCACGGTAACCTGCCATCCGGACCGGCCGTCGCAGATCGAGATCAATGGTGAAACACCCATCGGGGCAGCGCAATCGACAGGAATAAAGCCGTCGAAGCTGCGCTTCTCGGCGGTGACGGGCGTGGTGCTCCGGGTTCTGGAAACGATGACGGCACAGCAGGTTACCTGGACGCACAAGGGTCGCACCTATGTCGTGTCTCCGGACGATCGCACGATTGTGCATGAGCGGCCCGTCCGCAAAGCGCTGCACCCGCCGGTGAATGCCGCAATGTCCCCAAGCGCGTACCAGATGTCGCCTGAGGCGATGCCGGTCGAGGATATTGGCGATGCGCGGTATTTCGAGGAGAAACGCCAGCAGTTGCGTGCGCTTATCGATGCCGAAGGTGGGGCCGGCGCCGCCAGACTTTCAAAAAAGCGCAGCACGCTGGAAACAATCACGCTTTACGCGATCAATACAACGGTCATGGTGCTGAGCCTGCCGATCGGCGCCGGTCTGATGACCTACAATCTGCTGCGCGGCGGCAGTATTGCAGGAACTTCCCGTATACTGGCGCTGACCGGAACGGCGGCGGGACTGACCACCCTGACAGCCACGCAAGGCATGGCGGAAAACAGCGAGTTCGTCGCGCTGTTGCCATTTGCCCTGAAGCTCGGCTACCTGTTCTGACAGATCGCAGTCTTCTTGCGTATATGGTCTGGAGCGTTGCCGGTGCAGGCAAGCGCCCCGAACGAAGATTGCCGATGTTGTGCGCCTGGCGACCCGTTGGCAGGGTTGCGACTGGCGCAAGCTGACGTTTTCCGAGGTCTCTTGTGACGGCGACGCGGGCGCGGCCGGCAAGGCAGCCCGAAGCGGCGCCGCGTCGCGACCAGATCCTGCAGTGCCGAGACGGTGATCAATTGAGCCGGCTCATGCGCGCCTGGAATGCGTCTTGCGGCGTGATCCGTCGGCGGGCATCGGCGTGCCGGTGAAAGACGGGCAGGGCATGACTGTGCAGGACGCTCCAGACGCTTCGACCCCAGGCTCACGCTCGGCCGGGTTCACGAGCGTCACAGTTTCAATAGGCGCAATCCCGGCGCCGACATGACGGTATGACACCTCGATCAGGGTCGCGCACCGAGACGAGCACATTCTTGCATCCGATGTCGGGGTCGTTCACGGCACTTCAACCTGACGTTCTGATTTTCATCAGAGCGGTCGCGGGCGGCGCAAACCCGCGGAAACACATTCATATCGCGTTTGGGGTCAGCAGATCCTGCCGATCCCTGCGATGGCGGAAGTCCCGGGAAAACAGCAGATGCGTTGCGCGGTCGGTGCAAGTGATTTGTCATGAAACCGTAACAGAACTCTTACACCAGCATCACACAACCCGGGTAGCCAACCGCCATGGTCGTGCGAGCGACCGATGCAAACCTGGGAGCCATCATGCCTTACCCGAAACTGACCGCGTCTGTCTTTGCGGTTGCCGCTATTTCGACAACTGCCGCTTTCGCGCAAAGCCGCGATGCAATCCGGATTGTCGGTTCTTCGACCGTGTTTCCTTACACGCAAGCGGTCGCCGAGCAGTTCGTCAACAACACCGGCGCCCCGTCGCCTGTCGTGGAATCCACCGGCACCGGCGGTGGCATGCAGATCTTCTGCGGTGGCATCGGCGAATCGCATGCCGACGTCACCGGTGCTTCACGCGCCATGAAAGCCTCCGAGTTCGAACTGTGCCAGAAGAACGGAGTCACCGACATCACCGAGGCGCTGATCGGGTTCGATGGCCTGTCGCTCGCGATCTCGCGCAAGAACGATTTCGGCTGGAATCTGACACTCGGTGAAGTTTACCTCGCCCTCGGTGCCCAGGTTCCGGTCAACGGCGAATGGGTCGACAACCCCTATACGAAATGGTCGGACATCAACCCTGGCCTGCCCGAAACCGAGATCCTGGCCTATGGCCCGCCGCCCACATCCGGCACCCGCGACGCCTTTGTCGAGTTGGCGATGCACGCGGGCTGCGAAGAGCTGGACTATGTTGCCACTGGCGGCTTTGACGGCGATTGGGTGGAAGAGAACTGTTCGCGTATGCGCACCGACGGCCCCTTTGTCGAGGCGGGCGAGAATGACAACCTGATCGTCCAACGCATCGAGGCCGACCCGAACGCCATGGGGATCTTCGGCTATTCCTTCCTCTACGAGAACATGGACAAGCTGAAGGGCGTGCAGATCAAAGGCGTCGAACCGTCGATCGACACCATCGCCGACAAATCCTATCCGGTGTCGCGCCCGCTCTATTTCTACATCAAGAACGCGCATCGCGGCGTGATCCCCAACCTTGATGCCTTCATCGAGGAATACATGTCCGACGACGCGCTGGCCTCTGGTGGCTACCTGTCCGAGCGGGGCCTTGTGCCGCTGGCCGAGGACCGGATGCAGACCTTGCAGGACAACGTTCTGAACGGCCAGTCGATGGAAGGCCCGGCAGGCTGAACGCCTGTCCGATCCCGCCCGGGCCGGCGCTGTCGGGCCCGGGCATTCCAACATGAACGGGTGTCTCCGATGACGACCTTGGCCTTTGCCATACTTCTTCTTGCCAGCCTTGCGGCCTACGTCCTCAACCGGCGCGCTGCGACCGGCATCCGCGAAGGCGGCGCACGGCTGCATTCGGTGTCGAAGTATCACGGTCTTTTTGCGCTGCTGCTGATTCTGGTGCCCGTTCTGGTCATGATTCTGGTCTGGTTGGTGGTGCAAGGGCCCATCATCAACGCCGTGGTGATGGGTGCGCTGCCCGACGGCACACTGATCGGGCTGGATACGGGTCCGATCGATCTTATCCTGGCCGAGATCCGGTCCATCGCCGGGGGCCGCATCTTCGGCGAGCCCGAGCCGTGGAAACTGGCGGCTGCCGAGCGGCTGACCGACCTGCGCCAGCGGGCCGCGCTTGGGCTTGTCGTCGTGACCGCGCTTCTTTGCCTCGTCATCATGGTCCTTGCCCGCAAGAAGGTGTCCGCCGGGTTCCGCGCGCGCCAAGGGGTCGAGCGGATCATCTCGGGCCTGATGATCTTCTGCTCGGTCGTCGCCATCTTGACCACCGTCGGGATCGTCGCATCGCTGGCCTTCGAGACCTACAAGTTCCTGCGGCTGGTGCCGCTGACCGAGTTCCTTTTTGGCCGCAACTGGGAGCCTCAGATCCCGATCCGCGCCGACCAGATCGCTGCCGCCGGTGCCTTTGGCTGGATCCCGGTGATCGTCGGCACGATCGTCATCACCATTGTCGCCATCGTCATTGCCGTGCCGATCGGTCTGCTGTCAGCCATCTACCTTTTCGAATTCGCGCCCCGGCGCATCCGCGCGGTGGCCAAGCCCCTGCTGGAGATCCTCGCCGGGGTGCCGACGGTCGTCTACGGCTTTTTCGCCGTCCTTGTCGTGGCCCCCGCGATCCGCAGCTTCGGCGCGTCACTGGGCATTCCCGTCGCGCCCAATACCGCACTGGCGGCGGGCGGGGTGATGGGCATCATGCTGGTGCCGTTCATCTCGTCCTTCGCCGATGACGCGCTGTCGGCGGTGCCTCAGGCAATGCGCGACGGCGCGCTGGCCCTCGGCGCCACACGCGCCGAGACGGTCTTGGAGGTTCTCGTTCCCGCAGCGATCCCCGGTATCGTGGGCGGTGTCCTTCTCGCCGTCAGCCGCGCCATCGGCGAGACGATGATCGTCGTGATGGCGGCCGGGCTGATGGCCAACCTCACGCTGAACCCGCTGGAGAGTGTCACCACCGTCACCGTGCAGATCGTCACGCTGCTGATCGGGGATACCTCGTTCGACAACCCCAAGACGCTGGCCGCATTCGCCTTGGGGATGATGCTGTTCCTCGTCACTCTTGTGATAAATGTCTTCGCGCTCGGCATCGTCCGGAAATACCGCGAAGCCTATGATTGAGGCCTGATGTCATGACCGATATTCCCTCTGGCGCCGTGGCGCGACCGGCGATGGACAAGGTGCGCGCCAGCCTTTCGCGGCGGCATCGCAGGCAGTTCATCCTGCAAGCCTTGGGCGTCACTGCGATCAGCCTTGCCTTCCTGATGCTGTTCATCCTGCTCGCCTCGCTGATCTCGAGCGGCCACAAGGCATTCACCCAGACCGAGATCACGCTTCAGGTGTTCATCGACCCCGGGGAGATCCGTTCCGAGCGCCTGCCGCGCGGCGATTTCGACGATGTGCTTGCGGCGGCCCTGGTGGCACATCTGCCATCGGTTGACCCGAATGATCGCGCTGCGATGCGCGTGGTGGGCGGTATCCTGTCCAACGGTGCCCAGTTTCAGCTGCGTGACCGCGTGGTGGCGGATCCGTCGCTGATCGGACAGACCATTGCCCTGCGCGTGCCTGTGTCGGACCCCTACGACCAGCTTCACAAAAACCTTCTGGACCGCACGACCCCTGAGAGCCAGCGCCGTCTCGATGACACGCAGATTGCCTTTTTCGATCGTCTGAACGGGATTGGTGCGATCAGCACCAGCGTCAATACCGGCCTTCTGACGAACGCCGACAGCCGCTTTCCCGAGTTGGCCGGCCTCAAAGGCGCGATCGTGGGCTCTTTCTGGGCGCTGCTGACCTGCTTTCTGATCTCGTTCCCGCTGGGCATCGGCGCGGCCATCTACCTCGAGGAGTTCGCGCCCAGGACCAAGCTGAGCGATGTCATCGAGGTCAATATCAACAATCTGGCTGCCGTGCCCTCGGTCGTCTTCGGCCTTCTGGCGCTGGCGGTCTTCATCGGCTGGTTCGGCATGCCGCGCTCGGCACCGCTTGTCGGCGGTATGACACTGGCCCTGATGACGATGCCGACCATCATCATTGCGACGCGTGCCGCGCTCAAGGCCGTGCCGCCTTCGATCCGTGAGGCCGCGTTGGGTGTGGGCGCGTCGAAACAACAGGTGGTTTTTGGCCATGTCGTGCCCCTGGCGATGCCCGGCATCCTCACAGGCACCATCATTGGCCTGGCGCAGGCCTTGGGCGAAACCGCGCCGCTCCTGCTGATCGGTATGAACGCCTTCATCACCTCGGCGCCCCCGACGCCGTTTGACAGCGCAACCGCCCTGCCGACACAGATCTTCATCTGGGCCGACAGCCCCGAGCGCGGCTTCGTCAGTCGGACATCTGCCGCAATCCTTGTGCTTTTGTCCTTTCTCATCCTGATGAACGCCATCGCGATCTACCTGCGCAGCAAGTTTGAACGCAAATGGTGAGTAACCCGAAAAGAGAGGTCTTGGACGACGTTAACGGCATCAGCCGTGATGATGGCACCATCCCCCCCAAACCAGCGCGCGCAGGCCCCTTGGGGTTATACCCGCCCGATCACAGTTCGTGGAACGTGGCCTTGCGTAGGCTGTGCTAGTGGCAAACCGCGGTCGTGGCCGGCCACTGTTCCTTGATCATCCCGATCATCTGCGCCTTGGTGCAGACCCTATATTACGCCGGGGAATTACGTCGGATCATCTATCGGGTCGGGTTCGGCGGGGGCCGTCGGATCTGACTGCACAAAGACGTTTCGCGCCAGCGGGAACTGGTGCGACCGGCTTTCCAGAAAATGCATGAGGTAGCCGGCGGTGTTGGGGAAGACCATCAGATCGCCCGGCCGAACACCTTGCGGAAACACCATTTTCCGACGGGTCAGCCATTCGCTTTCGGTGCAGTAGGTTCCGGCAAGGTATCCTTCGGTCGCGGGGCCGCGTGGCGCTGGACCCGGCACCATCAGCGGGTCGAGTGCAAATTCGGCAAAGCCGGAACGCGATTGCGTGCGGTTCATCTGCACGCCGATGACGGATGTGCCATGGCTGTCCTGCTTGACGAAAGCCGTGCGCGCGACCGTGATGCCGCAGCCGTCCAGCAGGGATCGCCCCGGCTCGCACCGCAGTGCGATCTTCGCATCGCGCAGGTGCCTGGCAATCGAGCGTTCCCCGCTGGAGGCGTTCAGGATCTTTCGCAACCAGTCCTCCTGAACCAGCGTTTGTGCGACCGGATAACTGTCGACCGAACCGCTCACGCCATCCGGGCCGGGCGCGCGCCCCAACCCGTCGTTGTGCTGCGTGATGGGGGCGCGCGCACCGGTCAGCGCGCGGTCGAGTTCGGACAGCCAGACCGGCCATTGGTCCGTGTCGGCCAGATAGTTCATCGGGATGCCGCCCCCGATATCGAGGAAAAAATCGTGCTGGTCGTCGGGACGTATGTCCCTGATCAGCGGCAAGGCCTGGGAAATCGCCGCGATACGGTCTTCGGCGCTATAGCCGTTGAGGTGAAAATGCAGCCCCTGCAACGTCATAACGGATGAATCGGCCAATTGCGCCGCGATGGCCGGGATGTCGCGCAAGGCAAACCCGAACCTTGAATAGAGCGTCACGCCATCGCGCACGAACCCGTTCAAACGCAGGCCCACGGGCACGGGCCGTGCAGCCTCTTGCGCCACGTCTTGCAGCAAATCAAGCTCGTCGAAGTTGTCGAGGATGACCGTGACGCCGTTTGCGGCGCAAAGCGACATCAGCGCCCGGTCCTTGACCGCTGCGGTGCAGACGATCCTGTGTCCCGCAACACCCCGCGCGAGGGACTGCGCCACTTCGGCGTAACTGGCGGTGTCGATGCCGATTCCCATGTCCCGCGCCGCGTCTACGTAGGTCAGGCATTTGTTCGCCTTGCGCGCGAACAACGGCAGGAACGGCAGGTCGAAATCCGCAACGCATTCGATCAGATTGGTGATGTTGCACCGGAACGGCCCGGCGGACTGGATGTTCAGCGGTGCGCCGTGGGTGTCGAGCATGTCCTGCAACGTCGGCGGGTCGCGCAACAGTGCGACCATCCAGTGTTCCAGCCTCGGTCGCAGCGGGACGATCCCGTGGCAGTGGTCGAAGATGTCGGGTAACGTGTTCATGCGCTATGCTCCAGAATCCCTCGCGAAGGTGTCGTGCGCACCACGCGGCTGGCCCAGCGCTCTGGCAGTTGGTGCAATGTCCGCGACAGCGTATCGTTGCCCAGCACGCAGCCTTCGGTCGGGCGACCGATGACCGAGAGGCCCGGCACCGCCGCACCGCCCACCAGAACCTGCGCGCGGTCGTTCACGGTCACACCGCCCAACGCACCGATGGCCAGATATCCGTCACGCAGCAGACCTGACAGCGGCGGCGCCAGGGCGGCGCCTCCGGCAGGCGGGATGGTGGTGTTCAACATGACATCGGCGGCAGGGTCGTTCGTCAGATGGTCGAACGAGACCAGCCCGGCCTGTTCCAAACAGATCAGCTTGCCCACGTTCTGGGCGGGCGGTCCGAACGCCAGACGCTCCATCTCGGTGGCGACCAGCCGAAATCGGGCGGCATCCGGGGCGGACAGATCGCGGTGGCTGATCCAGCGGACCAGACGGGGATAACAGCGCCGCCAAGACTCGGCCAGGGCCCAGCCGATATCGGGCGGCGCTGCCCCGGTTGCGATGGCGTGGCCCGTGCGCAAATCGCGGCGGGTGCGGTCGGCGTCAAACCTGGTGGACTGCCGATCGGCAAAGAACGCCGCCGCCGTTCCCGGCGTCTGGTCGAGCGTCGCGTCGGCAATGCGCAGGATTTCCGGCCAGATGTCGTGGTGGAAATCAGCCTCGGGCCTCGTGGCCAGGACTGCGTCGAACGCGGCCAGGTTTGCGCGCCAGAAGGTGCTGCCTTGGGGTGCGGCGAAGCGGTCCGCCTCTACCTTGGCGCGCATCGGGCGGCCCGTCCGGCTGAACGGCAGGATCGCGCGCGGTTCGTTGCCGGACGGCCGATAGAGATAACGCCCGTCGCAGATGGTGAAAACGCCGCCGCGCCCTTCGGTCAGGGCCAGCATCGCATCAAGGAACGTCAGCGCAAATCCTTTGCACGCGACACAAGCGCCCGGCGGAACGGCGTCCATTGTCAGTGCGCGATCGACGGGGAACGGTGACGGAATCATCCCGCGTTCGCCCGCTTGCCGCGCGCGGGTCCAGTCCTGATGGCCGGTGGTCACCAGCACCTCGTCGAAGGCCGGAACGTCGGTCGCGACCCGCCATCCTTGTTTTACCCGACACAGGGTTTCGACGCGGCGGTTGTGAACCTTGAGACCGACATTTGGCGGCGCGTTTGCCGCGCATCTTTCAAAGCACCACTCCAGGTAGCGCCCGACCGTGGCGCGCGGGACATAGGCGTTCGCGGCCACCGGTCCGCCATGGGTGCGCGTCCAGGAAATCAGGTCGGGCCCGCGTCCATCGGTACAAGCGTCTATCATCCTGGCGGGAAAGTTCATCAGCAGGACCTCGGGCTGATCCGGGTCATAGATCGGTCCCGCCCCCGGATGCGCCGAAGGCTCGAAGATATGGACCTCCAGACCGTGGTTGGGGGTGGCGCGCGCCGCTTCGCACAGCGCGTCCAAGGCATAGAACCCCTTGGGGCCACAGCCGACAATGGCGATCCTGCTGCACATCGTGGTCACGCCGAAGGCATCAACCCGGCCATGGCCAGAACGTCGGATTCGGACGCGCCCAATTCGCGCGCGACCCAGTCGCCATCGAATACGGTTCCAAGATACCGCGCGCCGGAATCGTGTATGATCGCCACCACGGTCTTGCCGCGCAGCCTGTCCTGCATGCCGCGGACCGCTTCCAGCACCCCGCCGCCCGAGCCGCCCACCAAGAAGCCTTCGCGCGCCACCGCGCGCCGGCACCCCGCCACGCACGCAAGGTCGGAGACCCGAATGACATCGTCAAAGCGCTGTCCGCGCGCCAGATCAGGCAGGCGTCCTGCGCCCATGCCCGAAATCTTGCGCGGCCCGGCGGTGCCGTCGAAAAGCGTGCTGCCCTCGGCGTCGACGGCGATGACCTTGGTCTTGCGACCATGCGCCCGCAGGTAGTCACGACAGCCCCGCGCGGTGCCGGTGCTGGAACAGGCGACGAACAGATAGTCGATATCACCGTGCAATGCCGTGTCGATCTCGGCAATCGTGCCGGTTTCATGGGACGCGGGGTTGTCGGTGTTGGCGTATTGGTTGGGCCAGAACCGATCGGGCGCGCCGTTCAGCAACTCCGCCACCCGTTCCAGCCGCGCGGCCAGGAAATCACCGTCAAGGGGCGTCTCGACCAGTTCGATCTGGCCACCGAGGGCGCGAATGATCGCGACGTTCTGGGCTTGGGCGTTGGGGTCGACCACGCAGATGAACCGCAGGCCGTGAACGGCGCAGGTCTGCGCCAGCCCGATCCCCATGTTGCCGGACGAGGATTCCACCACGGTGTCGCCTGATTTGAGGCGTCCATCGGCCAGCGCACGCTCGATCATGTGGCGGGCGGGCCGATCCTTGGCACTGCCGCCGGGGTTCATCGCCTCGACCTTGGCAAGCAGGTTCACCGCGGCTTCATCCAGATAGCCTTGCAACCGCACCAAAGGGGTCTGCCCGACCAGATCGAGCATATTGTCCGCGATGCGCGGCGCGGGATCGGCGCGGGAGAAATCCACGGATGTACGAACGTTCATGGCGGCAGGCCTTTCGGGGTGGAGCGGGGTTCGATGCGCGGGAATGTCCGCGCAGCAGTCTGCGTGCTAAACCGCAGGGGATTGCGAATGGTTCCGCCGGTTCCCGCCCGCAAGCGCGGAAAAGTCGGCGATGCGCAAGCCGGGCCAAACAGGCACACCGGTCCGCAATCTTCGCATGCCGGCCTCACGAGAACCGCACCGCACCGTCACAGCGCGCGGCGTCGGCCTCGGCGGATGTCGGCGGGCGCAGCACTTCGATGGCAAGGGATGTGCGCCGGATAAGGCCGAGGCCCTCGAATTGGTCCAGCCAGTATTCCATGCACCAGCACCCGTGGAGCCGGTGAAACAGGCGGGCATTGCGGATGATGTCGTCGAAATGCGCGATGGGCGGCTTTTGAACCCGGTGCCATTGGTGCACGGCGCGCGCGTCGGGCGTCCAGATCAATGCAACGTCGTGCTGCTCCATACGCCGGGCGAAATCCGTATCCTCACCGCCATAACCGATGAACCGCGTGTCGAACCCACCCAGCGTGCGGAATGTCGCGGCCGTCATCGCAAAGGACAGTGACCAGAACTCCAGCGGATCGGACAGGCGCGTCGACACCTGCGGAAAATCGCGCGCGGGGTGGCGGTGGCTCGCGCGCCAGAGCGCGGCGAAATCGGGCCTGCCGTGCGCGTCGTCCTGCCCAAGATAGCGCGTCTCGCCCATCAGGCACCGGTCCGTGCCCATGGCCCCGGCATAGGTCGCAACAAGTGTCGGGCCCGGGATACAGTCGGTGTCCAGAAAGATCAGGCCGTCGCCCTGGGCCGCCGTCGCGGCGGCGTTGCGTGCCGCGGCAAGGGGCAAACTGTCGCCCGGCACACGGACCTGGCGAATGGCAAAGGGCGCGCGCGGCAGATCTCGATAGGGCGCGGGCTGCATGTAAGCCAGGACCAGTTCATCGGGCAGATGATCCTGGGCGCACAACCCTTCGATGAGGCCGCAAAGATGGGCGTGACGCCCCCGGGCGATGGTGCAGACGCTGATGCTCACTTTTGCTGGTCATCCACTTTTCAGGCTCTGGTGTTCGAGATGTCGGACCTTGTTGCGAAGTCAAGCGTTGCCGCCATGCCGAACGCTGGCACCCCGACGCGCCGGGACATGCGCGGCGCAACGATTACGGAGAGCACCTGCAATGCCCGCTGAGGCCAGACCGTTGAAAATCGCGCAGGTTGCGCCGTTGATCTATCCGGTGCCACCGATCGATGCCGGCGGCACCGAACGGGTTGTCGCCGATCTGTGCGACGGGCTGTGCGCGGCGGGCCACGAGGTGACGCTGTTTGCCGCCGACGGGTCGGATACCCTGGCACGTCTGGTTCGCCAGGGGCCAGCCGTCGCCACGATCCCGGATGCGCCGCCGTCGATGCCCGGCGCGATGGAGGCGGCGATGCTGGCACAGGTCGCGGCGCATGCGGACGCGTTCGACATCATCCACTGCCATACCGAGTTCTTTCATGCGGCGGCGCTTGCGACCTGTCCGGACAAGGTGCTGATGTCGATCCACTGGCGTGCGGATCAGGCGGATCGCCAGCACTTCTTCGCGCGGTTTCCGCACATGCAGGTCGCCGCCATTTCTGCGGCGCAAGAGGCGGACGTGCCGGCGTCAAACCGTCTGGGGGTCGTGCACCACGGAATCGATGGGTTGGCGCAGGGGTCGGGACACGGCGGATACTGTGCCTTTCTGGGTCGGATGACCGATCAGAAACGCCCCGACCGCGCGATCAGGATTGCCCGCGCCGCCGGTATGCCGATCCGGCTGGCGGGGAATATCGATGTCGGCAACCCGACCTATTTCGAGCGCGAAGTGGCGTCGCGCCTCGGCCAGGACATCACCCACATCGGCCCGATCACCCAATCGCAAAAGCAGGGGTTCCTGGGCAATGCCTCGGTCTTCCTCTTTCCCATCGATTGGCCCGAACCCTTCGGCCTTGTGATGATCGAGGCGATGGCCTGCGGAACCCCCGTCGTCGCCTGGAACAATGGCAGCGTGGCCGAGATCGTCGAGGACGGGGTGACCGGCTATGTCGTCGAAACCGAGCGTGAGGCGGTGGACGCTGTCCGCCGCGCCGCGAAGCTGGACCGCGCCACGGTCAGGGCAGGGTTCGAGCGGCGCTTTACCCGCCACCGCATGATCCAAGGGTATCTGAAGATCTATCGCCGCATGAGCGAGGCCGTGCCATGATCTTCGACGCACGGCCGCAGGACGAGCGGGTTGCGACGCGGTGCTTTTGCTGCGGCGCCCGCCCGAGGGTGCAAGAAGATGTATGGACGCGCTGCACGTGGTGCGACATGCGGTGGCCGTCGCAAGGCATGGCACGCCATGACGACTGGACGGGCGAGTTGCACGCGGCACTGTGCGGCCGGCTGGCCCCCGCTGACGTCGCATGGCGTGCAACGAACCGGACCTGGCGCATTGCCGCAAGCAGCGTCCGGCTTTGGTGGCCCTTTCCTGCGGAGGACAGCGGGCAGGTCCAGACCGGCACGACGCCGCTGGCCTTTCAGGGGCTGTCCGGGTTCGCGCCAGTGCCCGTCAGCCTTGTCATCCTCTCGCCACCGGACGATCCGCGTCTGCACACGTCCGTGCGCCGTCACGCCCCGCTTTTTGGCGAAACCATCGTCGTGCTGGATGCTGCCTGCGTCACCCCGGTTGCCGGGGCCAGGGTCGCCGCCCGGCCGTTGGATGGTGATTTCGCCGCACAGCGTAATTTTGCAAACCGCGCGACGCGGGGCGACTGGATCCTTCATCTGGATACGGACGAGTCGATAGCGCCCGATATGGCCGCACTGCTGGGGCATCTGGCGGCGGCGGCCGATCATGCGGGTTTGCGCGCGGTCGGTTTTCCGCGCCGGAATATCGTGGATGGGCGGGTGTCGGATCTTTTTCCCGATGTTCAATACCGGTTGATCCGCCGGGATGTGAAGTTTCAGGGGCGGGTTCACGAACGCCCGCTGCCCTGCGCAGACGGCCAGGCCACCACGGTCGCGCAATTCGGGACGCTGGATCATCATTTGACGCGGGCGCGGATCGCCGAGCGGTCGCGCACTTACGACCGGATGGGCCAATCGGCCGAACGGCGCGGCGACGATGCCGCTCTGCTGCGCCCCTTTGCCGCCTGAGGTTGGCCGAAACGGGGAAGCAGTCATGCCACGTATAGCGATTGTCGGAAACGCCCCGTTGCGGATCGACCACACAACCAGAATCGATACCGCAGACAAGGTGGTGCGCTTCAACAACACGGCGGGCCTGAACGGGCCGGCGGGTCGCCGGACGGATCAGCTCTGGCTGGTGAACCGTGGCGGGCAAGCGGCTGAATGGCTGGCCGATCCGGCGTTCTGGAGACGCCCGATCTTCGCAACCCTCCGCGAGGTGGTTTTGCCGCTGCCGGCCGATGCCGGGGGGTCCGCGCAGACGTCAGGCGATCCGGGCGCGCGGGATCATTCGCGCGCGATCGGTCAAAGGCTGGCGGGGTTGGACATCGCGGTGCGGCAGATGCCGACCGATCTGGTCAGGCGCGCACGGCGTGTTCTCTGCGGCCTCGGCAGCCACCGCTCACTGGTTGCGCCCAGCACCGGCTTTCTGGCGATGCTCCATTTCGCCGACAGCGACATGTTGCTCGACCTCTACGGGTTCGGCTTTGATGGCTGGGACGGGCACGACTGGGCGCAGGAGCGTGCCTGGGCGCACGGCATGGTGCGCGCAGGGCGTGCCGTCCTGAACCCGCCTTGAGGACTGGCGCGTTTTGCCGCGCCGGAGCCGTTCGTAGAACGCCAGCGTCTCGCGCCCCAGCCGCGCCGTGGTCAGGGCCTGCACATGATCCCGACCTTGGCAGCCCAGCAACCGCGCGTGGTCCGGATCGTCCAGCAGGCGCGCGACCGCAGTGTGGATGGCCATGGGTTTGCAAGCCTCGCTGAGGATGCCGCAGCGGGCCTGGCTTACGAACGCGCGGGCCGATGGATCCTCGGCGCAGGCGATCAGCGGGCGGGCGAATGCGGCAGCTTCGCGATAGACCAGCCCATAGGATTCATAGCGCGATGGCGCCAGCACGATATCGGCGGCCGCGAACCGCGCGCGCAACGCGTCATCGGACAGCGAGACGACGGCATCAATGTGTTGCAGGATCTCGGTCGGCAAGGATTCGGCGCGGACAATCGCGGCGAGGTCGCCGCGCCCCAGCCCCACGATCGTCAGCCGCAAAGGGGCGCATCCCCGCCGCGCGCGATCGGCCTGGAGAAGGGCAAAACCGCCCAGACATTCGCGCAGCCCCTTGCGCCGCTCATCTCGGCCGACAAAGAGAAGGCGCACGGGTTCCTTCATATCCGCCGCGCCCGCCGCGCTGCCAGCGGTGAGGGTCGCGTCGTCGATGGCCAGATCGATCACCGCGTGCGGCTGCGCCGCTTCCAGCCTGTAAAGGCCCGCAATCAGATCGCGGTGCGATGCGGTGTTCGAGATTACACCATCCGCGCGGCGTGCCGTGCGCGCCTCGAGCCAATGAGCGACGGCAAGATCGGCGCGGTCGCGCAGGCTGGCCGTGGTGGTTTGGGCATCCATCGCCGGGGTGCTGCATCGGATGACCAGGGGAACCCCCCGCAGGCGTGCGAGCGCGGCGGGGGCGTACCAGTTGGTCGCCTCGATGACATCGACGGGATGCCGCTGGTGCAGGTGCTGCAAGGCCTTGGCATAAAAGTGCGGTGCGACCAGATGACCTGCGGCCATGCGTTTTCGCAGCGTGGCGGCGATGCCGTCTTTCGGCGGCGCGCACCCTCGTATCCCGATGTCGCCGATGGCATCGACCGCGCCGAATGGCAGCGCCCCGGACAGCAGCGTGACATCGCAACCGGACTCGTGCAGGCCCTTCGCGATAAGTCTGGCCGCCCGCGACAGGCCGGCGCCCGCCCGGGTGTGGGACCACGTCATCAACGCAACATGCATTCGCAATTTCCCCCGTTGCGCGAACCCGTCGCTGGCGGTTGCTTCGCGCTATTCCGCCGCAATCGCGCCGATCCCTTCGGTCTGCGGCCACCAGTCGTCCAAAGCGTCCAGAATACCGGCGGCATGCCGTTGCTTCGAGCGGCGCACATGCGCGCCGCGCAGGTCCGAAAGCTCGGGCAGCGCGTTTGCGGGCACCACGGCACGGCCCGCCCAGGTCAGCAAATCGCGGTCATTGCCGCTATCGCCCGCGGCAAGGCACTGGGCGGCCCCAAGCCCCAGCTTTGCCGCGACATGTGCGGCCGCCGCGGCCTTGCCGGCGCGCACCGGCAGGACATCGATGAAGCGGCCATGTGACGGAATGACGGTGCAGCGCAGTCCGACCCCGTGCAGTGCCTCCTCGAGCCGACGCGCGACATCGGCATCGCCGTGAAATGAAACCTTCCAGCGGCGCTGTTCATGGGCGGGCTGAAGATCCATCCCAAGGCCATGGGCGATCGCGCGGATGCGATCGGGGTGCCAATCGGCCGAGATACACGCGGCATAGGTTTCATCTGGCCGGTATGCCCCTTGGGCGCCGCGCCACCAGACTTCGCTGCCGACCGAGGCGATGATGCATCGCGGCTCGGCCAGGCGCCAGCGGCGCAGCACGCGGCGCGTTTCGCTGATCGACCGCCCGGTTGCCACGACAAGAGGGATGGCCGGCGTGCGGTCCAGCCATTGCGACAGGCGCGCCGCCGCCCCATTATCCCCCGTAAGCGTTCCGTCCATGTCCGACACAAGAAGCCCCGCGGGCGCCGGCCGTTTGCGGCGCCCCTCGAACAGGCCGCAATAGACGTTTTGCACCTCGCCCGCCCAGGTGTCCCATGAGAACAACGCACGGGCGCGCGTGCGGGCGCGGGCGGCATTGGCGGCGCGGCGGGGATCCTCGATCAGATCCAGGCACGCGGCGGCGATGCCCTCGACCGCGTCGGGATCGACGCAGCGCCCGTAGTTGACTGCCGCCAGGATATTTGCCGGACCACCGTTGCGGGTCGCAACGACCGGCACCCCGGCCTGCACCGCCTCGACAATGGTCAGGCCGAACGGCTCGAACCGCGCGGGGTTGACGAAGACCCCGCCATCGGCGGCCAGCGCGTAAAGGCTGCGCACATCCGCGGTGTCATGACGACGCGGCAGCGCGATCTTTCCCCAAAGGTCATGGCGATCGACGAGGTCGAAAAGCGAGGTGGTCACGCGGTCCGCCTCGCTTTGCTCACGACCGATAGATGCCCGCTGGCCCGCCAGGATCACGAGATTTGCCTTGGCTTGCAAGGCGGGAGAACCGGCATACGCGCGCAGCAGGGCGTCGAGGTTCTTCTTGGCCACCGGACGCGCAACCGCAAGCACGATGGGTTTCTCGGGATCGCGCAGCCAGGGTGCAACCAGGCGGCGCGCCCTCGAACTGCTGGCGTTGTCGGACAGATCGACACCCGGGGCGATGTGGAATGTGCGGCCGGCCGCGGCGGCGTCATAGCATGCCAACTGCCGTTCGGCCTCGTCACGCGACGACGCGATCAACGCATGGACGTTGCGAACGGCCGCACGTTCACGTTCCACGCGGCACGGGGCGACTCCGCCCGTCTTTTGCAAGGCCAGAGAATGCGAAGAGAAAACCCACGGGATACCGAACCGCGCATGGGCGCGCTGTGCAAGTTGGGCCGCGTCCGAAAAATGCGCATGAATGACATCGGGGCGCGGTTCCTTGTCGAGAAGGTCCAGGAATGCCGCTTCTAGTTGCGGCAGCTCGGCCTCCAGCGCGGCCTTTTCCAGATAGGCCCGGTTATCGCAGAACAGTCGGAGGATGCGTCGCTTGGGACAAAGCCGCTCCGCGTGTTGCAACCCCTCCATCCCGAATTCGGGCGCATCGAACCCACGGGTCACGATATCGACAGCCGTCACATCGGAACGTCGCGCCTGCGCCCCACTCGCCCCGAGGACATAGGCGATATGACCTCCGGTATCTTCCGTCAGCCCATAGCGCACGGGTGTGGCGGTAAGGCATCCCCCCAAGGCGATGTGCATGATGCGCACGGCAAAGCTCCTCCTTGACCGCGCACCGCAAGTGGCGGCACGCAGGTTGTTTTCTGACTTGCTGGCGTAATCGGCAGATACCGGAACAATGCCCCGCCAAGGCGTCGGTTCCCGCGAAAAATTCGGGAACCAAACGGTGCAGAACGGGATTTGGTGACGACCTGACAGGCAATGTCGCAAGCGCCCCGGTGCAGCGCATTCCGGCGTCACACCGACATCACGGGAAACAGCCTATGCCGCGGCCTTTCGGATTTTTCGTTCACCACCAAGGGCGCGGACACGCACGCCGCTGCGAAGAGATCATCCGCCATCTCGATGACCGGCCGATCACCATACTGTGCGCGGATCGCGACATCTTCGGTGACTTTGATGACCGGATCGAGTTCGTGAAGCTGCCGAATGCCATCGGAGATCCCAGCGCAACCGACGCCCTGCGCGCCCAGATGACCCCCGATGTCGCCCAATGCGTGCCGCTTGGATCCCCCGCATTGAAGGCGAACGCCGAGCTGATCGTTGACTTCTTCCGGCGGCGCAATCCAGGGCTGATGTTCAACGATGTCTCGGTCGAGTGGGCCTTGCTGGCGCGGCTTTGCTCCGTTCCATCGGTCAAGGTCCGCATGCACGGCGACCGCGACGATGCCAGCCACATCGCCGCGTACCAGGCCTGTGTCGGGATGATCGCCCCCTTCCACCCCGACCTCGAACAGGCGGATTATCCCGATTGGGCGCGGGCCAAAACCTTCTATTCGGGCGGATTGTGCACCAGCCTGCAAAGGGTGCCGGACAAGGCCGATGCCCGCCGCAAGCTGAACCTGCCAACGGATCGCCAGATTGTCGTGACCCTTTCGGGGGGCGGTGGAAGCGGTGCGAATTACGCTTCCCTCACGATGGCCGCGCGGGCCTTGCCTGATGCGCTGTGGCTGACCGTCGGGCCGGTGCGCCGCGAAGGGCACGAAACCGAATTTCCCAATCTTCGCCAATGCGGATGGGTCGAGAACGTCATCGACTACATCGCCGCCGCCGATGTCGTCGTGGCCTCGCCCGGCGACAATACCTGCCATGAAATCGCCCGCGTCGGCCGCCCGTTTCTCTGCATTCCGGAATGGCGGTACTACGACGAGCAATCGGCCAAAGGCCGCGCGTTAGCCCGCCTGGGGGTCGCACACGTGCAGACGACCTGGCCCGCCAGCAACGGGCAATGGAAGGATGCGGTGAATGGCGCCTTGGCCGCGGACACGGCCGCGCTCAAGGCGCTCCATGACCCCGAGGCCGCCAGGAAGATCGCCGAGCATTTGATCGCCCTCGACGCCCGATTGTGGGAGGCTGCACAATGTTCGGCGGCGTCGACTTCACCACTGCTGAGGCATGTACCCAGAGCGGTCACCCACGGCTGACTGGTCTTGCGAGGGAAAGCCGATCCGGCAACGCCAACCCGATGTCTGGCACAGCGTGAAGTTCGTTCCGGGAGCGGCACGGAGGCTCTTGGCCAAACGTGGCTTTCGCGATTTGATAAAGTCAGGACTGGTCTGGCTTTACGTTCACAAAGCCTGCTGGGTTAAGCCAATCTGATATCTGAAAAGTCCGGCTTTCGGGTGGCAATCTGTCAAAAAAGCCGGTTTTTCTTGTCATCGACAAATGCGAAATGGCGCGCTGGGGAGGATTCGAACCCCCGACCCCTTGATTCGTAGTCAAGTACTCTATCCAACTGAGCTACCAGCGCGCGGATTGAGGGCGATGTAACGGGCCTGTTCGGGGTTTGCAAGCGGGTATGTCGAAATCCTGCAATGTTTTCGGCCGCCGAAAGCTCAGCTCATTTCGCGGTCGGTCGTTACGATCGTTTTCGGCAGGTGCAGGGCGAACCGGGTGCCCGTGGGGCCGGTATCGACCAGCTCCAGCCGGCCGCCGTGGCCGCGCGCCAGTTCTGCGGCGATGGTCAGCCCCAGGCCGGATCCGCCCTTGCGCGCGCCGCCCTGGAACGCCGTGAACAGGTGGTCGCGCGCGCGGGCGGGCAGGCCGGGGCCGGTGTCGATGATGTCGATCCGCCAGGCATCCTCGGTCTCGCTGGCCGTCACCGAGATCTCGCCCGGTTTGCCGCTGGCCACGATCGCCTGACGGGCGTTGCGGATCAGGTTGGACAGCACGCGGTGCAATTGTTCGGGATCGGCGCGCACCGCCATGCCGACCGGCACATCTTCGGCAAAGCTGAGGTCATGATCCCCGGAGGCGAGCCGTTCGCCGTCCACCACGTCGTGGAGGATCGGCGCCAGCGCCACCCGCGACAGTGCCGGTGGCGGCTCTTCGGCGCGGCCGAAGGCCAGCGTCGATTCACACAGGTTTACCGCGCGGGTGATGGAATTGACCAGTTTCGGTGCCATGCGTTTGACCATCGGATCATCGCTGGCGTCCAGCCGATCGGTGAACAACTGCGCGGTGGTCAGGATGTTGCGCAGGTCATGGCTGACCTTGGCGACGGCACTGCCCAGTTGCGCCAGCCGGTCTTTCTGACGCAGCGCGCCGGTCAGTTGCGTCTGCAGCGTCTGAAGTGTCGCTTCGGCCTCGCGCAGCTCGCGCACGCCGGCCGAGGGTTCGATGATGCGGCGCGTGTCCTCGGGGGCGGCGGCATAGCTGACCATGGCCGCGATCACGCGCTTGATCGGCCGCACCAGAAAGCGTTGCACGGCAAGAAACAACAGGCCCGCCGTCAGCACCGAAATCACCGCCGACAGGATCAGGATCCGCACGCCGTATTCCAGCATCGCCGCGCGCAGGGGGGCCGCGGGCAGCGTGATCTCGATCTGCAGGCCGGCCTGGCGCACCGGAACGCCGATCACGCGCAGCACCCGGTCGCCGGTGTGGATCATGTCGGCAAAGGCATCACGGATCAGTTCGGGCGGCGACGTGTCGCGCAGGTCATAGGTCACCGCCACCGGCGCGGGCAGAGGCGACGACAGCACCAGTTGGCGCACCGCATCGCGCAGCAGGACGACGTTGTAGATCTCGGCATTCTCCAGAAGCTCGGCCTCGAGCTTGGGGTCGATCATCTCGTTGGCGAGCAGGGCGAGGGACGCGATCTGTGCGCGCTCGAGTCGCGAGACGAGATAATCGACACGAAACCGCGCGACCGACGGGACGAAGATCAGCACCTCGGCCAGCATGACGAAAACCGTGGTCAGGACCAGGAACCGTCCTGAAAGCGAATTCATCCCTCGCGGCCCTCCGTCCTGTGCGTGATCACGGCAGGAACCGCTGCACCAGCCCGACCACGCGTTTCACGGCCGGCGTATCAAATAACCGGGGCGAGAAATAGGCCCCCGCCGCGCGCTTGTTGATCTCCGACAGCGTCGGATAGGGCAGCACGGTATTGGCGATGGCGGTCATCTTCTGGCCGTTCGCGAGGGCCATGGCCCACATCGCGATCAGTTCACCCGCCTGCGACCCGGCGATGGTGGCACCGACGGGTTTGCCGCGATTCACCAGAACCTTGATGTGACCCGTGACGCGGCCCTCGGCCACGGCGCGGTCGTTTTCGTCATATTCGAAGCGGACGATCTGGAAATTGCCGCCGAATTTGTCGCGGGCCTGTGCCTCGGTCATGCCGACATGGGCCAGTTCCGGATCGGTGTAGGTCGTCCAGGGCAGATGATGGGTCTTGGCGCGGACGAACGGCAGGCCCAGCACGGCCGAGCGCACGACGATCCCCGCGTGGTAGTTCGCAACATGGGTGAAATGCAGCCCCCCGGCACAATCGCCCACCGCATAGACGCGTCGGTTGGTCGGCGATCTCAGATCCTCGCCCACGGTCACGGCGCGGTCGTGCGCCACCTGTCCCTTGAGCAGGTCCAGCCGGTCGATGTTCACCTTGCGCCCGACGGCGATCAGCAGGTGCGAGCCATGAAAGGTGCCTTTGCCGGTTTCAACGGTGATGTCGCCGTCGTGGCCGCTGATCTTCTCGGCCTCGGTGTGCTCGACGATCTCGATGCCTTCGTCGCGCAGCCGCTCCAGCACGATGGCCGCCATTTCCGGGTCGTCGTGGCCCAGGGCCCGCGAGCCTTCGATCACCGTGACCTTGCAGCCGAGACGGCGATGCGCCTGGGCCATTTCCATCCCGATCGGGCCGCCGCCGACGATCAACAGGTGATCCGGACGCTCGCGCAGCGAAAAGATCGTTTCGTTCGTGTGATACGGCACCCCGTCCAGCCCGTCGATCGGTGGCACCAGGGGGGACGATCCGGTGGCGATGACAAAGCGACGGGCCCGCACGCGTGTCTCGCCCACCTGGATCTCGTCGGGGGAAATGAACCGGGCCCAGTCGCGCAGAACGATGCAGCCCAGCTTTTCGAACCGGTCCTGGCTGTCGACGGGCGCGATGGTTTCGACCACCCGTGCGACGTGATCCTTGGCGGCGGCGTAATCGATCTGTGGCGTCACCGGCGTGATGCCGAATTCACCGCCCGTCGTCATCGCGTGGGCATGACGGGCCGAAGCCAGCAGGGATTTCGACGGAATACAGCCATAGTTCAGGCAATCGCCGCCCATCTTGTGGCCTTCGACCAGAACGACGCGGGCGCCCATCTGCACCGCGCCCGCCGCAACGGAAAGCCCCCCGGACCCGGCACCGATCACGCAGATGTCGGTTTTCAGTTGCTTCATCTCAAAGTCCTTTCGTGCCGCGCACGGCTTTCAATACGATGGGCAGGGCCGCCAATGCACATAGTCCCAGCAATGGCAGCAGGATATGGGGTTCGAAGATCAGACCAAGGTCGGGTGTCTCGCCGCGGGCGAACACCTCGCCCAGTCCGGCCCCGACCGAGGTATAGACGACGGCCCCCGGTATGATGCCCAGAAATGTCGACACCGCAAAGCGCGACAGCGAAACCCCCACCAGCGCCGGCACGATGTTGGCGACAAAGAACGGCACGGCGGGCATCAGGCGAATCAGGAACAGCATCGACCATTGGTTCGCGTCTATGCCCGCCTTGATCCGCTTGACCAACCCGTCGCCGGCCTCCATCCGCGCCGCCAACCTGTCGCCCAGGCCCCAGCGGGCCGCCAGAAACAGGCCGATCGCCCCCAGGGTGGCCCCGATGACATTGAACAGGACGCCGGGAAAAGTGGCGAACAGGAAGCCGCCCGTCAGCGTGGCGATGGTGGCCCCGGGCAGCGAAAAGCCGACGATGACGATATAGGCCGCGATGAAAAACAAAACACTGGCGATGTAATTGGCGTCCCGCAGGGCCAGCAATCGTTCCCGGTTGTCGGCCAGTGCCTGGAAACTCAGCTGATCGCGCAGGAAAATCAGGCCCAGAACGGCGATCAGCGCGATCGCGATCAGGGGCAGGCGCCGGAAGACCGCCTTCGTGCCGCCATCGTCGCGCGGCTTAGTGGTGTCGTTCATGTGGTTCGTCCCGTGCCCTGTTGCGCCCGTCGTCCCGCGATGATGTAACCCGTGGGGCGCGGCGCGTAAGGGGGGTCACGACCCCGTGACAGAACGTGCCGTCAGGGCGGGATCCTGTAACATTGGCCCGGCGCGCGCCGGCGAATGTTTCAGCCGGCGAACGCGCGCATCCGCTGAAGTGGCCTGTTGACTTGGCCGCCTGCGCCCCCTAAAGACCGGGTCTCGCACGGGAGATCCGAATTTCGGGCCGATCCCAAATGCCACGATATGTTCTGACGGAGTTCTGCGATGTCCAAGCGCACCTTTCAACCTTCGAACCTGGTCCGCAAGCGGCGCCACGGCTTCCGCGCCCGCATGGCCACGAAGGCCGGACGCAAGATCATCAACGCACGCCGCGCCCAGGGCCGCAAGTCGCTGAGCGCCTGAGCGATCTGCCATGACGCCGCCGGGGGATGAACCATCCGGCCAGACCGCCAGCGTGCAATCCGCTTTGGCGGTTTCGTCACGTCCGGACGTTCGGCCCAAGACAGACCTCAGCGTGCTGAAAAAGCGCGCCGACTTCCTGCGTGCGGCGCGTGCGCGATACAAACCGGGCCCGGGGTTCGTGCTGCAGGCCCGTCGGCGGGCACCAGACGAAAGCGCCAGCGGCATCCGGGTCGGTTTCACATGCTCGAAAAAGGTCGGCAACGCCGTGGCGCGCAACCGTGCCAAACGCCGCCTGCGTGAAATCGCCCGGCTGATCCTGCCGACAGAAGGCCGGGACGGCTGGGACTATGTGCTGATCGGCCGTCGCACCGATACCGCGACCCGTGATTTCATCGCCCTGCAGAACGATCTGCGCGCCGCGCTTGCGGCGGTCCACCGGTGACGCCATTGGCAAAACTGCTGGCGCTGCCCGTCCGGGGCTATCGCGCGGTGTTCAGCCCTTGGGTGGGATATCATTGCCGCTATCATCCAACCTGTTCGGCCTATGCCCTCGAAGCCTTGCACAGGCACGGGGGCGTCAAGGGCGGTCGGCTGGCCCTCTGGCGAATCGTCCGCTGCAATCCCTGGGGCGGATCGGGGATCGACAACGTTCCGGATTGAAACTGCGCCCGAGCCGGGGCGCCTTTCCGGGCCGACGGCCATGAACGCCATGGCGGGCCGGGGGCTGGGGCCGACCAAACGCCATCGCCGGGATCCGTTCGTTTCGCTGAAACGGCGAGGGGCGAGCAGGGCGGCGATCACCGCCCCGCAACCTGGCGCCCCGTTTACGCTTTCTTTGCGCCGCTGCGTTCGGCGACGTAATCCACCAGCAGGGGCACGTAATCCTCGGGGCCGTCTCCGCCCATGGCCAGGGCCATGGCATAGCTGTTCTTGGCCGCGTTGCCGACCGGATTGGGCATGTTCACGCTGTCGGCCATGGCTTCGACATAGCGCAGATCTTTGACCGCGTTGGTCAGCGTGAACTTGTGGGAATCGCGCTGGCCGGTCAGGGCATAGCCCATGAACGTCTGGTAAAATCCGCAATCCATGCGGCTGCCGCGGATGACCGAATCGAATTGTTCGGTGGTGATGCCGACCTTCGCGGCAAGGGCCAAGGCCTCGGCATACATCGCGCCATAGCCGAGCGACAGGAAGTTGTTCAGCAGCTTCAGCTTGTGTCCGGTTCCCGTCGGCCCAAGATGGATGACCCGCGTGCCGGCCCAGGTTTCCAGCACCGGCTTCAGCCGCGTGAAGACCTCATCGTCGGCGCCGACCATGGCCGACAGCATGCCTTCTTCCGCCTGGATCGGCGTGCCCCCAAGGGGCGCGTCGGCCATGTGGAAGCCGGCGTCGCGCAGCCGGGCGGCGAGCGCGAGCGTCGAGTCGGGTTGGGAGGTCGAGCAATCGACAATGACCGCACCGGGCGCAAGGCTGGGCATCAGTGCGTCGACGATCGCTTCGACCTGGGGCGATCCGGGGGCGCAGATATGCACGATGGTCGATGCGGCGGCCAGGTCGGCCAGGCTGTCGGCCTCGGTCGCGCCCAGCGCGACCAGGTCATCGACGGGGGCGCGGTTGTTATGGGCGATCACCGTCAGGGGATAGCCCGCGGCCAAAAGGTTTTTTGCCATGCCGTGCCCCATGAGGCCCACGCCGACGAAACCGATGCGTTCTTGTGTCATGTCCGATCCTCCGTTTTCGCCGCGAATGTGACGCGGCGTCGCGGGGATCGCAAGGGCGTCGCGTCAGATGCCCAGGAAGGGCTGGGCGATGCGCTGGATCAGACCGTCGAACTTCAGCGGTGCGTCGGTGGCGGCCAGGCAGATGCAATCGACACCGGCCTCGGCCACGGGGTGGTGGTGCAGATCGGCGTTGGCCGTCTCGACGTCGCCGCGGGCAAACCGGTCGTCGGCATCGCGGAACGCTCCCTGCAGCACCAGCGTCAGCTCGGTGCCACGGTGGCCGTGATCGGGCACCGCCGTGCCCGCCGGGATGTTCAGCAGGCGCAGGGTTGCCCCGCCCGCCGTCTTGAGGCGGGCCTGGCGCACGCCGCCGCCCAGGGGGCGCCATCGCACGGCATCGGCATCGCCGCCGACATAGTCGCGCAGCGGTGCGGGAAACACGGCATCCCGGATCCGGGGACGGGCGGGGACATCGGCCGGCGCGGCCTCGATGCGCGCCAGGGTCGCGGTCAGGGCGTCGGATCCCATGGCGCATTCCTCACCCGCGTCGAGCACCGCACCACCCAGCGTTTCATAGGTCTCCAGCAAGACGCGGCAGGTGTCGCACAGGCTGATGTGGGTGGCGATCAGCACGTCGAACGCTTCGGGAAGCGTGCCGGCGGCGTGGGCCATCAGCATCTGTTCGCTCAGGTGATGTTCGATCTTGGTCATCTTCGTCTTTCGTTCACTGCATGGCGTGGCGCAGGCGTTCAAGCGCCAGTCGCAGCCGCGATTTGATGGTGCCAAGGGGCAGGCCGGTGTCCAACGCGATCTGGGTATGGGTCTGGTCGCCGAAATAGGCGCTCTGGATCAGGGCGCGTTGAGTCTCGGGCAGAGTGTCCAGCGCGGTTTTCAAACGCTCTGTTTCCTGTTGCAGCGCGATGGCGTCTTCCGGGGCGGGATCGGCCTCGGGCCCCCAGGGCAGGTCTTCGGGTTCCGGGCGGCGTTGCTTGCGGATCGCGTCGATCCGCTTGTTGCGGGCGATGGTATAGATCCAGGTCGACACCGCGGCGCGCTTGGGGTCGAACAGATGCGCCTTGTGCCACAGGGTTGCCATGACCTCCTGGGCGCATTCCTCGGCCAGGGATTCGCTTGCCCCCGACCCCATGAGGAAGCCTTTCACCCGTGGTGCAAAATGCGCAAAGACAGCCGCGAATGCCGCCCGGTCGCGATGATCGCGAATGCGGATGACATAGGCGGTCCAGTCGGCGGGATCCTTGGGCGCGGTCATGACATATCGATCCGGTTCGGCCGCGCCATCGTCCACCCGTGAAACCGGGGGCGCCGTGGCGGCAGGGGTGCGCGCAAAGGATAGATCGACATTGGTCATGGTGCAAATACGTTGCCATGGCCGAACCGGATCACCGCGGCGGGACAAACATTTTGATCCGTCCCGGCGCGCTTGCGTATCTAGATGACACGCTTTTGCTCACGAGGTTCCATGCCGTTCGAAACCAACCAGACCCCGCCGCGCCGCGTTGCCGTGATCGGCGGTGGCATTTCCGGCATGGGGGCCGCTCACGCCCTGGCCCGCAATCATCACGTCGTCCTGTTCGAGGCCGAGCCGCGGCTGGGCGGACATGCCCGCACCGTCATCGCCGGAAAGCGCGGCGATCAGCCGGTGGATACCGGTTTCATCGTGTTCAACCGCGTCAATTATCCGAACATGGTCAAGCTGTTCGAGGATCTCGACGTGCCGATCGCCGCCAGCGACATGGGGTTCGGTGCCTCCTTTGGCGGGGGTCAGTTCGAATACGCCCTGCGCAACATCGACACCCTGTTCGCGCAGCGTCGGAATGCCTTCAATCCGGCGTATCTGCGGATGCTGGCGGATATCCACCGCTTCAACACCCGGGCCGTAAGCCTGGCCGACGATCCCGGCCAGACCATCGGACAGTTCCTGGATCGCCTGGGGACCGGCCCCTGGTTCCGCGATCGTTACATCCTGCCGTTGTCCGGCGCGATCTGGTCGACGCCGAAGGAAGGCATCCTCGACTTTCCGGCGCACGCCCTGATCCGGTTCTTCAAGAACCATGCGCTGCTGGGGGCGACGGGGCAGCATCCGTGGTTCACCGTGCGCGGCGGATCGGTCGAATACGTCCGGCGGCTGGAAGCGTCGCTGGCCGCGCGGGGTGTCGATCTGCGCACCGGCACGCCCGTGGCCGAGGTGCGGCGCACCGTCGCGGGGTGCGAGGTGACGGTGGCGGGGCAGGGGGCCGAGCCGTTCGACGACGTGATCTTCGCCACCCATTCCGATCAAAGCCTGGCGATGCTGGCCGATCCGACGCCCACCGAACGCGCCGCGTTGTCCGCCGTGCGGTATCAGCCGAACCGCGCCGTGCTTCACGCAGACACGTCGATGATGCCAAGGCGGCGCCGCGCCTGGGCCTCGTGGGTCTATACCGAGGCGGCCGAGCGCAAATCGGACCGGATCGACCTGACATACTGGATGAATTCGCTGCAGCCGATCCCGAAGGACGATCCGCTGTTCGTGACACTGAACGCGCAACGCGATATCAATCCGGCGCTGATCCACGATGAGGTCGATTTCATGCATCCCGTCTATGACCTGGCCGCGCTGGCCGCCCAGGACACGATCCGTGCCATCAACGGCCAGCAGGGCACATGGTTCTGCGGTGCCTGGATGCGCAACGGGTTTCACGAGGACGGCCTGGCCAGCGCATACGAGGTGGCCGACGCGCTGAATCTGCGGCCGGCTGTCGCGGCTTGACCCGGCGCGTCGATCATATCGACGGATCGACGTTCCACGGACGGCGGGGCGCGGTGAAGAACGCCTTCTCCTATACCATCGACTATGTGCTGCTGGACGCCGAGGCCGAGGTGTCCGCGCCGTCGCTGTTCGGCCGCAACCGGCGTGCGCTGATGTCGCTGTGGGACGTTGACCACGGCGGTGCGCCCAAGGCGGGCCACGGCGCGGCCGAGGTGCGCCGGACGCTGGACGCGCTGGGCGTGCCGGCGCCGGCGCGGATCGAACTTCTGGCGCAACCCCGGGTGCTGGGCCATGTTTTCAATCCGGTCAGCTTCTGGCTGATGCGGGATGGTGACGATGGGTTGTTCGCGGTGATCGCCGAGGTGTCGAACACCTTCGGCGACCGCCATTCCTATCTGTGCCATCATCCGGATTATCGCCCGATTACGCGGCGCGACCGGCTGGAGGCGGTAAAATGTTTCCACGTCTCGCCGTTTCAGGACGTGGCGGGGGGCTATCGCTTCCGCTTTGACATCTCAGACGACAAGGTCGGCGTCTGGATCGACTTCGATGCCGGCGGCAACGGAGTGTATGCCACGCTGACCGGCAGGCGGCGCGCGCTGAGCAACGCCGCGATCCTGCGGTCCTGTCTGCGCCGGCCGTTCGGGTCGCGCCGGGTGCTGGGCCTGATCCACTGGCAGGCGCTGAAGCTGTGGTGGAAAGGCGCCGGTTATCGCCCCCGTCCCGAACCGCCGCAGGACAAGATCAGCCGTTGAAGGGACGACCGGACATCGGACTGGCGCGTTATTCCGTGTTTGCCGCGATGCTGGCAAGCGCGGGCCTGCCGATCTATATCCACGCGCCCAAGTTCTATGTCGACAGCTATGGTGTCGGGCTGGCCACCCTGGGCGGCGTGCTTGCCGTGCTGCGGCTGATCGATGTCGTCCAGGACCCCCTTCTGGGGTGGCTGGCGGGACGGCTGCGCCGTTGGCGGGCCGTGTCGGTGGCGGCCGCCGCGGCGCTGATGGCCGTGTCCATGGCCGGATTGTTCGCGGTGCCGCCGATGCTGGCGCCCGCGCTGTGGTTCGCACTGACCCTTGCCGGCTTGTTCACCGGATTCAGCTATCTGACCATCGTGTTCTATGCCCAAGGGGTAATCCGGGCCGAGGGCATCGGCGCGACGGGGCACGTGCGGCTTGCCACCTGGCGCGAGACGGGCGCGTTGCTGGGGGTTTGCGCCGCCGCAATCGCGCCACCGCTTCTGGCGGAAACCGGCGGTGCGCCGTTCACCCTGTTCGTCGTGGCCTTTGGCGGCTTGGCCCTGGTGGGCGTTCTGCTGATGGCGCGCGAATGGCGCGACACGGCCTTGGCCGACGGTCAGTCCGGGCTGCGCGTGGTGTTGCGCGATGGTCTGGCGCGGCGCCTTTTGCTGATCGCGCTGCTGAATGCCACGCCGGTTGCCGTCACATCGACCCTGTTCCTGTTTTTCGTGGAAAGCGTCGTGAAAGCGCCGGGGTGGGAAGGGCCGTTCCTGATGCTGTTCTTCGTGTCGGCCGCGGCTTCGGCGCCGCTCTGGGGGCGGATGGCGGCGCGCACCGGACCGAAGCACGCATTGCTTGCGGGCATGGCGCTGGCCGTCGTGGCCTTCAGCTTTGCCGCGTTCATCGGCGCCGGCCAGATGGCCGCCTTTGCCGCGATCTGTATCGTGTCGGGGGCCGCGCTGGGGGCCGATCTGACGCTGCTGCCGGCAATCTTCGCCACCCGCATGGCGCGGATCGCACCGGGGGCCGAACAGGGCTTCGGGTTGTGGTCCTTCGTGACGAAACTCACGCTGACCCTTGCGGCGATCACATTGTTGCCAGTTCTGGACCATTCGGGCTTCGTGTCCGGAACAAACAACACCGCCGATGCGCTGATGACACTGACGCTTCTCTACGCGGTTGTGCCTTGCGGTCTGAAGCTTCTTGCCATCGCGCTGCTTGCCACGACGCAAATCAGGAGGGATTGAACCATCACTACCGTCTTGCTCCTTGCCTTGGGTGCCGCGATTGTCGCGGCCGTTGTCGCCATTCGTGTGTACCTGTTGTCGTTCCGCGCCCAGCGCATCGATGATTATGTCGGTCTGGCGCCCGAGTTCGATCTGCGTCGCCAACTGAACGGCCCCCTGATCTGCGAAGGCGTGATCTTCGGGCCGGGCGGACGGGTGTCGTCGCGGTTCACCGCGCGGATGGTCGGGGACTGGAGCGGCAATTCCGGTGTGCTGCGTCAGGATTTTCTTTACGACAACGGCGAGACCCAGGAACGGGCGTGGCATCTGGAACTCGGCCCCGACGGCAGCATCGATGCGCGTGCCGACGACGTGCCGGGCACGGCCAAGGGTGGCCAAGGCGGCCCGGCGGTGCACCTGAAATACCCGATCCGTTTGCCGAAGGAGGCGGGCGGCCATGTGCTCGGCGCGACGGACTGGATGTATCTGGTCGAAGACGGCAGCATCATCAATCGCAGCCAGTTCCGCAAGTTCGGCTTCAAGGTCGCGGAACTGATTGCCACCATACGACGTGAGGAGACGACATGAGAGACTGGACCGGCAAGCGCTACTGGATCGTCGGGGCATCCGAAGGATTGGGGCGCGCGGTTGCACAACGGCTGAGCGCGCGGGGCGCCGAGGTCATCCTGAGCGCGCGCAGTACCGACCGGCTGGAGGATCTGGCGGCGTCCCTGCCCGGCAAGGCCAGTGTCGTGGCGATCGATGTGGCGAACGCGGCCAGCGTCGCCGACGCCTTCGCCAAGGTTGGCGATTTCGACGGTCTGGTGTTCCTGGCCGGGGTCTATTGGCCGCAGAGCGCGGTTGATTGGAACGCCGAACAGGTAAACAAGATGTTCGATGTCAACCTGACCGGGGCCGCACGGGTGCTGGGCCACGTCGTGCCGGCTATGGTGGCCAAGGGGTCGGGGCATATCGTTCTGACCGGCTCGATCTCGGGCTACCGCGGTTTGCCCGGGGCCATCGGATACGGCGCCAGCAAGGCCGGCATCATGTATCTGGCCCAGCAGATGCACGGCGAACTTGGCCCCAGAGGCATCGATGTGCAGCTGGTCAACCCCGGCTTCATCAAGACGCGCCTGACGGAAAAGAACGATTTCAAGATGCCGTTCATCATGGAGCCGGAAGAAGCCGCCGCCGAGGTCGTGGACCACATGCAGGGCGAACGCTTCGCGGCGAACTTCCCGCTGGGCTTCTCGCTGGTGTTCCGCCTGTCGCGCCTCCTGCCCGCGTGGCTGTATTACCGCCTGTTTTTCTGAGCGTCGGGGGTTGGTGCGGCGGATCGTGCCGCCGCGTGATCGCCGGCGCAGGGCGGTGCGCGGTCAGCGCCTGCGCCGGACGGCGTTCAATACGTCGTTCTTGCCGCCGCCCTGTCGGCGCGGTCCAGATGCGGGGTGGCGTTGAAGCCGGACAGGATCATCGCGTCGTCACGGATCCACAGCCGATGCACCGACGTGTTGCGGATCGGCAACAGGACATGGGCCAGCCGCGTGGGGTCGAGCTGAAGGATGTGGCGCATGACCATGCCGATCACCCCGCCCGATGTGATGCACAGTACGCGGCGCCCTTCGGTGGCGGCTTCGGTCAGGGCGGCGGTGATACGGGATTCGAACGCGGCGAACGTCTCGTTTCCCATGATCTGGGCGTCGTGCCAGGCGTTCATCACCTGCGGCACATGGGCCGCGAATTCGTCGGGGCCGGGGAAGGGCACGCCGTGCGACGCCTCGAGCGCATGACCGAGGTTGAAATAATCCATCTCGTTCAGGCGGGGATCTTCGTGCCGTTCGCCCGCACCCATGGCGTCCGCCGTCTGGTGATGACGGTTGAGCGAGCCGCAGAACGTGTCGTCGAACACCTCGCCCTGGTCGCGGAACCAGTCGCCCAGCCATTCGGCCTGGCGGTGGCCCAGATCGGACAGACGGTCATAGTCGGCTTCGGTCTTGGCGGCCGAATTGGCCTGACCGTGGCGGACAAGAACGATTTCACCCATGGTGACCCCCTGAATTCGGTCGGATCGGGATAGGGCGGCATGGCGCAAGATGCAACGTGGGGATGTGGCGCAAACGTGTGCCATGGTGTCGTGACGAAGGCGCGCCCCTCGGTCTATCCTGCGCTAGAACGGCTGTGACATCGGGAGACAGGCCATGACGGAAACGGTTCGCTTCACACTGGACGGCAACACGGTCGAGGCCGCGCCGGGCGAGACGATCTGGCAGGTGGCCAAGCGTCACGGCACCACGATCCCGCACCTGTGCCACCGCGACGTGAAGGGATACCGTGCCGACGGCAATTGCCGCGCCTGCATGGTTGAAATCGACGGCGAACGGGTTCTGGCGGCGTCGTGCATCCGGGTGCCGACGGATGGCATGGTGGTGTCGTCGCAGGGCGCACGCGAGGTCAAGGCCCGCCGCATGGTGATGGAAATGCTGGTGGCCGATCAGCCCGCGCCGGACGTGGCCCACGACAGATCCGCGCCGTTCTGGGACATGGCTGCGCAGCAAGGTGTCACCGAATCGCGTTTCCCGAAACTGGAACCGGCGCGCGTGCCGTTGCTGGACGATTCGCACATCGCGATGTCGGTGAACCTGGACGCCTGCATCCAGTGCGGGCTGTGCGTGCGTGCGTGTCGCGAGGTTCAGGTGAACGACGTGATCGGCATGGCGGGTCGCGGACACGATGCTTTTCCGGTGTTCGACATGGCCGATCCCATGGGCGAATCGACCTGTGTGGCCTGCGGCGAATGCGTGCAGGCCTGCCCGACGGGCGCGTTGATGCCCGCGTCGGTGGTGAACGACGCGCAGGTCGGGGACCGCGCGGATTTCGACAGCGAAACCAAAAGCATCTGCCCGTTCTGCGGCGTCGGCTGTCAGGTGTCGGTCAAGGTGAAGGACGGCAAGGTAAAGTATGTCGAAGGCATCAACGGCCCTGCCAACGAGGGGCGCTTGTGCGTCAAGGGGCGGTTCGGCTTCGACTACATCCACCATCCGCACCGCCTGACCAAACCCCTGATCCGGCGGGACGATGCGCCGGAAAAGGGGCTGAACGTCGATCCGGGCAATCCGTTCACCCATTTCCGCGAGGCGACCTGGGAAGAGGCATTGGACAAGGCTGCCCACGGTCTGTCGGACCTGCGCAGCTATTACGGCGGGCGCACGGTGGCCGGGTTCGGATCGGCCAAGTGCACCAACGAAGAAGCGTATCTGTTCCAGAAGTTCATCCGCCAGGGGTTTGGCCACAACAACGTCGATCACTGCACCCGCCTGTGCCACGCCTCGTCGGTGGCGGCGCTGATGGAGAACGTCGGATCGGGCGCGGTCACGGCCACGTTCAACGAGATCGAGAACGCCGATTGCGCCATCGTGATCGGCGCCAACCCGACCGAAAACCACCCCGTCGCCGCCACCTATTTCAAACAGTTCGCCAAGCGCGGCGGCACCCTGATGGTGATGGATCCGCGCGGCCAGGCGTTGAAGCGGTATGCGAAACACATGCTGCAATTTCGCCCCGGCACCGATGTCGCGCTGCTGAACGCCATCATGAACGTGATCGTCGAGGAAAAGCTGTATGACCGGCAGTATATCGAGGGGTTCACCGAAGGCTTTTTCGAGTTCCGCGACCATATCCGGGCGTTCACCCCGGAACGCATGTCCGAATTGTGCGGCGTGACGCCCGAGGTGATCCGCGACGTCGCGCGCACCTATGCCGGGGCCAGCCGCGCGATGATCTTCTGGGGCATGGGCGTGTCGCAGCACATCCATGGCACCGACAACGCGCGCTGCCTGATCACGCTGGCGCTGTTGTGCGGTCAGATCGGGCGTCCGGGCACCGGGTTGCACCCGCTGCGCGGCCAGAACAACGTGCAAGGCGCGTCGGATGCCGGCCTGATCCCGCAGTTCCTGCCGGATTACCAGTCTGTGACCGACGGCGAGGTGCGCGAGCTGTTCCGCCACATCTGGAAAGGCACGGCGATCGACGGACAGCCCGGCCTGACCGTGGTCGAGATTATCGACGCCATTTACCGGCGCGAGATCAAGGGGATGTATATCCTTGGTGAAAACCCGGCGATGTCGGATCCTGACGTCGAACATGCCAGAAAGGCGCTGGCGCAACTGGATCACCTGGTGGTGCAGGACATCTTCCTGACCGAAACGGCCAACTTCGCCGATGTGATCCTGCCCGCCGCCGCGTTTCCGGAAAAGAACGGCACGGTGACGAACACGAACCGGCAGGTGCAGATGGGCCGCGCCGCCGTGACCCCTCCGGGCGAGGCGCGCGAGGACTGGCGCGTGATCGTCGATCTGGCGCGGCGCGTGGGTCTGGATTGGGATTACGACGGGCCGCGGTCGATCTTCGACGAGATGAAGATGTCCATGCGCTCGCTGCATCACATCACCTGGAACCGGCTGGAAAAGGAAGGTGCCGTCACTTATCCCGTGCTGGGCCCGGACCAGCCCGGCGAGGCGGTGGTGTTCGGCGACGGTTTCCCGCGCCGTGCAGGCCGCGCCAAGATGACCCCGGCGCGCGTGACCCCCCCGGCCGAGACCCCGAACGAGGATTACCCGATGATCCTGATCACGGGGCGGCAGCTGGAACATTGGCACACGGGCGCGATGACCCGGCGGGCATCGGTCCTGGACGCGATGGAGCCCGAGGCGAATTGTTCGCTGCACCCCAGGACGCTGCGCCGCTTGGGCGTGGTGGCCGGTGACACGGTGCGGCTGACCACGCGGCGCGGCACGCTGGACGTGATGGCGCGGGCGGATCGCGCGGTGGCCGAGGACACGGTGTTCCTGCCCTTCGCCTATGTCGAGGCGGCGGCCAACATCCTGACCAACTCCGCCCTGGACCCGTTCGGCAAGATCCCTGAATTCAAGTATTCCGCGGTGCGGGTGGAAAACCCGGGAACAGGGTCGCGCCCAAGTTAGCGCCCCCAGGCGGCTGTTGCGCTGGGATCGACGTGGGAGCCTCCGGCGGGAGTATTTCAGGCAAGAAAAAACCGGGCGCTCAGTGCCCGTCACGCCGATGATACTGGGCGATGACGATGGCGGCCAAAACGGTCACGGCCAAGGTAAGGGACAGCATCGCCGGAATGCCCAGAGCGAAGACCGCCAGGCCCAGAATGATCGGCGGCAGCAGACATGCGGCAAGCGCCGTCATTGTATGGATCATGGCGGTCACGGCGGGATCCTCGGTCTGGGCATCGGGCACCTCGTTCAGGATGGCGCGCTTGGCGGCGGTATATTCCGCATCGCTGAGGGTGCCATTGCGGTGCAGACGGGTCAGCGTCTCGATTTCCTTGAGCAGGGCCATGGACGGATCCTTCGTTTCATCGCCTCCGAGGATGGGTGCGAATCGCGGCGGAAACCAGGCGGCCTGCTGTCAAAATACTTATTGATTAACAATTGGTTAATTCTATGGCGGCAATTGACACGAACCTGTGGGTGTCATGCGGTTATCGGATAACCTAGGCTGGTTCTTGCATGACCCGACGATCACGACCGATCATCATCCCGGGCGCGATCCGAGACGACCCAGGCGCGCCGGTCAAGGAAAAAGGGGAAAGCCGATGGCATGTGGCAAATGGACGGGGCCGGTCCTGACCGGCGTTCTGGCGGTGTGGACCTCGATCGCGCAGGCCGAAGATGTGGCGATGATCGTGACAAACGCGACCGAGGGTGAGGCGGCGGCGGCCATGCTTGCCGCGTCGGACCGCCTGGACGATGCCGGCGTCGCCGTCGTGTCGGGCACGGGGCGCGACAGCGACCAGATGCGCGCGATGCTGGGACAGGTCGAACAGATGGCGCCCTCGGCCGATGGTCTGGCCATTTTCCTGAGCGGCCGCTTTGTCCATTCGCGGACCGAGACCTTTTTCCTGCCCAAGGGCGCCGAGAGCGCGGGGCTGAGTGCCCTGGGGCGGGACAGCTTGCCGTTGTCGTCGGTTCTTGCACTGCTGGCGCAGGTGCCGGGGCGCGCGGTGCTGGGCCTGGCGCCCGAGCCGCAGGAGCGCACCGACCTGGGCCGGTATCTTGCTGACGGACCGGGCGATCTGGACTTGCCGCAGGGGGTGACGCTGGTCATCGGGACGGCGCCGGACATGGCGCGCCTGATCCGTGGCGCGGTGGCCGTGCGGGGTGCGTCGCTGGTGCAGCGGGCCGAGGATATCGACGGTCTGACGGTCAGCGGCTTTGCGCCGCGCGGGTTGGCGTTTCTTCCGGCAGACGGCGAAACCGCCAGCGGCGCCGACATCGATGCCCTGCGCCGGAGAGCCGACCGCGCCGAAGCGGAAGCCAGCCAGCAGCGTGAGGCGGCCCTTGCCGCGCGCGCCCGCTTGGCCGCCGCCGACGCAAGGCTTTGGCAGGCGGCGCGCGATGACGACGATGCGCCGGGGTATCGGCGATACCTCGACGCCTTCCCCGATGGCGACCACGCGGCGGCCGCCCGTCGTGCCCTGAACCAGATCAGGGACGAACCGTTGCGCGGTGCCCGCCTCACCGAAGAAGCCCTGAAGCTGAGTCGGGATCAACGGCGGCGGATCCAGCGCGACCTGACCGCACTGGATTTCAATACCCGTGGCGTTGACGGGATTTTCGGAAACGGCACCCGGACCGCGATCCGATCCTGGCAGGAGTTGCGCGATCTGCCGGTGACCGGATATCTGGATGCACCGCAAATCCGCCGGCTACGCGCCGAGGCGACCGAGCGGGCCAATGCAGAGGCGGCCAAACAGGAACGCGAGCGTGCGGAACGACTGCGTGAGGAACGCCAATTCTGGAGGCGCAACGGCGCCGGTGGTGGCGAAGCGGGGCTGCGCCGGTATCTGGAGCGTTATCCCGAGGGAGAGTTCGCCCGTGAGGCCCGCCAGGCCCTGGCCGGGATCGAAGCCGAGCGCACATCGCAGGCCGAGCGTTTGGCGTGGCGCGATGCGACCCAGCGCAATACCATCGAGGGATACCGCAGCTTTCTGCGCGACTTTCCCGACAGCAGTTACGGCGACAACGCACGGGCGCGCCTTCGCGGTCTCGAAGGGCAGGGCGGCGACACCAAGAAGGCCGAGGCCGAGGAAAACGCGCTGGGCCTGACGCCGATCCTGCGCCGCACGGTCGAAATGCGCTTGAAGGCAATGGGAATCGATCCGGGGCCGGTGGACGGCGTGTTCGACCGTCAGACCCGGCAGGCGATCCGGTTGTATCAGCAAAACGCCCAACTGGCGCAGACGGGATACATGAACCGCGAAACCGCCGTTCGCCTGCTGGCCGATTCCATGCGCTCGATCCTGCAATGACCGGCAGGACGGGCGCGGATCTCGAGACATGAAAAACCGCCTGTCCCAAGGGAACAGGCGGTTTTCAATCCGTTCGACGGGGCGTTTCAGCCCTGGCGAGCCTTGAACTTGCGCTGGGTCTTGTTGATGACATAGACGCGACCCTTGCGGCGCACCACACGGCAATCCCGGTGGCGGTTCTTCAGCGAGCGGAGCGAGTTGCGGACTTTCATGGTCCTATCCCTCATATCGCGGCGCTGACGCGCCAGTTGCAGTTCCCCGGAGGCCCGGGATCGAAATAATGGTGGGCGATACTGGGATCGAACCAGTGACCCCTTCGATGTCAACGAAGTGCTCTACCGCTGAGCTAATCACCCCTATGGCCCCGTTTCCGGCCCACCACTAAGCGGCAGGGGCGCGGGTCTGACCCACGCCGGTGCGCGGTCTATAAAAGGAACGGCGCCCCTGTTCAAGGGCTTTTGGCATCACTCTTTTTCGCCCTATAACCGATGCAGGAGGATCGCGATGCCGAAATCGCCGTTTCAATTGTTCCTGCCGCGCTGTCCGACGACATCGACGGTCTTTGCATCGCCGCATTCCGGGTGCGATTATCCTGATTCGATGCTGGCGCGTGCGCAGCTGGATGCGGTGCGCATCCGGTCATCGGAAGATGCCTTCGTGGACCGCCTGTTCGATGCCGCACCCGGTGCCGGGGCGCCGTTTCTGGTTGCCCGCGCGCCGCGTGCCTTCGTGGATCTGAACCGCGCACCCGAGGAACTGGATCCCGCGCTGATCGAGGGGGTGCGCCGTGGCGGGCACAATCCGCGTATCGCGTCGGGGTTGGGGGTCGTGCCGCGGGTGGTGGCCGGGGGGCAGGCGATCTATCGCGGCAAGATCTCGCTGGCCGAGGCACAGGCACGCCTGACTAACGTCTGGCATCCGTATCATGCGGCGTTGCGCGGGATCCTTGACGACACGCGCCGCCGATTCGGTGCGGTCACACTGATCGATTGCCATTCCATGCCCCACGAGGCGATCGATGCGGTGGCACCTGCCGGTCAGCGTCGTCCCGACGTGGTGCTTGGCGACCGGTTCGGTGCTTCCGCCAGTGGCGACATCGTCGATGCCGTCGAAGCCGCCTTTGTCGCGGCGGGTCTGCGGGTGGCGCGGAACACGCCGTTCGCGGGCGCCTATATCGCGCAGACCTATGGCCGGCCGGCCCAGAATTGCCACGTGATCCAGGTCGAGATCGATCGCGCGCTTTACATGGACGAGGCGCGGATTGCGCCGCGTGCCGATTTCGCCGCATTCAAGGCCACGATGGACGGAATCGTCGCGGGACTGGCTGCGATCGGGCGTCGGGATGTGCCATTGGCGGCGGAGTAACCGGCGGCGTCGGAGCCTGCGGCGCGAGTATTTCGATCAATGAGAAGCCCTGCGTGGCGCCTGGCGGCGGCGCGCTGGGGTGTCAACGCAGGGCGCGCCCCTTGAGGATCGCGCGATCCCCGAAACGGGCGCGGATCGCGTCGGCGGCGCGTTCGGCGTTCTCGCGTCGGGCGGCGTCGGGATCGAGCAGGTCGGCCGAGGCGGGGCCACCCTGGGGCGCCAGATCGGACAGCCCGACACCCAGCAGCCGGAACGGGCCTTCGCCATGGGTCGTGCCGAACAATTCGCGCGCCGTGCGATAGATGCGGTCGGCGGTCTGGGTCGGATCGTGCAGCGTCACGCGGCGGCTGAGGAGGGTGTGGTTGGCGCGTTTGAGTTTCAGGGTGACGACGCGCCCCTCGATCCCCTTGGCCTTGGCGCGGGCGCTGACCTTTTCGGCCAGGCGCCAGATATGCCCGTCGAGGATGTCGGGATCGTCGGTGTCTTCGTGGAATGTCGTCTCGTTCGAGATGCCCTTGACCGGCGCATGGGCGGAAACGCGACGCCGGTCTTCGCCGCGGGCGAGGTGCCACAACCGCTCTCCCATGGCGCCGAAGCGCGCGATGAGATCACGCCGTTCCCAGCGCAACAGGTCTGCGAAGGTGCGTACGCCCGCGTTCTCCAGCGATTTCTGGGACACGGCGCCGATTCCCCAGATCAGGCCGATCGGTTTGTCACGCAGGAAATCTTGTGTCTCGGCGACGCCGATCACTGAGAAACCGCGCGGTTTGTCCAGGTCGGACGCGACCTTGGCCAGGAACTTGTTGTGCGACAGACCGATCGATCCGGTGATGCCGATCTCGCGCTGCATCCGCCGGACCAGCCCGGCCAGGACCACGGCCGGTGGGGCGCCGTGCAGGCGGGCGGTGCCGGTGAGGTCCATGAACGCCTCGTCCAGCGAGAGGGGTTCGACCACGGGTGTCAGCTCATCCATCAGGGCGCGGATCTGCCGCGACACCTTGGCATAGACGTCCATTCGTCCCTTCACGACCACCGCTTCGGGGCAGAGCTTCAGCGCCTGGAACATCGGCATGGCTGAACGAACGCCCTTGATTCGCGCGATGTAGCACGCGGTCGAGACGACGCCCCGCCGGCCGCCGCCGATGATGACCGGCTTGTCGCGGATCGCCGGGTTGTCGCGCTTTTCGACGCTGGCATAGAAGGCGTCGCAATCCATGTGGGCGATCGAAAGGTCCCATAATTCGGGATGGGACAGCGTGCGCGGCGAGGCGCAGGCAGGGCATCGCCCTTTGGTTTCGAAAGGGGTAAGACAGTCGCGGCAGAGGGCGGGCATGGGCGTGGCCTTCGATGGTATCGATGCGACCGGATCGCATGTCGGAACATGCGGACTGGGTGCCGCACCACTTTATCGCGGGGGGCGGAGCCTTGACCACAGAGAGTTTTGCAGGCGCCAAGCTGGTGTTGCTGTCGCACGGCAAGTTGATCACGATCCTGCGCGACAACAAGCCTGATATCCTGTTTCCGGCTCACTGGGATCTGCCCGGCGGTGGCCGCGAGGGCGACGAGACGCCCGAGGAATGTGCCCTGCGTGAAACCCGCGAGGAGTTGGGCCTGCGTCTTTCGGCTGACGTGATCGGATGGCGGCGCGAATTCCAGACGAATGGGCCCGAGCGCGGGCCGGTCTGGTTCTTCGTGGCCGACCTGCCCGATCTGGATCTGAACCGCATCCGCCTCGGCAACGAGGGCCAGTGCTGGCGGCAGATGCGGGTCGATCAGTTTCTGCGCCTCTCGGACGCCGTGCCGTCGTTGCAGGCCCGGTTGCGAATTTACCTTGATGAAACCGGCGCCGGCTAGTTTATCCTGATGGCCAGCGTGCGTGGCATTGGTCGGAGGATATCGTTTGGAAGAAGTCCTGTTGGGTTTCGTGGGCAGCAACATCTTCGTGATCGTGCTGGCCGTCTTCATCATCGTCTGTGTCCTGTTGGGCGTGCGGATCGTGCCGCAATCGGACAAGTATGTCGTGGAACGGCTGGGCCGGCTGCGGGCGGTTCTGGGGCCGGGGATCAACCTTATCGTGCCGTTTCTGGACCAGGTGGCGCACAAGGTTTCGATCCTGGAGCGTCAGTTGCCGAATGCCGAACAGGACGCGATCACACGCGACAACGTTCTGGTGCGGGTGGAAACATCGGTCTTCTATCGCATCCTGGAACCTGAAAAGACGGTCTATCGGATCCGCGATGTCGATGCCGCGATTGCAACGGTGGTCGCCGGGATCGTGCGGGCCGAGATCGGGATGATGGAGCTGGACGAGGTGCAGAGCAACCGTGCCGAGCTGATCGGCAAGATCCAGACCCAGGTGGAATATGCCGTCGACGACTGGGGCATCGAGGTGACGCGCGCCGAATTGCTGGACGTGAACCTGGACCAATCGACCCGCGAGGCGATGTTGCAGCAGTTGAATGCCGAACGCGCCCGCCGCGCCCATGTGACCGAGGCCGAAGGCAAGAAGCGCGCCGTCGAACTGGCCGCGGATGCCGAGCTTTATGCCGCCGAACAGGTGTCCAAGGCGCGGCGCATCCAGGCTGACGCCGAAGCCTATGCCACGGGCGTGGTTGCCGAGGCGATTCGCGACAACGGGATGGAGGCGGCGCAATACCAGGTGGCGTTGAAACAGGTCGAGGCGCTGGGCCGGATCTCGGAAAAGGACGGCACGCAGACCGTGATCCTGCCGTCGGATGCGGTCGATTCGTTCCGCGATGCGTTCAAGATGATGTTCGGGGCGCGGTCGTGACCTGGTCTGACTGGTGGGTCTGGGCGGTTGCGGCGGTCGTTCTGGGCATCGCCGAGGTTCTGCTGCCCGGTTTTGTGCTTCTGGGGTTTGCCATCGGCGCCGGGATCGTCGCGCTGGTGTTCCTGATCGGCGGACCCATGGCGATGTGGTTGGCGGGGTCGTGGCCCTTGACGCTGCTGTTTTTCGCCGTGCTGTCGCTGGTCGGCTGGATCGCGTTGCGCCGCTTTTTCGGCGTGCGTCACGGTCAGATCAAATACTACGACCACGACATCAACGACTGAACCGCCTCGGCACCTCGAGGCGTTCGACGATATCGGGACATGTCGTCGAACGCCCTTGCACGCGATTGGGTCAGGCGTTGGAGGGTGCGGTCTGCGACATCTCCTCAACCACCATGCGCGCGGCGGCGCGGGGGTCGGCGGCTTGCCAGATGGGCCGCCCGATGACCACGTGATCCGCGCCCGCGCGCAGGGCTTCGGCGGGCGTTGCGACGCGTTTCTGATCGTCGCTTGCGGTTCCGGCGGGGCGGACGCCGGGGGTCACGATCAGCCTGCCTTCCGCCTCGGGCAGGGCGCGGATGGCGGCAGCCTCTTGGGGGGACGCGATCACGCCATCTGCCCCCGCCTCGAGCGCGCGGGCGGCGCGATCGACCACCAGATCAGGCACCGCACCGTCACGCATCAGCGATGCATCGAGGTCGCCACGATCAAGCGAGGTCAGGATCGTTACCGCAAGGATCTTGGTGCGGCTGTTCGCGGCCCCGTTGCGGGCGGCGCGCACGACATGGGGGTCGCCGTGAACGGTCAGGAAATCCAGGTTGAACTGCGACAACCCGCGCACTGCCGCTTCGACGGTGGCGCCGATGTCGAACAGCTTGAGATCCATAAAGATCCGCTTGTCGTGTTCGTCCATCAACTCCATGGCCAGACCCATGCCGCCGCCGGTCAGCATGCCCAGCCCGATCTTGTAGAACCCCACGGAATCCCCCAGTTGGGCGACCAACTCCATGCCGGCAATTGCGTTCGGCACGTCGAGTGCCACGATCAAACGGTCGTCTGAAGTCATTGCCCATCTCCCCCGGGTCTGAACGAAAGCGTCCGCAGGCTTTTACGCCTGCGGACACGCGGTGCAACAGGGAGAGCGGTGTCAGGCCGCGGTTCTTGCCGTGCGACCGTCATATTTCTCGCGCCGCAGGAACGCCGCAAGAAGCGTGGCCTCGGCCACCAGCCTTTGGCGCAACGGTGCATTTCCGCGGGCCGGCACATGGGTGCGGATCCGCACGGGATGCGGCGGCTGACCCTTGTGGGTCTTCGCGAACAGCGTGACGCGCGCTTCGATCATGCCGAAGTCGCGATTGCGGGAAACGTGCGAGATGATGGATTCGAGAACGATCATGTTGTCTTGCCCTTACCTGTGCGCGTGGGACTTTCAGTTGGTTGATGACCGAACGCCGATGCCTGTGGATAAGTTCCGCGTCATGCGGGCCGATCAGGCGGCCGGCGTGCCGTGATCATCCGGCGTCAATGCCATCGATATCCGCGCCCGCCCCAGCCAGATCTCGGGCATCCGGCGCAACTGTCCCAATCCATGCTTCACCAGATCGGCCCGCAGACGTTCCGGCTGGGCGTCGGCGGGCAAGGTGCTGGTGCAGAGGAGGTTGGCTGTCATCGTCCCGGTTGCGCCACTCAGGCCGTATCGGAATCGCACCCGCGCATGGTGGTGCGGCGGGTGGTGCGTGATGGCCAATCCGTCGATCTCGACCTCGGTTATTTTCAGTTCCGGCTGCTTCACCATTGTTCTTTCCGTTGTCGATGCGCAACGCACCTGTTGCTGTCTTGACACAGCCACGGCGGCTTCCCATTTCAGTTCGGCAAGGCCTGCCAGGGCCCGTGTGCCGCACTGCGGGCACGGCAAGGCACAGGCGCTTAACCATGAGGAGACGACCATGAACCTTGAAAAGTTCACTGAGCGGTCGCGCGGTTTCATTCAGGCCGCCCAGACGATCGCGATGCGCGAAAGCCACCAGCGGCTTGCGCCCGAGCATATGCTCAAAGCCTTGATGGACGATGAACAGGGGCTGGCCGCCAACCTGATCACCCGGTCTGGCGGCGATGCCGCACAGGTGCGTCAGGCGGTCGATCTGGCGGTCGACAAGCTGCCGAAGGTGACGGGCGATGCCGGTCAGACCTATCTGGACGCGCAAACCGGCAAGGTTCTGGCCGAAGCCGAAAAGCTGGCCGAAAAGGGCGGCGACAGTTTCGTTCCGGTGGAACGGATCCTGATGGCGCTTTGCATGGTCAAGTCGAAGGCGCAGGAGGCGCTGATCGGCGCCGGCGTGTCGGCGCAGACGCTGAACGGTGCGATCAACGACATCCGCAAGGGGCGGACGGCCGACACGGCTTCTGCCGAAAATGCCTATGACGCGCTGAAGAAATACGCGCGCGACCTGACCGAAGCCGCCCGTGAAGGCAAGATCGACCCGATCATCGGCCGTGACGAGGAAATCCGTCGCGCGATGCAGGTTCTGTCGCGCCGGACCAAGAACAACCCGGTCCTGATCGGTGAACCCGGCACGGGTAAAACCGCCATTGCCGAAGGTCTGGCCCTGCGCATCGTCAACGGCGACGTGCCCGAATCCCTGCGCAACAAGAAGCTGATGGCGCTGGACATGGGGGCGCTGATCGCCGGTGCGAAATACCGTGGCGAATTCGAGGAACGTCTGAAGGGCGTGCTGAACGAGGTGACGGAAGCCGCGGGCGAAATCATCCTGTTCATCGACGAGATGCATACCCTTGTGGGGGCCGGCAAATCCGACGGCGCCATGGACGCCGCCAACCTGATCAAGCCGTCACTGGCGCGCGGTGAGTTGCACTGTGTCGGCGCGACCACGCTGGATGAATACCGCAAGTATGTCGAAAAGGACGCGGCCCTTGCCCGGCGGTTCCAACCCGTGATGGTGGACGAGCCGACGGTCGAGGATACGATTTCGATCCTGCGCGGCATCAAGGAGAAATACGAACTGCACCACGGTGTCCGGATTTCCGACAGCGCATTGGTGGCCGCGGCGACCCTGTCGCACCGCTATATCACCGACCGGTTCCTGCCCGACAAGGCGATCGACCTTATGGACGAAGCCGCCAGCCGTCTGCGGATGGAGGTGGATTCCAAGCCCGAGGCGCTGGATGCGCTGGACCGCGACATCCTGCAAAAGCAGATCGAGGCCGAGGCGCTGAAGAAGGAAGACGACCAGGCGTCCAAGGACCGGCTGGAAGCGTTGGAGAAGGACCTGTCGGCGTTGCAGGAGCGCAGTGCCGAGATGACGGCGCAATGGCAGGCCGACCGTGACAAGCTGGAAGGCGCGCGGGGGATCAAGGAAAAGCTCGACCGGGCCCGTGCCGATCTGGATATCGCGAAGCGTGAAGGCGATCTGGCGAAGGCCGGAGAGCTGTCTTACGGCGTGATTCCCGGTCTGGAACGGCAGTTGAGCGATATCGAGGACTCCGACTCGGACGTGATGGTCGAAGAGGCCGTGCGCCCCGAGCAGATCGCCAGCGTCGTCGAACGCTGGACCGGTATCCCGATGTCCAAGATGCTGGAAGGCGAACGCGACAAGCTGCTTCGCATGGAAGAGGCCATCGGTCAGCGCGTGATCGGCCAGCATACGGCGGTCAAGGCCGTGGCCAACGCCGTACGTCGCGCCCGTGCCGGTCTGAACGACGAGGCGCGCCCGCTGGGCAGCTTCCTGTTCCTCGGGCCGACGGGCGTCGGCAAGACCGAACTGACCAAGGCCCTGGCCGAATACCTGTTCGATGACGACAGCGCCATGGTGCGGATCGACATGTCCGAATTCATGGAAAAGCACGCGGTCGCACGCCTGATCGGCGCCCCTCCGGGCTATGTCGGATATGACGAAGGCGGCGTGCTGACCGAAGCGGTGCGGCGTCGGCCCTATCAGGTCGTGCTGTTCGACGAGGTCGAAAAGGCGCACCCCGATGTCTTCAACGTGCTGTTGCAGGTGCTGGACGACGGTGTGCTGACCGATGGTCAGGGGCATCGCGTCGACTTCAAGCAGACGCTGATCATCCTGACGTCCAACCTCGGGTCGCAGGCGCTCAGCCAACTGCCCGAAGGCGCCGACAGCGCAACGGCCAAGCGCGACGTGATGGATGCGGTGCGGGCCCACTTCCGCCCCGAGTTCCTGAACCGTCTGGACGAAACGGTCATCTTCGACCGGCTGGGACGCGAGGATATGGGCGGCATCGTCGATATCCAGATCGGGCTGCTGCAAAAGCGGCTTGCGGGTCGCAAGATCACGCTGGATCTGGATGCGGGCGCCAAGCAGTGGCTGGCCGACGAAGGCTATGATCCGGTGTTCGGTGCGCGTCCGCTGAAGCGGGTGATCCAGCGTGCGTTGCAGGATCAGCTGGCCGAGATGATTCTGGCCGGCGATGTGCAGGATGGCGCGACCGTGGTGGTCAGTGCGGGGCCCGACGGCCTGATCGTCGGTGACCGGGTGTCATCGTCAAACCGGGTGCCGCCGGAAGACGCGGTCGTGCACTGACCGGCCGCCAAACCGGCAAGGCACGGTCGTTGCCGGGCCTGTGAACATATACCTGCCGATCGAAGGATCGGCAGGTATTTTTTTGCGTCGTCGGTTCATGGCCGGATCAGCCCGCGTGGCGCGCGGCGTCAGCCCGGGTTTCACCGGGGCAGGTTGTCCTCGACGCGAAAGCCGTCGGGGATCCGGTCGATGCCGTCCAGCATCAGGTCGGCCATCACGTCTGCGACCCCCGGCGCGACGCCAAAGCCGATCTTGAAGCCGCCGTTGGCAATGAAATGCCCCGCGCGCCCCGGCCATGGCCCCAGCATCGGCGCCCGGCTGGGCGCGCGGGGGCGCACCCCGGCCCAGCGTTCCAGAACCCGCGCCCCGGCCAGCACCGGAAAGGCGGCGAGCGCACGGGCGATCACATCATCCAGTTGGGCATCCGTGGTTGTTGCTGCGTCATAGGTGCGTTCGCTGGTCGATCCGATGGCGGTGGTGCCGTCGGCGTGGGGCACGATGTGCAACCCGTCGGCGAACAATTGTGCGGCCGTGCGGGCGTCGTGGTCCAGCAGCGCGGCCTGTCCCTTCACGCCGTTGCCCATCGGCCGGTTCAGATCCCGTGTCAGGGCATACAGGCCTTCGACACCGTTGGCCCAGACCACGCGCCCCGCGTCCGATGCATCCGTGGCGATTTCGGCCCCGCCCGCACGCAACGCGGCGGCCAGCGCGCCACTGGCCTTGCGGGGATGGATCCGCGCGCTGAGCGTGTCATGGATCAGCCAGCCCGTGGGCGACACCGGCGCCCAGTCGCCAACGCTGTCGGCGCGCACCACCTGCCATGTCGCATGGCCCTGCCACAGATCGCGGGCGCTGGTGGCGCGGGTCCGTGCCATGGCAAGCGCCCGATCGTCGGGCACCGGTTGCAGCCGTCCCGCCCTGGCATAGCCGGGATCGATGCCCGATGCCTCGTGCACCCCGTCCCAGAACGTTCCCGCCCGCATCAATGCGTCGAACTGGAACGCCTTCTTGGGGTTCCAGTTTTCCGGCGTATGCGGCGCAAGTGCGCCGACAAGACCCCCCGACGCCCCGGCCGCCACGCCATGCGGATCGACCACGCGCACCCGCGCGCCGCGTTGCAGGCAGACCCAGGCGATCGACAGCCCGAAGATGCCCGCGCCGCGCACTGTAACGTCAAACATCGTTCCCGCCCTTGCCCTGATCCGCCGCGCCATGCATGAACGTGGCAGGCATTTTCCAGAGGCTAGAACACTTGACGGATGCAGACCAGCAGCCTGCGGTCGAATGGCGCGCGAACGGGGTTCCGGTATCGCGCCGGTTCGACGATCCGTATTTCTCGCTCGACGATGGCGCGGCCGAGACGGCCCATGTCTTTCTTGCCGGAAACGATCTGCCCGGGCGGTTTTGCGACGGCTTTCACATTGCGGAACTGGGGTTCGGCACCGGACTGAACCTGTTGTGCAGCGTGCAGGCCTGGCGTGCGGCAGGGATTTCGGGCACGCTGCATTTCACCACCTTCGAAGCCTTCCCCCTGTCGCGCAGCGATCTGGCCACCGCCCACGGGCTGTTTCCCGCGCTGGCGGATATCGTCACCGACCTTGCCCCGATCTGGAGCGGCGGTGCCGGCACCCATGACCTGGACGGCCTGCGTTTCACCCTGATTGCGGGCGATGCCCGCACGACGTTGCCGGCGTGGCGCGGATGTGCCGACGCGTGGTTCCTGGATGGCTTCGCGCCGGCCCGTAACCCCGAGTTGTGGTCGCCCGCCCTGATGCAGGCGGTGGCGGACCATACGGCGCCGGGCGGCACCGCGGCCACCTATACGGCGGCCGGTGATGTGCGGCGGGGGTTATCCGCCGCAGGGTTCGACGTTACGCGAACGCCGGGCTATGGACGCAAGCGACACATGACACGGGCAGTTCTTCGAAAGGCGGCACCATGACGGGAAACGACACGCGGCGCGGCATTGCGATCATGGTGGCGAGTTCGTTCATCTTCGCGGTGCAGGACGGAATCTCGCGCCATCTGGCGGCGGAATACAACGTCCTGATGATCGTCACGATCCGCTATTGGTTTTTCGCGGCCTTCTGCATCGCGATCACAAGTCGGCGCGCCGGTGGCCTGCGTGCCGCGGCGTTCACGTCTCAGCCGCTCTGGCAGGGATTGCGCGGCCTGATCCTTGTCACCGAGATCTGCATTCTGGTGGGCGCCTTCGTCTACATGGGGCTGGTCGAGGCGCTGGCGACGTTCTTCGTCTATCCGCTGATCGTTGCGGCGCTGTCGGGTCCGGTACTGGGCGAACGTGTCGGTTGGCGGCGCTGGGCGGCCATCGGGGTGGGATTTTGCGGCATCCTGGTGATGTTGCAGCCGGGAAGCGGCGTGTTCACCCCGGCGGCCCTTCTGCCCTTGCTGGCGGCGGTGATGTTCTCGGTCTACGTGCTGCTGAACCGCTATGTCGCGCGGCGGGATACGGCCGAAACCTCGTTCTTCTGGACGGGTGTGGTGGGGGCGATCTTCATCACGCCGGTCGGTCTGCTGAATTGGCAGCCGATGATCGGCAGCGATTGGGTGTGGATGGCGTTGCTGTGCATCATGGGCGCGCTGGGCCACTTTGGCCTGATCAAGGTCTATGAGGCGGCCGAGGCCAGCGCCGTGCAGCCGTTTTCGTATTTTCACTTGGTGTTCGGCGCCAGCGTCGGCGTTCTGGTGTTCGGCGAAGATATCCGCGTCGCCGTCGTGATCGGCGCGGTGATCGTGGTCAGTGCCGGACTGTTCACGCTGTGGCGTGAAAGCCGCCGCCGGGCGGTCTAGCGGATGCGCCTTTTGCCGGGACTCTTCGACGCGAAACCTGGGGGCCGTTTGGCCACCCATGCCGCAAAACGTGCCAGTTGCGGATGCGTGCGCAGCGCCTCGGCCGTGTTGAAATGCCGCGCAAGGTCGGCCTCGCTCAGCGTCGCGTGGATCTCGCGGTGACAGATATGATGCATCAGAACGACCGGTCCGCCCTTGCCGCCTTTCAGCTTCGGAATCAGGTGATGCAGGCTCTGCGGCACATCCGGCGGAATCGGACGATCGCAGAGCGGGCATATGGGATCGGCGGTCATGGGTATCCCTGTCGTGGCTCGCGCGGTGACCTAGCGTGATCGCGAGGGGCGCAAAGGTCGCGCGTCGGGCGCTGGTCATCGGTGGCGGGCCGGCCGGGCTGATGGCGGCCGAAACCCTGGCGCGGGCGGGCCTGTCGGTGATCGTGGCCGATGCGATGCCCAGCCTCGGGCGCAAGTTCCTGATGGCGGGAAAATCGGGCCTGAACCTGACAACCGACGCGCCCTTGGCGGATTTCATGCACGCCTATACCGGCGCGCCCGAACCGTTCATCGCCGCCCTGCGTGACTTCGGCCCCGATGCCGTGCAGGCTTGGGTGCGCGGTTTGGGCCAGGCGATATTCACCGGCACTTCGGGGCGTGTTTTTCCGGTCGCGATGAAGGCGTCGCCGCTGTTGCGCGCCTGGTTGGCGCGGTTGACGGCGCTGGGCGTGGAGCGGCGGACACGGTGGCGCTGGCAGGGGATGCGCGACGGCGGCTTCCGCTTCGACACCCCCGAAGGCCCGCGCGACGTGGCAGCGGATGTCTGCGTGCTGGCGCTGGGCGGTGCGAGCTGGCGACGCCTCGGCTCGGACGGCGCATGGATCGACACGTTGGCGGGGCTCGGCGTGGACACGGTGCCGTTCGCCGCGTCGAACGCGGGGCTGTCGGTGGATTGGCCGCCGCAGATGGCAAAGCTGTTCGGCACACCGGTGAAGGGCACCGCGCTGCATGCGGGCGGGAAGGTGTTCAGGGGAGAGTTCGTGATTTCCGCGCGGGGGCTGGAGGGCGGTGGCATCTATCCGGTGTCTCCCATGATCCGGGCCGGTGACCACCTGACGCTGGACCTGATGCCGGATTGGCCGCTTGCGAAGGTGGCCGACCGGCTGAGTCGGCCACGGGGCAAGGCCAGCCTGTCGAACCACATTCGGAAAGCGCTTCGGCTGGATCCGGGCCGCCTGGGGCTGTTGATGACGTTCGGGCGCCCCTTGCCCGTGGATGATCGATTGGCCGCGCGGGTGAAGGCCCTGCCGGTGCGCCATGCCGGGTTGCGCCCGCTCGATGAAGCCATTTCCACCGTCGGCGGGGTCGCGCCCGGCGCGGTGGACCGCGGGCTGATGTTGCGCGCTGTTCTGGGAATGTTCGTTGCCGGCGAGATGCTGGATTGGGACGCACCGACCGGCGGATACCTGATCAACGGCTGTCTCGCATCGGGACGCTGGGCCGCCCGCCATGCGGCGGCCTTTGCACAGGGCGGGCAGGTCTGATCCAAAGGAGGCGCTGCGCGCCACGTCATTTGCCCTTCGGGCGGTTTGGCGCCCGGTGCGACCGGTCTGCCAAATGCCCCGGCCGGGGCTTTGATCCCCCGGGCACATCGCCTATTTTGCCACAAAATCGCCGGAGGCCGAATGCGCACGCTGGAACACCTATACGATGATCGGATTGCGTCGGGCGATCTTGCGGACGACCCGGTGCAGCGCGCCGCCTTCCCCGAATTCGAACGCCTGCGTGGATGCCTTGCGACGCCACCTCGCAAGTCCGGGTTTTTCAGCCGTCGCGCGCCCGAACCGATCCGCGGGCTTTATCTGTGGGGCGGCGTCGGGCGCGGCAAGTCCATGCTGATGGATCTGTTCTTCCGTTCGGTCGGGATCGAGGCAAAGCGGCGCACGCATTTCCACGCGTTCATGCAAGAGGTCCACGCCGGCATGAACGCGGCCCGCAAACGCGGCGTCGACGACGCGTTGGCCCCGGTGGGCGAACAGATCGTCACCGACACGCGGCTCTTGTGTCTCGACGAGATGCAGATCACCGACATCACCGACGCGATGATCGTCGGGCGCCTCTTCGAAATGCTGATCGCCGGTGGCGTCGCGGTCGTGACCACGTCGAACCGCCCGCCCGACGATCTGTATAAGGACGGGCTGAACCGTCAGCTGTTCCTGCCTTTCATCGCGTTCCTGAAAGACAACATGGTGGTGCACGAACTGGCCGCCCGCAAGGATTACCGCCAGGACCGTCTTGGCGACACGGCGGTCTATTTCTCGCCGCTCGGACCCGAGGCGCGTCAGGCGATGGATGCGGCGTGGAACAAGCTGCGCGGCGCCGACGTCGAACCCCTGACACTGACGGTGCAGGGGCGGACCATAGAGGTGCCGCAATTCTCGGGCGGGGTTGCGCGGGCGTCGTTCTGGGATCTCTGCGGCCGTCCCTTGGGCGCAGCCGATTATCTTGCGTTGGCCGACGCGGTCCGTGTGCTGCTGCTGGACGAGGTGCCGCGCCTGTCGAGCGAGAACTACAACGAGGCGCGGCGCTTCGTGACGTTGATCGATGCGCTCTACGAGGCGCGCATCAAGCTGATCATGTCCGCGGCGGATGTGCCCGAACGCCTCTATCTCGAAGGCGAGGGATTGTTCGAATTCGAGCGAACAGCGTCGCGATTGCGCGAAATGCAGAGTGTCACGTCGGTGGCGGCAGCGTCCGACCGAGCGTGAGAAAGAGACGCCGGGCAGGCATGATGATCGGCGTGCCCCGTCTTGACGCCAGCACCGAACGCCGCATCGTGATCGGTTTCAGGAAAGCGCTGAAAAGGCTGAGCCAGAACCCGTTTTCGCGTGTGCGAACCACTCTTGGTTCGTAAGCCTATCGCACACCGTCCGACCCCGCTTGACGTCGCACACGACCTTCACACCGCCCTGGCTTTTTCTTGCTGAAAATACTCCCGCGCGGAGCGCGTTTCCCGACCTCGAACGCAAACGGGCCGCCCGGATGGGCGGCCCGTTACGCATCGCGACGTCCCGTGGTTCAGAACCCCAGGCCTTCGTACTTTTTCTTGAACTTCGACACGCGACCACCGGTGTCCATCAGGCGGGTCGAGCCGCCGGTCCAGGCAGGGTGCACCGAGGGATCGACGTCCAGCGCCATCTGATCGCCTTCCTTGCCCCAGGTCGACTTCATCTGAACGACGTCGCCGTTGGTCATCTTCACGTCGATGACGTGATATGCGGGATGGATATCTGCTTTCATCTCGGGGCTCCTCAGGCGGATTTATCGGCAAGGGGCCGATAGTTGGTGACTTCGGCGATCCGTGCCGACTTGCCGCGACGGGCGCGCAGGTAATACAGCTTCGAGCGACGCACCTTGCCGCGACGCACCACCGTGATGCTTTCGATGTTCGTCGAATGCAGGGGGAACACACGCTCCACGCCTTCGCCGAACGAAATCTTGCGAACGGTGAACGATCCGGCAATGCCCTTGCCATGCTTGCGCGAGATGCAGACGCCTTCATAGTTCTGCACCCGGGTCCGCGTGCCTTCAGTCACCTTGTAACCGACGCGGATGGTGTCACCGGCCTTGAAATCGGGGATCTCTTTCCCCAGTGCGGCGACCTGTTCGGCCTCCAGCTGTGCGAGCAGATTCATCTGACGCTCCTTTGTTTGCACGGGTTTTCCCGTAACGTGTGATGCGCCCTCAGAGCTCTTGGTCGTCCTCCGGGTCCATACCGCGCGCCGCGCAATATGCCCGCCAGAGATCAGGGCGGCGTTCCTTGGTCAGCCTTTCGGCCATCGTCCGGCGCCAGCGGGAAATCTTGCCGTGATGCCCGGACAGGAGAATGTCCGGAATTGCGCGGCCTTCCCAAAGGGACGGTTTCGTATACTGCGGATGCTCCAGAAGGCCTTCGGAAAAGGACTCTTCTTCGGTGGAGGCGTGATTCCCGAGCACGCGGGGTATAAGACGGACTGTCGCATCGATCAAGGCCTGCGCGGCGATCTCACCGCCGGTCATCACGAAATCGCCCAGCGACACCTCCTCGATGGCGTGATGGTCCAGAATCCGCTGATCCACGCCCTCGAAACGCCCGCACAACAGGGTGATCCCCGCCGCTTGGGCGAACCGACGGGCCATGGCCTGGTCAAAAGGTTTTCCCCGCGGCGACAGGTAGATGACCGGCCAGCGCGCGCGGTTTGCGGGCGTGCCCGTGGCGGCGTCGTTCAGCGCCCGGTCCAGCACATCCGCCCGCAAGACCATGCCGGCACCGCCACCGGCGGGCGTGTCGTCAACATTTCGATGTTTCCCCTCGCCGTAGCTGCGCAAATCCAGCGTTTCAAGGCGCCACAACCCCTCGGCCAGGGCCTTCCCGGTCAGCGATGCGGCCAGAACGCCGGGAAAGACTTCGGGGAACAATGTGATGATCCGGGCGCACCATGCGTCCTTCAGCCGTGGCGTTTCGCCCATCAGGTCGCTGGGTTGTGCCGTGGGCTGGATCGACAGGCGGCCATGGGATTTCGCGGGGGGATCGCCTGCCATGATGTCGTCCTGCGCCGGATGTGTCCGGCGCCGTGATGTCGTGTCGGCGTTGCCCGGTCAAGGGGCCGCGCCGACACGGGGTTCAGCGGTCAGGCGATGGCAAAGACGCCGAGAAGCAGAAGCAGGAACAGAACCAAGGCGATACCGATCAGGATCTTGGCCCCGGTCAGCGCGACGCCCGAGATGAAGTTGAATCCGAGAAGGCCGGCAATGGCGGCCACGACCAGCAGGATGAGAATGAGTTCCATGGAATGTCCTTTCGTCCCGGCGCCCGGAATGGGCCGCCTTTAGCGAAGAACGCGGGACCGGGGCGACCTGTTCCCGTTGAACCAGACTAGTCCAGCAGGCCGTCGGGCGGATCGGCAACGATGCGCCCCGAGGCAAGATCGACCGTCGGCACGGTTTCGAGCGTGAAGGGCAGCAACAATGTGTCGGACCGCCCGGCGCGGTGAAGTTCCAGCAGGTCGGCGGCACCGTGGTTCAGCACCGACTTGACCTTGCCGATCAGGACACCGCCGGTGTCGAACACCGAAAGCCCGATCAGATCGGCATGATAGAATTCGTCATCGGGCAGGGCCGGCAGGCGATCGCGCGGCGCATAAAGGCGCGTGCCGCGCAGGGCGTCGGCCTGTTCCTTCGACGTGACGCCCGAGAGCCGGGCAGTGAAGCCGCCCTTGGTCTGGCCCTGGAGGGTGAGGGTGAAGCTGGTCTTGCCGTCCTCGGTCGTCAGCGGACCATAGGAGGCAATGGCTTCGGGATCGGCACAGAAGCTTTTCAGACGGACGTCGCCGCGCACCCCGAAGGATCCGGTAATGGCGCCGACGCAGACGGGTTCGGACGTGGTCATGGGCGCACCTGTCAAACCGGAACAGAATGGCCCCATCCCGGTGCGGCACCGGGATGGGGCAAGGCAGTCGTGGGCGAAATCAGTCTTCGGCCGGCGCGTTGGCGGCTTCGGCGGCGGCCGATGCCTTGGCGGCCTTCTGTTCGGCGCGGTCGGTCGCGTTCTTGCCCGGCGTGCCCTTCTTGGGGTTGTTACGCTCGGCCTTCTCGCGCAGGCCCGCGGCTTCCAGCATGCGGGCGATGCGATCGGACGGCTGTGCGCCGTGCGACAGCCAGTATTGCACGCGCTCGGCGTCCATCTTCACGCGGTTCTCGTCGTCCTTGGGCAGAAGCGGGTTATACGTGCCCAGCTTTTCCAGGAAGCGGCCGTCGCGGGGCATCCGCGAATCGGTGGCGACGATGGAATAATGGGGGCGCTTTTTCGAACCGCCGCGGGCGAGTCTGATCTTCATGGCCATTGTGGCATTCTCCTTCGGGTATGAAAGGCTGGGGAGGTAGGTTGCAGCCTAGGATTGGTGTTGTTCGTGGTGCTTGATGACTTCGCGGATGATGAACGCAAGGAACGTCTTGGCGAATTCGGGGTCGAGATCGGCGTCTTTGCTGAGCCATTCCAGCCGCTCGATCTGGCGCGCCTCGCGGGCCGGATCGGACGGCGGAAGATCGTGTTCGGCCTTCAGCCTGCCCACCGCCTGGGTGTGGGCAAACCGTTCGGCCAATGTATAGACCAGAATCGAATCGAGCCGGTCTATGCTGGCGCGGTGGCCCTTCAGCAACTCGGCGGCAAGGGTTGCGGAATCGCTCATGTCGGTCTCCGGGTAAAGGGCCATGGGGCGGGTGTCGTTGCTGTGCGCGTCATGGGCGCTGTCCGGGGTTGGGGTGGCGCAACACCCGGTCATCCGGATGGGGGCGCGGCGCGTCCGCATCCACCGTCGCGCCAAGACGTTCGGCCAGCCTGAGCGAGCGGGTGTTGCCCGGGTCGACATAGCTGACCGCGGTGGTCCATTGCAGGTCTTCGAAGACGTGGCGCAACACCTCTCGCGTGGCCTCGGCCATGGTGCCGGTGCCCTCGGTCTGCGTGCTCCAGGCGTTCCACAGGATCTCGGGTTCGGGGTGGGACGCCGGGAACCAGGGACCGGTCATGCCGACCGGTGACCCGGTTCCGGCGGTTTCGATCACGAAGGGGCCGAAGCCGTGGATCTCCCAATGGCCGATGAACGCGGCAAACATGCGCCAGGCGCGGCCCTCGTCGCTGTCGCGCCCGCCGCCGTTCCAGGCGCCGCGCTCCGACAGGTAGAACCCGGTCCATGGCGTCAGATCCGACGCCTGCGGCCGGCGCAGCGTGAAGTGTTCGGTGACCAGCAACGTCATGGCGTATCCCCGGGGCCCGGATGACGCCAGACGTGGATGGCGCCGCTTCTGGGATGGTCGAAGTGCCCGTCGGGCGTCGCGCCCATCCGGCGCGCCAGTGCGATCGAGCGGCTGTTGGCGGGGTCGATGCAGCTGATCAGCGTGGTCATGCCGAGGCTGTCATAGGCATAGTCGCGGGCGGCGCATGCCGATTCATGGGCAACACCGCGCCCCTCGCCGGCCGCGAAGACCGACCAGGCCAGTTCGGGTTCGGGCCAATGGACGGGAAAGAACAGGCCGACCACGCCGAGCGGTTCATCGGTCGTGCGGTCGGCCACCATCCAGCGGCCGAAGCCGCGGATCTGCCAGTGGCCGGCGATCGCGCAGAGTTGCTTGAACGAATCCGTCTCGTCGAACGGGCCGCCGAGAAACGATGTACGATCCGAGGCCCGGAACGCGGCGAAGGCCGGCAGATCCGATTCCCGCGGCGCGCGCAGGGTCAGCCGATCGGTGGTCACAGTCGGAATCAGCATGATGCGCCCCGCGACGACGAGGTGTCCCGAAGGACGCGCTGCCGCGCGACGCCATGACCGGCGGCTGCGCCGCGGCGTGCCCCTGCGGGGAGCGGCGCTTGCACATGCCGGGGATGCCTGCGGCGCGAGTATTTCGGGCAAGAAAAAACCACGGTCATTTCTTCTTGCCGAAGCCGGAGAGGCCGGGAGGCAGGGCGCTGCCGCCACCGAGGCCGGGGAAGCCTGGGGGAAGCTGTCCGGCACCACCCTTGCCGCCGCCCATCTGGGCCTGGGCGGCCTGCATTTCAGCTTCGGACGGCATGCCGCCCTTGCCGAACATGCCGCGCATGGCCTGTTTCAGGGCGCCGCCCTTGCCCATCTTGCCCATCTTCTTCATCATGTCGCCCATCTGGCGTTGCATCTTGAGAAGTTTGTTCAGTTCGCTGACTTCCAGTCCCGCCCCCCTGGCGATGCGTTTCTTGCGCGAAGCCTGGAGCAACGCGGGGTTGGCGCGTTCCTTTTTGGTCATCGACTGGATCAGGGCGATCTGGCGGCGCAGCACCGAATCATCGAAGCCCGCGTCGGCGACCTGTTTCTGCATCTTGGCCATGCCGGGCATCATGCCCATCACGCCTTCCATGCCGCCCATCTTGAGCATCTGTTCAAGCTGCATCTTCAGGTCGTTCATGTTGAACTGACCCTTCTGGAAGCGCTTCATCATCCGCTCGGCCTGTTCGGCCTCGATGGTTTCCTGGGCCTTTTCGACCAGCGCGACGATGTCGCCCATGCCGAGGATCCGGCCGGCGACGCGTTCGGGGTGGAATTCCTCGATCTGGTCGAGCTTTTCGCCAAGGCCGACGAACTTGATCGGCTTGCCGGTGACCGCGCGCATGGACAGGGCCGCGCCGCCGCGTCCGTCGCCGTCCATCCGGGTCAGGATCACGCCCGTGATGCCGATGCGGCCGTCGAAATTCTCGGCGGTGTGCACGGCGTCCTGACCGGTGAGGCCATCGACCACCAGCAGGGTTTCGCGCGGGTTGGCCACGTCGCGCACGGCCGCGACCTGGTCCATCAGCTCGTCGTCGATGGACAGCCGGCCGGCGGTGTCGAGCATGTAGACGTCGTAACCGCCCAGGCTGGCCTGCTGTTTCGCCCGTCTGGCGATATCGACCGGTGTCTGGCCCGCCACGATGGGCAGGGTATCGACACCGATCTGGGTGCCGAGAATGGCCAGCTGCTCCATCGCGGCGGGGCGGTTCACGTCGAGCGATGCCATCAGCACACGCTTGCCGTCGCGGCCCGACAGCCGGCGGGCCAGCTTGGCTGTCGTCGTCGTCTTGCCGCCACCCTGGAGGCCCACCATCAGGATCGCCGCCGGCGGGTTGTCGATGCGCAATGCGCCGGGATTGTCGGTGTCGCCCTTGAGGACATGCACCAGTTCGTCGTGGACGATCTTGACGACCTGCTGGCCGGGGGTGACCGATTTCGTCACCGCCTGGCCGGTCGCCTTGTCCTGCACCGCCTTGACGAAATCGCGCGCCACCGAAAGGGACACGTCCGCCTCGAGCAATGCAACGCGGACCTCGCGCAGGGCGGTTTTGACATCGTCTTCCGACAGGGCGCCCTGTTTGGTGAGCCGGTCGAAGACGCCGGAAAGGCGTTCGGACAGATTTTCAAACATGGACGCGGCCTTTCGGAGCGAATTCGGAAGATCCGCCCGGGGTGGCGGACCGGCTGTTCAGAGTCGGCGGACGGCAGGGCCGGACGTCGATTGCCCCACGGGGGGCAGGCAAAGCATGAACGCCCCCACGGGCGCAACGCGCTGGTGGGGGGCGATCCCCGGTATGAGCGGGGACCGGAAGACATGGAGACTCCCGGGGTTTGCGGAGCGTTAGCGGGACGGCGCGGCAAAGTCAAGCCGGCGCATGCACTGTGGGGGGTGCCGGCCGGCGGCCGGCACCATGCGCATGTTGTCAGGCGAGCCCGGGGTGCGGAGGCGCGCCCCGCAGGCCCGGCGTCCTGCGGTGCGCCCGGGTGTGCAGGGTTCGGATCAGGCCGGCTCGTGGCGGGGGATGGCCACGGGCAGCGCATCGATGGCGGCTTCGGCGCGGGCGATTGCGCCTTCTGCGTCCCGTGCCAGTGCGTCTGCGGCGACGATCGTGACATCGGTAATGCCCAGGAACCCGAGAATGTAGCGCAGGTAACGGGTGTTGAAGTCGTTTTCGGCACCCGCGGATGTGCCGCCCGATGCCATGGCGATGATGGCGCGCTTGCCCGTCAACAGGCCTTGGGCACCGGCCGAAGTATAGCGGAATGTCTCGCCGGCGCGCGCCACGAGATCGATCCAGGCCTTCAGAGATGCGGGGATCGAGAAGTTGTAGACCGGCGCGCCGATGACGATGACGTCCGCGGCGCGCAGCTCGGCGATCAGCGCGTCGGACAGCTTCAGCGCCGCTTGCTGTTCCGTCGTGCGTTCGGCGCGCGGGATCGCCCGTGCGACGGCGAAGCTGCTATCGACCTGGGGCAGCGGGTGGCGCGCGACGTCGCGGACGGTCACGGTGGCGTCGTCAAAGCGGGCGATGACGGCGGCGCTGAGCCGGCGGCTGACCGATGACTCGAGGTTCACCGAAGAGTCGATGTGCAGGATACGGGTCAAGATCAAGCTCCGTTGTCAGGAATTTCACAAGGGTTGGATGGCATGTGGCGTCACCTAGCGGGCGGTTGATCGTTTTGACACCCGCAGCAGCGATCAGAGGTCTGTGCGTGGATGCGCAGGTTCCGCACCTCTTGCGCTGTCGGGTGGAATGTTGCCTTTTGCCCGGGCGCCGGTTTCCGGCAGTCTGCAACGTCATGGTGCGCCCGAGATGACCCTTTCCGCCTGGGACGAGATCCGCACCGCCTATCATGTGGCGCGCGTCGGCACGGTCAGCGGCGCGGCCGAGGTTCTGGGCGTGCACCATGCCACGGTGATCCGCCATATCGATTCGCTCGAGGCGCAGCTGGGCGTGAAGCTGTTTCAGAGGCACGGGCGCGGCTATACGGCGACCGAGGCCGGTGCCGACCTTCTGGACGTGGCGAAGGTGGCGGATGAGAAGTTCACGCAACTGGCCGGTCGGATCCGGGGGCAGGGGGCCCATGTCTCGGGCGATCTGGTCGTCACGGCGCTGGGCCATGTGGCCCGCACCCTGACACCCGCCCTGGTGCGGTTTCAACAGGCCCATCCCGACGTGGTCGTGCGATTGCTGACCGGCGACCGGGTGTTCCGCCTGGAATACGGCGAGGCCCATGTGGCCGTTCGTGCCGGCCCGGCGCCCAAGGATCCCGACAACGTGGTTCAGCCGTTTCTGGACGAGCCTGTCGCGATCTATGCCAGCCAGGGTTATCTTGCGGCGATGGGGCGGCCGGACGGTGACACAGATCTGGCCCGTCACCGATTCTGCGCGTCCGATGACAACGACAGCCGCGCGCCGTTCAATCGCTGGCTGCGCCGGACGGTGCCGGCGGACCGGATCACGTTCCGCAGCACCGACAGCGACATCGTGACCGCGGCCGTGCGCGCGGGCGCGGGAATGGGGTTTCTGTCGGTGTTCGAGGCGGCCGAGATGCCCGACCTGGTGCAGATGGTGGCACCGCGCGGCGAATGGGCGTCGCCCTTGTGGCTGGTGACCCATGTCGATCTGCACCGAACGGTCAAGGTGCAGGCGGCGCTGGCGTTCCTGAAGGCCGAGGCGAAACGCTGGACCGCCGGAGCGACCGGCGAATGACCCCTGAAATCAAGGGCCACATGGCCATGCTGGGGTTTTCGGCGCTGGTGGCGGGATCATTCGCGCTGGGTTCACTGGCGGCGAACGACATCGCGCCGAGCGCCCTGAACGCGGCGCGGTTCATCATCGCGACGACCCTGGTGGGGGCGGCAGCGTGGGCATCCGGCGGCGTGTCGCGATCGACCTGGGTGGCGCCGTGGCGCTATCTGGTGCTGGGCGGATTGCTGGCCTGCTATTTCGTGCTGATGTTCGAGGGGCTGAAGACAGCGCCGCCCGTATCCGCCGCGGCGGTGTTCACCCTGACCCCGGCTCTGGCCGCCGGCTTCGGCTGGCTGTTCCTGCGCCAGGCCGTCACCGGCGCGATCGCCCTGGCGCTTGTCATGGGGGCGATCGGCGCATTGTGGGTGATTTTCCGCGGCGATCCCGCACAGCTTCTGGGGATGGAGGTCGGCCGTGGCGAGATGATCTATTTCTGGGGCTGCATGGCCCATGCGGCCTATACGCCCCTGGTGCGCCGCCTGAACCGTGGCGAAACTGCAACGGTGTTTTCCTTCGGGGTATCGCTGGCCGGATGCGTTGTGCTGATCGTGTTCGCCTGGGGGTCGATCAGGGCCACTGACTGGACTGCGCTGCCCCTGATGGTCTGGATCACGATCCTTTACACGGCCGTGTTTGCCAGTGCCATCACCTTTGTTTTGCTACAGTTTTCGTCGCTGCGCCTGCCTTCGTCCAAGGTCATGGCCTATACGTATCTGGTGCCCGTCTGGGTGCTTTTGTGGCAGCGTGCGCTGGGTCAGCCATTTCCCGACTTCTCGTTTCTGGGCGGACTTTTCTTGACCTTGTGCGCGCTTGGTGTTCTCTTTGCAGAGCGCAGTGCAAAAAAGTCATGACGGCGTTCAGGCGCAGCGGAGATTTTCCGCCGATCCTCTGTTTGGGGTTTGCCGCTGCGCAGCATTGTGTTTAAAGGTGGCATTGGATTTCAACTGGTGAGGACCACTATGACCTTCAAGAACATTGCACAGGCCGTGGCGATTTCCGCCATCGCTGCATTTGGCACGACAGTCGGCGCGCAGGCCGCGACCTGCAACATCTCCATGCCCGCTTCCGGCGACAACGCGAACGTCGCGGCCGTGAACGCGAACATCGTCAACGTGCTTCAGTCGAAGTACCCCGGCGTTGCATTCGACGCGCCCAGCGCGCGCGAATCGTCTTCGGTCATCGTTCCCGGCTGCAACGCCGCTGACTTCGCGCCGACCGGCGCCAACATGTCCAGCGTTGCCGGCGATCTGCCCGCAGGCGCAGGCATGGCGAACAGCGGTGCAGTCATCGGCGGTGCCGCGGCTCTGCTGGCGCTGGTCGTTGTCCTGAACGACGGCAGCTCGTCCACCACGACGACGCCGGACACCTGATCGCAGCGCGCAAGCAGCTGACCTCGTATCGCAGGATGGGCAGGCCGAATGGCCTGCCCATTTTTGTTTCGCCAACGCGGATTTCTGCAGGCCATGGAACCGTTCGCACCCTGCGGTGTTGTCGGTAAAATGAATGAAGGGACATATTGTGCGGAATATCATCTATCTTGTCGGACTGGTCGTCATCGTCGTGGCAATCGTGAGCTTCGTTCTCTGATCGCAGCCGACGTGACCACAGCTTTCTACCGCGCTTGGTGAGTAACTCCGCAAGGGGTCGAGAGGCGCGTGTTTAAGGACGTGCAAGGCCGTGACGTGATTTTCCGTCACGGCTTTTGCTGTTTTGGCTGTCCGGTGTTCCATGTATGGGACGCTGATTGCTCAGGGGGCCGGATCGTCGGACAGCCGTTCGGCCTTCAGGAACCGCTCCAGCGCATCCAGGTTCGTGACGTCGAATTGCCCGAACCCCTGCATCCAGACCGATGCATCGCGCAGGGCGTCGGGGTCGAGTTTGCACCAGTTCACGCGACCACGACGCTCCTGCGTGATCAGACCCGCCTGCGCCAGGACGCCGAGATGTTTCGAGATCGCCGCGAGCGAGATTGAAAACGGCGCGGCAACATCGGTGACGGCCATGTCGTCTTCCAACAGCATCGACAGGATCGCGCGGCGGGTGGGATCCGCGAGGGCCGAGAAAACGATGTCGAGAGGATGCGCCATGGCGATCCTGTGGCACCCGGATCCTCCATGGTCAACCGTGCGGTTGAATATCATTTTCGCCTGTGCCCTCTGTTCCGGGCGAACTGGCCGGGTGGCTGCGCGAGGAATAAGCATTTAAGAACATATACTTATGGCTTTCCTGCGCCGTCTTGACTCTGGCCCGTCGTGTTTCTAGTGTCCGCCCAACCTGACCGGGGGTATCCCATGTCCGAACCGCCATCCGACGCGCGACTTAAGGCGCTGGAAGATCGGATTTCGGCCGCCAAGGCGGAACATGGGCCCAGGCCCCGGTCGGATGAACACTATTCCCAGGCCAACATCGCCTGGCGGATGGTGATCGAACTTGTGGCCGGTCTCGGGATCGGCTTTGGCATGGGGTACGGGCTGGATCTGCTGTTTGGCACACTGCCCGTCTTCATGCTGATCTTTGTGGGCCTCGGGCTTGCGGCGGGTGTCAAGACGATGATGCGCACCGCGAAAGAGCTTGAGGTCAAGGCGATGCAGGCGGACGGGCAAGATCCCGAAGCGCCGGACGGAAAGGGTTGAACGATGGCGGGCGAAAACGGCGCGGAAGGCGGAAGCGGCCTGAGCATTCATCCGATGGACCAATTCATCGTGAAGCCGCTTTTTGGCGACGGTCCGGTGGGCATGTTCACGGTTACCAATGTCACGCTGTGGCTGGCCCTGGCGGTTGGCTGTGTCGCGCTGCTGATGGTGATCGCCACGCGTGGCCGCAACATCGTGCCGTCGCGCGGCCAATCCGTGGCCGAGCTTGCCTATGGCTTCATCTACAAGATGGTCGAGGACGTCTCGGGTCGTGACGGTCTGAAATACTTTCCGTACATCATGACGCTGTTCCTGTTCATCGTCTTCGCCAACTTCCTGGGTCTGATCCCCATGTCCTTCACCACCACATCGCATATCGCGGTGACGGCGGTTCTGGCCCTGGCCGTGTTCCTGACCGTGATGGTTCTGGGCTTCGTAAAGAACGGCGCGGCGTTCCTGGGCCTGTTCTGGGTCAGCTCGGCACCCCTGGCCCTGCGCCCGGTGCTGGCGATCATCGAACTGATCTCCTTCTTCGTGCGCCCGGTCAGCCACTCCATCCGTCTTGCGGGCAACATCATGGCCGGTCACGCCGTGCTGAAGGTGTTCGCGGGCTTCGCCGCCGTGACCGCCGTCGCGCCGCTGGCGATCATCGGGATGGTCGGCGTCTATGCGCTTGAGGTGCTGGTCGCGTTCATCCAGGCCTATGTTTTCACCATCCTGACCTGCGTGTACCTTAAGGACGCGCTGCATCCGGGACACTGACACGACGGTGGGGCCGGGCGGGTGATCCGCCGCAACCCCATCCCCGCTACGCCGGGCCTTAGGGCCTGTCATACGATCAAAACCTAATTCCATCGTAAGGAGAGAAGACATGGAAGGCGATATCGCAAACATGGGTCAATTCATCGGCGCCGGCCTGGCTGCCATCGGTTCGGGTGCCGCCGCCATCGGTGTTGGCCACGTTGCCGGCAACTTCCTGTCGGGTGCCCTGCGCAACCCGTCGGCTGCCGCTGCCCAGACCGCGACCCTTTTCATCGGCATCGCATTCGCGGAAGCGCTGGGGATCTTCTCGTTCCTCGTCGCGCTGCTGCTGATGTTTGCCGTCTGATCGACGCTTGATCCTTACGGTCGGGTGGGCTCCTGTGGCCCGCCCGATGCATTTCAAGGTTTCAGGGGGACGACATGGCCACAGAGACACCAGTGATCGTGGACGGTCACGCCGGCGAAACGGTCGCGCAAGAGATCGAGGCGGGCATGCCCCAACTTGATTTCTCGACCTTTCCGAACCAGATTTTCTGGCTGCTGATCGCGCTGTTCGCGATCTATTTCATCCTGACGCGGATCGGTCTGCCCCGTGTCGGTGGCGTGCTGGCCGAACGCCAGGGGACGATCACCAACCACATCGCTGCCGCCGAAGAACTGAAGCTGCGCGCGCAACACGCCGAGAAAGCCTATGACAAGGCGCTGGCGGATGCGCGGATCGAAGCCGGCAAGATCGTCGCGGCGGCAAAGGCCGACATCCAGGGCGACTTGGACCAGGCGATTGCAAAGGCCGACGAGGAAATCGCCGCGAAGTCCGCTGAAAGCGAGGCGTCGATCAACGAGATCCGCAAGGGTGCCGTTGCGGCCATCGAAGAGGTTGCCAAGGAAACCGCCGGCGCGCTGGTCGGTGCACTGGGCGGCACCTCGGACCAGGCGGCGATCGACGCTGCCGTGCAGGCGCGGTTGAAAGGATGATCGACATGAAGAAAATCCTTGCAACCACCGCCGTCGGCGCCATGTCGTCCGGTCCTGCCCTGGCGGCGTCCGGGCCGTTCCTGTCGTTGCGGAACACCGACTTCGTCGTCCTGATCGCGTTCATCCTGTTCATCGCGGTGCTGGTCTATTTCAAGGTGCCGCGCATCCTGTTGGGCATGCTCGACAAGCGTGCGACCGGCATTCGTGCCGATCTGGACGATGCGCGCGCCCTGCGCGAAGAAGCTCAGGCGCTTCTCGCCTCGTACGAACGCAAGCAGCAGGAAGTGCAGGAGCAGGCCGACCGCATCGTGGCATCGGCGCGCGCCGAAGCGCAGGCGGCATCGGAGAAGGCCAAGTCCGATCTCGACATCTCGATCCAGCGTCGCCTGAAGGCGGCCGAGGACCAGATCGAATCGGCGCAGTCCGACGCCATCCGCGACGTGCGCAACCGTGCGATCCAGGTGGCGATCGCCGCCGCCGCTGACGTTCTGGCAAAAGACATGAACGCCGCGCGGGCCAATGCGCTGATCGACGAGTCGATCAAGACCGTGGAAGCCAAGCTTCACTGACACCGCGGCCATGACAAGAGCAAAGCCCGGTCACTGGCAAGTGGCCGGGCTTTTGCGTTCGTATCGGCGGCGATGATCAGGCGCGCAGACTTTTCACGGGCCGTGTGATCCCGACAAAAAGGCCGCAGCGTCACGATGCGCTGCGGCCTTTCCGTGTCTCTGACGACAGGAGATTCCGTCAGTTGGTCGGACGGATCACGATGTCGACGCGACGGTTCTGTGCGCGTCCCGCGGCGCTGAGGTTTTCGGCGACCGGACGATCCTCACCGAAGCCGACGGCGCGCAGGCGGCCGGACGATACGCCGTTCGCGGCCAGGATGGACGTGACGGCGGCCGCGCGCCGCTGTGACAGGTCCTGGTTATAGGCGGACGAGCCGGTGTTGTCGGTGTGGCCCTGCACTTCGACGATCGAGTTGGGATAGCGGTTCAGGTTCGCGGCCAGAACGCCCAGGTCCGAACGCAGGGTGCCCGCGACGATGGCGCTGTCGGTGGCGAACAGGATGTCCTGCGGCATCCGCACGATCAGTTCGTTGCCGGTGTTCACAACGTCGATGGCGCCGTTGCTGAAGTCACCGCGCAGTTCGGCGGCCTGCTTGTCCAGGATGTTGCCGACGACGGCACCGCCTGCGGCCCCGATCGCGGCGCCCAGTGCGGCGTTCTTGAACCGTGACGGCCCGCTTTCACGGGTGCCGCCCAGAACGGCGCCGATGGCGGCGCCGGTCAGCGCGCCGGTGCCGGTGCGGTTGGGCTGACCTGTCTGCTGGTTGACGCAGCCGGTCAGGGCGAGTGTGCCGGCAAGCACGCCGGCAGTGGCGAATTTCGATATAATCATGTGATCCTCAAACGGTTAACGTCACATCTCCAACGCAGGTCATAGGACGTTCGGGTCCCGGACGCATGGCATATATGGAGGATCGGCGGATCGTTGCCACATATATTCGTGATCCTCACAATCCCGTCATTGCCGCCTCGTCAGCCAGCATGACGCGTTTCACCGGCAGGCCCCAGTGATATCCGCCCAGCCCGCCGGTCTTGCGGATGGCGCGATGGCACGGGATCAGCCAGCTGATCGGATTGCGCCCGACCGCGGTGCCCACGGCCCGCACGGCGCGGGGGGAACCGATATGTTCGGCAATGTCGCCATAGGTGGTAACGTGGCCCGTGGGCACGCGCAAAAGCGCCTCCCACACCTTGATCTGGAACGGGGCACCGATCAGGAACAGGGGCGTGGGGTCAGTGGCGGTGTCCGCGCCGAACGCCGACAACACCCACGTGCGCAACCGCATGGGGTTTTCGACAAAGGATGCATTGGGCCAGCGGCCGGTCAGATCGGCCATCGCCGCGTCCGGGCCGGTTTCGGCGGACAGCGCGATGCCGCAGATGCCCTTGTCGGTGCCCATGACCAGCGCCGGGCCGAAGGGGCTGTCGAACCAGCCCCAGAACACGGTCAGGCCGTCCCCCCTGCGCGCATAATCGCCGGGCGACATCGCTTCCCACCGCACGAACAGATCGTGCAGCCGTCCACCCCCCGACAGCCCAGTTTCCGCCGCCGCCTCCAGCGTTGTCACGCGCCGCTCCAGCAGGGTCTTGGCATGGCCCAGCCGCAGATACTGCTGGAACCGTTTGGGCGAGATCCCGGCCCAACGCGAGAAGATCCGCTGAAAATGCGCCGGTGACAGGTTCATCTCGGACGCGATATCCTCAAGCGTCATGGACCGGCCGTCATCCGTGTCCAGCCGGTCGATGGCGCGGCGCATGAGTTGCCAGTGATAGCTGTGTTCGGTGTCGCGCATGGCGTTACTCTCGCTTGGGGCTGGTCCGAGGATAGGCGGGATCAATGCGGCCCGCGATCCGAAAGCTGCGGGTTGCGCCGGCAGGGGCGCGTCCGGCGTTCCGCCCCATTCAACCTGGGGCATAGGCGGCTGATGCGGAATCATCTTTTCAGATCGTCCGGGGTGCGCTAGCAGATCTGCAAGGATATTTGGACAGCGGGGGCCGCAAATGATCAACGAATTCAAGGATTTTATCGCCAAGGGCAACGTCATGGACCTGGCCGTGGGCATCATCATCGGCGCGGCCTTCACCGCCATCGTGACGTCCCTTGTGGGGGATCTGATCAACCCGGTTATCGGTCTCATCCTCGGCGGGGTGGATTTCACCAGCATGTATGTCGTGCTGTCGGGTGACGTGCCGCCCGGCGTCGGGTTGGACGCCGCGCGTGATTCCGGGGCGGCGATCTTTGCCTATGGTGCCTTCATCACGGCCTGCATCAACTTTTTCATCATCGCCTTTGTGGTCTTCATGCTGGTCAAGGCGGTCAACCGGCTGAAATCGGCAGCGGAAAAGCCGGACGACATTGCGCCCGAGGTGCAGACCGGCCCATCGGAGCTGGACGTCCTGATTGCCATCCGCGACGAACTGGCCAAGGGCCGCGCCTGATCCGCGACGCCGGCCTGCCTAGCGCAGGCCGGTTTCCTTCAGCAATCCGCGTTTCTTGGCCTCGTAGTAATAGCCGCGGGAATACCAGGACACGGCACGGTCCGGGCTGCCGTCGGCAACCATCCAGGCACCGCGCAGGTATTTGACCGCGTAATTCAGGTTCGTGTCGGCATCCAGCAATGCGTCGGGCGCGCCCTTGTGGCCCATGGTGCGCGCCGTTGTCGGATGGATCTGCATCAGGCCGTAATAGGGGCCGTTGCGCGCCGCCGGATCATAACCGCTTTCGCGTTGCACGACCCGATGCACCAGCGATTCGGGCACGTTCCACTTCTGCGCATAGAACGCGATCTTGGGCGACAGCGCCCGTGCGCCCCGGCTGGCCTCGGGCGGGGGCGGGGGGGGCTGGCGGCCGCAGGCACCCAAAGCGAAGGCGACACCATTGCAAAGCGCGAAACGACGGGTGATCATGTCAGGACTCGTGTGTGGTTTCGCACAGAATATCGCCCCGCCGACGGTGTGCAATGGCCGATCCTAGGTCGGGCGCACCACCCGGCGCCGTTTTGCCCAAGGAGGCCGCTTGCGACCGGACCCGAAAGCCCAGCAAACCGCAATGTCGCGACACGCCGCCGAATTGCGCCGGATCGACCGCCTGGCGCGCCTGCTGGACGCGCGGTTCAGCGTGCTGGGCATCCGTTTCGGTTACGATTCGCTGATCGGGCTGATTCCCGGTGTCGGCGATGCGGTCGTGGCCGTGCCGGCGGCATGGCTGATCTGGCGGGCGCATCGTCTGGGGGTGCCGCGGACTGTTCTGGTGCGGATGATGGTGAACTGGGGAATCGACCTTGGCGTCGGCGCGGTGCCCGTGGTCGGCGACCTCTTTGACGTGGCGTTCAAGGGCAACCTGCGCAACGCGCGCCTGTTGCAGGAGGTGCTGAAAAAGCAGGCCGCCGAAACTGCCGGCTGACGCGCGGTAAGGTGGCCCCCGTGGAACATCGCCCGGCCTTGGCCCGTTCTGGTGACAATGTGAACCGGCAGCGTGCCGGCGTCGCCAAACCAACGGAGTTGTTCCATGACCCACCACAACCGATCCACATTTGCGGCCATCGCAATCGCCGCCGCGCTGCCCCTGTCCGCCGGGGCGCAGACCGCCGTCGAGACCCGGACCGTCGAGACGGGCACCACGCTGGGATACCTGGAATGCAACATCGAAGGCGGCTTCGGCCTTCTGATCGGGTCCAGCCGCGATGCGATGTGTGTGTTCGAACAGAACGACGGATCCGAACAGATCTATCGCGGCAAGATGGACAAGCTGGGTGTCGATATCGGCATTTCGGGCGAAAGCTATATGAAATGGGTGGTCGTGCAGGCGCTGGACCGTGCGCCCGAAGACATGACGCTGGACGGCACCTATGCGGGTGTTTCGGCTGATGCGTCTGTCGGTGTCGGCCTTGGCGCCAATGCCCTGATCGGCGGTAGCAACGATTCCATCGGCCTTCAGCCGTTCAGCGTCGAAGGCAAGACCGGGCTGAACATCGCCGTCGGGCTCAGCCGCCTGACCCTTGCCTCGATGGAGTGACGGCATCATCGCTGTCGATCCCCCTGAAACACCAAACCCCCGGCGCTTTCGCCCGGGGGTTTTCGTGTGGCCGCCGAAACGGCCCAGAGTCGAAAACTCTTACATCATGCCTTCGCGCTGTGCCTTTTTACGGGCAAGCTTGCGGGCGCGACGGATGGCCTCGGCCTTCTCGCGCGCTTTCTTCTCGGACGGTTTTTCGAAATGCTGCTTGAGCTTCATTTCACGAAAAACGCCCTCACGCTGGAGCTTTTTCTTCAGAGCGCGGAGCGCCTGATCGACGTTGTTGTCACGAACACTGACCTGCATGTGGTTTTCACCACCTTTCTAGGTTGAAGTTGCATAAAGTGCAGGAAGTGGGCGTATAGCAACCTTGTGCTAACTTGTCCAGTGAGACGAAATTGAAGAGGTGAATCATGACCGATGATGCGAAAAGCCGGATCCTGGACGCGGCGATGATGCACGTGCCCTTCGACGGCTGGAGCGCGGCGACCCTTGCCGCCGCCGCCCGCGATGCGGATGTCGACCCGGCCCGGGCCAAGGCGCTGTTCCCGCGCGGCGCGCTGGACCTGGCGCTGGCGTTTCACCGGGCGGGCGATGCGGCAATGCTGGAACGGCTGCGCGAGACCGACATGAGCCACCTCAAGTTCCGCGAAAAGGTCGCACGCGCCGTGCGCTTCAGGCTCGAGGCCGTGGACGACAAGGAGGTCGTGCGCCGTGGCACCACGTTCTTTTCCCTGCCGCAACATGCGGCCGAGGGGGCGCGGGCGATCTGGGAAACGGCCGATCATATTTGGACCGCCCTGGGCGATACCTCGGACGATATCAACTGGTATTCCAAGCGCGCGACCCTGTCGGGAGTCTATGCGTCGACGGTGCTGTACTGGCTTGGCGATGACAGCATCGACGACAAGGCGACCTGGGCGTTCCTGGACCGTCGCATCGAAAACGTGATGCAGTTCGAAAAGGCCAAGGCAGCGATCAACGACAACCCGCTGTTGCGCGGTCTGATGATCGGGCCGAACTGGCTGGCGTCGAAGGTGCGCGCGCCGTCGCGAGCGCCGCGTGCGGACATGCCGGGAAGCTGGCGGGGTCGGGGATAGGCACCGCCGGTGTGGTGAAGCGCCCGCGCCGCTGATATGGAACGAAAAACCGGCAAAGGACCTTGAACGACATGAGCAAGTCAATGCGCGCCGTCGAAATCAGCGAACCCGGGGGCCCCGAGGTTCTGAAGCCCGCCGAGCGCATGCGCCCGGTGCCGGGCCACGGCCAGATCCTGATCGAACTGGCCTATGCCGGGGTGAATCGTCCCGATGCGCTGCAACGGGCGGGCAATTACGCTCCGCCGCCCGGCGCCAGCGATCTGCCGGGGCTGGAAGGGGCCGGAACCGTGGCCGAAATCGGCCCCGGCGTGACCCGTTGGGCGGTGGGCGATCAGGTCTGCGCGTTGTTGCCCGGTGGCGGTTATGCCGAATATGCCGTCTGTCACGCCGACCACGCCCTGCCGGTGCCCGCGGGCATGGACATGAAGCGCGCCGCCTGTTTGCCCGAGACGTTCTTCACCGTCTATTCCAACGTCGTGATGCGCGGTGGCCTGTCGGCGGGTGAACGGTTTCTGGTGCATGGCGGGTCGTCCGGCATCGGCACCACCGCGATCCAGATCGCGCGCGCGTTGGGCGCGCGGGTCTTTGCCACGGCCGGATCCGACGAAAAATGCGCCGCCTGCATTGATCTCGGGGCCGAGCGGGCGATCAATTACAAGACCGAAGATTTCGCCGAGATCATGAAGGCCGAGGGCGGCGCGAACCTGATCCTCGACATGGTCGGCGGCTCGTACATTGCCCGCAACATCAAGGCGCTGGCCGACGACGGGCGATTGGTCCAGATCGCATTTCTGGAAAGCCCGAAGGCCGATCTGAACTTCGCCCAGATCATGGTGCGCCGCCTGACCGTGACCGGATCCACCCTGCGACCGCAAAGCGATCTGACCAAGGCGCGCATCGCCGAGGCGCTGCGCCGCGAAATCTGGCCGATGCTCGCGTCGGGCCGGATCCATCCCGTCATGGACGAGGAATTCGCGCTCGAGGACGCGGCCCGCGCCCATGCGCGGATGGAAAGCTCGACCCATATCGGCAAGATCGTGCTGCGGATCGCCGGATGAGACTGACCCTGACCCCAAGGAAAGATGACGCATGAGCGGATTGCTTGCCCTTCTCGACGACGTGGCGGCCATCGCCAAGGTTGCCGCCACATCGGTGGATGATGCCGTGGGGCAGGCGGTCAAGGCATCGTCCAAGGCCGCCGGCGCCCTGATCGACGATGCGGCCGTGACGCCGAAGTATGTCCAGGGATTTGCCGCCGCGCGCGAGCTGCCCATCGTCTGGGGCATCACCAAGGGGTCGCTGTTCAACAAGCTGGTGATCCTGTTGCCCGGCGCGCTGTTGTTGTCGGCCTTCGCGCCTTGGCTGATTGCGCCCTTGCTGATGCTGGGTGGCGCGTATCTGTGTTTCGAGGGCGCCGAAAAGGTCTGGCACGTCGTCAACCCCGCCGACCATTCGGCCAAGGATCTGGTCGAGCAGAAGAAGATCGACGCCACGCTGGAAAAACGCAAGATCAAGGGTGCGATCAAGACCGATTTCATCCTGTCGGCCGAGATCATGACCATCACGCTCGAGGCGCTTCCCGATGATCTGGGCCTGCCGATGACAGCGCTCAGCCTTGCGGTGGCGGGTCTGATGATCACCGCGCTGGTCTATGGCGCGGTGGCGGTAATCGTGAAGGCCGACGATGTGGGGCTTGCCATGGCCACGGATGGGCATCTGGGCGTGACCCGCGCCACGGGACGCGCCATCGTCAAGGGGATGCCGGGGTTTCTGAAGCTGCTGCTGATCATCGGAACCGCGGCGATGATCTGGGTCGGCGGGTCGATCATCCTGCATGGGCTGGACGTGATGGGCTTCTCGGCGCCCTATGACTGGATCCACGATGTCGCGGTCGCTGCCTCCGGCCACGTGTCACCGACCTTCGGCGGTGCGGCGCAGTGGTTCGTCACGGCGTTCCTGGACGGGGTCGTGGGGCTGATCATCGGGGCGATCCTGATCCCGGTGGTGCATTACGCGATCGAACCCCTGGTCGGCCTGTTTTCACGCGACAAGGCCGGGGACGTCAGTCGATAGGGGCGAAAAGGGCGTCGTCCATCGTGCAATCGCGCACCACGTCGCGCCCACAGGGCACCGGCGAAAGGTCTTTCGACAGGCACAGGCGCGCCTCGGCGATGCGCCCGGCCTTGCACGTGATCGTGATCATGTCGGGTGCAAGATCGGGGTTGGCGGCGATGAACGCCTCCTCGATCACCGACGCGGGCAGTTTCACCGCGCGGTCCAGCTTGCGCAGCACCGCCGGCCGTTCAACCGACGCAAACGCCCGGCGCGCCGTGTCGTAATACCGCGCCGCACTCAGCCCCGAACAGCGGCCGTGTTTCTTCCACTGATACCAGGCGGCGCCGCCATCGCCCATGATATCGGCCATTTCGCCCGATTGCCGGCGCGTGGGGTCGCGTTCGGACGTGTGGCAGTAGCTGGGATAGCCGCGGTGAAACTGCGGCCACAACCCATGCAGAACCCACCCCGAATTGCGCGCATCGTCGCATTGGGGTGCATTGCGGGCATCGCCCTCAAGCGCGCACCATGTCGGAGACCACGACAGCGCCAGCACGTAATAGTCAAAGTCGCCCGCACGCTCGCCTTCGGCCCACGACAGGCAGGGCCACAGGATCAGAATCAGTGCAAATCGCATTTTCTCTTTTCTCCGATGCCGCGAACCCCTATATCCATGCCAACTTCCCCGAAAACGAACAAGGGGTCCACCCGGACCAGCCGTTTTCCCCGGCCGGGGAAGTCATGGTCAGGGCGGGGATCAAGGATTGCAGTCAGACAAAGGAGTGTCTCGCGATGCAGAAACCGATCATGGCAAAGGCTACCGCCGTCTGGCTTGTCGACAACACCACGCTGACGTTCAAACAGGTGGCCGACTTCTGCGGTCTGCACGAGCTTGAGGTGCAGGGCATCGCCGACGGCGATGTTGCCGCCGGGGTCAAGGGATTCGATCCCGTTGCCAACAACCAGCTGGACCAGTCGGAAATCGAGGCTGGCGAAAAAGACCCGATGCACAAGCTGAAGCTCAAGTTCTATTCCGCCGCCGTGGGCGAGGAAAAGCGCCGCGGCCCGCGCTATACGCCGCTGTCGAAACGCCAGGACCGCCCGGCGTCGATCCTGTGGCTGGTCAAGTTCCATCCCGAACTGACCGACGGCCAGATCGGCAAGCTGGTCGGCACCACCAAGCCGACGATTCAGGCGATCCGCGACCGGACCCATTGGAACATCAACAACATCGACCCGATCGATCCCGTCGCGCTGGGCCTGTGCAAGCAGTCCGAGCTGGACCAGATGGTGCAGAAGGCCGCGGCCAAGCGGGACCAGGGGGTCATGACCGACGATGAACGCCGCAAGCTGGTGTCGACCGAACAATCCCTGGGGATGAATCCGTCCGAGACGCGGATGCCCACGGCGATCGCGGGACTCGAGACGTTTTCACTGTCCGAGACCGAGGATGAGGACGAGGACAAGCACGACGCCAGCAAGGACGCCGACAGCTATTTCAACCTGCCCGGCGACGCGGACAAGGACGCCGACGACGACTGAACCGATCCGGGGGCGCGACCATGAAGATCACCCACCTGCAATCGTCAAGTGAGCTGATCGAGGTGGCGGGGGTCCGTATCCTGACGGATCCCTGGCTGGTTCAGGGCGAATATTACGGCAGCTGGTATCATTACCCGCCGCTGCCGATGGCGCCCGAATCGCTGGAATTCGATTACATCTACATCAGCCACATCCACCCCGACCACCTGAGCCGCAAGACCCTGGCCCGGCTGGACAAGACGAAACCGGTCCTGATCCACCGCTTCGACGAGAAGTTCCTGCGCCGCAGCATCGAGGCGCTGGGCTTTCAGGTGATCGAACTGGCCCATGGCGCGCCTTTCGATCTGGGCAACGGCGCGACGATCGAGATCTTCGGCGCCGACGATTGCAACCCCGAGCTTTGCGCGAAATTCATTGGCTGCGCACCGGTCGAGACCGAGTTCCGGTTCACCCAGATCGACAGTCTGTCGGTGATCACCGACGGCACCCACACGATCCTGAACACCAACGACTGCCCGTTCGACCTGTCACGCACGGTGCTTGAGCGGATCGCGAAACGCCATCCGGTGATCGACCTGTTGCTGGTCGGCTATGCGGGCGCCGGGCCCTATCCGCAGTGCTTCACCTTTGCCGACGATGCCCAGCGACGCGCGGCGGCCGCCCGGAAAGAGGCGCAGTTCATCGCGCAGGCCGTGCGCTATGTCGATGCGGTCGCGCCACGCCGCTTCATGCCCTTCGCGGGCACCTATGTGCTGGGCGGGCGGCTTGGGCCGCTGAACGGATCGCGCGGCGTGCCGTCTTTGGCGGATGCGTTGGCACGGATCGAGGCGGGGATATCTGTAGCGTCACAAGGGCTCCTTCTGCCGGCGGGCGCGAGCTGTGACCTGTCGACCGGCGAGCGCACGGCGGATTACCACGAACCCGCGCCCGAAGATGTGGCGCGTTTCGTCCAGGCGACCTTTGATGCGCCCTATGATTACGACTGCGAAGTGGAGCCCACCGACGATGCGCTGTTCGCCGCCCTGACGGCTGCCCATCCGCGCTTTGCGGCCAAGGCGCGCGACATCGGTTTCAACAGCCCGACCCGCATCTTGGTGCGTGACGGCAACGGGTTTGCTGCGGCTTTCGATGCGGTGAACGGACCCGAACGGATCGAGGGCGCGCCGGACGCCGACGCCTTCGTGGAAATCACGGTCGACCGTCGCCTGCTGGGCCAACTTCTGAAAGGGCCGCGATACGCCCATTGGAACAACGCCGAAATCGGATCGCACCTGCGCTATCGCCGGGTGCCCGATACCTTCGAGCGCGGTCTTTATTATTGCCTGTCGGCGTTTCACGCCTGACTGAGGACGGGCGCGCAGCGCCGCTTCAGAACGCCTTGCGAGCGCGCAGCGCCGCGCCGATGGTGCCGTCGTCGAGGTAATCCAGCTCTCCCCCGATCGGCACGCCCTGGGCCAGCGAGGTGACGGCGATGCCCAGATCATGCATCTGTTCGGCGATGTAATGGGCCGTGGTCTGACCGTCGACCGTGGCGTTCAGGGCGAGGATGACCTCGGTAACGCCCTCGGGCTCCAGCCGGTCGATCAGACGCGGGATGCGCAATTCATCGGGGCCCACGGCATCAAGCGCCGACAGCGTGCCGCCCAGAACGTGATAGCGCCCCTTGAACGCGCGCCCCCGCTCCATGGCCCAGAGGTCGGCCACGTCCTCGACCACGCAGATCTCGCCGGTGGCGCGTTTTTCGCTGGCGCAGATCTCGCAGAGGTCGGCGGCGCCGATGTTGCCGCAGCGCAGACATTCACGGGCGGTTTCCCCGACCTTCACCATCGCCTCGGCAAGCGGGATCAAAAGCTGGCCGCGCTTCTTGATCAGCTGAAGGACGGCGCGGCGGGCCGATCGGGGGCCGAGACCGGGCAACCGCGCCATCAGCGCGATCAGCGCCTCGATGTCCGACGGTGCGTCATTCATGCCGGCCGCTTTGGGGCGGGTGCTGTGCAGTGAGTATTTTCAGCAAGAAAAAGCAGGGATATGCTCCGGTTCGAGACAGGCGGAGGGCGAAACCGAAAGAGGCGGTTTCGCTGGATCCGGTGTCGGTTCGTGGGGTGGCAGCCCTCAGAAGGGCATCTTGAAGCCGGGCGGCAGGCCGAGACCTTCGGTCAGCTTGCCCAGTTCTTCCTGGCTCTTTTCGGCGGCCTTGGACTGGGCGTCCTTGATCGCCGCAAGGATCAGGTCTTCCACCACTTCCTTTTCATCCGGGTTGAAGATCGAGGGGTCGATGTCCAGCCCGGTCAGAACGCCCTTGGCCGTGGCGGTTGCCTTGACCAGGCCGGCGCCGGACTGCCCCTCGACCGTCATGGTTTCGAGCTGTTCCTGAAGCTCGGTCATCTTGCCCTGCATGTCCTGGGCCGCCTTCATCATCTTGCCCATGTCGCCGAGCCCGCCTAGTCCCTTGAGCATGTCCGCTCCTCCGTTCCGGTTTGTCGGAACAGAGATACGGGCAGGGGGCGGCCGGAACAAGGGTCGGGTGCAAAAGACGGTTGCACCGGACGGCTGCGGCCGCGTTTCCGGCGCAGCGGAACCCCGGCGATCCGGCAAACAGCGGCTATTGGTCTTCGAACGGATCCCATTCATCCTCGACCTCGGGAAGGGCGGATGCCGCCGCTTCCTGTGCGATCGCTTCGGGGGTGCGGATGTCGACGATGCGTGCGTCGGGAAACGCCTGAAGCACCGCCTGCATCAGCGGGTGTTCGATGGCCCGGGCGCGCAGGTCGTCGGCTTCGGCGTCGCGCAGGGCGGCGATGGTGGGGGCGCCGCCGTCGTTCACCACGCTGACGGCCCAGCGCGCACCGGTCCACAGTTGCAGCCGTTGCGCGAGGCGCGCGGGCAGGTCACGGGGCGCGGCCTGGGTCGGGACGAATTCGATGCGACCCGGCGAATAGCTGACCAGCTGCACGCCGGTTTCGACGTCGATCAGCAGCTTTGCGTCCCGGTTCGCGCGGATCAGGTCGACCACCTGGGGGAAGGTGGCAAACCGGGCCAGCGCGCCGGTGTCGGGTTGAACGGCAAGGGCCGCTGCGCCGCCGCCCGGACCGCTGGCGGGCTGCGACCGGCGCGCCTGTGGTCCGCCTTTGCCCCCCGTGGCGCCATCCCGTGTCGGTGCGGGGCCGGCGGGGCGCGGCGTGTCCTGGAGTTTCTTGACCAGATCGCCGGGAACCGGCAGGTCGGCGACATGGGTCAGACGGATCACCGCCATTTCGGCAGCCATCATCGGGTTGGGGGCTTGCGCCACCTCTTCCAGGGCCTTCAGCAGCATCTGCCAGGTCCGCGTCAGCACCCGCATGGGCAATGTTTCGGCCATCGCCATGCCGCGCGCCCGCTCGTCGGGGCCGATGGTGGGATCTTCGGCCGCGTCGGGCGTGACCTTGATCACCGACAGCCAATGGGTGATCTCGGCCAGGTCGCGCAGCACCGCCATGGGATCGGCACCATCGGAATATTGCGCCGACAGTTCCGACAGCGCGCCGGCCGCGTTGCCCTTCATCACCATGTCGAACAGGTCGAGCACGCGACCCCGGTCAGCCAGCCCAAGCATGGCGCGCACCTGGTCGGCGGTGGTTTCGCCCGCGCCATGGGCGATGGCCTGATCCATCAGCGACATGGCGTCGCGCACCGATCCTTCGGCGGCCCGGGTGATCAGCGCCAGCGCGTCGTCGGCGATCTCGGCGCCTTCCAGCCCGGCGATGCGCGACAGATGGGCGATCATCACCTCGGGTTCGATGCGGCGCAAATCGAACCGCTGACAACGCGACAGAACCGTCACCGGCACCTTGCGGATTTCGGTCGTCGCCATGATGAATTTCGTGTGCGGCGGCGGTTCTTCCAGCGTCTTCAGCAGCGCGTTGAACGCCGCCGTGGAAAGCATGTGGACCTCGTCGATGATGAAGATCTTGAACCGGCCTTCGGCAGGGCGGGTGTTGGCCATGGCGTTCAGCTCGCGGACGTTTTCAACGCCCGTCGACGACGCGGCGTCGATTTCCAGCACGTCGAAGAACCGCCCTTCGGCGATGCCCTTGCAGGGGCCGCAGACACCGCAGGGCGTGGTCGTCGGGCCGCCGTTCCCGTCGGGGCCGATGCAGTTCATGCCCTTGGCGATGATCCGCGCGGTCGTCGTCTTTCCCGTGCCGCGGATGCCGGTCAGGATGAATGCCTGGGCGATGCGATCGGCCTGGAAGGCGTTCTTGAGCGTGCGCACCATCGCGTCTTGGCCGATCAGGTCGGCAAAGGTCGCGGGGCGGTATTTGCGGGCAAGCACCAGATAGGGGGCGGCATCTGACATGGGGACTCGGGGGTTGGGAACGGGCCGAGGTCAATCTAGGCGCAACCGGGGGGTGGCGTAAACCGTTGGCCGCGGGTTTCAGCGGCGCCGGCGCCCGGTTCGGCGGGCCCGTTGCAAAAGCGTGGTGTTGTCGGCCTCTTCCAGCTTCAGCTTGCGCCAGCGATCAAGGCGCGCCGCCGGCAGCGTGCCATCGGCCAGTGCCGCCTGAACGGCGCATCCCGGTTCGCCCTGGTGCGCGCAGTCCGAAAACCGGCAGGCGGCGGCCAGATCCGAGATGTCCGAGAACACCGCGTCGATGCCATCGCCCACATCGGCCAGGCGGATCGCGCGCATGCCCGGCGTATCGACCAGCCATGCACCGCCGCGCGCCGCGAACAGGCCGCGCGCCGTGGTCGTGTGGCGGCCTCTGGCATCATCCTCGCGGATTTCGCCGGTTGCAGCATCGCCGCCGGTCATGGCGTTCAGCAGCGTCGTCTTGCCCACCCCGGACGAACCCAGCAGCGCGCCGGTGCGCCCGCGGCCCAGCCAGCCCGCCATCAGGTCGGCCGTGGCCGGGTTCTTGGCATTGACGGCGGCCACGGGCAGGTCTGCGGCCAAGGCGCGGGCGGCGTTCACGAAGTTCGCGGGATCGTCGGTGCGGTCGGCCTTGGTCAGCAGGATCACCGGGTCGATGCCGGATTCCGCGGCCAGCACCAGATAGCGTTCCAGCCGGGCGGGATTGAAATCGTCGTTGCACGAGCTGACGATGAACAACGTGTCGATGTTGGCGGCGATCAGTTGCACGGCGCGCCCGGTGCCCGCGGCGCGACGGCGCAGCACGGACGTGCGCGCAAGCCGGCGCAGGATGCGTCCGGTGTCGGCATGGAGAATGACCCAGTCGCCGACGGCGTAATCGGCGGCGCTCTGCGTGCCGGGCAGGACCAGGGGGCGGGGGCCCGATGGTGTCAGGCCGATGGCATCGTCGCGGCTGACGGCGGACAGGCGCGCGGCGGAGGACGATTCGGACGCCTCGCACTGATCGGCGAAATGGTCTGTCCAGCCCAACTTGGCAAGCGTCACGGCGTCGGGGTTCATGCCGGGCCCCCGCGACCGTTCAGGCGCACGGCGCGGCGGGCCACATCGGTGCCGATCCGGCGCCGGTCAGATCGAGATGTCCCGCTGGGAGCCGGGTGGCGCAATACCTGTCATCCTGTGTCGTTCGATCCGGTTTCAGTGCGCGGCGTCCATAAGCCCGAGACATGTCGCGACCCCATCGCGCCGCGGGGGGCTCAACAGCGGCCTTCTGCCCCGGCCCGGACGACTATTGCCAGAACGCGGCGCAAGTCAATCATGCGCGGAGGCATGATGGTGCGCGCCGGACTTCGGGGCGGAAAAAAAGGCCGCACCGAAGTGCGGCCTGTCCAGTCAGGGAGGAAACGAGGTTGCGCCGCTTGGGGGCGAAACCGTAAATCTAACGTGTGATCGAACGGGCAGGTCGGTGAATGCTTGTCACCCAACCGGGAAATACCCGGGAAGTTCCACGTTCAACTCGATTATTCATAACATTCGGCCGGTCGCAAAACCAGCACAACCACACGATGAGTTGGGCGGGCTGGACCTTGGTGAAGAATTGATGCCAATCTGCCACAGCTGATATTCCTGCCCCGAGGAGTCCATGGAATGACCCACCCGTCCCTGTCGCGAGTCATCGAAACGGCGCGTGGAGAATCGCCCGCCGACCTGGTGTTGCGGGGTGGACGGGTCTTCGATGTCATCACCGGTGATCTGATCGACGGCGACGTGGCGATCACGGGCGATACCATCGTCGGCATCGGCGACCGGTATGACGGGCGCGAGGTTGTGGATGTCGGCGGCGCCATCCTTGTGCCCGGGTTCATCGACACGCATCTGCATATCGAAAGTTCGCTGGTCACTCCGTTCGAGTTCGAACGTTGCGTGGCGCCGTTGGGCGTGACCACGGCGATCTGCGATCCCCATGAGATCGCCAATGTCCTGGGGGTCGACGGGATCCGGTATTTCCTGGACGCGGCGCTGGAAACGGTGATGTCGATCCGGGTCAACCTGTCGTCCTGCGTGCCGTCGTCGCATATGGAAACGGCAGGGGCCGAGATCGGCGCGTCCGACCTTGTGGCGCTGCGCGATCATCCGGCCGTTCTGGGCCTGGCGGAATTCATGAACTATCCCGGCGTCGTGCATCGCGATCCGGCCTGCATGGAGAAGCTTCAGGCGTTCCGGGGTGGCCATATCGATGGCCATGCGCCGATGCTGTCGGGGCGCGACCTGAACGCCTATGTCGCCGCCGGGATCCGGACGGAGCACGAGGCGACGACCGCCGAAGAGGCGTTGGAGAAGTTGCGCAAGGGAATGCGGATCCTGATCCGCGAGGGATCTGTGTCAAAGGATCTGGCGGCGCTGCTGCCGCTGCTGAGCGAGCGCAATTCGCCCTACCTGTGTTTCTGCACCGATGACCGCAATCCGCTGGACATCGGCGAGGAGGGGCATCTGGATCATATGATCCGCACGGCCATCGCCGGGGGTGCGACACCTCTGGCGGCGTACCGCGCGGCGTCGCTGTCGGCGGCCGAGGCGTTCGGGCTGAAGGATCGCGGCCAGATCGCGCCGGGCAAGCGGGCCGATATCGTCGCGGTGCGGTCGCTGGAGGCGTGCGACGCGGAACGGGTGATCTGTGGCGGCACGGTGGTGGGGGACGCGGCGTTCGCGGCCCGCCGTATCGTGGCGCCCATCGGGCGGGCCTCGGTCAAGGCGCCGGCGGTGACGGCAGGGTCGTTCCGCGCGACATCGAACCGGGCGCAGACGGATGTGATCGGGATCCTGCCCGGCAAGATCATCACCGAACATCTGACGGAAGATGTTGCGGTGACGGACGGCGACAAGCGCCCCGATGCGGCGCGCGACCTGGCGCGCATCACGGTGATCGAGCGGCACGGAAAGAACGGCAACATCGCCAACGGTTTCGTGCGCGGCTTCGGGATGCAGGCGGGGGCCATCGCATCGACCGTGTGTCACGACCACCACAACATCGCCGTCGTCGGTGTGGATTACGCGGACATGGCGATGGCCGCGAACCGGCTGGGCGAGATCGAGGGTGGCTTCGTCGTGGTGAAGGATGGCGAGGTTTTGGCCGAGCTGGCCCTGCCTGTGGCGGGACTGATGAGCCTTGAGCCGTTCGAGCGCGTGCGCGCCGACCTGATGGATTTGCGGGCGGCGGCGAAATCGTTGGGTGTGGTTCTGGATGAGCCGTTCCTGCAACTGGCGTTTCTGGCCCTGCCGGTGATCCCGATGCTGAAGATCACGGATCGCGGCATGGTCGACGTCACGCGGTTCGAAATCATCGGCAGGGGGTGATCCGAAGGCCGCGCCCGCGGCGCGATTCCGTATCCCCACCCGCGCCTTCGGCGCAGGCGGGTCCGTGGGTGCGCGCTGGTCCGCTCAGGCATCCGCATCGGGCGAAGCGCCCATGGCACGTGACAGCGCATGGGCCGCGCGCAGGGTTTCCCCCGCCAACGCGGGACTCGCTTCGGTGTCGATCCGGCTGGTGGGACCGGAGACCGAGAGGCCGGCGACGATGTCGCCCATGGCGTTGGTGACCGGCGCGGCGATGCAGCGCATCCCGATGTTCTTTTCCTCGGCGTCGACCGCATAGCCGCGATCGCGGGTCAGGCGCAGGTCGGCGCGCAGGGCATCGGGATCGGTCAATGTGTGGGGAGTGAAGCGTTCCAGCGGCGTTTTTGCGAAATAGCGGTCGAGCCGCGCATCGCCCCAGCGCGAAAGAAGCGCCTTGCCGATGCCGGAAGCGTGCAGGGGCGACAGGCTGCCCGGTGGGAAGAAGGCGCGGATCGTGGCGTGGGTTTCGGCCTGGGACACGAACAGCACCTGATCGCCCCGTTCGACACCGAGGTTCGCCGTTTCGCCCGTGGTCTCCATCAAGGTGCGCAGGATCGGGCGGGCGACGTCGACCAGCGCCGTGCGGCGCAGGAACGCGGCACCGATCAGGAAGGCACCGGCGCCGACGGCCCAGGTTTGATCCGTCTCGTCCAGATCGGCGAGGCCGCGGATCTGGAGCGTCGTGAGGATGCGGTACAGCGTCGCCGGCGATTCGCCCATGTCCTGGGCCAGCGCGGACAGGGTCGCCTTGTCGCGTCCGGCGAGGGTTTCCAGCACCTGGATCGCGCGATCCAGGGATTTGATGACGTTCTGCGGGGTCTTGTCGTCGAAGGCCCTGGGGCGGCCGCGGCGTGCGGGTTGGATGCTCTGGGTCACGGTGCGCGCTTTCTGAAAAAGGAAGCCGGAATATGAAAAACTCAACCACCTGATAACAGGCCGCTTTAGAGATTGTCCAGTTTTTGAAAAAAATTTTCAAAAAAATTGCGAGCCTTTGACGTCTGAGGTATGAAGGGGCCAGTCCAGAGGAGATTGCCATGCGCTTCCAGAACCCCGTCTTCATTCCCGGCCCGACGAACATCCCCGAAGTGCTGCGGGCGGCCTGCAACATTCCGACCGTCGATCACCGGTCGGCCGCGTTCGGCAAGATCCTGCACCCGATGCTGGCCAATGTGCGCACGATCCTGAAAAGCGACAGCGCGTCGATCTTCGTGTTTCCGTCCACCGGCACCGGCGGCTGGGAAACGGCGATCAGCAACACCCTGTCGGCGGGTGACAAGGTTCTGATGGCGCGCAACGGCATGTTCTCGCACAAGTGGATCGACATGTGCCGTCGGTTCGGCCTGGAGGTGCATGTGGTGGAAACGCCCTGGGGGCAGGGCGTGCCGGCCGATGCGTTCGAGACGATCCTGTCGGAAGACAAGGGTCACGAAATCAAGGCGGTGCTGGCCACCCACAACGAAACCGCCACCGGCGTTGTCTCCGACATCGCCGCCGTGCGCCGCGCGATGGACGCGGCGTCGCATCCGGCGCTGTTGCTGGTGGATGGTGTCAGTTCCATCGCGTCGATGGATTTCCGGTTCGACGATTGGGGCGTGGACGTGGCCGTGACCGGATCGCAGAAGGGGTTCATGCTGCCCCCTGGCCTGGCCATCGTCGGCTTTTCCGAAAAGGCGCGCGCCTGTGTTCCGGGGGCGGATCTGCCGCGCTGTTTCTTCGACATCCGCGACATGGAAAAGGGATATGCCGCCAACGGCTATCCCTATACGCCCGCGGTCGGCCTGATCAACGGGTTGAAGGCCAGCACCGATCTGCTGTTGGAAGAAGGGCTCGAGAACGTGTTCGCCCGTCACGCCCGGATCGCCGAAGGCGTGCGCGCCGCGGTTGCGGCCTGGGGTCTGAAGCTGTGTGCACACTCGCCCGATTTGTATTCCAACACCGTCAGCGGCATCATGACGCCCGCGGGCAACGCCGTGGTGCAACGCGCCTCGGACCGCTATGACATGGCGTTCGGCGCCGGTTTGGGCGAGGTCGCGGGCAAGCTGTTTCGCATCGGCCATCTGGGCAGCATGACGGACGCGATGATGCTGTCGGGGCTGGCGACGGCCGAGATGTGCATGGTTGACGTGGGTATCGACATCACGCTTGGATCGGGCGTGGCGGCGGCACAGGCCGTGTATCGCCGCGAAGGAACCGGCCACGCCAAGGCGGCCGCATGATGAAGGACGAGGCAAGCATGATCATTCCGACATTCGACGACGTGATCGCGGCCCATGACCGCATCCGCCCCCATATCCACCGCACGCCGGTGCTGACGTCGTCGTATCTGAACGAGCTGACGGGCGCCGAGCTGTTCTTCAAGTGCGAGAACTTCCAGAAGGCCGGGGCGTTCAAGGTGCGCGGGGCCTCGAACGCGGTGTTCGGCCTGTCCGACGACATGCTGGAGAAGGGCGTGGCGACCCATTCGTCGGGCAATCACGCGCTGTCGCTGTCCTATGCGGCGGGGCGACGGGGCATCCCGTGCCATGTGGTGATGCCGCGCACGGCGCCGCAGGCCAAGAAGGATGCGGTAATCGGATACGGCGGCATCATCACGGAATGCGAACCGTCGACATCCTCGCGCGAGGCGGTGTTCACCGAGGTGCAGGAGCGCACCGGCGCGAACTTTGTCCACCCCTACAACGATCCCCGGGTGATCGCGGGGCAGGCGACCTGTTCCCGCGAGCTGATCGAGCAGACCGAGGGGCTGGACGCCGTGATCGCGCCCATCGGCGGCGGCGGGATGATCTCGGGCACCTGCCTGACGCTGTCCAACGTCGCGCCCGAGGTCAGGATCTATGCCGCCGAGCCGAAGAACGCCGACGACGCCGCACGGTCGTTCCGCGCCGGCAAGATCATTGCTGACGATGCGCCGAACACAGTCGCGGACGGCCTGAAGGTGCCGCTGAAAGAGCTGACCTGGCATTTCGTCGAAAAGCACGTCACCGACATCCAGACCGCCACCGAGCAGGAGATCATCGACGCGATGCTGCTGACCTGGCAGCGCATGAAGATCGTGATCGAGGCAAGCTGTGCCGTGCCGCTGGCGTGCATCCTGAACAACCCCGACGTGTTCCGGGGCAAGCGCGTCGGCGTCGTCATCACCGGTGGCAACGTCGATATGAAAACGCTGCCCTGGATCTGAATTCCCCCGAAGGAGGACCGAGACATGAAAGACATGAACCCCGAGAATTACGAAGTCGGTTATGACATTCCGGCCGCCATCGGCATGGACGAGGCCGATATCCAGACGCCGTGCCTGATCCTGGATCTGGATGCGCTGGAGCGCAACATCGTCAAGATGGGCGATTACGCCAAGGCCCACGGCATGCGTCACCGCAGCCACGGCAAGATGCACAAGTCGGTGGATGTGCAGCGATTGCAGGAAAAGCTGGGCGGATCCGCCGGCGTTTGTTGCCAGAAGGTAAGCGAGGCCGAGGTGTTCGTGCGCGGCGGCATCCAGGATGTCCTGGTCTCCAACCAGGTGCGCGACGCGGCCAAGATCGACCGTCTGGCCCGCCTGCCCAAGAGCGGCGCGAAAATCACCGTCTGCATCGACGACGTGGACAACGTGGCCGACCTGTCGGCGGCGGCGGTCAAGCATGGCACGACCCTGCATTGCTTTGTCGAGATCGACTGTGGCGCTGGACGCTGCGGTGTGACGACGACGCCGGCTGTCGTCGAGATCGCCAAGGCGATCGACGCCGCCGAGGGTCTGAAATTCGACGGCATCCAGGCCTATCAGGGCGCGATGCAGCACATCGACGGCTACGAGGACCGCAAGGCCAAGACCGACGCCGCCATCGCGCAGGTCAAGGAGGCGGTGGATGCCCTTACGGAAATCGGGCTGAAGCCGAACTTCGTGTCGGGCGGCGGCACGGGGTCCTATTACTTCGAGAGCAATTCGGGCGTGTTCAACGAATTGCAGTGCGGATCCTATGCCTTCATGGACGCCGATTACGGCCGGATCCAGGACAAGGACGGCAACCGGATCGACGCCGGCGAATGGGAGAACGCGCTGTTCATCCTGACGTCGGTCATGTCCCACGCCAAGCCCGACAAGGCCATCGTGGATGCCGGTCTGAAGGCGCAGTCGGTGGATAGCGGTCTGCCGTTCATCTATGGCCGGGACGACGTGAAATACGTCAAATGCTCGGACGAACACGGTGTTGTCGCCGACGAAGGCGGCGTGCTGAAGATCAACGAGAAACTGCGCCTGGTGCCGGGCCATTGCGATCCGACCTGCAACGTCCATGACTGGTATGTCGGCGTGCGGGGCGGGAAGGTCGAAACCCTGTGGCCGGTATCGGCGCGCGGCAAGGCGTTCTGAGGTCGTTCCAAAGAGAAGATGAGTATTTGGAGCAAGAAAAAGCCGGGGGCGGGTGGTCTGCCCCCGGAATTGTCATCGACGGGAGAACGACATGTGGGTTGTGCCAGAAGCGGCGATTGCGGATCTGATCACGCCGGAGGCGAGTTTCGAGGCGGTCGAGGCGGTGTTCGCCGCCATGGCGGCGGAGCGCGCCTATAATTTTCCGGTGATCCGCGAGGCCATCGGGCACGGCGACGCCTTGTATGGGTTCAAGTCGGGGTTCGATCGCGAGTCGCTGGCGCTGGGCCTGAAATCCGGGGGCTATTGGCCGGGCAACGAAGCGCGCGGCCTGACCAACCACCAATCCACCGTGATCCTGTTCGACGCCGACACCGGCCGCGTCAAGGCGCTGGTGGGGGGCAACCTTTTGACCGCGCTGCGCACCGCCGCGGCCAGTGCGGTTTCGATCCGCCACCTGGCGCGCAAGGATGCGAAGGTTCTGGGCATGATAGGGGCCGGGCACCAGTCGGCGTTCCAGATGCGCGCCGCCGTGAAGCAGCGCGATTTCGAGCGCGTGATCGGCTGGAACCTGCATCCCGAGATGCTGTCGCGTCTGGCGCAGACGGCCGACGAACTGGGCCTGCCGTTCGAGGCGGTGGATCTGGACCGGCTGGGGGCGGATTCGGATGTGATCGTGTCGATCACCTCGTCCTTCGATCCGATCCTGCTGGACGCGCAGGTGCGGCCGGGCACCCATATCGCCTGCATGGGCACGGACACCAAGGGCAAGCAGGAGGTGGACGCCGCCATCCTGGCCCGCGCCACCGTCTTTACCGACGAGGTCGCGCAGTCGGTCAGCATTGGCGAGGCGCAGCATGCCGTGGCGGCGGGGCTTCTGAGGGCCGAGGACATCGTGCAGATCGGTGCCGTCATCAACGGCGATCATCCGGGTCGCAGCGGCGGTGACGAGATCACGCTGTTCGACGGAACCGGCGTCGGGCTTCAGGATCTGGCGGTCGCGGCGAAGGTTCTGGACCTGGCCATCGAACGAGGTGTGGCACAGGATGTTGCGTTCTGATCGCGGCGTGCACATTGCCGTGGGCACACACCGATAAGTCTTTGACCCCGCAATGCAACCTGTTAGACGCCGCAGATGGAAAAACGGGGAACGTGCGGCGTGCAGGACGCGGATGCTTCGGAGGTCTATCGCGAAGGTGAGTTGATCGCCTGTCCGCAGTGCGATGCACTGTATCGCGTCGTGCCGCTGGCGCACGGCGAGCGCGCGCAATGTGTGCGGTGCGGAACCGTTCTGATCTCGACCCGCAACCGGGCCTTTGTGCGGGTGATCGCGCTGGCCATCACCGTGGTCATCCTGATGATTGCGGCGACGATCTTTCCCTTCCTGTCGGTCAGTGTCGCGGGCCTGACCAACTCCAGCTCGGTTCTGGATGCGGCGCTGGCCTTTGCCGGGGGGCCGATGTTCGGGCTGTCGCTGGCCGTTGCAGCACTGATCGTGGCGATCCCGATCCTGCGCGCGGCCCTCGTGATCTATGTGCTGACACCCATGGCCTTCGGGCGCGCGCCCTGGCCGGGTGCGATCCCCGCCTTCCGGTTTTCCGAAGCGCTGCGCCCTTGGTCGATGGCCGAGATCTTCGTCATCGGGGTCGCCGTTGCGCTGGTCAAGGTGGCCGATCTGGCCCGGATCGGGTTCGGCCCCGCATTCTGGTTCTTTGCGGCGCTGGTTGTGGTGATCGTGCTGAAGGACGGTTACATGAACAGATGGACGGTATGGAAAGCGCTGGATCAACAAGACAGATCGTGACCGCGCGCGACAGCGGCCTTGTGGCCTGCACGCGCTGTTCGCTGGTCTGGCCGGCGGACAAGCAACGCTGTGCGCGCTGCGGCAGCGCGCTGTCGTCGCGCGACATGGCCTCGATGGCGCGGGTCTGGGCATGGCTGGCGATCGGCGTCATCTGCTATATTCCGGCAAACCTGTTCCCGATGCTGATCACCAGCACCCTGTTTTCCAAATCGCAAAGCACCATCGTCGGCGGCGCCATCGACCTGATCCACCACGGCGCGGTCGGCGTCGCGATCATCATCATCGTCGCGTCGGTTCTGATCCCGATCGGCAAGTTCGTGGCCGTGGCCTATCTTGCGCTCAGCCTGAACCATCACGTGAAGATGTCGGCGCACGGACGCCACAAACTGTATGAATATGTCGAATTCATCGGCCGTTGGTCGATGATCGACGTTTTTGTCGTGGCAATTCTGAGTTCGCTTGTGCAACTGAGCAGTGTGGCCGCCATCAATCCCGGTCCGGCCGCCATCACCTTCGCCCTGTCGGTCATCTTCACGATGCTGGCGGCACAAAGTTTCGATCCCCGGTTGATCTGGGACGCCGAAGAGGACAGCCATACATGAGCAACGCCCCCGACCTGTCGGTAACGCCGGCCCGAAAAAGCTGGCGCGAGCGGCTGTCGCTGGTGTGGCTGATGCCCATCGGGGCGCTGATCGTATCGCTGGCAATCTTCTGGCAGAGCTATAACGACCGCGGTCCGCTGATCGAGATCAGCTTCGAGAATGCCTCGGGCATAAAGGCGAACGAGACGGTCCTGCGCTATCGCGACGTCAACGTCGGTGTCGTCGAGAATGTCACCTTCGCCGACCAGCTGGCCAATGTCATCGCGCACGTGCGGCTGGACAAGAGCGTGGCGGGATATGTCGATGCGGACGCGCAGTTCTGGGTGGTGCGCCCCGAGGTCACGGCGCAGGGGGTTTCGGGTCTGGATACCGTGCTGTCGGGATCCTTCATCGAGGGCACGTGGAACAACACCATGGATGGGCCGCAGCGCAAGTTCGAGGGTCTGGCCAAGGCGCCGCTGGTGCGCTCGGGCCAGGAAGGCACCGCGATCACCCTGCGCGCCAGTTCGGTGTCCGGCCTGGGCGAGGGCACGCCGATCCTGTATCGCGGAATCGAGGTGGGCAAGGTCGCCAACCTGCGGCTGTCGGACGATGGCATCTCGGTGCTGGCCGACGGCTTCATCCGGGCGCCGGAAGACCGGTTGCTGACAACGGCCACGCGGTTCTGGGATACCTCGGGCTTCAGCTTTTCGTTCGGCGCGTCGGGCGCGCAGCTGGATGTCTCCAGCCTTGCGTCGCTGGTGGCTGGCGGCGTGGCGTTCGAAACCCTGGTGTCCGGGGGCGAGGCGGTCGAGGACGGCACCCGGTTCCAGCTGTTCCTGGATGAGCAGACGGCGCGCAGCAGCCTGTTCACCGATGGCGCCGAGGGCGTCACGCTGGATCTGTCTGTCGTGTTCGAAGGGGCGGTCAGCGGTTTGACGACGGGCGCCAGCGTGCAGTTCCAGGGCATCAACGTGGGCACGGTCAGCGCCATCACCGGTATCGTCGATCCCGACCGGTTCGGCGACAATGCCGTGCGCCTTCTGGCCACGCTGGAACTTTCGACCAGCAAGCTGGGCCTGCCGGCCGATGCGACCGAGGAAAGCGCGCTGAAGTTCATGCAGGACGCCGTGGCACGCGGATACCGCGCCCAGTTGCAAAGCGCGTCGCTGCTGACCGGCGGTCTGAAGGTTGCGATCCTGATCCCGGACAGCATCGGCCCCCAGCCTTCGGCGCAGATCGATCCGGACGCCGATCCCTACCCGCTGCTGCCGTCGATTCCGTCCGAGATCTCGGATTTCGCGGACACGGCCGAAGGCGTGTTCAACCGGATCAACGAACTGCCCATCGAAGAGCTTCTGGGGTCCGCCGTCAATGTCATGGACAGCGTGAACCGCCTGTTGAACGACGAAAGCCTGACGGCCACCCCGGATGAGGTTCTGGCCCTGCTGGCCGATGTCCGCCGGTTCGTGGGATCGGAGCAGGTGCAATCGCTGCCGGTGCAGGCGTCGGACATGATCGCCAGCCTCGGGCAAAGTGCCGCCGAGTTCGAGGAGATCCTGCGCACGGTGAACGAGGCGGAAACCGTGCAGGCGCTGACCGATGCGCTGAACGCGGCGTCCGAAGCGTCGGAGGCCGTCATCGCCTCGGTCGAGGACGTGCCCGAACTGCTGGCCAGCATCGATGCGGTCGCGCTCAGCGCCGATTCGCTGTTGAAGACGGCCAACGACCTGCCGCTGGACGAGTTGCTGACCCGCGCCAACACGTTGCTGGGCGATGTCGATGCCCTGATCACCGGGCCGGGTGTCCAGAACCTTCCCGACCAGTTGGGACAGGCGGTCAGCGAGGCGCAGGGTGCCATTGCCGACCTGCGCGAAAGTGCGGTGTTCGAACAGGCGTCTGCGACGCTTGCCACGGCCGATGAAGCCATCGACCGGGTGGTGACAGCGCTGGATCCGCTGGTCGCCTCGGCCCGCGATACGCTGGAGCGCGCCAATGGCGCGATCGACGGCCTGCCAGATCTGATCGCGCGGATCGACGCCGTTGCGGCCAGCGCCGACACCCTGCTGGTCAGGGCGAACACGCTGCCGCTGGATGAGGTGATGACCCAGGTGAACGCCCTGATCGTCAGTGCCAACGCGATCCTGAATGACGCCGACACCAAGGCCCTGCCGGGCCAGTTGGGCGCGGCCGTGCAGGAAGCGCAGGGCGCGCTGGCCGACGTGCGGATGTCCGGCGTGATCGCCAACGCCGACCAGGCCATCGTCAGCGTCGACGCCGCGGTCGGCCGGATCACCGATGCGCTGATGCCGGTTCTCGACTCGGCCCGCACCGCCGCCGACAGCCTGAATGCGGCCAGCGCCGATCTGCCCGCGCTGATCGACCGCGCCAACGCGATCGCCACCCAGATTGAGGATCTGGCCAACACCGCGGCCGATCTGCCGCTGGATGAACTTGCGCGCCGGGCCAGCGATCTGGTGGGCAACGCCAACACCCTGATCGCGTCGACCGACAGCCAGGCGGTTCCCGCGGCTCTGAACGGAGCCTTGGCCCAGATCGAGGCCGTGCTGCAGGAAATGCGCGAGGGCGGTCTGATCGAGAACGCCAACGCCACGCTGTCGGCCACCGAACGCGCGGCAAGCGAGATCGCGCGCACCACCGCCGATCTGCCCGCGTTGCTGAGCCGGATGAATCGCCTGCTGGCCGAGGCGGAAACCACCGTCAGCGGCTATCGCGCCGATGGCACCCTGGGCAGCGAGACGAAATCGACCCTGCGTGACATCCGGGACGCCGCGAAATCGGTCAGCTCGCTTGCGCGCGCGATAGAACGCAATCCCAATTCCCTGTTGTTTGGACGCTGATATGAAGCCTTTCGCCGCTGCCGTCGTTGCCCTGACCGCCCTTGCCGCCTGTTCCGCCACCCAGACCCTGCGCTATCCGGTGCCGGCGCTGACGGCGACCGACAAGATCCGCGTCAGTGTCGGATCGCTTGAGGTGCGCGACGTCGGTCTGCCGCTTTATGCAGGGCTCGAAGCGATATCGGTCGAAAGCCCGACCGGCGAACTGCTGTCGAACAGCGATCAGCTTTGGGCCGATGACCCGATCCGTGCGATCACCCAGGGGCTGGCGGTGGCGCTTTCGTCCCTGACCCGCGCCGATGTTGCGGCCGAACCCTGGCCGCTGAGCGAACGGCCCGACGCGCGGCTTGAGGTGCGGTTCACCAAGGCGCTGGCATCCAACGATGGCGTCTTCCGGATGGAGGGGCAGTATTTCGTGTCATCCACAACCGGTCAGCGGCGCGAAGTGGCGCGGACCTTCGCGGTCTCGTCGCCCTATGATGCCGAAGACATGCGGACCATCGGTGATGCGCTGGGCCGTGCCACGCTGGAACTGGCCGAGATCATCGCGCGCGACGGGCTCTAGGGTCGCGGGCGCGGCGTTTTCCCTGCGCATCCCCCCGGTTCGAGGGGGACGCGCGGGTCAATCGTGACGTGACACCATTTATTTCCCGGTGCCGAACGCGGATCGCCCGGAATTTCCGAGGTCCGACCAATTTCCCGGTCTCCGAGGTGATAGCACGTCATGGATGAACGCGCGGTTAACCAGAACGTGCGCCGGTCAGCTTTCCAGCCAGATCGTCACCGGGCCGTCGTTGTTCAACGCCACGTCCATGTCGGCGCCGAACTTTCCGATGGCAACGGTCGTGCCATGATCGCGCAATGCCGCGGCGAAATGCAGATACAGGTGTTCGGCATCTTCGGGCGGTGCGGCGGTGGAAAAGCCGGGGCAATTGCCGCGTGACGTATCGGCGGCCAGCGTGAATTGCGACACCACCAAGGCGGCGCCGCCGGTGTCCTTCAGCGCCAGGTTCATCTTGCCTGCCGCGTCCTTGAAGATCCGCAGTTTCAGCACCTTTTGCGCCAGCGCTTCGGCGTCCGTTTCGATATCGCCCGCCATGGCACAGACAAGGATCAGCAGGCCGGGGCCGATTTGTCCGATCACCTCACCCCCGACGGTCACCGAAGCCTGGCTGACCCTTTGCAGAACCGCGCGCATGGATCAAAGCTCGTCCCGGCGCGGCGGGTTGGCGCCCGCCCGGCTGACGGTGACGGCCGCGGCCCTGACGCCCAGTGACAGCGCATCGCGCACGACAGCGTCGGACAGATCGCGCACCGCATCCTTGGACAGAAGGCCCGCATCGGACAGCGCCGCAAGGATGCCGGCGTTGAAGGTATCGCCCGCGCCCACGGTGTCGGCAACGGTGACGGGTGTTGCCTCGACGAAGACCGCGCCGCTGCGGGTGTATCCGGTCGCGCCCCTCGCGCCTTCGGTGATGCACACCAGGTGGGGGCCGCGTTCCAGCAAGATGCGCGCAAGGTCGCCGATGTCACCATCGCCCATCAGCCAGCGCAGGTCGTCATCGGACAGCTTCACGATGTCCGACACCGCCAGGATCCGGTCGATCCGGGCGCGATAGGCGGCTTCGTCGCGGATGAAACCGGGGCGAATGTTCGGGTCGGACATGATGACCCGCGATGCCGCCTCGCGCAGGGCCAACGCCTCGTAAGTCGCGCCACAGGGATCGACGGCCAGCGAGATGCCACCGAAGAAGACGGCCGTGACACGATCGTCCAGCACCGGAAGATCGGCCTGCGACAACAACCGGCCGGCGGTGTTTTCGTCGTAGAAGGCATAGGTCGCTTGGCCATCGACGAGCTTGACGAAGGCCAGCGTGGTGGGATTGTCGGAGCGGTGCGCAGGCGTGGCATCGACGCCGGATGCGGCCAGCGCATCGACCAGGATTTCCCCGAACATGTCGCGCGACAGGCCCGAAAAGAAGCCGGTCTCGGCCCCCAGCCGGCCCAGCGCAATGGCCGTGTTGAAGACCGCACCGCCCGCGTGGGGCGCGAAAGCCGGTTCGCCGTCGCCCGTGGTCCGGGGCAGCATGTCGATCAGGGCTTCGCCGCAACACAGGATCATCAGAGCTTCCCTTCCATTGAACTCATCCGCGATTGTTAGCGGTAACGCGCGCATTTGCCCAGAGCATGATCACCCGTTGGCCGCATAGATCGCGCCGACAATGGCGGCCACGATCAGCCCGGCAATGACGGCCAGGGTGATCTTGATCGCCGACCAGGGGCGTTCGCCCTGCACCCGTCCGGTCTGGCCGTTGACGACGAAGCGATAGGTCTTGCCGTTGTATTTGTAGGCGGCCAGCCAGACCGGCAGCAGGATGTGCTTGAACGTCACATCGCTGATGGCGGTGTCGATGGCGTGGATCTGTTGGCGGTCGCCGCCGATGTCGAACCGGACGTCGCGTTCGATCATCCGGTCCATGATGCCGCGCGCCTCGTCATAACCATCGGGCAGTTCGACCTGATAGCCTTCGGCCCGGAACCCGGCCAGGAAAGCTGGCGAATAGGGTGTGAGCGCCGACAGATCCCAAGGTTCCAGCGCATCGGTAAACCGTTTGGGCAGGGATTTAGACGCCAGCACCAGCACGTCATCGAAGAACCGCGCCACCCGTCCCGATACCGGGGTCCAGCGCACCTTGGCCACCTGGACGGTTTCGGTCTTGCCGTTGCGGGTCACCCGCTGGGTTTCGTAATAGACCGTGCCGCGCTGGCCGGAATAGCGGCTTTGGGTCTGGGCATCGAAGGTCCAGTAGGGGACGTATATCCCCTGCATCCGCCGCCCCCGGCGCGCATAGGCCTTGAGCCCGTTCGGCGCGAACCACAGCGAGCCCAGCCAGTCGCCCATCGCATGGCGCGCCTTCGGTTCGTCCAGAACGAAGGCCACCAGCCCGCGGGGCTTGATATGGCGATGTGCGCCGGTGTCGGTGACCACGGGCGTGGCACAGAACGGACATTCGGTGGCGTGGACGTCGGGGCTGAATTCGACCTGCGCGCCGCAATTCGGGCATTGCGTGACACGGGTGGTTTCGATCTCGGTTTCGGGCAGCCGCGCTTCGATGGCGGTGCGGAAGTCCAACTCCTTGATCGGGTGCAGCGCGGACGCCGTCGGCTTCAGTGGTTCGCGGTTGCCGCAATGATCGCAGATCAGAATCCCTTCCACCGGATCGAACCGCATGTCCGACCCGCAGTTGTCACAGGGAAAGCGGTGTTCTTCGGGGGGCTCGGTCATCTGCATATCGTCTTGGCTCGTCCCACCTAAAGCGGCGTTATTCGTGACAGAAGGTCAAGGCTGAACCCGGTGTTCCAGGATTGCTTGCGTGCAAGATACTTGCTTTTGTTATGTTCGACGATCCGCGTGGTCATTGTATAGAGGCTGCCGTCTTTACTCCAATAGGCATAGACGCCGGACGCCCGGCTGCCGTCGTCATAGACCGTGGCATAGGGGGCATAGTGGACCGTGCCGAGGGTTGCGTGTTGCAGGGTCTTCGCCGGCTGCCATTCGACGCGCCCGTTGTCGCCGCCCTTGAATCCTTTCTGGAATTCCGCAAGCATCCGGTCGGGTTTTGCAATCGTGTCGCCACAGCCGTAACTCACATCGACCATGTGATTCTTGAACAGCTTGTCGACCTGGCGCTTGTACGATCCCAGCTTTTCCGACGCGCGATACGATACCGTGTGATCGGGAAAGCTGCCGGTTCCGGTCTTGACAGTCTTCGACCAACGATTCTTGTCGACCGGAACGCGGATGCCGCAGGCCGTGAAGTTCTCGTATGCCGGTGCAAAGCTGATGTCCTGGGGGGTATGACCGCCGTAATCGGTCTTGCCGACTTTGTCCTGACACCCCGCCAGGATGAACGACGCGGCGATCACGGCCAGAACGGGATGGTATCTGCGAAAGGTCAGGGTCGGCATCACGTCTCCGGTTCAAGAAGGTATGCGGGATGCCTCAGGCACCGGGTGGGGGCGGTGGCATGACGGTGAACAATTGCGCCAGCTCGCGCACGTCCTCGGCCCGCATCCAGCCGTCCTGACCCTGGGTCCAGACGTGGGTTTGGCGCGTCAGGCTGCCGTCGGTGACCATGCGCCCCATGGCCGCCTTCGAGAATGGCCCCTTGGTCACGCCGCCCTCGGCGATGTGCCAGACATGTTCGACGGGGGGCGGGGGCGGTGGGGGCGGGGCCGCCTGTGGTGCCGCGGCCGGGCGCGCGCCCCAGGGACCGACCTGTGCCATCTGTCCGCCCATCTGTCCGCCCATGGCCATGCCCATGCCGGCCCCCATGCCCGTGGCCATGGCCGAGCCTGCGCCGCTTTCGGCATTACCCAGCGCCTCGGCGGCCTGAAACCTTGTATAGCGGTCGAGATCGCCGACGACGCCCATCGATGTGCGCCGGTCCATCGCCGCCTCGACCGCCGGAGGAAGCGAGATGTTCTCGATATACAACTCGGGGATCGTCAGACCGTAGGCGGTGATCGTCTCGGAAATCCGCTCGGCCACCAGCTTGCCCAGGTCCGACGTGTTGGCCGCCATGTCCAGCACGGGAATGCCGGATTCGGCCAGCACGCGGGAAAACTCCTGCACGATGATGTTGCGGATCTGGAAGCTGATCTCGTCACGGGTGAATTCGCCGTCGGTGCCGACGATTTCCGACAGGAACCGCGCCGGATCGGCCACCTTGACCGTGTAGGTGCCGAAGGCGCGCACGCGGGTCGGGCCGAATTCGGGATCGCGCAGGATGATCGGGTTCTTGGTGCCCCATTTCAGATCTGAAAAACGCGTGGTGTTGACGAAGTAGATCTCGGACTTGAACGGGCTTTGAAACCCGTGATCCCAGTGTTGCAACGTCGTCATGATCGGCATGTTGTTGGTTTCGAGCATATACAGCCCGGGCGTGAACACGTCGGCCAACTGACCCTCGTGCACGAACACCGCCGCCTGCCCCTCGCGCACGGTCAGCTTGGCGCCATACTTGATCTCGTGGCCGTGACGTTCGAACCGCCACACCATCGTGTCACGGGTGTCGTCGGTCCAGTGGATGACGTCGATGAACTGACCTGACAGAAAATCGAATATGGCCATGGCTCGGGTTCCTTCGGTGTTAGCTTTCGCCGCCCAGCAGTTCGGCGGCGATGGTTTGCGCGACGGGGCGCGCTTCGTCGGCGGTCATGCCGACGCGCATGCGTTTGTCGTACAGCATCTTCAGCAGCATTTCATCGTGCGTCGTCAGCAGGGCGAATTCCTCGTCGTCGTTGAAGATCGACGGACGGGCCGAGGGGCTGTCGTTGGCAAGGCCCATGCCCTGGGCGATTTCCTCGTGGATGCAGGACAGGCGCAACAGGTCGGGGTGTTCGGCGCGGATCACAGCGACCGCGTGGGTGTATGCACTGTTGTTGCCGCCATCCAGCGCGAAGACCAGGCAGTATGAGTTCTTCGGCAGCTGCGTGACCGCGCGCACGGCAAGCTCGTCGAGGCCGGGCACCAGTTGGCGCAGGCGCGGGCCGAGGGCGCGGCGTTCGTCCTCGTTCACGATGAAGACGTTGAAATTGCCGCCCTGGCTGACCTGCCGGATCGGCAGGCCGGTCAGGCGCGACAGGCGGTTCGCGTACGAGATCAGCGCGTTGCGATCACGCGTCTTGATCCGCGGCGAAACGGTTTCGCCGAACTCCAGCTGCATGGTGATCGGCCGTTCCCAACGGTGCAACCGCGTTGCGGTCGGACGGGCCACCAGACTGCCGCCGACGGTGGAATATTCCTCGAACAAGGCGACGCGCACGAAATTCTCGACCAGTTGGCGGGGGCCGAAGGGGGTGTCGGGGCCGCCGCCATCGGTGCGCAGCAGCCCCTGCGCCACCAGCCCGTCCTGCACCCGGCGATAGTAGGCCTGAAGTGCTTGGCTGTCGGCCGACTCGACGCTGGGCGGCGGCGGCGTTTCGGTGCGGGGGGCGGGGCGCGTCGGGCGCTCGGGCGGGCGCGGCACCGGCTCGACAGCGGTGGGGCCCTCGCAGCCGGCAAGAACTGCGAAGGCGATCAATGCGGCAGCGGTGATCCGCCCCTTGAACATGTTTTACCCCGTAACGGATGTGGCAGCGGTGTCGCCGGTCTTGTCGCCGCGTGCCTTGGCGGACGCCAGAGTCGATTTCAACTCGGCTTCCATCTGTTGCAGGTCCGCTTCGGCGGCAGCGCGTTTCGCCTTGCCTTCGTCGGCGATCTGCAACGATTCCTGGATCGTTGCGATCAGGTCGGCATTGGCGGCCTTCACGGCTTCGATATCGAACACGCCCCGTTCCATTTCGGTGCGTACGATCCGGTTGCTGTCGCGCAGGTTCTTGGCGTTGGCGGTCAACAGGTCGTTGGTCAGGTCGTTGGCGCCGCGCACCGCTTCGGCGGCTTCGCGCGAGCGCTGGATCGTCACCGCCTGGGCCAGTTGCGTTTCCCACAGCGGTACGGTGTTCACGAGGGTCGAGTTGATCTTGGTGACCAGGCTCTTGTCGTTTTCCTGGACCAGCCGGATCGAGGGCAGGGATTGCATCGTCACCTGGCGGGTCAGTTTCAGATCATGCACCCGGCGTTCCAGATCGTCGCGCGCGGCGCGGACGTCGCGCAGTTCCTGCGCCTCCATCACGCCGTCCTGTTCCTTGGCGGCGGCGACTTCGGCCTCTTTCGCGGGGATCGTATCGGCATCCAGGCGGCGCAGCTTTTCTTCGCCCGCGGCGATATACAGCGCCAGTTCGTCATAGAACGCCAGCGTCTTGTCATACAGCATGTCGAGCGACTTGATGTCCTTCAACAGCGTGTGTTCATGGGTCAGAAGCTGGCCGGTGATGCGGTCGATCTGTTCCTGGACATCCTCGAACCGGGCGACGAATTTCGCCATCGGCGCGCTGCGGCCCAGCAGCTTTTCCCACCACGACCGGTCGCGGCGCACATCCAGTTCGCTGATCGAGAAGCCCTTGATCGTCGACACCATGTCGCGCAGCGAATCGCCCGCGGGGCCGACGTCCTTGTTGCGCACGTCGGCCAGCATGGCCTGGCTGATCGTCTGCAATTCGGCCTGGGCGGCCGATCCGAAGGCGACGATGGATCCGGTATCGGTGACGTCGATTTCGCCGATGCGGCGTTCGATCTCGGCGGCGATCGGGGCATCAGCCTGATCGAACGGCACGATTTCGGCGCGGGGTTCGGGCAGGATCACGGCTGCGGTTTCCTGCACGGCCGTTTCCGATGCGGCGGCCTTGTCGCGAATCGTCTCTGACATGGTGTTGGTCCTCGGGTTCTAAACGGTCTATTCGGTTTCGGTGGTGCGCACGCCTTCGCGTGCCAGCCTGTCGCGCAGCACTTCGATCTCGATCTCGAGGCCGGCGCGGTCCTCGATCAGCAGTTTCTGCGACCGCTCGGCAAAGCCCTGTTCGAGGTCCTGCAAGAGGGCAAAGTAATCCTGTCGCGCCTTGGCATCGCGCGATCGGGTATAGATGTCGGCGAACTTGATCGTCGCATCGCGCGCGCCCATCAGATAGACGCCCAGGAACTTGCGCGCCGAGGTCAGATCGCGGGGGTCTTCCTCGACGATGCGGCACATCTTGCGCGCCGCGGTCTGGAACCGCTCGACCCGGGCCACCGCCTCGCGGTCCTGGGCGCGCATCACGGCGTCGCGCATTTCGGTCAGATAGGCTTCGGCCTCGTCCACCACGCGGGCGACGCGGTCGGCCTGGAACGAATCGACGCCCTCGGCCCCCTTGTCGCGCATCGGATCGGCGCCGAAAGCCATGAAATGCAGACCGGCGCCCAGAACGGCAAAGATCACGGGCGCCACGAAATCGCCGCTGCCGGCACCGGCAACGGCCAGGCCAAGCCCGGTCAGCGCCGCGCCGAACAGCTTGCGGGGGATCGCCGGGCGTTTGGCGACCTTGCGTGCGTCATAGGCTTCCTGGGCCAGCACCCCTTCGCGGGTCAGCCAGGCGGCCAGCATGAGCATCCCGAAGGCGACCAGGTTCAGCGCCAGGCCGACGGGTTCCTTGACGAAGGCAAGCGGCAGCAGGGGCAGGGGCGCGATGAACAGCGCGTTGACCCGGCCGCCGGCCGCCGTGCGCCGCTTGCCGGCCCATGCCTCGTTCGGGGGCGGCGCGTGTTCGCCCGGGCTGAACTTGCCGCCAAACCGTTGTGCCATCTCAGGCGGTCCCCCAGATCGCGACATAGAAAATCAACGCGCAAAGCAGCACGAAAGAGAGTCTCTGCATCGTGCTGTTCCCCGTTTCCCCCGATACCATACGATTCCGCCCGTCGCGCAGCGCGCCCTGAATTGCATTGATGACAGCGAAAGCCGCAAGCGCCAACGCCGCAAGCACAACCGCCATGATTAAAAACCGTGCCACGCGTCAAATCACCCCAAAGCCATGGAAACAATCGTAGTCCAAGCATCCCTCGCTGCCCAGAGCGGACGGCGTTCATCGTCAGAGATAGAAACCCGAGGCGATCATTGAAACGACCGAAGGTGAAAAACCTTGGTTTCGGTGACGTTTCAGGCGCGTGGGCCGCGCCGGAGGGGCTGTCGGGTGCGTCGCGGTTTGGGCTTGAGCGGTTCTTCGCCTTCGCCCAGTTGATCGCGCAACACCCGCGCCTTTACCTCTTCGACCGCGCCCGGCTTCAGATCGTTCAGGCGGAACGGGCCATAGCTGATGCGGATCAGGCGGCTGACCTGAAGGCCGATCGATTCCATCGCGCGGCGCACTTCGCGGTTGCGCCCCTCGCGGATGCCGACGGTCAACCAGGCATTCGCCCCCTGCTGCCGGTCCAGCACGACCTCCATCGGCTGGAACTTTTCGCCCTCGATCAGGGCGCCCCGGCGCAGTGGCGCGAAATCGCCATCCTTCGGCGCGCCCTTGATCCGGACCCGGTATTTCCGCAGCCAGCCGGTCGACGGCAGTTCCAGGCGCCGCTTGAGCCCGCCGTCATTGGTCAGCAGAAGCAAACCTTCGGAATTGATGTCGAGCCGGCCGACCGACATGACGCGGGGCAGGTCTTCGGGCAGGTTGGCAAAGACGGTCGGGCGGTCCTTTTCGTCGCGTTCCGTGGTCACCAACCCCAGGGGCTTGTGATACAGCCACAGGCGCGCGGCTTCGGCCGCGGCCAACGGCGCGTTGTCGACGGTGATGCGGTCGGTTTCGGTCACGTTCAGCGCGGGACTCGAGATCGACTTGCCGTTGACGGTGACCCGCCCGGCTTCGATCATGCGTTCTGCTTCACGGCGGCTGGCGACACCTGCGCGGGCCAGGACCTTGGCGATGCGTTCGCCGGGAGGGGATGGATCAGTCATGCGTCTGGTTACGCCGGATACGCCTTGCGCGAAAGGGGCAAGGAACGTGTCGGCGGCGGGCGGTGCAAGACCGCTCGATTCCCGCGCCGCCCCGCTGTAGGAGGACACATCCAACGAAGGACCGCAGGATGACCGAAATCGTCGCCACCGTCACACCATCGCCCTTTCGCCGCATCTTCGGCGCCGGCATCGTCGGCCTTCTGGGCGCCATCCTGATCTGGATCGGGCTGGCCACCGCGCCCTCGACCGGGTGGCGCTTTGTCATGTTGGCGTCCGGCGCGGCAATCATCTGGTGCGCCATCCGCCTGTGGCAGGCGACGGCCCATCGAATCGAACTGACCTCTGACGAGCTGCGCGACACGTCGGGCCGGTTGCGGGTGCAGATCGGCGACATGGCATCGATCGACCGCGGTACCTTTGCGTTCAAGCCATCAAACGGTTTCGTGGTGGTGATGAAAGCGGCACAGCCCCGGGGCTGGGCGCCGGGGCTGTGGTGGCGGGTCGGACGGCGGATCGGCATCGGCGGCGTCACCTCCAGCACCGAGGCCAAGTTCATGGCCGAACAGCTGGCCCTGCGGATCGCCGCGCGCATCGGCTGATCCCTGCGGATCAGATGCTGCCGCCGCCGCCGTTGTTGTCGTCGTGATCCTCGTCATTGACGTAATCGCCGGGGTTTCCGTCGGACCACTGAAGCTGCGGCACGAACCGGGGCGAAGTTACGACGCGGTTTCGGAATTGCGTGGTCGGGATGCCAACGTTGAATGGCGGTTCATAGGTCATCCACGTATCCACGATGATCGCGCTGTCGGCGTTGGCCAGGGTCGGGATCGTGTCGGCCATCGCCCCGAGATCGGATTGCCGGATCGCGCTGGGCCCGTCGCCCCGCGCCTGCGACCAGACCAGCTTGTGTGACTTGCTGGGTTCGTCCCAATAGACGACAGTCACGCGCAGGGCGGTGTCGTGGCTGTCGTTGGTCAGGAATTCATAGAATTTCCCTGCGCCGGTGATGAACTTGCCATCGACCGGGTTCCACTGTCGCGTCAGCAGGTCGCTGATCGTATAGGTGGCACGCAGGTTGAGCGCCTGGATGCGATAGCTGTCCACGAAGGTATAGGTGGCCAGCATCCCCCAGAGCAGAAGCGGAACGATCATCGCCGTCTCGATGGAATAGCTGCCGTCCGTGTCCTTGCGGAAGCGGCGCAGCATGCGACGGATTTGGCTGAATGTCATCATTTCGGCTCATTCACGAAAAGGGTTGTCGCAATCATCCGGTATCCACCATCGCTGGCCTGCGGCAGGATCTTGCCAAGGCCGATGGCCGGAAACAGCGGATCGTGCACGATGCAGAAGCGCAGAAGCATCGTTTCGTTGTTGGCCCCCGCCTTGTAGCTGATGACCGGGTTGGCCGTGCGCTTGCGGGTCACGCATTCCGGGGTGCCCTGGGCGTAGTTGAACTTGCGTGCATCGACCGGCGCCATTTCCAGGTTCATGTTGTTCATGCAGTCGGGGATCAGCAGCGCCTCGTCGCAGACCGCCTGCATCAGGACTTCGGGGTTGCGAAAGTCGGGATTTCCGATCCGCAACTGGCGTACCGCGATGTCCATCGACCGCTCCAGCATGGCCTGGCGCAACTGGATCACGCCCATTTCGGCGGACATCAGGAAGATCGAGATCATGATCGGAAACATCAGGGCGAATTCGATCGATGCGACGCCGGAGGTATCGGACCGGAATTTCGCCAGGCCGAGTTTGAGCTTGTTCATCATCATCATTGCACCAGCCTCAGTTGGTTGATCGTGCTCGCGATGGCCGAGAAGGCATAGACGATGTCGCTGCCATCCACGTCGAAATAGTGGTTCGGGGACGAGGCACATTCCCTGAGCAGGATCGCATCGTCGTCGTCGATCTCGAACGCGACGCTGAACACCAGGATGCCCTGATCCTTGGCCGCGGCACAGATCTGGCGCATCCGGTTGTCCTTGGTCTGGGCCGAGACGGTCGAATAGGGCGCGTAATACCAGTCATAGTAGGTGTTGGCGTTGTTGTACTGACGATACCAGTTGTAATAGGCGTTATAGCCGATCGACATGTTGGCCCAGAGTTCCTGATAGCTCAGCCTGTTCGAGTCGCTGTCTCCGCCGTCGCGGCTGTTGCTCCAGGCGTCATAGCGGGGCAGATACCAATCCTCCCACCAGGTGCTGTCGCGATCCTGATTGCGGTATTCCTGGGCGTTCACGCTATAGCGCCAGGTGCCGTTGCTGTATTGGCGGCCCCAGACATCGCTGTCGCCCTGGTTGTAGGCATCGTTCAGCGTGTATTGGGTCGTGTTCTCGCCGTCGGTCATGACGACCAGCACCTTCATGCTGTTGGGGCGGTTGTAATCATAGGGACGGCCGTCGAAGACGTCGTCGATCCTGTCGTTCTCGATCATTTCGTCGGCGATGTCGCGGAACGACGGATCCAGAAGCGCCGCACCCCACTTCAGCCCGATATCGATTGACGTATTGCCGCCCGGTGACAGCGCATTGATCTGCGATTTCAGAAGCGACTTGTTCTCGGTGATCGTCGTGGCCTGGGCGCCGCTGTCGGTGCGGCAGACAAGGCTGGACGGCGGGCTGGTGCGCGAGAACGGGTCGAAGTGGCCTGTCTGACGGCGCCATGCGGTGGGAACGGCCGTGTTGTCGAAATCCTGTGATTCCAGATCGACACAGTTCGAATACGGGTTCCGCATCCAAAGGTTCATTTCATCCAGAACGTCCGGCCCCATGTTCACCTGGGTGGAATAGGGCACGATGGAAAGCGACACTTCGCCACCCGAAGATATGCTGCGCTCGTCCGACAGGACCGTGTCGATGAAATGGTTGGCCGCGTCCTGCATGTTGGCCATGCGTCCGTAGCTGCCCATGGAGCCGGAGATATCCAGCACAAGCGAGATCTCGATGTCGCTGATGTCTTCGCGGGCGGTGCCCGACGACATGGCCGACAACGACGATACGCCGAGGGCGTTGATGAACAAGGTGTTCACATCGATCGACGATGTTGCGGTGACCGTGCGCGAATTGATGTTCTCGCTGACCGAGACGGTGTTCAGCTGCTCGCCCAGGCCCGCCTTGGAGAAGTGATCGCGCACCACCGATTCGGGGTCCAGCCTCTGGTCCAGGTCGGCGGCGGCCAGAACCGCGGTATCCACCGTGTTCTGCAACTTCAGCCGCTCGAACTCGTTCCGCATGACATCGACCGAAATGCCGCCGATCAGCAGGATCGCCATGAACAGATACAGGCCGAAGATGATCATCGAGCCGCTTTCGTCGTCACTGAACGACAAGCAGCGCCTTCTCTGACCTGTCTTGTCGACGCTGATCGGGAAAGCGCCACTCCCGTTCGTTCTGGTCATTCGTCAAACCCCTTGTTTCACGGCGGTCCCCGTAGAACCTCGATAGTTTTCTAGGCTCTCGGTGTGCTCTCAATGGGGCGAAATCGGGACATTTCGGATGCAATTTAGGCATCTCAAACCAAAAACGGCCCCAATTCGGGGCCGTTTCACGTGTCGTCAGGTGGGTGATGGGTCAGCTGATGGTGCCGTGTCCGTCGTCCCATTTCAGTTGCGGCGCAAAGCGTGGGCTGGTCACGACGAAGTTGTACAACGTGGTTTCGGACAGCCCCATGACGAAGGGCGGAACGTAATCCATCCATGTCTCGACGACGATCACCGTGTCGCCGTTGGCCGTGACCGGAAGCCGCTGCGACACCGCCGCGGTTGCCGTGTCGTCCAGTGCGGTTTTCAGGCCGCGGGCCTTGGACCACACCAGATCGAACTGCCGGTCCTCGCCGTCATAGCGATACACCGAAATGCGCAGGCTGGTGTCATAGGGCCGGTTGACCAGGAATTTCAGCAGCCGATCGGTGCCGTCCACGTAGGAATCGCCGATCGGCGCCGTTTCGCGCGACAGCACATCGGATATCGTGTGCGCCGCCTTGATGTTCACATTGGCAAGGCGCAGCCCGTCGAAATAGCTGAAGAACGCAAGGATCGCCCAGGCCAGCATCGGCAACAACAGGATCGTCTCGATCGAATAGCTGCCCTCGGTGTCGCGTACGAAGCGGTTCAGGAAGGTTCGGTTTTTCATCGTTCTGGTCCTCTCAGGGCTCGTTCACGAAGGCCGAGGTGGAAATGGCGGCATAATCGCCGGAGGCATCCTTGGGCATCATCAGCCCCAGACCGGTGGTCGGGAAGATCGGCCTGGCCTTGAAGCAGGCCCGCACCAGCATCAACTCGCCCGGCTTGCCCGGAACATAGCGCGTCATCGGCTTGACCGGGTCGGCGCGGTCGACGCATTCGGCATCGGCGCTGATGGTCGCCCAGTCGCTGCGGGCCACGGTGCGCAGTTCGACCATCACGCTGTTCATGCAATCGGGCAGCAACAGCGCCTGGTCACAGACCATCTGCTTGATCTCGGCATGGGTCGGCGGGGTGCGCGGGTTGATGCGCACGGCGCGCACGGCCATGTCGGTGCCGCGTTCCAGCATGGCATGGCGCATGTTCAGCAGGCCCGCTTCGGCCCCCGACATGAACATCCACACGACCGGCGTCACCAGCAGGATGAACTCGACAGTGGCGGTGCCGTCTTCGTCGCGACGCATCAATCCAAGACGCCGCAGCAGGGGGGACAGGAAAGGTGTCATTGGGTCAACCTCAGCTTGGTGATGGATGCGGCGATCTGGTCGAATGCGGCCTCCAGATCGTCGCCGACCACGCGGATGAAATAGTTCGGCGTGCTGGCGCACTGGCTCATGATGTTGGCGGAATGGTCCGTCACCTCGAAGCCGATGGTGAAGATCGTGGCGCCCTTGTCGCGCAGCTGGTCACACAGTTGCAGCTGGCGCGCATCCTTGGTGGGGCCGTTCACCGGCGACCAGACATCGCGCAGGAACTGGTTGTAGACGCTGTTGGACCCGGATTCGGCCCGCACATAGTAATAGGCGAAATGGCGCACCGACATCTCGGCCCACAGGTCGGCATAATCCAGTTCGACGGGCGCGATCGCCTGGTCATAGGGTTGCGCGGCGGTGGTGCCGGGCGCGCCGAAGGGCTGGGCGGTGTATCCGGCCGAAAACGACCGTCTGGCGATGCCCGGCGCGGCAGGAATGGTGCGGGCCGGATGCCAATAGCGCACTTCGTTTGCGATGCCGTTGCGGTTTTCGTCGCCCACTTCGTCGGCGCGGAACGAATAGAACTGGAAATCGGCACCGGGGATCGGGCGCCAGCGATAGACCCCCGAGGCGCCGTTGGCATAGGCCGGTGCGATTTCCTGCTGTTCGGTGTTCACGCCGTCGGTCAGGACCACGACATATTTCTGCGTGTTGCCCCGGTCCCAATCATAGGGACGGTTGTCGTGCATCGCGTCGATCTCGTCTTCGTCGATCAGCGCCCGGGTCAGATTCCGCGCGCTGGGATCGAGGAACGCGGCACCCCACTTCAGCCCGATCTCGATCGAGGTATTGCCGTTGGCGGTCAGGTTGTCGATGTGCTGCTTGATGACCTCGGGATCGCTCAGCAGGGGGCGCACGCGCTGGTCTTCCTCGGGACGGCAGACGAACAGTGTCGGATCCTCGGAGGAATACCACTGGTCGAAATGGGCGGTGTGCGCATAGACGTCGCCGGCCCGGATTTCGGATGTGGCAAAATCGGCGTCGGTGAACGACAGGCACGACGAATAATCGTGCTGGCGGGTCACGCCCAGCTCTTCCAGGATGACCGGACCGGCCGACACATGGGTCGCATAGGGGATCAGGCTGACGGTGACGTGGTCGGCGTTTCCGCCGGCATAGATCGTGTCGATGAACCGCTTTCCGGCGGCCTTCAGGTCGTTCAGCTTGGACGTGCTGCCGGGGGCCGAGCTGGCCCAGTTCATCGAGTTCGACACGTCGAGCACCAGCGAGATCTCGATGTCCTGCTTCAGTTCGGTGGCGGCGGAAAACGAATGCGGGCGCAACTGGTCGACACCCGTCAGATCCATGAAGTTCATGAACAGCGTTTTCTGAAACTGCTCCGTCTCGACCGACACCGACCGATGGTTGACGCCCTCGGTGACCTGCACATCCTTGAGCGACGCCCCCAGACCTTCCTTTTCGAAATAACTCGTGACGATGTCGCGGGCCGGGATCGTCTGATCCAGGTCCGACGCGGCCAGGGCGGCGCGATCGCCGAGGTTCTGAAGACGGGTGCGGTTGTTCTCGAAGATCATGATGTCGACGGCGATGCCGCCCACCAGCACCATGCAGATGAACAGGAACAGGGCCAGGATCGTCATCGAGCCTTCTTCGGACCCGATCATGGTTTCCCGTATCTCTTTGATCGTCAATCTGTCCCGCATGGCGCCTCGCATCAATCGAAATTGCATTGAATTAACTGCATGTCTCTCGAGTGACGCCCGAATTGGGGCAGGAATGTGGCGGATGGGTTTTCGCGCCCACACGGCCCACGAAATGCGAAACAATCAGGAAGGCAGCCGGTAACTGTTCGGCCCGTGGCGACGGAAATGTGGCGCCCCCGCGTCCGCCGCCAACGACCCCGAAAGCCGCCGGGTTTTCGAATCACCGCTTCCACGGTGTTATTTACCGGATACTCATGGTTAAGTCCGACCATGACCGGATCGGGCCCAGGACAGGCCGATTCGGGGTCACGTGAGGGAGGACAGAATGATCAGCCACGCCAGGGAACCCAGTTTTCGTGAATCCGTCGACCTGATGTTCAACAGGGCCGTCGCCCTCATGGATATCAGCCCCGGCCTTCAGGAAAAGATCAGGATCTGCAACGCCACCTATACCGTGCGCTTCGGGGTGCGTCTGCGCGGCGATATCCATACGTTCACCGGCTATCGATCGGTCCATTCGGAACACATGGAGCCGGTCAAGGGTGGGATCCGCTATTCGCTGGGCGTGAACCAAGACGAGGTCGAGGCGCTGGCCGCCCTGATGACATACAAGTGTGCGCTGGTCGAAACGCCGTTTGGCGGCTCCAAGGGCGGGTTGTGCATCGACCCCCGCCAGTATGAAGAAGACGAGCTTGAGCGGATCACCCGCCGCTTTGCCTATGAGCTGGCCAAGCGCGATCTGATCCACCCGTCCCAGAACGTTCCGGCCCCCGACATGGGCACCGGTGAACGGGAAATGGCGTGGATCGCCGACCAGTACGCGCGCATGAACACGACCGACATCAACGCCAAGGCCTGCGTGACCGGCAAGCCGGCCCATGCCGGCGGCATCCAGGGCCGGATCGAGGCGACGGGCCGTGGGGTGGAATACGCGTTGCAGGAGTTCTTCCGCCACCCGCAGGACGTGGCCAGGGCGGGGCTTTCCGGCACGCTGGATGGCAAGCGCGTCATCATCCAGGGTCTGGGGAACGTCGGCTACCATGCTGCCAAGTTCCTGAGCGAGGATGACGGCTGTCGCATCACCGCCGTCATCGAACACGACGGCGCCCTGCTGTCCGACAAGGGGCTGGACATCGAGGCGGTGCGCCACTGGATAATGCAGAACGGCGGCGTCAAGGGCTACGCCGATGCCACCCATGTCGAGGATGGCGCCAGCGTTCTGGAACACGAATGCGACATCCTGATCCCGGCGGCGCTGGAAGGTGTCATCCACCTGGGCAACGCGGCCCGCATCAAGGCGCCGCTGATCATCGAGGCGGCGAACGGTCCGGTGACCGCCGGCGCCGATGCGATCTTGCGCGAAAAGGGCTGTGTCATCATCCCCGACATGTATGCCAACGCGGGGGGCGTCACCGTGTCGTATTTCGAATGGGTGAAGAACCTGTCGCACATCCGCTTCGGCCGGATGCAGCGTCGGCAGGAGGAATCGCGCCACGAACTGCTGATCAACGAACTTGAACGGCTGTCGCGGGACCGCGAACTGGGCTGGACCCTGTCGCCCGGCTTCAAGCAGAAGTACCTGCGCGGCGCGGGCGAGCTGGAGCTGGTCCGGTCGGGGTTGGATGACACGATGCGCGGCGCCTACCAGGCCATGCAGGAGGTCTGGCACGAACGCGGCGATGTGGACGATCTGCGCACCGCCGCCTACCTGGTGTCGATCGGGCGGGTAGCGGCGGCGTATCGCGCCAAGGGTTTGTAGGAACGCGGCGCGGGCGTCGAACGCGCCCGCGCCCTGCACCGGAGGCGCCCCATGGCCGCGGATATCGGGTTTTCATGCCGTTGCGGCGCGCTGCAAGGTATCCTGCACGGGGCCTCTGCGGCGTCGGGATGTCATCTGGTCTGCTATTGCAAGGACTGCCGCGCCTTTGCGCACCGCATGGGCGTTGCCGATGACTTGCTGCCGGGCGGTGGCAGCCCCCTGTTCCAGACGACGCCGGCAATGATCGAAATCACCCGGGGCGCGGAACGGATTGCCTGTCTGCGGCTGTCGTCCAAGGGGCTGCATCGCTGGTATGCCGCCTGCTGCGACACGCCGCTGGCGAACACCGCCGGGTCGTCGCGAATCCCGTTTGCCGGTCTGTGGCGCCCGATCCTTGCCGATCACACGGCATTGGGGCCGGTGCGCACCCTCGGGTTCACCCAAAGCGCGCTGGCCGGGATCGGTGCACCCCGCAAGGACAAGGGACTGGCGCGCATGGTCGGCGGATTGCTGCGCCGTGGCATCGCCGCCTATCTGTCGGGAGAGGCGCGGAAAAACCCGTTCTTCGACAGCGCGGGCCACCCCGTCGCCACCCCCACGATCGCCGGCCCGACCCCGCCGCCAGCGCCCCGCCAACAGTGAGGCACATTCGCGGGATCGCCCGTGAAGGGAGGTAGCCGTATTCCTCCCGTCACAGCGTAACGTGCGATGAGGGGCGACACCGGGATGGACGGTGGCGCCCTTGCGATCCGGCCCGGCTCAGCCGGGATGCGTCGCCCGCATCGACTCGCGCTCGGCGAACCGCTCATACCACGCCGCCAGCGCGTCGTTGCCCTTGCGCCATGCGCGCGCGTCATGGCGCAGATCGACATAGCCAAGCGCGCAGCCGATGGCGATGTGCCCCATGTCCAGCCGCCCGGACAGGTGGCTCATCCAGCGGGTGTTCAGGGCCGAGATGGCGCGTGCCGCCTTGGCCCATTGTGCCTCGATCCATTCGTCGGACTGCTGTTCGGCCGGGCGGACCCGGCGTTCATAGGTCATGGCGACGGTGGCATCCATGATCGCGTCGCCCGTCGCTTCCAGCGTCAGGACATCCCAGATCCGGCTTGCGGGATACAGTTTGGCGCCCTTGCGCGCGTCGAGATACCGGCAAATGACGCGGCTGTCATACAGGGCGGGCCCGTCGGGGCGTGTCAGGGCCGGGATCTTGCCGGTGGGGTTGTGGGCCAGGATTTCCGGCGCGGACTTGATCGGTGTCGTCTGCACGTTCAACAGTTCGACATCGCCCAACTGGCCGGTTTCGTGAAGCGTCACCACGACCTTGCGGACAAAGGGCGACGCGGCGGAATGGAACAATTGCATGGGGGTCTCCGGCATTGGGCGACGGCGTGTCGCGCTTCAGGTTACGTCGCTTGCACCGGGTCTGTCCATCAGCGCCGCCAACAGGGGCGTGTCCTGGCCGATGCCGTGTGCCTGCATCCGTGCGGCGGCGGCGCGGCGGGCTGATTCCGTCTTGTTCTGGCCCAGCTTCCAGGTGCTGTCGATGCTGGCGATGGCAAGGCGGCAGGGCACGATGGTACGCATCATCCGCGCCATCGTGCCGGGCGACATCTTGGCGGATGTCCACGGCGCCTTGGGCGACAGCATCGTTTCGAAATGCGCCGATTGCCGGTCCAGCATGTCGCGCAGATCGCCGTCGGGCAGGCGGTGCAGCGTGCCACGCAGGTGCACGGCGACATAGTTCCACGTCGGCACCTGGTCGGCCACACCATACCAGTCGGGCGAGACATAGCCATCCGGGCCCTGCACCGCGATCACCGCCGGTTGCGGAGCCTCCAGCGCACGCAGGATCGGGTTCGAGCGGACGAGGTGCAGATCGGCGGTGGTCCCGGTATCGTCGATCAGGAACGGAACATGCGCCAGAAGCGGCCCGTTCGCGTCGTTCAGGGCCAGCGTGCCGAACCCCCGCTCGCGCGCAAAGGCCAGGCTCTGCGTTTCGGGCGTGGTGCGAAAGATCGGGTTCGGGTGCATGGTTGCGGTCCTGCGGCGGTCTGGTGTCGGGCAAGCGGTCGGCGGTCCGCAAAGCGATCGCGCGATCAGTCGATTGGCGCGGCGATCAGGCGGGTTTCGTTGCGGCCGGTGATCCGCGCCTGCACCACCGCACCCTCGGGCTGGTCGGTGGTGAAATCCACCTCGGTGAATTGCGGCGTCCGTCCCATGCGGGTGTTTTCCATCAGCACGGGATGAGTCGTGCCGATCTGTGCGGCAAGATGCGCATCGACCCGCGCTGCGCCGGCGGCGCGCAGACGGGCGGCGCGATCCTTGATCGTCGCGCCGTCCACCGCCGGCATCCGTGCCGCCGGGGTGCCCTGGCGCGCGGAATAGGGGAAGACGTGCAGCCAGGTCAGTCCGCACGCCTCGACCAGGTCCAGCGAGCCCTGGAAGTGCTCGTCGGTTTCGGTCGGGAAGCCGGCGATGATGTCGGCGCCGAACACCATGTCGGGGCGCAGGCGGCGGGCTTCGTCGCAGAACCGGATGGCGTCGTCGCGCAGGTGGCGCCGCTTCATCCGCTTCAGGATCAGGTCGTGGCCGTGTTGCAGGGACAGGTGCAGATGCGGCATCAGGCGCGGTTGCGTCGCGATGGCCTCCATCAGGTCGTCGTCCACCTCGATGCTGTCGATCGACGAGATCCGCAGGCGCGGCAGGTCCGGCACCAGTTTCAGGATCCGCATCACCAGGTTGCCGAGACGCGGCGTGCCGGGCAGATCGGCGCCCCAACTGGTCAGATCGACCCCGGTCAGCACGATTTCGTTATAGCCGCGCTGCACCAGGCGCCTGATCTGATCGACCACGACACCGGCGGGCACGCTGCGCGAATTGCCCCGGCCATAGGGGATGATGCAGAAGGTGCAGCGGTGATCACAGCCGTTCTGCACCTGCACATAGGCGCGGCTGCGCGTGCCGAACCCATCGATCAGGTGGCCGGCGGTTTCGGTAACCGACATGATGTCGTCGACCTGCACGGCCTCGGTGCCGGGGTTGGCCCAGGTGCCGGCCTGCATCTTTTCGGTGTTGCCGATGACGCGGTCGACTTCGGGCATAGCGGCGAATGTCTCGGGTTCGGTCTGGGCGGCGCAGCCGGTCACGATCAACGTGGCACCGGGATGGGCACGGCGCAGCTTGCGGATGTCCTGACGGGCCTTGCGCACCGCCTCGGCGGTGACGGCGCAGGTGTTGACCACCACGGTGTTTTCCACGCCGGCCCGGTGCGCCAGGTCGCGCATGGCTTCGGTTTCATAGGTGTTCAGGCGGCACCCATGGGTGCTGAACACCGGCGGCTTTTTCGTGAATGGCGCGTTCATCCTGCGGTCTCCAGAAACGCTGGCGTGAAGTGACCGGTGAACACATGGGCCGTCGGGCCGGTCATCCAGACCCCGTCGTCACGCCAGTCGATATCGATCGGCCCGCCATCAAGGTCGATCCGCACGCGCCGCCCGGTCAGGCCGCGCCGCGCCGCCGCCACCGCCACCGCACAGGACGACGACCCCGATGCCAGGGTCAGGCCCGCGCCGCGCTCCCAAACCCGCATCCGAAGGTGATCCGGTGCGATGACATGGGCCACCTGGACGTTCGTGCGTTCGGGGAACAGGGGGTGATGTTCCATTGCCGGCCCGAAGGCGGGAAGGTCCACCGCTTCGGCGTCATCGACGAAGAACGTGCAATGAGGGTTGCCCATTCCGGTGGCAACGGGGGCACCGTCGATGGGCAAGGCCAGCGTATCCACGGCTTGGGCCAGCGGCACATCGCGCCAGTCGGTCAGCGGCGCGCCCATGTTCACCGCCGTCAAACCGCCCCCCGCATCGCGGGCCTGCAACAGGCCGCGTTCGGTGCGCAGGGTCAGCTCCGTGGCGCCCGTGCGCGTCATCTCGTGTCGCGCGATGCAGCGGGTGGCGTTGCCGCAGGCACCGGCAGTCGATCCGTCGGCGTTCCAGAACGTCAGCCGCAGGTCGGCGGTGTCGTCGCTGTCGATTTCGGCCAGTTGGTCGAAGCCGACGCCGCGATGCCGGTCGCCGATGGCGCGCGCCAGCGCGGCCGTCATGGCCGCTTGGCCATCGCGCCGGTCGATGACGACAAAGTCGTTGCCAAGCCCATGGAACTTCATGAACTCGAGGTTGGGGGTGACGCGGGTATCCTGCATGACGCGCCCTATATCGTGTCACCGGCACTGTGGAAAGAGAGTGTCATGATTTGCGCCGGTTTTCTGCTTGACGTCGAAAAACAGGGCGGATAGGTCAGCGCCCAGTGGGCCTGTAGCTCAGTTGGTAGAGCAACTGACTTTTAATCAGTAGGTCTCGGGTTCGACCCCCGACGGGCTCACCACTTTCAATCATGCGATGCCGTGCCAAGCGTCTGGCGAGCGCGCCCGAACGTGGGGCCGCGACCGATCGGCTCGCTGAGACCTCGACCATTGGTTCGCACGGATTGCGGTGGCTTGCGCCCGCGCCTAGGATGCGCGCGAAATCCAGGGCGAAGGGGCGCACGTGAAACGATCCGACATCAACCGAATCATGGCCGACGCCGATGCGCTGATCAAATCCCATGGTTTCACCCTGCCGCCGTTCGCCTATTGGTCGGTGGATGAATTCCGCGCGAACCGGGACGTCGCGCGCCATGTCATCGATTCGCGGTGCGGCTGGGACATCACCGATTACGGTCGCGGGGATTATGATGCGATGGGGCTGTTCCTGTTCACGCTGCGCAACGGCCTGCTGGGCGATCTGCAACGGGGCGGCGGCATGTGTTATGCCGAAAAGCTGCTGATTTCCGCCGAACGGCAGGTCAGCCCGATGCACACCCACGTCATCAAGGCCGAGGATATCATAAACCGTGGCGGGGCGACGTTGGTGGTCGAACTGTTCGGCTCGGACGGTGACGGCCGATTCAGCGCGACGTCAGGCGGCACGGTGATGTGCGACGGGGTCGCGCGCCCCTTCGCGCCGGGAGAGCAACTGCGCCTTGCGCCCGGGCAGAGCGTGACCCTGCGCCCCGGTGACTGGCACGCGTTCTGGGGCGAGGGCGGTACGGTGCTGATCGGTGAGGTTTCGACCGTGAACGACGACGAAACCGACAACGTCTTCCGCGACCCCATCGGCCGCTTCGCCGAGATTGACGAGGACGAAGCGCCGCGCCACCTTCTGGTGAGCGATTACGCCACCTGGCTGGGCTGAGAGCCGGGCCGGTGTGACAGGTGCAACCGCTCGAAAAGCTCGGGCGCGACGGCGCGTCCGGCCAGAAAGCCCTGGATGGTCCGACACCCTTCGCGGCGCAGCCACGTCATCTGTTCCCGCGTCTCCACGCCTTCCGCCACCACCCGCAGGCCCAGCGCCCGCCCCAGCGTCAGGATCGCACGCAGGATCGCCTCGGACCCTGCCACATCAGGTGTTGCCTGGTCGCTCAGCGCGCAGGGCAGGGGCAGGACAAGACTGCGGTCGATCTTGATCTCCGACACGGTGCTGTTGCGAAGATAGCCGAGCGATGAATACCCGGTGCCGAAGTCATCGACCGAGATTTCGACACCCGCGGCCTTCAGCCGCTCGAAGTTCGCAATCGTGTGCCGCGACATCGCCAGCAATGCGGTTTCGGTGATCTCGACCGTCACGGCGGTCGCCGCGACCCTTTCCCGTTCGAGCAGGCCCAGCAGCCGTGACGCCATCGCCTCGTCCTCGAAGCTGTGCGGCGACAGGTTGATGCTGGCCGGGACGGTGTGGCCGGCGGCGTGCCACCGGCCCAGCTGGCGGGCGAAGGCCCGCATCACGTAATCGTCGATATCGCCGATCATGCCGGTCTTTTCCGCGATCGGAATGAATTCTGCCGGCCCGACCCGCCCCAGTTCGGGCGAACACCAGCGCAGCAGCGCCTCGGTGCCGATCAATCGGAAGGCGTCTTCGGTGTCGGGGTCCGAGTCGTTCGGAAGCGCGAACTTGGGCTGGAAGGCCAGCGTGAATTCGCCGTTGCCAAGGCCCTGTCGCAACGCCTGGACGATGGTGCTCTGGCGGGTCAGGTGGGCGTCCATGGCGGGGGTGTGGCGGACCCGCCGGTTGCCGCCGGCCGTTCGCGCCGCGACCGCGGCGATGGCGGCCTGGCGGATCAGGGTTTCTGCCACCGGCCTGTCGTCGCCGCGGCCAGGGGCGGCACGCGCGATCCCGATGCTGGCCGTGGCATGGGCCGATCCCGCGCAGGTCGCGATGGGGTGGCGCAGGGCGGCACGGATGTCCTGTGCCAGCAGGTCGGCGGTGCCTTTCGCCGACTGGTCCAGCCGAATCAGGAACGACGCCCCGGATCCGCGTGCCAGCATGCCGCGTGTTCCGATCACCTGCGCCAGCCGCGCCGCCAGCCCGTGCAGAAACCCGTCGGCGCCATCCCGGCCCAGCAGGATTTCGATGCTCCGAAAGCCGTCGATCCGCACGTTCAGCACCGCGACCGTATCGGCGCCGGTCGCAAGCGCCAGCGACAGACGTTGCGCAAAGCCGTGGTGGTCGGGAAGATCGGCCAAGGGATCCGGCGTTGCCGCCGGATCCCGGTCCATCGCTGGCGAAAGCGGGCAGGGCGCCAATCGGGTCATGCGGCCAGCACCGCGGCCTCTTCGGCGGCATCGTCATGCACGGTGCGGGCCCGTCCGGCGGTCTTGGCGGCATAGAGGCGTTCATCGGCCTGCTTGAACACGGTGTCGAACGTCTGGTTCGCATCGGTGTGCAGGGCCAGACCGGCCGAGAACGAAATCGGGGCGCGATCGCTGATCCGGGTGAAGGTGTCGGCCTGCAGATCGATGCGGAACCGGTCCAGACGGGCGGCGATGGTTTCCAGATCGCTGGCGGGGAACAGGATGACGAATTCCTCGCCGCCGACACGATACACGGGGGTGTCGACATCGACACGCGAGCGCAGCATGCAGGCGAAATCCTTCAGGACACGGTCACCGACATCGTGACCCAGGGTGTCGTTGATCTTCTTGAAATGGTCGATGTCGATCAGCGCCAGAACGGTGCCCGTGCCATGGGCGTCAAAGGCGGCATGAAGGCCACGACGGTTCTGCACGCCGGTCAGCGGGTCGATGGTCAGCTGGAACTCCAGCTCGGTGCGCTGTTCCTGCAATTGCGCCATTTCGGCTTTCATCTGCGACACGACACGCTCCAGCTCGCTGTTGGCGCGCTTGAGGCGGGGGGCTTCGTTGACCGGGCCGGCAGGGACATCTTCGGACATCACGTGATGCGCGCCGATCAGCCAGCCGAACCCGACCAGGCCCGCCGTCAGGGCGAACCGCGCCGAGTCGATGCCCGCGATGCGGATGTCCATGACGCTGAGCGCGACCGCCGTCAGCATCGGCAGCGCCAGAAGGCTTGCCAAAGCCATTATCAGGCGAAAATGCCGCGACGTGGGGGCGGAGAACAGCGCGAGGCCACGCAAGCGTTCGACCATGCTGTTCAGCATGTTCGCGCCGTTCTGTGTGCTGGCTGTCCGGAACATCCTATTCCCCTTTGCGTCTTTTGTGACCATCCCCTTTCGGAAGTGCCTGCCAGGGGCGGTCTTTGTTGAAGCAACATTAACCATGGGAACGTGACCGGATTCGGATCGGCCCGTGACGAGAGCCGGGCATCTTTGGACGACATTGCGGCAGGATGTGGCGAAACCGGGGCAGGGGCCCGAAATTACAACCCAAGGGTGATCGAACCAGCCTGCGCGGGGGGGAAATGGGGCTGATGCGCCAACAGCGGCAAAAACATCACTTATCCACAGTCAGCGAAAAGAAGAGGCTGGAAAAGGCGGTCCAAGGTTGGCATGTTTGCGTCGCGCCTTTCGCAGAAACCGGAAAACCGGTCCCGGGCGCAACGAGCAGACCAGAGGCAAAATTTTCCGGCCGGACAATATTCCGTATCGCGATACGGGGGAGATTTTATGACGCGTGCCACGACCTTTTCCGTGGTCCGATCGGTGTGTCGCAAGGGTGTCGTCATCCTTGCCCTGACCGTGACGGCCTGCAACGTGGTCCCGGCGGGGTTGCCGTTCGGCGGCGCCACCAAGTCCGATGCCACGTATTCGCGCGGACGGATGAACCAGATGTGGGTGAACCCTCCGGGTGCCCTTGTGATGCTGCAACGTGACGCCTCGGGCGGCGGTGAACAGATCATCGGTCTGGCCAATGAGACCGCGATGAAAGGCGACAACTTCCTGTGGGTCAGCCCGCAGAAGGGGCGCCGCGGCGGGCTCAGCCTCGATGGGCTGGTGGAACGGGTGGGCGGCATTCCGGAACCGTTCCGGACCGTCGACAACAGCAACCTGCGCAGCGGGCAGGATTCGCAGGGCGATTTCTTCTGGCAGGAATACCGCAGCGGCGCACAGACCAACTGTGTTCTCGCGTTCCGCAACGTCGATCGCGGTGGCCGCAGCTATGACATGTTCCTGCGCAACTGTGTCGACGGCTCGATCGACGATGCGCTTGTTCCGATCCGCGACGGTCAGGTCGCCTATTCTTCGCGCTCGGCGGGCGGCACCGCCGCCGGCGGGAACCGCAACCTTTCGCCGCTGGCGGCGCCGCTTTGATGGCGCCATGCCGCGACGTTCAAATTTGACGGACACCGGATGAAAGCCTTTGCCAAAAAGAACAGGACGGGCAACTTTCCGATCCTGCTGCTCTGGACGCTGATCGCAATTCCGATCGGCGTGCTGATCACCGTTCCGACCTCTACCGCCGGTCAGGCGTTCCTTGGAATCGTCGCGGTTGCGATCATCGCGCTGCTCAAACCCTTTGCCCACCTGATCGTGCCCCGCTTTGCCCTGCTGGCGGTCGCCACCTTGCTGGTCATGCGCTATTGGGTGTGGCGGATCACCGAAACCATTCCCGATATCTCGCAGCCCCTGTCGTTTGCGGTGGCGATGCTGCTGCTGGCGGTCGAGACCTATTCGATCCTGGTCTTCCTGCTGAACGCCTTCATCGTCGCAGACCCCACCGAACGCCCGTTTCCCGCGCAGGTTTCGCCCGAAGACCTGCCGACGGTCGACATCCTGATCCCGTCCTACAACGAGCCGGTCGAGATGCTCAGCGTGACGCTGGCCGCGGCGCGCAACATGATCTATCCGCGATCCAAGCGCACCGTGGTGTTGTGCGATGACGGCGGCACCGATCAGCGGTGCAATTCGTCCGATCCCGAACTGGCGGCGAAATCCAGGCAGCGGCGGGCCGAGCTTCAGGCGCTGTGCGCCGAACTGGGCGTGAAATATTCGACCCGGGCGCGCAACGAACATGCCAAGGCCGGCAACATGTCGGCCGCGCTCGAGGATCTGAACGGCGATCTGGTCGTCGTCTTCGATGCCGACCACGTGCCCAGCCGCGATTTCCTGGCCCGCACCGTCGGATATTTCAACCAGGACCCCAAGCTGTTCCTGGTGCAGACGCCGCACTTCTTCATCAACCCCGACCCGATCCAGCGCAATCTGCAACTGTCGCCGAAATGCCCCCCCGAGAACGAGATGTTCTATTCCTTCGTGCACCGCGGACTTGACCGGTGGGGTGGGGCGTTCTTCTGCGGATCGGCCGCCGTCCTGCGGCGTCGCGCGCTGGACAGCGTGGGTGGCTTTGCCGGCGAAACCATCACCGAAGACGCGGAAACCGCGCTGGAGATCCACGCCGCCGGCTGGAAAAGCCTGTATCTGGACCGGGCGATGATCGCGGGGCTGCAACCCGAAACCTTTGCGTCGTTCATCGAACAGCGCGGCCGCTGGGCCACGGGCATGATGCAGATGCTGCTGATCAAGAACCCGCTGTTTCGCCGTGGCCTGCGCCTGCCGCAACGCCTGTGCTATCTCAATTCCATGAGCTTCTGGCTGTTTCCGCTGATCCGGCTGACCTATCTGCTGGTTCCGCTGGTCTATCTGTTCTTCGGGATCGAGATCTTCGTGGCCACCTTCCCCGAGGTGATGGCCTACATGATGTGCTATCTCGCCGCCGCCTTCATGGTGCAGAACGCGCTTTATACCCGCACCCGATGGCCGCTGATCTCGGAAATCTACGAGGTCGCCCAGGCGCCCTATCTGGCCAAGGCGGTGTTCAAGACGGTGATTTCGCCGCGCAGCGCCAAGTTCAACGTGACGGCCAAGGACGAAACCCTTGCCGAGGATTACATCTCGCCGATCCACTGGCCGCTGACGATCATGTGGCTGGCGATGCTGGCGGGGCTGATCGCCTTCGTGATCCGCTGGATCGCGTTCCCGGGCGACCATTCGGTTCTCAGCGTCGTGGGCGGCTGGGCGATCTTCAACTTCATCCTTGTCAGCCTTGCCTATCGGGCGGTGGCCGAAAAGCAGCAACGCCGTGCTTCGCCGCGGGTCGATGTCGAAACGCCCGCCACCCTTTGGCTGGCCGGCGACGACAGCGATACCTTGCCCGTGCAGCTGCTCGATGCCTCGACCAGCGGTGTGCGGATCCTGTTGGGGCGTGATGTCGGATCGATCCAGTCGTCGAAACTGGAGGGCCAGCTGATCTGCTTCCAACCCGATTTCCCGGAGGCGCCACAGCTTGAGGTGCCGGTTTCGGCCCGTATCGTATCGGTCCAGAGCACGGCGGAAGGTCAGATTCTGGGTCTGTTGCTGGAGGCCGACCAGAACATGAAGGCCCGCGAGGCGGTCGCCTATCTAATCTTCGGCGACAGCGAGGCCTGGCGCCGCACCCGTGCCGCCAGCCAGGGCCGCAAGGGCATGTTGGCGGGGTTCGGATATACCCTGTATCTTTTCGCCACCGGCTTGCCCGCGTTGCTGCGTGATCTCGCCCGCGAACCGGCACGCCGCGCCGCGCTCGATATCCTGCCGCCCGCCGACGAGAAGCCGGCGCACCTTCTGGCCTTCGGTGTCGACCTCGAGGCCGAGGCCCGCGCCCGCCGCGCCGCGCGCCAGGCGCTGGCCGAAGAACTGGCCGCCGCCGCCGAGGATCCCCCCGGATGGAGCGACGACGGCGCCGTGGTCGGAGGCAAGCCGTGAGCGTGTTTTTCCTCCGCTGCCCCCTGCTGATCGCCACGACGCTGATCGGTGCCGTGGTCTGGGCGCCCGTGGCGGCGCAGTCGCCCGCGGACGTTCCGACCATCGACCTTGCGCCGGTGCTGGACCTCGCGATCGAACAGGACGACGGCCCAAGCCCGGCGCCCGCCCCGGTTCCCGACGTGGCACCCACGACGCTGGACGTGGTGCCCGACGACGCGCTGACATTGCCGGCGTTCAACCGGTCGGGCGATGCCCCCGCTGTCACCACCGATCAGCCGGCGCTGTTGCCGCTTGCGCCGGCCCGCCCGTCGCTGGACAGCATCGTGCGGCTGACCGGCGAAGTTCAGCACGCCGATTTCACCATCGATCTGCCGGATTACGCGCTGCCGCGTGACCTGGCGATCTCGTATCGGGTTGCCATCAACGTTCTGCCCCAGGAATCGCACCTGACGGTTCGCGTCAACGGCACCGACCTGCCGCAGATTCAGCCGGATGCCTTCGAGGGTTTCGAAACCGTCCTGCTGCCCGCCAACCTGCTGGTGCCGGGGCGCAACGACATCCGGATCACGGTGCAGCACGGCCACCGCATCTTCTGTGGTCCCGAAGCGACCTTTGCCGTCTGGACCGAAATCGATACCGACGCCAGCGGCGTGCGTATGGCCGCGGCGGATCTGCCGCCCGATCCCCTCGGGTTGCGCCTGGCGCTGGGCGCGCAGATGGCGCAATCGGGCAATCTGCCCGTGCGGCTGGCCAATCCCGAGGATGCCGGCATCCTGGTCGCGCTGACCCCGCGCCTGTCGGGGCTGCGGCCCGGGGCGCCGGTCGAAATGGATCTGCAACCGTTCCATTCCGTTGCCGAAGGTCCGTCACAGGTGGCGCGCATCACGGTCCTGTCCGGCGCAACGCCCGCGGCCAGCGTGCGGCGCGGTGCCGACGGGGCCCTGGTCCTGTTGCTGACGGTCGGATACGATGGCACCTATCCCGACATCGCGCCCTTCCTGCCGACGCCCGAACCGGTGGCCAACCTTGCCACCTTGGTGCCGGGCACGCCCATGACCCTGGCCGACCTGGGGTTCGAGCGGACCGACGCATTCAACCGCTATACCGAACAGCCGGTCGAGTTCCTGCTGCCCCGCGATTGGTTGATCCTCACGGCCAAGAAGGCCCGGCTGAGCCTGAATTACGCGTTCGCGGACGATCTGCCCGAAGGCGCGCTGATGCTGGTCAAGGTCAACGGTGAAACGGTGCGGCTGCTGCCGCTGGATGTCAGCGGCGGGCGGACGCTGCCGACGCTGGACATCGATTTCCCGGCCCGCCTGATGCGGCCGGGCGCCAATGCACTGACCTTCGTGACGATCGTGCCGGGTGATCCGCCGGATCTGCCCTGTCTCGCCGGCACCGGCCCGCTGGTAAGCATCGGGCCGGGATCGGCGCTGCGGGTGCCGGAATCGCCGAAAATGCGCCAGATCGACCTGTCCGATCCCCTGGCGACCCTGCGGTTCGACCAGATTCAGCCGGTGTCGGGCGAGATGGAAGACCTGCCCGCCGGCCGGCTTCTCGAACGTCTGGCGTCTGCCTTTCGTCCGATCGACGGCACCACGCGGGCCGAGGCGGCCAGCCTGACGGTGACGAATGTCCGCACGCTGGAAGGTCTGGACCTGACCGATCTGGGGATCGGACGGCGCGACCTGATCCGCCTGCTGCCCGAAACCGTCGCGCCGCTGGAGCCGTCGGGCGAAACCGCCGACGCCGAAACCCCGCCGGTGGCGCAAACGCGCGGCACCATCCAGAAGGCGAAGGATGGCATTCAGGCGGCCGCCGCATGGTTCGCCCGGCTGGCGGTGCCCGGTGACGGCCCGCTGGAAACATGGCTGGCGGGGCGCAGCGCGCAGGCGGTGTTGTTCATTCCCGACGCCGAAGCCCCGGAATCGGTCTGGCTGATGGCCGATCCCGATGTCGACGCACGCCGGCTTGCCGCCGTTCTGGCGCAGGCGCGCCTTTCGCCCGAGGGGCCGCGCGGCCGCCTGGCGATCCTCGATCCCGAAGGGCGTTGGGAAAACTGGCAGCCGGCATCGCGCCCCCCAAACCTCGACGAGCCGCTGACCATCGCGAACTTCCATCGTGTCGCCGGCAATTATGCGTCGTGGTCGCCGCTTCTGTTCGGCACAACCCTGCTGGCGCTGACATTCCTTTCCGTTTGCCTGGCCCTGATCTTCATCGTCTCGACAAGAGGAGCGCGGAAAAGATGAACCGACGCGACATGCTACTGCGACTCGGCGCGTTTTCCGTGACCTTCGCCGCCTTCGGATCCACCGGATGGGCGCAAACCCCGCCCACCGGTGCCGAGGGCCCGATGAACGGGCCGGGCAACCCGCTGGCGGCGCCCTGGGCGGCGTGGAAGGCGGCGTATCTGGACGAAAGCGGCCGGGTGATCGACGCCCTGCAACAGGGCGCCAGTCATTCGGAAAGCCAGGGCTATGGCCTGTATCTGGCGGCGCTGTTCGGCGATGATGCGGCGTTCGACGCGATCTATGGCTGGACCGAAACCAACCTGGCGATCCGCTCGGACGCGCTTCTGGCGTGGCGCTGGCTGCCCGGGGTGACCGGCGCGGTGCCCGACCGCAACAACGCCAGCGACGGCGACCTGTTCTATGCCTGGGCGCTGGTGACGCGCGGACAGCGGGACGGCGATGCGGCGCTGATGGACCGCGCCCGCGCCATCGCCAACGACCTGGTGGCGGCCTGCGTGACGGAATCGCCCGATGGGTCGGGGCGCCTGGTGCTGAAGCCGGCGGCGCAGGGATTCGAGCGTGACGGCGGCATCGTGATCAACCCGTCCTATTACATGCCCCGTGCCATGCGTGACGTGGCCCGTGCCACCGGGGCGCGCGCGCTTGCGACCTGTGCGGCGGACGGTGCGGCGATCATGGCGGCCCTGGCGCGCGAGGGCCTGGTGCCCGACTGGGTCGAGATCACGCCCGATGGCATGAAAATCCCCGACGACCGCGAGGAACGCAACGGATACGAGGCACTGCGCGTCGCCCTGTTCCTGATCTGGTCGGGCGAATCGGATCACCCCGCCGTCACGATGCAGGCGCGCGCCTATCGCCGCGCGACGGCCACGCGCCCGTCGACGTCGGACAGCGCGCCCTATGCCACCGTGTTCGACCCGCGCAACGGCGATGTGATCGAGGCCAGTCACCATGTCGGATACAGCGCGGTGGCCGCCCTGGCCGAATGTGCCGCCTCGGACGTGCCGGGATCGGCCATTCCGTTTTACCGCACCCGCGACCAGGCCTATTACCCTGCAACCCTTCACCTCATGGCGTTGATCGCCCAGATCACCGCCACACCGGAATGTGTGCCGATATGAACTGTTCTTTCTCGTTTCTCCGCCCGCTTGCATGCGCGTCCCTGATCGTGGGGGCGCTGTCCGCATCGTCAATGGCCCATGCGCAATCGGCGCCGGGCAACGAAGACCTGCGGGCGCTGCGGTTCTATGTGCAGCAGAATGAAACCAGCGCCATCAACGCCGAGATCCGCCGCCTCCAGACCGAGTTTCCGGGCTGGACACCGCCGCAGGATCTGAGCGACCTGCGCACCATCGCCACCGAGCCGACCGACGAGATCGCCGAGATCTACATGCGTCTGGGGCGGGGCGACATCGAAGGCATGCGCCGGGTGCTGCAACGCACCAGGGCGCGCTATCCCGACTGGCAGATGCCCGCCGACATGGCGCGCCAGATCGAACTGGCGGAAGGGCAGGCCGCGTTCGATGCGGCCGTCGATACGCGCGACGTGTCGGCGGCGGCAAGGGCGGGCAAGCAGGTTCCCGAACTGTTCCGCTGTGACCGCGTCAACAACGCCTGGAGCCTGGCCGAACTGGAAGCGGCCGCGGGGCGATCGGCACGCGCGCTGGCCACCTATGAACAGATCGTCAAGACCTGCACCAACCAGTCCGAAATCGTCGCCACCATCGAAAAGGCCGAGGCGGTGACCTCCGACGCTGAACTGACCCGTCTGACGCAGACCGCCGCGCGGCGCTTCCCGGCCAGCGCATCGACCTTCGAGCAGTTGAACCAGCGGCTTCTGGCCGGTCGCGGCCGCGGTGCCGCGCGCACGGCTACCGCCGCCATGCCGGCCCCCGTGCGACAGGCGGCCCCCGCAAGACAGCCCGAGCCGCCCCGCGCCGCGGCGCAACCCGCCCCGGCGGCGCCGATGGCGGCACCCGTCCGCCACGCCGAACCCTCGCCGTTGCAACTGCCGAACAGCGGTGACGGCCGCGTGGCGCGCACCCGTGCGGCCAAGGAAGCCGGCAACTTTGTCCAATGCCTGGCGGCATCCGCCCGGCCCCGATCGCTGGACCTTGCCTATGAACGGGCGTGGTGCGCCTACAACATGGACCGTCCGCTTGAGGCGATGGGGTATTTCACCGCCGCTGCCGAAGGCGGGCTTGGCGCCGATGTGACCCGCGATGCACGGTTCGGCCTCGCGCTGACGTTGCTGAACCGCAACATGACGAACGATGCCGCACAGATTGCGGCGGCGACCAACCTGACCACCAAGCAACGCAAGGAGGTCGAGATCATCATCCTCGATCAGCGCGGCGTGGCGGCCTATGAGCGCAAGGAGTTTCCGGCGGCCATCCGTTATCTCGACGCGCTCGAGCAGTTGCAGGGCGGGTTGCGCCGGGACCTGGCCGTGATGCGCGCCTATGCCTATCTGAACAGCGGCAAGCGCGAAGAGGCCCGCGCGCAATTCCGCGCGTTGAACGACGCGCTCGAGACGCCCGAAACCCGCGCCGGGCTGCGGGCGGCCAGCTGACCGGCGCGGTGCGCCCTGCCTGACAGCAACGTGCCGTCGGGCAGGGGGGCGCCGCTTGGGCGGGGCCGATGGCGCCCCGGTTGCCGCTTGCTATGCCGGCTTGGTGGCGGCGGCGTCCGGCGTCAACAGATCGCCAAGCGCCCGACGGGCGCGTGTCGCATCCGCCAAGGTGTATTTGTCCAGCGTCGCGAAAAACGCCTCGCCCGCTTCCTGAAGGGGGGTGCGCAACCCGCAGGCGGGCAGGATCAGGCAGGACTTGTCGTCGCCAAAGCACTCGACCACAGGGCTTTCCTGTTTCAGGGCGCGCACCACCGCGCCGATGGTGATCTCGCTGGCCGGCCGGGCCAGGGTCAGCCCGCCTGCGCGCCCGCGTTCGGACCTGACAAAGCCTTCACGCCCCAGGCGGGTGGCGATCTTGGACAGGTGGTTTTCCGAGACGCCGAAAATCGCCGCGATCTCCGAGGTTGGCACGCGCGCGGGATCGCGCACCGCCAGTGTCGTCAGGATGCGCAGGGCATAATCTGTGAACTTGTCGAGTTGCATGGGCGGATAATTATCATTTACAATGCGTAATTAAAAGCGATAGATAATGCGCACCCGGAATACTTATTAAGGAGAGGCGCGATGACAGTTTCAGAAGCGATCCTGTGGCCCGGAACCAAGGTGTGCGAGCGTCTGGGCGTTGACCCCGAGGGCGAAGCCGGCATGCTTCGGTGGCTGGTCAACACGCTTGTCTATCTGGTGGTGAGCCTGGCCGTCGTGTGGATCGTCGCCGTATGACGATGCCGCCGCGAATCCCCGTCACCGAGGAACAGATCGATCGCGTGGTGGCGCGGTTCTATCAGGCCGCGCGGACCGATCCCGTTCTGGGCCCGGTGTTTGCCGCCCATGTGCATGACTGGCCCGCCCACGAGGAAAAGATCGGCCGGTTCTGGCGCAATGCCCTGTTGCTTCAGCGGACATATGACGGCAATCCGATGCAGGTCCACAAGGCGGCGGGCAACGTGGAGGTCGGGCATTTCCCCGTCTGGCTGGGCCTGTTCGACACGGTGCTGGAACGTGAACTTCCGGCACCGCTGGCCCAGGGCTGGTCGGCGCTGGCCCACCGGATCGCCCGCGGCCTGAGCTTCGGACTGGAGCCGCAAGGCGCCCTGGGCGGCGTCCCGCGATTGGGCGGCTGAGCGGACCGCCGGTTGGACGACAGGCGCGACATGTGCGACCCATCCCCAGAACAACATTTTCGATCCGGCGCGCCCGGCATGAAGGAGACATGAAATGGCGACAAGCACGGCAGAACAGATGCGCGCCTGGCGTGGTCCGGCGATTCTGACCTATGGTTTCCGGCCGTTCTTTCTGGGCGGCGCAACCTGGGCGGCGCTGGCGATGGCGGGCTGGGTTTCGGTTCTGGCGGGGGCGCTGGAACTGCCGACGGCGTTCGATCCGGTGTCGTGGCATGCCCACGAATTCCTGTTCGGCACGCTGGGCGCGATCATCGCTGGCTTTCTTCTGACGGCGGTGCCCAACTGGACCGGGCGGTTGCCGGTGACGGGGTGGGCGCTCGGCGGCCTGGCGGTGCTGTGGCTGGCCGGGCGGCTGGCCATTGCCGTGTCGGCCGATCTTCCCGCTGGTCTGGCCGCGGGTATCGACCTGCTGTTCCCGGTTGTCCTGGGCGCCGTGATCCTGCGTGAAATCGTCGTCGGCAAGAACTGGCGCAACCTGCCGGTGCTGGGGCTTCTGGCGGTGTTCACCCTGGCCAACGCCCTGTTTCACATCGACGCCGCCGGTGGTCACGTCGCGGCGGAAGGGATCGGCGTGCGCCTGGGCCTGGGCGCGGTGATCATGATGATCAGCCTGATCGGCGGGCGGATCGTGCCCTCGTTCACGCGCAACTGGCTGGTCACGCAGAAACACGCCGCGCGCCCCGCCCCGCCGATGCAGCGGTTCGACAAGGCGGTGATGCTGTTCAGCATTGCGGCGCTGGTTCTCTGGGTCGGGGTGCCGTCGCATCCTTTGACCGGTGTCGCCCTGGTCGTCATGGGGCTGTTGCAGGCGGCGCGGCTGGCGCGGTGGTGCGGCTGGCACGTCCGCAGCGAACCCCTGGTCTGGGTGCTGCATGTTGCCTATGCCTTCATTGCCCTGGGCGCGCTGGCCCTCGGCATCGCGATCCTGGCGCCCGACACCTTCGGCGCCGCCGCGGCGCAACATCTTTGGATGGCGGGTGCGGTCGGCATGATGACCCTGGCGGTGATGACGCGCGCGACGCTGGGCCACACCGGACGCGCCCTGACGGCGGGGCCGGGAACGGTGGCGCTCTATGTGATGATGATCCTGTCGGTCCTGGCGCGGATCTGCACGAATGCGCTGCCGCAACTGCCGATGCTCGAACTGGCGGCACTGCTGTGGATCGGGGCGTTCGGCGGCTATGCGGTGCTGTATGGCCCGCTTCTGCTGCGCGCCAAGCCGAACAAGTCGTGACCGGCTGGGGCGGTTTCGCGCTGGCGGTGGCGGTGTTCTTCGTCACCCACAGCGTCCCGGTGCGCCCGCCCGTCAAGGCGCGCCTGGTCGCGGTTCTGGGGCGACGGGGGTTCACCCTGGCCTATTCCGCGCTGTCGCTGGCGGCACTGACATGGGTGATCGTGGCGGCGGGCCGTGCCCCCTATGTGGCGCTGTGGGACCGGGCGCCCTGGCAGACCTGGGTGCCGCTGATCGCGATGGCCCTGGCGTGCGGCCTGATCTGTTTCGCTATCGCGCGGCCCAATCCGCTGTCCTTTGGCGGGGTCCGCAACGACAGGTTCGATCCCTCGCATCCGGGGATCGTGCGGTGGGTGCGCCATCCGCTACTGGTGGCGATGGCCCTGTGGGCGCTTGCGCACCTGGTGGTCAACGGCGATCTGGCGCATGTGATCCTGTTCGGCATCTTCGCGGCGTTCGCCCTTCTGGGACGGCTCATCGTCGACCGTCGCAACATCCGCGAGATGGGCGCGGCCCGGCACGCCGCCCTGTGCGCGGCGATCAAGGCGGGCCCGGTCATTCCGCAGCCGACCTCCTGGACCGGTGCGGCGGTGCGGGGAGCGGTCGCCGTGGCGCTCTATGTCGGGCTTTTGTGGGCGCATCCCGTGGTGATCGGGGTTTCGCCGCTGGCCTTCTAGCGGGGGGCGGCGTATCCCGGAGCCGCTGGCGGGACCGGGTTCGACCAGCGCCGCGCCGGGCGACAGCGCAGAAAGGCGCAACGCCCGGGCCCGAGCATCGGATCGGACCCGCGCGGTGGCGTGATCAAGGCCGGTCGTCGGAAAAACGGCCAAGGCCCTACCTTCAGGTCTGAAAAGAAACGACAATTGGGGTCGGAATGCCGTTTTCCAGCCGTTATCAGAAGACGAACATCGAATGGGTCGGATCATGCATAAACTCGATGAAAGCCTGCTGAGCCATCTTCCACCCTTCGAAGGGCTGGATCGCGGCCAGCTTCGTGAAATTCTTGATCGCGCGGGATCGCACAGGTTCGACCAGGGCGAGACGGTCTTTCACGAGGGCGAACACGCCGAACGTTTCTTTCTGCTGCTCGACGGCTATGTCCGCGTGGTGCGGATCACGTCGGAAGGCGAACACGTCATCGTGCTGCATATCCCGCCCGGTCAGTTGTTCGGCATCGCCTCGGCGTTCGGCCACAAGAAATATCCCGCCAGCACGGTGACCGCCGTGGAAAGCATCGCGCTGTCATGGCCCATGCGGCTGTGGTCCGAGTTCGCGGCGCAATACGACGGTTTCTCGGTCGAAACCTATCGCACCATCGGCAAGCGGATGACCGAAATGCACGACCGCATGGTGGAACTGGCGACACAGCAGGTGGAACAGCGCGTCGCCAACGCGCTGTTGCGTCTGATCACCCAGACCGGGCGCAAGACGGCGGAGGGGATCGAGGTCGACTTTCCGATCACCCGTCAGGATCTTTCCGAGATGACCGGCTCGACGTTGCACACCGTGTCGCGCCTGCTGAGTGCCTGGGAAAAGCAGGGCATCGTCGAAAGTCGCCGCCGCCACATCGTGGTCGCCCGGCCACACCAACTGGTCATCCTGGCCGAGGCGGCCACCCAGCGCCGATAGCGGTTTCCAGCTCGCAACAAAATGCGGTGCGATCGAGGAAATATTCGCTGCACGCGTCGTCGATCAGGTGAAACGGCCCGAACCTGCAACCGACGCACATCATGCGGTGACGCAGGAAAACGGCGATGGTCTGTGGCCATCTGTTCATGATCTCGGACAAGGTGAGCGTGGTGATTTCCAATCCGTCGTGGGTCATCATGCGGTCCTCCCGGCCGACAGCGCGAGCGTTTCACATCCAATCGGTCGAAACATTGTTCTTACGCAAACTTGCGACGATTGGTCCTGTCTAGGGTGCCGGGAACTGCAACCGGAAAAGGGGGGCCCGTGCATGGCCGAATTCCTGACCAAGTCGCGGGCACGCAATATCTTTTACGGCGGATCGATCTTCTTCGTCGTCATATTCATTGCTCTGACCGTGCACAGCCATCGCTATATCGTGACGACCTCGACGGCGGGCATGCCCCTGAGCGAGGCCGTCGCCCACGGCAAGGAAGTGTGGGAGCGCAATTCCTGCATCAACTGTCATACGCTGCATGGCGAAGGGGCGTATTTCGCCCCCGAACTGGGCAACGTGATGACCCGCTGGGGTGTCATGGACGACCCCGAGGGCGCCTATGAGATCCTCGACGCCTGGATCGAGGCACAGCCCAGCGGCATCGAAGGCCGCCGCCAGATGCCATATTTCGAACTGAGCGAAGAGGACAAGCGCGGCCTGGCCGAGTTCCTCCGCTGGGCCGATCAGACCGACACCCAGGGCTGGCCGCCCAATGATGCAGGCTAAGGAGTCAAGCATATGAAATATCAATCACAACAGGTGGCCTACGCCTATTTTGTCGCCGCCATGGCGTTGTTCGCCGTGCAGGTGCTGGGCGGGCTGACCATCGGCTGGGTCTATGTCCAGCCGAACTTCCTGGCCGAGATCTTTCCGTTCCACATCATCCGCATGGTCCATACCAACGCGTTGATCGTCTGGCTGCTGCTGGGGTTCTTCGGCGCGGCCTATTACATGGTCCCCGAAGAGGCCGAGCGCGAGATCTGGTCGACCAAGCTGGCCTATCTGCAACTGGCGATCATGATCATCGGCACCCTGGGCGCCGTCATCGGCTATGGCTTCAAGGTTCACGGCGGACGGGAATTCCTGGAACAGCCCCTGTGGGTCAGGTTCGGCATCCTTGTCGCGGCCGTGATCTTCCTGATCAACATCTCGATGACCGTGCTGGCCGGCCGCAAGACCGCGATCACCGGCGTGCTGCTGATGGGGCTGTGGCTGCTGTCGCTGCTCTGGATCTTCTCGTTCATCAACCCCGACAACCTGTCGCTGGACAAGATGTACTGGTGGTTCATCGTGCACCTCTGGGTCGAGGGCACATGGGAACTGGTGATGGCGTCGATCCTGGCCTTCCTGCTGCTCAAGCTGACGGGGGTCGACCGCGAGGTGATCGAGAAGTGGCTCTATGTCATCGTCGCCACGGCGCTGTTCACCGGCATCCTCGGCACCGGGCACCACTTCTTCTGGATCGGGTTGCCGGGTTATTGGCAATGGATCGGGTCGATCTTCGGGGCGCTGGAAATCGTGCCGTTCTTCCTCATGATGTCGTTCGCCTTCGTCATGGTCTGGAAGGGCCGGCGCAACCACCCCAACAAGGCGGCGCTGCTGTGGTCGCTGGGTTCGGCCACCATCGCCTTTTTCGGCGCCGGGGTCTGGGGCGTGCTGCACAACATGCACGGCGTGAACTTCTATTCCCACGGCACCCAGATCACCGCGGCCCACGGCCACCTTGCGTTCTATGGCGCCTATGTCGCGATCAACCTGGCGATCATCACCTATGCGATGCCGCTGCTGCGCCGCCGCGAGCCCTATAACCAGGTTCTGAACATGGCGTCGTTCTGGCTGATGACCGGCGGCATGGCGTTCATGACGTTCACGCTGACCTTTGCCGGTGTGATCCAGACGCACATGCAGCGGGTGCTGGGGTATTACTACATGGAGGTTCAGGACGAACTTGTCCTGTTCTACGTGATGCGCTTCATCGCCGGATCGTCGGTGGTTCTGGGTGCGCTGCTGTTCATCTATTCGATCATGGTGGTGCGCAAGCGCGAGATCATCGATGCCGGCCCCGCCAACCCGGCCCCGACGACATCCGAAACCGTAGCGGGAGAATGACGATGAATGCCCATGCAGGAACGCCGGCCTTGCCCTTCTACGCGGCAACAGGCAACGAGTGCGCCCTGTTCGATGCGGCACATGCCAACGGTCTGCCCCTTCTTCTGAAGGGGCCGACCGGCTGCGGCAAGACCCGGTTCGTCGAACACATGGCGGCCCAGACGGGCCGGCCGCTTTATACCGTCGCCTGCCATGACGACCTGTCGGCGGCCGACCTGATCGGACGCTACCTTCTGCGTGGTGGCGAAACCGAATGGGTCGATGGCCCGCTGACCCGCGCCGTGCGCGAAGGCGCGATCTGTTACCTCGACGAGGTGGTCGAGGCCAGAAAGGACGTCACCGTCGTGTTGCACCCGTTGACCGACAACCGCCGCACGCTGATGATCGACCGCACCGGCGAGGAACTGTACGCGCCGCCCGGATTCATGCTGATCGCCAGTTATAATCCCGGCTATCAGAACGTCATGAAGCGGATGAAGCCCTCGACCCGGCAACGGTTCCTGGCGATCACCTTCGACTTTCCCGATCCGGAAACCGAAATCCGCGTGGTGGCGCAGGAAAGCGGGCTGGAAGCCGGGCGCGTCGCACCCCTGGTCCGTCTGGGCGGGCACATCCGGAACCTCTCGGGGATGGACCTTGAAGAAGGTGTCTCGACCCGTCTGCTGATCTATGCCGCGACCTTGATGGCCGGTGGCATGGGCGTGGAAAAGGCGCTGGAAGCGGCGGTGATCGAACCGCTGAGCGACGATCCCGACATCCAGACCGCCCTGCGCGATCTGGTCACCACGATCTACGGTTGATGATATGGCACTGCGTCCCCTCGATCTGCTTGACCCGGAAGAGGCCGTCGGCAACGTCTGGCACGATTACGTGGTCCGGATCGGGGCGGCGACGTCGTATCCCGACGAAGCGGCGGAACTGTCCGCGATCCGCCCCAGCCTGACCATGATGTTCCGCGCCCTCGGCGGTGCCGCCGGCGTGGAAATGACCGAAGCCGCGGCCACCGTCGCCCGCCACCGCCGCCCCCATATCCGCAAGCTGGCGACGGAACGCGACAAGGTGTTCCTGCCGTCGTTCGATGGCGAACGCCTGCGCCTGCCGCCCCACATCGATTTCTTTCCCACCCATGCGCTGAATCGCCAGGCCTATTTCTGGCTGACGGCGCTGGCGGCCCTGTGCGACGACGCCACATGCGCCGCCGGCCAGTTGACCGGCCCGGCGCGGGATCTGGCGATGATCCGCGCCAATGCCGCGATCGGTGCGCAGGTCCGCGCGCAGTGTGTCGGCCTGCGCGACCCCCATGACACCATGGCCGCGCATATCATCGCCACCCGCCCCGGTGTTCAGCGCCCCGCGTGCGAGGCGACGATCGAGGCGGCGGTGTGCGACACGCTGAACGGTGGCACCGCACCCGAGCTTTCCGACACGGCGGCGCCCCGCGGCTTCATGCCCTTCGCGCCGGTGCCGATCTGGCTGGACTTCGCCGAGGCCGGGCGCGGCGACGCCCCCGACGACCAGGCCGATGACCAGTCCGAGATTCCCGCCGGCGCAACCATGACCAAGCGCAAGCTGGGCCTGCGCGAGGACCGCGATCAGGCGAACCGCAAGGACAGTTTCATCCTGCACCGGTTCGAGGCGATCCTGTCCTGGGTCGAATCGATGAACCTGAACCGGTCGATTCACGATGACGACGAGGAAAACGCCCAGAAGGCGGCCGAGGATCAGGACAACATCACCCTGTCCAAGAACGACAAGAAGGCCGCAACCCGGCTGCGCCTGCACCTTGACCTGTCGCCGGCGGACGCGGACCACGAGCGCCTGTCCGACACCTATACCTATCCCGAATGGAACCACCGCGCGCGCAGCTACATGCCCGACCATTGCCGCGTGCTCGAGGCCGAGGCCGAGCCGGATCCGGCAAACGCCTTCGTGCCCGACGCCCGCCGCATGGAGGAAGTGCGCCGCCAGTTCGAGGTGCTGCGCCCCCGCCGCATCCTGCAACCGCGCCAGATCGATGGCAACGAGCTGGACCTCGACGCCGCCATCGCCGCGCGCATCGACCTGCTGGCGACCGGGCGTTGCGACGACCGGGTGTTCCAGTCGTCACGCCAGACCCAGCGCGATCTGACGGTGGCCTTCCTGATCGACACGTCGCGGTCGACGGAATCCGCCGTGGGCGATACCTGCGTCATCGACGTGGCGCGCGATGCGCTGGCCGCGCTGGCCGGCGGCATCGACGCGGCGGGTGACAGGTTGGGTATCTGGGGGTTCTCGTCGTTGCGCAACGACCGGGTGTTCCTGACCCGCTGCAAGCGGTTCGACCAGAAGATGGGCCGTGATGTGATCGACAATATCTGCGCGCTGAAGCCCGGCCATTATACGCGCCTCGGTGCCGCGATCCGTCACGTCAGCGCGCAACTGGCCGAAGAATCCGCGGCGAAGAAGCTGTTGATCGTCCTGACCGACGGCAAGCCCAACGATCTGGATCACTACGAAGGCATCCACGGCATCGAGGACAGCCACATGGCCGTGGCCGAGGCGCGGCGCGCGGGCCAGGCCGTCCACGGCATCGTCGTCGACGAAGACGGCCAGGACTGGTTCGCGCGGATCTTCGGGCGCGGCGGTTTCCACCTTCTGACCCGTCCCGACCGTCTGACCCGCGTGCTGCCCGACATATATCGCACCCTCACACAGGAGAGCTGACATGAACCGCATCGTATTGGCCATCGCCACCCTCTGCCCCACACTGGCCTTTGCCGCGCCGTTCCAGCGCCCGATCCCGCAGCCACAGTCGGCCACGGCGGAATGGTGGTTCTTTGCCGCCTCGGTCGGGCTTCTGGTTGCGCTGCTGGCCGTGCATCTGCTGGTGCGCCGCCGATGACAGCGCCCCGTCCCCGATCCGGCTGGGGCGTGGGGAAACTGACCCTGGTCCTGTATCCGTTCGGCGCTGGCGCCGTCTGGATCAACCTGTTCATGGCCGGGCTGTTCGCGCCGCTGGTCGGGCTGCCCACCCTGTCACCGATGTGGGCGCTGGTGGGCGGCATCATCCTGGGCGTGCCGGCGACATGGCTTTTCGCGCGCCATATCCGCAACCTGATGGACCGCGCCGATTCCGATCTGTCAGGCACCTGACCGCCGACCGGTCAGCCACGAATGAAAACGGCCGGCGACTGACACCGGCCGTCTTGCGTCACATTCCCGCGATCGGCGCTGTCAGAGCGCGGCCAGCATCGCCTCGCCGCCCGAAACCTCGCAGGTGCCGGGCGAGTCCTCGAGGTGCAGCACCTTCACGACACCGTCCTCGACCAGCATGGCATAACGCGCCGACCGTTCGACGAAGCCGGCCGGCGGGCGGCTGAAGTTCATGCCGAGCGCGGTGGTGAATGCGCTTTCGGCGTCGGCAAGCATGGTAATGCCCGCCTCGGTCGCGCCGGTCGATTCGCCCCAAGCCTTCATCACGAACGGATCGTTGACCGAGATGCAGATCACCTCGTCCACGCCCTTGTCCTTCAGCCCGTCCATCACGCGCATGAAGCTGGGCACATGGGCGGTGGTGCAGACGCCGGTGAACGCGCCCGGCACGGCGAAGATCACCACCTTGCGGCCCGTCATCTTGTCCGACAGGTTCACGCTTTCCGGCCCATCGGCCCCCATCTGCAACAGGTGCGCGCCGGGCAGTTTGTCGCCTTCCTTGATCGCCATGAAATGTCCTTTCGCTGGATTGTATGTCGTGCATGCCTGCATATAGGGTTCGGGCGCGACAGCAAGGCAGCGCAGCGGGCGGGAAACACCATGGATCACATCATCGTCATCGGTGGCGGGCAGGCGGGATCTTCCCTGGTCGCCAGGCTGCGGGCGCTGGGCTTTTCCGGGCGCATTTCCCTGATCTGCGACGAAGCGGTGCCGCCCTATCAACGCCCGCCGTTGTCCAAGGCCTATCTGCTGGGCGAGATGGAGCAGGCGCGCCTGTATCTGCGGCCCGAAACCTTCTATGCCGACCACGATATCGATCTGCGGCTGGGCCAGACGGTGGCGGCCATCGATCCCGCGACCAGGACCGTGACCCTGGGCGATGAAACGCTGACCTATGACCAGCTTGCACTGACCACGGGATCGACGCCGCGCCGCCTGCCGGCGGCCATCGGTGGCGATCTGGCCGGAGTTTACGGCGTGCGGACCCTGACGGATGTCGACGGCATGGTTCCGGCCTTTGCACCGGGTGCGCGGGCCGTCATCGTCGGCGGCGGCTATATTGGCCTCGAGGCGGCGGCGGTGGCGCGCAAGCTGGGCCTCGACGTCACATTGATCGAGGCCGCGCCCCGGATACTGCAACGGGTCGCCGCCCCCGAGACTTCGGATTATTTCCGCGCGCTGCACCGCGCCCAGGGTGTCGATATCCGCGAAGCCTCGGCGCTCGACCGGTTGCTGGGCGAAGACCACGTCACCGGTGCGCGGCTGGGCGACGGCACGGTGATCCCGGCGGATTTCGCCATCGTCGGCGTCGGCATCGTGCCCAATGACGGGCTGGCGCGGGCGGCAGGGCTGGACGTGGACAACGGCATCGTGGTCGACAGCCACGGGCGCACGTCGGATCCGGCGATCTGGTCGGCGGGCGATTGCACCGTCTTTCCCCACCGCGGCGCGCAGATCCGGCTGGAATCGGTGCAGAACGCCATCGACCAGGCCGAGGCTGTCGCCGCCAACATGCTGGGCGCGGATACGCCCTATGCCCCGCATCCCTGGTTCTGGTCCGACCAATACGATGTGAAGTTGCAGATCGCCGGGCTGAACAGCGGATACGACCGCGTCGTGGTGCGCCCCGGCGACGGCGCGACGGTCAGCCATTGGTATTATGCCGGCGATACCCTGCTGGCGGTGGATGCGATGAACGATCCGCGCGGCTTCATGGTGGCCAAGCGGCTGATCGAGGCCGGCAAATCCCCCGCGCCCAGCGTTGTCGAGGATCCGGCAACCGACCTGAAGGCCCTGTTGCGCGCATGAGGATCATCGGCGGGCGGATGCGCGGCACCCACCTGACCCCGGTGGGCGAAGGCGACGCCGCGGCCCATCTGCGCCCGACCACCGACCGGGTGCGCGAAAGCCTGTTCAACCTGCTGGTCAACGGCGGCTATGGCGCCCCCCTGCACGAGGCCCGCGTGCTGGACCTGTTCGCGGGCACCGGCGCGCTGGGGCTCGAGGCGCTGTCGCGCGGTGCGACCCATGTGACGTTCGTGGAAAACGGGCGCGCGGGACAGCGGTTGATCGCGGCGAACATTGCGAAATGCCGCGCGCAGGACGCGACGGCGATCCTGAAACGCGACGCCACCCGGCTTGGTCCCAACCCCGGCGCGCCGTTCGACGTGGTGCTGATGGATCCACCCTATGGCACGGCGCTGGGCGCTGCGGCGCTGGCCTCGGCGCTGGACGGTGGCTGGATCGCCGCCGGCGGGCTGGTGGTGTGGGAGGATGCGACGGCCCCCGTTCCGCCCCCGGGGCTGGTATCGCGCGATCGGCGCAGGTATGGCTCATCGGTCATCACCATCCTGGAAAGGGGCGCCAATGTCTGACGTTCAATTCGATCTCGTGATCTTCGACTGTGACGGGGTGCTGGTCGACAGTGAACCGGTCACCACCCGCATCCTGATGGAAAACCTCGCCCGCCACGGATTGTACCTGAGCGAAGACCAGGTGGACCAGATGTTCACCGGCGGCACCATCGCGGGTGCAGGCGAAACCGTGCGCGCCAGGGGAATCGACCTGCCCGGCGACTGGCTGGAAAGCATCTATGCCGATATCTACGACGCCCTGCGCGCCGGGGTGCCCGTGCTGGACGGGGTGACCGAATTTCTCGATGCGCTGGACGCGGCCGGCGTGGGGTATGCCGTCGGATCGAACGGCAGCGAGGAAAAGATGCAGATCACGCTGGGCCAGTCGGGTCTGATCGAACGGTTCGCCGGCCGGATCTATTCCGCCCACACCTATGGCGTGGCCAAGCCTGATCCGGCGCTGTATCAGCGCGCGGCGTCCGACGCCGGGGTGCCGCCGGGGCGCTGCGCGGTGATCGACGACAGCCCGGCGGGCTGCACCGCGGGGGTGCGGGCCGGGATGCTGACGCTGGGGTTGGCGGAACGCACCGACCCCGCGCGCCTGGCGGCTGTCGGGGCGGAACCGGTCGACGGCATCCGCGCCGCGGCGGCCCGCCTGGGGTTCGCCATTTGATACCGCTGCCGGCGCGCGCGAAGGATCAGAACGTCTGGAAGAACTTGCCGGCGGGCGACAGGGTGAAGATCTCGCAGCCGTCCGCCGTGACCCCGATCGAATGTTCGTATTGCGCCGACAGCGATTTGTCGCGGGTGATCGCGGTCCAGTCGTCGGACAGAACCTTGATGTCATATCGGCCCAGGTTGATCATCGGCTCGATCGTGAAGAACATGCCTTCCTCCAGAACCGCCTCAGTTCCCGGCCGGCCATAGTGCAGAACGTTGGGCGGCGCGTGGAAGACCCGGCCCAGACCGTGACCGCAGAACGCCTCGACCACCGACATCTTGTGACCTTCGGCATAGGTCTGGATCGCATGGCCGATGTCGCCGAAGGTGTTGCCGGGTTTCACCGCCTCGATTCCCTTCATAAGGGCGTCGTGGGTGACCTGCATCAGGCGCAGCGCAAAGGGCTTCGGGGTGCCCGCCACATACATCCGGCTGGAATCGCCGTACCAGCCATCTACGATCACGGTGACGTCGATGTTCAGGATGTCGCCGTCCATCAACGTGTCGTCGACGCGCCGCGCCTTGTCGTTGGCCCATTTGCGGATCTTGTCGCCGGGAATCCCGTGGCAGACGACATGGTTCACGCTGATGCAGCTGGCGTGCTTGTATCCCTTGTATCCGATGGTGGCCGATGTCGCGCCGGCCTCTTCGATCCAGCGGGTGATCAGGCGGTCCAGCTCGCCGGTGGTCTGGCCGACGGTCACATGGGCGGCAATGTCATCCAGGATACGGGCCGCCAGCGCTCCGGCGGCATGCATTCCCGCGAAATCGCCGCGTTCATAGATGCGGATGCCGTCTTTCGTCAGGCGGCCACGGTTTGTTTCGTCCACGTCAGACCCTCGCGATTTGATGGCAGGTTGCATAGGGCAATCCGCCCGGATGTTCCAGCCCCGCAACATGGGGTGCCGCGGCTTAGCGCACCACGGGCAGCGCCGCGCCCAAGCTGACCCCGCAGGTGTCGATCACGGTGTCATGGCATATCATCTCGACCCCGGCATCGGCGGCCTGTTCGAAGGCCCGGGCGTATCCGGGATCCAGATCCGCCGCCATCCGCAGACGCGCGCAATCGGTCCGCTGCACCAGATACAGCATCACGGCGCGGTGGCCCTGTTCCACCATCCCGACCAGTTCGCGCAAGTGTTTGGCCCCGCGTTCGGTGACGCAATCGGGAAACTCGGCCCAATCTTCGGTGCGCCGCAGATGCACGTTCTTCACCTCGACATAGGCGTCGGGCAACCCGTCGCCGCGCAGCAGGAAATCCACCCGGCTGCGGGTGCCATAGGCGACTTCGGGGCGCACGGTGTCATAGGCGGCCAGTTCCGGCACCGCCCGGGCGCGCAGCGCTTCGCCAACAACACGGTTCGGCACGGCGGTGTCGATGCCCGCCCAATGCCCGCCGCCCAGATCGACCAGCCGCCAGCCATACCGCAGCTTGCGCCTTGGATCGTCGTTCGGCTCGACCCAGACGCGCATCCCCGGATCCTTCAGCCCCAGCATCGCGCCGGGATTGGGGCAATGGGCGCGCACCGTTTCGCCGTTGTCCAGCGTCACTTCGCACAGGAACCGGTTCCAGCGTCGCACAAGGCGACCGGGCAGCAGGGGGGAGGCGAACTTCATGCGCGGTCCCTATCAGACCGGCACATGGTGGAAAAGTCGTCGTGCATCTGGTCCGGTCGCGCGATCCGGCCTAGATCTGGGGCGCAACAACCAGGAAAGCCGCGCCATGCCGAATCCCACCGCTGCCATGCTCGTCATCGGGGACGAGATCCTGTCGGGCCGCACCCGCGACGCCAACATGCACCATCTGGCGGCCGAGCTGACGCGCCACGGGATCGCCCTGTCCGAAGTGCGCATTGTGTCGGACCAGCGCGACGCCATCGTCGCGGCGGTCAAAGCGCTGAGCGACGGCTTCGATCACGTATTCACTTCGGGCGGGATCGGGCCGACCCATGACGACATCACCGCCGATTGCATCGCCGCCGCCTTTGGCGTGTCCATCGACGTGCGCGACGATGCCCGCGAGTTGCTGGCGGCACATTACGACCGGCAGGGATCGGCGCTGAACGAGGCCCGCCTGCGCATGGCGCGTATTCCCGAGGGGGCGACCCTGATCGAAAACCCGGTGTCCATCGCGCCGGGCTTCACGATCAACAACGTGCACGTCATGGCCGGCGTGCCGAACGTGTTCCAGGCCATGGTCGCCACCGTCCTGCCGACCCTGACCGGTGGCGCACCGTTGCAAAGCCAGACCTTGCGCGTGGACCGCGGCGAAGGCGACGTGGCCGGGCCCCTGGGCCGGCTGGCCGAAGAATACCCCGAATTGTCCATGGGTTCCTATCCGTTCCAGCGCAACGGCGCCTATGGCACCAACGTCGTGATCCGGGGCAGCGATGGACCGATGGTCAGTGAAGCGATGGCGAAACTGGTGGCATTGTTTCCCGGCACCCCCGCATGACACCGACCCCCGACGCGCTGTTCACGGCGATGGAGGCGACGTGGCCGCCCGCGCGCCGGATCGCGCTGAACCCTTTCGTTCTGCGCGACGGACAGGGGGGTGGTCAGCGGGTGTCGGCGGCCACCGCCGATGGCCCGGTCGGTCCGGGCGATATCGATGCGGCGGCCATGGCCATGCGCGCCATGGGGCAGGCGGCGCTGTTCCGGCTGGACGAGGCGGGCGGTGACCTGGACGCGCAACTGGCCGATGCCGGATACCGCATGGCCGATCCGACCTTGGCGCGTTGCTGCCCGATTGCGCGCCTGTGTGATGCGCCATTGCCGCCGGTCTCGGGCTTCACGATCTGGCAGCCGTTGCAGATCATGCGCGACATCTGGGCCGAGGCCGGCATCGGGCCCGCACGCCTGGCCGTGATGGCGCGCGCGCCGGGTCCGAAGACCGCGCTTCTGGGCCGCACCGACGACAAGCCGTCGGGCGTGGGCTTCGTCGCCCTGCACGACGGCATCGCGATGGTGCATGCGCTGGAAGTGCGCGCCGCCTTTCGGCGTCGCGGCACGGCCGGCCACCTGATGCGCCACGCCGCGCGTTGGGCCGACACGCAGGGCGCCCATACCATGGCCGTGCTGGTGACCGAGGCGAACACCGGCGCCAGCGCATTCTATGAAACGCTTGGGATGGATGTGCACGCGCGCTACCATTACCGCATCAAGGGAGATGAAACATGACCGACACCGACCGACCGACCGCGCTGGACCTGCCGCAGGTCGATCCGCTGCCCGCCGACAAGCAGAAGTATTTCGACATTTGCCAGGAAAAGCTGGGAATGGTGCCGAATGTGTTGCGGTCTTACGCCTTCGACATGGCCAAGTTCGATGCATTCACGGCGATGTACAACGACCTGATGCTGGGCGACAGCAACCTGACCAAGCTTGAGCGCGAGATGATCGCGGTGGTTGTTTCATCCATAAACCGTTGTTTCTATTGCCTTGCGGCCCATGGTGCGGCGGTTCGCCAGTTGTCGGGCGATCCGATCCTGGGGGAACAGATCGTGTTGAACTGGCGTGTGGCCAAGCTGGACGCACGCCAGGCAGCGATGCTGGGCTTTGCCGCAAAATTGACAGAATCATGCCATACTGTCGTGGATGCGGATCGGCAGGCGCTGCGCGACGCAGGGTTTTCCGACCGCGATATCTGGGACATCGCATCGGTCGCGGCGTTCTTCAACATGAGCAATCGCGTTGCCAGCGCAACGGACATGAAACCAAACCCGGAGTATCACGCTTCATACCGATGATGATACGAACCGCCATAACCGCGTCGGCCCTTGCCATTGTCCCGCTTGCGAGTGGGGCCCTGACGCTTGACCTTCCGGCGCAGGGGCGGGTCACGGTCGATGCGGTCGTCGCGGGCGACCGGACACGGCTTCCGGTGTCGCCCTTCGCCAACGGCACGGTCGAGACGCGCGCCTTCACCGGCCAGATCCGCCGCACGGCGTGGAAGCTGTCGTCGCAGGGTCTGACCACGTTCCAGATTCTCGATCCGTTGCGTGCCCAGCTGACCGCAAACGGATACGACGTGGTTTTCGATTGTGCCGACCGCACCTGCGGCGGGTTCGACTTCCGCTTTGCCACCGATGTGGTGCCGGCGCCGGCCATGTATGTCGATCTGGGCGATTTCCGCTATCTTCTGGCCGAGCGTGGGAAGGACGACGCCATTGCCCTGATGGTCAGCCGCGCCCCCGGTGCCGGCTTCGTCCAGATGACCGAGGTGACGCCGCAAGACAGCGAAGCCGTGCGTGTGGTCACATCAAGCAAGTCGATGGATCCGCTTGCGACGGTGGCCGAGGGCGATCTTGCCGATGCCTTGCGCAACACGGGCGCGGCGCCGCTGGATGACCTGTTGTTCGATACCGGGTCGTCGGACCTGTCGGACGGCGATTTCACGTCGCTGCGGGATCTGGCGGATTACCTGCGCGATACGCCGGCGACGGTGGTGACACTGGTGGGCCATACCGACGACGAAGGCGGCCTGGCCGGCAACATCGCCCTGTCCAAGCGGCGCGCGCAATCCGTACGCCAAAGGCTGATCCGCGATTATGAGGTTCCGGCCGATCGCCTGCGCGCCGAAGGTGTGGGGTTTTTGGCCCCCCGGGCCGCGAACACATCGGACGAGGGGCGATTGGCGAACCGGCGGGTCGAGGCGATCGTGACGCGCTGATCTACCAGGTGTCCGGACCCTTGTCGGAAAACGAATGGGCCAGGAAGTCGATGAACGCGCGCACCTTGGGCTGGGTGAACCGGCCCGGCGGATAGACGGCATAAATGCCTTGGGTTTCCATTGGCAGGTCGGGAATCGCCTCTTCGACCAACCCCTTTGCCATCGACTCGGCATAGAGGAACGAAGGCAGATAGGCGATGCCGAGACCCGAGATCGCGGCGTTCAACAGGCTTTGGCCATCGTTGACGGAAAGCCAGCCGGCGGTGCGCACCTGACGTTTTTCGCCCGATGGCGCGGTCAGTTTCCAGACGGCGCCGTTTGACTGGCTGGAATAATGCAGCAGCTTGTGCTCGTTCAGATCGTCGATCTTCAAGGGCCGGCCGTAGCGCTGGAAATACGCGGGCGCGCCGATCATGCGCTTGTTGGTTTCGGTCAGCTTGCGCGCGCGCAGGGTGCTGTCTTCCAGCTCGCCGATCCGCACGGCCATGTCGAAGCCTTCCGAGATCAGTTCGACGAATCGGTTGTTCAGCACCATGTTGACCGTGATGTCGGGAAATTCGGACAGGAATTCGCCCAGGATCGGCGACAGGTGATTGACGCCGAAATCGGTGGCAACGCTGATGCGCAGCAACCCCGAGGGTGCCGATTGCATGGCGGTCACCAGTGAATCCGCCTCACCTGCGTCGTTCAGCACGCGGCGCGCGCGATCGTAATAGGCCAGGCCGATTTCCGTCGGGCTGACCCGTCGGGTCGTGCGGTTCAGCAGTCGCGCGCCCAGACGCGCCTCGAGCGACGAGACATGTTTGGACACCGCGGATTTGGAAATGCCCATCTTCTTGGCCGCATCGGTGAAACCGCCCTGGTCCACCACGGTCGCGAAGGCCTCCATCTCGGTCAGTCTGTCCATCTTCGTCCTCGATTCCGTTGGCCGCTAGAACCCGAGTGATCGCAGGCAATTCAGGCAGGAATGCGGAGAGGCGAAGACAATAAGGGGGTCAGGCCGTAATCGTGAAGGGATTGGAAACGCCCCGCGGCCAGACGGCGGGGCGTTTCCGAACGCTTATTGCAGGTGCGCGCACTCGGGCACCGGCGTTTCGACCGTGCCATCCTTCAGGAAGGAGGACAGGTTCTGGCAGACCAGATCGCCCATGGCCTGCCGGGTCTCGTGCGTGGCGCTGGCCACGTGGGGCAGCAGGGTGACGTTGTCGAGGTCATAGAGTTCGGACGGAACCTTGGGTTCCTCGCGGAACACGTCCAGACCGGCCCAGCCCAGGCGCCCGTCGCTGAGCGCCTTCACCATCTCCTCCTCGTCCACGACCGTGCCGCGGGCGACGTTGATCAGGGTGCCTTGCGGTCCCAGCGCCTCGATCACCTGCTTGTTCACCAGCTTGTCGGTGGCGGCGCCACCGGGTGTGATGACGATCAAGTAATCGCTGTCCTCGGCCATCTTCACCAGGTCGGGATAGTATTCGTAATCGACCCCGTCCTTCTTGTTGCGTGAATGATAGACGACCCTGGCGTTGAACGCCGCCAGCTTTTCGGCGATCGTTTCGCCGATCCGGCCCAGCCCGACGATGCCGTAGGTCTTGCCTTCCGGTGATCGGGTCAGGGGCGTGTTGCCCTCTTTCTCCCACCGTCCGGCGCGCACGTAGGCATCGTTGAATACCAGATCGCGCGAGGCCGCCAGCATGAGCAGGATGGCGGTGTTGGCCACGTCGTCGTTCAGAACGTTCGGCGTGTGGGCCACCAGGATGCCGCGTTCGACACAGGCGTCGGTGTCGACGCCGTCGTATCCCACGCCATAGCAGCTGACGACCTTGAGGTTGGGCAGCCCCGCCATGATCTCGGGCTTCACACCCGCATGACCGTTGGTGGCGACGGCTATGATGCCCTCACCGTTCTCGGCCAGCCAAGCCTGCAGATCGTCGATCTCGGCCAGCTTGTGCACCGTGAATTCGGCGTCGAAACGGTCCAGCATCCGCTGGGTCGCGTCGCCGATAAGAAGAAGTCCGGGTTTCATCGCGGGGCCTTTCGCTCAAGCGTCCATCTTCACGGACTGTTTCTGTTCACCCAGCTTTTCGATCGACAGGGTGATGGTATCGCCCGCCTTCAGATAGACCGGGTTCGGCTTCATGCCCATGCCCACGCCCGGAGGTGTGCCGGTCGAGATCACGTCGCCCGGATGCAGGGTGAACATGCTGGACAGGTGCGCGATGATCTTGGCGACCGTGTGCACCATGGTGTCGGTGTTGCCGGTCTGCATCCGCTTGCCGTTCACGTCCAGCCACATGCCCAGGCTCTGGGGGTCGCCCACCTCGTCGCGGGTGACGAGCCACGGACCGGTCGGCCCGAAGGTGTCACAGCTTTTGCCCTTGGTCCACTGACCCGACAGCTTGTTCTGGAACGACCGTTCGGACACGTCGTTGATCACGCAGTAGCCGGCGACGTAGTCCAGCGCGTCGGCTTCGCTGACGTATTTCGCCGCCTTGCCGATGACGACGCCCAGTTCGACTTCCCAATCCGAGGTTTCGGAATTGCGCGGGATCGAGATGTCGTCGTTCGGGCCGACGACGGCGCTGGTGGCCTTCATGAACAGCACCGGATGCTCGGGCACTTCCAGGCCGGATTCGGCGGCGTGATCGGAATAGTTCAGCCCGATGCACATGAATTTGCCGATGCTGCCGACACAGGGGCCGAAACGCGGGTTGCCTTCGACAACCGGCAGGTCGTTCACATCCAGCGCGCGCAGCTTTTCCAGCCCGGCGTCGGACAGGGTATCACCGGCGATGTCGGACACATGGGCCGACAGGTCGCGGATCTTGCCATCGGCGTCGATCATGCCCGGCTTTTCGGCACCGGCTTCGCCATAACGGACGAGTTTCATTCACATTTCTCCTTGGTCTGTGATCAATGGTTGTCGCGGGGCAGGCCCTTGTGGGCGATGTCCTGATACTTGTCGGCACCGTCCAGGATCATGCCTTCGCTGAACGGGCGCACCTTTTCGCGGAACAGCTCCTGCCAGGGCGTCTGGCTAGGGGGCGAGAACGGCCGTTCGGGCAAGGCGGCGCGGCGCTTCTCCAGTTCGGCGTCATCCACCAGCATGTTGGCGGTGCACTTGCGCAAGTCGATGCGCACGCGGTCGCCGGTCGCCACAAGGCCCAGACCGCCACCATCCGCCGCCTCGGGCGAGGCGTTGAGGATCGACGGGCTGCCCGATGTGCCGGACTGGCGTCCATCCCCCAGGCAGGGCAGGGCGTTGATGCCGCGTTTCAGCAGATACGCGGGCGGGCGCATGTTGACCACTTCGGCGCCACCGGGATAGCCGATCGGCCCGGCGCCACGCATGATCAGGATGGAGTTCTCATCGATGCCCATGCTTTCGTCGTCGATGCGGGCGTGGAAATCCTCGGGTCCGTCGAACACGAACGCGGTGCCCTCGAAGGCCTCGGGATCGTCGGGGTTCGACAGGTAACGGTCGCGGAATTCCTTGGAAATCACCGAGGTCTTCATAATCGCGCTGTCGAACAGGTTGCCCTTGAGGTTGATGAACCCGGCGTCCTTCAGCATCGGCGTGTCGATGGAATAGATGACGTCGGCGTTTTCGGTCAGCTTGCCTTCGCAGTTCTCGCGCATGGTCTTGCCATTGGCGGTCATCGCGTCCGGATGCGGCAAAAGCCCCGCCTTCAGCAATTCGCCGATGACGGCCGGCACACCCCCGGCGCGGTGGTAATCCTCGCCCAGGTATTCGCCGGCGGGCTGCAGGTTGACCAGCAGCGGGATCTTGTGACCCAGCCCCTGCCAGTCGTCGTTGTTCAGCGCCACGTCCAGATGCCGCGCAACGCCGTTCAGGTGGATCGGCGCGTTGGTCGATCCGCCAATGGCCGAGTTCACCACGATGGCGTTCTCGAACGCCTCGCGGGTCATGATGTCCGACGGTTTCAGGTCCTCGTGGACCATCTCGACGATGCGTCGCCCGGTCTCATAGCTGATCTGCCCGCGCTCGCGGTAGGGCGCGGGAATCGCCGCCGATCCGGGCAGCTGCATGCCAAGCGCCTCGGCCAGCGAGTTCATCGTCGTCGCCGTGCCCATGGTGTTGCAATAGCCGACCGACGGGGCCGAGCTGGCCACCAGTTCCATGAAGCCGTCGTCGTCGATCTCGCCCTTGGCGTGCATCTCGCGGGCGGTCCACATGATCGTGCCCGATCCGGTGCGCTTGCCCCGATGCCAGCCGTTCAGCATTGGGCCGACCGACAGGGCGATGGCGGGGATGTTCACCGTCGCCGCCGCCATCAGCAGGGCCGGCGTCGTCTTGTCGCAGCCGATGTTCAGAACGACACCGTCCAGCGGGTAGCCGAACAGCGTTTCCACCAGCGACAGATAGGCCAGGTTGCGGTCCAGCATCGCGGTGGGCCGCTTGCCGGTTTCCTGGATCGGATGCACCGGAATCTCGATCACGGTGCCACCGGCGGCGATCACGCCGTCGCGCACCCGCTTGCTCAGCTCGATGTGGTGGCGGTTGCACGGCGACAGGTCGCTGCCGGTCTGGGCGATGCCGATGATCGGCTTGCCCGACTGCAATTCGCCCCGTGTCAGGCCATAGTTAACATACCGTTCCAGATACAGGGCGGTCATTTCCGGGTTTTCCGGGTTGTTGAACCACTTCTGTGAACGAAGCTCGGTTTTCTTGGTCATGGGATGTCCTTGGAACATGCGGGCCGCCCGTGTGCGAACCCGCTTTTTCTTGCCAGAAATACTCGCCCCGCAGGGCCGCTTTCATCCGTGTCCGGCCGGGGCGATCAGCCGGACCAGCCGCCGTCGATGATGTGGGGCTGGCCGGTGGTGAAGCCGCTCTCGTCGCTGGCCAGATAGACGGTCAGCGCGGCAATCTCTTCCGCCTTGGCGATCCGGCCCATGGGCTGGCGTGCGACAAAGGCCTTCATCGCGGCCTCGTAATCGCCCGTGGCCTTCAGCCGTTCGTGCAGCGACGGCGATTCGACGGTGCCGGGGCAGATGCAGTTACAGCGGATCCCCTTGGTGATGTACTCGATCGCCACCGATTTCGTCAAACCGATCACGGCCGCCTTGGTGGTGCCATAGACGAAACGGTTCGGCGCGCCGATGATCGACGAACAGGCCGACGACATGTTGATGATCGATCCGGTGCCGCGCTCCAGCATGCCGGGGAGGGCGTTGCGGATGGTGCGCCATTGCGACCGCACGTTCAGGTCGAACGCGAAATCCCAATCCTTGTCGGTGCAGTCCAGGACCGTGTTGGCATGGACGAACCCGGCGCAGTTGAACAGCACATCGGGCTGTGCGCGCTCGACGCCGGCCTTGACCGATTCGTCGCTGCAGGCATCCAGCACGAAGGTTTCGATGTTGTCATGGCCCATGGCGGCCAGTTCGGACAGCGCGTCCTCGTTGACGTCGGTGGCGAAGACATGGGCGCCCTCGGCCGCCATGGCCAGCGCCGAGGCGCGGCCGATGCCCTGTCCTGCGGCCGTGATCAGCGCGCGCTTGCCGGAAAGTCTCTGGTTGGTCATGTGATCGTCCTTCGTTTCGGTTGGTGTCTCAGGGAAGGTTGGGTGTCTCAGGCGAGCTTTCGCATCGGTGCCGTCGCGTCAAGGGGCAGCAGGTTGCGGGCCAGGTGTTCGTGGATACGGCGCCGGCACAACGCTTCGTCGCGAGCCAGGGCCGCTTCGACGATGCCAAGGTGTTCGGCGACGTTGTTGGGATAATAGCCGAAGTTCGTCTCGCGGGTGACAAGCTGTTGGCGAAACTGATCATAGATCGCGGCATAGGTCTGGCGCATCAGGTCGGACCCGCACGCCGATATCAGCGTCTCGTGAAACTCCCATTCGGCGGCGCACCAGGTGTCCAGCACCGGCTCGACCGCGCCCAGGGCCGCGATTCGGGCCTCGATGTGCGACAGCTTGTGATGGGCGGCGGTCAGTTGCGCTTCCCATTCAAGGCCGCCGTCCCGCATCGAGATCGCGACGCCTTCCTGTTCCAGCAGCACCCGCATCTGCGTCAATTCGTGCTGATGACGCAGCGATGATTCGCGGGCGCGAAAGCCGCGCTGATCTTGGAAGGTGACCAATCCGGCCGACGACAGCCGCAGCAGGACTTCGCGCACGGTGTTGATCGAACAGCCATAGGCGCCACGCAATTCGTCCGGCTTCAGCTTCTGGCCCGGCACGAAGCCACCGGTGATCAGCCGACGGCGCAAATCCTCATGTATATCGGGCGTTCCGATCTTGTCGGTCATCACCGCGGCCCCCTCCCAAGGTTCACGGCGATAAAATCGATATCGGGTCGAAATTTCAAGATTTATATTTTTAAATTACGTTCTTGCCCGGGCTGATCGACGTTGATACGATTTTGCGACGCGGCTAATGCGGGACGAACACGCGGCTGTCGTGACATTCATCCAGTCTGGGAGGACTCCATGACATTTATTAAGACAGCTGCGGCGACGCTCGCAGCAACGACCCTGGTGGCAACCGGTGCGTTTGCAGAAACCACGACGTTGCGGATCCAGTCGCACTACAACCCCGAGCAGACGTCGGGCAAGCTGGCACAGGAATTCGTCGACAAGATCGAGCTGATGAGCAACGGCGAGATCGAGATCGAGATGTTCTTCTCGTCCTCGGTCGTGAAAACCGTCGAAACCTTCGATGCGGCCGCAACCGGCATCCTCGATTGCGACTTCACCGGCGGCGCCTATCAGACCGGCAAGAACAGCGCGTTCCAGTTCGTCGGTGACATCATGGGCGGCTACGCGACCCCGTATCAGCAGCTGTCGTGGCTGTATTACGGCGGTGGCATGGAAGCCGCGCAGGAACTTTACAACGAATACAACATGCAGCTGGTCGGCTGGTGGATCTATGGTCAGGAAAGCCTGGCCTCGAAGAAGCCGATCACCAAGGTCGCCGACCTGGAGAACTGGAAGTTCCGCTCGCCCCCGGGCATGGAAACCAAGATCTTCGAAAAGCTGGGCGCCAAGCCGATCGTGATGGACTTCACCGAGGTTTTCACCGCGCTGGAAACCGGCATCATCGATGCGACGGACTATTCCGGCCTGGCCAACAACAAGTCCATCGGCCTCTATGACCTGGTGAAATACGCCAACTATCCCGGCTTCCATTCGATGCCGTCCGACCACCTGGCCTGCAACAAGGACAAGTGGGATTCGATGCCCGAGCATCACCGCGCGATCATCTCGACCGCGATGGAATCGCTGGCGCTGCGCACCGCGCTGACCTTCGAGAAGCTGAACGCCGAAGCCGCGGCCGAGCTGCGCGAAGAAGGCGTCACGGTGAGCGCATGGGCCGAGGAAGACATGGCCGAATTCCGTGCCGCAGCCCAGGCCACCTGGCCCGAGTTCGCCGATACGCCGGAAGCCAAGGCCCTGGTCGAATCGCACCTCGAGTATCTGGACCAGCTGGGCCTCGTCGCCAAGTAATCCCGATCGACGCTTTGGCGGGGCCGATCATGGCCCCGCCTTTTGCCAATTTCCACTAACCGGAGGCCATGATGGTCGAACATGAACGTACGGGACCGGTAGACTTCTTCACGTGGCGGTTCAGTCGGATGGCGATGATCCTGCCCGCCGTGATCGTTACAATCATGTTCTACGAAGTCTTCATGCGGTACGTCGTCGAAGAACCCACCCTGTGGGTGAACGAGGCGTCGTTGTGGATGGGGGGCATGGTTTACCTGCTGTCCGGGCTTTACGCGATGCAGCAACGCAGCCACATCCGCATCGTCATTCTCTATGATGTCGTGCCGCGCTGGGTGCGCCGGGTCTTCGACATCATCTCGGTCTTCTGCATCATCATCTTCTGCTTTGCGGTGATCTGGGGCGGTTACGGCGAAGCGATCACCAAGCTGATGCGTTGGGAGCGGTTCGGCACCGCGTGGGATCCACCCATTCCCGCCACCATGAAGCCGCTGATCCTTCTGACACTGTTCCTGGTGACGATTCAGGCCGTATCCAACCTGATCTATGATTGGAACCGGGATCCGGTGGTCCACGATCCGTCCGACGAGGTCGACTTCGATATCGAGGAACTGCGCCGCGCGCAGGCCGAGATCGACGCCCGTCTGGCCGCAAAGAACAACGCGCCCAAGGTCTGAAGGGCGCGCCATCCTCCAAAAATAAGAAGCGCCGGCACGCGCCCGGTGGTGCAAGGGACGACATAATGGATATTGGAACGATTTCTCTGGTGCTGCTGGTCGGGATGCTTGTCCTCTTGGCCATCGGGATGCCGCTGGGGTTTGCAAGCGGGTTCCTTGCCGTGGTGGTCATGGTGATGAAGTTCGGGCCCGACCTGCTGTTCGGCAACTTCGGCACCGGACCGCTGAACATCCTTGCCCAGAGGATGTATGGCCTGACCACCGATTACGTGCTGATTTCCGTTCCGTTGTTCATCCTCATGGCGACCCTGCTGGAACGTTCGGGCATCGCGCGCGACATGTATTCGTCGCTTTCGATCTGGCTGAACCGGACTCGTGGCGGCATCGCCCTGGTGACCTCGGTCATGGCGGTCATCATGGCGGCGATGTCGGGCATCATCGGCGGCGAAGTCGTGTTGCTGGGCCTGATCGCGCTGCCGCAGATGCTGCGCCTCGGCTACAACCAGAACCTGGCCGTCGGCACGATCTGTGCGTCCGGCTCGCTTGGCACGATGATCCCGCCGTCGATCGTTCTGATCTTCTATGGCCTGATCACCGAAACCTCGATCCAGGCGCTGTTCAAGGGCGCCTTCGTCCCGGGCTTTATCCTGGCGTCGTTCTACATGCTCTACATCATCGTGCGCACGAAGATCGACCCGTCGCTGGCTCCCTTGCCCGAGCCGTCGGATGACGACATGACCGGCCCGCAAAAGCGGCTTTACGGTTCCGCCCTGATTGCGATGCTGGCCATCCTGTTCATGGGTGTCACCCTGATCCGGACGCTGTTCCTGATCGGCTTTGACCGCGTCGATGACCAGACCTCGATCCTGAGCAACGCGCAGATGATGACGCGCGGTGCGATCATCGCCGCCCTGCTGGCCTATCTGTTCCTTGTGGTGAAGCCTGCGCGGGTCAAGGCAGCCTGGGACGTGGGCAAGGGCATGATCGCGCCGTTGCTTGTGGTCGGCGTCGTTCTCGGCTCGATCTATGGCGGCATCACCGGCATCACCGAAGCGGCCGGCATGGGCACCATTGCGGTGATGGTCCTGATCGTGCTGCGCGGCGAATTCTCGCTCAGGCTGGTGAAAGAGGCGCTGATGCGCACCTGGCGTTCGACCGGCACGATCATCTGGGTGACGTTCGGTGCCACCGCACTGGCCGGGGCCTATACGATCGCGGGCGGACCGACCTATGTCGCCAACCTGATCTCGGGCTATGAACTGCCGACGCTGGGCGTTCTGCTGGTGATGATGGTGATCTTCCTGTTCCTCGGCGCGTTCATGGACTGGGTCGGCATCGTGCTGCTGGTCATGCCGGTGTTCCTGCCCATCGTTCTGAAGCTGCCGATCGAGGAAATCGGCGTGTTCGGCCCGCTGGCTGCCGATCCGCGGTTCCTGTCCGTGTGGTTCGGGATCCTGTTCTGCGTCAACATGCAGGTGTCGTTCCTGTCGCCGCCCTTCGGTCCGGCCGCGTTCTACCTCAAATCGGTGGCGCCGGCGCACATCACGCTGCCCGACATCTTCCGCGGCTTCCTGCCGTTCATCGGCATCCAGCTGGTCGTCCTGATGCTGATCCTGTTCTTCCCGGAACTGACGATGTTCTTCCGCGACTCGTGACGCGGCCGCGTCCGGGTGATCTTGTGACCCGGATGATATTGGATGACAGTGCGACAAGGGGTGCCGTTCGTTCGGCACCCCTGCGATATACACCGCCGGATGCGTGCGGTGCCCGGCAACACCCGAGGCAGCCCTCCGGCCACCATAACGAGGATCGACCATGACCGATTTCATTCGTCTCGACGCCGACGACAACGTCGTCACCGCAACCCGCAGTCTTGCCGCCGGACATGCGGTCGAAGGGATCGAAACCACGGGGCTGATCCCGTCCGGTCACAAGATCGCGGTGCGCGACATCGCCAAGGGCGAACAGATCCGCAAATACGCCCAGTTCATCGGTCTCGCATCCGAAGACATTCCCGCCGGCGCCCATGTCCACACCCACAACGTCGAGTTTCGCAATACAGACGTGGAATACGAATACTCGACAGATCTGCGCCCGGTCAAACCGGCCAGCGGCGATACGTTCATGGGATACCGCCGTGAAAACGGCAAGGTCGGCACCCGCAACTATATCGCCATCGTCACCTCGGTGAACTGCTCGGCTACGGCGGCACGCCGGATCGCCGATCACTTCGGCCCCGAAGAACTGGCCGCCTATCCCAACGTCGATGGCGTGGTCGCCTTCGTCCACGGCACCGGCTGCGGCATGGCCGGTGACGGTGATGGGTTCGAGGCGTTGCAGCGTGTCATGTGGGGCTATGCGCGCCACCCGAACCACGCCGGCGTGATCATGGTCGGTCTCGGGTGCGAGATGAACCAGATCGACTGGCTGCTCGAGGCATGGGGCCTGAAGCAGGGCCCGACCTTCCAGGCCATGAACATCCAGGGCGTGGCGGGCCTGCGCCGCACCATCGAGATGGGGATCAAGAAGGTCGAGGCGATGCTGCCCATCGCGAACGAGGCGCGGCGCACCGAATGCCCGGTTTCCGAACTCAAGGTCGCGCTGCAATGCGGCGGCTCGGACGCATGGTCGGGGATCACGGCGAACCCCGCGCTGGGCTATGCCTGCGATCTGCTGGCGGCCCAGGGCGGCACCGGTGTTCTGGCCGAAACGCCCGAGATCTATGGCGCCGAGCACCTGTTGACCCGTCGCGCGACGGACCGCGCCACCGGCGAAAAGCTGGTCGCGCTGATCGACTGGTGGAAGGATTACACGACCCGCAACAAGGGCTCGATGGACAACAACCCGTCCCCGGGCAACAAGAAGGGCGGGCTGACCACCATTCTGGAAAAATCGCTGGGCGCCGCGGCCAAGGGCGGCACGTCACCCCTGATGGGCGTCTACAAATACGCCGAAGAGGTGACGGCCAAGGGCTTTACCTTCATGGATTCGCCCGGCTACGACCCGGCCTCGGTGACCGGCCAGATCGCCGGCGGGTGCAACGTCGTGGTGTTCACCACCGGTCGCGGATCGGCCTTCGGCAGCAAACCCGCGCCGACGATCAAGGTCGCGACCAACGGCGAGATGTATGCCCGCATGACCGAAGACATGGACATCAACGCCGGCGAGATGCTGACCGATGGTGTGTCGTTGGAACAGAAGGGCCGCGAGATCTATGAAAAGATCCTGCGCGTCGCGTCGGGCGAGCAAAGCAAATCCGAAGCGCAGGGACTTGGCGACTTCGAATTCGTGCCATGGCAGATCGGCGCGGTGATGTAACACGGTCGACCAAGGGGGGGAGACATGACAAAGCTTGAAACGCTGAGCGCGGAGCAGGCCGCGTTCTATAACGAAAACGGGTATCTGGTTCTTGAGAACCGGATACCCATAGACATCATCCAGGGACTGCGCGACGAGATCGCCAAGTACATCGAAAGCGCGCGCGGCCTGACCCGCAGCAACGCCGAGATCGACCTGGAAGACACCCATACCCCCGAAGCGCCGCGCGTGCGGCGCATCAAGCTGCCCCATACCCACAACGCACTGATGCGGGATCTGATGTTCTCGGACCACGTTCTGGCGCCGGTGCGCGACCTGATCGGGCCCGATCTGCGGCTGCACACCACAAAGCTGAACATGAAGTCGGCCGGGTATGGCGCGGCGGTCGAATGGCACCAGGATTTCGCCTTCTACCCCCACACCAACGACGACGTTCTGGCCGTGGCCGTCATAATCGACGACATGGAAGACGAAAACGGCCCGTTGCAGGTGTTTCCCGGCTCGCACCGTGCGCCGATCCACGACCATCACGTCGACGGCGTGTTCGCGGGCGCGATGGACCTGGCCGCCTGCGGCTATGACATGAAGGATGCCGTGCCGCTGAAGGGGCCGGCGGGGTCGATCAGCATTCACCATGGCCGGATCGTGCACGGATCATCCCTGAACCGCAGCGACCGCGACCGCCGGTTGCTGTTCTACGAAATGATGGCTGCCGATGCCTTTCCGATCACCGGCGGGCTGACCAAATGGAACGGTCTGGCCGATTACGACGACCGGATCCTGTGCGGGCAGGGCACGCTGACGCCACGGGTGGACAGCATCGGATGCCGCATTCCGGCACCCGTGCCCAGCGATGATTTCACGCTCTACGAAGTGCAGAAGCGGCTGAAAACCCGGGCGTTCGAGGTCGCCAAGTGACACGAACGGCGGTGATCGGGCGGGGCCTGTTCGGCGCGGCCGCCGCGCGGCACCTGGCGCGCGCCGGCGTCGACGTCACCCTGATCGGCCCGTCCGAACCCGCCGACACCGCATCGCATCGCGGTGTCTTCGGCTCGCACTACGACGAGGGGCGCATCACGCGCAAGAACGCGGCCCATCCGTTCTGGGTCGAGGCGTCGATGGCCTCCATCGCCCGCTATGCCGAAATCGAAGCCGAAAGCGGCATCCGGTTTTATACCGAAACCGGCGCGATGATCGCCGGGTCCGCCGCTTTCATGGCGCGGGTCGATGTGGGCCGCCGCCGGTTCGATGTGCCATGCGACAGGTTGGATGATGCGGCCCTGGCGTCGCGTTTTCCGTTCTTTCGCTTTCCGGAACATTTCAGCGGCTTTCACGAACGAACCCGCGCCGGCCACATCAGCCCGCGCCGCCTGGTGGCGGCACAGACGAAGGCGGCGCAAGGCCACGGCGCAAGGATCATCGACGCCACCGTGCAGGGCCTGGACGAAAGCGGCACCGCCGCCACGGTGACAACCGACAGCGCCGTCCAGAGTTTCGACCGCGTTCTGGTTGCCGCGGGCGGGTGGAGCGACAGCGTGCTGGCCCGTGCGCCGCGGCTGGAGGTCTATGCGCGCACGGTCGCATTGTTCGAAATCAGCGATGGCGAGGCCGCGCGACTGGCCACCATGCCGTCGCTGGTCTATGAAGCCCCGGAAGATCCCTATCTTTTGCCGCCGGTCCGCTATCCGGACGGACGGATCTGCGTCAAGCTCGGGGGTGATCCCGAGGACGTGAAGCTGGACGGGCCGGGCGCCGTCGGAGACTGGTTCCGCAGCGGCGGCAACGCGCAGGTGCGCGACCGCCTGCACGAGATGGTACGCGACCTGATGCCCGATCTGGTGATCGAGTCGGTTTCGATGGCGGCCTGCGTGACGTCGTGGACCCACGACCGCCTGCCCGAGATCGCCAACCTGAGCGATCGCATCGCGGTCTGCACCGGCGGCAACGGGTCGGGCGCGAAATGCAGTGATGAACTGGGGCGGCGCGGTGCCGCCCTGATACTGGAAAAAACAGGAGAGTTGACATGAGCAAGATCGGATTTATCGGCCTGGGCCTGATGGGAACCGCCATGGTGCTGCGCCTGCAGGACAAGGGCCACGATCTGACGGTTCTGGGCAACCGCAACCGCACGGGCGTCGAGCAGGCGCTCGAGAAGGGCGCGAAAGAGGCGAAGACCGCCCGCGAGCTGGCCGAAGCCAGCGATATCGTCATGCTGTGCATGGGCACGTCCGAACAGGTCGAAGGCCGGATGCAGGGCGACGATGGCGTGATCGCGGGGCTGAAGCCCGGCACCATCGTCATCGACTTCGGCACGTCCCTGCCGTCGTCCACCCGGATGCTGGGCGAAGCGGTGGCAAAGGCCGGCGGCACCTACATGGACGCGCCCTTGGGCCGCACACCGTCGCATGGCCGCGAGGGCAAGCTGAACATCATGGGCGCGGGCGACAAGGCGGCCTATGACAAGGTCAAGCCGGTGCTGGACGATCTGGGCGAAAACGTCTTCCACCTCGGCGACCTGGGGTCGGGTCACACGATCAAGCTGATCAACAACTTCTTTGCAATGACCACGGCCAATGCCATGTCCGAGGCGTTCGCCATGGCCGACAAGATGGGCGTGCCGCGCGACAACCTCTATAACGTCATGTCCGCCGGTCCGCTGAAATCCGGCATGATGGATTTCGTCAAGGCTTATGCCATCGACGGCGATCCGCAGCAGCTGGCCTTTGCGGTCGCCAACGGCAGCAAGGACGTGGGATATTACGCCCAGATGGCCGAAAACGCGGGCGTCGAAAGCATCATGTCGCAGTCCGCGCGCAAGGGTTTGCAGGCGGCGGTGGATGCCGGTTGGGGTGATCGGCTGATCCCCGAAATGGTCGATTTCTACGCCGACAAGTTCAAGGGCTAAGCCCGATGTCAGGCGTTATGGCCCGCGCGACCGAGGATCGCGCGGGCCTTGGCATCGCGATGATGCTGATGGCTTACATGTTCATGGCCACCGTGGACACATCGGTGAAATGGCTGGTCATTGCCGGTCTTCACGCGTTTCAGCTGGCGTTCATCCGCTATGCCGGGGCGTTGATCATCTCGATGATCGATATCGGGCGCGGCGGGTTCACGCGCGACCGCTTTGCCACCGACCATGTCTGGCTGGTGGTGGTGCGCGCGTCGCTGCTGACGGCGTCGACCGTGTTCAACTTCGTGGCGCTGAAATACCTGCCGCTGACGCTGACCTCGGCGATCATGTTCTCGTCACCGATCATCGTTTGCGCCCTTTCCGTGCCCTTGCTGGGCGAAAAGGTGGGCATCTGGCGCTGGGGCGCGATCCTTCTGGGGTTCATCGGCGTTCTGGTGGTGATCCGGCCGTTCGGCGTGACGTTCCACTGGGCCACGATTCTGCCGATCGGCAGCGCGATTTCCATCGCCCTCTATTCCATCCTGACGCGGCAGTTGTCGGGCAAGGTGGCGACGCAGACGTTGCAATTCTATGCGGCGGTGGTCGGCACCATCGGCCTTGCGCCGCTGGCCCTGCTGACGTGGGAAAACCCGGCCAGCGCGGGCGAGTGGATCATCATGCTGATGGTCGGGCTCTGGGCCTGGGCGGGACACGAGCTTTTGACCCGGGCGCATGGCTATGCCACGCCCAACACGTTGATGCCATTCACCTATTCGTTCCTGATCTACCTGACGATCAGCGGCTTCGTGGTGTTCGGAACGGTTCCCGACGTCTTCACCCTGATCGGTGCGGGGATCATCATGATGTCGGGCCTGATCATCTGGGTGCGTGAACGCGGGCGGGGCATCGCCGCGCCGCCCCGCGTCTAGAGGGTTGCCGCCAGACGCACGCCCTGATCGATGGCGCGCTTGGCGTCCAGTTCGGCCGCCACGTCAGCCCCGCCAATGACGTGGTGGGCGATCCCGCGTTCGCGCAACTGATCGGCAAGGCCGCGTTCCGACACCTGTCCCGCGCACAGGACGATCGTGTCCACCTCGATGCAGGTGGGATCGCGGCGGTCTTCACCGAAGGTGACATGCAGCCCCCGCGCATCGATCCGTTCGTAATTCACGCCACCGATCATCGTCACGCCCTTCATGGCAAGGGTTGCCCGGTGGATCCAGCCCGTCGTCTTGCCCAGCCTCTTGCCCAGCTTCTCGGCCTTGCGCTGCACCAGCGTGACCTGTCGGGCGGGCTTTTCGGGTTGCGGGCCTTCGGGGGCGATGCCGCCACGCTGGGCCGCGGGATCGGCCACGCCCCATTCGGCCAGCCATTCGTCCAGGTTCAGCGTCGGGCTTTCGCCGGCCTGGGTCAGGAACTCGGCCACATCGAACCCGATGCCCCCGGCGCCGATCAGCGCGACCCGGTCACCGACCGCGGCACCGTGGCGCAGAACATCGATATAGTTGACGACGTTCGGCCCGTCCTGGCCGGGAATGGCCGGATCGCGCGGCAGAACGCCGGTGGCGATGATGATATCGTCGAACCCGGTCAGGTCGTCAGGCGTCGCATCGCAGTTCAGCCGCAGGGTCACGCCGCGCGCGGCGACCATGGTTTCATACCATTCGACCAGCCCGTGAAACTCCTCCTTGCCGGGGATCACGCGGGCCATGTTCAACTGTCCACCGATGCGGCCGGCGCGGTCGAACAGGGTCACGGCATGGCCCCGCTCGGCCGCTGTCAGCGCGGCGGCCAGACCCGCCGGACCGGCGCCGACAACCGCAACCCGGTGCGGAGTTTCGGCGGCGATGATCGGCAGTTCCGTCTCGTGGCAGGCCCGCGGATTCACCAGGCAGGACGACAGTTTGCCGGCGAACGTGTGATCCAGGCAGGCCTGGTTGCAGGCGATGCAGGGGGCGATCTGTGCCGCGCGTCCCGCCTGCGCCTTGGCCACGAAATCGGCGTCGGCAAGGAACGGGCGCGCCATCGACACCATGTCGGCGCAGCCGTCGGCCAGGACGGCTTCGGCCACCTCGGGTGTATTGATCCGGTTCGACGTGACGACGGGTATTCCGACTTCGCCCATCAGCTTTTTCGTGACCCATGAAAACGCGCGCCGGGGAACGGATGTGGCGATGGTCGGGATCCGCGCTTCGTGCCAGCCGATGCCGGTGTTCAGGATCGACGCGCCCGCCGTCTCGATGGCGCGGGCCAGGGTCACAACCTCGGCCCAGGTTGATCCGTCGGGGATCAGGTCGATCATCGACAGCCGATAGATCACGATGAAATCCGCGCCCACGGCGGCGCGCACGCGGCGAACCACCTCGATCGGCAGGCGCATCCGGTTGTCATAGCTGCCGCCCCATCCATCGGTGCGCTTGTTCGTGTGGGTGACCAGGAACTGGTTCAGGAAATATCCTTCACTGCCCATCACCTCGATCCCGTCATAGCCGGCCTCGCGGGCGCGGGCGGCGGCGGTGGCGATGTCGGCGATCTGTTTTTCGATCCCGGCCTCGTCCAGCTCTTTCGGGCGAAACGGCGAGATCGGCGATTTGATCGCCGATGGGGCGACGCATTCGGGCGAATAGGCATAACGCCCGGCGTGCAGGATCTGCATGGCGATGCGCCCGCCGTCGCCATGCACCCGGTCGGTCACGATGCGGTGGTTCGCGATATCATCGGGTGTGAACAGGCCGGCCGCGCCGGGAAACACGCCGCCCTCGCGGTTCGGTGCCATGCCGCCGGTGACCATCAGCCCGACACCGCCCCGCGCCCGCGCCGCATAGAATTCGGCCACGCGGTTCCAGTCTTTCGTTTCCTCAAGACCGGTGTGCATCGACCCCATGAGAACACGGTTCGGCAGGGTCACATGGCCCAGGTCCAGCGGTGCCAGAAGGTGGGGATAGGTCTGCATGGCGTCCTCCGATATGTGGCGCCAGTGTTGCCAACGGCCGCCGGCAAGTCACCCCCAACGCCGCGTCACGCCGCGTTCTCAGGCGGTTTCGACGCAGTGCCGGCGAAAGGCGCGCTTCAGCATGTCCAGCTCGGCGCGCAACAGGTCGATTTCGGCGCGGATATCGCCGTCCAGCGCATCGCCCATGGCAATGACGAACGTGCCAAGCCGCGCGCCGTCGCCATCGGCGATCAGGATCGTCTGGACCCCGTCCGACAGGGCGCGCGGGGGCAGGGGAAACGACACCAGCCAATGTCCGGGCGTGTCGCCCCGGTCCAGCGTGACGTCGGGCACCGGTTGTTCCTGGTGGGTGACGTGGATCGCCGGTGCGGCGTCGTCTTCGGGCGGCGCGCCGTGAAGGATACCGTGCCAGACACCTTCGTTGACGCGGGTCGGGATCAGTTCAAGCTGGGTCATCTGCGGCCTCTCTGCTCAGAGTTCGGTGCGCGGACGCCGTGTCAGCGTCACGTCGCGCAGGATGATCTGGTTCATCTCGGGATCCTCGAAGATCAGGTCGATCCACAGTTTCTCGACCCGCTTTTCGTTCAGGTCGGTATAGGCCAGGTCGAATTCGACGCTGAGGATATCGTCACCCATGGGCATTTCGCGCACCACCTGTTCGGTGTTCGGGCCGTGCTTGATGTTCAGGCGGGCGAAGATCTCGATCGGTTTCTCGATCTCGACGATCATGTCCAGCTGCAGGATGTGCCGCTTGCCCAAACCGGCGGCAGCGCCCTGGGGCAGGTCCAGCACGACGGACAGGAACGAGCCGTCGAAGCGGAACACGTCCATCCGCAACCCGAAGGGGGCAAGATCGGCCTCGCGCCCGTTGCGCACCTGGCGATAGGTCAGTTCCGAGATCCGGCAGTCGTGGAAGATCGTCGCCTCGGCGCCGATTCCCGTGCGGCTTTCCACGGCAACGGCCCCGGGCAGGGCCAGTCTCTCACGCCAGAGTTCCGGGCGATGCGCCCAATCGGTACCCAGGGGGCGCTGGATGGCGTTGCTGCCGATGTGGGGCAGGGCCAGCCGATGGTCGGCCGCCCGGATCACCCGGTCCAGCCGGTCGCGCAACCGCAGCGCGCGGCCGCGCAGCGTGTTCAGGGTACCCAGGTCCAGCCGGACCGACCGCCGCGCCAGCCGGGTCCAGCGCCGCAGAACGCTTTTGTCGAATGCGCGCTCGAGCCTGCGTCTGAACCTGCTCGCCATCGGCCGTCGCCTCAGAGATCCATATAGACGTGGGTTTCTTCGTCGCCGCCCGGATGGGTGACGGCGCCGCGATAGGTCGGGCCGACGAGTTGTGCGTATTTCCACAGCGCCCCGGCGGCATAGTTCGTCGGTTTCGCACCGGTCCAGTCGGCGCGCCGCGCGTCGAGCGTCGCGTCGTCCAGATCGACCGACAACTCGCCGGTTGTGGCGTCGATGGTGATCATGTCGCCGTCACGCAACAGCGCGATCGGGCCGCCGTGCGCCGCTTCGGGGCCGACGTGACCCACGCAGAACCCGCGCGTCGCGCCTGAGAACCGACCGTCGGTGATCAGCGCGACGGACTTGCCCATGCCTTGGCCGGACAGGGCGGCGGTGGTGGACAGCATCTCGCGCATGCCCGGGCCGCCTGCAGGGCCTTCGTTGCGGATCACCAGAACCTCGCCTTCCTTGTATTCGCGGGCCTTCACGGCGGCAAAGGCGTCTTCCTCGCATTCAAAGACGCGGGCGGGGCCGGTGAACACCTGTTCCGCCGCGCTCATCCCTGCGACCTTGACGATGGCGCCTTCGGGGGCAAGGTTGCCTTTCAGGCCGATGACGCCGCCGGTCTTGGTGATCGGCGTCGCGATCGGGTGGATGACGCGGCCATCCGCCTCAAGCGATATGCGGTCGATCTCCTCGCCGATGGAATAGCCGGTGACGGTCATGCAATCCTCGTGGATCAGACCGGCCTTGCGCAATTCCTTCATCACGACGGGCAGGCCGCCGGCCTCGTACAGGTCCTTGGCCACGAATTGTCCGCCCGGCTTCAGGTCGACGAAATACGGCGTATCCCTGAAGATTTCGCAAACATCATCAAGGAAGAAGTCGATCCCGGCCTCATGCGCCATGGCGGGCAAATGCAGGCCCGCGTTGGTCGACCCGCCGGTGCAGGCCACGACGCGGGCGGCATTTTCCAGCGATTTGCGGGTCACAATGTCGCGCGCGCGGATGTTCTTCGCGATCAGGTTCATCACTGCCTCGCCGCTGGCCACGGCGTATTGATCGCGCGATTCATAGGGCGCGGGCGCCCCGGCGGAATTGGGCAGCGCGAGGCCGATCGCCTCGGAGACGCAGGCCATGGTGTTGGCGGTGAACTGGCCGCCGCAGGCCCCGGCCGACGGGCAGGCCACCCGTTCGAGGATTTCCAGCGCCGCGTCCGACAGGTTGCCGTTCTGATGCTTGCCGACCGCTTCGAACATGTCCTGCACGGTCAGGTCGCGCGCGGCATAATCGGCCGGCACATCGGCACCCGCGGGCACCCGACCGGGCAGGATCGACCCGCCATAGAGGAACACCGACGGCGTGTTGAGCCGGATCATCGCCATCATCATGCCCGGCAGGGATTTGTCGCATCCGGCAAGACCCACCAGCGCGTCATAGCAATGGCCGCGCATGGTCAGCTCGACGGTGTCTGCTATCGCCTCGCGCGAGGCGAGCGAGGATCGCATCCCTTCGTGGCCCATGGCGATGCCGTCGGTGACGGTGATCGTGGTGAATTCGCGCGGCGTGCCATGGGCGGTTTTCACCCCCAGTTTCACCGCCTGCGCCTGGCGGTTCAGGGCGATGTTGCAGGGGGCCGCCTCGTTCCAGCAGGTGGCGACGCCGACGAAGGGCTGGTCGATCTCGGCTTCGGTCAGGCCCATGGCGTAATAATACGACCGGTGCGGCGCGCGCGCGGGGCCTTCGGTCACATGGCGGCTGGGCAGTTTCGATTTATCGGTTTTGCCGTTCGTCATCGTGCGGTTCCCCCTCGCTGCTGTGTCTTTCGGCATAGGCGAGGGGGGGCGTTTTCACAAGGCTGATTGCTCTGGCTCCACCGCCGCCCTAGGGTCCGCGCCAATCCGTTTCACCCGAGTTCAGGCGCCTTGATGCAGCAAACACCTTTCGAATTGTTTATCGCGCCCCCCCGGAGACGACCGCAGATCTGGCGGCTGGTGCTGGGTGTCGTGATCGTGATCGTCTGTGCAATGGCGTGGGTCGCGGGCCTTCTGGCGGCCATCTGGCTGGACGGTGAAGGCGGGGCGGTGATGGCGTTTGCCCAAGATCTGGGCGCCCCGGAGACGCCGGTGGCGACGCTGGTCCTGTTGGCGACCTTCATTGCCATGGCCCTTGGGCCGGTGGTGGCGGTGCGCCTGTTGCATGACCGTCGGCCCGGCACGCTGTTCGGACCACGCGCGCGGGTGCGGCGCGACTTCGTCACCTCGGCGGCGGTGGTATTCGCGATCTACGGCGCAGGCATCGCGTTCTGGCTGTTGGGTGAGCGGCCGGAGGCAGGGTTGGCGCCCGGCCTGTGGTTGCTTCTGTTGCCTCTGGGACTTGCGGGAATCGCCGTGCAGACCATGGCCGAGGAACTGATCTTCCGCGGCTATCTGATGCAACAACTGGCGGCGCGCTTTCGCAGCCCGGCGGTGTGGTTCATCCTGCCCGCCCTGGCCTTCGGTGCGATGCATTACGATCCATCGACGGCGGGCGAAAACTGGTGGTTGATCGTCGGCTCGACCACCCTGTTCGGGCTGATCGCGGCGGATCTGACGGTGCGCACCGGATCGCTGGGGGCGGCGTGGGGGTTTCACTTTGCCAACAATGTCGTTGCGTTGCTGATCATCGCCACCAAGGGCACGATCACCGGGCTGGCGGTGTTCCTGACGCCCTATGCGGTGGATGATCCCGATCTGCCCCGCTGGCTGCTGTTCGCCGACATGGGGCTGCTGGTCGTCGCATGGCTGGTCGTGCGGCGTCTGACGGCGCCGCGCTAGATTGCAATCCGGCGCGTCGGGGCTTATGTCGTCGCCACGCGCTGCCACCGATCGGCAAGGGCACGAAGTTTCGCAAAAGGGCCGCCATGAACTGGATCTCCAACTACGTCCGCCCGAAGATCAATTCGCTGTTTTCGCGCCGTGAGGTGCCCGAAAACCTGTGGACCAAATGTCCCGAATGCGGAACGATGCTGTTCCATCGCGAGCTTTCGGACAACCTGAACGTCTGTTCCAACTGCAACCACCACATGCAGATTTCACCGCGTGACCGGTTCGCGGCGCTGTTCGACACCGGCGTCTTCGTCGAGGTGCCGGTGCCCGCGCCGCTGGTCGATCCGTTGCAGTTCCGCGATCAGAAGAAATACCCCGACCGCCTGCGCGCCGCCCAGAAAACCACGGGCGAGGCCGAGGCCATGCTGGTGGCCGAGGGCGAGATCGGGCGCACGCCGGTGGTCGTTGCGGCGCAGGACTTCAGCTTCATGGCCGGATCCATGGGCATGTATGTGGGCAACGCGATCATCGCCGCCGCCGAACGCGCGATTCAGCGGAAGTGCCCGCTGATCCTGTTTTCCGCCGCCGGTGGTGCGCGGATGCAGGAGGGTATCCTGTCGTTGCTCCAGATGCCGCGCACGACCGTTGCGGTCGAGATGCTGCGCGAGGCCGGACTGCCCTATATCGTCGTGCTGACCCATCCGACGACCGGCGGTGTGACCGCCAGCTATGCGATGCTGGGCGATGTGCATATCGCCGAGCCGAACGCGCTGATCTGCTTTGCCGGGCCGCGGGTGATCGAACAGACCATCCGCGAGAAGCTGCCCGAGGGGTTCCAGCGCGCCGAATACCTGCTGGATCACGGGATGCTGGACCGGGTGATTGCCCGTGGCGACATGCGCGACGAGCTGATCACGATCACGCGGATGCTCATGGGCCTGTCGCCGGTCGTGGCGGGCAAACTGCCGCCCCCCGGCGACACCGCCCATACCAAGGACAGCCCGGCCGAACTGGCCGAAAAGATCCTGGACGCGGCGGATGAAAAGCCCTGACGGGGTGCGCGCCGGATCGGATGTCATTCTGTCCCGGCTCATGGCGCTGCACCCCAAGATCATCGATCTGACACTGGATCGGATGTGGCGGTTGCTGGCGGCGCTGGGCCATCCCGAACGCGCCCTGCCGCCGGTGATCCATATCGCGGGCACCAATGGCAAGGGATCGACACAGGCCATGCTGCGGGCGGGGCTGGAAGCGTCCGGCCCCCGCGTTCATGCCTATACCTCGCCGCACCTCGCGCGGTTCCACGAACGGATCCGCCTGGCCGGCGATCTGGTGAGCGAACCCGCGCTGGCCGCCCTTCTGGACGAATGCGAGGCGGCGAACGGCGACGTGCCGATCACCTTCTTCGAGATCACGACCTGCGCCGCCCTTCTGGCCTTTGCCCGCACGCCGGCGGATTATACGCTGCTCGAGGTCGGGCTTGGCGGGCGGTTGGACGCGACCAACGTGATCGACACCCCGCTGCTGTGCGCGATTACCCCGGTGTCCATCGACCACCAGCAATACCTTGGCGACACCCTGCCCGAGATCGCCGGCGAAAAGGCCGGTATCCTGAAACGCGGCGTGCCCTGTATCGTCGGCCGCCAGGACGAAGCCGCGCTTGACGTGATCGAGGCGCGGGCGGCCCGGCTGGGCGCACCGCTTCTGGTGCATGGACAGCACTGGCACGTGACGCGCGAAGGCGGGCGGCTGATCTATCAGGACGAAACAGGCCTGCTGGATCTGCCCGCGCCGCGCCTGCCCGGTGCACACCAGTTCGACAACGCCGGAATGGCCATCGCGGCCCTGCGCCACCTGGGATTTGGCGAAGCGGAATGCGCCGCCGCCGTCACCGACGCCGAATGGCCCGCGCGGATGCAGCGCCTGAGCCACGGACCGCTGGCCGATCTGGCCGGCCGCGCGCAACTGTGGCTGGACGGGGGCCACAATCCCGCGGCGGGACAGGCGATCGCCGCGCTGCTGGCCGAACGGGCGGGGCCGCAAACGCACCTGGTTTGCGGGATGTTGAACACCAAGGATGTTGCCGGTTTCCTGACGCCGCTGGCCGAGGTGGCCGAAAGCCTGATCGCGGTCGACATCCCCGGCGAGGCGAACACGCTGCCTGCGGAAAAGACGCGGGATGCGGCGGCCGGCGTGGGCCTGGCGGCCAGCACCGCGCCCGACGTTGCAACGGCCATCGCGCGGATCGTGGCCGACGCCCCCGACGCGCGGATCCTGATCTGCGGCTCGCTCTATCTGGCCGGCCGGGTGCTGCGCGACAACGGCTAGGCGGCCCGAACGGCAACACCCCGTCGCCGGAGACAGCATTTTACCCAAGGCGTGCTTTTATTGGCGGGAACCTGCCCATATAGTCGCGCAAAATCGCGCAGCGCGCAGCAGCACAGGCAAAGGCGGGACCGTGGCCCATATCATTGTTGTCGGAAACGAAAAGGGTGGATCGGGCAAATCGACCACATCGATGCACGTCGCCACCGCGCTGGTGCGGATGGGGCACCGCGTTGGCGGTCTGGACCTGGACCTGCGGCAGAAGAGCTTTGCGCGCTATGTCGAGAATCGCCGCACTTTCCTTGAGCGCAAGGGTCTGGACCTGCCCAGCCCGGATTATCACGATCTGCCCGAGATCGATCAGAACGCGCTGGAACCCGGCGAAAACGTCTATGACCGGCGGTTGTCGGCGGCCGTGTCGGCGCTGGAGGACACCAGCGATTTCATCCTGATCGATTGCCCCGGATCGCACACCCGGCTGAGCCAGGTGGCCCATTCGCTGGCCGATACGCTGATTTCACCGCTGAACGACAGCTTCGTCGATTTCGACCTTCTGGCGCGGGTGGATTCCGAGACGAACAAGATCCTGGGCCCGTCGGTCTATTCGGAAATGGTGTGGAATGCGCGCCAGTTGCGCGCGCAGGCCGGTCTGAAACCCATCGACTGGATCGTGGTGCGCAACCGGCTTGGCGCGCAGCAGATGCACAACAAGAAGAAGATGGGCGAAGCCCTGAGCCATCTTGCCAAGCGGATCGGCTTCCGCGTCGCGCCCGGATTTTCCGAACGGGTCATCTTCCGCGAATTGTTTCCGCGTGGCCTGACCCTGCTGGACCTCAAGGATATCGGTGTCGGCAACCTGAACCTGTCGAATATCGCGGCGCGTCAGGAATTGCGCGACCTGATCAAGGAGTTGCGCCTGCCGGGGGTCACACCCGACTTCTGATCGCCGGTCTGGGTCGGCTCGGGGCGGTTGAGACGTTTGCGCGTGCCTTGCACGGTGACGCGGACGCGCTCGGCCAATGTTTCGCGCCCGGTCTTGGCGTCGGCCCCCGCATCGTCGGTCAGTTCGGGTTGTGGTGTCAGCGGCGCCAGACGCCGCCGCCCCTTTGCGCCCGTGGGCTTGCGCGGAAGGCCGGGGGTGACATCGCGCCCGCCCTCAGCCATGTCGCCGGCGCGGTCGCGTGCCATGCGATGACGCACCACGAAGCGCACCAGCGCCCCCAGAAGCAGCAACGCGGCCAGCCCGAGAAAGCCCAGCCGCCACATGGAGGGGCGCATGGCGCCCAGCACGTCGGCGCGGTGCGCGCCGAAGGGTGCAATGGAAAGCGCCGGGCCGGTCAGGGGCCGATTCATCGACGCCAGCAGGTCCGACACCTCGGATCGCAATGCCGCCGGACCATCGGTCAGCCCGTTCAGGGTGACGATCGGCCCGACCGATCCGATCCGGCTGAACTTGGGGATGAAGGTGCTGGGGTCGAACACTTCGATATTGCGCCGGGGCGCGTCGAAATAGGCATATCCCAAGACGGGAGGCGCTGCGCCGGTTGCCGGGTCTGCCACATCCGTCGCCACGAGGGGGAACACCACCGCGCGCCGTTGTTCGACACCGTCACCATAGAGCGCGAGAATCGGCAGCGACACATCGATCTGCGCCACGGCGTTGACCTCGCCGATGCGGGTGATGTCGTTGGCAGGCTGGAAATCCTGGATCTGGATCACCGGCGGCGGGCCGCCGCGTATGGCCATCTTGCGTTCCGCGGCCTTCTGCGCGTCGAAATAACCGACCACGACGGACAATGCGACAGCCGCCCACGATAAGATCAGGTAACTCCTGGCCTTGCGATAATCGAAGAGGGCACTGATACGCTGCATGATCTTGATACTCCGAACTTACACCTCGTGATTGTAGCGACCACGACGGCAGGACTAAGGCGAAGTTCGGGCCGTTTGCGCGTAAGTCCGGGTGACCCCGCGTGACCCACCGCGTTTTTCCGTTTGACACCCCAGCCCGGCTTGAGTATTTCGCGCTCCTGTGGATGGCGTTGTAGCTCAGCTGGTTAGAGCACAGCACTCATAATGCTGGGGTCGGCGGTTCAAGTCCGCCCAACGCTACCACTTGTCCCCCCTTATCGTGAACGCCTTTGCGGGCCGCCGCCGATGGTGGCGTTTCCCCCCCGCACCCCGAAGGACCGGGCACCGCAAGACGGGCCTCAGCGATCGCTGGTCGTGGCTGGATGGCGATCGGGCGGGGCGGGCATGCGATCGGCGCCGGACCGCGTGGTCGCGGGGCGATTCGCCGGCCTGCGATGCGGCGGCAGGGGTGTCGCCTGCGTCTCGGGCGGCTGCCCTGTCGGGGCGGTGACCATCGCGATTTCGCGCCCTGAAACGGTCAGTGTTCCGTCCTCTTTCAACTGCCGAAGCAGCCGTGACATGGTTTCCGGCCGCACGCCGATCAGGTCGGCAAGGTCGGATCGCGAAAGCGGCAGGTGCATGCACAGCCGATCGCCCTCCCGTTGGCCGTGCCGCTGCATCAGTTGCATCAGAAGATTGCGAAGCCGGTCGCGGTTCGAGCTGACCGAGGCGGCGATGATGCGGTCGTGGTTGCCGTCGATCTCGGTCAGGCAGCGGGCGGTGATGCCGTGCAACACGCCCGGGTTCGCGTCGATGATACGGGCCACGTTGCGCGGCGCGACGGCGCACACCCGCGATGGCACCAGCGCGCGCGCCTCGGTCTTGTGGCGGGCGTTGCTCAGGAACGACCGATAACCGATGACGTCGCCGGGATAGGCCAGCTTGATCAGGGTCGAGGTTCCGTCACGGTGGTGCGTGCGCACCGCGATCAGCCCGGCCGAGACACAGAAAACCCCCCGGTTTTCATCGTCCTGCGCGTAAAGAACCTGTTGCGCGGCCAGGCTGTTGCGCGAAAAGCCGCGTTTCAGGTCGGACAGGCCGCAAGCATCGACCGGCCGCCAGACGCTGTCGTCGTAGAAGGCGCATCCACCGCAGGGGTGGTCTGGTGTGTTCGTGTTCATGGCCGCGTGACTGTCCGCTGGGGCGCTGTGCGGGCACGCTATCGGGGTCGGGTGGCGGTGTCGATTGCGGCGTATGACCACGGGTGGGATGACGCCGCCGCCGTCGGCCCCTGTGCGGCGGGTGACAGGGGCGACCGCGGCCGTCGCGCTCAGCCCGACATCGCCTTGCCCGACCAATCCACGCCGCGCGCCCCTGTCAGGAACCCGTCGGACAGCCGCGCGCCGGTTTCGTCCCTGCCGATCGCCTCGACCAGTTGATCGCCACTCAGATGGCCATCCAGCAGCTGCCGGTAAAGGCGGCACAGGGCGTCGAAGCCGCTCGATTGCGGCGACAGGCGCAGGGCGCTGACACCGGCATCGGCCAGCGCGTCCGCCTGATAGGCGGCGCAGGCATGGGTGTCGGACAGGGTCTGCACCCCGTTCATCGCCAGAAACGGCTGACCGTCCAGCGTTTTCACGTCCAGCCCGTCGGGATCGTCTTCGCAGGCGAATTGACAGTTGTCCTTGGTGCGCCCGTGCATCCGCGCATGATAGCATCGCCCCGAAATCGCCAGCGGCAGGCGGCCGTGGCCCCAGACCTCGATGGCCACGCCCAGATCGGCCCCCGTGCGCGCCAGCCGTGCCACGGAGTCGAGCGGCAGTTCCGGTGGCAGGCAGATGCGCGTCGCACCCCGCCCCGCCAGCCACGAAATCGTGCCCTCGTTATAGACGTTGACCAGCGGCCCCACCCAGAAGGGCATGCCTTCGGGAAGATGGGCCAGTGCGGTCAGGTCATTGACCTCGATCGGGATGCCCATCTCGGCCAGCGCGCCGGTCGCCTTTCGCTCGCGCTTGAGCGTGACCAGGGCAAGACTGGTCAAGGCGACCTCCTTGCCGGCGTCGGTCAGCGTTGCGATCGCGTCGGGGATGCGGTCCTGGAAGAACGGCAGGCGCTTGGAGCAGACGAGTTCGCCCAACACCAGCCGGTCGACCGGCGCCTGGGCCAGGTCGTCGTAAAAGGCGCTCCAGCGCTCTGCCGACCAGAAGAACTGAACGGGCCCGACTGTCAGATCCATGTCGTCATCTCCATGTTTTCTTGTAGGCGCCGGTGGTCATCGCCTGGCCTTCGGACAAACGGGCCAGCATCCCTTCGGGCATCGGCCGCCCCGCCTCGAGCGCATCCACCGCGGCCCGGAAATTACGCACGACTTGGGCCACATAGGAGCGCGACCGCTGCCGCCCCTCGATCTTGAGCGCGGTCACCCCGGCCTTCTGCAACTGCGGGATCAGCTGTTCGGCGTTCAGGCTGACGGGATCCTCGAACAGGTGGGTGGTTTTCTCGCCGGCGCTGAAACAGCCCTTGCACAAAGTGGGATAGGGCGCCGGTTCGTCCTTACCGACGCGGTGGATGATGTAACCGCCCAGCTTTGCATCCAGAACGCCGCCCTGGTCGTGGTATTCCACGTGGCTTGCGGGGGAACAGACGCCGTTCATGTTGGGCGAACGTCCCGTGGCATAGGACGACAGCGAACACCGCCCCTCGGCCATGACGCACAGGCCGCCATAGACGAAAACCTCGGTCTCGACCTCGGTTTCGGCGTTGATCGCCGCGATCTCGGGCACCGACAGCACCCGCGGCAGGACCACCCGTTTGACGCCGAAGGTATCGGCATAGAAGTTGAGCGCATCCGCATTCGACGCCGCCGCCTGGACCGACAGGTGCCGACGCAGACCCGGATGGTGGCGCGCGGCATGATCCAGCAGGCCAAGATCGGCCAGGATGGCCGCATCGGCGCCGCAGCTTTCGGCATCGGCCACGGCACGGTGCCAGAGCGCCTCGTCACCGGCGCGCGGGAACGTGTTGATGGCCACCAGGACCTTGGCGCCATGGTCATGGGCAAAGGCGATGCCGGCGCGCATCTCGTCGCGCTGAAAGTTCAGGCCGGGAAAGTTGCGCGCGTTCGTTTCGTCGGCAAACCCGCAATAGATCGTATGCGCCCCGGCGGTCACGGCGGCGCGCAGGGATGCCGGCGTGCCGGCCGGACAGACGATTTCCATTACCATGCCCCATTCTCTTCGGCGCGGGTCAGGCTGACTCCGCTGTGTTTTTCGATCTGTGCGAAAAGCCGTTGCAGCGGGCCCTTCATCGGGCCGCAGAAAAACGTCATCTCCTGCGACAGGTCCAGTTCGCTGTCATCGATCGCGTTGCGCAGCGCCAGCGCGGCCGAGGTGTCGCCCTCGATCACCAGATCGCGCGAGAAGAACAGCGCATCGCCGTCAAACGCGCCATGCACCAGCCCCAACAGCGCCGCCAGTGGCCCGGCGATCCGCGCCGCGCCGTCGCCGCCCCCGCGCGCCAGGCTGACGCGCGGTGTGCCGCCCCCCGGTTCAAGGTGGATGACGAACGGCAGGTCTGTCGGGTCCAGCACGAACCGCGTCCGGTCATAGTCGCCCAGCCTGCGAAACAGCCCCGGATGCCGGCGGGCGATGCTGCGCGAAAACGCGGTCAACGCAAGCGACATCGGCGCCAGCGGCAGCATGCGAAGCGGGATCGCCAATGCCGCGGGAAACAGCGGGATTTGCCCGGGAAGCGGTGACACTTGGCAGGTTCCTTCAGCGGTCGTCCGAACGATTGCCACCGTCTTAGGCCCCGGTTTGGCAAATGAAATTGACGATCGTCAATTTCAGCCGGATTCATTGCTGATACGTGCAGACCAGTTTGCCTGACAGGATTGCCCGTGCGCGTTTTACCTTCGTTTCCCAGCCTGCGCAGTTTTCTTGATTGGTGCGGCCGGACCGACCAGCTTGCGGGCATTTCCGAGCCTGTCCCGACCCGGCACCGGATGACGGCCGTGCATCGCGCCGTGCTTGAGCGTGGCGGCCCGGTCCTGCGGTTCGACCGTCCGGTGCTGGATTGCGGCAAGGTTGCGGATATTCCCGTCATCACCAATCTGTTCGGCACGCCGGGCCGGGTTGCGGCGGGCCTTGGCATCGCCTGTGACGGTCTGGACGATCTCGGCACGTTCCTTGCGGCATTGCGCGCACCGGCGCCGCCCGACGGGCTGCGCGATGCGCTGTCGCGCTGGCCGATGCTGAAGGCGGCATTGGCCACGCGGCCCCGGATCGTGTCGGCCGCGCCGGTGCACGAACAGGTTTCAGCGGGCACGCAGATCGATCTGGGTGCGCTGCCGGTGCAGACACATTGGCCGGGCGACGCCGGCCCGCTGATCACCTGGCCGGTGGTGGTGACCCGGCCGCACGGATCGGGGCGGGCCGAGATCAACCGCTATAACGCAGGTGTCTATCGCGCCCAGGTCATCGCACGCGACAAGATCATCCTGCGCTGGTTGCCGCACCGCGGCGGTGCCGCCCACCACCGCGGTTGGGCGCGGCACGGCAACGCCATGCCTGTTGCCATCGTGCTGGGTTGCGACCCCGCAACCTTGCTGTCGGCCGCGCTGCCGTTGCCAGAAACCGTGTCCGAGCTGAGCTTTGCGGGCGCGCTGAACAACGCCCGCCCCCGGCTGGTGCCTGCAAAAACCGTCGACCTGATGGTGCCGGCCGATGCCGAAATCGTGCTGGAGGGCATGGTGTCGCCCACCGAACTGGCGCCCGAGGGGCCGTTCGGCGATCACACCGGCTATTACAACCGGGCCGAGCGTTTCCCGGTGATGCAGGTCACCGCGATCACGCACCGGCGCAAGCCCCTTTACCTGTCCACCTACACCGGGCGCCCGCCGGACGAGCCTGCGATCATTGGCGAGGTCTTCAACCGGCTGGCGCTTCCGACGATCCGCGCCCAGATCCCCGAAATCCGCGATCTGTGGCTGCCGCCTGCCGCCTGCTCATATCGGATTGCGGTGATCAGCATCGACAAACGCTATCCCGGTCAGGCCCGGCGCGTGATGATGGGGCTGTGGGGGATGCTGCCGCAGTTCAGCTATACCAAGATGATCATCGTGGTGGATGCCGACCTGGACCCGTCGAACTGGGACGATATCGCCTGGGCGCTGGCCACGCGGATGGACCCGTCGCGCGACGTCATGATGCTGGAGAACACACCGATGGATTACCTGGACTTTGCCTCGCCCCAGGCCGGGCTGGCCGGAAAGATGGGGATCGACGCAACCGTCAAGATCGACAGCGAAACCTCGCGCGAATGGGGCGAGGTGATGCAGACCGCGCCGGCGGATGCCGCATTCGCCGCCGACCTGCTGTCGCGCGTCATGCCCGGGCGGCAACCATGACGGCGCCGCGGGTCATCCTGGGGATCGCGGGCGCGTCTGGCGCCGGGCTGGGCCTGTCCTGCGCGCGCCAACTGGCCGCGCTGGGCGTCCAGATCGACCTTGTGATCAGCGCGGCGGCAGAACGCACGTTGCGCACGGAATGTGGCGCCACCGCGCAGGACGAATTGCGCGGCTACGCGACGCGCCTCCATGGCATCGCCGATATCGGCGCAAGCATCGCCTCGGGGTCGGTTCCGGTGGCGGGCATGATCGTGGCGCCGTGTTCCATGCGCTCTCTTGCGGCGATCGCCCATGGGCTGGACGACAACCTGTTGACCCGCGCCGCCAGCGTGCAACTGAAGGAACGCCGCCGCCTGGTCCTGCTGACGCGCGAGGCGCCTCTGACCCTTGCGCATCTGCGCAACATGACGGCCGCCACCGAAATGGGCGCGATCCTGTTGCCACCGGTTCCGGCCTTCTATCTGAACCCGCAGAGCCTGGCCGAGATCGTCGATCAGATCGCCGCCCGGGCGATCGACGTCCTTGGGGTCGCGCCGCCGGTGGCAAGTCAATGGACCGATCCGCCGGTGCCGTAAGCACGGCGTGTCCCGGCCGGTGGCTGTTGTCGTGCCAATGGCCTATGTTGGCGCACCCGGCTGTTTTCGGCCACGGGGCGACAGATTTGATCTTGCTCAAGGCGTGACGCTTCCGCCGGGGGTAATGTGGCCCTGTCCGGGTGGTTGAGGCTCGGGGATCGACCGCGACGCGCCCCGCCGCGATGGGGCCACGCGGCGAACGGTTGCGCCCGCGCGTGCGGCGCAGTGCACCAAAGCGGCCGCGGGCACCGCTCGGCTTGTCCATTTGACCAAAAGGCCTTTTGCGATGACATTTCGAACCGCCACCGCCACGATGCCCGACATTCGACGATCCGAGTTCCGCTCGCTTCTGCTGGGCTGTCCCGGAATGCGTGTGCAGAGGGATCCGCGAGGCACGATCCTGAGTCACGAGGGCGATTTCGCCGATCATTCGATGCTGCTGCTCGAAGGGTGGATCGGCCTGTCGAAAAGCCTGCCCCATGGCGATACGCAGATCATCGACATCATGCTGCCCGAGGATTTTGCCCTGATCGGCACGCAGATCGTGCCCGTCGCGGCCTGCACGGTCGAGGCGCTGGATGACGTCGAATACATCCTGATCCATCCGGCCACGGCGAACGGGCCGTCGCCCGCCCTGGCGCGTCTGCGTGAAATCATGGCCGCGGCGATCCTGACGACCCAGTCGCGCACGTCCGAGTTGCTGTTGCGTCTTGGCCATGGCAATGCCGCCAACCGCCTTGCCTATGCCCTGCTGGAATTGTTCGTCCGGCTTGAATACGTCGGACGGACCGCCGGCACGACGTTCGATTTCCCCATCACCCAGCAGAAGCTGGGCGAATTCACCGGGTTGACCAACGTGCATGTCTGCCGGACCCTGCGGCGTTTCGAACGGGCCGGCGTGATCGCCTATCCCGACCGCCGATCCATCCGGCTGAGCGATACCGGTGCGCTGGCGGATCTTGCCGGGGTCGACATGGCGATCCTGCGCGACGAGATCCTGATGCGCGCGCCCTGTCCGCCGGTGGCCTCCTAGCGGTATTCGACGATCTCGCCCAGGGCCTGACCGGCCAGTTCCTCGCTTGCGTCGCGCGCGATATCGCCAAGCGACACGATGCCGACAAGCGTTCCGTCGGAATCGCAGACCACCAGCCGCCTGACCTGGTATTCGCCCATCAGCCGCGCCGCTTCGACAACATCGACATCGGGGCCGCAGCTGTGCACGTGGGGGGTCATGATGCGGCTGACCGGGCCATCGGCCGACCAACCGGTTTCGGTCAACAGCCGGATCGTCAGATCGCGGTCGGTGACGACACCGACGGGGCGTCCGTTGTCCATCACCGGCACCATGCCGATGTCCCGGTCCTTCAACAGCGCGGCCACGGCATGGATCGACGTTGCCGGTGTGGCAACCGATACCCGCGCGCGCATCACCTGTCGCACCCGCATGGATTTGTTCCCCTATACACTTGGCTGTTTTCGTTTCCGTTTTCGGTCACGATCCTTCAGCGCCTCGAAGCCCACGATCACGTCCAGAAGTTCGGTCGTGATCTCGTCCTGGCGCACGGTGCGGGTTTCCGCCTGAAGATCGTCAAGCCGGTCGTCCACCGATTGCTCGGCCTGCTGCATCCGCGCCAGGCGGGCGGCATTCTCGGTCAGCAGCGCCTCGGCCGACGCGCGATAGATCGTGGCATGGATCAGGTTGCGGATCAGCACGGCCAGCAGTTCGGGCGCGGGCATCGGCGCACTTGGCAGGCTGCGCGATTGCCACCGGCGCGCGGCAAGATCCTCCAGCAGGGCGGCATCCAGCGGCAACAGCGGTCGACAGACCGCGCGCTGCTGTCCGTGATCTGCGCGCTGGGTAAAGACCAGCGCGATGGCGGGGTCTCCGCCGGTGTCGGCTGCGCGCATCGCTTCCAGGCGGGTCACCAACTCGCCCGCCAGTCGGTTCAGCCCGTCCGCATTGGCGGGGGGCAGAAGGGTTGCCTCGGGCGTCATGCCCTCGCCGCCAAGCGCATCGCGCATCTGGGCGCCGACGCACAGGATGCGGGTGTCGGCGGCGGCGTGCCTGCGCGCCTCAACCGCCACGATTTCGTTATAGTTGCCGCACAGCCCGTGATCGGACCCCATCACGACAAGGATCCCGCGGCCCTTGTTCGCCGATGCCTGGCTGAGTGCGCCGTTCACCGTGATGAAGGCATGCAGCCCGTCAAGCACGGTATGGTGCCACGCCTCGATGGCGCGGGCCGCCTGTTCGTAGGGCGCGGCGTTGATCGCCGACATCGTCTTCATCGTGCGCACGATCCCGCGGATGCTTTGCATCGTGTCGGTCTGGCGCGTCAGGCGTTCAAGCGTCTGGGCCATGGCCGACCTCGCTCAGCGCGTCGCGGGCCAGACCGGCGATCCGCGCGCGGTCATCGGGTGTCATGCGCCGGCCCGAGCCGATCAGCGCCGCCGTCTCGCCGTTGTCGTGACGGACGGCGGCGCGCACGGCGGCCGCGCCCGTTGCGGTCGTGGCCTCGTCCATGGCGTCGAACAGGCCCTCGATCGCCGCGATGAGGATGGCAAGCTGTTCATCGGCCGGCATCGGGTCACGCTCGGGCTGGCGCAGCGCACCGCGCACCGCCGCGCCGCGCGTCAGGTTTCGTTGGGTCGCGTCGTCCAGCCGTGTGCCGAAGCGGGCGAATTCTTCCAGCTCTTCGAACTGCGACAGGGTCACGCGCAGGTTGCCCGCCACGTCGCGCAGGGCAGGGGCCTGGGCCTTGCCGCCCACCCGGCTGACCGACACGCCCAGATCGACGGCGGGAAACTGGTTGCGCCGCACCAGGCGCGGCGACAGGTAGATCTGTCCGTCGGTGATCGAGATCAGGTTGGTGGGGATATAGGCCGACAGGTTCTCGGCCTGGGTTTCGACCACCGGCAGCGCGGTGATCGACCCGCCGCCGATGCGCGGCGCGAACTGGCCGGCACGTTCCAGCAGGCGGGCGTGGACATAGAAGATGTCGCCGGGAAACGCCTCGCGACCCGGCGGTCGGCGCAGCAGCAGCGACAGCTCGCGATAGGAATGGGCATGGTGGGTCAGGTCGTCGAACACGATCAGAACATCGCGCCCCGTGGCGGCCAGCGCCTCGGCCATGGTCATGGCGGCATAGGGCGCGACCCACGACAGGCCGGGGGCCTCTTCGTCGCCGGCGGTCACGACGATGGTGTGATCCATGGCGCCACCGTCGTGCAGCGCGCCGATCACCTTGGCGACGGCATCGCCGCGCTGGCCGATGGCGCAATAGATGCACAGAACACCGGTGCCGCGCTGGTTCAGGATGGCATCGACCGCGATCGAGGTCTTGCCGGTCTGCCGGTCGCCGACGATCAGTTCGCGCTGGCCCATGCCCACCGGCACCGCGGCGTCCACGGCCTTCAGCCCGGTGGCCAGGGGTCGAGTCACGGGCGCGCGATCCAGGATGCCGGGCGCGTCGGTTTCGATGGGGCGCAAGCGGTCCGTCGCGGGGGGATCGCCGCCGTCACGGGGCCGTCCCAGCGCATCGACAACCCGGCCCAGCATGGCCGCGCCCACCGGCACGCTGACGACACGGCCGGTGCGCCGCACGTCCGATCCGGGCACCACCGCGCCCGAGGGGCCCAGCAGGACCACGCCCAAGCGGTCGGCCTCAAGGTCGAAGACGATACCGACGAGGCCACCGCCGAATTCCAGCACCTCGTCCAGCAGGGCGCGGGCAAGGCCGGTGACAATGGCGATGCCGTCACCGATTTCCGTGACCGTCCCGATCTCGTGCAGGTGCGGTTCAGGCGCGGGCGCGTCGAGCAGCGCCTGAAGCAGATCATCCGTGGTGTCATGCGGCATCGGAGTGCCCCCTGCGCGTGCTTGCGTCGTCCAGCATGTCCTGCAACCCGTCGACATAGCCGTCGACGGTCCAGCCCAGTTGCGCGCCGCCAAGACGCAGCGACAGGCCCGGCGAAAGCGTTTCGTCGGTCGTGAAGCGGACCTGGGTGCCGGGCAGCGCCCCGGCGACCGCATCGCCGATGCGCGACCGCAGGTCGTCGGACAACGCACGCTGCGTCGTCACCACCGCATCGCGGCTGTCGCCCGCCGCATCGCGCAGATCGCCCGTCATCCGCGGCAGGCGCGACAGGGCGCGCGCGACGATCCGTTCCTCCAGCGTTTCGCCGGCAAGATCGTCCAGCGCCTTGCGCAGCAGCGCGATCAACGCCGTGGCGCCCTTGTGGTGCAGATCCTGCGCATAGCGACGCGCCTCGTTCTCGCGCTCGGCCGCGCGGGTGGCCTGTTCGCGGGCGATCCGGTCACGTGCTTCGGCCAGCAGGGCATCGCGCTCGGCCTCGGCCTCGCGGCGCACCTGCGCCAGCGCGCCCTCGCGGCCCTCTTTCAGGCGGGCGGCTTCGGCGCGGTGTTCGGACTCGGCCGCCTTCGCCGCCTCGCGGATCCGGGCGGCTTCGCCCATGCGGGCGGCGATGGCAGCTTCGCGGGCGTCGATCCCCGCCAGGATCGGCCCGTAGAGAAACCGCTTCAACAGCCAGACCAACACCAGAAAGTTGACCAGTTGCGCGGCGACGGTGATCCAGTCGATGGACATGTCAGCTGCCCTGTGCCGCCGCTTCCAGCGCCGCGTTCCAGAACGGGTTGGCGAACAACAGGATCATGGCGACAACGAAACAATAGATCGCGGTGGATTCGATCATCGCAAGGCTGACGAACAGGGTGCGCGACAGGGTCGAGGCCGCGTCGGGCTGCTGGGCGATGGACGACAGCGCCTGGGCAGCGGCGCGCCCTTCGCCCAGTGCGGGGCCAAGCGCGCCGAACGACACGGTCAGTCCGGCGGTGAAGATGGAAATGGCGGCGATGATGGCGAGGTCGGTCATGATGGCTCCTGTGCGGGGTCGGGAACGGCCGTGGCCGATGAGATATAGACGGTGGCGAGGATGGCGAAGATGTAGGCTTGGATGACGCCGGTCAGCAGGCCCAGCATGTCCATCACCACGGGAAAGAAGAACGGTGCGACGCCCAGCAGGATCGCCGCGATCACCGCCCCGCTCATGACGTTGCCGTAAAGCCGGATCGCCAGCGAGATGCCGCGCGACGCCTCGCCGATGATATTGAACGGCAGCATGATCACGTTCGGCTCGAGGTAGCTGTGCAGGTAACCGCCGAGGCCACGCGCGCCGATCCCGAACAGCGGAACGGCGACCAGCACGGCCAGCGCAAGGGCGGCGGTGGTCGAAAGCGACGCGGTGGGCGACCGCCAGCCGGGGACGATCATCAGCAGGTTCGATGTGACGATGAACAGGAACAGCGTGCCCGCGAAATGCAGCAGGCGGCGGTCGGGGCGGGCGCTGATTTCGTCGATCTGGCCCTGGATCGTCAGCACGATGGTTTCCAGCACGGTGCGCCAGCGGTCCGGCGGCACCTCGGGCTTCAGACTGCGGGTGATCAGGATCGACGCGATCGTCAGGATCGCCATGACCGCCCAGGTGAACACGATGGTGGCGTTCACGCCGAAACCGGCGATGTGGAAGACGATGCTTTCATCGGGGCTGAGTTCCATCACGCACGTCCTTTCGCCGGGCGCAGGACCGCGACCAGGATCGTGCGCGTGGCGACAAAGGCCAGCGCGAATCCCAGCGCCGCAACCGCGCCCAGGGTGGCGACCCACCAGCCGGCCGCCAGCAACAGCGCGATGCGCAGGGCCGCGCTGGGCAACAGCACGGCCATGGGCCGCGCCGCGCGCAGCGCCAGCCGCATCCCCCATCCCAGCCCGGCAAAGAACAACGCCGCGGCAACGCCGCCGAACGCCACGCCGGTGGCGAACAGGGTCCAGTCGATGTCGGTCATTTGTCTTTCTCCCTGTCGATCCAGCGCCATGCGAGGAACGCGCCGATCACGGCACCCCCAAGGATCAGCGCGATGGTCCACGAAAAAGTCTGCGGCGCCACGCGGTTCAGCCAGAGGCCCAGGAAGGCCCCCGCCACCGTCGGCACCGCGACGGCCCAGCCGATCATCCCGAACACGCCGATGCCGCGCAGGGGGCTGGGGCCGGGGTTGTCGCGCGCCGCCTGCTTGCGTGCCGCATCGCGCCCGATGCGGTCCTGTCTGTCGCGGTCGCCCGTCATGGCCGCGGCTCCGCCCGCAGGCCGGCAAACCGGCGCACCATGTCGGCTTCCAGCCGCGACAGGGCCGAACGGGCCACCCGTTCGTCGTCCTCAAGCGTGGCGAAGAACGCACCGACCGTTTCATGCAACGACGCAAGGTCGGCGCTTTCGACACCCCGGCGCACGGCGATGTCGATGGCGTGTCCCTTCTTGACCAGCAGTCCCTCGTCGATGCCGAAGACCCGTTCGGTCCCGTCCGGTTCGCCCAGCAACAGGACCGACGGCACCAGTGCGGTGACCAGATCGACGTGGTTGGGCAGGATGCCGAACGCCCCGTCGGCGCCTTCGGCGTTCAGTTTCCGGGCGGCGCCGTCGAACAGCAGGGCACCGGGCAGGCGGATGGTGACGTGCATTTGCGATGCCATGCTCATGCCGCCACCTCGGTCTCGGGCAGGGCGCCGATCATGTAATAATCGCTCTCGGGGCGCTCGAAACTGGTCTGGGCCAGGATCGCCGCGCACCCGTCCAGGGTTGCGGACAGCGGCACCATCTTGCCGCCTTCGCCGGTGGACAGGCTGACGGTGGCGAAGGGTTGCGTCAGGAACCGTTCAAGCCGGCGCGCGCGGGCGACCACGGCGCGGTCGTGGGCCGAAAGCTCCTCGATGCCCAGCATGGCGATGATGTCGCGCAGGTCGTCGTATTCGGCCAGGGTGCGGCGCACGGCGCGGGCGATGTCGTAATGCCGCTGACCGACGACGTTCGGCGTCAGCATCACCGACGACGAGGCCAGTGGATCCACCGCCGGATACAACCCTTCGGACGCGCGCTTGCGCGACAGGACCACCGACGCCGACAGGTGAGAAAAGATGTGCGCCGCCGCCGGGTCGGTAAAATCGTCGGCCGGGACATAGACCGCTTGGATCGATGTGATCGCCCCGGACCGGGTGGACGCGATGCGTTCCTGCAACGTGGCCAGTTCGGTCGCCAGCGTCGGCTGATACCCCACCCGCGACGGCATCCGCCCCATCAGGCCCGACACCTCGGATCCCGCCTGGACATAGCGGAACACGTTGTCGATCAGCAGCAGCACGTCCTGCTTGCGGTCGTCGCGGAACCATTCGGCCATGGTCAGCGCCGATTTTCCGACAAGGAACCGCACGCCGGGGCTTTCGTTCATCTGGCCGAACAGCATCACCATCCGGTCGCGCACGCCGGCTTCGCCCATCTCGCGCCACAATTCCTCGGCCTCGCGCGAACGTTCGCCGATGCCGCAGAACAGGCTGACGCCGTGGTGGTGTTCCACGGTGTTGTGGATCAATTCGCTCAGCAGCACGGTCTTGCCCACGCCCGCGCCGCCGAACAGCCCGGTCTTGCCGCCGCGTTCGATGGGGGCCAGCAGGTCGATGGCCTTGATCCCCGTCTCCAGAACCTCGGCCCGCAGAACCCGGTCGGACAGGGGCGGCGGCGTGCGGTGGATCGAGCGGCGGTCGGCTGCGTCGGGGGGTGGCTGGTCGTCGATGGGATCGCCGAAGACGTTCAGCATCCGGCCCAGCACGGCCTCGCCCACCGGCACCTTCACCGGGCCGCCAGTGGCGCGCACCGGGGTGCCAAGGCCGAGGCCCTGCACCGGGTGCAGCGCGATACACCGCGCCGCCCCGCCATCGACGAACGACATCACCTGCAACGCGATGTCGCCGGCGTAGAGCAGATCGTCGATCTGCGGGCCGCTTTCGTCGGTTGTGGCAGGGAACAGCGCATCGACAATCCCGCCACGCACCGCGACGATCCGGCCGGTTGCCGCCTGGGTGTCGGGGGTGGCTGCCATGTCAGCCGGCCGCCAGCCCGCCATCGACGGGATACTGCCCGCCGGTGATGAAGGCCGATTCGTCCGAAGCCAGGAACAGCACCAGGTTCGCCACGTCGCGCACCTCGCCGTAACGCGCCAGCGGGATCGACGCGGCCAGGCTCGCCTGTGCTTCCTCGCCCTTGCCGGGGCTGAACCCTTCTTCCAGCGAACGCATCATCCGCGTGTTGATCGGCGACGGATGCACCGAGTTGACGCGCACGTTGGCCGGTGCCGCCTCGATCGCGGCGGCGCGGGTCAGCCCGACGATGGCGTGCTTGGACGTGATATAGGGCGCGACGTTCGGGCTGCCTTGAAGGCCGGCGATGGACGACATGTTGATGATGCTGCCGCTTTTGCGGTCGATCATGCCGGGCAGGACGTGTTGCAGGCCCAGGAATGCACCGCGCACGTTGACGGCCATCACCTTGTCGAAATCGTCGATCTTCTGGTTGATCAGCGGCGCGACCTTGCCTTCGATCCCGGCGTTGTTGAAGAACACGTCGATCCGCCCGCCCCAGTCCAGCGTTTCGCGGACATAGCGGGCGGTATCGTCGGCCGAGGACACATCGGCGGCGATGCACAGCACGTCGTCGCCACCGCCCAGTTCCCCCGCGGCCTTCGCCAGATCGTCATCGTTCAGATCGACCAGCGCGACCCGCGCGCCTTCGTCAAGAAACAGCCGCGCGGTGTCGAGCCCGATGCCCGCGGCACCACCCGTGATCAGCGCGATTTTTCCGTCGAGTCGTTTCATGGGGTTTTCCTTCTGACTGGTTTGCAATCCGGGAACCGGCCATGCCCGCAAGAAAACACGCCGCCCGGCACGACCGCGCGGTGTGGTGCCGCCGTCGCCACGTTCTTGTCCGACTGTTGCCGGGCCGTTCCGCCGGCGCATTAACCCCGGTCAACGAAGTGCAGTGATCGGGTGCGAAATGCGCCGGTCGTCGTGGGTGAAACCATCAGCCCATGCGCTTGCGACAGCGACATCGCGGGCGCTTCGTGGGCGGGGGATGGGGCGCGTCACGGCACCCGGGATCTGTCGCGCGGTTGGGCGTGTTGGCGTGCGACGGTCAGGCGGCCAGGCGCATCGTGCCGTCTTGCGGTCGCGGTGTTGCGCCGCGCTCGCGTCCGGTCAGCAGGGTTGCCATCGACGGGATGTCTTCGCGCTGCAACCCGATATCGGCAAGCATCCGATCATCGAGCTGTTGCAATGCGGCTGTCGTGCGGTGCTTCTGCCAGCGGCGAAACGAGGTGGTCAGCCACTGGTTGAAACGGCCCTGGGCGGCGGGTGAACCGTGGGTGGAAGTGCGGGTGTTGGTATTGGTGTGCAATTTGATCTCCGGGATCTGCGATGCTGGTGCCATGACCGGACCTGTCGCGGCTTTTCGACAGTGCGGGATCTCCGCAGTGCGTCGGGCCATCGGACAGGTTGGTCGGGTGAATGATCGGGCAACGATCAGGAAAAACCCCGAGGCGACGGATGGGCCGCATGGCACCACCCCGCCCGGGGTCACCGGCGGTTCAGCAGATTTCCCGCGTAATGCAGGAACCTTGTGTGAAGGCGGAATTTGATCATGATTATTATATGGTTATCCGCCGCGCGCCTTTCAATGTCGGCGCCGGAGGTCGGCGCGAATGCGCCGACGGGCGGTGATGCGCGCGAAGGGTCAGGTGCCCCGGCTTGCGCAGGATGAGCCGGGGTGCCTTTTGTCAGTCGGTCTTGCTGTCGACCCGGGTGGTTCTCAGATACGGCTTGATCGTGTTCCAGCCTTGGGGGAACAGGCCCTTGGCGGTTTCGTCGTTGATCGAGGGCGGGATGATCACCTCGCCGCCGGGGCGCCAGTCGGCGGGGGTGGCGATGCGGTTGCGATCTGCCGTCTGAAGAGCATCGATGACCCGCAGGATTTCGTCGAAGTTCCGACCGACGTTCATCGGATAGGTCATCGTCAGGCGAATCTTCATCTCGGGGTCGATGATGAAGACCGAGCGCACGGCTTCGGTTGTGCTCTCCTCGGGGTGGATCATCTCGTAGAGTTTCGAGATCTTCAGATCGGGGTCGGCCACGATCGGAAAGGTCAGCGTCGTCGATTGCGTCTCGTTGATGTCGTCGATCCACTTGAGGTGTTCGTCGACCTTGTCGGTGCTCAGGCCCAGGGGCTTGACGCCGCGCCGGGCGAAATCGTCGCCCAGTTGCGCGGTGCGGCCCATTTCGGTGGTGCAGACGGGGGTGAAATCGGCCGGATGGCTGAAGAAGAAGACCCATTTACCGTCGGCCCATTCATGAAAACGGATCGGACCCGCGGTGGTATCCGTTTCGAAATCCGGGGCGATGTCGCCGATGCGCACACTCATGTGATACTCCTTTTGCTTTCGTCGGCAGGCTTCGTAACATACACTGCGGATAAAGCAATATACGAGTTATACGTTTAGGGTTCCGATGAAGCTGACCGCCTATACGAACTATACGCTTCGCACGTTGCAGCTTGCGGCATTGCGGGCCCCCGATCTGGTTCGCATCGACGAGGTCGTGCGCATCCACGACATGAAGAAGCCGAACATCGTCAAGGCGGTGCATGAACTGGGGAAGGGCGGATACCTTGTCACGCAACGCGGGCGGGGCGGCGGGTTCCGCCTGGCGCGCCCGGCCGATGAAATCCGGGTTGGCGATATCGTCCGCCTGACCGAAGGCAACCTGGACGTGGTCGAGTGTTTCAACCCCGCCAGCAACACGTGCCCGCTGATCGGGATCTGCCGCTTGTCACGCGCGTTCCAGAAGGCGGCCCGCGCGTTCATGGATGTGCTGGACGATGTGACGATTGCCGATATCGCGTCGAACCGATCCGACCTGCTGGACCGGATCGCCGCCGCGGAAGCACGGGCGCCGCGATGACGATACCGGTATGGGTGGATCAGTTTCCCGGCCTGTCACGACTGGATGATCCGATCCGCGCGACCCTGATTGCGCGCAGCGCGGTGGTGGATATTCCGCGCGGCGGCGTCATCTTCGGGCCGGGCAAATCGCCCGAGAACATGCTGTTTCTGCTCAGCGGCACGGTGCGGGTGCAGCAGACCTCGGATTCGGGGCGCGAGATCGTTCTGTATCGCATCCATGCGGGCGAAAGCTGTGTCCTGACGACCGCATCGTTGCTGGCGCACGAGGATTACTCGGCCGAGGGGATCGCCGAAACCGCCGTGCGTGCCGCGGCGATCCCGCGATCCGTCTTCGATGATCTGGTAGCGACATCGCCGCTGTTCCGTACCTTCGTGTTCCGGGCGTTTTCCAAGCGGATCACGGACCTGTTCCTGATGATCGACGAAGTCGCCTTCCAACGCATCGACGTGCGGCTGGCCCAGCGGTTGCTGGAACTGGCGGGCGGTGCCGTCTCGGTCGCCGTCACCCATCAGCAACTGTCGGTCGAACTGGGAACCGCCCGCGAAGTCGTCTCGCGCCAGTTGCAGGAATTCCAACGTCGCGGTTGGGTGACGCTGGCGCGCGGCGCGGTCACGCTGGCGGATCTGCCGGCGCTTGGCCGTCTGGCGCAGGAGCGCAGCTGACCGGGTACGGCATTGCGCCCGCACAGTCGGGGGGCCGATGGCCGTGTCCGTTGGTGACAAAGTCACCGACAGGGCCATCGCGCCGCTCTAGTCTGGGGCAGACAAAGGAGAAACATCATGTCTGCCAACGAAGGTAAACTCGATCGCATCGTGCGTGCGGTTCTCGGTCTGATCCTGATCCTGCTGCCGCTTGCAACATCGATCGCGCTGTTTGCGAACCCTGTGATGTACTGGGGCGCGCTGATTGTCGGTGTGGTCCTTCTCGTCACGGCCGTGACCGGGTTCTGCCCGGCCTATCGCCTGCTGGGCGTGAACACCTGCCGCCGCTGAACGGCCCGGCGATGACCTGCGCGACCGGCACGGCGCCAAGGCCCGACCGCGAAGGATCCGGGTCGCGATGAATGCCTGACGGCCGCGCCGTGCCGTCTTGGGTGACCGTGCGCGGGCAGAAGGTTCGCGACATCCCTGTCGGCGGCGGCAAGAGCCGCGCCGCCTTTGTGCGTTTCCACCGCGCACGTCCTGCGCGACCGGGGACGGCGAAACGGAGCAATTCGGCGCATCGGGTGCCATGCGTGCAGACGAGGTTGCGGTTGACGCCCGGGGGACCCCGATGCTCAAGCTGCCGTTGAACAAATTGTGATATAACCCGGGAAGAACACGCAATGACCATGGATGCCAAGAAGATCTCGACGCGGCTTTCGGTTTCGCCACAGATCACGCCGGACGATGTGGCCGAACTGAAAGCGCGGGGCTTCCGCTCGATCATCTGCAACCGGCCGGACGGCGAAGGCGCCGATCAGCCCAGTTTCACCGAGATCGCAGCCGTCGCCGGGCAGCATGGACTCGAGGCGCGGTATATCCCCATCGAGGGCGGCATGGTCAGCGATGCGGATGCCACGGCCTTCGGCGATGCCCTGGACGAGATGCCGGGCCCGACGCTGGCGTATTGCCGCACCGGCACGCGGTCGGCCACGCTGTGGTCGCTGAATGCGGCCGGAAACCGGCCGGTGGCGGATATCCTCGCCGCGACCCAGGCCGCCGGCTATGACATGAGCGGCGTGGTGCGGCGCATCACCAATGGCGGCAAGACCCCCACCGATTCCTTCGACGAACAGCATGACGTGGTGATTGTCGGCGGTGGTGCGGGCGGAATCGCGGTGGCGGCCAGCCTGAAATCGCGCCGCCCGGATCTGGATATCGCGCTGATCGAGCCGGCAGATGTGCATTACTATCAACCCGGCTGGACAATGGTCGGCGGCGGTATCTTCGAGCCGCACCAGACGGCCAAGACGATGGCCAGCCTGATCCCCAAGGGCGTGCGCTGGCTGCGGGGCGCCGTCGCGGCGTTCGAGCCGAAGGAAAACGCCGTGATCCTCGACGGCTGCCGCGTGGTGAAATACCAGCGGCTGATCGTCTGTCCGGGGCTGAAGCTGGACTGGGGCAAGGTCGACGGCCTGATCGAAACGCTGGGCAAGAACGGTGTCACGTCGAATTATCGTTACGATCTTGCGCCCTATACCTGGACCCTGGTTCAGCAGATGCAGCGCGGTCGCGCGATCTTCACCCAACCGCCGATGCCGATCAAATGTGCCGGGGCGCCGCAGAAGGCCATGTATCTGTCGTGCGATGCCTGGCTGAAGCGCGGCGTGCTGAAGGATATCGAGGTCGATTTCAACAACGCCGGCGGGGTGTTGTTCGGGGTCAAGGAATATGTGCCGGCCCTGATGGAATATGTCGAAAAATACGACGCCCATCTGAATTTCTTCCACAATCTGGTGTCCGTCGACGGCGCGACCAGAACGGCGGTTTTCGACGTGAAGGAACCTGACAAGGACGTGCGTCGAATCGAAACCGAATTCGACATGCTGCACGTCTGCCCGCCCCAGAGCGCGCCCGATTTCATCCGGGTTTCGCCCCTGGCGGACGAAGCCGGCTGGATCGACGTCGATCAGGCGACGCTGCGCCACAAGGCGTTCGACAACGTCTGGTCGTTGGGCGACGTGATGAACGCGCCAAACGCGAAGACCGCGGCCGCGGCACGCATGCAGGCGCCGACGGTGGCCGAGAACGTGATCGCCGACATCGACGGGAAATCGGCCGTGGCGCAATACAACGGCTATGGCTCGTGTCCGCTGACCGTCGAGCGGGGCAAGATCGTGCTGGCCGAATTCGGCTATGGCGGAAAGCTGCTGCCCAGTTTTCCGAAGGCGTTCATCGACGGCACCAAACCGTCGCGCGCCGCGTGGTTCCTGAAGGAACGGATGCTTCCGCCGATCTATTGGAAGGGGATGCTGCGCGGTCGCGAATGGCTGGCGGTTCCCGAACGCACCGATCCGAATTGATCCGTCCCAACCGAAGTTCTGACTGAATGTCCCGTATCGCCCAATATTTCCCGATCCTCGACTGGGGTCGCCGGTACGACCGGAGCAGGTTTTCGGAAGACATGATCGCGGCCGTGATCGTGACGATCATGCTGATTCCGCAATCCCTGGCCTATGCATTGCTGGCGGGCATGCCGCCCGAGGCGGGGTTGTATGCCTCGATCGTGCCGATCCTGCTTTATGCCGTGTTCGGCACCAGCCGGGCCCTGGCCGTGGGGCCGGTGGCGGTGGTCTCGCTGATGACCGCCGCCGCGTTGGGGCAGGTGGCAGAGACGGGCACGATGGGTTACGCCGCCGCCGCGCTGACGCTGGCGGCGCTTTCGGGCGCGATCCTGCTGGCGATGGGGCTGTTCAAGCTGGGGTTTCTGGCCAACTTCCTGTCCCATCCGGTCATATCGGGGTTCATCACCGCGTCGGGGATCATCATCGCGGTGGGGCAACTGCGCCATATCCTGGGGATCGACGGGGGCGGTGACAACCTGATCGCGCTTGTCGAAAGCCTTGCCGCCAACCTGTCGCAGATCAATCTCATCACGCTGGCGCTGGGCGGGTCTGCCACGGCATTCCTGTTCTGGGTCAGGCGCGGCATGAAACCGATGCTGCGGCGCATGGGGGTCGGGGCGCGGCTGGCCGATGTTGCCACCAAGGCGGGGCCGGTGGTGGCGGTGGTCGCAACGACGCTGGCCGTCTGGGGGTTCGGTCTGATGGACCGCGGCGTTGCCATCGTCGGTGACGTGCCGCAGAGCCTGCCGCCCCTGACGATGCCCGACCTGTCGCCGTCGCTGATCGGCCAGCTTTTCATCCCGGCGCTGCTGATTTCGGTGATCGGCTTCGTCGAATCGATTTCTGTCGCCCAGACCCTTGCCGCCAAGAAGCGCGAACGGGTCAGCCCGAACCAGGAACTGATCGGCCTCGGCGCCGCCAACCTCGGCGCGGCATTCACCGGCGGTTTCCCGGTCACCGGCGGCTTTTCGCGGTCGGTCGTGAACTTCGACGCGGGCGCCCGCACGCCCGCTGCGGGCGCCTTCACCGCCCTGGGCCTGGCACTGGCGGCGGTGTCGCTGACGCCGCTGATCTATTTCCTGCCCAAGGCCACGCTCGCGGCCACGATCATCGTTGCCGTTCTGGGGCTGGTCGATTTCGGCATCCTGCGCCGCAGTTGGGGGTATTCCCGGGCCGATTTCGCCGCGGTCGCCATCACGATCCTGGTCACGCTGGCCTTCGGGGTGGAAATGGGCGTGTCGAGCGGTGTGATCATCTCGGTCCTGCTGTATCTGTTCAAGACGTCGCGCCCCCATATCGCCGAGGTCGGCCGCGTGCCGGGCACCGAGCATTTCCGCAACATCCATCGCCATACGGTCGAAACGCATCCCAGCGTCGTCACCCTGCGGGTGGACGAAAGCCTGTATTTCGCCAACGCCCGCTTTCTCGAGGATCACATCCTTGATCGCGTGGCCCGCGACGATGCGGTGCGCCACGTGATCCTGCAATGTTCCGCCGTGAACGAGATCGACATGAGCGCGCTGGAATCGCTCGAGGCGATCAACGCGCGGCTGTGCGAGATGGGAACCAAGCTGCACCTGTCCGAGGTCAAGGGTCCGGTCATGGACCGCCTGAAGCGGTCGGATTTCCTGACCCATCTGAGCGGCGAGGTGTTCCTGTCGCAGCACGGCGCCATCACCGCGACCACCACATCCGCGCGCGCGGACCGCGAGACGACCGCCAACGCCGCGCGAACCACCTGAAAGGAGACATCGAATGTTGCCTGCAACACCAACCGATTTCACGCCCTGGGCATCGCTGGGGGGCGGGATCCTGATCGGCGTGTCCGCCGTGATGGTGATGGCGCTGTTCGGGCGGATCGCCGGGATCGCCGGCATCACCGCCGGCGCCGTCGCGCAGGGCGATCGCGCCTGGCGCATCGCCTTCATCGCCGGATTGCTGGCCGCGCCCATTATGTGGCTGATCGCGACGGGGGCCTTTCCGGCCCAGACCGTCAGCGATAATCTGCCCGGCATGGGCATCGCCGGCCTGCTTGTGGGCATCGGCACCGCGCTGGGGTCGGGCTGCACGTCGGGGCACGGCGTCTGTGGCCTGGCGCGTCTGTCGGGCCGGTCGCTGGCCGCGGTCGTCACCTTCATCGTCTTCGCCGCCGCGACCGTTTTCGTGCTGCGCCATATGATCGGAGGGTCCATCTGATGCGTCCGCTTTTCGGTTTTCTCTCCGGCCTCGTCTTCGGCATCGGGCTGATCCTGTCGGGCATGGCCAATCCCGCCAAGGTTCTGAACTTCCTGGATATCTTCGGCGCATGGGATCCCAGCCTGGCCTTCGTCATGGGCGGCGCGTCGCTGACCGCCTTTGTCGGCTATCGCCTGGCATGGCGCCAGGATCGCCCGGCGCTGATGCCGTCATTCGACATCCCCTCGGCCAGCCACATCGACGGCAAGCTTTTGTCGGGTGCTGCGCTGTTCGGCATCGGCTGGGGCATCGGCGGCTTCTGCCCCGGCCCCGCCTGGACGGCCGTGCCGATGGCGGCCACCGGTACCCTGGTCTTTGTTCCGGCGATGCTGATCGGCATCGTGATCGGACGGGCCCTGAAATCCTCGACCTTCCAGACAAGGAGCACCTGAACCATGAGCAAGTTGAACGAACCCGTCGTCCGCCATTCCGCCTCGCGCGGGCCGGACAGCCCCGACGTCTGGGGCATCTACGAACCCGACACCGGTTCGATCCAGTATATCTGTGCCTGCCCGAAAACGAAATCGGCGGCCCTGATCGACGTCGTCTGGAACTTCGATCCCAAGAGCTTTGCCACCGACAGCCGCAGCATGGACCAGGTCGTGGCGCTGGCGGAAGAGAACGGGCTGAAAATCCAGTGGGTGCTGGACACGCACCCCCATGCCGACCACCTGATGGCATCCGACCACCTGAAGGCGCGCCTGAAGGTCGAGAACGCGATCGGCGCCAAGGTGACGGACATCGCGACCCTGTGGCGCGAGATCTACAACACGCCGGGGGCCTTCGATCCCGACGCCGATTTCGCGCAGCTGTTCAACGATGGCGACAGCTTCCGCATCGGGGATCTGGACGTGCGCGTGATGCTGTCACCGGGTCACACGCTGGGCTCGATCACCTATGTCTGCGGCGATGCCGCCTTTGTCCACGACACCCTGATGATGCCCGACGCCGGCACCAGCCGGTGTGATTTTCCCGGTGGATCGGCCGAGGATCTGTGGAACTCGATCCAGGAGATCCTGCGCCTGCCGGGCGACACCCGCCTGTTCGTCGGCCACGATTACGGCACCGACACCCGCGACGAACCGGCGTGGGAGGCAAGCGTCGACGAACACAAGGCGCACAACAAGCACGTCAAGGACGGCACCACCAAGGCCGACTATATCAAGGTGCGCACAGAGCGCGACGCCACGCTGTCGCTGCCCGACCGGATGCTGGCGGCGTTGCAGATCAACCTGCGCGGCGGGCGCCTGCCCAAGCCCGAGGATGACGGCCGGTCCTATCTGAAAATGCCGGTGGATCGCTTCTGATCGGCCTGCCGGCCGGCGCCCGCGCCGGACCGGCAACCGCCGATGGCCACTGTATCGCGCTGTCGCAAACGGCCGTGACGTCAGCCAGTGCCAAGGGGCCCGGCTGGCGTCGTGCCGTTTGTCATTCTCCACACCCGGCCCCGCATCCTGGCGGCCTTTGTCGGCGGGGCTGCCACGGCGTTGTGATACCGTGTTATACGGGTGCCGCTCGACCTTTGGGGCCGTGGCGTTAATTATGTGTGCAACGGCGGGACCACCAAGCCGGGCATGGAGAGTGTGGATGTCCATTTTCAAGCAGTTCCTGATCGGACTGGTCGTCCTTGCCGGCGCCGTTGCGGTCTGGATTGCCTATGTTCCGGCCGCCCGCGACGTTCTTGACCGTGTCGGCGTCACCGAACTGTTGGGAATTGCGCCGGGCGAACCACCGGCCGAAGGCGGCGCGTCGGGGCGGCGGGGGCCGGGCGGCGCGGCGCGCGTCGTTGCCGTGCCTGTGACACTGGGTGTGCTGAACGATTCGGTCAGCGCGATCGGCGATGCGCGGGCGGTCCGGTCGGTGACGGTGCGCACCGAGGCGGCGGGCCTGGTGACGCGCGTCGCCATCGAGGACGGCGGCACCGTCGAGGCCGGCGCGATCCTTGTCGAGCTGGACGATGTCGCCGAACGCATCGCGGTGGAAACGGCCCGCGTCATGCTCGAGGATGCGCAGGCCGATCTGGAGCGTCAGACCAGGTTGCAGAAATCCGGCGCCTCGGCGGCGGTCACATTCCAGGCGGCGCAACTGGCGGTGCAGACGGCCGAACTGGCCGCCCGCGAGGCGCAATACAAGCTGGAACAGCGGACGGTCCGCGCCCCCATTGGCGGGCGGATGGGGCTGCTGTCGGTCGAACAGGGCGCGCGGATCGCCGCGCAGACGGCGATCGGCCTGATCACCGATCGATCCGAGATGCTGGTCGACTTTCGCGTGCCCGAACGGGTGATCCGCCAGATCGACGTCGGCCAATCGATCCATCTGACGCCGCTGGCGCAACCCGACCGCACCCTGACCGGCCAGGTCCGCGCCATCGATAACGTGGTCGATCTGGCCAGCCGGACCCTGCGCGTGCAGGGCGTGGTGGACAACGACAATGACGATCTGCGCTCGGGCATGGCGTTTACGGTGACGCTGCGGTTCGAGGGCGAACAATATCCGGTGGTCGATCCGCTGGCGTTGCAGTGGTCGAATGAAGGATCCTATGTCTGGGCCGTCCGCGACGGCAAGGCCGCGCGCGTGCCTGTGGTGATCCGACAGCGCAACGCCGACCGGCTTCTGGTCGAAGGCGAACTGGGCGAAGGCGAGCCGGTAATCACCGAGGGCCTGCAAACCCTGCGCAACGGCGCCGAGGTCGAGGTTCTGCCTTCGGACGCCGCCCGCGCATCCGTCGATGCGGCGCCCCGGCTGTGAGACCGGCGCATGAACCCAGCCGCAAGGGCCGGCCATGAACGATACCGTCAAGGATAGCGACAAGGTCGCGCTGGGCGGAACGGCCCTGTTCGTGCGGCGGCCGATCCTGGCCTTCGTGCTGAGCGCGCTGATCGTCCTTGCGGGGATTGCCGGATTGCTGGGCGTCGAGGTGCGCGAACTGCCCGACGTCGACCGGCCGGTGATTTCGGTGCGGACCGATTTCGACGGCGCGTCGCCCCAGACCGTGGACCAGGAATTGACCGGCCGGATCGAGGGCGCGCTGGGCCGCGTGTCCGGCATCCGCAGCATTTCATCACGGTCGCAGTTCGGCAGCAGCCGCGTCACCCTGGAATTCGGCGACGACGTCGATCTTGACGTGGCGGCCACCGATGCGCGCGACGCGGTTGCGCGCATCGTCAACAGCCTGCCCGATGGCGCGGATGAACCACGCATCGTCAAGGCGGATGCCAACGCCCAGCCGGTGATCCGCCTCGCGGTGACGTCGGACACGCGATCCCCCCAGGCGCTGACCGACATCGTCCAGGAGCGGATCGAGGACCGGCTGATCTCGGTGGCGGGGGTGGCCGATCTTCAGGTTTATGGCGACCGCGCGCCGATCTTTCGCGTCGATATCGACATGGCGGCCCTGGCCAGCCGGGGCCTGACCCTTGCCGACATGCGCCGTGCACTGGCCGATGTGGCCTTCGATGCGCCCGCCGGAGATCTGTCGGGCAGCCGACAGTCGATCAACGTGCGCACCACCGCCACCGTCGTGACACCCGAAGCCTTTGGCGATCTGGAACTGGCAAGGAACGTCTTCATCCGCGATGTCGCCTCGGTCACCCTTGGCCCGGCACAGAACGAAACCGTGCTGCGGGCCAACGGACAGACCGGGATCGGCATGGGCGTGATCCGGCAAGCCACCAGCAACACGCTCGAGATTTCGCGCGCCGTGCGCGAGGTTGTGGCGGAACTGGACCGGACGTTGCCCGACGACGTGAACATCTTCGTCACCTCGGACGATGCGGTGTTCATCAACGGCGCGATCTCCGAGGTGCTGAAGACACTGGGCCTGGCGACGGGCATCGTCGTGGTGATCATCTTCATCTTCCTGCGCGATTGGCGGGCGACCCTGATCCCCGCGCTGACCCTGCCGGTGTCTTTGATCGGCACGCTGGCGGCGGTCTATATCGTCGGCTTCTCGGTCAACATCCTGACGCTTTTGGCGCTGGTGCTGGCCACGGGCATGGTCGTGGACGATGCGATCGTCGTGCTGGAAAACATCGTGCGCCGCCGATCCGAAGGCATGGGACCGCGGGCCGCCGCCGTTCTGGGCACGCGTCAGGTGTTCTTTGCCGTCGTCACCACCACCGCCACCCTTGCCGCGGTGTTCGTGCCGCTGTCGTTCCTGCCCGGCCAGGCGGGCGGGTTGTTCCGCGAATTCGGCTTTACCCTGGCGATGGCGGTGCTGCTGTCGTCGCTGGTGGCGCTGACGCTGTGTCCGGTGCTGGCCAGCCGCCTGTTGACCGGCGACATGACGTCGGGCGGCAAACGCGGACCGGTGGCCTGGCTGGGCGATCGGCTGGCGGGGTTTTACGGCGCGACGCTGAAGGCGGCACTTGCCGCGCCGCTGGTCGTCGTGCTGGTGGCGGTGCTGTTCGGGCTGACGGCGTATTTCGTCGCCGGTGGCATCCGCGCCGAACTGACCCCGCCCGAAGACCGGGCCGTGGCACTGTTGCGGGTGTCGGTGCCCACGGGGGTGTCCGTCAATTACACCAACGAGAAGATGCGCGAGATCGAGGCGATCATCGATCCGCTGCGGGACAGTGGCGAGGTCACGAATGTCTTTGCGATCAGCGGATTCAGCGGCAACGGCGGCTTCATGGTGATGAGCCTGGCCCGATGGGAGGACCGCGCGCGCAGCCAGCAGGAGATCGTCGGCGAGATCAATGCCAAGTTGCGCAACATCGTCGGCGTGCGCGCCTTTGCGATCCAGCCCAATTCGCTGGGCATCCGCGGGGCCGGTCAGGGCCTGCGGTTCGCGATCACGGGCGACAATTATGACCAGCTTGCCGAGGTGTCGGCACGGATGGTCGAACGGATGCGCGACAATCCCGACCTTGGCCAGATCGACCTGGGCTATGAGACGACGCAGCCGCAGCTTTTCATCGAAATCGACCGGACCCGCGCCGCCGACCTTGGCATCGACATCACCGGCTTGGGTCAGGCGCTGCGCGCGGTTCTCGACGGGGCGCCCGTCGGGTCGGTTTTCATCGACGACACAAGCTATGATATCGAAATGCTGTCGACCCGCGATCCGGTCAACGACCCCGGCGATCTGGAAAGTATCTTTATCCAGACCGGCGATGGCCAGATGGTGCCGATGTCCAGTTTCGTCACGCTCGAGGAACGCGCGGTGGCGCCGGAACTGACCCGCGAGGGGCAGAACCGCGCGGTCGAGATCACGGCGGGGCTGACCCCGGAACTGGCGCTGGGCGATGCCCTGGAACTTGTGCAACAGATCGGTGCCGAGGTTCTGGCGGAGCAGAACCGCATCGTGCCCCTGGCCGAAGCGGCGACGCTGGATCAGACCACGGGGGGCCTGTTCATCACGTTCGGCTTCGCGATCCTGATCGTGTTCCTCGTGCTGTCGGCACAATTCGAAAGCTTCATCTCGGCCATCGTGGTGATGTCGACGGTGCCCCTGGGCCTGGCCTGCGCGATCTTCGCGCTGATCCTGTCGGGGCAGAGCCTGAACGTCTATAGCCAGATCGGGTTGGTGATGCTGGTGGGGATCATGGCCAAGAACGGCATCCTGATCGTCGAATTCGCCAACCAGTTGCGCGACCAGGGCCGGTCGCTGCACGATTCGATCTTCGACGCCTCGACCATCCGTCTGCGCCCGGTGATGATGACGATGGTGTCGACCGTGCTGGGCGGCGTGCCGCTGATCCTGTCCGCCGGGGCGGGGGCCGAAGCGCGCGAGGCGCTGGGCTGGATCATCGTCGGGGGTCTGGGGCTGGCCACGGTTTCAACATTGTATCTGACGCCCGTGGCCTTCCTTCTGCTGGCGCGTTTCACGACCCCCAAGGCCGAGGAAGAGCGTCGCCTCGCCAAAGAAATGCGCGAGGCCGAGGCGCTGGGCACCTGACACCCCGGCAAGGCACGGCTTAGCCCGGGTGTGCGGGTGCGCCGTGGATCAGCCGATGGGTGGCGCGTGCGATGACGCGCTCTTCGTCCGTGGGCAGGACCAGCACATCCACGGCACTGGTATCGCTCGCGATCCTTGTCGCGTTGCGTGCGTTGGCGTCGGGGTTCAGCGCGACGCCCATCCACCCAAGTTGGTCACAGATCAGATCGCGGACAAGGGCGGAATTTTCACCGATGCCGGCGGTGAAGACGATGGCATCGAGGCCGCCGGTCGCGGCCGCAAGCCGGGCGATTTCGCCGGCGGCGCGATAGCAGAACAGATCGATCGCCTCGCGCGCTTCGGGTGCCGCGCTTTTCTCGAGCGTGGCCATGTCGTTGCTGATGCCCGACACCCCGAGAAGACCGGATTCGTGATAGAGAAGCTGGCTGATCCGGTCCGGCGTCATGCCTTTCTGCTCCAGCAGGTAAAGCAGGACACCGGGGTCGAGCGCGCCGCATCTCTGGCCCATCACCAGGCCGTCCAAGGCAGTGAACCCCATCGTGGTGGCCACGCTCTGGCGGGCCTTCATGGCGCACAGGCTGGCGCCGTTGCCCAGGTGCGCGACGACAACCCGCCCCTCGGCCCGCGCCCCGAGGAAGGTCGGCAGGACACCCGCGATGTAATCATAGGACAGCCCGTGAAAGCCATAGCGCACGATTCCCAGATCGCTGAGCGCGCGGGGCAGGGCGAACATTTGGGCCAGCCGGCCCTGGGTGCGATGAAAGCTGGTGTCGAAACAGACCACCTGCGCAAGGTCGGGGGCCGAGGCGGAAATGCAGCGCACCGCGGCCAGGTTGTGGGGCTGGTGAAGTGGCGCCAGCGGGATCAGCGCGTCGAGATCGCGCAGCACCGCGTCGCTGACCCGCGCGGGTCCGGTATGCGACGCGCCGCCATGGACCACGCGATGCCCCGCGGCGGTGACGGTGAAACCGGCAAGGTGGGACTCGAGCCAGTCGAGAAGCGCGGGAATGAGATCACCGTGGCTGGCCGACGGCCGGGGCGTCATGGCCGCCCGTGCCGGCACCGGATCGCCATCGGCATCGCGCGCCGTGAAGATCGCCGCAGTCCCGATGCCGCGGATCTTGCCGCGCAGCACCGGCGATTGCGGATCGGCCTCGTCGCGGTAGACGGCGAACTTGAGGCTGGAAGAGCCTGCGTTCAGGACCAGGATGGCATCGGTCATTTCATGGCCAGCGTTTTGTGATGGATGAAAAGCTGTGCCATGGCACAGGAGGCAAGCCGCGATACGCGGCTGTCCGCCCGGCTGGTCAGGATGATCGGCACCCGCGCGCCCAGCACGATGCCCGCGGCATCCGCGCCGGCCAGATAGATCAGCTGTTTGGCGATCATGTTGCCGGATTCAAGATCGGGCGCGACCAGGATGTCCGCCTGGCCCGCCACGTCCGACACGATGCCCTTGGCCGCCACGGCCACCGGCGAGATGGCGTTGTCAAAGGCCAGCGGGCCGTCGATCAGCCCGCCGGTAATCTGGCCCCGGTCGGCCATCTTGCACAGGGCCGCCGCGTCCAGCGTCGATGCGATGCGGGGGTTCACCGTCTCGACCGCCGACAGGATCGCGACCCGGGGAAGATCGATGCCCAGGGCCTGGGCAAGTTCGATCGCATTCTGGATGATGTCGCGCTTGGTCGTCAGATCGGGGTCGATGTTGATCGCGGCATCGGTGATCAGAAGCGGTTTGGGATAGGTCGGCACGTCGAGCGCATAGACATGGCTCATCCGGCGCTCGGTCCGCAGCCCGAGGGTCGAATCAATGGCCGCTTCCAGCAACTCGTCGGTGTGCAGCGATCCCTTCATCAGGGCGGCCACCTTGCCTTCGCGCACCAGTGCGACGGCGGCGGCGGCGGCGGCGTGGCTGTGGGGGGTGTCGATGATCTCGATCCCGTCCAGATTGCACCCCGCGTCTTGGGCCGCGGCGTCGATCCGTGCGCGGGGGCCGACCAGAACCGGCAGGATCATGCCCTGCTGCGCGGCCTCGATCGCACCGCCCAGCGACAGCGCATCGCAGGGATGCACCACCGCGGTGCGGACCGGGGCAAGCGCGGCGGTCGCCGCGATCAGCCGGGCATATTGCGCACCCTGTTCGTGCAGGTGGACCTCGGGCAGGACCACGCGGGGGCGGCGAACCTTGTCGCGCGGCGCGATCACCTTTGCCACGCCCTCGATCACCGTCTCGCCGTGCTGGTTGATACAGGCACACGCAAGCAACAGGCGTTCGTCGGGCTGTTTCTCGGTCACTTCCACGCGCACGGTGACGGTATCGCCGATTCCGACCGGCGCGAGGAAGGTCAGGCTCTGGTTCAGGAAAACCGTGCCCGGACCGGGAAGTTCGGTGCCCAGCACCGCCGAAATCAATGCACCACCCCACATGCCATGGGTGATGATCCCGTGGAACATGTCGGTCTTGGTGTATTGTTCATCCAGATGGGCGGGATTCACGTCGCGCGACATCACCGCGAACAGTTCGATATCCTGCGGCCTCAGCGTTCGCGTCAATTCGGCGGCGTCGCCGATGGCGATCTCGTCGAAGGTTCGGTTTTCGATATATTGCATGGTCACCGTCTGATTATCCTGTTCAGGCCCGAAGATGCAGGCCCCGTCAACACGGGCGGCAGCGCCCGGAATGCGGCGTGCCGCATTGCCGGACACCATGGCCGCCACGGCGGCATTGGTCGAGCTTTCCGGCGATGCGATCGGTGGTCGATGGCGTGCGCCGGCGTTTCGTCACCCATGTCATCGCTGCATCACGTATGTGCCCGGCGCGTCGCAGATCGCCTTGCACTTGCCCGATGCGGTGGCCATGGGCGGCGGCGCCCCCAACGTGCCCGAGCGTTCGTCAAGCCATTGGACGAAGGGAATCCACCACGATCCGTCCTGAGCATCGTGTTCGGCGCACCATCCGCAGGGGTCGCGCCAGGGGGCGTCAGCCGCCGTGTGGGCGATGCGGAAATGGCGGCCGCGATGGCCCGGTTCCGACACGATGCCCGCGTTGTGGCCGCCGCTGGTCAGCACGAAGGTCACATCGGTATCGGCGAACAGATGCAGTTTATAGACCGATTTCCACGGCGCCACGTGATCGTCTTCGGTGCCGACCGCGAAGATCGGCGCGCGGATGTCCGACACCGCGATGGCGCGGCCGTCGACGCGATAGCGCCCGTCGGCCAGGTCGTTGTTCAGATACATCTTGCGCAGGTATTGTGCATGCATCCGGGCGGGCATTCGCGTGGCATCGGCGTTCCAGGCCATCAGGTCGAAGGATTCGCCCCGCTGGCCCAGCAGGTAATCGCGGATCGCGGGCGCCCAGATCAGGTCGCGCGCCCGCAGCAGGGCAAAGGCGCCCGCCATCTGGTCGGACGACAGGTATCCCTTTTCGGCCATCATGTCCTCGATCAGGGTGACGCCGCTTTCGGTGATGAACAGGCGCAGCGGCCCGGCCTCGGTGAAATCGACCTGTGCCGCCAGCAAGGTGACGGAAGCCAGGCGTTCGTCGCCGGGGCCCATGGCGGCGGCCGCGATCGACAGAAGCGTGCCGCCGAGGCAATAGCCCACCGCGTGAAGCTTCGGCGCGCGGGTGATCGTCTGCACCGCGTCCATGGCCGCCATCACGCCAAGGCGGCGGTAATCCTCCATGTCCAGATCGCGGTCGTCGGCGTCGGGGTTCTTCCACGAGATGATGAACACCGTGTATCCCTGCGCGACCAGGAACCGGACCAGCGAGTTCTGCGCCGAAAGATCCAGGATGTAATATTTCATGATCCACGCCGGCACGATCAGGATCGGCTCGGGGCGGACCTTTTCGCAGGTCGGCGCATATTGGATCAGTTCGATCAGATCGTTGCGGAACACCACCTTGCCGGGGGTGGTGGCCAGGTTGCGACCGACCTCGAAGGGTTGCGGGCCCGGGGGCTCGGCCTCGCCCAGACGGCGGGCGATGTCTTCGGACAGGTGACGCGCGCCGCGGATCAGGTTCTGCCCCGAAGAGGCACGCGTGGCGGCGATCACCTCGGGGTTGGTCGCCGCGAAATTGGAGGGCGCGACGGTATCGACGATCATGCTGGCAACAAACGCCATCAGGTTTTCATGGGCCGGGGTCACGCCGTGCACGTCGGTCATCGCGTTCTGCCACCATTGCCAATGGCGTCGATGGGCGCGCGACCAGACGTTGAACGGGTATTTCTGCCACTCGGCCCCCTTGAACCGGCGGTCGGGTGCCGCGTCGGGGGCGTCGGCCGGCGTGTCGGCCGATGGCTCGATCCCCATGCTTTCGGCCCACAGCGCCTGGGCGTTCTGCATGGCCTGCTGTGCCAGGTCCAGCCGCTTGCCCGGAGAGGCCGCCAGATGCATCGCCCAATCCATCCACGCCATGCCAAGCACCGCCGGCGAAATCCCCGAGGTGGCCTTGGCGATGCTGGCATGGCTCATCCGGTCCAGCGTTTCAAAGGGGCGCCCGGTCGGTGCCGGGGTGGCGTCGGATGTGTCGGGGGCCGCATCCCTTGACGGGGCCGCGGCCTTGCGCGACTGCGACGTGATCAACTTGGGATATTCAGCCATGACGTGTCCTTCGATTGAAGGCGCGAAAAACGCGCGACCCTTCGTTATCCTAGACCTTCTGTGAGGGTGCGGCATTGATCTGGGTCAGTGCGCCCCGATCCGGGGGATGGGGGCCTGGCTGCGTTCCCCGGCGGCAGCACCGCCCGTCAGGGGCAGGTCGCGCGGTCGGATCTCGGGTTCGGGCGGCTAGTGGAAATCACGCGATTTCGGGATGATCCGCACGTTGCGCGGGTGGCGATTGGTGCCGTTCGGCATTTTCTTCTTCACCTCGTCGGCGCGGGCCAGGGGCGTCTGCATCACGTCATCCGACAACCGGTCGAGCGCGTCGCTGCGGTCTTTCAGGTGGTGCGCGACGATGTGGATCACGTCATCCGTGCGTTGCACCATGCCCCTTACATCAATGATCCGCGCCTGCATGATCACCTTGCGGAAGGTCTCCATCACCTTTGGCCACACGACCAGGTTGGCGACACCGATCTCATCCTCGAGCGTGATGAAGCACACGCCCTTTGCGCTGCCGGGGCGTTGGCGGATCAACACGATTCCGGCCAGCTTGACGGATCTGCCGTTGCGCATGTCTTTCAGGGATCCGGTCGTGCTGTATCCCTGTCTTGCCATGCTCTTGCGCAAGAACGACATGGGATGGGCCTTCAGGGAAAGCCGGGTCGTCTGGTAATCGACAACCACATGTTCGCAAACGGGCATTTCGGGCAGGTCAAACCGGATCTCGGGGCCTTCGTCAGAATCGTCCCGAAACAGGGGTAAATCGGGCGCATCGCGCAGCGCGCGGGCATCCCAGAGCGCCTGCCGCCTGTCCAGTTGCATGGATCGCACGGCGTCTGCCGCGGCCAATCTGCGCGTGCTGCCTGAATCGAGACGGGCGCGTTTCTTCAGATCGGCCAGGTCGGTGAACGCGTCCTGCCGCGCCTCCATGATCCGTTGCGCCATGTCCTGTCGCATGCCGTCAATCTGGCGCAACCCCAATCTGACCGCAAAGACGCCCGGTTCGACAGGTTCCAGCGTCGTGTCCCAATCACTGTAATTCACATCCACCGGACGTATGGCGACCCCGTGTTCGCGGGCATCGCGCACGATCTGCGCCGGCGCATAGAACCCCATCGGTTGCGCGTTCAGCAGGGCCGCACAGAACACATCGGGATAATGACATTTGAGCCAGCTGGAAACATAGACCAGGTGGGCGAAGCTTGCGGCATGGCTTTCGGGAAAGCCATAGTCGCCGAATCCCTTGATCTGGTTGAAGCATCGACTGGCGAAGTCCGGATCATAGCCCCGTTCGACCATCCGTCCGACCATCTTTTCCTCAAGGGCGCCGATGGTGCCGCGCGAGCGGAACGTGGCCATCGCCTTGCGCAACTGGTTGGCTTCGGTGGGGGAAAACCTGGCGGCGACCATGGCGATCCGCATCGCCTGTTCCTGGAAGATGGGAACGCCCTTGGTCCGCTTCAGGATGTTCTTCAGCTCGTCCGGATCATGGGGCGCACCGGGAGAAGGATAGCTTTCCACCTCGCGTCCGCTGCGCCGGCGCAGATAGGGGTGCACCATGTCGCCCTGGATCGGACCGGGGCGAACGATGGCGACCTGAATGACCAGATCATAGAATTCGCGCGGCTTCAGGCGCGGCAGCATGTTCATCTGGGCGCGGCTTTCGACCTGGAAGACGCCCAGACTGTCGCCTTTGCAGAGCATGTCATAGGTCGCCGGATCGTCCTGGGGAACATTCGCCAGGGTCAGTCTGCGTCCGTAGTGCGCCTCGATCATGTCGAACGCCTTGCGGATACAGGTGAGCATCCCGAGGGCCAGCACGTCGATCTTGAGGATCCGCAATTCGTTGATGTCGTCCTTGTCCCATTCGATGAAGCTGCGCTCGGGCATGGCGCCGTTGCCGATGGGAACGGTCTGGGTCAGCGGATTTTCCGTCAGGACGAAGCCGCCCACGTGCTGGCCCAGGTGGCGGGGCATTCCGATCATCTGGTCCGCGATCGTGATCATGCGCCTGATCAACGGGTCGTTCAGGTCGATGCCGGCCTCGGCCGCCTCGCGCGCACCGACCTCGCGGCCCCAGGATCCCCAGATCGTCTTGGACAAGGCCGTGGTGATGTCTTCCGAAAGCCCCATGACCTTGCCGACCTCGCGCACGGCCATGCGGGGGCGATAATGGATGACGGTGGCACACAGCGCCGCCCGATCGCGGCCATACTTGTCATAGATGTGCTGAATCACCTCCTCACGGCGTTCATGTTCGAAATCGACGTCGATGTCTGGCGGCTCCCTGCGTTCCTCGTTGATGAAACGTTCGAACAGCAGGTCGTTGATCGCGGGATCGACCGCGGTGATGCCAAGCACGTAACAGACGGCGGAATTGGCGGCCGATCCCCGCCCCTGGCACAGGATCGGCGGTTTGCAATCGTGCCTGGCGTGGTTCACGATGTTCTGGACGGTCAGGAAATACTGGGCGATGTCCAGCTTGGCGATCAGGGCCAGTTCCTTGTGCAACGTCGCCCTGACCTTGTCGGGGATGCCGTCGGGATACCGCCAGGCCGCACCTTCCCAGGTCTGCTGGTCCAGATATTCCTGGGGCGTGCATCCGCCGGGCACCGTTTCCCGCGGATATTCATACGACAGCTCGCGCAGGTCGAAATCGCAAGCATCCGCGACAACACGTGTTGCCCGGATGGCGTGGGGCCATCGCGCGAACATGGTCTTCATCTGGGCCGGCGATTTGAGGTGGCGTTCCGCGTTGGCGTCAAGCAGGAAGCCGGCCTTCTGGATCGTGGTCCTGTTCAGGATACAGGTCATCACATCCTGCAAGGGGCGGCGTTCGGGGGCGTGGTAATGCACATCGTTCGTGGCCAGAATGGACAGCCCATGGGCCTTGGCCAGACTGTCGAGCCGATTGATCCGCGCCCGATCATCGCCGCGATACAGGTAATTGGCGGCGATATAGTCCAGGCTGGGCAGCGCGCGCTTCAGACGGCGCAGGCCGGCGCTGAAATGATCCAGATCATGGCCGGGCAGAACGATCAGCTGCACATCCGCGCTGTGTCGTGCCAGATCATCCAGGGTGATGTCGCAGGTTCCCTTGATCTGCCAGGATCCATCGGTGGCCTGCATCTTGCCTTTCGACAACAACGTGCAGAGCCTGCCATAGGCGGCGCGGTTGCGGGGATAGGCCAGAAACGTCTCGCCCGTGACCAACTGAAGACGGCATCCGATCACGGGGGTGATCTGTGTCTTGTGCGCCGCCGCGTGCAGACGCACCACGCCCGCCATGGTGTTCAGGTCGGCACAGCCCAGCTTGTCATAGCCCAGCGCATGGGCCGTCACCGCCAGGTCCACGGCATCCGAAGCCCCGCGCAGGAAGGAAAAACAGGTGCTGACGCCAAGTTCGACGAAATCACCGGGCGGATTGCGCGTGAAGGCGTCATCGTCGATCTCGCGTTGCGGGTGATGGTTTTCCTTTTCGGGCATTACGCGAACATCCCGTGGACAAACCAGCGCGGCTCGCCGCCGCGTCCGTCCGCGTGCAAACCCTCGCGATACAGCCACAGGCGCCGGCCTGTCTGATCCTCGATCTTGAAATAATCGCGCAGGCGGGTGCCGGGTTTGTCCCTCCACCATTCCGGCGCGATCCGTTCGGGCCCTGCATAACGGGTGACGCGATGGGTCTGCCTGCGCCAGACAAACTGGACCGGGGGGCCTTCGGGCACGGCGTAAAGCACGCGCACCTCCTCGGGGTGATCAAGCAGGCGGATCGGACGCTCCCTGGTCATCACCGGGGCCGTCTGGGTGGGGTTGGCAAGGGCCGCGATGCGCCCTTCGGCCCGCTCGGGCACATGGCTTTCGCGCAAAACGGGGCGCGACACCGCGCGGGCGCCGAACCGTGCCGTCAGCCTGTCCACCAGCAAGGCCAGGTCCAGATCGTCGCTGGTCTTGCCGTCAAGGTGGGTTTGCAGGGCCTGCATCGGTTCGACCCGGCCGGCGGTCAGGTCGATCAGATCGAAACCGAAGCCGGGATTGATACGCTCGACCTTGTCACGAAACAGGCTGTGCATGTGGTTGGGATCGCGGGTGCTGACAGAGGTGGCAACGTCCACGCGGCTGACATCGCCGTCGGTGCGATACACCGTCAGATGCAGGCGCCGACACCCCATGCCTGCGTTCTGCAAGACCTCGCACAGGCGTTCGCACAGGTCCGGCAGATGCGGGGTCGGGTCGAAAATCGGGTCGGCAAGCCGGCTTTGCACCGAAAACCGTGGCTTTGCCTCGACGCTTGCAACGGGTTCGGCCAACTTGCCCAACGCCTGATCCAGCCGCATCAGCGGGTTGGACGACAACCCCGCCTTCACGAAACGTCGCGTCAGGGACAGGCGCGGCACATCCATGACGGCGCCGATGGTTTTCAGCCCCAACCTTTGCAAAAGCAGCAAGGTCGCATCGTCCAGCCGCAATCCGGCCACCGGCAAGGCCCGCAACCCGAGCGCCGTTTCATCCGCCGCACAGATGGTGCGTGCCGGCCCGAAGCGCGCCAGGGCCCATGCCGCCCCCCAGGTCGACGCCATGGCCAGCCGCGATGTGAGGCCAAGCAGGGACAACTGCGTCTGGATCTCGATCAGCATTGCCGCTTCGCCACCGAAAAGATGCGCCGATCCGGTCGTGTCCAGAATCAATCCGTCCTCACCGTCGCGCGTCGTCCAGGGACACCAGCGCCGTGCCCAGAGAACAAGACGATCCAGCGCGGCCCGGTCGCCCGCTTCGTCGGCGTATTCCACGTGCAGTTCGGGGCAGATCGCCTTCATGTCCACGACCCGCGATCCTTGGGTGATCCCGGTGGTGCGCGCGGTGCGGTTGGCAGCATGGACAACCGGCCCGTGCTGGCCCTCGCGGGCCAGAACCAGCAGGATGTCATCCGACGGCGCGTTGCCTTGCCGTTCCATCGTCCGTTCCCACCGCTCGATCGCGAAATGGGGTAATGTTATCGATACGATCCGTCTTCCGGTCATAGGTCATGGTCCACTGGCCCGGTTTCGACTGGCGCGACCGGAACAGGTCGAGCGACCATCGCGGGGCTCCGGGCGCCTGGGTGTCGTGAGGATTTGACGCAGACGGCGCACTGGCGATGCGCCAACGGTCGCGCGCCGCACTCAGGTTGGGGCTGGCCGCACGACGAATGAGCCAGCATGGAACGTTCGCGGCCTCGACCCGCATCATCAACCGCTTGGTCGCGGTAAAGTCGAGCGCGACAGGATCGCCCCAGATTTCGCCTATGACCGCAGCCAGCGCGCGACATCGCAAGCCATCTTCCAGCGCCCAAAGCACATCGGCGGCCCGGGACAGGTTGACCATGATGATGGGCCGATCCATCTGCAGTCCCGCCAGACAGGGGCGCCCGGTTTCGCGGTGTGACAACCGATCCTGCACCCACAGGACCGGTGCATCGTTGCGTGGCAAACGCCAGAGCAGATAACCGATGGCCGCCGCGTCCGCGGCTGTTTCGGGAAAGATCTCCGACAGAATATGACCGGTCAGAGCAGGTTTCTGCGTCTGTCCGTCCTGGTATTTCTGATGAGAAAACGACGTCATGCACGACACACCGATTCTTGCGCGTTCCTGTTTTGTTCTACAGGTGGGGCAGGATCGAGTCAAACGCGGGAAGATCGCTTCTTGAAGATCCTGCCGGCCCGCGGCACGGCGGCAGGTCTTGAAAATCGTTCTATATCAGATGGTTGATTTGCATCTTCACAGCATGCCACACAGATGGCGGCATGCCGCAACGTCGCCGTGAGCCCGTTTCATGAAAACGGGCGATCCGGCCGCGACGCACTTGGGCCTGCACGACCGGGTCCGTTGATCCGGTTCTCAGGCCGGCTCGAGCATCCGGCCCAGCGGCCGGCCGGCGAGGATGTGCATGTGGTAATGCGGCACCTCCTGAACGCCGTGTCCGCCGGCGTTGGCGATCACCCGGTATCCCGGCCCGTCTTCGGTCGGTTGCACACCCAGCATGGCGCAGATCCGTCCGGTGACACGCATGAAATCCACCACCTCGGCGTCGCTGGCGTTCAGTGCGAAATCGTCGTGGCAGACATAGGCGCCCTTGGGAATCACCAGCACATGCTCGGGTGCCTGGGGGGCGATGTCGCGAAACGCCAGCGTGTGATCCGTTTCCAGCACCGTGTCGTTGGGAATCTCGCCGCGCAGGATCTTGGCAAAGATGTTCTGGTCGTCATAGGGCGTGGCCATGAGGTGTCCTTTCACTTGGCGCTCAGTCGTCGAACAGGCCCGGATCTTCGACGATCTTGGCCGCCTTGGCCATATCGACCGTCAGGAAATCGGCCAGCGCTTCGGCATTGGCGCTCTGCGGGTCGGATTCGCGCAGGACGAAGAAATGTTCGAACCCGGCCCCGCGCAGCATGTCGCTTTCGTTGCCCAGATCGGCACGTATGGTGGGCAAAAGCACGTCGATCGTGTCCTGGGGCGTCCGTTCCCCGGCAAGGCCGACGCGGCGGGCGTGCCCCAGCAGATAGTCATCGGTGAAGGTGCATTCGATTTCCAGAACCCGCGTGATCGAGCGGTCGGTCTGAAAATCCCGCAAGAGATCCATGTTGTTGGGATCGAGGCAGATCGCCAACCGGTCCGTCTCGTAATAGTCGAACAGCATCCGCATCAGGGCACGGCGATGCCGCGTGCGTTTGGGCATCGTCGTCTGGATGCCGCCGAGATCGGGCATGGGGGCCGCTTCCTCGTCGAACAGGTATTCCAGGGTCGGCTGCCCGGTCACGTCACGGATGCGATGCAGCAGGCGCTTGGCCACATGCCATTTCTTGCACACAAGGATGAGCAGGGTCCGCTCGCGCCCCAGGGTCGATTCCGTCTCCCAGAAGCGTGGTGCGAACCGGCGCCCGACCCGCCCGCGGCCTGTCAGGAACCGGAACAGCGACGCGCCTTCGTTGCTGATGCGGAACGTCGCTGCGTCATCGGCATAAAGCGCGCCCAGCCGCGCTTTCAGCGCCGTGGCCTCGGGGCTGATCTTGCGCGCGAACAGGTAATCCTGCGACATCAGCAAATCGTAGTGATCGTTATAGAACACCACCGGCATCCCGTAGTCGGTGAACAACAGGAACGTCGGCGTGCGCGACCGGATCTCGGTTCCGGGAACGATGTGGCGCACGATGGTCTGAAAGAACGTCTCGTCCGGGATCCAGGTCGTGCGGAAGAACCGCATCACATCGGGGCGGTCGCGGCAGAAGTTCATCACCCATTCCACCGTGCGCCGCCTGAGGCACCACCATTGCGAGCCGATCATCATCTGCAGGTCCGCCGGAACCGCCCGCGTCAGACCCAGCCATTTCTGGATATTGTAGGACGTGTAAAACAGGCGTTTGTGGGTGCGTTCGTTGAACCAGTGACGATAGATCAGGCGTTCTTCGCGAAAGCCGGTCTTGATCCAGCCGGATTCGAAGTAATCGACGCTTTCGATGTAATCCACGTCCTCGGCGTCGAGGAACCGGTGCGCATAGGCGGCGGATTTGATCGCCATGCAATCGCCCGACACCATGTAGAAATGGGTGGCGCGCGGAAAGGCGTCCAGCGCCGCCTCGACCGCCAGCAGGGTGGCCTGAACCAGGCTCCAGGCGCCCCAGCCGCATTTCAGGCGGCGGCGGGCGAATGTCACGTTGGGGTCATCCTTCAGGGCATGGCGGATCTTCTCGAATGCCTCGGTTCCGGCCGCCGCGTCGAAATGGATCGAGATGCAATCGCCCACGGCGGTCAGCCCGCGCGCCTGCTGAATGATCGCATCGGGATTCTTGTGACACAGTAGGATGAAGGCGATTTTTGCCATGGCGAAAACAGTCGCACCGATACATTGTGGAATTGTAACCTCGGGATAGCCCAAGATCGCCGTGACAGAACAGGCTTGTTTTGCGAACCTTGACCAATTGCTGCCGCATTATCCTGCAAGATGCGAAGCTCAACCAGATCTCAGGAGAGTTTGTGCCATGGGTTTTCCCGGAACGTGGATGACGGAGAGCGAAAGCCTCGTCTATCGGGTGGTGCCGAAATGCGCCTGTTCGACCATCGGGCAGATCATGTTCCATTCGGACCACGGCACGTTCTTCGACGGCGACATCCACGACGCCAAGGAGGGGTTGCACAAGTGGGCGCAGGACCACAGCCAGCCGCGCATAGAAGAGGTGGTCAAGTCGCGCGCGGCCCCCACGTTCACCTGCGTGCGCAATCCATACACCCGCGTGCTGTCGTCGTTCTTTGACAAGATCTGTGGCGTCCAGAGAAACGGCAACCGCTATCGCGGCAACCTGGTGCCGGGCCTGATCCAGAAATACGGGGTCGACGTGGGCGGTGACGACGGCACGGCCGAGTTCGACCAGATCCGCAGTTTCCGCCGCTTCCTGCTGTTCGTGCGCGACACCATCCGGTTTCGCAAGCCGATGGACCCCGATATCCACTGGTCCGCCATGTCGGGTCACATATCGACCTTCATCGTCAATGGCGGGCGCTATGACCGGATCATCTGGACCGAACGTTTCAACGACGGGATGCGCGACGTTCTGGACCACGCCGACCTCAGGCATCCCATCGACCTGACCGCCATTCCGCGCTTCAACGAATCCGAAGGGCACGGGCCGAAACGGCTGCATCCGGTCGAGGATTATTTCGACGACCTTTCGATGCACCTGATGCGCGAGATATATGACAAGGACTTCCGCCTGTTCGGATACGATTTCGACGATCCGTCCAACAAGATGCCGGTGCGCGATATCGATCTGGCCGAGGTGCACGCCAAGCTGGGCGACTGACCTGCGGGGCAGGGGCGGCGCGCGTCGCCGCCCCCTTTGGCGTCAGTTGACGCGCATTGCGCGGTTGCCCTCCTGATCCACGATCGCGTTGCGCCCCTCGATCGTGAAGATCGTCACGTCCGATGACGATTCGGTCTGGCTGCCCAGCATCGGGTTGCTGAAGGTCATGGTGGATTGCGCGCTGACTTCAATGCGGTTGGCGTCCAGCCGGCGCGCCGTGAACGTGCCCGTGCCCGACAGGTCCAGCCGTTGGCTTTGTCCCTGCACGAACAGATCCAGCGTGCCGCGGAAGGTCATCTGTCCGCCAGGTGCATAGGTGATCTGCCCGTTCAGCGTGCCGACGCCGATCCCCTCGACCGGCATCGCCACGTTGGAATAGCGCCATGTGCCGGCGATGAACGATATCGCGCTTTCGGGTTCGGGTTCGGGAGTGTCGCGTCGCACGGTGCCGCCGCCGGTCGCCAGGATCTTCTGCAACTCGGGCAGCGACGAGGCCGGCGCCCACGGTCCCATGCCGGCCTGCCAGACCAGCGTATCGGGTCCCAGTTCGCCGGCCGCCACCTTTGCTTCCAGCGCTGCCCGCCCGAACGGGCCGGTCGTCTGGCCGTTCACGGCAATATAGATCGCCAGATCCGGCGGGGGTGGCGGCGGTGGCGGTGGGGGTGGAGGCGGAGGCGGCGTATCGCCTTTGTCGACGACGGGCGCATCCTTGCGGGGCGGCGGACGCGAGATGCCCGAGCCGCCACCGTTGTCGGGTGGCGGGGTCTCGGTCCTGGTGCCGGGGGCGTCGGGTTGCGAACGGGAAATCTGGGCGGTTGCCGGTCCGCTGATCGCGACCAGGCCAAGTGTCAGGACCGCCGCCCGCATGGCTGCTGAAAACGTAAAGGAAAACATGTCAGATCTCCTGCAATTTTTGCAATATGCGGGCAGCCTAGCAGGAGGATCGACCGCCGCATAAACATTTCAGATGACAAACGCCGTCGGGCGCCCGCTCAGATCAGCCCGGCGTCGGCAAAGATCGCGCGCAGATCGGCATCGGGGCGTGGCCCCACGTGGCGGATCACCTCGCTTGCCGCCGCCACGCCCATGCGCCCGCAGGTTTCAAGGTCACGGCCCGTCGCATAGCCATAGAGAAACCCGGCCGCGAACTGATCACCCGCGCCGGTTGCGTCCACCGGCACGATCTGGACCACCGGCACTTCGGCCCGCTCGGCGCCCCGGGCCAGGAGGACGGCCTGGCCCGAGCGGGTGCAGACCACCGTGTCGCAGACCTGCGCGGCCCGCTCCATCGCCGCGATCGGATCGTCGGTCTGATGGAGCGATGTCCATTCCGCGGCATTGCCGATGACGAAATCCATCTCGTTCTCGATCAGGTCGATGAAATCGGCGCGATGGCGATCGACGCAGAACGGATCGGACAGCGAGATCCCGACCCGCCCGCCCGCGTCATGCATCAGGCGCGCCGCTTCGGCGAAAGCGGTCTTGCCCGCGTCCTTGTCGAACAGATACCCTTCGAGAAACAGGATGCCGCCGCCTGCGAAGGCATCGGCCGGCACGTCGGCGCGGCCGAGATCCGCACCCGCGCCGAGGTAGGTGTTCATCGACCGCTCGCCGTCCGGCGAGACGAAGATCATCGAACGTGACGTCGGCGCCTCGCCTCCGGACACGGGCGGGTTGGGAAAGGCGGTGCCCGCGGCCTCCATCCCCTCGGCATAGAAGCGGCCGAGCGAATCGTCCTTCACCTTGCCGATGAAGGCGGTGGACAGCCCCAGCCGCCCCAGACCGGCCAGCGTGTTGGCCACCGAACCGCCGGGCGTCTGCACCCGGTCGGACATGGCATCATAGAGCGATTCGGCGCGGGTGCGTTCGACCAGCTGCATGATGCCCTTCTCGATTCCCATCCGATCCAGGAACCGGTCATCCGCATGGGCGATGACGTCCACGATGGCATTGCCGATGCCGATGACATCAAACTTCATTCGGTCTTCTCCTCATAGGCGCACAGGTCGCGGATGATGCAGTCGGGGCAGCGCGGCTTGCGCGCCACGCAGACATAGCGTCCGTGCAGGATCATCCAATGGTGTGCGTGCTGTTGAAACTCTGCCGGCACGTTGTCTTCGATGGCGCGCTCGACGATTTCCACCGTCTTGCCGGGGGCGATGCCGCTGCGGTTTCCCAGGCGGAAGATATGCGTATCCACCGCCTGCGCGGGATAACGGAACCACATGTTCAGCACCACGTTGGCGGTCTTGCGCCCGACCCCGGGCAGGGATTGCAGCGCCGCCCGCGACGACGGCACGACGCCGCCATATTCCTCGACCAGGATTCGGCTCATCCTGATGACGTTTTTGGCCTTGTTGCGATAGAGGCCGATGGTCTTGATGTGCTCGGTCACGCCCTCTTCCCCAAGGGCCAGCATCTTTTCGGGGGTGTCGGCCACCGCGAACAACCCGCGCGTCGCCCGGTTCACGCCGGCATCGGTGGCCTGCGCGCTCAGCGCGACGGCCACCACCAGGGTAAAGGCGTTCAGATGCTCCAATTCGCCTTTCGGCTCGGGCTCGGCGGCCTGAAAGCGCGAAAAGATCTGGTGCATGACCGGATAGGACAGTTGTTTTGCCATGGCTCCCTATGCCCCGCAGATGGCGACAGGACAAGCCCGGCGGCGCGAAACGGGCGCGCCGCGCGGCCGATCCCGACGCACACCCCTTCGGATCACGGGTGGTTCGGGATCACGTGCGGGCGACCCTCAGCCGGTGTTGCGGTTCTCGTGTTTGCGCAACTCGGCGTCGACAAGACCCTTGCGCAGGTCGCAATACAACGTCTGCCCGGCGCGGCAGGCCACGTTGATGCGCGAATAGACGCTGTCGTTGGCGATCTCGGCATGGCGGCGCGCCCGGTCGCAGCTTTGCAATTCGCCCTGCGCGCAGGCCGACAGCAGCCCATTGGCGCGCGGCGACAGGAAATCGATGCCGATCGCGCTGCGTGCGACCGATGAGTCGCGTCCGACCCGCATGTCGGCCAGGTAAAACGCGGCCGCGACAAGGCACAACGCCACCAAGGCGTGCGAAGAATAGTGTGAGATCGTCATGGGATCGGTCCTGTCATCTGTCGTGGTCTTGCTGCTCGGTCGGGTCGCCCGGTGTGCCGGATCTTTCCCCGTGGAATCGCCGGAGTCGTGCTCTGGTCGTGTAACCCATACCATGACGCAACGCGCGACGCATCGCCCGATGCGACACCGACACCATTTCGCGCGACACCGTTGCGTGAGCTGCCATGACAATGCCCGGGCCATGGCGCCCCACTGGCCGTGGCGGCCGCGACACCCTAGGTAGGGGGTGTATTCATATGACGGAGAACGATTCATGACCAACCCGCTCCTCACCGACTGGCAGACCCCTTTCGGCCTGCCACCCTTTGGCGAGATCGGGGATGACGCCTTTGAACCCGCGCTCGACGCGGCGCTGGGCGAGGCGCGCGAGAACATCGCCGCCATTGCCGACAACGCTGAGGCGCCGGACTTTGCCAATACGATCGAGGCGCTGGAACTGGCGGATCGCAAGCTGGGACAGGTGCTGTCGGTGTTCCATGCCCTTGCCGGAGCCGATTCGAACCCCGAGCGCGAGCGTTTGCAGCGCGCCTTTTCCCCCCGGCTGTCGGCCTATTCGTCGGAAATCGCGATGAACCAGAAGCTGTTCGCGCGGATCGACACGCTCTGGAACCGGCGTGACGATCTGAAGCTGACCGATGAACATCAGCGCGTGCTGTTCCTGACCCATCGCGGCTTTGTCCGGCAAGGCGCGCAACTGGAAGGCTATGCGCGCGATCGCCTGACCGAGGTGAAGGGCCGGCTGGCCGTGTTGGGCACCGAGTTCACGCAGAACCTTCTGGCCGATGAACGCGACTGGTTCATGGAACTGTCCGAGGACGATCTTGAGGGCCTGCCCGATTTCGTGATCGCAGGTGCGCGCGCCGCGGGCGAGGAGAAGGGCGCCAAGGGTCCGGTCATCACCCTGTCGCGGTCACTGATCGTGCCGTTCCTGCAATTTTCCCCCCGTCGCGATCTGCGCGAGATTGCCTATGAGGCATGGAGCGCGCGGGGCGCCAACGGTGGCGAGACCGACAACCGCGATATCGCCGCCGAAATCCTGGCGCTGCGCGAGGAACGCGCGATGCTTCTGGGGTATGACAGCTTTGCCGAATACAAGCTGGAAACCGAGATGGCCAGGACGCCTGACGCGGTGAAGGATCTGCTGATGCAGGTGTGGGAGCCGGCCAAGGCGGCCGCCGACGCCGACGCGACCCGCCTGACCGCGATGATGCACGGCGACGGTGTGAACGGCGATCTGGAGCCCTGGGACTGGCGCTATTACTCGGAAAAACGCCGCGCGGAAGAACACGATCTGGATGCCTCGGCGCTGAAGCCGTATTTCCAGCTCGAACGCATGATCGAAGCCGCCTTCGCCTGTGCGAATTGCCTGTTCGGGCTGGAGTTCGCGCCGCTGGACGTGCCGATGTATCACCCCGACGTTCGGGCCTGGGATGTCACGCGCAACGGCGAACACGTGGCGGTCTTCATCGGTGACTACTTCGCGCGCGGCTCGAAACGTTCGGGCGCCTGGTGTTCGGCCATGCGCAGCCAGCAGAAGCTGGCCGGCGATATCCGCCCCCATGTCGTCAACGTCTGCAACTTCGCCAAACCGCCCAAGAGCAAGCCGGCGCTGTTGTCCCATGACGATGCGCGCACGCTGTTTCACGAGTTCGGCCATGCCCTGCACCAGATGCTGTCCGATGTGACCTATGAATCGATCTCGGGCACCTCGGTTGCGCGGGATTTCGTGGAACTGCCCAGCCAGCTTTACGAACACTGGCTGGACGTGCCCGAGGTGCTGGCCGAATTCGCCACCCATGTGGACACCGGCGAACCGATGCCCAGGGACATGCTGGACCGGCTGCTGGCGGCATCGACCTATGACATGGGGTTCTCGACGGTGGAATACCTGGCCTCGGCGCTGGTCGATCTCGATTTCCATTCCGGAGAAGCGCCCGAAGATCCGATGCAGCGTCAGGACGAGGTGCTGGAAGGGCTGGAGATGCCCCACGCCATCCGGATGCGCCACGCCACGCCGCATTTCGCCCATATCTTCGCGGGCGACGGATATTCGTCGGGCTATTACAGCTATATGTGGTCCGAGGTGATGGACGCTGACGCGTTCCAGGCGTTCGAGGAAGCCGGCGGCGCCTTCGACCCCGAGATGGCGAAAAAGCTCGAGGATCACATCCTGTCAGTGGGCGGCTCGGCCGAGGCAGATGCCCTCTATACCGCGTTCCGCGGCCGCATGCCGGGGGTCGAAGCGTTGCTGAAGGGGCGTGGACTGGCCGACGCGGCCTGAACGGCCCGCCCGATCACGAATGCGCGATACGCGCCGCCACCCCGGGTCTTTCCCGGGGCGGCAGGATATGACATGCGCTGCCCGAGGTTACGGACGAGAAGGACAATTCCCATGGTCACACGACGCACATTCCTTGCCACCGCATCGGCTGCGGCGTTGGCGGCCTGCACCTCCCCCGAGGCGGTCACGCGCCGCGCCGGCGCCACCGCGCCCGTGGCGCCCGTCACGCCGATGCCCGATCATTACGGCGCGATCACGACCGAACCGTTCCCGATTCCGGCCGTGCCGGCCGGTGTGGTCGACCCGCGCCTGTGGCGCCAGCAGGTCGCGAACCCCTATCCGGGCGAGGCGCCCGGCACGCTGATCGTCGAGCCTGACAATGCGTTCCTCTATCTGGTGCAGGACGGCGGACGCGCCATGCGCTATGGCGTCGGCCTGGGGGCGGCCGGTTTTTCATGGGCGGGAACGGCGACGATGCAGTATCGCCGCAAGTGGCCGCGCTGGACGCCGCCGGATGAAATGGTCGCGCGTCGGCCCGAATTCGAACCCTATTCCATCGCCAATGGCGGGATGCCCGGTGGTCCCGACAACCCGCTTGGATCGCGCGCGCTGTATCTGTTCCAGGATGGCAAGGACACGCTGTATCGCATCCACGGCGGGTGTGAGCCGGAATACCTGGGCAAGTTCGTGTCGTCGGGCTGTGTGCGCCTGCTGGACCAGGATGCCATCGATCTGCATGACAAGGCGACCGACGGCGCAAAGGTGATCGTGCAGCCGTCCGAGAAGGCCAATACCTTCGGCGCGGTGTATTGACGCCGCCGAAACCCGGCACCACCGGACATGCTTTTGTTCGCTGAGTGCGGCCCGACGAAGCGGGCCGCATAAGCCGTCGGTCCCTGCATCTTTCCCGCCGCGCGTGCGGCGCTGCGGTTCGGGCCTGCGCAAATCGGTTTCCGGTATCCTGTCGTCGGTCAGGCGACGGCCACCCCGGGCCCGGATAGGCCCGGGGACATTGCTTTGACCCGCCTTAGCGCAAGCCGACGGTCTTGGGCGTCAGCCGTTGAAGCGGCTGACGCGTTGATGCCGCACCGACGCCTTTGCCATCCCGACCGATGCGTCTTGAGCGCGAACAGCCCCAAGATGTGCGCGGCACCGGCGGGTCGGCCCGGCTCAGGCTTCGGGTGCCTTGACCAGGATCTTGACCTGCGACTTCTCGTTGGACAGGGCGTCGAAGCCCTCGGCCACGATGTCGTCGATCTCGATCCGCTTGGTCACCAGGTTCTCGGCCTGAAAATAGCCGCGCGTCATCAGCTCCATCACCGCCGGATAGACGTTGCGATAGCCGATGGTCCCCTTGATCGTGCGTTCGCTCAGCACGACGGTGTTGGGCTGGAACGCCGCTTCGGTTTCCCAGATCGACACGACCAGCGCCTCGCCCTCGTGGCGCGTGCAATCGATGGTCTGGGCCAGAACCTGGGGCACGCCCGTCACCTCGAAGGCGACGTGAACGCCGCTGCCGGTGGCGTCGCGGATTTCGGCCACGACATCGGTATCGGTCGGATCCATCGCGCGGGTCGCGCCCAGTTCCATCGCCTTTTCGCGCCGCTCCGGGGACGGCTCGACGACATAGACCCGGGCCGCGCCCGCCGCGCGCAGCGCCTCGACCACCAAAAGCCCGATCGGCCCCGCGCCAAAGACCGCCGCCGTGTCGCCGGCCTTGATCTTGCTGACCCGGACCGCGTGGAGCGCCACGGCCGCGGGTTCGACCAGCGCCCCTTGCTCCATCGACAGGGCGTCCGGCATCTTGTGCGCCATGTGCGCCGGCACCACCGAATAGGCGGCAAAGCCGCCCGCGCCGCCCGATAGGCCGACGAACCCCAGATCCTTGCAGAGGTTGTACAGCCCCTCGCGGCAGGCATCGCATGTGCCGCAATGATAGATCGGCTCGACGGCGACGCGGTCGCCCACGGCGATATCCGTGACGTCCTCGCCGATCTCGACCACCTCGCCGCAATACTCGTGGCCCATGGTGATCGGCGCCTTGTCATGGCTCAGCGGGTGGTTTTCGCCCACGGGCACAAAGATCGGCCCGGCCAGGTATTCGTGCAGGTCGCTGCCGCAGATTCCGGTCCAGGCGACCTTGATCTTGATGTCTTTGGCGGTGACTTGCGGCTCGTCGATATCTTCGACGCGGATATCCTTGGCGGCGTGCCAGCGTGCGGCTTTCATGATCATGCTCCTGTGTTGTGCGGGCTGCATCGCCTGCAGAAGGATGCGCATCGTCGCCTGCGCCACGAATCGATCCCGGTCCGCTTCATAATATCCGACTTGTTTCATTGGATATTAACCCGGATCAACGCGCATGGGGGGCGCAGGGGCCATGGTGGGCCCCGAAACATGAACGAACGCATTCCGACACCCCCAGGCGACGCCCGGGGGTGTCGGGGCGTTCGCAAGCGCGGTCGGAGACGATGCCTCGCGCGCCAACAGGAGGTCATATCGTGGTCGGAAATGATGCCGCCGGGGCGAAGCGGACCATTTCGTGGTTCGTCCTTGGCCTGATGTCCAGCGTCACCTTTGTCGGCATCCTGTCGGAGCTGGTGCCGTCGGGCATCCTGCCGCAGATGGCCGCCGACCTCGGCATCGACGAAGGCGATGTCGGCTTCCTGGTCGGCGTCTATGCGCTGGCCTCGGCCATATTCGCGATTCCGCTGATCAGCTTGACCCTGACGATGAACCGCAAGCTGCTGTTGCTGCTTCTGCTTGCCGGCTTTGCCGTGTCGAACCTGGTCGTTGCCGTCTCGACATCCTATGAGGTCATCGTCGCCTGCCGGATCCTCGGCGGGCTGTGCGCCGGTGTGATGTGGCCGATGATCGCCGCCTATGGCACGCGGCTGGTGCCCCGGAACATGCATGGGCGGGCGATCACCGTCATCATGTCGGGCAACACCCTGGGCATCAGCATCGGGTTGCCGGTGATGACGATGATCGGCGTCACCTTCGACTGGCGCGCTGCCTTTGCGGTGCTGGGCGTCATCGTCGTGGCCATCGCGGTTCTGGCCTATCTCTATATCCCGTCGGTCAAGGGCGAACGGATGAGCAAGACCAATTCGCCCCTGGCCATCATCAGGATGCCCGCGATCCTGATCGTGCTGCTTCTGACCTTCCTGTCGGTCGTGGCCCATTACGGCATCTATACCTACATCACGCTGCTGGTGCAGATGCTGGACCTGATCGGCGGTATCGGGCTTGCCCTGCTGATCTTCGGCATCGGCTCGGTCATTTCGGTGATCCTGTCGGCGCGATACATCGATGCCTATCTGCAACCGCTGATCGTCACGGCCCTGGCCACCGGCGGCATCGCCATGGCGCTGTTCCTGGCCTTTCCGTCCAGCCTGGCCGTGTCGATCGTGGGCTTCTTTCTTTGGGGGCTGGCCTTCGGGCCGCTGGTCACGATGTATCAGACCGCCGTGAGCCGCCAGATCGACGAGGCCAAGGACGTGGCGACCTCGGTGCAGTCGAGCGTGTTCAACTTCTCGATCATGATCGCGACCTTCATCGGTGGCATGTTGCTGGAAGGCTTCCTTGGCTCGTTCGATGTCAACGGCGTCATCTATCTGTCGCTGATTTGCTTCATCCTCGCCATCGCGGTGGCGCTGATGGCGAAACAAACCCTGCGCTCGAGCTGAGTGCGCCCCTTCACCCATGAACAGGAGACTGACATGAAGAAATTCACCAATGCCCGCATCTATCGTGGCGCCGCCGAACCCAGCGAAATCCTGGTTGAAAACGGCAGGATCAAGCAGATCGGCACCGGCCTGCCCGATACGGATGAGGTGATCGACCTCAAGGGCCGGCTGGTCGTGCCGCCCTATGTCGATGCGCACCTGCATCTGGATTATGTCTTTACCGGCAGCTGCGCGGGCGCGGCCAACACCAGCGGCACGTTGTTTGAAGGCATCGCCCGCTGGCACGACGTGAAGAAATCCCAGACCAAGGAAGACGCCCGCGAACGGGCGCTGAGAGGCATCCGCGAGGAGGTGTCGAAGGGCGTTCAGTTCATCCGCACCCATGTGGACGTGACCGACCCCGAGCTGACCGGCCTCAAGGCGATGCTCGAGCTGCGCGAGGAGCTGGCAGACAACGTCACGATCCAGATCGTCGCCTTCCCGCAAGAGGGCATGTATGCCTACAAGGGCGGCGACGAAATGGTGGAAGAAGCGCTGAAGATGGGCGCCGATTGCGTCGGCTCGATCCCGCATTTCGAATGGGCGCGCGAGATCGGCGAGAAGTCCATCCACCGCACCGTCGAACTGGCCACGAAGTACGACAAGCTGATCGACGTGCATTGCGACGAAACCGACGACGTGATGAGCCGGTTTGTCGAATTGCTGAACGCGCTGGTGATGAGCGAGGGCATCGGCACCCGCACCGCCGCCAGCCACACCTGTTCCTTCGGGTCGGCCGACAATGCCTATGCCTTCCGCATGATGGGCCTGTTCGAGAAGTCGGGGATGAACTTTATCTCGCTGCCGACCGAAAACGCCTATCTTCAGGGACGGCAGGACAGCTATCCCAAGCGGCGCGGCCTGACCCGCGTGAAGGAGTTCTTCGACAGCGGCATCAACGTCTGTTTCGGGCAGGATTCGATCAACGACCCCTGGTATCCGGTGGGCAATGGCAACCTGATGAACATCCTCGACAACGGCATCCACCTGGCCCAGACCATGTCGTTCGAGGATCTTGACCGCGTGCTGGACCTGATCACCCATAACGGGGCCAAGACGCTGAACATCGAAGACCAATACGGTATCGAGGTGGGCAAACCCGCCAACTTCCTGGTGCTCGACGCCGACAGCCCGTTCGAGGCGGTGCGCAAGCGCGCCGATGTCCTCGCGTCGATCCGCAACGGCGCTTACCTGTTCAAGCGGCCGGAACCGCGCTTCGATGTCGAACTGGATCTGTTCCGCCAGACCCGGTAACGCGCGAATTGCCCGACGGCGGCGGCGGTGCCATCGCCTTCGGGTCGGCCCGCGGCACGGTCTGCGGCCCTGGCGGTTCTCAGTCGTCGGGCCGGGACGGCGCGCAGGGTTCGGGGTCGGTGCGCGGGTCAAGCGCCATGGCCTCGGGCGAGATGTCGGGCAGGGGAATGAACTTTTCCTGCTCGTCCCTGGGCAGTTGCGGCACCGCCCTGACGCTGAACAGCACGAAGATCGCATAGGCGATGGCGATCACGGATTCGAAGACGAAGAACGACGCCGGCCCATAGGCCGACATCAGCGCCGCGGCCAGAAGCGGACCGACGGTCGCGCCGATGGAATAGACCATCAGCAACCGCCCCGATGCCGCGACATAGAATGCCCGGTCCAGCCGGTCGAAGGTCTGGGCGACGCATAGCGGATAGATGCTGCTGATCGCGCCGCCGAACGCCAGGGCGATGACCATCAGCACGACCAGCGGCACCCCGTTCGAGATCGAAAGCGACAACAGCCCCCACGTCGCACCCACCGCGATCAGGATGCCGGCCATGACGACGCGCCGGTCGAACTTGTCCGCCAGCATGCCGACAGGCACCTGGAACGTCAGGCCGCCCAGCACGACGACGCTCATGAACATCGCCGCTTGCGACACGCTCATCCCGATCTGGCGGGCAAAGACCACCGCCAGCGCATAGAACGACCCGATCAGCACCCCCGCAACGGCCGCTCCCACAACGCCGACCTTCGATGCCGCATAGATCTGGCGCACGCCCAGCACGCGGACCTGGGCAAGGTCGGGCTTGCCGAGCCGCGTCATCGCCACGGGGATCAGCGACAGGCCGATCAGCGCCGACGACAGCATCAGAAGATCGCTGCCCTCGACCGGAGCCACGTTCACCAGCGTCTGACCGAGCGCCATAGCGAGATAGAAGGACAGCATGTAGAACCCCAGGACGCGCCCGCGCGTCTCGTTCGTGCTGCGCTCGTTCAGCCAGCTTTCGATCGAGGTCGTCATGCCGGCGATGCAGAAACCGTTGATCACCCGCAGGACCACCCAGGCCGCCGGGGTGAAAAAGGCGTCATAGGCCAGGCAGGTGGCGGCCGTCAGCGCGGCAAAGACCGAAAAGGCGCGGATATGGCCGATCCGCAGGATCACCAGCTTGGAGCGGAAACCGCCAAGGGCAAGCCCCAGGTAATAGGCCGCCATGACCACGCCGGTCAGCAGGACAGGATAGCCGTCGGCTTCCATCCTCAGCGGCAGAACGACTCCCAGCAGGCTGTTGCCGGCCATGAAGGCGGCCGTCCCGCCCAGCAGGGCGCGCACCGAAGCAAGGGTTTCGCGTATGTTCTGGGCCATGGTGTCGATCCCGGCTGGTCCGTCGGCCCGACAGGGCAGGTGGACGATGCGCACCGTATAGCGGGAAACGGCGCCGCGGGTAACCGGGAACGCGAAAGCCCCGGACAGGGTCCAGCCACTTGCATTTCGTGTTGCAGCCGCCGAGAAATTGGCGGCTGTTTCATTTTCTACTCGAAGAACTCGCTCAGGCGCATTTTGCCGCGGGCAAGGCCCATTTTCATTGCAGGTGTTTTCTTAGTTGTGGATGAGCCCAGCCAGTTGTGTTTGAACCTGTAAATCTCGATGATCTTCACCATCGTTTCAGGGTTGTAGAGGTAATGGCGATCCCAAGTGCGGCCGTTGCCGCTGGGGGTATGTGCGGGCCGCGCGGCGAACCGGAGGTTTGATCGCACCTTGTGGAAGTAGGCATCCACACTTCGAAGCGTGGCCAGACGCATCAACCTCGCGCGCCGGTCGGGCGCCATATCCGGGCGGTCTGTCATGATACGGATGCGGCGGTGCGGCTCGCTTTTTGTATGAAACGGCCAGGCGAAAGGCTCATCAATCAGATGTCCTTGCAAGAGCCCCTCGATGGCCGCGTCAGTGTGCCGGTCCTTTTCGTCGGCCTTTAACGTCGCCCAGTTTGCCCGAGAGATGCCCGTGGCGAGTTGTCGCGCCACGTTGCCTTCACCTACGAGCATAATCCGCTCGTCGTTGGACTTGTGCTTATTGAAATGCACGACAATCACGTCGGCGCGCTTCTGTTTTACCCACGGAGCAAAGGCCGAGATAAAGGAGAGTGCCAACCCGGAATCGGCGTCCAGCACGAAGACAAACCGCTCATCTCCCTTCCCCAGGAAATGACGCAATACGAACGCGTGCGCGAGCTGCATGATGTCCTGGCGCAGCAATGCGCCCCTATGGGGCAGTTGCAGGTCGAGATCCACATCCGGCGCTTCCAGCGGATGAATCGCAACACCTCGGGTGATCTTGTCGAGATACGCCTTGAACTCGGTTTCCGACCAGACCCTTGCTTGGCTCCGGAAGGCACGGGGCAAGGCGAAATCCCCTGCATCAGTCATTCGCGCCTCAATTTCCGGAAGATCCTCGCTTTGGTCAAGGCCCAGATGGGCGGCCATGATGTAGCCGGTGTTGGCGTGGGCCGTGCAAAGGTGTTGCACGGCGATCTGCGCCCGCGTCTTCTTGTTCGGCCAGTTGAGGTGCAGCGTCTGGGAATCTGTCGCAAAGCGCCGCCCCACCTTGTTCCAATCGACCGATGCGAAGGAGCGTTCGCGCCTGGCGTTGTGATCAACGACACGACTGTATATGAAGTCGATCTTCCGATAGACATCACGCGGACAAAGACCGGTAAAATCGCTGATCTTGGAAAGCGGAATCCCATTGGTGATCATCCATAGCACATCGCCGTTCGTGCTGCTGCGGTGCTGTTTCCGAATGCGCGACCCGACCGTAAAGGTTTTCAGGCAGGCCTTGCACATATATCGCTGTGTCCCCGTCCCGGTGCGTCCGGCTTTTCGGTATAGGCCCGTGTTCTCTCCGAGCCGCTTCTGGTGATTGTCGCAAGCTTGGTTCTGACAAAAGTCCGGCAGGGGTGGCTCGGCCTGAAAACGGCGGCGGAGGCGGCGATATTCCTCCACTACCGCACTATTGTTCTTGATGATCGATGATTGGCCGCACGCCCCGCACTTGAAGGTTTTATCGTCTCCGGAGCCGATCACCTCCCCACGCGGCTGATTTCGTTTGACTTTTGTAGACGGGCGGCCTTTTCTTATATATGGATCAGGTGGGTCCGCGAAGAGATCGCACTGCGGATTGCGGCAAAAGTTGATGTCGATCCCCAAGCTCGGGAATGGAAGCCTGCGTATCAGTGCTGGCGGAAAAATATTCGCGGGCGCAAGCATACTTCATCCCTCGGAAAAAACCACATATTGCGGCTATCGAGGGTAAGGTTGGCCAAAATCTGGCCAACCCAAGTTTTTTCTGCAACACGAAATGCAAGGGGCTGGGGACAGGGTCCGGGGCCTTGCATGTGTCATCGCCGTGTCGGAGCCGGGTCAGCCGGCCAGCGCGCGCAGCATCCACGCCGCCTTTTCGTGGAAATCGGCCCGCGTGGTGGCAAGGTCAGCCGTCACCGGATCATCGGCCGCTTCGACCGCGGCGACCAGCGCGCGCATCCGCGCGGCCAAGGTTTCATGGTCGGCCAGTAGATCCCCGATCATGTCTTTCGCGGACAGGGTCGCATCCGCGTTCCTGCCATCCGGCGCGGCCAGAAGATCGGTCGGATCGATCTGTGCCAGCTTGCCCAGGGCGCGCATCCGTTCGGCCAGCATATCGGCGGCGGCGAACATGTCGGTGTAATGGTCCTGCGTCAGGTCATGCACGGCGACGAACAGCGGACCGGTCACGTTCCAGTGGTAGATGTGCGATTTCAGGACAAGGCGATAGGTATCGGCCAGAACCCGCGCCAGCGCCTCGGTCACGGCGGCGTCGTTCGCCAAGGCCGAGGGGGCGATGCGGGGTTCGATGTTCAGTGCAGTCGTGCCGGTCATTGGACGCTCCTTTATAAATGTCTCGGGATGCTGTGGATGGCGTCGCGGCGGGCGTCAGGCGCTGAGCCGCGCCGCGGTCGGCGCCATGGCGGCCCGGCCCGGTGCGGTTTCATCCAGCGCGGCCAAGACGTGCGGGATGTCGCCGCGATAGAGACCGATATCGCGAAGCTCGCGGTCGCTCATCGCGCGCAGGGCGGCCCTTGTGCGGTTGCGCTTCAGGCGCCGCGTCGCCGAGCGGGCCAAGCCGCCCAGAACCGTGCCGACATTGCCGGTGTGGCGTCCATCGTTGGGTTGCAAAAATTCTTCACGTGCCATGTAGGCAGGCATGTCATCCTCCAGTCAGAGATTGCTGTTGTTGCCGGGACATCGGTCATCGTCCCGCGCGTGCGGAACGCCACGCCGTCTGGCGCGCCGATATCCTGTCCATGTGTTCGATGCGAAATCAGGAACCCCCGGAACGACGACAGGCCAATCGGCCTGCCCGCCCGGGGCTAGGGGCGGTTCAACAGTCTACCCGCGCCGGGCGGGAACCTTCTATGGAAGCTGAACGTCATCATGATCCAGATATGGTGATTGGACCGCGTGATTTCAAGGCGCTAGGGTGGTAGTGTTGCAATTAAGGCACACTTCACGTGGCGCGTCGCATCGGCAGCACGTGGCGCCTTCGAATCACAAGGCAATCCATCGAATACGACGACAAATTGCGCACACTCAATATGACGGCTTGCGCGCTTCCGAGCCTCCCCCCAGGCGTCGACGGGGCGACGTGAGCTTGACCTATTTTCCATGCGCGTTAGGCTTGACGTTTGAGAAGCATAGCGTTTGGGGAATGAACATGACCATGAAACGCGCCTTGATCGCCGTTGTCGGCGTCGGTTTGCTTGTGGCCCTGGTGGCCGTTGTAATTGCCTGGCAGCCTGAACTGGACAAGGTGGATGCCGGTCGCGTCACCGATGCGGATCAATCCGAGATCGCGCGCGGCTATGATCTGGCCCAACTTGGCAACTGCGAAAGCTGCCATACGGCTGCCGACGGCGAACCCTATGCCGGTGGCCGCGCCATGGCGACGCCCTTCGGCACCATCTATTCCGTCAACATCACGCCCGATAGCGAGACGGGCATCGGCACCTGGAGCCTCGAGGCTTTCGCCCGCTCCATGCGCGAAGGGGTCGACCGCGAGGGTGGTTATCTCTATCCCGCTTTCCCCTATACCCATTTCACCAAGATGAGCGATGCCGACATCGCCGCCGTCCATGCCTATCTGCGTTCGATCCCCGCGGTGCGGCACGAGGCGCCCGAGAACGACCTGCCGTTCCCGTTCAATATCCGGTTGCTGATGGCCGGCTGGAACCTGCTGTTTCTCGACGAGGGTCCGCTGGATCCCGTGGACGGTCAGGGCGAGGACTGGAACCACGGGCGGTATCTTGTCGAAAGCGTGGCCCATTGCGGCGCCTGTCACACACCGCGCAACGCCGTCGGGGCCGAACAATCGGACGCCGCCCTGGCGGGGGCCGAAATCGACGGCTGGTATGCGCCGGCGCTGGCGGGCGATGGCGCGCGGGGCTGGAGCGCGCCGCAATTGGCCACCTACCTGACCACCGGTTTCAGCCGCGCCCATGGTGCCGCCGCCGGGCCGATGGGCGAAACCGTCGGCAACCTTTCCAAGGTTCCGCCGAAAGATATCGCGGCCATCGCCACCTATGTGGCCAGCCTGACAGACGACGACGCCGGACCGATCGCGGTGGTTGACAACGGCGTGCCCGACGACCTTGCCCCGACCCACGCGCTGTGGGTGGGGGCCTGCGCCGGGTGCCACGAACCGGCAGCGGGCAGCGGGCCGGGCGATACCAACCCCTCGTACGGCATTGCGCTATCGACGGGTTATGCCGTGCACAGCCCGCGGCCGCTCAACGCGGTGCGCACGATTGTCGACGGTGTCGATCACTACCGCGACATGGGCGGACCCTACATGCCCGCGTTCGGGGGCAGCCTGACCGCGGATCAGATCGCCGACGTGACGCGCTATGTCCGCGCAAGGTTCTCGGACGCGGGGGCATGGAGCGACGTCGACGACACGGTGCAGACGGCATTGGGCCAGAAACGCGAAGGAGACGGTCAATGAGCGTCAGTATCGAAGTGAACGGAACCAAGCACGAGATCGACGGCGATCCGTCCATGCCGCTGCTTTATGCGCTGCGCGACCAGATCGGTCTGCGCGGGGCCAAGTTCGGCTGTGGTCTGGGCCAATGCGGGGCGTGTACCGTCATCGTGGACGGGCGGGCGGTCTTTTCCTGCCTGATGCCCGTCTCGGCGCTGGAGGGGCGCGCCGTCACCACCACCGAGGGGCTGCTGGAGGACGGCAAGCCCGGCAAGGTGCACCAGGCCTTCATCGACGAACAGGCGGCGCAATGCGGGTATTGCATCGCCGGCATGGTGATGCGCGCCCAGCATCTGCTGGAAAACAACTCCGACCCCAGCGATGACGAGATCCTGTCTGGCATGCAGACCAACCTGTGCCGTTGCGGCACCCATGCCGCCATCATCCGCGCCGTCAAGCGCGCCGCCCGGACATAGGAGGAGACGACCGCCATGACGTCACCGATCCGAACTCTCACGCGCCGGTCCCTGCTCAAGGGTGCCGGCGGTCTTGTCGTCGCCTTTTCGGTCAGCCGCGGCTTTGGCCCGGCCGCCGCACAGGCCGTCGGCACCCTGAAATCCGTGGCCGAAGGCGTGGTCGATTCCTATCTGTCGATCGACGCGGATGGCCTTGTCACGGTCTATAGCGGCAAGATCGACTATGGCACCGGTGTGCGCACCGGCTTTGCCCAGATGGTGGCCGAAGAGCTTTCGGTGCCGCTGGACCGGGTCAGCGTGATCGAAGGCGACACCGCCCTGACCCCGGACCAGGGCCCCACATATGGCAGCCTGTCCACCGAAGTCGGCGGCACCGCCATCCGGCAGGCCGCCGCCACCGCGCGCGAGGCGATGCTGACCACCGTGGCCGAGCGGTTCGACGTCGACAAGGCATCGCTGACCATCACCGATGGCGTGATCGGCGGCGGCGGTCAGGAAATCTCCTACGGTGAATTGTTGCAGGGCGCGCAATTCGCGCTGGATGTCGATGAGGATGCGAAGCTGAAGGATCCCGCCACCTTCACGATCGTCGGACAGCCCATCATCCGTGACGGCCTGCCGGGCAAGATCACCGGCGATTTTCACTACATGCAGGATTTCAGGCGGGACGGCATGGCGCACGCGCGGGTCGTTTATCCGCCGGCAATCAAGGCGACGCTCGACGATGTCGATGAAGCCTCGGTCGCGCATCTGCCAGACGTTCAGATCGTGCGAAAGGGCGATTTCCTGGCGGTGGTTGCCGAAGACGAATGGACCGCCGTGCGCGCCGCGCGCGAGATCAGGGCAAGCTGGACAGCAAAAGAAAGCCTGCCTGATCAGGCCGAGATCTGGGAGCATGTGCGCCAGACACCCATCGTCAAGGATGACGTCACCAGCGACATCGGCAATGTCGACAGCGCCCAGGGCGCGCGCGAACTGAAGGCGACCTATGATTTCGCGCTGCACACCCATGGCTCCATCGGGCCGTCCTGTTCGGTGGCGGATTTCAGCGATGGCAAGCTGATCAGCTGGTCGTCGTCGCAGGCGACCCACCGGCTGCGGCGTCAGTTGGCCAACATGTTCTCGATGCCAGAAGATGACATCCGCTGCATCTATATCGAGGGCGCGGGCTGTTACGGGCGCAACGGTCACGAGGATGCGGCCGCCGACGCCGCCCTGATCTCGCGCGAGATCGGGCGTCCGGTGCGGGTGCAATGGATGCGCCACGACGAACACGGCTTCGCCCCACACGGGCCGCCCACGCTGATCGACCTTGCCGCCAAGATCGACGACGCGGGCGAGGTGTCGGCATGGACGGGCGAATTCTTCATCCCGCAAGGGGCCGGCGGGCGGGTGGCGCTGTTGGGTGCGACATTCGCCGATCTGCCGACGTCGCAGGAATTGAACCCCGGCGGCATCACCAACGATTCCGCCATTCCCTATCGGTTTCCCAATATCCGAACCACCTGTCACCGGCTTGAGACGACGCCGCTGCGCCCGTCGTGGATCCGGGCGCCGGGGCGGATGCAGAACACCTTTGCCAACGAATGCTTCCTTGACGAGATCGCGGCCGAACTTGGCGTCGATCCGCTGGCCTATCGACGCGGGCTGATCGACCAGTCAGACGCCCGCGGGCTGGAGGTGCTGGACCGGCTTGCGGCCTTCTCGAAATGGGACGCGCGCCCGTCACCGCGTGAGACGCAGGGCGAAACCACCCTGACCGGCCGCGGCATGGCGTACGTGAAATACGAGTTGCGGCGCACCTATGTCGGCATGGTCGCGGAAGTGACGGTCGATGCGAATTCGGGCGCGATCCGGGTGAACCGGGTCTTTGTGACGCAGGATTGCGGCCAGATCATCAATCCGGCCGGCGTGCAGGCTCAGCTTGAGGGTTGCGTCATCCAGACCACCAGTCGGACCCTGATGGAAGACCTGACGTTCGATCGCAAGATGGTCACCAGTCTCGATTGGGCCAGCTATCCGATCATGCGGTTCAAGGACGTGCCCGAAGTGCATGTCGACCTGATCGACCGCCAGAACGATGTGCCATGGGGCGTGGGCGAACCGGCGGCGGTCGTGGTTTCGGCCGCGATCTCGAACGCCGTTTTCGACGCGGCCGGGATCAGGTTGCGCTCGGTTCCGTTCAAGCCGGCGAAGGTGCGCGCCGCGCTGGCCGAATTGCGGGGCTGATCCGCGCCTGGACGAAAAAGGTGGCGATCGTCGGTCCGAACCCGACGATCGCCACCGCGCTGTGCGGGCCGGTGTCTAGCGCAGCATGGTTCCGCCGCCGTCTGCCATCAGGGTCTGTCCGGTCATGTATTGGCTGGCGTCGCTCAGCAGGAAGGCCACCACCGGCGCGATGTCCTGATGCGGATCGCCGAACCGGCCCAGCGGCACCTTGGCCGCGACCTCGTCATATTGTTCGGGATGCGCCTTTTTCCACGTCTCGACGCCTTCGGTCAGCGCGAGGGGACAGACGATGTTGATGCGGATGCCGTCTTTGGCCCATTCGTTGGCGGCGACCCGGCTCAGCCCGCGGATCGCTTCCTTGGCGGCGGCATAGCTGGCCTGGTTCGCCTGGCCGTTCAGTGCGGCACCCGAGCCGAAATTGACGATGGCCCCCCTGGTTTTGACCAGTTCGGGGTGGGCGGCCTTCATGAAGTTCAGCGTGCCGCGAAACCCCGTGTCGAAGGACAGCGCCCAATCCTCGGCGGTGTGATCCAGCAGGGGCTTTTGCCGGGACGCATGGGCATTGTTGACCAATCCCGTGAGCTTGCCGAATTGCGAAACCGCCAGACCGACCGCGTCGCGGGCGACCTGTGGGTCGGAAACGTCGCCTTTCAGGAACGCGACCCGATCGGGGTGTGCCGCGGCGATGTCGTCGCCTGCCGCCTGGTCCAGATCGACGGCAACGACACATGCACCGCCCTGCACAAGCTGGGCGGTGATCGCGCGGCCAATCCCTGCGGCGCCGCCGGTCACGATGACAACCTGGTCTTTCATGGAATTGCTCTCCTCACTCTGTTCCTGCCGACCGGACGGACGGCGCCCAGCGGCGCGCGGTCACATCGGATAGCGCAAGATCGCCGCCAGGTCCTGTTGGCGCGGAATGTCCTGTCTGCGCACCGCCAGAACCCGCGCGCCCGTGCGCAGGGCGCGACCGGCGATCTCGTCGACGATGCCATAGCTGCCGGCGCCCCCATCGGGCAGGAAGGTGACCGCGCCCGACGTTTCGTCGATCGTGCCCGTGACCACGTTGTCGATATCGACCAACAGCGTGTCGATCCCGCCGAAGGTGCTGGCGCGGGCCGCGTCGGAAATGTCGGTGGTGGTGCGGTTGTCCCCGGCGCGGGCTTCGAACAGGTCATGAAGCGCGGCGATCTGGTCGTCGTAATGCGCGTCCAGAACGGGCCGCGCTGCCGTTGCGAGGTCGGCCGGGCTCATGTCGTCGGGGGATGCCTCGATGCCCTTGTCCAGCATTTCGACGCTGCTGACCGAACGCACCAGCGATGCCACCGGCAGGGTCGAGGCCAGGATGACCGGAAGCTCGGATCCCGCCAGAACCGGACGCAGGGCCGCGTCGATCTTGCGGATATATTGCGCCAGGCGGATCTTCTGACCTTCCTTGCCACCGATGCGACGTCCCGCGCCGCTGTCGTTGATTGTGGCCTTGCCGACGGCACTGGCGGCGTCGCGGGGCATGTCGGCCACCCGGATCTCGCGGGCGGGCAGATCACCCGACACCTCGATCAGCCGCACGTCGTTTTCCGAAACGGCCAGCACATGGGCCGTGTTCGGGAAGGTGACAGCCCGCAAAAGCGGCTTGAGGTGGAAGCGATCGGCAACCGTCACGACCTCGCTCAGCTCGTTGGGCAGACGGAAGGTCAGGATCTTGTCCGGCGTGGCGAGGATGGCCAGGCTGTGGGCCTGATCCTCCCAGAAGTCATCATCGTCCTGCACGGTTTCGAAATGGTCCTCCAGCGCGGCGATGCGGCGCTTGTCCACGTTTGCCGCCTCCAGCTGCTGCACGGCGTCCTTGACCAGCTGGGTCAGGCGTGTCCGGCTTTGGCCGATCTGCTGGGTCAGGGGGGTTGTCGCGAGATAGATCGACACACAGGCATCGGAGCGCACCAGATCGAGCGCGCCGATCTGGCGTGGGGACGGAATATCAACGTAAAGCATCGGAGTTCCTTTTCAGACAAGCCGGCGAAACGCACGGTCAGACACGGGCATTTGCCACTTGCCTGACAGTTTCACACATCCCGGTGTCCGATGCGTTGATACAGGTTAACCCCACCCGCCGCGAGGTCGGGCCGGCGCCGGCGCCCCGAAGGGCGAAACCCCGCTCAGGCGGCGTTGGGCTGGCGGCGGTCCGCTGCAGGCTCCCACGCCGTTGTCGGAGCAAGGTCGCTGCACGAGGCGCAGGTGCCGGCCTGGGCGCGATAGCCTTCGGTACGTTGCGCCGCTTCCCGAGGCGGCAGCATCTTGCCCCGGCGCCATCGCCCGTGCAGATACAGGCCCGCCCCCATCACGGCCGTCGCCACCATGCCCGCCGGAAACGACAGCCACAGCGCATCGGCCCCCAGCAACGGATAGAACCCGAACGCAAAGCCCAGGCGCACCGGATACATCGAGATCACCATCACGATCAGTGGCCCCACGACATAGCCGTTCGCGCGCATCGTCCCGAACAGCACCTGTGCCACGCCGAAGAACAGATACCCCCAGGTGGCCAGGATCTGGATCCGCGCGCCGATCGGAACCGCCGGGCTGTCGCGACCCAGGAACAGGCCAAGCACGCTCTCGTCGAAGATCGCAAGCAGCGTGATCACCGTTCCGGTCAGCGCAAGGTTGAAAACCAACCCCCACCGGGTGATCCGCGAGACGCGCTCCCATTTCCCGGCGCCGATGTTCTGCGCCGCCATCGCGCTTGCCGCAGCGCTGAGCGCCATGGCGGGCATCTGCACATAGGTCCACAACTGCTGGGTCGCGCCATAGGCCGCCGTCGTCTGCACGCCCTCGCGGTTGATCAGCGACAGCATGGTCAGCGCCGCCGACGAGATGACGATCATCTGAAGACCCATCGGCACGCCCTTGGCGATCATCGACAGCAGGATCGCGCGATCCGCGCGCAGATAGCGCAGATCGCCACCGCGCAGGGCCAGGACGGACCCCCGCAGATAGATCGTCACGATCATTCCGATCAGCGCCAGCGTGTTCGCGGTGGCCGTCGCGAAGGCCGATCCGAATATGCCCCATTGCGGAAACGGGCCCAGCCCCAGGATCAGCGTCGGCGTCAGGACCAGATCGATCGTCACCGACACGACCATGAACCACAGCGGCGTCATGGAATCGCCCGTGCCGCGCAATGCCATCATGAACAGCGTGAACGTCAGCGTGGCGGGCATCGCGATGAAGATCATGCGCAGATAGGTCAGGGCAAGGTTGGCCGCGCTTGCCGGCGTGCCCAGCAGGGCCAGAAGCGTCGGCGCGAACAGCCAGCCGCCGGCGGCGACGAGGATGCTCAGCGGTATGATGCTGCCCAAGGCGGTGCCCATGGTGCGCCGCGCCAGATCGGCGTCGCGTCCGCCCACCGCCTGACCGATCAGGATCGTCGAGGCCATGCCGAAGCCGAAGACGAAGGACACCAGCAGGAACATCAGGATGTTGCCGTTCGCGGTGGCGGCCAGCGCCTCCTCCCCCAGAACGCGGCCCACCCAGACGGCATTGATCGACCCGTTCAGCGATTGCAACGCCGACGACCCCAGCGTCGGCAGCGCGAACAGGATCATGGTCAGGGCAATCGAGCCCTGGGTCAGATCGCGGCGGTTCTTGGCGGGAATACCGGTATCGCTCACGCAGGGCCCCTTGCACTATCAATGGAACGCCCTGAAACCGCTTGCCGTTCCGTGGGTCTGCCCAGGCCGATCAATCAGCCTTTGGAACGGGCGGTTGCCCCACGTCCGGCGGGCGCATGTCGATGCGTCGCGCCCGCCGGTGTTTCGGTGCGTGGTCAGCCGCCGACGATGACCCAGGCGCCGCCGAGGGCTGTCGCCCAGCCCAGCCCCTTGATGATCTTCGATCCGCTCAGCGCACGGCCCGCCGCCAGCGCTATGACAACGCCGACACCGTGCAGGAAAGCGGTCGAGATCGCGAAACCGGCCCCGAAGGTCAGCGCCGTGGCCGCGCCCAGCTCGCCGCCGTGGGCATGGCCGTGGAACAGGGCGAATACGCCGACGATGCCCGCCGCCGCCGAAACCGGAAGACGCAGCGACAGCGCAACCGCCAGACCCAGCGCGAGGACCGACACCAGGATCATCGGCTCGACCAGCGGCAGCGCGTAACCCGACACGGCAAGGACGAACCCGGCCATCATCGCGCCGACAAAGGCGACCGGAAGCGTCCAGACGGCGCGCCCCCCCAGCACCGCGGCCCAAAGCCCGACCGCGATCATTGCCAGGATGTGGTCGAGGCCGAAGACCGGATGCGACAGGCCGGCGGCAAGGGATCCGTGCTGGCCGGGATCGAGATGGGCCAGCACCGGCGTGGCACCGAGCGACAGCATCGTGGCTGCGATAATCCGTTTCATTTCCTGTCTCCTTCACAACGCGCCATCGGACAGTTCCCGCGGGCGGATTTGTTTGCATCAGCGGATATCATTGGCCGCATCGGCGCGATCATGCAACCGCACCGACGGTGCCGGGACGGGTCAGTCGTGTGAATGTCCGTGCCCATGGCCATGACCGTGCCTGTGGTCATCGTCGTGGGCGTGATGGTGCGGCGCCATGGGGCCGGGATCCTTGGGGATGTGGCCACCGGCGGCATAGGTCCTTTGCATCTGACGCACCCAGTCGCACAGTTTCTCGACCGTCTCGGGGCGCTTGCGTGACAGCGCAAGAACGGGCCCGCCATTGCGCGCCTCCTGCGCCTCGGCGACCATCCGGTCGACATCGACGTCGACGTGTTCGCCGAGATCGATCTTGTTGATCACCAGCAGATCCGCGCCGCTGATGCCCGGCCCGCCCTTGCGCGCCACATCGCCGCCGCCGGCCACGTCCAGCACGAACAGTTGCGCATCGACCAGCGCCGGTGAAAAGGTTGCCGTCAGGTTGTCGCCACCGCTTTCCACCAGAACGATGTCGAGCGGGGCAAAGTCCCGCTCCATGTCCTCGACCGCGATCAGGTTCATGGTCACGTCGTCGCGGATCGCGGTGTGCGGACAGGATCCGGTCTCGACCGCGCGGATGCGTTCCTCGGGCAGGACGCCCGCGGATTTCAGGAACCGCGCGTCCTCGTCCGTGTAGATGTCGTTGGTGATGACGCCGAGCTGGAATTCGTCGCGCAGGTTGCGGCAGATGGCGGCAATCACCGAGCTTTTGCCGGTGCCCACGGGGCCGGCAACGCCCAACCGCAAGGATCGCGCACCGGGCTGGTTGATGGTGTCGGTCATGTCGTGATCTCCTTGATGTCAGATCGCCCAGGGCGGGCCGAGTGTGTTCAATCCCTGCGTCAGCAGGCGGCGCAAATCCAGGCTGTCCCGGGCGACCGCGCCGATCGCGACGCCCGGTCCGGCAAGGGGTGTCAGGGCGGCGTGCGTGTCATAGGGCAGGGCCGCGGGCGGCGTCTGCACCCAGTCGGGTTCGACCGCGATGATCGAGCCGACCGCGCGCCTGCCCCCCAGCACGGCCGCGCTGTTCCAGCCCGCCGCCGAGGGGCCGAAGCCGAGCTGTTGGTCGTACAACGCCGAACCCCCGCGGGTGATGCGCAGGCGGCTGGTGAAATCGCCCGGCGTCTCGCCGTGCCGGCCCAGCAGCATTTCCTCGCGCAGGACAAGACGTGCGTCGTCGGCCAGCGCGATGCGCACGTCGTGGCGGTGGTTGCAGCGATGGGCGGCGATGATCGGTTCCGCCCACCACACGAAGGTGGCGCCCGCCTCGACGGTGATGGTGATCGACATCCGCGACTGCCCGCCCCCAACACCCGGCAAAACCAGCATGGCCGACACTTCGTTCAGCACCAGGGTGCTGCCGGCGCCGACATGCACATCCAGGGCATAGCGATCGCCGCCGATCGGCCCCGCGGTGCCTGCCGCCAGTGACGCCCGCGCGATGTCGCGGCGTTTGTGGATCAGCGGTTCGGGCCCCTTCGGGTTGCACTGGCGCAGCACCAGCGGCCCGTCCGAGCGCAGGGTGCTGACGACCGATTTGCGCCCGTCGTGCGAAAGCGCGCAGGCCAGGACCGCATGGGCGAACATCGCTCCGGTGGACTTCACCGCCGTGTCAGGATGCAAAGAGCCGGACATCGGACCTCCGGTGGTGTTCGGCGGCGATATCGGACAGTGGCGCGCCGGGGGCGGGCAGGTCGGCAAGCGGGCCGTCCGCCGCCTGCGCGGCGCTGCGCGCCAAGTGGTCGAGCTGCGCGGTCATCCGCGCCAGGATGGCATGCACATCGAACGGATCGACACGCATCACCTTGGCCGCCGCCGCCGCAGCACCGGCGTTGTTCTCGTGCAGGATCGCCAGGGCCGCGCGATGCGGATCCAGGCCCAGCACGGCCGCCGCGACCCCCATGACGATCGGCTGGTGTGGCGCGGGGCCAAGTTTCGCGTAAATCCCATGGGGGTGGATCGCCTGCATCGCGCGGCGCAACTGGCGCCCCAGATCGCGCGAGACCTTGCGCAACTCGGGCGAGGGGATCCGCGCGTCCAGCTCGGTTTCGAGGGCGTCGAGGTCCGTCAGGTCACCGCGTGCCATCCGCTGACAGGCCACCGCCGCGAATGCCGCCGCGATCAGCCCGGCGGTTGCGGCGCGCCCGATCAGGAACGCCTCGAGCCCCGCCATATCCGTGACGCGCCCCGCCCGCACCGCCGGTTCCAGACCGCCGGAATGGGCATAGCCGCCCGCCGGCAGACGACCGTCCGCCAGCAGCAGAAGCGCCGCCTGTTGTCCCAACCCGATCTGCTCCATTCAGAACAGGAAGTAGCGTTGCGCCATCGGCACTTCGGTCGCAGGCTCGTGATCGGCGATCTCGCCGTCGATCTTCACCGAATAGGTGTCGGGGTCGACCTCGATCCTCGGCAGGGCGGTGTTTTCGGGCATGTCCTCCTTACCGCGGCCGCGCGTGTTCTCGATGGCGACGAACTTGCGGCGCGTGTTGATCCGGTCGGCCAGGCCGTCGTCGATGGCCGCCTGCGACACGAAGGCCAAGCTGGTCGCGCCCGACGCCGGGGAATGGACGTTGAAGCCGGTTCGCTCCATCACCGGCTGCGGTGTCGGGATCGAGGCGTTGGGATCGCCCAGCGCCGCCGTCGCCACCATGCCGCCGGTGAACACCGTGTGCGGGCGCACCCCGAACAACGCCGGTTGCCACATCACGATGTCGGCCTTCTTGCCGACTTCGATGGACCCGATCTCGCGCTCCATGCCGTGGGCCACGGCGGGGCAGATCGTGTATTTGGCCACGTAGCGGCGGGCGCGATGGTTGTCGGCGCGGTTGTCGCCGGGGACCGAGCCGCGCAGTTTCTTCATCTGGTGCGCGGTCTGCCAGGTGCGCATGACGGTTTCGCCGATCCGTCCCATGGCCTGGGCGTCCGACGACATGATCGAAATGGCCCCCATGTCCTGAAGGATATCCTCGGCGGCGATGGTGCCGGCCCGCACGCGGCTTTCGGCAAAGGCCAGGTCGTTCGGGACCTGGGGGTTCAGGTGGTGAGCGACCATCACCATGTCCAGATGTTCGGCCACGGTGTTGCGGGTGAAGGGCCGCGTCGGGTTGGTGGATGCTGGCAGCACGTTGCGTTGCCCCGCGATCGAGATGATGTCGGGCGCATGCCCGCCGCCCGCGCCTTCGGTATGGAAGGCATGGAACGTGCGGCCGTTGACAGCACGCAGCAGATCCTCGACGAACCCGGCCTCGTTCAGGGTGTCCGAATGGATCGCCACCTGCACGCCCGATTCCTCGGCCACCGACAGGCAGGCGTCGATGGCGGCGGGGGTCGCGCCCCAGTCCTCGTGCACCTTGAAGCCGCCGACGCCGCCGCGCAACTGCTCCCACATCGCTTCCTTCGACATGGTGTTGCCACGGCCCAGGAACAGCACGTTCACCGGCCAGGGATCGAACCCCTCCAGCATCCGCTCCATCCACCAGGCGCCCGGCGTGGCCAGTGTCGCCTTCAACCCTTCGGTCGGGCCGGTGCCGCCGCCGGTCACGGTGGTGACGCCCGACGCCAGCGCCACCTGCAACATCTGCGGGCCGACGAAATGCACGTGGGTGTCGATGGCGCCCGCCGTGGCGATCAACCCGTTGCCGGCCATCACCTCGGTCGAGGGGCCGATGACCAGGGCGGGGTCGATGCCGTCCATGGTGTCGGGGTTGCCGGACTTGCCGATGCCGACGATGCGCCCGTCGCGGATGCCGATGTCGGCCTTGATGATACCCCAGTGGTCTAGGATCACCGCCCCGGTGATGACCAGGTCGGGGGTTCCTTCGGCGCGGGTGTGCGACGATTGGCCCATGGATTCACGGATCGACTTGCCGCCGCCGAAGACGGATTCGTCGCCCCCGCCCGAGCGGTCCTCTTCCACCTCGATGGTCAGGCAGGTGTCGGCCAGCCGGATGCGGTCGCCCTTGGTCGGGCCATAGGAGGCCACGTATTCGCGGCGATCAACCTTTTGCATTGTCGAGCTCTCCCTTGCACAGACCGCGCAGGCCCAGAACGATGCGTTTGCCCCGGATCGGCACCAGGCCCACCTCGGCCTCGGCGCCCGGTTCAAACCGCTCGGCCCCGCCCGAAAGCACGGCCAAACGCTTGCCCCAGGCCGCATCGCGGTCGAATTCAAGCGCGGCGTTCACCTCGGCGAAATGGAAATGCGAGCCGACCTGGATCGGCCGGTCAGAGGTGTTGGCGACGCGAAGGGTCGTCACCTCGAGACCCTCGTTGATCACGACATCGCCTTCGCCGAACAGGATCTCGCCGGGCACCAGGGGATCGCGCGCTTCGTCCAGCGCCTCTTCCGACCGGCGGCGCGGCGCCTGGCGTGTGCCGCCACCGGGGCGGCGCGGCGCGCTCGGGCCGCTGACGCCCGAAGATTTGGTCTGCTCGGGCGCATCCGAACTGGTCTGGTCATAGTCCCGGCCGGGATCGTCGGACACGTGCCTGGCCTTCGCGGCATCCTTGTTGTCGGACACCAGCTGGGCAAAGGGGTTGAGCTTGAGGGTCATCGGATCGGCTCCATCACTGTGACAAGCTTGGTGCCGTCGGGAAAGGTCGCTTCGACCTGGATCTGCGCGATCATTTCCGGCACGCCTTCCATCACGTCCTCGCGGCCCAGCACGTTGCGGCCCGATTCCATCAGGTCGGTCACGGTGTTCCCGTCGCGCGCCCCTTCAAGAAGATAGGACGTCAGCAAGGCGGTCGCCTCGGGCAGGTTCAGTTTCAGGCCGCGCTCCTTGCGTTCCAGCGCAAGTTTGCCGGCCGTATAGACCATGAGCCGTTCCTGTTCGTGCATGCTGAGTAACATGGAGGTCCCCGGATCTGTTGAACAACTTCCCCGCGATGTTTGCAGATCGATGGCCGCGTGTCACCCGCCATCGGGCGCGCCCCGGTTGATTATCCGCAAAAGCGCCGCAGGGCATGGGCGAAACCGACGGGGAAAGACGGTCATGGGCGTTTTCGGGGCACGGCGCCTGCGTCAGACACCGCGCCGGCGCGCGATCCACCGGGCCGACGGATGCACCCGCGTCGCGCGACAGACCGGAACGTTTCGCGCTGCGGATCGTTTTGCCCTCTGATCGTCCGCCCGCACCGAGGCGGCGCCAAGTCATTCACGCGATACCGTTCGCACCCAGGAGGCCATTTCATGACAACGCTTTACACGATGCCCGGAACCTGTTCGCTTGCCCCCAACATTGCCGTCGCATGGATCGACGCGCCGGTCGAGGTGAAGGCGATGGCCTACGGCGATCACAAGAAAGCCGAGTATCTGGCCATCAACCCCAAGGGCAAGGTGCCCGCGCTCAGGTTCGACGACGGTGATGTCCTGACCGAGGCGTCGGCGATTCTGGCATGGCTGGGGGCGGCCCATGGCGGTGGCGGTTTTGGCCGTGACACCGCGCTGGGCCGCAAGGAGGCCGAGGCGCTGTCCTACATGACATCCGAGGTGCACGCGACCTATGGTGGCCACTTCGGGCCGCAGAATTTGGCCGAAAGCGACAGTGCGATCGAAGAGGTCAAGCGCAAGACCTATGAACAGCTCGCCAGCCATTACAAGCACCTGAACGATGTTCTGGCCGGCAATGGCGGTGAATGGTATTTGGGCAAACGGTCGTTTGCGGATACGTTCCTCTACGTGCTGTCGCGCTGGATCGAACAGACGCCGATCTCGATCGACGATTACCCCGCGCTGAAGAAGCACCGCGCCCGCATGGAGGCGGATTCGGGCGTGCAACTGGCGCTGGATCGTCAGGACATGGAGCCGATCGGATGAGCGCCGCGCGCACAGCACCCCCCTGGCCATCGCTGCCCTATCCCGATTGGGCAGAAACGTGCACCGCCCTGCATCTGTGGACGCAGATCCTGGGCAAATACCGCTTGGCGCATACGCCGTGGGTCAATCATTCGTGGCACGCCACGCTCTATGTCACGCCGCGCGGGTTGACCACCGGCCCCGTTCACGAGGCCGGCGGCTGCGTCACCGCCACGCTTGACCTTGTCGATCACCGCCTGGTGGTCGAGGCGGACGGTGGCGCGCAAGAGGCGTTCGCCCTGGAACCGATGGGCATTTCGGACTTTCACGCCCGCACCCGCAAGGCCATCGAAGGCGCGGGCGGCACGTTCGATATCCATGGCGCCCCGAACGAAGTGGTCGATCCGGTGCCCTTTGCCGAGGATACGGCGCGCCGGCCCTATGACGCCGGCGCCGTCGAACGCTTTCACGGCGCGTTGCTGCGGATCGTGCCGGTGTTCGAACGCTTTCGCACGGGGTTCATCGGTAAGGTGTCGCCGGTGCACCTGTTCTGGGGGTCGTTCGACCTGGCCGTGACGCGGTTTTCCGGGCGCACCGCACCGCTGCATCCGGCCGGTATCCCGAACCTGCCCGACGACGTCGCACAAGAGGCTTACAGTCACGAGGTATCGTCGGCCGGTTTCTGGCCCGGCGGCGTAGGCGTGGACGAGGCGATGTTCTATTCCTATGCCTATCCCGGGCCCGATGGCTTTGCCGATCAGCCGGTCGAACCGGCGGGGGCAAGGTTCGACGACACGTTGGGCGAGTTCCTGCTGCCTTACGGCGATGTCATCACCAGCGACGATCCCGCGGCCACGTTGATGTCGTTCCTTCAATCGACCTATCGGGCCGCCGCGACGACCGGCGATTGGGATCGTGCCGCGCTGGAATGCGCAGTGGGCGAACCCCGCGTTCCCCGTCCGCTTGGGCGCTAGGTTAAAGGTCGGGCGTATCCGCCAACTTCAGAGGGCGCATGTTTCCTTTACATGCGCCTCGAAGAAATCCGAAAAGGTCGCCACCCGCAACGGCAGCCGGTCATAGGGCGGATAATAGAGCGTCAGCCAGATTTCGGGAGTTTTCCAGTCTGCCAGCACCTCGACCAGGCGACCGGCCTCGAGGTCGCCGCGAACGATGAACCGGGGCACCATGGCGATGCCTTCGCCGTTCAGCGCCAGCTTTGCCAGCAAATCGCCATTGTTGACGCTGAACCTGCCCTCGACCGTGTGACTGCGGTGGGTTGCGCCCTTGGACAGCTCCCAGACCTCGTCGCGCGCATCGGTCGCGTAGCTGAGGCAGTCATGGTTGACCAGGTCGTCGGGCGTCTGCGGCATTCCCCGCGCCGCGATGTATGCGGCGGCGCCCACCAGAACCCGCGGCACCAGGCAGATCTTGCGCCAGATCGTCGACTTGTCGTCGGGTGGCCCCGACACGCGGATCGCCAGATCGAAATCATCCTCGAGGATATCGACAAAGCTGTCCGACAGGTTGACGGCGACATGGGTCTGCGGATGCAGGGTGGCGAATTGCGACAGGACGGCGGGCAGCACCTCTAGCCCCAGGGACATGGGCGCGCTGATGCGGATGCGCCCGGCGGTCATGCCCTGCGCCTCGCGCGTTTCCTCGACGGCGCGCGCCATTTCCTGCGCCAGCGGCCTGACCCGCGCGGCATAAAGCGCCCCGGCCGAGGTCAGCGACACCCGCCGCGTCGTGCGCACCAGAAGTTGCAGGCCCAACCTGTCTTCAAGCGCCGCGACCGTGCGCGTCACCGACGCCGGCGTCATGCCAAGCTGTCGGGCGGCACCGGCGAAACTTTCCAGTTTCGCCACGGCAAGAAAGACGCGAATGGATTCCAATTCTCCCATGGCGCCACTATTGCAGCAGGCGCAATAGTTATTGCAACATTATATGTGTTTTCAGACCTAAAAAATGTTTCTACGTTTCCGGTGCAGCACGGTCCGTCACCAAACCCGTTCTGCATGCTCCGATCAAGGCGCGGCCGTGCCCGCGCTGCGCGATCGCGTCACGGTCGGCCCGCCAAACCAGAGCCATCAACCCCGAGGAGATGACATGACGACACGCCGAAACTTTCTGGGAAGCGCAGCGACGGCCATCGGCACGATGCCTTTTGCCGGCGCCACCCTGGCCCAGACGTCCGCCACCGCCGAAGAAACCGCCACCGCAACACCTGCCGCGTCAAGCTATGGGGCGTCGACCGCCGACAAGGGGCTCGACGTGATCAGCCTGCCGGGCTTGAAAGAGCCGTTCGAAGCCGCCGTTCCCGAAGCGGGATACGTCTTTGTCACCGGCGCCAAGGGCGACGAATGGACCCTGCGCGAGAACCGACGCGCGATGGAGGATTTTCGCATCATCACGCACCGTCTGACCGGGGTCAGCCCCGCCGATCTTGACCTTTCGGTCGAGATCCTGGGTCAGAAGATGCCGTTTCCGTTCTTCGTGGCCCCCATGGGCGCACATCGCATGGTCCACGAGGAAGGCGAGGTTGCAACCGCGCGCGGTGCCGGATTGGCCGGGGCGCTTTACTGTTCATCGGGCGCCTCGAACCGGACGCTGGAGGAAATCGCCGCGGCCACGACCGGCCCGAAGTGGTTCCAGCTTTATTTCAACCAAGACGAAGCCGTCACCAAATCGCTGCTGCGCCGCGCGAAGAACGCCGGTTATTCCGCGATCGTGCTGACCGCCGATGCGCTTGGGCCGGGGATGCCTGACCGGTTCCGCGCCATGGGTGCCCCGTTCCGCCCCGATGCGTCCTTTGGCAACCACGATCCGGCGCGCGGCGGCACGGGCGATTTCTTTGCCCAGAAGGCCGACCTGACGCCAGCCGACATCCGGATGATCAAGAACGAAACCGGCCTGCCGGTGATCGTCAAGGGCATCCTGCGCGCCGAGGATGTGGACCCGATCATCGCGGCCGGGGCCGACGCCATCCAGGTGTCCAACCACGGCGGACGCCAGATCGACGGGGTTCCCGCCGCCATCAGCGTGCTGCCGCTGGTTGCGAAGGCCGTGAACGGCCGCGTGCCGATCATCATGGACAGCGGCATCCGTCGCGGGATCGACGTGATCCGCGCGCTTTCGATGGGTGCCACCTGCGTGGCCGTGGGCCGTCCGGTGATGTATGGATTGGGTGTCGGGGGCGCGCAGGGCGTGCAATCGGTGCTTGAGGCGCTGGCGGCCGAATTGCGCTCGGACATGTTGCTGACCGGCGCCCGCTCGGTCGCCGATCTGACGGATTCGTATATCTCGGTCACCGGTCCGAGTGCCCGGATGCAGGAGGGTTGAGGCAAGCCGCGACCGCCACGGGCCACCGCGTGCTGCGGCGGCCGCTTGGTGGGTTGTGACAAGTCCGGCCAGGTTTCTCGGCCCGCAGTGTCATCGCTGCGGGCCGATTGTCGTTCGGGTCGCGCAGGATCGACGTTGCAAATATTGCAATAGTCAATGCAACATTATCGCCGTTCCGAAGAATAATCTTGGCCCTTATGTTCGGGGTCAAGCAAGATCAGTCACAAAGGAATGCAGTATGCTTACCCAGATCAAAGGCCTGCACCATGTCACGTCGCTGGCGGCGGATGCGCAGCAGAACAGCGATTTCTTCACCAAGCTGCTCGGCATGCGGCGGGTCAAGAAGACCGTCAATTTCGACGCGCCCGACGTCTATCACCTGTATTACGGGGACGAGGCGGGCACGCCGGGATCGGTGATGACCTATTTTCCATTCCCGCACATCGTGAAGGGTCAACGGGGCACGGGCGAGGTGGCCGAGACGGCCTTTGCCGTGCCGGTGGATACGCTCGACTACTGGCGTGAACGCCTTGCCGCGGCGGCGGTCGGCGGCCTCGAGGAGGTGGAGCAGTTCGGCGAGAAGCGCTTGCGCTTCGAGGGGCCGGACGGCGACGGTTTTGCCCTGGTCGAGGTTCCGGGCGACACGCGCGCGCCTTACGCCGACGGTCCGGTGCCGGCGGATCTGGGCATTCGCGGCTTTCGCGGTGTGACCATGCGCCTGCGCGAGGCCGATGCGACGGCCCGCCTGCTGAGCTTCATGGGCTACCGCGAGATTGCGCGCGAGGGGGCGTTGATCCGCATGGCCCTGGACAACGGCAACGGTGCCGATGTCGTCGATCTCGAGGCGCTTCCCGACGTTGGGCGGGCGCGCGAAGGGGCCGGATCGGTGCACCATGTCGCTTTTGCGGTCGAAAACCGCGAGGCCCAGGCCGAAGTGCGCAAGGCGTTGATCGAAGCGGGCGCCCATGTCACGCCGGTCATCGACCGCGATTATTTCTGGGCGATCTACTTCCGCACGCCCGGCGGCATCCTGTTCGAGATCGCCACGAACGAGCCGGGCTTCGAGCGGGACGAGGATCTGGCCCACCTCGGCCGCGCGCTGAAACTGCCTGCGCAACACGCCCACCTGCGCCCGCAGCTCGAGCAGTCGTTGATGGCCCTTGCCGATTGAACCGACAATCCCCGCCCGCGGCCCATCGTGTGGGCGGGGACCATTCGGATGATGGCGAAACCGAAAGGACAATGCGATGAACACCGACCAGCTTCAGACCACCTGGGCGCCGCGCATGCTGAGCGTCTTGCGCATCGCTGCGGGATTGACCTTCCTGTGCTATGGCACCGAGAAAATTCTCGGCTTTCCTGCGGGCCGCACGCCCGAAGTGCTTTCGTTGTCGTGGAGTGCGGGCGTGATCGAGCTTGTTACCGGTGCGCTGCTGGCCCTGGGGCTGTTCACACGGCCCGCCGCCCTTGTCGCATCCGGCACCATGGCGACCGCCTATTTCGTCGCACATGCACCGCGCAGCTTCTTTCCCTCGATCAATGACGGTGCCGGGGCGATCCTGTTCTGTTTCGTGTTTTTCTACATCGTTTTCGCCGGCCCCGGACCCTGGAGCCTCGATGCGCGGCGGAACATCGCGGCAACGGGCAACGTTTGACCCCGACTGCCACCCTTGATCAAACCCATTTGAACGGAGACCGACAATGACCGTCAAGCTCGCGATCGTCTATTATTCCAGCTATGGCACCAACCACCAGATGGCCACCATCGCCGCCGATGCGGCACGGGCCGCGGGCGCCGAGGTGCGTCTGTTGAAGGCGCCCGAGACGGCGCCCGATGCCGCGGTCAACAGCCAGGACGCCTGGAAGGCCCATGCCGAAGCGACCCGTGACATTCCCGAGGCCAGCGTCGAGGACATGGAATGGGCCAATGCCTATCTGATCTCGTGCGGCACCAGGTTCGGCGTCATGGCCAGCCAGATGCGGGCGTTCATCGACACCCTCGGTGGGGTTTGGGGCAAGGGCGGCTTGGCGAACAAGCCGGTCACGGCCATGACCTCGGCCCAGAATACCCACGGCGGGCAGGAGACGACGTTGCAGTCGCTCTACACCACCGTCATGCACTGGGGCGGTATCGTCGTGGCGCCGGGTTATACTGACGAGGTGATCTTCAAGACCGGCGGCAACCCCTATGGCTATAGCCACACGCAAGGGGCCGAGTTCACCGACGATGCGAGATCGGCGATTGCCCACCAGGCGCGGCGTCTGGTCGATGTGGCCGCAAAGCTGGCCTGACGTCCCGCCGGCGCACCACGACACCCCGTGAAAGGAGACACCGACATGATGCCCCAAGATGACCGGTCCAACCCGCGCCTGCCGGTGCGGCCAGCCCGCCGTGTGCCGGCATGAGCGCCGCGATAAAGCCGCGCACGTCCGGCACCGGCCCCCACGGGGGGCAGCGGCTGATCTCGGCCGGTGCGCCGCCAGCCGGCGCGCGGCTGGCGGTGGTCATGATCCATGGCCGGGGCGGCAGCCCCGAGGACATGATCGGCCTTGCCGACCATCTGGCCCTGCCGGATCTTGCGGTGCTGGCGCCCGAGGCGGGCGGCCGGTCGTGGTGGCCGGATTCGTTCCTTGCGCCGCTTGCCGCCAACGAACCGGGACTCGGCAGCGGGCTGAGCGTCGTCGAGGCGTTGCTGGACGACCTGCAGGCCGCGGGCTTCGGTCCCGAGCGTGTCGCGCTGGTGGGTTTCAGCCAGGGCGCCTGCCTTGCCGTCGAGGCGGCGGCCCGGCTGGCCCGTCCGTTCCGCGCCATCACGGCGCTTTCGGGTGGTCTGGTCGGCACGGGCGAGACGGATGATGCGCCGCGCGACGATCTCTATGGCCGCCGCGACAAGCGTTTCGACTATGACGGCCGGCTGGACGGTGTGCCGGTCCTGCTGGGGTGTCACGAGCGTGATCCGCACATTCCCCTGGCCCGCGTCCGCAAAAGCGCCGAGGTGCTGCAAGACATGGGCGCGCGGGTGGAAACCCAGGTGATTCCCGGCGCCGGCCATGGCATCGTCGCGGACGAGGTCGCCTGGCTGCGCCGGATTCTTGGCGACAATTCATGAAGGAGCAACCGATGGACGACACGTTCGAGATCACCCGCGAAGAGGGCGAGACCAAGGGGCGCTATAGCACCGTGGTGGACGGCCACGAGGCCGAGATGACCTATTCGCGCGCCGGTGCCACGACGATCATCATCGATCACACCGGCGTGCCCGATGCCCTGCGCGGGCGCGGCGTCGGCCAGGCGCTGGTGCGCCGCGGGGTCGAGGATGCCCGCGCCGAGAAGCGCAAGATCGTGCCGCTGTGCCCCTTCGCCAAGGCGCAGATCGCACGACACCCCGAATGGCAGGACGTGTTGGGCGGCTGACGCGCGCACATCCGCCATCAATCAGAAAGGACCGAGACCATGAGCTGGAGCCCTTGCCCCGACCCCGTTCCCGGCGACCGTGCAAGCACGGACGCCATCTCGCCCTGATCGTGCCGCGCGCGGTCGATCTGGGCGAGATGGAGGTGCGCCGAGCGCTGCCGTCGAAGAAACGCCAGATGGTGGGCCCCTTCATCTTTTTCGACCAGATGGGGCCGGCGGAATTCCTGACCAATGAAGGCATCGACGTGCGGCCGCATCCGCATATCAACCTTGCCACGCTGACCTATCTGTTCGAGGGGCAGATTCACCACCGCGACAGCCTGGGCACCGATCTGGCGATCGAGCCGGGGGCGGTGAACTGGATGAAGGCGGGCAAGGGCATCGTGCATTCCGAGCGGACCGCGCCCGAACGGTTGCGGACCGGACAGCGCCTGTTCGGCATCCAGACCTGGATGGCCCTGCCGGAGGACGATGAGGAATCCGATCCGGCCTTCATGCACCACGGCAAGACTGACCTGCCCGTGGTCGAGGCCGAGGGGCTGAAGGCGCGGCTGATTGCGGGTTCGGCCTTTGGCGCGACCTCGCCGCTCAACACGGCGTCCGACACGCTCTATGGTGATGTGACGCTGGCCCCCGGGGCCCGTGCGCCGATCGCGGCCAATACCGAAGAACGCGCGATCTATACCATTCACGGACAGATCGAAGTGGCGGGCGACACGTTCAAGCCCGGCGAATTGTTGGTGTTGCGCCCCGGTGACGAGATCGTGGTCAAGGCGGTGGACGACGGCACCGGCGACCACGCGCGCTTCATGCTGTTCGGCGGCGCGCCGATGGAAGGCCCGCGGTATATCTGGTGGAACTTCGTATCCTCGCGCCGCGAGCGGATCGAGCAGGCCAAGGAGGAATGGGCCCTCGGCCGGTTTGAAACCGTGCCCGGCGACGAGGAGGAGTTCATCCCGCTGCCCGAGGACAACACCGAACCGCGCCGCGCCGAAGGCGGCGTGCATTATCCCTGACATCGCGGCGATGCGCGGGCGGGCGATCCCCGCCCGCGTCTTGAGCAGCCTGCCGGCGTCGCGGGGCTGCGGCGGGTTCAGCCGAAGGGCTTCACGGTCCGGGGTTCAGGGCACGCTGGGGCATCCATCCCGCATGAACCTTCGGCGTCGGACAAGCCATCGTGCACGCATCATACGTGGTGACAAGATATCGGGTTGAACAGGTTCCGCGCATTGCACGGAAGATAGGCATGTCGACGTTCCATTCCGCGCGGGTCGGGATGGATAAGGGGGCCGCGACCCGACGCCTGAACCGGGCGCGGTTCGCAACGCCCCTTGGCCGTGGCCGAGGGGCGCTTCCTTCAATCGGTCTGCCCGGCGGCGAACGCCACGAAACCCGCAAGAAGCGTCTGCAGGCGTTGGCGTGTGCGTTCATCCGTCATCTGACCCTGGCCGTCGAACACCTCTCCGGCCCGTCCGACCATCAGCCGCCCCGACCACCAGGGCCGGGTTCCAAGCGTCCGCAGCACCGGAAGCCAGGCGTCCTGTGCCAGTATCGTGCCGAAACTGCCCGGAGATGCGCCCAGAACCGCAACCGGCTTGCCGCCGAACACCCGCGGGATGTCACCCGCCGGGCGACTGGTCCAGTCGATCGCGTTCTTGAAGACGCCGGGGATCGAGTTGTTGTATTCCGGCGAGAACAGCAAAAGCCCGTCGGCGTCTTCGATCTGTGCCTTCAGCGTCGTGACCGCATCGGGCAGGCCGCTGGCCTGTTCTTCGTCCGCATCATAAAGCGGGATGCCCGCGATGCTGCCTTCGATCAGGGTGCTGTCCGCTGGCATGAGCCCCTGCGCCGTGCGCAGCAGCGCCGTGTTGAACGAAGCGCGCCGCAGGCTACCGGACACTCCAAGAATTCGGGTCATGTTCTCTCCACTCCAGATGTTGGGCGGCCGTCAGGCCAGGTCGTGTTTGTCGCATGTTTCGGCCGGCGGCGGGATGGGCAAACAAAGAAGAGATGCCGGGTCGCGGCATCTCTTCGTGGTCGGCTCAGGCCTTCAGCGCCTGCGGGATGTAGGCGTCGAGGACCGGCAGGCGGCGCAGGGCAAAGGCGCCACCGCCCTGAACGGCCACGGCGACGGCCAAGGCGACCAGCAGCGCGGGGAATTCCCAGCCGCCGCCTTCGGCGCTGAACAGCCAGTCATTGCCGGCATGCGCCCAGAGCGAGCCGATGAGAACCGGCAGCGACAGGATCGCGGCGAGGCGGGTGTAGAGCCCGGCGATGATCGCCACGCCGCCGACGACCTCGGCAAAGATGGTCAGGTAGGCGGCGATTGCCGGCAACCCGAGGCTGGCAAAGAATGCGACGGTGCCGGGCACCGTGAACACCAGCAGCTTGGGCAGGCCGTGCGCCAGAAGGATCGTGCCCAGCGACACCCGGGTGAGGGTTGCGCCGACGTTGGTGTTGGTTTCGAAGGTCATTGTCTGTCTCCAGGGATTGGGTCGGTTGTGTCTCTGGTGGGTATATCGAGCATTGCGATCGAATTGATAATACGGTGATATGGCACATCACTCATTCCATCAGGTTGATAGTCAATGGATCAGACCACCCGTATCGGCATCTTCGTCGAAGTGGTTCAGCAACAGAGCTTTGCCGGCGCGGCGCGGCGGCTGGGCATGACCAGTTCGGCCGTTTCCAAGCAGGTTCAGAACCTTGAACAACACCTGAGGGTCAAGTTGCTGAACCGCACCACCCGCCATGTCGCCGTCACCGAAGAGGGCGCGATCTATTTCGAACGGGCAAAGCGGGCGCTTGGCGACCTGAGGGAGGCCGAAGAGGAGATCCACGCGCTGAAGGCGCACCCCCGCGGGCCGCTGCGGGTCAGCCTGCCGCAAAGCCTGGGGGTGAAATATCTGACCGGATGCGCGGCGCGGTTCGCGCGGGCGTATCCGCATGTGGCGCTGGACGTCAGCCTGAACGACCGGTTCATCGACCCGGTGAACGATGGCTATGACGTCGTGGTGCGGATCGGATCGCTTGCCGATTCATCGCTGATGACCCGGCGGCTGGCGTCATGTCCCTTCATGCTGTGCGCCAGCGCCGGTTATATCGACCGCCACGGCCTGCCCGAAACGCCCGGCGATCTGGCCGCGCACGACGTTCTGGCCTATTCGGGCAACGGCGCCGCCCATGAATGGCGCTATCGAACGCCGGCGGGGCAGGTGGGGCGCGTGTCGCTCGGTGGATCGCTGCGGTCGGATTCGGGTGACATGTTGTGTCGCGCCGCGCTTGAAGGGATCGGCATCGCGATCCTGCCGGTGTTCTATGTCGCCGACCATCTTCAGGCGGGCCGACTGCAACACCTTCTGCCCGATCACCTGACCTGGCCGGAACGGGATATTCACGTGCTGTTCCGCCCGAACCGCTATCAGCCGGCCCGCCTGCGGCTGTTCGTCGATCATCTGGTCAAGACGGCCAGCGATTTCCCGTGGGAGCGTGGCTAGACCGCGCCGCGGGAACAAACCGCCGCCTTTTGCCGGAACCTTGGCCGGGGATGGCTGATGACGTCCTGCGGAACGGACGTTCATGGGAACAACGTTCCGGTTGCGCCGTGAAACCCGGCATAACAGACTTGGTTTGCCGGCGGTCATTGACGCCCATTTCGCCATTGTTAGATGTTCTCGCGAACCGACGGAGTTTATCATGAAGAAAACCATCGCCATCACGTCCCTCATCCTTGCAACCACCTTCGGCACGGCCCAGGCCGAGACGCTGAACGTGGGCATGTCGGGGGGATATTTCCCTTTCACCTTCGTGAAGCTGGACGAACTTCAGGGCTTCGAGGTCGATGTCATCAATGCCATCGCCGCCGAAACCGGTGACGAGGTCAATTTCGTCACGATGTCGTTTTCCGGGCTCGTCGGTGCGCTCGACTCCGGTCGGATCGACACGATCGCGAACCAGATCACCATCACGCCCGAGCGCGAGGCGAAATTCGCCTTTTCCCAGCCCTATGTCTTTGATGGTGCGCAGGTGGTGGTCAAGGCGGGCAACGAAAGCACGATCACCGGTGTCGAAGACCTGAGCGGCAAGACCGTGGCGGTGAACTTGGGATCGAACTTCGAGGAATTGCTGAACGAGCTGCCGAACGCCGGTCAGATCGACATTCGCACCTATGAAAGCAACATCGCCCAGGATACCGCGCTGGGCCGGGTCGACGCCTTCGTCATGGACCGCGTGTCGTCGGTCCAGCTGATCGCCGAAAGCCCGCTGCCCCTAGCGCTGGCGGGCAAGCCCTTCAGCGAGATCCGTAATGCGTTCCCGTTTCGCGACGACGCCGAGGGCAAGGCCCTGCGGGACCGGATCGACGCCGCCATCACGACGCTGAAGGAAAACGGCACGCTGGCGGACATCTCGGAAAAATGGTTCGGTAGCGACATCACGGTAGCCGAGTAGAGAAGATGCGGGCACTCGATCTGGAATACATGTGGAATCTGGTGCCCGTCCTTCTGGGGTATGTTCCCCTGACGTTGTTCATGGCGCTGGTCGGCATGGCCTTCGCTCTGGTGCTGGCGTCGGTCATGGCGGTCGAGCGGGTGTTCCGCGTGCCGGTGCTGGACGTTTTCGTCCGGCTGTTCATCAGCTTTTTCCGCGGCACGCCCCTGCTGGTGCAGTTGTTCCTGTTCTATTACGGCCTGCCGCAAGTGCTGTCGTTCCTGACGAACATCAACGGTGTGACCGCGACGATCATGGGGCTGACGCTTCATTTTTCGGCCTACATGGCCGAAAGCATCCGCGCCGCGATCCTCGGTGTCGACCGCAGCCAGTGGGAGGCGTCCCAGGCCGTCGGCATGACCCAGGTCCAGATGATGTCGCAGATCATCCTGCCCCAAGCGGCACGCGTCGCGGCGCCGACGCTGGTCAATTACTTCATCGACATGATCAAGGGAACGTCGCTGGCCTTCACGCTGGGCGTGACCGAGCTGATGGGCGCGACGCAGAAGGAAGCCGCCGGCAGTTTCCTGTATTTCGAGGCGTTCCTCGTCGTCGCCATGATCTACTGGATCATGGTCGAGGCGCTGGCCTTCCTGCAGCGCCGGCTGGAGATCCACCTGAACAAGGCGCACGCAAGATGACATCGCGTTCCGGCATTTCCGTCACCGGGCTGAGCAAGGCGTTCGGTGATACGACGGTCCTCGACAACATCTCGCTCGAGATCGCGCCGGGCGAACGGATCGTCGTGATCGGGCCTTCGGGCACCGGCAAGTCGACATTGCTGCGCTGCCTGAATTTTCTCGACCGCCCCGACAGGGGACTGATCCGGGTGGGCGATCTGACCGTCGACGCGACGACCGCATCGCGCGCCGAGATCCTGGCGCTGCGCAGGCGGACCGCGTTCGTTTTTCAGAACTATGCGCTTTTCGCCAACAAGACGGCACGCGAGAATATCACCCAGCCGCTTGTCACGGTGAAGGGACAGTCAAAGGCCGAGGCCAATGCCCGCGCCGAGGCGATCCTGCGCGAAACCGGCCTGACCGAGCGGGCGGATGCCTATCCCGCCGCCCTGTCGGGCGGGCAGCAGCAGCGCGTCGGGATCGGTCGCGCCATGGCGCTGGAGGCCGAGCTGATGCTGTTCGACGAACCGACCTCGGCGCTCGACCCCGAATGGGTCGGCGAGGTTCTCGACCTGATGCGGCGGGTGGCCGAGAGGCGCCAGACCATGCTGATCGTCACGCACGAAATGCAGTTCGCCCGCGAGATTGCCGACCGGATCCTGTTCATGACCGACGGACAGATCGTCGAGCAGGGACCGCCGAAACAGCTGCTGGAAAACCCGCAGGATCCACGCACCAAGGCTTTCCTGCGCCGCGTCGTCTGACAAACGCGTGGCCCGGGTATTGCCCCCGATCTTGGGGGATGCGGAAGTGGAATTTTCTCGGCAGGATGAACGACGAGATTCCGATAAAGAATACCCGATTCACATAAGCGCAGATCATGGGCTTACTGCGCCAGATGGAGGGCGCTGTTCCCGTGGCTGAGCTTTGCCGTGAGCATGGGGTGAGCAGCGTCACGCGTGCAAGTGACGGGCGAAGAAGAGTTGCGCCTACGCGGAAGAGGTTGGGCTTGTCGAAGCGCCCATCTGGGCACCTTGCAGAAACGCCCCTCTTGGTCAGACGGTCAGTGAGATTGGATCCATTTTCCGAATTAACCGATTTTCGGGTAGAAGGGTTTGGCCCCGGAGGCGAGAATTCACATTGCGCCCAATTTTCAGGGCGCTTCTAGGGTCAGGACTCATAGCGAATAGATGACAAGTGCTGCGAGAGCGATGGTCGACAGAAAGACCTTCGGACAGCGGTCGTATCGGGTTGCCACCCGTCGCCAGTCCTTCAATCATGCCGAACATGATCTCGATCCGGTTGCGGCGTTTGTACCGACGCTTGTCATATCGGACAGGCTTCTTGCGCTGTTTTCGTCCAGGGATGCAGGCACGTATGCCCTTGTTTTTCAG
>NZ_NMZM01000005.1 GCF_002751875.1 Oceaniglobus indicus | reverse complement strand
TGGTGCGCCCGATCAGACGCCCACGTCCCCCTTTTTCACCGCAAGGCTGGATGCCGTGCGATGGGCTTTAAGGTATGGGGCGTCGATCATCACGGTCTTCTCTTCGCCGTGGTCAGCCGCCAAAACCCTCGGGCACCTGTCGTAACGGGTCGCGACCCGCCTCCAGTCCTTGAGCCTGCCGAACATGATCTCGATCCGGTTGCGGCGTTTGTATCGGCGCTTGTCGTATTTGACGGGCTTCCTGCGTTGTCTTCGGCCCGGGATGCAGGCGCGTAACCCTTTGTCTTGCAACGCTTCCCTGAACCAATCGGCGTCATGGCCGCGATCCCCGAGCAGCCAATCGACGTTCGGCACGCTGCTGAGCAAGGCTCGTGCCCCGATGTAATCACTCACCTGTCCGGCGGTCACGAACAGGTTCGGTGGGCGTCCCCGGCTGTCGCAGATGGCATGCAGCTTTGTGTTCATGCCGCCCTTGGTCCGTCCAATCAGGCGACCGCGCCCCCCTTTTGACGCCCATGCTGGTCGCTGTGCGGTGTGCCTTGAGATAGGTCGCATCGTTCGCCATGCCCGGCGGCAAGACCGGCCAGCATCCGTGCGAGGACGTCTTGTTCGTGGCCTCACTCGAACCAGTGGCGTTCAGCCACTCACCTCGAGCGCTTCCAGCGCTTCCAGCGATTGTAGAGCGTCTTGTACGGCCCGTATTCCGCAGGCGCGTCACGCCAGCGCAGCCCATTGCGATTGATGAAGATAATCCCGCTCGGCACACGCCGATCATCGACGCGCGGCTTGCCGTGGGACTTCGGAAAAAAGCGCTCAAGACGCGCCATCTGCGCATCCGTCAGCCAGAAAAGACCAGACATGTTCACCGCTCGCTTTTCGAACCGTGACTCATGCCGTCTGTGAAAAATCAATGGGTCCTGAGGCTAATAGGGTTTCCCACGCTGGTGTCGATTTTTCACACCAAGGAGACTCCAGATGTTTCACCAAGCTCAACCCATCGTTCCGGCCACTGACTGGGCTGTCAACCCGCATCGCGGCGATGTCGTGCTGTTTCGCTTCCCCGTTGCCGAAGACACTGACGACGTTGAACCGCCAAAGCGGCGGCCGTGCCTGGTGCTCGATATCCGCAGAAGGGGAGGGGAATGCTTCGTAGACTGGCCTATGGCACCTCGTCCGATGGCCGCGCGAATCGCAGTTATGAGGTGATGGTCAAACAGCCGAGATCACGAACCTGCGCTGGCTTGAACAAGCCGGCGCGCTTTGTTTGTGCCCGGCGCATCATCGTGAATGTGAACAGCAGCGGTTTTCATTGTCCGGACGAGACCACCTCGCCGCTGATCGGACGCCTCGACGATGCGCTGATGGATCGGATGAACGCGATCCGCGCACGGATCCAGGCCGAGATATTGCCGCACACTACCGCGATGAGAGACGCCGGGAATAGGCGCGATGGGCGCGCGAAGATCGCGGTTTCCGATAGGGAGCCGCGCCTTCGAGCGACCCCACACCTCAACCAAAACAAGGAAAACACCAATGGAAATGCCATTCACCTCCGTCGACGAAATCACCGCACTGGCGGCCGCCTGCTTCCCGCTCGCGCGCATCGCCGCCACCGGCATCGAGGAAGACGTTCTCGAACTCATCCCGTGGGAGCCGGCGCAGGACGCCAAGGCGCTCGCAGCCCGGCTGCACCGCGGGGAGGTCTTCGACAACGGCGTCTTGGCGATGCTGCACGACCTCATCGGCGTTCTGGACGCCGAGATCACCGAGGGCACCTGCGTGCAGACTTTCTTCGACCACAGCCCGGAAAATGTTTCGAACGACATGAACTGGCAGCAGGGGCGACTCACGCCCGATGCAGACCGGCTCTCCGGCGCGCTGGCCGTGTTGCTGGAACTCTATGCCGCCTTGGCGGCGGTGTATGACATCTTGCAGGCCGAGAAGGCCTTGACAGGATTGCGCACCGCAGCCTGATCGAACACGCGGGCCGGAACACCCGCGTCAGGGCGCGCTGGCGATACTTCTGCTGCTGCAAATGCCGGCGCGCCCGCGAATGAAACGCCCGTGCGAGTCATCTCCGCACGGGCAAATGATCACGAGCGAGGGCACGGGTCTCGCCGGTCTGTCGGTTATCGGTGTCCACAGCCGAAGGAGATGTCGATGGCCCTCACGAACTTGATTGACCTGATTGCCGAAGTGGCTGCCAAAAGAATCGCCAAGGAGGGCAAGACCGGGGAAGACACACCAGAACAAGCCCGTACGGTTTTCCCTCCAATTCTGGCAATCTTTGGGCGGTTTCACGATTCTTTCGCAGGTTGATCTTGAGCATGCCCGATTTCGTGGGCCATCCTGCAATCCAACGAGACCGGGATGTGCACAATCCCCCGCGCGTGGCGATCTATGCGCGTTATTCCATCACGGGCGAGCAGGACATCAATGCAGACGAAGCCTTGATTGTTGAGCGGATCTTCAACGAATACGCCGCAGGCAAATCGCCCGTCCGGATCGCCGCCGACCTCAACGCCGACGGCATTCCCGCGCCGCGCGGCGGGGGCACCAGTTCGGGACATTGGCGCCAGACAACGATCAACGGCAACCGCGAACGCGGCACCGGGATCCTGAACAATCAACTCTACGTCGGACGGCGGGTGTGGAATCGGCTGCGCTACTCAAAACACCCGGAGACCGGCAAGCGCGTGTCCCGGCTCAATCGACCCGATGACGTGATGGTCTTTAAGGTTCCCGATCTGCGCATCATCGAACAATCGCTCTGGGACGCTGTGAAGGCGCGACAGACGGCACAACAGCGGGTTCGAGCCAAAAAGACCGCAAACGACCCCAACGGCCTGTCCGTGGCCCAGAGAATGCGCCGCCGGAAGTATCTGCTGTCCGGGCTGTTGTCGTGCGGGCAGTGCGGCGGCAACCTCACCATCGCCGGCAGTGGCAAGGCGCGGCGCTATTATTGCGCCAATGCCAAGGAGAAAGGTGCGGCCATCTGCACCGGAATGCCTGGCCTCAAAGAGCAGGATGCGGCGACCTCGATCTTGTCAGGTCTGAAAACCGGACTGATGCAGGACGAGGCCTATGCGGAATTTCGGACGAAGTTCCTGGCGCGCACGAAGGCCAAAGAGAAAGAGCGTGAGCATATGCTCCGTTTGCACGACCAGACCGTGCGCCAGTTGGAGATCCGGCACGTGAACCTGATGAAGGCCGTCGAGGATGGGGATTATTCCGCGCCGATCGTCGCACAGTTCAACAAGGTCGATGCAGAACTGGCCGATGCGCGTGCAAAACGCGCCGCGCTGACGCCCGAACCAATCGTGCTGCCCGCTGACTTGCCCGCACTCTACCGCGCCTACGTCAATGACCTCGCCGAGACCTTGGCGGACGAGGACGTATCGGGCCGCGCCAGCGAGGAACTGCACAGCCTGGTCGATACGGTGGTGGTTGATTGGGACGAAGAAGAGCGAAACCACCGGCTTGAATTGCGCGGTAAGCTGTTGGAACTGCTACAAACAACAAAGCCCGCCGGAGAGGCGGGCTTGGCTGACAGCGAAAGTTCGCTAAAGTTGGTTGCGGGAGTAGGATTTGAACCTACGACCTTCAGGTTATGAGCCTGACGAGCTACCGGGCTGCTCCATCCCGCGTCACGTGAGGCTGAGATATGGGAAAGGGCCGGGGGCTGCAAGGGGGGTGGCGCGGAAAAATGTCTTTTGGCGGGAATAAATATGCGGCGGCGCGGCAGGGTGGTCATGCGGTCAGGAAGGCGCGCACCGATGCTTCGAAATCCCGTGGTTTTTCCGCGTGCAGCCAGTGTCCCGCGTCGGGAAGCCGTGCAAAGCGGGCCTTGGGGAACAATCCGCGGATCGCGGGACGGTGTTCGGGAAGGACATAGTCGCTTTTTCCGCCCGAGAGGAACAGGGCCGGGTTGGCGAATGTGCCCTCGACGTCCGACGGCCAGCCCAGGATCCGGGGCATCTCGCGCGCCAATGTGTCGAGGTTGAGACGCCAGCGGCCGTGGGTCAGATCCAGCGATTGCAGCAGGAACGCCCGCACGCCGGGGTCTTCCACCGATTGCGCCAGGGCGGCGTCGGCCTCGCCACGCCGGGAAAAATCGCCCGCGGGCAGGGCGCGCATCGCCTCGATCAGGTGCATCTGCGTATGGCTGTAGGCCACGGGCGCGATGTCGGCGACGATCAGCCGGCGCACCGCATCGGGATGACGCAGCGCCAGAACCATCGCGGCCTTGCCGCCCATGGAATGCCCCAGGACGTCGGCAGGTCGGGGCAGGGTGGTCAGCACCTCGGCCAGATCGCCGGCCATTTCGGCATACCCGTGCGTGTCGCTGTGAAACGAATCGCCGTGGTTGCGCATGTCCACGCAAACCACCTGTCGGGCGTCCGACAGCCGCTTGGCGATCACGCTCCAATTGCGTGCCGACCCGAATAGCCCGTGGGCAATCAGCAGCGGTGGCAGGTCGCTCGGGTCACCATGAAAGACGGTATTCAACATGTTGCCATTCTAGCGCCGCCAGCGGACCTTCACCAGCCGGGACTTGAGCGGGTCCGGGTGTCGGGCTATGCCGCCTGCCGAAAGGATATCCGATGACCCCGAAAGAGCAGGCCGAGGATCTTGCCGCGTTGATCGGATCGCGCCTTGGCGTGGGCGGTCGGGGGCTGGAGGCGAAGCTGCGGCGCGCCGGACGGCTGTTGCCGCGCCGGATCCGCCGTGAAGCCGAAACCGTGGCCGAGGCCGCGCGGCTGTCCGATCATCCGAAACTGGCCAAACGGCTTGCCGGTGGCGATCACGATCGTGCCTATCGAGACTGCAAGCGGTTCCTCGAGAAAATCGACGGCTCGGAACGCGTCGTGCGCATGGCGTTGGGGCTGCTGACAGTCAACGCGTTCAACGTGTTGGTCGTTGGCGCGCTGGTGATTGCGGTTCTGGTCTGGCGGGGGTTCCTGTGATCAAGGGCCGGGGCGCGATGGATAGTTGCGCCAGATGCCGTGACCGGACGGTCGCCCGCTGATGCCATTGCAGTTACTTTCGGATGAGGACGGCAAGACGGCCCAACGCCGTGCGGTGACACGGCGCTTGGTCATTCGGTGGAATTGTCTCGCCGCTAGAAACGTAGGACGGTTACGAAAAGAGAACGAAACCTCGCGGGAAAACCCCTAAGGAATGCCGTTCGATAAAAGGGACGCGGATGGCGTGCCAACCGCAGGCCCCTCCAACTTTTCGTCCTCAATCCCGGCTTTCAAACAGCGTTGGACATTTTATGCTCCGGCCCGGGGTCGTGCCATTCCCGTGCACGGTCTTCAACCTTTCGCGGAAGGGGCGGCCTTGATGCGCGCCGCCCCTTCCGCGTTCGGTCGAGTCATGCAGTCGGATAGATCGGGAACCGGGCGCAGAGGTCTTCGACCTCGGCTTTCACGCGCGCTTCGGTCTCGGCGTTGCCCTCTTCGCCATTGGCGGCAAGTCCGTCGACGACTTCGACGATCCAATCCGCGATCTGGCTGAATTCGGCGGTTCCGAAACCGCGCGTCGTGCCTGCGGGCGAACCCAGCCGGACACCGGATGTCACCGTCGGTTTTTCATCGTCGAAGGGGATGCCGTTCTTGTTGCAGGTGATGTTGGCGCGGCCCAGGGCCTTTTCGGTGGCGTTGCCCTTCACCCCCTTGGGGCGCAGGTCCACCAGCACGACATGGGTGTCAGTGCCGCCGGTGACGATGTCCAGACCGCCCTCGATCAGGCGCGCGGCCAGTGATTTCGCGTTGGCGATGACCTGTTGCTGATAAAGCTTGAAGCCGGGTTCCAGCGCCTCGCCGAAGGCCACGGCCTTGGCCGCGATGACATGCATCAGCGGTCCGCCCTGAATGCCGGGGAAGATGGCCGAGTTGAACTTCTTCGCCAGCGCCTCGTCGTTGGTCAGGATCATGCCGCCACGCGGGCCGCGCAGGGTCTTGTGGGTCGTTGTCGTGGCGACATGGGCGTGGGGGAAGGGCGAGGGGTGTTCGCCCGCCGCCACAAGACCCGCGAAGTGCGCCATGTCGACGTGCAGGTAGGCGCCCACCATGTCGGCGATCGCCCGCATCCGCGCGAAATCGACCTGACGCGGGATGGCCGAGCCGCCGGCGATGATCATCTTCGGCTTGTGTTCCTTCGCCAGCGCCTCGACCTGGTCGTAATCCAGTTCCAGCGTATCGCGCCGCACGCCGTATTGCACCGCGTTGAACCATTTGCCCGACTGGTTGGGCTTCGCGCCGTGGGTCAGGTGACCGCCCGCGTCCAATGACATGCCCAGGATCGTGTCGCCGGGGGTCAGCAGTGCGGTGAACACGCCCTGGTTGGCCTGCGATCCCGAATTCGGCTGGACGTTGGCGAAACCGCAGCCGAACAATTCGCAGGCGCGCGCGATGGCCAGGTTTTCGGCGATGTCGACGTATTCACAGCCGCCGTAATACCGCCGTCCGGGATACCCTTCGGCGTATTTGTTGGTCAGAACCGTGCCTTGCGCCTCCATCACGGCGCGCGAGACGATGTTCTCCGACGCGATCAGCTCGATCTCGGTCTGTTGGCGGTGCAGTTCCTTGCCGACGGCCTCGAAGATCTCGGGGTCGGCATCGGCCAGCGACCGGGTGAAAAAGCCGGTATTCTTGTGGGGGGCGTTCATCGCGCATCTCCTGACGGAAGGGAAGTTGCGCGGTGTCTAGCCCATGCGCGGGATCGGAAAAAGCCCACAAAGCGGCGCACCCCGCATCCTTCGCGCGGCGTGCCCGGCCCGGCGCTTGGCAACCTTCGCGGTTGCGGGTATCCGCACCCAACCCCCGAGGAGACGGCCATGGCCCTGCGCGCTGCCACGTACGAAGACGCCTCCAGCATCGCCGCGCTGTCGCTCGAGGTGTGGCTGTCCACCTATATCCGGCGCGGCATCAACGGGTTCTTCGCCGATTACGCGCTGGACACCTTCACCACTGCGCGCACACGCGCGATCCTGAACGACCCGACCGAATGCGTCACGGTGTCGGACAACGTCGAAGGGATCGACGGCGTCCTGCGTCTGACCCACGGGCGCGCGGCGCCGGTGCCGGGCTGTTCGCCGGTCGAGATCACGACGCTTTACGTCCAGCCGCGCCACCAGGGGCGCGGCATCGGCGCCGGTCTTCTGGCCCACGCGCAAAGATGCTGTGTCGCCGCCGGCGCGCCGCGCCCCTGGTTGGCCGTGAACGCCGAGAACACGGCCGCCGTGGGGTTCTATGCCGGGCAGGGTTTCGAAATCGTCGGCGAAACGCATTTCAGCATCGCCGATCAATCCTATCCCAATCATATCATGTCCTTGCGCCCTGACATCTGACGCGCGGCCCTTGTGTTTTCGCGCCCTGCACGTCAATCCTTGGCGACCTCATCGGAGAATGTCATGGCCCGCGCCATTGCCTTTCAGGCCAGCAACGCCCCCATGGCCGAAACGGCCGCCCGCCGTCTGCGTGCCCTGCATGGCACCGTGCCGCTGGAAGAGGCCGATGTGATCGTCGCCCTGGGGGGGGACGGTTTCATGTTGCAGACGCTGCACGCGACCATGGCGTTGGATCTTCCGGTTTACGGCATGAACCGGGGCACGATCGGGTTCCTGATGAACGAATACAGCGAAGCCGACCTTCCCGCCCGGCTGGACGAAGCCATGGAAGAGGTGATCAATCCGCTGGTGATGCACGCCACCGCCATCGACGGCACCGTCCACGAGGCCCTGGCGATCAACGAGGTCGCGTTGTTGCGGGCCGGGCCGCAGGCCGCGAAACTGCGCATTGCGGTGGATGGGCGCGAGCGGATGGAGGAACTGGTCTGCGACGGTGCCCTTGTTGCGACACCGGCCGGATCGACCGCCTACAACTATTCGGCCCACGGCCCGATCCTGCCCATCGGCGCCGATGTTCTGGCCCTGACGGCGATGGCCGCGTTCCGACCGCGCCGCTGGCGCGGTGCGCTGTTGCCCAAGGCGTCGGTCGTGCGGATCGAGGTGATCGAACCCGACAAGCGGCCGGTCATGGCCGACGCCGACAGCCGTCAATCGGTGCGTGACGTGGCGGTTGTGGAAATCCGCTCGAAGACCTCGGTCCGGCACCGTCTGCTGTTCGATCCGGGTCACGGGTTGGAAGAACGGCTTTTGCGCGAACAATTCGTCTGAGGATCGCATGGGTTCGCCGCGTGGCGGAACCAATGCGTGCGCTGGAACATTGGGTGAACGCAACAGGAGGATGACATGGACGATCCGACCAACACCCCAAAGAGCGACGCACCCGGAAACGCGGAAAAGCCGGTGGACGACTGGGTCACGGGCGACGAAAGGATGACCGGCGCTCAGGCGTCGTATCTCAAGACGCTGAGCGAAGAGGCCGGCGAGGATTTCGATCCCGATCTGACCAAGGCAGAGGCCAGTATCAGGATCGATGCCTTGCAGCAGAAGACCGGGCGGGGCGCCTGACCCTCCCCCGCGTGGCATCGGTTTCGCGTTCGGATTGAAACTGTTTCACGGCGCGCGACGGGATCAGATCATTTGACAACGGCCCTCGAAGAACGGGATATGGACAGACGCCATATATTCCGGGAGGGGCCAAGATGGACGATGCCAAAAAAGACAGCCTTCGTCAGGCGGCCTTGGATTATCACCGATATCCCAAACCCGGCAAGCTCGAGGTGCGGGCGACCAAACCACTGGCGAACGGTCGCGACCTGTCGCGCGCCTATTCCCCCGGCGTCGCGGAAGCCTGCCTTGAGATCCAGTCGAGCCCCGACGCCGCGCGCGATTACACCTCGCGCGGCAATCTGGTGGCGGTGGTGTCGAACGGCACGGCGGTCCTGGGCCTTGGCAACATCGGCGCACTGGCCTCCAAGCCGGTGATGGAAGGCAAGGCGGTCCTGTTCAAGAAATTCGCCAACATCGATTGTTTCGACATCGAGTTGAACGAAAACGACCCCGAGAAGCTGGCCGATATCGTCTGCGCGCTGGAACCGACGTTCGGCGCAATCAACCTGGAAGATATCAAGGCGCCCGATTGCTTCATCGTCGAAAGGATCTGTCGTGAACGGATGAACATCCCCGTCTTCCACGACGACCAGCACGGCACGGCGATTGTCGTCAGTGCCGCCGCCACCAACGCATTGCGGCTGGCGAAGAAGCGGTTCGAGGACATCAAGGTCGTCTCGACCGGCGGTGGCGCGGCGGGAATCGCCTGTCTGAACATGCTGGTGAAACTGGGTGTGCCGCGTGAAAACATCTGGCTGTGTGATTTGGCCGGCCTCGTGCACGAGGGGCGCGTCGAAGACATGACCGAGCAGAAAGCCGCGTTCGCCCAGCCGGGCGGGCCGCGCACGCTGATGGACGTGATCGATGGGGCCGACCTGTTTCTCGGCCTGTCCGGCCCCGGTGTGCTGACCAAGGAAATGGTCGCCAGGATGGCCGACAGCCCGGCGATCTTCGCGCTGGCCAACCCGAACCCCGAAATCGACCCCGACGACGCACGCGCGGTTGCGCCCAACGCCCTGATCGCCACGGGCCGCAGCGATTATCCCAATCAGGTCAACAACGTGCTGTGCTTTCCGTTCATCTTCCGCGGCGCGCTGGATGTGGGCGCAACGGCAATCAACGACGAGATGAAGATCGCCTGCGTCGAAGGCATCGCCGAACTGGCCCGCAAGACCACCAGCGCCGAGGCGGCGGCCGCCTATCAGGGCGAACAGATGACCTTCGGCCCCGATTACCTGATCCCGAAACCGTTCGATCCGCGCTTGATGGGTGTGGTGGCGACCGCTGTGGCGCGCGCCGCGATGGAAACCGGCGTGGCGACCCGCCCACTGGACGACCTTGCCGCCTACAAGGCCAAGCTGGACGGTTCGGTGTTCAAGTCCGCCATGATCATGCGCCCCGTGTTCGAGGCCGCCTCGACCTCGGAACGCCGTCTGGTGTTCAGCGAAGGCGAGGACGAGCGCGTGCTGCGCGCCGCCAACGCGATCATGGAAGAAACCATCGACAAGCCGATCCTGATCGGCCGCCCCGACGTGATCGAGGCGCGCTGTGAACGGGCGGGGCTTTCGATCCGTCCCGGCCGCGACTTCGAGATCGTGAACCCCGAAAGCGATTCGCGGTATCGCGAATACTGGACGACCTACCACGAGATCCTGCAACGCAAGGGCGTCACGCCCGATCTGGCCAAGTCGATCATGCGCACCAATACCACCGCCATCGGCGCGGTGATGGTGCACCTTCAGGAAGCAGACAGCATGATCTGCGGCACCTTTGGCCAGTATCTGTGGCACCTCAAGTATGTTCAGCAGATCCTGGGCACGGGCCCGGTGCAGGGCGGGTTGCACGCAGTTGCCGCGCTGTCGCTGATGATTCTGGAAGACGGTCCGTTGTTCGTGGCCGACACGCATATCCACGCCACCCCCTCGGGCGCGCAGATCGCCGAAACCGTGATCGGTGCCGCGCGCCATGTGCGCCGCTTCGGGGTGGTGCCGAAGATCGCGCTGTGTTCGCATTCGCAGTTCGGCAACCTCGATTCCGATTCCGGCCGCCGGATGCGCGATGCGCTGGCCATACTCGACAGCCAGCCGCGCGATTTCGAATACGAAGGCGAAATGCACGCCGATGCCGCCCTGGATGGCGAGTTGCGCAACCGGATCTTCCCGTCCAGCCGGATGCATGGCGCGGCGAACGTGCTGATCTTCGCCAACGCCGATGCGGCCTCGGGCGTGCGCAACATCCTGAAGATGAAGGGCGGCGGCCTCGAGGTGGGACCGATCCTGATGGGCATGGGCAATCGCGCCCATATCGTGACGCCGTCGATCACCGCGCGCGGGCTGCTGAACATCTCGGCGCTGGCCGGCACGCCGGTCGCGCATTACGGCTGAACCCCGACAGGCAAAACGGCCGGGCACCGCCATCGAGGCGCCCGGCCGTTCGCGCGCTGTGATACTCCGTTACTTGCGCGGTGCCTTTTTCTTCGCCTCGACCACTTTCGGCGCGGCTTCGACCGGGGCGGTCATGCGCGCATCCGGTTTCGAGGGTTGTTTCATCTTCTTCTTCGGATTCTTGTCGCCCATGGCAACGTGACCTTGCTGACGGACCGGCCCTGTGCCGGTGCCTGGGATCAGCCTAGCAACCCCGTGCGTCACGCGCCTGTCCGTTTTCGACCGGGATGTCGCAAATCGCCCATTGCCCGAAGGCGCCCACACTCCCTAGACTTGATCATCTCGTGGGGGAGGCGCGCATGAAATACTCGGATATCTACAAAAGCTGGCAGGATGATCCCGAAGCGTTCTGGATGGAACAGGCCCGGGCCATCGATTGGGATCGGGCGCCGACCCGTGCGCTGGACGACAGCCGCCCGCCGTTCTATGGCTGGTATCCCGACGCGATGGTAAACACCTGTTTCAACGCGGTCGACCGGCACGTTCTGGCCGGACATGGCGACCGGGTGGCGATCATCCACGACAGTCCCGTGACCGGCACGGTGTCGCGCACCACCTTCGCCGAATTGCAGGACCAATGCGCGCGGCTGGCCGGGGCGCTGTTGGCAAAGGGCGTGACCAAGGGCGACCGCGTCATCATCTACATGCCCATGGTGCCCCAGGCGCTGGTGGCAATGCTGGCCTGCACCCGGATCGGTGCAATCCATTCTGTCGTCTTCGGCGGATTCGCGGCCAACGAACTGGCCAAGCGGATCGACGACGCGACCCCCAAGGCCGTGATCGCCGGATCCTGCGGGATCGAGCCATCGCGCACCGTGGCCTATAAACCCCTGCTGGACGCGGCCATCGAGCAGGCGACCCACAAGCCCGATTTCTGCATCATCCTGCAACGCGACACGCTGCGCGCTGATCTGATCGAAGGGCGCGATGTCGACTGGCACGCGGCGCAGGACGGCGTCACCCCCGCCGATTGCGTTCCCGTCGAAGGCACGCACCCGGCCTATATCCTCTATACCTCGGGCACGACGGGCGCGCCCAAGGGTGTCGTGCGCCCCACCGCCGGGCACCTGGTGGCGCTGAACTGGACCATGAAGAACGTCTATAACGTCAACCCGGGCGAGGTGTTCTGGGCCGCGTCCGATGTCGGCTGGGTCGTCGGGCACAGCTATATCTGCTATGCGCCGCTGATCCACGGCAACACCACGGTGGTGTTCGAAGGCAAGCCCATCGGCACCCCCGACGCCGGCACCTTCTGGCGGGTGATCCAGGACCATGACGTGCGCGTGTTCTTCACCGCCCCCACCGCGTTCCGGGCCATCCGGCGCGAGGATCCGAATGGCGAATTCCTGCGCAAATACGATCTATCGGGCCTGCGTGCGCTGTATCTGGCCGGTGAACGGGCCGATCCGGACACGGTGGAATGGGCGCGCGCGCAATTGAACGTGCCGGTCATCGACCATTGGTGGCAGACCGAAACCGGATACACCATCGTCGGCAACCCCATGGGGATCGAGCCGCTGGCGTTGAAGACCGGATCGCCGACGGTCGCGATGCCGGGCTATGACGTGCGGGTGCTGGACGAAGGCGGTGCGCCCGTGCCCCCCGGCACGCTGGGCGCCATCGCGATTCGCCTGCCGCTGCCCCCCGGCACATTGTCGACCCTGTGGAACGCAGAAGAACGGTATCACAAAAGCTATCTCGCCCATTTCCCCGGATATTACGAAACCGGCGATGCCGGCTATATCGACGAAGACGGATACCTTTTCGTCATGGCCCGCACCGATGACGTGATCAACGTCGCAGGACACCGCCTGTCCACCGGCGCGATGGAGGAGGTTCTGGCGGCGCACCCGGACGTCGCGGAATGTGCCGTCATCGGCGTGGCGGATCCGGTGAAGGGACAGGTGCCCATGGGGTTCGTCTGCCTGTCCAAGGGCGTGGACAAGCCCGTCGCGCAAATCGAAAAGGAATGCATCGATCTGGTGCGCAACCGGATCGGCCCCGTTGCCGCGTTCCATCTGGTCCGGGTAGTCGACCGTCTGCCGAAGACGCGATCGGGCAAGATCCTGCGCGCGACCATGGCAAAGATCGCCGACGGTCACGATTTCAAACCGCCCGCGACGATCGACGATCCTGCCATCCTCGACGAAATCCGCGCGACCCTGGCCGAGATCGGCTATCCCGCATCCTGACCGGGCGGTTGGCCAAACACGGTGCAGCGGCTGACCGGTCAGTCGTCTGTGCGCGATTTCAGGTAATCGATCCGGTCCTGCGCCTGCGCGCTGGTCAGGTTGCCATCGAACGGCTCGCCGGTTTCTTCGCAAAGCGCGCGCAGTTCGGCCGCCTGCTTTTCGGTCATCGGATCGTCGCCTGTCGTGTCGGGCGATGATGTCGCGCCGATTGTCGTCGCGGCGATGATGTCGGGGTTTGCGCCTGTTGCCATGATGTGTCCTCCTTTCGGGATCAACCATCGGCGGGACTTCGCGGTTCCCCTTGCACCTTGCCGGAACGACCTGCACCATGCGCCGCAGATCAGACCATCCGGAGGCGACATGACCCTGAAGACAGCCGCACGGCAGGTGCGCGAAAACGCCCACGCTCCCTATTCCGGGTTCAAGGTGGGCGCGGCGATCCGCACCGGCAAGGGCAATGTCTATGCCGGATGCAACGTCGAAAACGTGGCTTATCCCGAAGGCACCTGCGCCGAGGCGGGCGCCATCGCGGCCATGGTCGCCGCCGGGGAATACGACATCGTCGAAGCCTATGTGATCGCCGACAGCCCGGCACCGGTGCCGCCCTGTGGCGGGTGCCGCCAGAAGCTGGCGGAATTTGCGGGCGCGGACGTGCAGATCACCATGGCCACCACCGCGGGACGCAGCGAAACCGCCACCGTAGGCAGCCTTCTGCCCGGCGCCTTCACCGCCTCGCACATGGCCAAGGACGGCTGAGCGCGTGGACGCCCGCGCGCTGATCTCGGATCTCAGGGCGGGGCGCGCGCCGTCGGCCGATGCCCTGCGCGCCTTTGCCGCCGGTCTGGCCGATGGCACGGTCAGTGATGCGCAGGCGGGGGCCTTTGCCATGGCGGCCTGCCTGAACGGTCTGGGCGATGGCGGGGCGGTGGCCCTGACCATGGGCATGCGCGACAGCGGCGACGTGATGACCTGGGATTTGCCGGGGCCGGTGGTCGACAAACACTCGACGGGCGGTGTCGGTGATCCGGTATCGCTGATCCTCGCGCCGGCCCTGGCGTCCCTCGGCTGTTACGTTCCAATGATCTCGGGGCGGGGGTTGGGCCATACGGGCGGCACGCTGGACAAGCTGGAATCGATCCCGGGCCTGTCCACCGACCTGGACGAGGCGCGGTTTCGCGCCGTGGTGGGTGAGGTCGGCTGTGCCATCGTGTCGGCCACCACGCGCCTTGCCCCGGCCGACCGGCGGCTTTACGCGATCCGCGACGTGACCGGCACGGTCGAGTCTCTGGATCTGATCGTGGCGTCGATCCTGTCGAAAAAGCTGGCCGGGGGGATCGATACGCTGGTGCTGGACGTGAAGGCCGGATCGGGGGCCTTCATGGCCGATGTGCCGGCGGCACGGGCGCTGGCGCGCGCGCTGGTCGATACCGCGCGGGGGGCCGGATGTGCCTGTGACGCGCTGATCAGCGACATGAACCAGCCGCTGGCGCCGGCCTGCGGCAATGCGCTTGAGGTGCGCTTCGTGCTGGATGCCATTGCCGGGCGCGGCGATCCGTCGGATCTGATGGATCTGGTGAACCGTCTCGGGGCGCAGGCGCTGACCCTGGCCGGGATGGCCGATGACGATCGGGCAGGGATTGCCGCGATGAAACGGACGATCGCCTCGGGGGCCGCTGCCGAACGCCTGGGGCGGATGATCGCGGCCATGGGTGGTCCCGCCGATGTGCTGGACGACCCCTGCCGCCATCTTCCGGTCGCGCCGGTGGTGCGCGATGTTGCCGCGCCGCGCGACGGCTGGGTGACGGCCATCGACGGCCAGGCGCTGGGACAGACGGTCGTCGCGCTGGGCGGCGGGCGGATCGACGTGGGCGACCCGATCGATCCCGCGGTCGGGCTGGATCGGATCGTGCGGTTGAACCGGCCGGTGAAACAGGGTGAACCGCTTGCCCGGGTGCATGCCCGTGATGACACCGACGCCGCCCGTGCGATCCACGAGGTTCAGGCGGCGTTTCGGCTGGAGGATGAGCCGCCCGGCACGACCCAGCCGCTGATCCACGAGGTCTTGCAATAATTCGCGTCATCCAACATCTTCAGGTCCGCGCAACAGCGCCACCCATCGAAAGGACCACGCCATGAGCCGCGCCATCCTGATCGTGCTGGATTCCGTGGGCTGCGGCGGCGCGCCCGATGCGGCCGACTTCGGCGATGCGGGGGCCAATACCCTGGGTCATATCGTCGCCGCCTGTGCCGCCGGCGACGCCGACGAGGGGCGGCAGGGCCCGCTGCATGTGCCCAACCTCGACGCGCTGGGGCTTGGCGCGGCGATCCGTCTGGCATCGGGGGTCGAGACGCCGGGACTTACGGCGATTGCGACCGGGTGCTGGGGGGCCGCGACCGAAGTGTCGCGGGGCAAGGACACGCCGTCCGGGCATTGGGAACTGGCGGGTGTTCCGGTGCCGTGGGAGTGGCACACGTTCCCCGACACGACACCGGCCTTTCCGCCGGACCTGTCCGCGCTGATCGCCCGGCTGGCCAGCACCGATGCGATCCTCGGCAACTGCCACGCCTCGGGCACCGACATCATCGAGCGTCTGGGCGCCGAGCATGTGAAAACCGGCTTCCCCATCTGCTATACCTCGGCAGATTCGGTGTTGCAGATCGCCGCCCATGAAGAGGCTTTCGGTCTGGATCGCCTGCTGAAGCTCTGCGCCGACCTGGCGCCGCACCTGCATGCGATCAAGCTGGGGCGCGTGATCGCGCGGCCCTTCACGGGCAGCGCAGAACAGGGGTTCGTGCGCACCGCCAACCGCCACGACTATGCCATCGCATTGCCCGAACCGTCGCTGTGCGATGCGGTGCAGGCGGTGGGCGGGACGGTCCATGCCATCGGCAAGATCGGCGACATCTTCTCGATGCAGGGGATCGATACCGTCAAAACGGGACCGGATGCCGCGCTGCTCGAGGCGCTGAAAGCCCGCATGGACAGCGCCGCGGACGGATCCCTGATCTTCGCCAACCTCGTGGAATTCGACAGCCAGTATGGCCATCGCCGCGATGTCGCCGGATATGCCCGGCATCTTGAATGGTTCGACGCCGCGCTGCCGGACCTGCTGACGCGGATGCGCGATGGCGATCTGCTGGTGATCACCGCCGATCACGGCAACGATCCGACATTTCATGGCACGGAACACACCCGTGAACGGGTGCCGGTGCTGATCGCGGGGCAGGGGACAAAGCCGTTGGGCCATTGCGGCTTTGTCGATGTCGGTGCGACCGTCGCCGCCCACATGGGTGCAACCCTGAAACGCGGAAGGACCCTGTTGTGAGCCATGGCGCACGCCCGAAGATCGAATTGCACCTGCACCACGAGGGCGCGGCACCGCCGGCGTTCATCCGCGGCCTGGCCCGCGAGAAGTCCGTCGACATCGCGCGCATCTTCGATGAACGCGGCAATTACGCCTATGACGGTTTCGTCGATTTCCTGCGTGTCTACGAGGCGGCGACCTCGGTTCTGAAAACGCCCGAGGATTACTCCCGCCTGACCCGTGCGGTTCTGGCCGAATGTGCCGAGCACGGGGTGATCTATGCCGAAACCTTCCTGTCGCCCGATTTCTGCGGGGGCCGGGATGTCGGCGCGTGGCGCGAATACCTGCACGCGATCCGCGAGGCGGCGGAGGCGGCCGAACGTGCCGACGGCATCGTGCTGCGCGGTATCGTCACCTGCATCCGGCATTTCGGCCCCGACAAGGCCCGCCAGACCGCGCGCTGTGCCGCCGAAACGGCGGGCGACTGGATCGTCGGGTTCGGCATCGGCGGCGATGAAAACGCCGGCGCCCTGAAGGATTTCCGATGGTCGTTCGACATGGCCCGCGAGGCCGGTCTGCACCTGACGGCCCATGCCGGTGAATGGGGTGGGCCGCAATCGGTGCGCGACGCGCTGGACCTGGGCGTGTCGCGGATCGGTCACGGGGTGCGGGCCATCGAAGACCTCGCGCTGGTCGACCGTCTGGCCGAGGACGGTATCGTTCTGGAGGTCTGTCCCGGATCGAACATCGCGCTGGGCGTCTATCCGGACTGGCGCGCGCACCCCATCGAAAAGCTGCGTGCGCGCGGCGTCAAGGTCACCGTGTCCACCGACGATCCGCCGTTCTTTCACACCACGATGACGCACGAATACGACCGGCTGGCCGAAACCTTCGACTGGGACGAGGACGTGTTCGAACAGATCGAACGCACCTCGGCCGATGCCGCCTTCTGCGATGCCGACACCCGCGCGCGGATCCTCAAACGACTGGAGACACGATGACCGATCATTTCACCCTCGTCCGTCACCCGCTGGTGCAGCACAAGCTGACGCTGATGCGCCAGAAGGAAACGTCAACCGCCCTGTTCCGCCAGTTGCTGCGCGAGATCTCGCAACTTCTGGCCTATGAGGTCACGCGTACCCTGACGCTGACCACCCAGCGGATCGAGACGCCGATCTGCGAGATGGACGCGCCGGTTCTGGACGGTCGCAAGCTGGCGCTGGTGTCGATCCTGCGGGCGGGCAACGGGTTGCTGGACGGCATCCTGGAACTGGTGCCGTCGGCGCGGGTCGGTTTTGTCGGGCTGTATCGGGATGAAAAGACGCTGAAACCCGTGCAGTATTACTGCAAGCTGCCCGAAAAGCTGGACGAGCGGTTGGTGATCGCGGTCGATCCGATGCTGGCCACCGGCAATTCGTCGGTGGCGGCGATCGATCTGCTGAAGGCGGCGGGCGCGACCGATATCCGCTTTCTGTGCCTGCTGGCGTCCCCCGAAGGTGTCGCGCGCATGAAAGAGGCCCACCCCGACGTGCCCATCGTCACCGCCGCGCTGGACGATTCGCTGGACGAGAACGGCTATATCGTGCCGGGCCTTGGCGATGCCGGTGACCGGATGTTCGGCACCAAGTGACGCGATTGCCCCTTTACGCGAGGGGCGAAACCGGTGATTCTGACACCATATAATGTCTGGGGGGACATGATGAAAAGATTTTCCACCGTCGCCGGTCTGCTGTCGGCCGCAGTGTTTTCTGCCGCTGCTCTGGGCGCAGGCCCGGTCACGGCACAGAAGATTTCAGCCTATGATCAACCGGCCGAGATACCGCCGTCCAGCTTCAGGGGCCGCCAGTATGTCGACAGCCGGGGTTGTGTCTATATCCGTGTCGGCACCGACGCCGCGGTGACATGGGTGCCCCGCGTCAGCCGCAAACGCGAAGTGCTGTGCGGTCTTCAACCCACACGCACCGCCGCCGCCCAGGTTCCGGTCATCCCCGATCCGGTGGTCACGCCGCCGGCCCCGGTGCGCACAGCATCGTCGGTTCCGGCGCGCCCCATGGCCACGCCCGTCGCGCCCCGCACGGTGATCAGGACCGCCGCGGCGCCGCGCGCGCCGGCGCCCCGCATCCAGCCCTATCAGATCCCGCTGACCGGGAACGCCACCCTGATCCGCGGCGGCGCGGGCCATGCCCACGTGGCACCCGGGACATACGGCACGTTGCCGCGTTTCGAGACGGCGGCGGCGACCGGACGCTATGCGGTCGGCACGCCGTTGTCGGCGCCCCCGATCCCACCCGTCGTCACGCCGAAGGGCTATGTCGAGGCCTGGGATGACGGACGGCTGAACCCCCACCGGGGCAAGCAGCTTTTGTCGGGGGCGTTGCAGACCGCGCTGATCTGGACCCAGACCGTGCCGCGCCGCCTGGTCGATCGCAGCACCGGCAAGGATGTCACGCGCGATTACAATTACCTGATCTATCCCTACACCGATTACGGGCGCCAGAAGCGTGACCTTGCCGGGGGACAGCACGTCACCGTTCAGGTCAACGGCCAACGGATGATCGTCGCCAAGAGCCGCCTGCAGGAAACCCGCTCGGGTCACGTGACACTGTCGACGAAATCGGCGCCGCGCAAGGCGGCCGCGCCGCGCGTGCAGACCGCGGTCAGAACGGCCGCCCCCGCGCCGCAGGCGGTGCCCGGCAAGCGGTATGTCCAGGCGGGCACGTTCGGCGATGCGGCGAACGCCGGCCGCACGGTTGCCCGGTTGCAGAACGCCGGCCTGCCCGTGCGCACCCAGACGATCCAGCGCGGCGGGCGACAGTTGCAGATCGTCCTGGCGGGGCCGTTTGCGGATGCGCGCCAGACGCAAGACGGGTTGGCCGCGGTCCGACGCGCCGGGTTCCACGACGCGTTTGCGCGCAACTGAGGGGCGCCGGCGGACGCAGGACGAATGGCCCGGGCCCTGCCGTGCGGGGCCGGGGCTTGCCGATCACTCGCCGCAGATCGCCTGAAGCGCGACCCAGGTGCCATCATCCATGATCGGGCGCGCCAGGTCGGGGCGCACCGGATCGCCCTCAATCAGGGGCAAGGTGTCTTCGCCGGAAACGTCCAGCGCATAGGCATAGGGCGTCGACGGTATCCCGGCCTCGGCGAAGCGCGCCAGAAGCACGTCATCCTCGATCGGCGCGGGTGGGGTCAGCAATAGAGATTCGGCATAGGTTTCCAGCGTTTCGACCGGCAGCGCGCCGGTGGTCAACAGCCGGAACGCCGTCATCGGCCCGGTCTTCAGCAACAACCGCTCCAGCGGATCGGTCTGCATCGCACGGGTATCCTCGGCCAGGATGAACCCCGCCACCGGGGTCGGCCCCTCGAAATCCTCGATCAGCGCGCGGTTCAACAGGATGTAACCGCCGGGCAGGTGTTCGGCGAAACCGACCCCGCGCGACAACACCACAAGGCGCACGGGCTTGCGGCCCAGAACCCGGTCCGACAGCGCGTTCAAAGTGGTTTCGCTGCCGGGGGCGGCGCAGGGGCGGCCCGCGACCCGCTGGATCGTTTCCAGCATGGTGGCCCCGATATCGGCCCGGCTGGCATCGGGCACGACGCGAACCGTGTGGCGGATCATCGCGCCGGGAAGCCAGAACAGAGCCAACGCGGTAATCGTCAAGACCGCCGCGGCCGTGAGGTAATAGCGCAGTCGCCCCTCGCGCGGACGGCTGCGTTCGACCGCGGCGCGCACACGCTCGATCGCGTCGATCATCGTCTCGTCGTCGATCTCGAGAATCTCGTCGGCGTCGGCGCCGGGGATGAACAACGCCGGGCGCTGCCCGGGATTGGCGCGTTCGATGGCGGCCAATGACCAGTGGGCCAGGGCGGTGTCTTTCATGTCATAGATCGCCAGCGTGGCATCGCCGATGGTCACGACCACGTCGCGCCGCTGGGCCATGGGCCCCGAGCGCCAGATGCCTGTCGTTTCAAGCCGTTGATATTCGCTGAGTGCTGTCATCTGCGCATGCTGGCCCGGGCCGCTGCCTCGTTCTTATCGTTGGGCCGAGGGTAGGGCAGTGGCGCGGGCGCGGCAATGGCCGAGGACAGGGTGAAACGCGTGGTCAAAGAGCCTTGGCCGTCTCGCGCAGGGCGAATTTCTGGATCTTGCCGGTCGAGGTCTTGGGAAGCTCGATGAAAATCACGCGCTTGGGCGTCTTGAACCCGGCCAGTCGGGATTTGACGAAGGCGATCATCGCCGCCTCGTCGCCCGTGGCACCCGGCTTCAGTTCGACAAAGGCACAGGGCACCTCGCCCCATTTGTCGTCGGGCTTGGCCACGACGGCGCAGAGCGACACATCGGGATGGTGCATCAACGCACCTTCGATTTCGACCGAGCTGACGTTCTCACCGCCCGAGATGATGATGTCCTTGGCGCGATCGACGATCTGAAGATAGCCGTCGGGATGGCGCACGGCCAAATCGCCCGAATGGAAATAACCGCCGCGCAGCGCCTCGCGCGTTGCCTCGGGGTTGCGGTAATAGCCTTTCATCACCGAATTGCCCCGCATCATGATTTCACCCTGCGTCGTGCCGTCGGCGGGGGTTTCCACCATGTTTTCATCCATTACGGTGATGTGTTCCATCATCGGCATCGCAACCCCCTGGCGCGCCTTGAGGGTGGCACGCGCGTCATGGTCCAACCCGTCCCAGACGCCATCGTTCCATGTGCATTCGGTGACGTGACCATAGGTTTCGGTCAGACCATAGACATGGGTGACGTTGAAACCCAGTTCCTCGATCTTGCCAAGGGTGACAGCGGCGGGCGGGGCGCCGGCGGTGAAGATCTCGATCTTGTGGTCGAAGGCGCGGCGTTCTTCGGGGCGGGCGTTGACGATCATGTTCAGCACGATGGGCGCACCGCCGAAAAAGCCGACCTGTTCATCGGCGATGGCGTCATAGATCGCCTTTGCCGTGATGTCGCGGCAGCAGACGACACAGCCACCCAGCACGGGGATCATCCAGACGTGGTTCCAGCTGTTGCAGTGAAACAGCGGCACGATCGTCAGCAGGCGGGGATACAGGGTCATCCGCCACGACACCACCGTGCCCATGGTCATCAGGTATGAGCCGCGATGATGACAAACCACGCCCTTGGGCCGCCCCGTGGTGCCCGATGTATAGTTGAGCGCGAGGCTCTCCCATTCATCGGTGGGCATGATCCACGGCGTATCCGCCGCCCCCATCGCCAGAAGTGCATCGAACGTCAGGTGGCGGCCGGTTTCGGGGTATCCGGCCTGCGGATCCGGCACTTCGACGATGCGGGGCGCCGGGGTGTCCAAGGCCGCGACCGCCTGTTCGACCATCGGCAGGAACTGCGTATCGACCAATACCACCTTGGCGCCGCCATGGGCGAGGATGAAACTGACGGTATCGGGTTCCAGCCGCGTGTTGATCGTGTTCAGCACCGCACCGGCGGCCGGAACGGCGAAATGCGCCATGGCCTGTGCGGGCAGGTTCGGGATGACGGTTGCGACAACGTCGCCGGGGGCGACACCCAGCGCAGCCAACGCGCCGGCAAAGCGCGACACGTCGGCGTGATAGTCGCGATAGCTCCAGCGTCGTTCGCCGTAAACCAGCGCCTCGCGGTCGGGAAAGACGGCAGCAGCGCGGTTGAGATGCGACAGGGGCGTGAGGGCGACATGGTTCGCGGCCACCCGGTCGAGTCCCGTTTCGTCGTTCAGCCAGCCCATCGTCTTCTCCGATCCATGTGTCCGGCGCAGTATCGCCGGGGCGCACGGCGATTCAAAGCGGATTTTGCAACGCCTGCCCGGGCTTGGCCCGGAGGTTTCGCGGGTCTAGCATGCGGCATGATCATTTCGCCCGGCCGCCGGTTCATCTTTGTCCACGTCCCCAAGACAGGTGGCACCGCGCTAACCCTTGCGCTGGAAGACCGCGCGATGAAGGACGACATCCTGATCGGCGACACGCCCAAGGCCCGGCGGCGGCGCAACCGGCTGAAGCGGTTAACGGCGCGCGGGCGGTTGTGGAAGCATTCGACCCTTGCGGACATCGACGGGGTGCTGGCGGATGGCGTGCTGGACGACATGCTGGTGGTGACGCTGGTGCGCAATCCGTGGGACCGCATGGTCAGCTATTATCACTGGTTGCAGGCGCAGACCTTCGATCACCCGGCCGTCGGCCTGTCACGCACACTGTCTTTCGCCGATTTCCTTTACCATCCTATGATCGTGCAATCGTTCCGCGCGGCGCCCTATGACAGCTATGTCGCGCGCGCGGATGGCGGCCCGGTCAAGCGGCTGTTCCTGCGGCTGGAAAACCTTGACAGCGATATCGCCCCGTTCGAGGCGCACCTGGGCTTTGCGATCTGCCCGCTGGCGCCGGTCAACCGGTCCGACCGCCATGCCGATTACCGTTCGTATTACGATGAAGATCTGCAACGTCACGTGGCCGCCGTCTGTGCCGCGGATATCGCGCGGTTCGGTTATCGGTTCTGAGGCTGGTGCGCATCGGGGTTAAGAAATGATTAACCCAGCATTTGACACAATGGTGTCCCAATGCGGTCCAACCGACGGATGATGGTTGAGCGAACAAGGTTAACGCCCGGCGTGCGCGACACGCCCTCGGAGACTCAGCATGCTCGACTTCACGTCCAGACTTTTCGGCCCGTTCGGGACCGAGGCGAAACACTCCTTGGGGCGCGATCGGGATCATGCCGTTCTGCCATCCCTGGGGATGACGGCGGGCACCCGTGTGGCCACGTCGATCGGATGGCGCCCGGTCGAAGCGGTGATCCCGGGTGACCGGGTGCTGACCTTTGATTGCGGTCTGCGCGAGGTGGTTTCGGTCGAACGTTGCACGGTGTTCGAACCTTGCCCCAAAAAGCTCTGGCCGCTGCGGGTGCCTGCCGGCGTTCTCGGCAACACCGAAGCGATGATCGTTCTGGCCGAACAGCCCGTGCTTCTGGAAGCGGATTGCGCCGAGGATCTGTTCGGCGATCCCTTCGTTCTGGTGCCGGCCATGGCATTGGAAGGGCACCGCGGTATCGAACGTGTCGCCCCCGGCGAGATCGACAGCGTCATCGCGTTGCATTTCGCGGCCGATCAGGTCGTGTTCGTCAATTCCGGCGGATTGTTCTTCTGTCCGATGGACAAAAGCCGCGGTTTGGAAAGTCTGCTGAGCGACGAGTGTTCGCAGACCTATGTGACGTTGCCGATGGATCTGTCACGCGATCTGGTAAAGCTGATCGACCGCGAAGCGATGGCCATGGGCGCGACGGCCTGACGCCGCCGCACCCGATCGCTCACGCCGCGGCCTTGTCGGACGCGAACCGTCCATAAAAGGTGTCGCCGGATGCAGCCATGTCGCGCAGCAGATCCGGCGCCTTGAACCGCGCCCCATGCGCCTTGCTCAACCCATCGCAGAGTTCGACCGCACGCGCGGCCCCCAGGATGTCGAGCCAGCTGAACGGGCCGCCCGACCACGGCGCAAAGCCCCAGCCAAGGATCGCGCCGACGTCGCCTTCGCGGATGTCGGTCAGCACGCCCTCTTCAAGCGCGCGCACGGCTTCCAGCACCTGCGCGAACATCAGGCGATGCTGGACTTCGGCCAGATCCGGCTGATCCTCGGCCACGGCGAAGCGTTCGCCCAGGCCGCTCCACAACCCGGTGCGCTTGCCCTTGTCGTCATAGGCATAGAACCCCGAGGCCGACTTGCGCCCCATCCGGCCCTGATCGGCCATCCAGAACAAGACGTCGTCCACTGCGCCATCGGGATAATCGTCGCCCATGGCCGCCCGTGTGGCCTTGGCGATCTTCACGCCCAGATCGATCGAGGTTTCGTCGACCAGTTGCAGCGGCCCCAGCGGAAAGCCCAGCATCTTGGCGGCGTTTTCGACCAGGGCCGGCGCGACGCCTTCCGCCACCATGCGGATGCCTTCGTTGATATAGGGAATGATGCAGCGGTTGGCATAGAAGAACCGCGCGTCATTCACCACGATGGGCGTCTTGCGGATCTGGCGCACGAAATCCAGCGCCTTGGCGACCGCGATATCGCCGGTCTGTTCGCCCCGGATGATCTCGACCAGCATCATCTTTTCCACCGGGGAAAAGAAATGGATGCCGATGAAGTTCGCTGGCCGCGCAGATGCCTTGGCCAGGTCGGAAATCGGCAGGGTCGACGTGTTGGTGGCAAAGATGCAATCGTCGCCGACCACGGCCTCGACCGCCTTCGTCACCTCGGCCTTGATGCCCGGATCCTCGAACACCGCCTCGACCACCAGATCGCAGCCTTTCAGGGCTTCGTAATCCGTGGTGGCGGTGATCAGGGACAGCACCTGTTCCTTCTTCTCGGGGGTCGCCTTTTTGCGCGAAATACCCTTGTCCATGTAATCTGCGGCATGGGCTTTGCCCTTGTCGGCACTGTCCTGCTTCTGGTCGATCAGCACGACCTCGATCCCGGCAAGCGCCGACACCAGCGCGATCCCCGCGCCCATCATGCCCGCGCCCATGACGCCGACCTTCTTCACCGTCTGATCGGGGGCGTCGGGACGATTGGCGCCTTTTTCCAGCGCCTGCTTGTTGATGAACAGGCTGCGGATCATCGCGGATGAACTGGGGTTCATCAGGATGCTGGTGAAATACCGCGCCTCGATCTTCAACGCGGTGTCAAAGGGCACCATCGCGCCTTCGTAAACCGCCGACAGCAGCGCCTTGGCCGCGGGATAGACACCCTGCGTCTTGCCGTTGACCATCGCCGACGCGCCGACGAACGTCATGAAGCCGGCGGGATGATAGGGCGCGCCGCCGGGCATCTTCCAGCCCTTGACGTCCCAGGGCTTGACGATGTCGGAATCCTTGGCCGACAGCACCCAATCCTTGGCCTCGGTCAGCAGGTCGTCATGGGCAACGACGGCGTCGACCAACCCCGATGATTTCGCCTGCGACGGCGCCATCATCTTGCCTTCCAGCAGGATCGGCGATGCCGCCATGGCGCCCATCATCCGCGACACCCGGGTCGTGCCACCGGCGCCGGGAAAGATCCCCAACAGGATTTCCGGCAGGCCGATCTTGGCCTTGGGATTGTCGGTCATGAACCGGCGGTGACAGGCCAGCGCGATTTCCGTGCCGATCCCGGCGCAGGTGCCGTTGATGGCGCAGGCGACGGGCTTGCCGCCCTTGTTGGTCTTGGGATCCATTCCCGCGCGTTCGATCTTGCGCAGGATCCGGTGGCCGTTCATGGTGAAGTCGAACAGGCCCTGTGCGGGATTGTCGCCGCTTTCCGCGCGGATCGTTGCCAGCACGTTCAGATCCATCCCGCCGGCAAAATCCTTCTTGCCCGACGTGATGACGATCCCCTTGACCGCATCGTCGGCCAGGGCATCGTCGATGAAACCCTCGACAACGTCGAAAGCCTCGCGGGTCAGGACGTTCATCGATTTGCCCGGCGCGTCCCAGGTGATGACGGCAACGCCCTGCTCGTCTACGTCATAGGTGAAGTCGGTCATTCTGAATCTCCTGTGAAGAGGTGTTCAAGGCGGGATCCCGAAAGGATCCGAAAAGATCGGCGGGCTGTCATGCCGCCACGAATTCCTGCATCAATGCGGCGGGAATTGGGGATTTCCCACCGCTCTCGAATTCCATGAGCTGGATCTGGCAACGTCCGGCACTGTCGCGCCGCAGGTAATAGCGGCTGACCGTCCGATGCATCACCCGGTCATCGGCGGCCAGGTGATGCCAGGTGACATGGGCAACCTGCCGCCCCCTGCGGGGCAGCGACAGGATGTCGATGACGGGCACACCGCGCACGATATCGAACCGGCGCAGCATCCGGTCATAGGTGACCAGCCCATGGACGATATCCGCCTTGGTCGGGAAGGTGGCGATATCATCCCCGATGTAGATGGCAAACGGGCTGGCATAGTCGTCAACCATCTCGGACCAGCGTTTGGCCCGGAAGTTTGCGACGTGGCGCTCGAAGAACGCGGCGCAACTCATCACACCAGGGTTCCTCCGGTGCGGATCATCAAACGCGCTCGATGATGGTCGCGGCACCCATGCCGGACGCGATGCAGAGCGTCGCCAGGCCGACCTCGCGGTCCGAACGCTCCAACTCGTCCAGAAGGGTGCCGATGATGATTGCTCCCGTCGCGCCCAGAGGGTGCCCCATGGCGATGGACCCGCCGTTGACGTTGACGTGACCCGGATCGACGTCGAACCGCTGCATGAAGCGCAGCACGACCGAAGCGAACGCCTCGTTCACCTCGAACAGGTCGATGTCGCCGATCGCCATGCCGTGATCCTTCAGGATCTTCTCGGTCACCGGCACCGGGCCGGTCAGCATGATCGTCGGGTCGGTCCCGATCTTGGCCGTCGCACGAATGCGGGCGCGGGGCTTCAGGCCGTATTTCTCGCCAAATGCTTTCGATCCGACCAGCACACCGGCCGAACCGTCGACGATGCCCGACGAGTTGCCGGCATGATGGATGTGGTTGATGCGTTCCAAGTGCGGATATTTCATCAGCGCGATCTTGTCGAATCCGGGCATCACCTCGCCCATGTCCTTGAAACTGGGCTTCAGCGCGCCAAGGCTCTGCATGTCGGTTTCGGGGCGCATGTATTCATCACGCGCCAAGATCGACAGACCGTTGATGTCCTTGACCTCGACCATCGACTTGGCAAAGCGGTTGTCGGCCCAGGCCGCCGCCGCACGCTTCTGCGATTCGACGGCCAGGGCGTCGGCGTCATCGCGCGAAAAACCGTACTCGGTGGCGATGATATCGGCGCTGATCCCCTGGGGCACGAAATAGGTCTCCATCGCGACGGACGGATCGACGGCGATCGCGGCCCCGTCGCTGCCCATGGGGACACGGCCCATCATCTCGACCCCGCCCGCGATATAGGCGTCGCCCGCGCCGCCACGGATCTGGTTGGCGGCAAGGTTCACGGCTTCCATGCCGCTGGCACAAAAGCGGTTGATGGCGAGACCGGGGATGGACTGATCCAGATCCGACGCCAGAACAGCGGTGCGCGCAAGGCATCCGCCCTGTTCGCCGACCTGCGTGACATTGCCCCAGATCACGTCCTCGACCGCATGACCGTCCAGGCCGTTGCGATCCTTCAGCGCGTTCAGGATCTGGGCCGACAGACGCACGCTGGTCACCTCGTGCAGGCTGCCGTCGGCGCGCCCCTTGCCGCGCGGTGAACGGACGGCGTCATAGATATAGGCGTCAGTCATCTGTGTCTCCTTTGTATCCGATAACGGATGGATCGTGCCTTGCGAGCCGGGGCCGGTCTGCCCGTGTTCGGCCATCGGTGGTTTTCTGCCGGGTCAATGCCCGATGCTGCCGCAGGAGCGGGGGTTTGATACCCCCGCACCCCCGTCGAGTATTTCCGTCAGTAAGAAGTCAGGCCGTAGGGAAGTATTAACGTTAATGCTCCATGATCAAGCTGCGGGACAGGCTGGAGAGCCGATGACCGCTCGGTGAGAAGTCGCCCTGCCGACGGATCGATGAGGTCACGGATTAGGTTCCAGGGTTTCGGCAGGGCGCACCCATGGGCTTCTTACTGATAAAAATACTCCCCCGCCGGAGGCGTCCCACATCCGACACGCGTGCCCCGTCATCTTTTGCGCGCTTCCAGATCAGAATTGAACAGCCGCAGACGTGCGGTCAGGTTCTCGCTGTTCGTAACGCTGTCGAAATGTTCGAACAGGAAAGACAGCGCTTCGCCCTCGTCAAGCGCGGCGTCGTTGGCGAAGCGTTTCAATCGTCGATAACCGTCTTCCGTCATGGCGATCGGAAAGCGCCTGGTCAGCTTGAAGCGTTTCGGCATCTGTCCCTCCGGTTCTGGGGTGCGCGGTGAGGCGGAGCTTCGCCTGGGGGGTGGGTTTCAGAAGTGCGCCGCATCAAGGTCCATCACGACTTCGCCGCCACTCTGGATACGTGACAGGTGAAGTGCCGTGGCGGGCAGTTGGCGCGCCATGTAATAGCGGCCCGTGGCAATCTTGGTGCGGTAGAACTCGGCGTCACCATCGCCGGTCTCCAGCCCTTCCATGGCCGCCTTTGCCATCCGCGCCCACATCAGTCCCAGGCAGACATGCCCGAACAGGTGCATGAAGTCGTAAGACCCCGACAGTGCGTCGTTCGGATTCTTCATGTTCTGCATGAAATACATGGCGGCGGCCTGAAGATCCTTGCTGGATGCCTTCAGCGGGTCGAGGAAGCCGGACTTCAGATCGGCATTGCCCTCGTTCTCCTTGATGAAGCTTTTCACCATCTCGAAGAACGCCATCACGGTCTTGCCGCCGTTCAGGCCCAGCTTCCGCCCCACCAGGTCGAGCGACTGGATCCCGTTCGTTCCTTCATAGATCATGGTGATGCGGGCATCGCGCACGAACTGCTCCAGGCCCCATTCCCGGGTAAAGCCGGAACCGCCAAGGGTCTGTTGCGCGAGCACCGTCGTCTCGAATCCCTTGTCGGTCAGGAACCCCTTCAGCACCGGCGTCAGCAGCGAGATCATCGCCTCGGCTTCGGCATCGTCATTGCGGTGGGCGCGGTCGATCAGCGACGCACCCCAGAACGTGAAGGCGCGCGCGCCCTCGATGAAGGATTTCTGGTGCAGCAGGTTGCGGCGGACGTCGGGGTGCACGATGATCGGATCGGCGGGCTTGTCCGGTGCTTCGGCCCCGGTGACCGCGCGGCCCTGCAGACGGTCCAGTGCGAACCCCAGCGCGTTCTGATAGGCGACGACCCCCTGGGCATAGCCTTGCAGGCCGACGCCCAGGCGCGCTTCGTTCATCATGGTGAACATCGCGCGCATGCCCTTGTGCATCTCACCGATGAGATAGCCGGTGGCACCGTCATAGTTCATCACGCAGGTGGCGTTGCCGTGGATCCCCATCTTCTTTTCCAGCCCGCCGCAGGACAGGTCGTTGCGCGCGCCAAGGCTGCCGTCTTCGTTGACCAGGAACTTGGGCACGATGAACAGGGAGATGCCCTTGACGCCCTCAGGGCCGCCGGGAATCCGCGCCAGAACGAGGTGGATGATGTTGTCGGTCAGGTCGTGTTCGCCGGCCGAGATCCAGATCTTCTGACCGGTGATGCGATAGCTGCCGTCGTCGGCGGGTTCGGCCTTGGTGCGGATCAGGCCCAGGTCGGTGCCACAGTGCGGTTCGGTCAGGTTCATGGTGCCCGACCACGACCCTTCGACAAGTTTCGGCAGATAGGTCTGTTTCTGTGCGTCGGTCCCATGGGTGTGGATGGCGTTGTAGGCGCCATGGGACAGGCCCTGATACATGTTGAATGCCATGTTGGCGGATACGAACATTTCGCCCACCGCCGAGTTCATCAGATAGGGCATTCCCTGACCCCCGAACGCGGGGTCGCAATCGAGGCCGATCCAGCCACCCTCGCGCATCTGGTCATAGGCCCCCTTGAAGCCGGTCGGAGTGTGCACCGTGCCGTTTTCGAGGGTGCAGCCTTCTTCGTCGCCGACGACGTTCAGCGGTGCCAGCACGTTCTCGGCAAGTTTCCCGGCCTCTTCCAGGATCGCGGATGTAAAATCGCGATCCAGTTCATCGTAGCCCCCGATGCCCGACCCGGTGGCGTTCAAAACCTCGTGCAGAAGGAACTGCATGTCCTTGGTCGGTGCGGAATAGGTGGGCATTGTTTTTCCTCCGGGGGTGCGTCAGCCGATGTCAGGCGGCGTCGTGGCGGTTCAGTTCGGCCAGTCGTTCGGACGTCCAGCGCAGGTGGTCTTCCAGCTCGTTCATCGCGATCTCGAGTTCGGCGTGCTGGCGTTCGAGTTCGGCCAGATGGCGGCCTCCCATTTCCAGCGTCTTGACCAGTTGGGTCTCGTGCTGTTCCTCGGGGTTGTAGAGATCCAGAAGCTGGCGGATTTCCTCGAGCGAGAAGCCGAACCGCTTGCCGCGCAGGATCAGCTTCAGGCGGGCACGATCCCGACGCGTGAACAGCCGCTTCTGACCTTCGCGGATCGGCGCAAGCAGTTCCTTTGTCTCGTAGAACCGAAGGGTGCGCGGTGTCACGTCGAACGTGTCGCACATTTCGCGGATGGTCATCAGGGTCTGGCTCATGGTGAAAACTTTCGACTTGTTATGCCCCCGAGATGCGATCGATGCCTGCACCATACAAGCGTCGTTGACGTTCGGGTAAACGAAACGTGGCGTCATTTCATGCGGGCGACACGACTGGAACGTTCCGCAGAATTTCGCGCAACTTTTGAAGTGCGATCTGGCGCGTTCGGGCGGCGCGATCGCGCCGCCCGAATGCGACCTCAGTCGCCTTCGGGCGAGGTGGACCGCGTGGCGGCCACGCTGTCGCGGGTTTCCTGAAGCTCTTCGATCGTGCGGGCAAGCTGTTCCTGTTCGCGCTTCAGCGTTTCCAGTTGCCGGTCGGCCAGCCGCACCCATTCGTCCATCTGGGCCGCATTTCCCTGCTTGTCATAGATCAGCAGCCACTGCCGGATCTCTTCAAGCGAGAACCCCCACCGGCGCCCGCGCAGGATCAGCGTCAGGCGGGCGATGTCGCGCGGGCCGTAGAACCGCGCGCGCCCTTCCTTTTCGGGATGCAGCAATTCGATGTATTCGTAATACCGCAGGGTGCGCGGCGTCACGTCGAACCGGGCGCACATCTCCTTGAAGGACAGACGTTGATCGGACATTGCGGTTTCCTTTCGATGTGAAGATAGATCAGGGACCGGCGCGGTTCAATCGTGCCCGCGCCCCTGCGACGTTTCGGGGGTTGCCGCGCGGCGGGGAACGGAAAATAAGCGGGCTTGCCCTTTCGCCACAAGGATTGCCGGTATGAATGACACCGTGAAGGCCGTGAACGCGGCCCGTTTCATTGACGCGCTGGCCCACGCGCGTGCGCTGGGCATGTCGCTGGAACAGATCGGCGACGGGCGGGCCGAGATCAGCATGCCCTATGATCCGCGCCTGATCGGCGATCCGGCAACGGGCGTGATCCATGGCGGCGCCGTGTCGGCGCTGATGGATACCTGCGGGGGCGCGGCGGTGATGAGCCACCCGGACGGCACCCAGGCCACCGCCACCATCGATCTGCGCATCGATTACATGCGCGCGGCCACGCCGGGACAGGCCATTCGCGCCCGCGCCCATTGCTATCACGTGACGCGCAATGTCGCCTTCGTGCGGGCCGAGGCGCTGGACGATGACACCGAAAATCCGGTGGCGGCCGCTACGGGCGCCTTCACCTTCGAACGCCGCGAAGGGACGCAGCGATGAGCCGGCCAACCCCCGATCCCGTCGCCGTGGTCAAGCGACGGCGTGACGCCGCCCTTGCGGCCCTGGTGGGCGGCGTGCCCTATATCGCGTTCATGGGCATCAGCTTTGAGCGGCGCGGCGATGAATTGACCGCGATCATGGCGTTCGACGACAAGCTGATCGGCAATCCCGTGCTGCCCGCCCTGCACGGCGGTGCGACGGCGGCCTTTCTCGAGGTGACGGCGATCATCGAACTGGGCTGGTCCCTGATCTGGTCGCGCATGGAGACGGGCGCGCCCGAGCGTCGCACGCAAGGCGACGAACGACTTCTGCGTTTGCCGAAGACCATCGATTTCACAGTCGATTACCTGCGCGCGGGTCTGCCGCGCGATGCCTATGCACGGGCGCGGATCAACCGGTCGGGGCGGCGATATGCCAGCGTCCATGTCGAAGCGTGGCAGGACAACCGCGCCCGACCCTTCGCGCAGGGGACGGGGCATTTCATCATGCCGGACCTTGCGGCGTCGGACCCGGATACGGAGCCGTCCCATGAGTGAGCCCAAGGCCCTGACCCACCGGCGTGTTCTGAACATCGCGTTGCCCATCGTGCTGTCGAACGCGACGATCCCGATCCTCGGCGCGGTGGATACCGGCGTCGTGGGGCAGATGGGGCTGGCCGCGCCCATCGGTGCGGTCGGCATCGGCGCGGTCGTGCTGTCGGCGATCTATTGGGTGTTCGGTTTCCTGCGGATGGGCACCGTCGGGTTGACATCGCAGGCGCTGGGCGCCGGACAGACCGGCGAGGTCGCGGCGCTGTTGTCGCGCGCCCTGATGATCGGGCTGGGGGCGGGGGTGATCCTGATCGCGGCGCAGGTCTGGCTGTTCCACGCCGCGTTCGCGGTGGCCCCCGCCTCGGCCGAGGTCGAAGCGTTGGCGCGCGACTACATGGCGATCCGCATCTGGTCGGCCCCCGCTGCCATCGCGATCTATGGCATCACCGGCTGGCTGATCGCGGCGGAGCGCACGCGCGCGGTGCTGGGCATGCAGGTGGTGATGAACGGGCTGAACATCACGCTGGATTTGTGGTTCGTGCTGGGGCTGGACCTTGGCGTCGGCGGCGTGGCCTTTGCCACGCTGATCGCCGAATGGGCCGGTCTGGCCCTTGGCCTGTGGTTCTGCCGCGCGGCGTTCGCCGTGCCGGCATGGCGCGACTGGCCGCGCGTGTTCGACCGCGCACGCCTGAAGCACATGGCATCGGTCAACACCGATATCCTGATCCGCTCGGTCCTGCTGGAAGCGATGTTCGTGTCGTTCATGTTCCTCGGAGCACAGTTCGGTGACGTGCCGCTGGCCGCGAACCAGATCCTGATCCAGTTCCTGCATATCACGGCCTTCGCGCTGGACGGATTCGCCTTTTCCGCCGAAACGCTGGTGGGACAGGCCATGGGGCGGCGCCGGCCCGATCTGTTGCGCCGCTCGGCGGTGCTGACCTCGGGCTGGGGGCTGGCCATCGTCGTCGTGCTGTCGGCGGGGTTCGCCCTGTTCGGCGGTGCGGTCATCGACCTGATGACCACGGCACCGGATGTTCAGGCCGAGGCCCGCAAATACCTGCCGTGGCTGATCCTGATCCCGGTGATCGGCCTGCCGGCCTTCATGCTGGACGGAATCTTTGTCGGCGCGACCGCGACCCGCGATATGCGCAACATGATGGCGGTGTCGGCGGTGGTCTATGCCGTCGCGGCCTATGTCCTGCCGCCGCTGTTCGCCAATCACGGGCTCTGGATTGCGCTGGTCATTTCGCTGGTGATGCGCGGCACGACACTGTCCCTGCGCTATCCCCGGATCGAACGGCTGGCCGCCCCCGCCTAGGCCAGCCAGTCGTCGCGTCCGGTGCCCACGGCATCGGCCACGTTCGCGAACCCATCCCGCGCCAACAGATCGTCCAGCCCCCGCGCGATGTCGCCGACCAGCGCCAGCCCGCCATAGACCAACGCGGTGTAAAGCTGCACCGCCGCGGCGCCGGCGCGAATCTTGCCATAGGCTTGGGCCGCCGATCCGACGCCACCGACCCCGATCAGGGGCACGCGCCCCTCGGTCAACACGGACAGCCGGGCCAGAACGCGGGTGGACGGATCGAACAGCGGCGCGCCCGACAGTCCGCCCTTTTCGTCGGAATGGGCGCTGCGCAAACCGTCGCGCGACAGGGTGGTGTTGGTGGCGATGATGGCGTCGACCTTCTGCGCCAGCGCAACCTCGGCCAGATCCTCCAGCTCGTCCGCCGACAGGTCCGGCGCGATCTTAAGGAAGACGGGCACCCGACGCTCGAGCGCGTCGCGCGCCTCCATCACCCCGGCCAGCAGGGCCGACAGGGCGGCGGCGCCCTGCAGATCGCGCAGCCGTTCGGTGTTGGGGGATGATACGTTGACCGTGGCAAAATCCGCATAGGGGGCACAGCGCGTCAGAACGCGGGCGAAATCCGCCGCGCGGTCGTCGCTGTCCTTGTTGGCACCAAGGTTCAGGCCGACCGGAATGCCGTCGCGCGGCACCGACAGGCGCTGGGCCATCACTTCCATCCCGTCGTTGTTGAACCCGAAGCGGTTGATCGCGGCGCGATCCTCGCTCAGGCGGAACAGGCGGGGGCGGGGGTTGCCGGGCTGCGGGCGCGGCGTGGTCGCGCCGACCTCGAGAAAACCGAAACCGGCGGATGACAGCGGCACCAGGGCTTCCGCGTTCTTGTCGAACCCGGCGGCCAACCCGACGGGGTTGGGCAGCACCAGACCGGCAATGGTCGTCTTCAGGCGATCCGACGTGACCGGTCCCGGCGACGGCGCAAACCCCGCACGCAGGGCGCGCAGGGCAAAGCCATGGGCGGTCTCCGGGTCCAGCCGGCGCAATGCGGCCAGCCCGAATCGTTCGATGGCGTTCACTCGACCCCGTCGGGCAGGACGTGACCGTCTTCACCCTTGGTGATGGGGCGGTTCCATTTCACATCCGCCAGCGACAGCGCGCGATAGAGGTGCGGAAACTTGTCGCCCTCGCGCGCCTCTTCCCATTTCAGGGAATCGCCCAGGGCATCGGCATCCATCGCGACCAGGACAAGATCGTCCTCGTCGGCGAAGTGACGCTCCAGCGTGCCTTGCACCTGATCGGCGGTCGAAAAATGGACGAAGCCGTCTTCTTCGTCGATGGGCGCGCCGGGGCTTGTACCGAGGTCACGCAGGGTGGCCCATTCCTGGGCTCTCAATATCTTGTAAATCTGCATGGGCGGGTCATGCCCCGCGCGCGATCCGGGGTCAAGGCTCGTGCGTCGCTGCGGGCCGGCCGGGCACGATTGCACTTTGACAGATCGGCCATCCCGCGCCACTCTTTCAGGCAGCCAAACGCCCAAGGGGGGATCCCATGTCCATTCGTCTTCTGTCGTCGGCCGCCGTCCTGGCCCTGACCGCCGGAACCGCCAGCGCCGAATACAAGCTGACGGTCCTGCACACCAACGATTTCCATGCCCGGTTCGAGCCGATCAGCAAATACGATTCGACCTGCGCAAGCGAAGACAACGCGGCGGGCGAATGCTTCGGCGGCTCGGCCCGCCTGGTCACCGCGATCCAGGACGCCAAGGCCCGGTCCGACAACTGGATCCTGGTCGATGGTGGCGATCAGTTCCAGGGCACGCTGTTCTATACCCATTACAAGGGCAAGCTGGCGGCCGAGATGATGAACCGGATGCAATACACGGCGATGACGGTGGGCAACCATGAATTCGACGACGGCCCCGAGGTGCTGCGGGGGTTTGCCGAAACCATCGACTTTCCGATCCTGATGTCGAATGCGGACTTGAGCGGCGAGCCGTTGCTGAGCGACGTGATCCAGAAGTCGGTGGTGATCGAACAGGCCGGCGAAAAGATCGGCCTGATCGGCCTGACGCCGCAGGACACCCCCGAACTGGCCAGTCCCGGCCCCAACGTGATCTTCACCGACCCGTCCGACGCGGTGCAGGGCGAGGTCGACCGCCTGACCGACATGGGGGTGACCAAGATCGTGGTCCTGTCCCATTCCGGCCTGAACGTCGATCGCACCGTGGCCGAGAACACCACCGGCGTGGACGTGATCGTCGGCGGGCACGACAACTCGCTGCTGTCCAACACCATCGAAGGGGCCAAGGGCCCGTATCCCGTGATGGTCGGCGACACCGCCATCGTGCAGGCCTATGCCTATGGCAAGTTCCTGGGCGAGTTGAACGTCACCTTCGATGATGATGGCCGCGTGACCTCGGCCATGGGCGAGCCGATCCTGCTGGACGCGGCGGTGACCGAAGAGGCGTCGGTGGTGGACCGGATCGCCGAGGCGGCCAGGCCGCTGGACGAGATCCGCAACCGGGTTGTGGCCGAAACCACCGCCGCCATCGAAGGCGATCGGGCCGTTTGCCGGGTGCAGGAACGTGCCATGGGCAACCTGATCGCCGATGCGATGCTGGCGCGGGTGGCGGATCAGGGGATCCAGATCGGCTATCAGAACTCGGGCGGCGTGCGGGCCGGCATCGACGCGGGGCCGGTCACCATGGGCGAGGTGCTGACCGTGCTGCCGTTTCAAAACACGCTGTCGACCTTCCGGGTCAGCGGTCAGGCGATCCTGGCCGCGCTGGAAAACGGGGTCAGCCAGATCGAGGATGTCTCGGGCCGGTTTCCGCAGGTGGCCGGCATGACCTTCGCCTTCGATGCCGCGGCCGAGCCGGGGGCGCGGATCAGCGATGTCATGGTGGCGGGCGAACCCATTGATCCCGCGGCGATGTATGGCGTGGTCTCGAACAACTTCGTGCGCAACGGCGGCGACGGCTACAAGATGTTCGTGGATGCCCAGGACGCCTATGATTTCGGCCCCGACGTGGCCGACGTTCTGGCCGAATACATGGCCGCGAACGCGCCCGTGGCGCCGGTGGTCGAAGGCCGCATCACCGCGAAGTGAACCGACCGGGCGGCGGACCGTCAACGCCGCCGCCCGAAATCGGGATCGCGCCGCGTCCTGCGCGAATCGGAACGCGCCAAAGAAAAAAGCCGCGCTCGGACAATTCCGGGCACGGCCTCAAACCATCGGGAGCGGCAGATCTACTTGATCTTGCCTTCCTTGTAATCGACGTGCTTGCGCGCAACGGGGTCGTATTTCTTCACGACCATCTTTTCGGTCATGGTGCGGGCATTCTTCTTGGTCACATAGAAATGACCGGTATCCGCCGTCGAGTTGAGACGGATCTTGATGGTTGTCGGCTTCGCCATGGTTGTCTCTCCTCGCAGGGGCGCAATCCGGGCGCCCACAGAAATCCTGAACCCCGGCTTTTAAACAAGCCGGTCGTCGTGTCAACCGGGATTCGCGCCCGCGACCCAGGCGGCCCACCCGGTTTTTTCTTGCTCCAAATACTCATCTTCGAGCTGGCCCGAATATGCGCGGAGGGCCTGTAAGCCGGATTCTGTATCCCCGCGCCGAAACGCGGGGCGATGACCATTCCTCTGGTCCTCCGATTGCCCGGAGGATCAAGCTGCCAACCCGGATTTCGGGGCTGAAGCGGCCCTGGGGCGAACCCCGTGAAATCCCTATTCGGCATTGCTCCCGGTGGGGCTTGCCGTGCGGGCGCTGTTGCCAGCCCCCCGGTGGGCTCTTACCCCACCGTTTCACCCTTACCTGCATGGGCCGCACGCGACCTGTGACAGGCGGTCTGTTCTCTGTGGCGCTTTCCGTCGGGTTCCCGCCGGGTTGCCCCGCCGATCCCCGCCCGGGCGTTACCCGGCACCGTTGCTTCAGGGAGTCCGGACTTTCCTCGCGCCCCCGAAGGGACACGCGGCCATCCAGCCCTCCGCGCCCGTTGCAATTAGGCGGTGGCGCGGGCTGGGTCAACGGCCATCCGTGCGACGGCGTGGGCCAGCGCCCGGTCGGTCGCGTCGGCCGGGCCGTGCGCCCAGGGGCGAAAGCGCAGGCGGAACGCCGCCAATACCGTGTCCGGATCGACGTCGGCGGGGTATCCGGCGGCGCACAGATCGTCGTGCAAGCGGTCGCCATCCGCCGCGCCGGCGCTCGCGCCGGGCCAGATCGCCAGGCCCTGCAACGCCAGCCGCCGCCAGTCGAACCGTGCACCAGGGTCTATCTTGCGCCCCGGTGCCATGTCCGAATGACCGATGAGGCCGGCGGGCGCAATCGCCCGGCGCGCCATGATATCGCCGAGCAGGCGTTCCAGCGCGACCATCTGGCGTTCGGGGAAGGGCGAACGTCCGTCATTGTCCAGCTCGATTCCGATCGAGCGCGAGTTGACGTCGCCGCGTCCCCGCCACGCCCCCGCCCCGGCATGCCAGGCACGGTCGTCCTCGCGCACCATCTGCACGGTGTCGCCGTTCGCGCCGATCAGGTAATGGGCCGACACCTCGAACGCGGGATCGCACAGCCGCGCCAGGGCCGCCTCCATGGTGGCCATGGCCGTGTAATGCAGCACCACCAGGTCGGGCACCAGACCGCCCCGGCGCGCGCCGAAGTTCGGCGACGGATGCCAGCGGACGGGCAGGGGATCAGTTGCGCGCGACGGCACGGAACGGCGACGGATCCCAATAGCAGGCAAAACCGTCACCATCGGGATCGACGCCCAGGCGGTCACGCTGAGGACCGCCGTTCTTCAGGAAATCTTCCTGCGCCCGGTCGGGCGATGCATAACCGGCGCAGGCACGCTGGAACTTGGCGTCCTTGTTGAACGACGACCGGCTATAGATCTGCTGGCCGACGTTGTTGGTGGTGGACAGCGCGAAGGCCACAATATTGGGTTCGCCGGCGTTCGGACGGCTGGGCACCGCCGTCGGCTGGATCACCCGATACGCCTCGCGGTTCTGTTCGATCCGTTCGCGATCCGATTCGATGGTTTCACGCTCGGCCACCGCGCTGAAGTCCTGTTCATCCGAAATGCCGGGATTGTTCACCGGTGTCTGCGACACGGGCTGGGCCGGAGTGATGGCGCTGATCGGGGCGCCGGTTACCGGCGCCGGCGCCGGGAACCCGTCGGACGTGGCGGTGGATGGCGGCGGCGTGGTCGCCGAGGGCGTGCCGATGGGCAGGCCCGCGGCGCGCAGGTCTTCGTCCGAAATGACGCGGGGCGCGGGATCGGGCGTGTTGACCGGTCGCCCGGTGTCCAGCGGCACGGTCCCGCCGCCGCGCAGCGCGACCTCGCGCTGCTGACGCTGGCGTTCGTAGGCGTTGTAATCATCGAAGCCGACGCCTGCGCCGCTGTCGGGGATGGTCGGCGCACAGGCCGTCATGGCAAAGGCCAGAAGAACAAGGGTCGCGCCGATTTTGCTTGCCGGTGTCACGTCTCTTTTATCCGATTGCTGCCTGTTTGCGCCGTGCGGAACGGGGGCATTGCCCTGCGCTGCCCCCGTTCCAAGAGGTCGAAGTTACCACCATTTCGCAGGTTTGGCCACAAAGCCCGCGGCCCGCTCCAGCGTATAGGCGACGTTCAGCAGATCGGCTTCCTCCCACGGGCGGCCGATCAGTTGCAGACCCAGCGGCAGGCCCTTCGCGTTCAGCCCCGCGGGCACCGCAACGCCGGGCAGACCGGCCAGGTTCACCGTCACCGTGAAGACGTCGTTCAGATACATCTGCACCGGGTCGGCGTCGGCCATGGCTCCCAGCGGGAACGCGGCCGAGGGTGTCGCGGGGGTCAGGATCGCATCGACACCATCGGCGAACACGGTGTCGAAATCCCGCTTGATCAGGGTGCGGACCTTGCGCGCGCGGTTGTAATACGCGTCGTAGAATCCCGCCGACAGCACATAGGTGCCGACCATCACGCGGCGTTGCACCTCCGCGCCGAAACCTTCGGCGCGGGTCTTTTCATACATCTCGGTGATGCCGTCGCCCTGCGACAGTTTCGCACGATGGCCGAAGCGCACGCCGTCATAGCGGGCCAGGTTGCTTGACGCCTCGGCCGGGGCGATGACGTAATAGGCGGGTAGGGCGTATTTCGTATGCGGCAGCGAGATGTCGACGATCCTGGCCCCGGCATCGCGCAGCATGGCGGTGCCGTCTTCCCACAGCTTTTCGATCTCGGACGGCATGCCGTCCATCCGGTATTCCCTGGGGATGCCGATCGTCTTGCCCTTGATGTCGCCGGTCAGCGCCGCTTCGAAATCGGGCACCGGCATGTCCATGCTGGTCGAATCCTTGGGGTCGTGGCCGCACATGGCCGACAGCATGATCGCCGCATCGCGCACGTCCTTGGTCATCGGTCCGGCCTGGTCCAGCGACGAGGCGAAGGCCACGATGCCCCAGCGCGAACACCGCCCATAGGTCGGCTTGACCCCTGTGATCCCGGCAAACGCGGCGGGCTGGCGGATCGAGCCGCCGGTGTCGGTGCCGGTCGCGGCAAGGCACAGATCGCCCGCCACCGCCGCCGCCGATCCGCCCGACGATCCGCCGGGCGTCAGGTCGGCGCCGTCGTCGCCCTTCCAGGGGTTCACGACGTTGCCATAGGTGCTGGTCTCGTTGCTCGACCCCATGGCGAATTCGTCCATGTTCAGCTTGCCCAGCATCACGGCGCCGGCGTCGAACAGGTTCTGGGTAACGGTCGATTCGTATTCCGGGCGGAACCCGTTCAGGATCGCGCTGGCGGCCTGTGACGGCACGCCCTTCGTGCAGAACAGATCCTTGATGCCCAGCGGAATGCCGCACATGGCGGGCGCGTCGCCCTTGGCAAGCCGGTCATCGGCGGCCTTTGCCTGTTCGCGGGCGATGTCGGGCGTGTGGTGGGCAAAGGCGTTCAGCTTGCCGGATCCTTCGGCGGCCGCCAGGCAGGCTTCGGTCAATTCGGTCGCGGTGATGTCGCGCGCGCGCAGCTTGTCGCGGGCGGCGGCGATGGTCAGGGCGTTCAGATCGCTCATCATTCCACCACCTTCGGCACGGCAAAGAAACCCTCGCGGGCGTCGGGCGCATTGGCCAGAACCGCCTTCTGCTGGGCGCCGTCCGTCACCACGTCGTCGCGCCGTTTCAGCCGCATGGGCGTGACGCCGGTCATCGGCTCGACCCCGTCCACATCGACCTCGTTCAACTGCTCGACAAAGCCGAGAATGGTGTTGAATGCATCGGCCAGCGCGGGCAGCGCATCGGGTTCGACCCTGATACGGGCCAGCTTGGCCACGCGGGCGGCGGTTTCGGTGTCGATGGACATGTGGCGGCTCCGGGATTTCCTGTCGCCTGTGCGTTTATCCATTCGCATCGCGGGCTTCAAGCGCGGCGCGCTTTCCCCCTCGGTGCGCTGTGTTACACTGAGGGCAAACACGAAAGGACATGACATGAAGATCATCTGGCTTGGCCACGGCAGTTTCCGCATCGAGATCGCCGATCAGGTGTTGCTGATGGACCCGTGGTTTACCGGCAACCCGTCATTCCCCGAAGACCGCAAGGCCGAAGCGGTGGCCGGCGCGACCCACGTCTTGCTGACCCATGGTCACGGCGATCACGCCTCGGACGCGGCGTCGCTGGGCCTGCCTGTGGCAGGAATGGTCGAGCTGATGAAGTGGCTGGACGATCAGGGGGTCGAGACCACCGGCTTCAACAAGGGCGGGACCATTACACTGGGAGATGTGAAGGTGACGATGGTCAACGCCACCCATTCATCGACCACGCCCGATGGCGGCCATGCCGGCTCCGAAGCGGGGTTCATGATCTCGGGCGAGGGGCGCACGATCTATTTCAGCGGCGACACCGACATCATGGCCGACATGGAATGGATGGGCGAATTGCACCGCCCCGATATCGGCATCCTGTGCGCCGGCGGCCATTACACCATGGGCATGAAGCGCGCGGCCTGGGCGGCCAAGCGGTATTTCCAGTTCCGCACCGTCATTCCCGGCCATTACAAGACGTTCCCGCTTCTGGCGCAGGATGCCAAGGCGATGATCGCGGCCCTGCCGGACGTGCAGGTCCTGACCCCCGAGGTGATGGAGGTTGTGACGCTCTAGCGTCGCGCCGGGTCTCAGCGGCGGGCGCGAAAGAAATCGCGCAACAGGGTTTCGGCCTGATCGGCGGCGATCCCGTCATAGATTTCGGGAACGTGATGCGCCTGGGGGTGGGTGAAGATCCGCGGCCCCTGGGCCACGCCGCCTGATTTCGGATCGCCCGCGCCGTAATAGAGCCGGGCAATGCGGGCGGCGGAAATCACCGCCGCGCAAGCCGGGCAGGGTTCCAGCGTGACCCACAGATCGCAACCCGGCAGCCGGTCGGACCCGAGGGCGGCACAGGCCGCCCGGATCGCCAGGATCTCGGCATGGGCGGACGGGTCGTGCAATTCGCGCGTGCGGTTGCCGGCCCGTGCGATCACGACACCGCGCGCCACGACCACGGCGCCCACCGGCACCTCGCCACGGGCGGCGGCAGCGCGGGCCTCGGCCAGGGCAATCTCCATGTGCGACACAAAGCTCATCCTGCCGTTGTGCCGGTTTTACGCGCCCTGTCCACCGTTGCCTTGATGGCGGTTGCGCCGCTAGAAGGGTGTCAAAGCCCGCACGCGAGGAACCATGATCCATCCCGTCCGTCTCCTCGTTCTCTCCGCGCTTGTGGCCGGCTGCGCCACGTTCCCCGAGCTTGACACCGCGGAAAGATCCGCCGCGGCGCGGGTGGATTATCCGAAACTGGTGCCGCTGGGCCCGCTGTTGGCGCGGGCCGGATCCGATGACCGGATCGATGCGGCGCTGCCCGATACGCTGGCCGCCCGCGCTGCCGCCCTGCGGGCGCGCGCCGCCCTGTTGCGCGGATCGCCGATCACGGCGGCCGAGCGCACCCGCCTGCGCAACGCGGGGCAACGCAACGCCGCCCGCCTTGCCGGTGGCTGAGCGGGCGCGACCCACGTTGAACGCCCGCGCCAAACCCGCTAGGTCAGGGCGGACCCATCACCATACGGAGCGCGCCCCATGACCACCCCCCTTCGCCTTGGTATCGCGGGGCTCGGCACTGTCGGCACCGGCGTCGTCAAGATCGTCCAGCGGCACGCGGCGGTGTTGCAGGCCCGCACCGGGCGCGCGATCGAGATCACCGCCGTGTCCGCGCGCAGCCGTGACAAGGATCGTGGTGTGCGTCTGAACGGTTACGCCTGGGAGGATGACGCCGTGGCCCTGGCCCGGCGCGATGATGTCGATATCTTCGTCGAACTGGTGGGGGGCGACAGCGGCCCGGCCCATGACGCGGTGGCAGCCGCCATCGCGGCGGGCAAGGACGTGGTCACCGCCAACAAGGCGCTGCTGGCGCACCACGGTCAGGATCTGGCCGAACGGGCCGAGGCGAAGGGCGCCGTGATCCGCTTCGAGGCCGCCGTCGCCGGTGGCATCCCGGTGGTCAAGGCCCTGACCGAAGGGTTGGCCGGAAACGAGATCACGCGCGTCATGGGCGTGATGAACGGCACCTGCAACTACATCCTGACGCGGATGGAAAGCGCGGGTCTGCCCTACGCCGACGTGTTTCAGGAGGCGTCGGACCTGGGATACCTCGAGGCGGATCCGAACCTGGACGTGGGCGGGATCGATGCGGCGCACAAGCTGTCGCTGCTGGCGGCCATCGCCTTCGGCACCCGCGTCGATTTCGGATCGGTCGTCATGGAAGGCATCGGCCGGATCAGCATTGACGATATTCGCCAGGCCGCCGACATGGGCTTCCGCATCAAGCTTCTGGGCGTCGCGCAACTGACCGGGCGGGGGTTGGAGCAGCGCATGACACCCTGCCTCGTGCCATCGGATTCACCGCTGGGACAGCTTGAGGGCGGCACCAACATGGTGGTTCTGGAAGGCGACAGCGTCGGGCAGATCGTGCTGCGCGGGGCCGGTGCGGGCATGGGCCCGACGGCCAGCGCGGTCATGGCCGACGTCATGGACATCGCGCGCGGCATCCGCATATCGACCTTCGGTCAGCCGGCCACGACGCTGAAACCGTCACCCGCCGCCCATTCCGGACCGCCGGCGTCGTTTTACCTTCGGATGCGGTTGCAGGACAAGCCGGGGGCGCTGGCGCGGATCGCCACCGTGCTGGGCGAGGCCGGGATTTCCATCGACCGGATGCGCCAGTACAATCACGCCGAAACCACCGCGCCGGTGCTGATCGTCACCCACAAGGCCACGCGCGATGCGCTGGATCGGGCGATCGACGGCATGGCCGGCACCGGGGTTCTGGTGGGCGATCCGGTGGCGATCCGCATCGAGGACGTCTGAGGGTTGCGACGCTAACAGTCTTGTGTGGGCCGCGCCGCGCGGGTTAGATCGCGCCTGACCGCTCACCTGTCCCGACGCAAGGAAATCCCATGGCCAACCAAACTGAATTTCACGACCGCATGCTGTCCCTCGGGCTGGCGCGGGTGTCGGAGGCGGCGGCGTTGGCATCGGCCAAGCTGATCGGGCGCGGCGACGAGAAGAAGGCGGACCAGGCGGCGGTCAACGCCATGCGCGACCAGCTGAACAAGCTGGACATCGCCGGCACCGTCGTGATCGGCGAGGGCGAGCGTGACGAGGCGCCGATGCTCTATATCGGTGAAGAGGTCGGCACCGGTAACGGTCCCGCCGTCGACATCGCGCTGGATCCGCTGGAAGGCACGACCCTGACAGCCAAGGACATGCCGAACGCCCTGACCGTGATCGCCATGGGCGCACGCCATTCCATGCTGCACGCGCCCGACGTCTATATGGACAAGCTGGCCATCGGTCCCGGCTTCCGGACCGGTGTCGTGACAATGGACATGAGCCCGGCCGAGCGGGTCAGCGCGCTGGCCTCGGCCAAGGGGTGCAGCACCGAGGACATCACCGTCTGCGTTCTGGAACGGGACCGCCACGCCGAGATGATTGCCGAAATCCGCACCACTGGCGCCGCGATCCGGCTGATCACCGACGGCGACGTCGCCGGCATCATCCACTGCGCCGAGGCGGAACGCACCGGCATCGACATGTACATGGGATCGGGCGGCGCGCCCGAAGGCGTGCTGGCCGCCGCCGCGCTGAAATGCATGGGCGGGCAGATGTTTGGCAAGTTGCTGTTCCGCAACGACGATGAAAAGGGCCGTGCGAAAAAGGCCGGGATCACGAACTTCGACCGCGTCTATACCCGTGACGATCTGGTCACCGGCGACGTGATCTTCGCCGCCACCGGCGTCACCGACGGATCGGTCGTGGCCGGGATCAAGCGCGAGCCGGGGTTCCTGACCACCGAGACGATCCTGATGCGCTCGAAAACCGGATCGGTGCGGCGCATGAGCTATCGCAACCCGGTCAGATAGCTCCAGGAACGCGCGCATCCGGCAACCGGGCGCGCGCCCGTTCCATTGCGGCGGTTCCGCTTGCCCAACGGAAGCTGAACGTTTATGTCTCGCGGCGGAACGTTTCACGCGCCCGCGCCGACCAAATCCGCCTGGGTTCCGACCGGGTATTTGACCGTCGCGGGCAGGGCGAAGAATGAACGCGCGACATGGCACGGTCCCGTAGCTCAACTGGATAGAGCACCTGACTTCTAATCAGGATGTTGGGGGTTCGAGTCCTCCCGGGATCGCCACTTTCCCCAGTGGTGACAAATGGCTCCGATAATACGCCGGACCCCCGACGAGGGTGCGCATCACGGACGGTGGTGTGTCCGCTAAGATCTTCAGCACCTGTTGTCTTCGGTATCGTGCGAATCGCCGAGGAAGAGGTCGGCTTCGGCGCTTTCAGTCATGACGGTGCGCGCGTTGGTCAGGTCGTTGCCGCGGGCCCGTGCTTCGGCGGCGGCGGGGGCAAGCCCGTGGTGGCGCCAGCGGGCGATCAGGCGCGCCTCAAGCTCGGCCAGTGGCGGCGCCAGCATGACCGTCAGATCAAAGAGGTTGCTCAACCCGGCCCAGGCCCCCTGGCGCAGAAGCAGATAATTGCCCTCGACCACGACAAGCGGTGTGGCTTCCGGCAAGAACCCGGCGCCGGGAAGCGTGCGATCCTGCGCCCGATCAAAGAGCGGATATCGGATATCGGCATTGCCTTGCCGGACATGCCGCACCAGCGCCACGAAGCCGTCGGCGTCGAAGGTGTCGGGCGCGCCCTTGAGCTGGCGCAGCCCGCGCGCATCCAGCGTTGCGTTGTCGAGGTGGAACCCGTCCATCGGCAACAGCGCCGCCGTGTCGCCTGCCTTGCGGTTGATGCCCTCCACCACGCGCGCCGCGAGGGTCGACTTGCCCGATGCCGGCGGGCCGGCGATGGCGACCACGCGGCGGCGTCCGGCGGCAAGATCCGCCCCCAGTCGACGTTCGATCAGGTCGAGGATGATGGTCGTATCGCGATCGAGATCCCGCATCTTCAGGCGGCCCAGGTCAGGCCGTCGGGCAACAACGCACCGGTCATCAGCGCAACGGTGTCGGACATGCAAACCTCGTCGGGCTTCAGCACGCACAGCCCCCGCCCCAGACGATGACCATGGATCTGGTCGGCGACCTCGAAGACGTGGGACATGTTGTGACTGTTCAGGATGATCGGCACGCCGCGGTCGCGCACGCGCTGGATCAGCTTCAGCACCTTCCCGAGGATCACCATCTTGGAGCCGAAGGCCGGCGCACGGGCCAAGGCTATGCCCTGACGCTCACCCCCGGACATGGTTTTGATCGTCTGCTTAATGTTCTGGATGGTCAGGATGGGTTCGGGGTTCATCACAGGCTGGCCCTCCGGATACGTTTGTCGACGGTGACGGCGGACATGATCAGATCACCGATCAGCAGATAGGTCCACTGGACATCGCCCCCGATGAGACGCAGCCTCAGGGTGAGACGCCCACGATCAGTGCCCCGAAAAGCGTGCCGGCAATGGCACCGCGCCCCGGCCTGCGGCGAGACCGCCCCGATACGCCCGATCAGGGCCCAGCCGGCGAAGGCGCAGATCGGCCCGCCGAGTGCATGGACCGAAATCAGCGTCGCACGCGCGTTGACCCCGGACAGCGCCGCTGCGGCGGGATCGTCGCCCCCGGCATAGACGTGCCGGCCCCATACGGTTTGCGACAGGGGACAGCCCGACGATCGAGGAAGGCAGCTTTGGCGCCGTCTCACGGGCGGTCAGCGCCTCGTTTAGGCATCCAGTTACCGCTGAGGGGCGGGAACGCTGCCAAGCGGCCAAACCTCGACACCTCGACGAAAAACGCCTGCCGAAGGATATTCGGCAGGCGTTCTTTCCGTGACTTGAAACCGGACGCCCAAGTCGAATGTGGCGCCCGGTTTCAGGGGTATGGTCGGCCGTCAATGCTCGTGCCGGATGTCCCAGTCGCTCTGCTTGGGCAGCTGCTCGAACGTGTGCTCGGGCGGCGGCGAGGGCAGGGTCCATTCCAAGGTGTCCGCAAACTCGTTATACGGGTTTGCCGGTGCTGTGCGCGGCTTGGTGAACATCACCCAGAAAATCGCGACGATGAAGAACAGGAACGATGCGAAGGACAGGAAAGCCCCCCAGGACGAAACCAGGTTCCACGTCGCGAAAGCGTCGGGATAGTCGATATAACGACGGGGCATGCCCTGACGACCCAGGAAGTGCTGCGGGAAGAACGTCAGGTTGGCGCCGATGAAGAACGCCCAGAAATGCACCTTGCCGATCCACTCGGGGATGATCTGACCCGACATCTTGGGGAAGTAGAAATAGATCCCCGCGAAGATGGCAAACACCGCGCCCAGCGACATCACATAGTGGAAGTGTGCCACGACATAATAGGTATCGTGATACGCACGGTCGATCCCGGCCTGGGCCAGCACGACGCCGGTCACACCGCCCACGGTGAACAGGAACAGGAAGCCGAACGCCCAGAGCATGGGCACCTTGAATTCGACCGAACCGCCCCACATCGTCGCGATCCAGCTGAAGATCTTGATGCCGGTCGGCACCGCGATCACCATGGTCGCCAGCATGAAATACGACTGCTGCGTCAGCGACATGCCCACCGTGTACATGTGGTGTGCCCAGACGATGAAGCCCAGTGCGCCGATGGCGATCAAGGCCCAGACCATCGGCAGGTAGCCGAAAATCGGCTTGCGCGCGAAGGTGGCGATGACGTGGCTGATGATGCCAAAGCCGGGCAGGATCACGATATACACTTCCGGATGGCCAAAGAACCACAGGATATGCTGATACAACACCGGATCGCCGCCACCCGCGGGATCGAAGAAGGTCGTCCCGAAGTTGCGGTCCGTCAGCAGCATCGTGATCGCGCCGGCGAGAACGGGAAGCGCCAGCAGAATCATCCATGCCGTGACGAAGATCGACCACGAGAACAGCGGCACCTTGAACAGGGTCATGCCGGGGGCACGCATGTTCAGGAAGGTGGTGATCATGTTGATGGCGCCGAGGATCGACGAGGCGCCGGAAACGTGAACCGCGAAGATGGCAAGGTCGGTCGAGAACCCGCCCTCGCGCGTCGAAAGCGGTGCATAGAGCACCCATCCGATGCCCGATCCGGACTGGCCGTTGCCGCCCGGTGCGAACACCGATGCGATCAGCAGGCAGGAACCGGCGACGAACAGCCAGAACGACAGGTTGTTCATCCGCGGGAACGCCATGTCGGGTGCGCCGATCTGCAATGGCATCAGATAGTTGCCGAAACCGCCGAACAGCGCCGGAATAACGACGAAGAACATCATCATCAGGCCGTGGCCGGTGATCAGCACGTTCCACAGGTGCCCGTTGGGCGTGCAGCTTTCCACCGCTGTCGGGAACAGGCGCGCGCCTTCCAGGCACATGTACTGCACGCCCGGATGCATCAGCTCCATCCGCATGTACACGGTGAAGGCGACCGAGATGAAGCCGACGGCGCCGGCGGCGAAGAGGTATAGAATACCGATGTCTTTATGGTTCGTGGACATGAACCAGCGGGTGAAGAAGCCCCGCTCGTCGTGTCCCTCGTGGCCATGAACGGTTGCGTCCGCCATGTAGGTGCCTCCTGGGTTCCCGTAAAATCTGGCTGGCCCGCCGACGCGGAGTCGGCAGGGTCTTCCTAACGTTCTAAAGCCAATCAGGGGGTGGGGCAATGTTGCACCCTGCCGCAGGCAAGGAAAAAATGCGAATGCGCAAAATCCGGCGGTGGATTCGCGAAAAAAGGCGAAGCTTCGAGACGTCCCGGGCGGAACCGATGCAGTGATTGCTTCGCAAGGTGTAACGCGTGCGGTCGTTCCGGTCGCCGCCTTTCGGGCGTTCAGGGCCGACCGTTGCGCAGCAGGTCAGGCCGCGTCGGGCAGGAAATCCATCGGCTGGACGTTCTTCTTTGCAAGCTTGCGACGATAGGCCAGTCGCCAATGATCATAACGGCCCAACTTGTCCTGCTGGGCCGCAAGCATTTCGATGAAAGCCACCCTGTGGGCGTCTTTCTTCAGCGACTTGAACATCGACTTCTGCGCCTTTGTCATCGAACAGCCGATGCAATGGCCGTTTCGCTTGAACTTGCAGACATCGATGCAGGGGCTGGGTGTCTTGGTCATTGGCCTTGCCTTGTTGAACGACGGGGCGTCGCGTCGCCAGACGTGCCCCGTCGCGCGCCTACTTGGTCAGGATCAGCTTGCCCGCGCGGGTGATGCGCAACCAGTATGTCTTGTCGTCCAATTCGATGCGGGCCTGAACACCGGCACCGATCAGGTCGCGCGCGTCGTGTTTCGGCGGTGTCGCGACCTCGGGTTGCTCTGGTGTCATGGTGCGGCGCATGGCGGGCGCGAGGGCGGCGGCGGGTGGCATGTTCAGACCTCCATATCCATTTGTCCGGGCTGCCCGTTACGGGTTGGCTGGGCGTTTGATGGGTGGAGTTTCTTTATTCCGACAGAAAGAGTCAAGATAATTTCGGCCCGATTGACGGACCTGTTATCGCGGCTGGATTGTGCGCCGGGGCGATCCGATCCCGATGTGCGGGGGATTCGGCGCCAGCCACTCAGTCACACCGCCAGGGCGACCAGGTGGTTGTCCCAGGCCACGGGGTGCTTTCGTGCGCCGTGATCGGTCAGGACGCCGCCGGTGCCATCCGTGAACGCCAGCCCCGAGCGGGTCATCGCCACACCGCAGATATCGGGCCGGTGCAGCGTTTCGAACGTGTCGTCGGTCAGGATCGCGGCGCGGTTTCCGCGTGGTGCGGTGATCGCGATCCGCCGCCCCGTGCCGGCCCATGCGACCGATCCGACATACCCGCGGCACACCCCGGACATCTCGGCGCCGAAGGTTCGCAACAGACGGCCGCGCCGGTGCACAGCCAGCAAGGCCACCGGAGCGTCGGGGTCGCGCTGAGATTGCAGGCCCATGGCGATGGTGCCGTCGGGATGGGCCGCGATATGGCGGATCGACAGTTTCGGGTCGGACAATTCGACCGTTTCGATCACCTGCCCGGCCCGGATATATGTCAGGTTCGGGCGTATGGTATCGATGTTCAGCTTTTCGCGCCCGCTGTCGGGGTGGGTTCTGATCCCGCCGTTGGCCACCACCAAGGTGTCGTCCGACAGGCGGATGATCTCGTGCGGGCCGATCCCGCCCGATGGAATTTCATCCAGTCGGGCGTATCCGGCGCGCACATCCCAGAACCCGATGCGCCCATCGCCGGTCGCGAAATCGTTCTCGGTGGTGGCCAGGATGCGCCCGTCGTCGATGAACACGCCGTGACCGTAGAAGTGCCGCCCCTCGGGCGCCGAAAGCCGGTGCAGAACCTGGCCCGAAGCGCAGTCGATCACCAGGGCGAAGGTGCCGGGGCGGCGGGCAAAGGCCACGGCCTCGGCGCGGTGGGGATGTGCCGCTGCCGCATGTCCGCGTTGGGGCAGCGGGACGCGGAACGTGAGGGCACCGGTGTCATCCAGGCCGAACAGGGCGAAATCCCCGTCGGCTTCGCGGGCGGCGGCCAGGAACGCCGGTTTGCCCAGATCGGCCCAGGTCGGTGTCGGAACCGCCGCGGCGGCCCCTCCGGCGACGAGAAAGCGGCGGCGTGACAGCATCAGTCGCCATCCGCGGAATTGAAGCCGGCCGAGACGCCCAGGGCGGCGCCGATTTCGGTTGCGGCGATGTTGCGGGCCTCGCGCACGGCGGTCTGGAGCGTTTCGACGCGAAAGCGCGCCTGCGGATCGGCGACACCGGCAAACACCGGATCGTCCAGATCCTCGGTGGTGGCAATGGCGCGATCCAGCGCCTCCAGCGTCCGGGGCGCATCGGCCAAGGTTGCCGCAAGCTCGCGCAGCGAGACAAGGGCGGCCTGCACGCTGTCCAGCGACAGCCCCGACCGGCGGTATTCGGCGCGCGCCGGGCGCGGATCGTCGAACGTGCCCAGGGGGCGCCCCAGGCGGGTATCGGCCGTGTATTCAAGCCCGGCAAGAAGCGCGGTGAACAGGGCGGCCGCCGCCTCGCTTTCCGTCAGGAACCGGGTGTTGCCGGGGCCGCCGGGGGTGCGCATCATGTCGGCAAAGCCGTCGTGCCAACCGTCGCGGATGGCCGCCGCCGTCGCGGCAAGATCATCGCTCAACGCCAGGGTCAGCGCGCAGGGTTGTGCGTCGTCCTCGTGGATGAGACGCTCAAGCGCGCCAAGGCCCCGCGCCGCGACCGAAGCGCGCGCAATGGCGTCGGGCGTCCATGCGTCGGCACCCTGTTGCATCAGCAGGCGCAGGCCGCGGCCCGTCGAATCGCGTTCGTCGGGCCAGAACAGGATCGCGCGCGCGCGCCCGTTTTCCTCGGCGGGGCCAAGGGTCAGGTGCGACGCGGCCGACCACGCCAGCGCCGCATCGTCGAAGGCGGCGCGCAACTGGCCCGCGTCGCAGGGCGTGTCGGCCAGGGCGCGGGTTTCGGCGGCCAGATCGTCGATTCGGGGCAGGACATGGCGGTCCAGCGCGGCATCCACATCCGCCACGGCAGGCGAGGTCAGAACGGCAACGGCACAGGGCAGGATCGCGAACAGCTTCATAGGGACTCCAGGAAGGCGATGATGGCGGCGCGGTTCTCGGCGTTCAGCGCGGCGAAATGGTCGCGGGCGGCCTGGGCTTCGCCGCCGTGCCACAGGATGGCTTCGCTCAGCGATCGGGCCCGCCCGTCGTGCAGGAACTGTCGGTGTCCCGAAACCTCTTGCGTCAATCCAATCCCCCACAGCGGTGCCGTGCGCCATTCGGACCCGTCCGCCTGTCCGGCGGGCAAGCCATCGGCCAGACCCGGTCCCATGTCGTGCAACAGGAAATCGGAATAGGGCCACACAAGTTGAAAACTGTCCTCGGCGCGGGTTTCGTCAAGGCGGTGGGTCACGAATTTCGGCACATGGCAGGCGGTGCAGCGCGCTTCGTAAAACAGCTGCTTGCCGCGCAGCACCTGCGGATCGTCCACCGCGTCGCGCCGCGGCACCGCAAGGTTGCGTGTGTAGAACGTCACGAGGTCAAGGCTCTGCTGCGAGACCTCGAAACCGCCCTGTTCGTCGTCCATGCCGTGTGGGGCATCGCGACAGCCGGCCTGGGCCGGCGTGCAATCGCCCGCCGGATCGGGACGCAGGGGCGAGGCCAGGCCGATATCGGCGTTGAACGCATCGGCGGCCTGCTGACGCAGGGTCGGGGTGGTGGCACGCACACCGAAACGGCCCAGCATTTCGGCCTGATATTCGGGCGACCACACAAGGTGCGCGCGCCCGGATATGCCGTCGCCGTCTTCATCGTCGGGGTCGGCGTGGGCCAGGATGTCGTCGGCGGGAATTGCCTCGACCAGGCCGAGGCCGATCATCTGCGGCGCGACGCGCGGGCTGATCCGGGTCGCCGGGTCCATCGGACCGTGACCCAGATCGCGCAGCGTCCAGTGGGGCCGGCGCAGCGTGACGCGCTCGCCACCGGGCAGATCGACGGTCTCGGCCTCGATCCATTCGACGCTGACCTGTCCTTCCGCCGCCACCCCGGGAATCGCGTTGTCGGAGAATTGATGGCCATAGACCGGATCGGGATCCGCGCCGAGATAGCGTTCCAGATCGGCGCGCGTTGCCGGATCGGACATCAGCGGAATGCCCAGCCGCACCACCAGCGATCCGGCATCGTCGTCGGGGCCGGCCGGGGCGTGGCCGCGCCCATCCTTGATGTGGCAATCCTGGCACGAGCGGGTGTTGAACATCGGCCCCAGCCCGTCCGACGCGATGGTCGAGGCGGGCGCCGTCACCCACAACCGTTCGAACAAACCGTTGCCGACGGAAAATTCGGCGCCCTGTGCAAAGCTGAGGTTGGATTTCGGCAGGCTGAAGGCCTGTGCGTCACTGCGCCGCCGCACCGTGCCGGCGCCGCCCTGGTTCGCCTCGAACGGTTCGGGCGCGGCGAAATCGGTCGTGGGTGCGGTGACGGTCGCGATCCGGGCGGCTTCGGCCGGGGTGCGCGGCACGACATCCAGGTGCCGTTCGCCGATCTGCGGCGCCTGCGCAAGAGCCGGCGCAGCCCCCATCAGGGCAGCAATGGCAAAGGGGAGGTATCTCATCGGGGGGCTCCATCCATCGGGGCGGCGCGACCGTATCGCGCCGCCCGGACAATCATGCAACGGATCGGGGGCGCGAAAAGCGCGCCCTGCCGCGGTTATTCGAACACGGCGTTCGGGTCATCCAGGCTGTCCGATCCTTCAAAGGCGATCTGATCGCGGCCCAGCGTGTTCACCGCCCGCTCGATCTCGCGGGTTTGCGCGATCAACCCGTCGATCGCCGCCTGAATCAGCGCACCGCCCGCTTCGTTTGCCGGGTCCAGCATCATGTCGTAATGGAATCCGGTTTCGGCCACGACTTTCATCTCGGTCATCCTGAATTGCGTGTGGTCCAGCGCGGCCCCCAGGGCGTCGGCCACGGCCGGGTCGGTTTCGGCAATCAGATCGCGCAGGCTGGCGCCCGATGTCACCTCGCCGCCAAGTCCGACGTATCGGCCGTTGAACACGTTGCGGATGCCCAGCGCGTCATAGAAGTGGTCATTGTGGGTGTTGTCCGAGAAGCACGAGTGTTCTTCCTCGGGATCGTTCAGCAACAGGCCCAGCTGCATCCGCTCGCCGGCCTGTTCGCCATACGACAGGCTGCCCATCCCGGTGAGGATCCGGCCGACGCCGTCGGAATCTTCCAGCACGGCCTGGCGCGCTTCGCCCCCGGTGGCCCAGGCCGACGCCATGTATTCCAGATCGGACACCAGAAGATCGGCCGCCGCGACAAGATAGGCGCCGCGCCGGTCGCAGTTGTCGTTGGTGCAGGCGTCGCCGGACGCATAATCGGTCCACGGACGCTGACCGGCTGTCGAATCATAGGCGCCGATGTCCTGGCCCCAGAGCAGGAATTCGATGGCGTGATAGCCGGTGGCGACGTTGGCCTCGGCGCCGCCCGCTTCGTGCAGCGTTTCGGCCAGCAGTTCGGGCGTGATCCGAGTGGCATCGATCTGTTTGCCCGACAGTGTGAAGGTGGGATTGGCGATGACGTTCAGGTTGGCCGCCGGATTGTTATCGTAAGCTTGTGTCGGCGCGGTGCCTGCGGCGTCGACGTAATCGATCAACCCTTCGTCCAGGGGCCAGGCGTTCACCCGGCCCTCCCAGTCGTCAACGATGGGGTTGCCGAAGCGGTAAACCTCGGTCTGCTGATAGGGCACACGCGCCTGAAGCCATGCCGTGCGCGCGGCCTGCAGCCCCTCGGCCGAAGGGTCGTTGACAAAGGCGGTCACGGTGTCGCGCAGATGTTTCGCGGTCGTCAGACTGTCGCCATAGGCGGCGGCGGCGATGTCGGTATAGGTCGCCAGCACATCCGCCTCTTCGACGGCAAATGCCGGCGTGGCCAAGAGGGCGCAAAGCGCGGTGGCAGTCAGTTTGTTCATGATCCGTGTCTCTCTGTCGGTTCTGGTGCATGGCGTGCGGGCGGTCGGTCAGGCGGATCGGCCGTGGCCGGCCGATGCCATTCTGCGGCACGGCTTTATAGGTGACAAAATTACTATGGTAATACAACCCGGTTTTTCACGACGCAGAAAATCCGCCGCCAGCCGGGCGCGTGACCGCACGCAACCGGGGCGCGCCCGGGCGCGGTGTGGGGGTGAGACAGGGACGGGATCGACGATCGGTCGGTATCAGCCGGACTGGCCGAAAACCTCGTCGAACCCGCGTTTTAGCGCCAGATCAAGATCGTTCATCGTCACCGGCAGGCCCAGGTCGACCAGGCTGGTCACGCCGTGGTCGCGGATGCCGCAGGGCACGATGCCGTCGAAATGCGACAGATCGGGTTCGACATTGATGGAAATGCCATGAAAGCTGATCCATTTGCGCAACCTGATGCCGATGGCCGCGATCTTGTCCTCGCGCAGGGCGCCGTCGGGGCTGCGGGCTTTTTCGGGCCGCTCGACCCAGACGCCAACCCGGCCCTCGCGGATCTGGCCGGTCACGTTGAACTCGGCCAGCGCGGCGATCACCCAGGTCTCGAGTTGTTTGACGAAACGGCGCACATCGCGCCCCCGCGCCCCCACGTCCAGCATCACATAGGCGACGCGCTGGCCCGGGCCGTGATAGGTGTATTGGCCGCCGCGCCGCGCCTCGTAGACCGGAAAGCGGTCGGGATCGGTCAGGTCGGCAGGATCGGCGCTGGTTCCGGCGGTATAGAGCGGCGGGTGTTCCAGCAGCCAGACCGTTTCAGGGGCCGTTCCGGCGTGGATGCCTTCTACGATCTGCTCCATCCGGCTGAGCGCCTCGGGATAGGCAACAGGGGTGTCGGTGGTGATCCATTCGACCATGGGGCTGTATTTCCTGCACAAGCTCAGACAGTTGGCTCAATTCGAGGGGAGATTCCGCTATATCGCCTTTTTTCCGGCTACGCCACAAAGCGATTCCCGTGCTAGTCTGTTGACACATCAACGCCTTGTATTCAGCGGAGCGCACCATGTTTCAGAAAATCCTTTTGTCCACCGCACTCGTTTCATCCCTCGCTCTTGTCCCGCCAAGCCGGGCCATGGCCGGAAATGATTTCGCCGCCGGCCTGATCCTCGGTGCCATCGGCGGCGCCGTCACCAACCAGGCGGTGCGCAACAGCCAGCGCCAGAAGGTCTATGTCAAGCGCAAGTCCACGAAAACCTATCGCAAGGCGGCCCCGCGGATCCCGGCCACGGCGGAGGGCCGCCAAATCCAGTCGTCGCTGAACTACTTCGGGTTCGATGCGGGGGCGGTCGACGGCCAGTTGGGGCGCAAATCGCGCAACGCCGTGTCGCAGTATCAGGCGTATCTGGGGTATCCGGTGACCGGTCATCTCTCCAGCTTTGAACAGGATCTGCTGGTATCATCCTACAACCGCGCCCAGGCCGGCGGGTTCGCAACACAGCAACAGGTCGCCGCGACACCCGATGGCGTGCGGGGCCTGTTGAAAACCTATCGCGCCGAAATGGCAGGCACCACGACCGTCGCAGCCGCGCCGCACACGACCGTCGCCGTCGCCCCGGTCGCACCCCCTGCTGCCACCACCACCGCACAACCCACCCTGACCACCACCACGACGACGGTCACGGCGCTGGGCGCGAGCGCGGCCAACGCCACCGAACCGGGCGGGCTGACCAATCTTTTCGGTGATACGGGGTCCGCCAAGGCCTCGCTTGCGTCGCACTGCAACACCGTCAGCCTGCTGACCAGCACCAACGGCGGCTTCACCACACTCGCCACCATGACCGATCCGAACGTCGCGCTGAATGAACAGTTCTGCCTGGCGCGCACATACGCGATCGCGGACGGCGAACAGCTGGCCCAGGGGCTGACGGCGACCCAGGACCAGATCGCACAGCATTGCGCCGTCTACGGCGAACAGATGCGCCCCCATGTCGCCGCGCTTGCGGTCAAGGATCGCGACGCGGTCGTGCGCGATGTGTCGGCGTTCGTGCTGGGCACCGGCATCTCGACCCAGGATCTGGCCGCGACCGCCAAGGTCTGTCTGTCGGTCGGATACCGGGTGGATGATCTGGACCAGGCCATCGGCTCGGCGCTGATCCTGGTCAGCCTGGGGCAGGCCGGCTATGGCGAGCTGATGGGCCATCACCTGGCCCAGGGGTTCGGAACGGCACGCCGCGATGACCTGGCGGTATCGTGGTATGAAACCGGCCTCAAGGGGGCCGCGACCAACGCGGTTTTCGCGCCGGGCCAGCCGGAACGCACCGAGCTTTTGCGCCAGGCCTCGGCACGGCTCGGGGCTGACGATGCGATGGCGACGCCGGCCAGCCCCGCAGCGCAGAAGGCCGCGACACTGCCGACCTTTGTCAGCAATCCCTGAGGCTGGCGCCGCGGCGCCACGTTGCGATGCAGAACGTGGCGCCGCGGGAAATTAGGGGCTTCACATCGCAGCGAGCCTGATCTAAAGACCGCCATGCCCGAACAGTGCGGTCGTGGCGGAATTGGTAGACGCGCAGCGTTGAGGTCGCTGTTCCTTAACCGGAGTGGAAGTTCGAGTCTTCTCGACCGCACCAACTTTACCCCCTTGAGCCCAGTAAAAGCTGTTGGCGATCGCGCGGGTTTTCTGGTCGTTCTCAAAACCTGCAAGACCGGACGCCCGAGAGCGTTGGTGTAAATTGCCACGGATTGCGGTGATGGGGACCGGGCGACCCGGCGCCCGGCGTTCGGGGTCGCCTTTGGCGCATCGACGATCGGGATCTGCCTTGTCAAAGACGCGCTGGCCCGCGGTCTGGTCGGCACCATCATGCGCACGCGCCAAAAGTAGGCACCCTGCCATGTTGCACCGGACCCGGCGCCCGGCGGGGAAGGGGCGCCCCGCCCCCCGGCCCGTGTCAGCCAGGCAATTCGCCGGTCAGCACATAGCGCAGGATCTGTGCCACCTGCCGCGGGTCCTCGCAGACGGCAAGGGCCGCGGCATCGACTTCTTTCAGGGGGTGGGCGTGGTCGGGACCGTGGACCACGATCAGCGATTTGCCCAGCGCCGCAGCATAGCCCGCGTCGAAGGCCGCATTCCACTGCTTGTATTGATCGCCGAAGCGCACGACCACGACATCGGCCTGTTCGATGCCCCGCCGGGTGCGGATCGCGTTGATCTGGGCCCCCTTGCGGTCATGCCAGAACTTCTTGTCCTCGGCGCCCAGGATCGCCACGCCGCAATCGTCGCTGGCCGCATGATCGGTCACGGGCGCGTCGAACTGCACGTCCAGCCCTTCGGCGGCGGCAACGATCTGTTCGCGCCAGTCGGTATGGATTTCGCCCGAGAGATAAACCTTCAACATCGCTGTCTCCTTCGTTCGTTACGTCGTGCTGCCCTGGCTGCGCAAACGGCCGCCTGTGGCGTTTTCGACCTTTTCGACAATCCGTGCCGAAACCGCTTCCAGATCCTTTTCCGTCAGCGTCGCGTCGCGCGGTTGCAGGCGGACGGTGATCGCCAGGGATTTCGCATCCTCGCCCAGCGATCCGCCGATGAACTGATCGAACACGCGCACGTCTTCGATCAGCGTCTTGTCGGCCCCCTGTGCGGCATTCACCAGGGTCAGCGCCTCGACCCCGCGATCGACCACGAAGGCAAAGTCGCGTTCAACGGCCTGCAGATCGTTCAGCACCAGGGGCGGGCGCGCGGCGGAGGTGTTGCGCGGCATCGGGATCTCGCCCGGATAGAGGGTGAAGGCCACGGCCGGGCCCTTCACATCCATCTCGCGCAGGATCTTGGGATGCACTTCGCCGAACACGCCCAGCATCTTTTTCGGGCCAAGGCAGATGCGCCCGTGGCGGCCGGGATGCCACCAGGCATCGCCGTCGCGCAGGATCTGCACCTTGGCGGGGGCGCCGATGGCTGCCAGCACCGCTTCGGCGTCGGCCTTGACGTCATAGATCTCGACAGGGCGGGATGCGCCGTGCACGTCCTTCGGCCCGGTGCGCCCGATCAGCAGGCCGGTCACCTCGGTCTGCTGTTCGCCCGGCTCGCCGCCGCAGAATGCCGCGCCCAGTTCGAACAGCGCCATGTTGGTCATGCCGCGCGCCTGGTTGCGCCGCGCTGCCTGAAGCAGGCCGGGCAGAAGGGCGGGCCGCATATGGCTCAGCTCGCTCGAGATCGGGTTCTCCAGCCGCGTGGTTTCACCGCCGCCGCCAAACAACGCGGCGGATGGGCCGTCGATGAAGCTGTAGGTGACGCATTCGTCGTATCCCAGCGCGGCGGTGGTGCGACGGGCGATCTGTTCGCGCTTCTGCGCCGACGTCAGCACCGGCTTGGGCACGCCGGGTTGCGCGCGCGTCAACGGCTGGCCTTTCAACCCGGAAAGGGACGCAAGGCGCGCGACCTCTTCCACCAGGTCCGCTTCGCCGTGGACATCGGGCCGCCAGCTTGGCACGTGGACGGTATCGCCCTCGATGTGGAAACCGAGGGCGGTCAGCCCGGCCAGCTGGGTTTCCGCCGGGATCGCCATGCCGACAAGGCTCTGCACCCGGTCGGTGTCGAGGCGGATCGTGCGCGCGTGGTCGGGCACTTCGCCGGCGACGACCACTTCGGACGCTTCACCACCGCAGAGATCCAGGATCATCCGCGTGGCCAGTTCCAGACCGGGAAGCGTGAACGCGGGATCGACGCCGCGTTCGAACCGATACCGGGCGTCGGAGTTGATCTTCAGCGCGCGGCCCGTGCGCGCGATGGTGACGGGATCCCACCAAGCGGATTCGACGAACACATCGGTGGTCGCGTCGGTGCATCCCGAATGGGCGCCGCCCATGATGCCCGCGATGCTTTCGGCACCGGCGTCGTCGGAAATCACCATCATCTCCGGCGCGAATGTATAGACCTTGTCATCCAGCGCGGTCAGGCTTTCACCGCCCGCCGCACGGTGCACGCGCAGGTCGCCCTTGACGATGCCCGCATCGAAAACGTGCAGCGGGCGGTTCCGGTCGTAGGTGAAGAAGTTGGTGATATCGACCAGCGCGGAAATCGGCCGCAATCCAATCGCCTTCAGCCGCGCCTGAAGCCAGGCGGGCGACGGGCCGTTCTTGACGCCCCGGATGACGCGCCCGGTGAACAGCGGGCAGCCGTCGCGCGTGTCGGCGTCGATGGTGACCTTGATCGGGCTGGGGAAGGTGCCGGCGACCGGTTCGACCGCGCGTTTGATCAGCGTGCCCAGCCCCCGCGCCGCCAGATCGCGTGCGATGCCATGGACGCCCAGCGCATCGGGCCGGTTCGGGGTGATCGCGATCTCGATCATCGGATCGACGCTGGCCGGATCGTTGGCGGCCAGCCAGTCGGCATAACCCTGTCCGACCTCGCCCGAGGGCATTTCGATGATGCCGTCGTGTTCCTCCGACAACTCCATCTCGCGTTCCGAACACATCATGCCGTGGGATTCGACGCCCCGGATCTTGCCGACCTGAATCGTGGTGTCGATGCCCGGAACATAGGTGCCGGGTTTGGCCACCACCACCGTGATCCCGGCCCGCGCGTTGGGCGCGCCACAGATGATCTGCAACACGCCAGCGTCGGTTTCGACCTGACAGACGTTCAGGCGGTCGGCATCGGGGTGCTTTTCGGCGGATTTGACATGGCCCAGCGTAAAGGCGTTCAGCTTGGCGGAGGGGTCCACGACATCTTCGACCTCAAGCCCGAGATCGGTCAGGGTCTCGACGATTTCATCGACCGAGGCCGTGGTGTCGAGGTGTTCTTTCAGCCAGGAGAGGGTGAATTTCATGGGTCAGCCTTCGATTATTCGGCGCGTTCGGACAGATCGGAAAAATCGCCGATGCGGTAAAGATGGATCTCGCGGCACAGGCGCAAGGTGGGTTTCATTGCAAACAGGACCGATCCGACCACGAAAAGCCAAGTGCCCGGATACTGCCATGCTTCGAAGAAGAACATTACCGACCCGATGATGAAACACAGCGCGGCGCAGAAATCGACCGCAGTATAGGCCAGTTCATAGCGCGCATAAAGACGGCGGCTTCTTCTGCTTTGCTCGCGGGAATGCAGGCGGAATAACTTCATCTTGCCTCCTTCGAGACCGATCGGGCGGCCTAGACCCCCCCATGCAGCGTCGGCACCGCCAGCGGCGAGAAGCCGTAATGGCGCAGCCAGCGCAGGTCCGACTCGAAAAATGCGCGCAGGTCGGGGATGCCGTATTTCAGCATGGCGATGCGGTCGATGCCCATGCCGAAGGCAAAGCCCTGCCAGTCGTCCGGGTTCACGCCGCCCGCGCGCAGGACGTGGGGGTGGACCATGCCCGAGCCCAGCACTTCGAGCCAGCCGTCGCCTTCCCCCACCTTCACCGTGCCGCCTTCCCAGGAACACTGGATGTCGACCTCGGCCGAGGGTTCGGTGAACGGGAAGTGCGAGGCGCGGAAGCGGGTCTTGACCGTGGTGCCGAAGTAGGCCGAGAAGAATTCCTCAAGCACCCATTTCAGGTTCGCCATCGACGTGCCCTTGTCCAGCACCAGGCCTTCGACCTGGTGGAACATCGGCGTATGCGTCTGGTCGTAATCGGCGCGATAGACCCGACCGGGACAGATGATGCGGATCGGCGCGCCCTGTTGCTGCATCGAGCGGATCTGCACCGGCGACGTATGGGTGCGCAGCACGTGGGGCGGGCGGTCGTCGTCCTCGGTGCGGTGCATGTAGAACGTGTCCATCTCGCCGCGGGCCGGGTGATGGTCGGGGATGTTCAGCGCATCGAAGTTGTACCAGTCGGTTTCGATTTGCGGCCCTTCGGCCACCGCGAACCCCATGTCGGCGAAGATGGCCGTGACCTCCTCCCAGACCTGGCTGATCGGGTGGATGGTGCCGGGCAACGCGCCGCGGCGGCGGCCGGGCAGGGTGACATCCAGCCATTCGCCCTTCAACCGCGCGTCCAGCGCCGCATCCTCCAGCCCGGCCTTGCGGGCGGCGATGGCCGACGCGATCTCGTCCTTCAGGGCGTTCAGCGCGGGGCCGACCGTCTGACGCTCCTCGGGGGTCATGCGGCCCAGTTCGCGCATCTTCAACGCCACTTCGCCCTTTTTGCCGATGGCCGACAGGCGCACCTGCTCCAGCGTGGCCTCGTCGGTCGCGCCGGCGATCAGGTCGATGAATTTTTGCCGCAGATCGTCCATTTCATGTCCCTCGAAAACGTCCATGACGCCATACGCAATCCTGCGGTGCGCCGCAAGTTGACGAACCCCGCGGACGCGGTGAAGGCCTAGCGCAGGCGCCGCCGCTCGAGCCACGCCAGCCACTGGGCCGGCGATCCCGCGAAGGCGTTCAGGTCCACATCACCGGTAAAGCCCGGCACCCGTCCGGTGCCGGAATACTGCCAGAAGGTCCAGCGCGCACCGGGATAGATTTCGGCGGGCGGCCTTGCCACTGCCCGCAGCCAGGTTTCTTCGTTCAGCGATCCGATGTCGTTGCGATCCCAGAAATCCGGCGTGGTATAGATGATCGGACGCTGGCCGTAATGCCGTTCCAGTATCCCCATGAACACGCGGACCTGCGCGCGCACCTCGCTGGCGGGAGGGCGATGGGTGCAGGTGGGCGAGAACGGGTTCCATTCCAGGTCCAGCACCGGCGGCAGACTGCCCGCGACGCGCGGCACGGTGTTGATGAAGTTCTGTGCCTGAACCTGCGGCGAGGTGCAGAAATAATAGAAGTGATAGGCGCCGCGCTGAATCCCGGCGCGCGCCGCACCGTCCCAGTATTCAACGAACCTTTCGTCCCGGCGGTCGCCGCCCTCGGTTGCCTTGATGAAGGCGAAATTGACGCCGGCCGCGTGGGCGGCCGCCCAGTTCACGGCGCCCTGGAACTTCGACGCATCGACGCCGTGGACCGCATAGGCGGCCGGGCCGCGGCCCGGCCAATCGGTCGGGTCGCTGTCGCCGAACCGGGGCGCGCGTGGGGTTTCGAGAGGTGCACTGCCCGGCCCGGAACAGGCGGCAAGCACGGTGAGGAACAGGAGGGCAAGGATGCGTTTCATGGCGGGCACCGTGACCGCGAAACCGATCCGGTGCAAGGGGTTCGCTCGCTCAGCCGAACCGGGCGGGCGACAGCGCGGTCACCACGTCGCCGGGCAGTTCGGGCGCGCGTCCGGCCACCAGGTCGCCCAGCAGTTGCGACGCGGCCGGTGCCGTCTGGAATCCATACCCCCCCTGCGCCGCGCACCAGAAGAACGACGGCATGGTGGCGTCCGGTCCGATCACCAGGGCGCGGTCGGGCGCGAAGGTGCGCAATCCGGCCCAGGTCGTTTCGACCCGTGTGACGGGGGTGGTGACCATCTCGGAATAGCGGGCCAGCCCTTCGGCCACGACCATATCGTCGGTGAAGGCGTCATGGGCGTCCATCGGGTCTTCTTCGGCGGGCGACACGGTCAGTTTGCCGGCGCCCGGTTTTGCATACCAGGCGCTGTCGACCCCCTCGAACAACGGCCATGCGGTGACGTCGTGACCTTCGGGCGCGGGAAGCTGGGCCATCGACCGGCGATAGGGTTGCAGGCCCAGCGGTGCGATTCCGGCCATGCGGGCGACATGATCGGCCCACGCGCCAGCCGCGTTCACCACGATATCGGCGTCGGCTACGCCGTCTTTCCAACGCACGGTCCATCCCGCGTTGGCGCGCGCGATGGCATCGACGCGGACACCGGTGACGATCCGGGCGCCCGATGCCCGCGCGTCACGGGTGAAGTTCTGGATCAGCAGATCGGTGTCCAGATCCATGACGTCCGCCCGATAGGCCGCATGGGCCACCGTGTCGCGGTTCAGGATCGGCACCATGTCGCAGGCTTCGGGGACCGAGATATCGTCCATGCCCATGTCGATCCGGTCGCTTGCAAAACTGTCGGCCTGGTCGGCCCGTGCCACCAGCAGAACGCCACGCCTGCTGAGCACGCCGCCGGCATGATCCGACAGGTGCCGCAGGCTGGCGCGGTTCAGGGCGCGCACCGTGGCATTTCCGTAATCCTCGATGAAGGCGGCGGCGGACCGGCCCGAGGCATGGGTGGCCAGGGCCGGCTCGGCCTCCAGCACCGTGACCTGGCCCAAGGGCGCAAGCCGTGCGGCCGCCGACAGGCCGGCGATGCCGCCGCCGATGATGACGATCCGGCTCACGCTTCTTCCAGACGATCGGTGGCGGGGGCAGGGGTGGGCGACAACGCGGTGATCCGTGCGTAAAGCGCATCGTCCATGTCGAAGGACATCGCGTTCAGCGACGGCTGCAACTGTTCCACGGTCCGTCCCGAGATGATCGGCGCGGTGATGTCGGGATGGCGCGCCGCCCAGGCAACCGCCAGCGTGATCGGATTCTCGCCGATCTCGCGCGCCAGATCGGTCAGTGCAGCCGCCGTGTCATACATCCATTGCTGGCTGTAGCGGCTGCTGTACATCGCGCTTTCCTTCAGCCGCCCGGCACCACCGCCGTTGCCGTACTTGCCTGTCAGAAGGCCGCCGCCCAGCGGCGAATAGGGCACCACGGCATAGCCTTCGGAGCGGGCCATCGGCAGGATCTCGACCTCGACCTGCCGCTTGACCAGGTTATACATCGGCTGGATCATGGCGATGGTCGTGCCCAGGGCGCGCGCCACCGACTCGGCCTTCATCACCTGCCAGGCGGCAAAGTTCGACACGCCGATATGACGGAACCGACCGGCCTGCTGCTCTTTCGCCAGGGCCTCGAAGGTCTGCTCAAGCGGCGTGTCGTCGTCCCAGCGGTGCAGGTAGAAGATATCGACGCTGTCCATGCCCAGCCGGCCCAGGCTTTCGTCCATCGATCTGCGGATCACATCCGGTGCGGCGCCGTTCGGGAAATCATGCTTGGTGGCGATCACCAGCTTGTCGCGTTCGGGCGCTGCGAATTCACCCAGGAACCGTTCGGATGCGCCTTCGGTGTAATTGTGGGCAGTGTCGAAAAAGTTGATCCCCGCTGCGCGGCAGGCATCATACATTGCGCGCGATTGCGCGTGGTCCGCAGCGCCGCCGAATTGCATGGCGCCAAAGGCGAAGGGTGAAAGCGGGGTGCCGTCCGGGCTGGTGATCGGTGTTTTCATGGCCTCGACCTTGGCACGTCGCGGGCGGCGTTGAAAGCGCCGGTTTGCCGGGTTGGACGTTTCTCGTTGGCCGCCCGATCAACGCAAAAGGCGCGCCCCGATCGGGGGCGCGCCAGGGATCCGCACCGGATCAGTTCGGGATTTCGCCGGTCAGGCCTTCGACGTAGAAGTCCATGCCCAGAAGTGTGCCGTCATCCGCGGTTTCGCCTTCGGCCAGCCAATCGGATCCGTCCTGCTTTTTCAGCGGGCCGGTGAAGGGATGGTATTCGCCGCTGGCAATTCGGTCCTTCAGCGCCAGGGCTTCGGCCTTGACGTCAGCGGGAACCGCATCGGTGATTTCGCCGATGCCGACCATGCCGCTGTCGATGCCACCCCATGTGTCATCGCTTTCCCATGTGCCGTCCATCACCGCTGCCACGCGTTCGATGTAATAGGGCGCCCAGTTGTCGATGATCGAGCTGACGCGCGGCGCCGGTTTGTATTCGGCCATGTCCGATGCCTGACCGAAGGTATAGACGTTACCGGCCTTTTCCGCCGCCGCCTGCGGCGCGGTCGAATCGGTGTGTTGCAGGATCACGTCGTTGCCCTGTTCGATCAAGGCGGTCGCGGCGTCCGCTTCCTTCGCGGGATCGAACCAGGTGTAGGCCCAGACCACGTTGAAGGTGACGTCGGGGTTGGCCTTCTTCGCGTGGATATAGGCCGAATTGATGCCGCGGATCACTTCGGGAATGGGGAACGACCCGATATAGCCCACCTTGTTCGTCTTGGTCAGCTTGCCGGCGATGTGCCCCTGAATTGCGCGCCCTTCATAGAAGCGGGCGGAATAGGTGCCGATGTTGTCGGCGCGCTTGTATCCGGTGGCATGTTCGAACTTCACGTCCGGGAACTTGGCCGCGACGTTCACGGTCGGGTCCATGTATCCGAAGGATGTGGTGAAGATCAGCTTGGCGCCCGACAGGGCCATCTGTGTCAGCACACGTTCGGCGTCGGCACCTTCCGGCACGCTTTCCTGATACATGGTTTCGACCTTGTCGCCGAATTCGGCCTCGACGGCCTGGCGGGCCTGGTCGTGTTCATAGGTCCAGCCGCCGTCGCCGACCGGACCGACATAGACAAACCCGACCTTCAGCGGTCCGTCGGATTGCGCCAGTGCGCCGGTGGCCAGCATGGTCAGCGCCGCGGCGGTGCCAAGAAGTGTTCTGCGTTGCATGGATATTCCCCTGTTGAACGCCCGGATCAGTATTGCGGGCAAAGATGAACGAAACCTCAAGACGAGGCGTGGAAAATGCGCCCCAGCATGGCCGGCGCTGCGCCCGATGCGCCGCGACGGCGCGCCGAGATGATGACCAGCACGACGATCGTTAGCACGAAAGGCGACATCGACAAAACCTCGACCGGAACGGGAAGCTGTGCCGCCTGCAGGTTCAACTGCAACACCGTCAGTCCGCCGAACAGGTAGGCGCCGACCAGCACGCGACCGGGCCGCCAGCTGCCGAAGACGACGATGGCCAGCGCGATCCAGCCGGCGCCGGCGGTCATGCCGTCGGTCCATTGCGGCACCCGGATCAGCGACAGGTAAGCGCCCCCCAGCCCGGAACAGGCCCCGCCGAACAGGATGGCGGCAATGCGGATCCGCACGACCTTGTATCCCAGGGCATGGGCGGCCTCGGCGCTTTCGCCGACAGCGCGCAGCACCAGCCCGGCGCGGCTGAATTTCAGGAACGCCCAGATCGCGACCACCAGGGCCAGGCCGAAATACACGACCCAGTCATGCGAAAACAGCACCCGCCCCAACACCGGAATATCCGACAGCGGCCCCAGATCGATTCGCCCGGTCGGCGGCGGCTTGACCCCGCGATAGCCCTGGCCGATCAGCGCCGATATGCCGAGCCCGAACAGCGTCAGCGCCAAGCCGCTGGCCACCTGGTTGGCCAGCAGGACCTGCGTCAGCACCGCGAACAGCAGCGCCAGCACCGCGCCGCCCAGCGCCGCGCCGAGAAACCCCAACAGCGGTGATCCGGTTTCGACGGCAACCGCGAAGCCGCAGATCGCGCCGGTGATCATCATCCCCTCGACGCCCAGGTTCAGAACGCCCGACTTCTCGCAGATCAGTTCGCCCAGCGCGGCCAGCAGGATCGGCGTCGATGCCACCATCAGCGACGCGATCAAAAGGGCCGGGTTGATGACGCTCAGGTCCATGGTGCAACTCCGAAACCAGGGGGCAGAGGAAAGGGCGTGGCGGTGCTCATGCCTGCCCCCGCGACAGCCGGACGCGATAATTGGTCAGGACATCGACGGCCAGCAGGAAGAACAGAAGCATCCCCTGGAACGCCTGGATCGCCGCCGCCGGCAGACCCATGGTCGATTGCGCCGCTTCGCCCCCGATATAGGTCAGCGCCATCAGCAGCCCGGCCAGCAGGATGCCCACCGGGTGCAGCCGGCCCAGAAAGGCGACGATGATCGCGGTAAAGCCGTATCCGGTGTTGAAATCGATGCTGATCTGGCCCGCGGGTCCGGCGACCTCGAACAACCCCGCCAGACCGGCCAGCGCGCCCGACACGCCAAAGCAGAACAGCACCAGGCGCGCCGGGTTGACGCCGGAAAACCGCGCCGCGCGGGGGGCCTGGCCGGCCAGGCGGATGTGAAAGCCGGTCATGTGGCGGTTCAGCAGGACATAGGCGAAGATCACGGCGATGAAGGCGGCGACGATGCCCAGATGCATCCCCGTTCCCGCGATCAGCTCGGGGTTCGATCCGGCAGGATACTGCGCCAGGTTGCGCGAGCCCGGAAAACCCTGGCCTTCGGGGTTCTTCAGCCATCGCAACGCACTGGCCGCCAGAAGCTGTTCGGCGACATAGACCAGAAGCAGCGAGACCAGGATCTCGTTGGTGTGGAACTTCGTGCGCAAAAGGCCGGGGATCATCGCCCACGCCCAGCCGCCCAGCGCGCCGGCAATCACCATCAGCGGAAAGATATACCACCCCTCGGCCGGATAGAACGCCAGCCCCACGGCGCCGCCGCACAGCGCGCCGATGATGTATTGCCCTTCGGCGCCGATGTTCCACACCCCGGCCCGGAACCCCAGCGCCAGGCCCACCGCGATCATCACCAGCGGCGCGGCCTTCACCAGCAACTGACCGCGATAGTAGAAGGCAAATTCGCCCAGGATCGGATCCCAGAAGATGGTCTTGATCGCGATCACCGGATCCTTGCCGAGAAACGCGAACAGCACCCCGCCCGCGATCATCGTCAGCACCACCGCCAGCGGCGGCGTTGCCCAGGTCCAGGCGCGCGACGGTTCGGGCCGTTTTTCCAGCCGGATCACGGACGGGCGCCGATCATTGCGGAAGTCGGGACATCACGCTGCGCCATGGCCCACCTCAAGATCGTGGGCGCCGCCCAGCATCAGTCCGATATCCTCGACGCTCAGGCCCGCGGCGGGCCGGGGCGACGACAGCCGCCCCTCGTTCAGGGCGGCGAAGGTGTCGGATATTTCCATCAATTCATCCAGATCCTGGCTGATGACAATGATCGCCGCGCCCTTCGTGGCCAGATCCAGCAAGGCCTGGCGGATCGCGGCGGCGGCACTGGCGTCGACGCCCCAGGTCGGCTGGTTGACCACCAGGACCTGGGGATCCTGAAGGATCTCGCGGCCGATCACGAATTTCTGGAGGTTGCCGCCGGACAGCGAGCGCGCAACATGGCCCGGTCCGGGAGTGCGCACGTCGAAGGCTTCGATGATCTCGGTCGCAAAGGCGCGCGCCTTGGTCCAGTTCAGGAAACCGTTCCGCGTCAGCCCGCGCCGCTGGGCGCCGGTCAGCATGGCGTTTTCCGTCAGGCTCAGGTCGGGGGCCGCGGCGTGGCCCAGGCGTTCTTCGGGGGCGGCCAGAACGCCCAGACGGCGCCGTTCGACCGGGCCCATGGCGCCGATCGGTTGGCTGTTCATGCGCACCGTGTCGGCGTCGGTCACGGTTTCGCCCGACAGCACGGCCAACAGTTCGTCCTGCCCGTTGCCGGCCACGCCGCCGATGCCCAGAACCTCGCCCGCGCGCACCTGGAAGCCGATCTCCTTCAGGCTGGTGCCGAAGTTCGTGCTCGCAGGCAATGACAGGCCCGTCACCTCGAGCACGACGGCACCGTCGGTTCCGCCGACCCGGGTCGGCGTGATCAGGGTCTGTCCCACCATCATCTCGGCCAGGTCGCGCGCGGACACCTCGGACGGGGTGCAGGTGTCCACGACCTCTCCCAGTCGCAGAACGGTGGCGCTGTCGCACAGGCCGCGGATCTCCTCCAGCTTGTGCGAGATATAGAGAATTGCCGTGCCCTCGGACGCCAGCTTGCGCAGGGTGCGGAACAGGATCTCGACCTCTTGCGGCGTCAGCACCGACGTCGGTTCGTCCATGATCAGCAGCTTGGGCGCCTGCAGCAGACAGCGGATGATCTCGACCCGCTGGCGTTCTCCCGCGCTCAGATCGCCGACGGTGCGGCCCGGATCCAGCGGTAGGCCATAGGTCTGCGACACCTCGCGGATTTTCGCGGCCAACGTGCTGCGCGGGGGCGGATCCTGCATCCCCAGCGCGATGTTCTCGGCCACGTCCAGCGCGTCGAACAGCGAAAAATGCTGAAACACCATGGCCACGCCCGCGGCCCGCGCCGCGTTCGGATCAGCGGGTGCATAGGGTTCGCCATGCAGGCGCATCGATCCCGCGTCCGGGCGCACCAGCCCATAGATCGTCTTGACCAGCGTGGATTTTCCGGCACCGTTTTCGCCCAGCAGCGCATGGACCTTTCCGGCGCCGATGGAAAACGACACGTCCTTGTTGGCGACAACGCCGGGATAGGCCTTGGTCAGCCCCTCGATAAGCAGCAGCGGTGTCGCCTTTGTCACGCCGTCTCCCTCGTCGTGTCGATCCCGGTTCGTGAAAGGACTAGCGTGTGACATACCCTGACGGCAATGGCTTACGGATGTTTTCCGTTCGCAGCACGCAATTCGGCGCGTGATCCGTAGACGACGCAAGGATGCCGTGGCGCCAGTTGCGATTTCTGTCCTTTCCGTCACCGGTGCAGAGGGCTAGCCTTGGGGCATGACTGCATCCCCCCGATTCATCCATCTGCGTCTGCACACCGAATATTCGCTGTTGGAAGGTGCCATGCGCCTGAAGAAGCTGCCGGACCTGTGCGCGCGCGCCGGAATGCCCGCCGTTGCCGTGACCGACACCAACAACATGTTCGCCGCGCTGGAATTTTCCGTCGCGGCGGTCGAGGCGGGCATCCAGCCGATCATCGGCTGCCAGGTCGATGTGGCCTATGACCCCGCAGAACTGGGCGAGAAGCCGCGCGATCCCGCGCCGCTGGTGTTTCTGGCCCAGAACGAGGTCGGGTATGGCAACCTGATGAAGCTGAACTCGGCGCTGTATCTGGACAAGGGCGGCGCGCGCGCCGAAGTCACGCTTGAACAGATCGAGGGTCATAGCGACGGCATCATCTGCCTGTCGGGCGGGCCCGGCGGGCCGGTGGGCCGGTTGCTGGCGTCGGGGCACCGCGCCAAGGCCGAAACGCTGGTGCGGCGTTTGGCAGCGGCGTTTCCAGACCGGTTCTATATCGAGCTTCAGCGCCACCCCGAGGACGGCGCGATCAACGACCGCGCCCGCGCCATCGAACGGGGCCACGTCGAAATCGCCTATGATCTGGACCTCCCTCTGGTCGCCACCAACGATGTCTATTTCCCCAAACCCGAGATGTACGAGGCGCACGATGCGCTGATCTGCATCGCCGACGGCGCCTATGTCGATCAGGCCGGGCCGCGCCGCCGCCTGACGCCGCAGCATTACTTCAAGTCCGAGGCCGAGATGGCGACGCTGTTCGCCGATCTGCCCGAGGCGCTGGAAAACACGGTGGAAATCGCGCGGCGCTGCGCCGTCAAGGCCGAACGGCGCGATCCGATCCTGCCGAAGTTCGCCGATGACGAGATCGAGGAGTTGCGCCGTCAGGCCAAGGCTGGGCTGGTCGAGCGGCTGAAGGTGATCCCCCACGCCGCGCCGGTCGAAGACTACGAAAAACGGCTGGAGTTCGAGCTGGGCATCATCGAGGGCATGGGCTTTCCCGGTTATTTCCTGATCGTGGCCGATTTCATCAAATGGGCCAAGGAGCAGGACATTCCCGTGGGGCCGGGCCGGGGGTCGGGCGCCGGATCGCTGGTCGCCTATGCGCTGACCATCACCGATCTTGATCCGCTGCGTTACTCGCTGTTGTTCGAACGCTTCCTGAATCCCGAACGGGTGTCGATGCCCGACTTCGACATCGACTTCTGCATGGACCGCCGCGAAGAGGTGATCCGTTACGTCCAAGGCAAATATGGCCGCGACAAGGTCGGGCAGATCATCACCTTCGGCGCGCTCTTGTCCAAGGCCGCCGTGCGCGACGTGGGGCGGGTGTTGCAGATGCCTTACGGCCAGGTCGACCGCCTCTCGAAGATGATTCCGGTCGAGGGGGTCAAACCCGTCAGCATCGAAAAGGCGCTGGCCGACGAACCCCGCCTGCGCGAGATGGCGCGCGAGGAAGAGGTGGTCGCGCGGCTGCTGGAGTATGGCCAGCAGGTCGAGGGATTGCTGCGGAACGCATCGACCCACGCCGCCGGTGTGGTGATCGGCGACCGACCGCTGGACGAGCTGGTGCCGCTCTATCAGGATCCGCGGTCCGACATGCCGGCGACGCAGTTCAACATGAAATGGGTCGAACAGGCGGGTCTGGTCAAGTTCGACTTCCTCGGCCTGAAGACCCTGACCGTTGTGCAGAACGCCATCGACCTGATCCTGGACCGCGACGACGCTGGCGCGATCCGGGGTCGTCCGCTGCACGTCTCGGCCGACGGGCGCACGCTCTATGAACCGCCCGAAGGGGGCGAGAACGACATCGCGCTGATCCCGCTGGACGACAAGGCGTCCTATGATCTGTACGCCAGCGCCAAGACGGTGGCGGTGTTCCAGGTGGAATCCAGCGGCATGATGGACGCGCTGCGCCGCATGAAACCGACCTGCATCGAGGATATCGTCGCCCTGGTTGCGCTGTATCGGCCGGGGCCAATGGAGAATATTCCCACCTATTGCGAGGTGAAGAACGGCCTGAAGAAGCGCGCGTCGATCCATCCGTCGATCGACGGCATCCTTGAGGAAACCCAGGGCATCATCGTTTATCAGGAACAGGTGATGGAGATCGCGCAGGTCATGGCGGGCTATTCCCTTGGCGGCGCCGACCTGCTGCGCCGTGCGATGGGCAAGAAGATCGCCGCGGAAATGGCCAAGGAACGGCCCAAGTTTGAATCCGGCGCCAAGGCGAACGGGGTGGACCGCAAGAAGGCCACCGAGGTGTTCGACCTGCTGGAAAAGTTCGCCAACTACGGCTTCAACAAATCCCACGCTGCCGCCTATGCCGTGGTGTCGTATCAGACGGCCTGGCTGAAGGCGAACCACCCGGTCGAATTCATGGCCGGGGTGATGAACTGCGACATCCACCTGACCGACAAGCTGGCGGTTTACGCCGAAGAGGTGCGCCGGGGGCTGGACATCGAGATCGTGCCGCCCTGCGTCAACCGCTCGGCCGCGACCTTCACCGTGAAGGACGGCGCGCTGGTCTATGGTCTGGGCGCGCTGAAGAACGTGGGCGTCGAGGCTATGAAGATCATCACCGCCGCGCGGGGCGACAAACCCTTTGCCACGCTGTTCGACATGGCGCGGCGTGCCGATCTGAAACGGGTGGGCAAGCGGCCGATGGAAATGCTGGCCCGCGCCGGGGCGTTCGATCAGCTGGACCCGAACCGCCGCCGCGTGTTCGATTCGCTGGATGCGCTGGTCGGTTATTCCGCCGCCATCCACGATCAGAAATCCAGCAACCAGGTATCGCTGTTCGGCGAGGCGGGGGATGATCTGCCCGAACCGCGCCTGTCACCGGTGGGTGACTGGCTGCCCAGCGAAAAGCTGGCCGAGGAACACAAGGCCGTTGGCTTCTACCTGTCGGGCCATCCGCTGGATGATTACATGGTGCCGCTGAAACGCAAGGGCGTGATGACGCTGGAACAGCTGACGGCGAAAGCGGTCAACGGCCCGCAGATCGCCAAGCTGGCAGGGGCGGTCGCCTCGCGGCAGGAGCGCAAGTCGGCCAAGGGCAACCGCTTTGCCTTCGTGCAGATGTCGGACCCCACGGGGCTGTACGAGGTCACGCTGTTTTCCGACACGCTGGAAAAGTGCCGCGAGCATCTTGAACCGGGCATGAACGTCGTGGTCACGGTCGAGGCGACGATGGAAACCGAGCAGCTGAAACTGCTGGGCCGGTCCGTCGCGCCCATCGATTCGGCGGTGGCGGACGCGGGCAGCGCCGGTTTGCGCGTGTTCGTCGATGACGCGGACGCCGTTGCATCCGTCGCGTCGGTGTTGAACAACGCCATGGGCGATCGCACCATCCGGGTGCGCGGGCCCGTATCGCTGTGCCTGATGCACAAGGATCTGCCCGGCGAGGTCGAGGTCAGCCTTGGCGACCGGTTCCCGGTGACACCACAGATCAAGGGCGCGATCAAATCGCTGGGCGGCGTCGTCACGGTCGAGGATCTATGACCATGAGATTCCTGATTTTCGCAACCCTGGCCATCGGTCTGGCCGGGTGCATGCCGCAAGGCGCGCAAGACGATCCGCCCATGGTGGGCCTGGCCGAAGCGCAGGTCGCCGATGACGCGCCGGACGGGGTTCCGGCGGACGCGGTGGAAAATGCGGCTGCAGAGGCCGCGCCGCAACGCGGCGGTCTGTTCGGCCTGTTCCGCCGACGCGGGGCGTCCGGTGCGGATGATGCGCCCGAAATCGACCCCGGCACCGTGCTGCCGTTCGGGCAGGTCGCGTCGGTCTGCGGCGTTTCGCCCCGCAACCTTGGAGTCGAGGTCGACGAGGCGCCCAGGGAAGGCCGTGCCCGGTTCAACCTGATCGATACGGCGCCGGATTCAACCGCGGCCCGAACCCAGTTCATCACCGGGTTCTCGGACCGTTGCGCGCGCCAGTTTACCGGTGCGCTGGTGCTGTTCGGATCGTCGGAAGTCCATGAAACCACCCGCTATGCCCAAGACAATTCCAACCCCTACAGCGCGACCGATGACGCCTATGAAGCGGTCAAGGCAAAGGTCTGCGGCGTGCGCCGCAACGTGCCCTGTCCGGCGGACCGGCGTGACAGGCTGAACCGCGAGGTGGTGTTCGTGACCATCTATCCGCGGTTTGGGGCCGATGGTCAGTGGTTTGAACTGATGCTGTCGGATGGTGCGCTTGTGGCGCAGGGCATGGGCGGCACCTGATCCCTCACCAATGGGGCGGGCGTTGATCGGCCAGCGCGACGCTGCCGCCTTCCTGCGCCTCGCGCTCGGCCTCGCGTTCCATCACCATGGCAAGACGGCGTTCGATCCGGTCGATCCGGTCCTGTTGCGCCGCGACGATATCCGACAGCTCGTCGACCGCGCGCGTCAGATGCGCGATGCGTTCTTCAAGGTTTTGGCGATCCTGATCCATGGCCCCGGCTTACCAGCCCATGTGCCGCACCGAAAGCCCCCTTGCGGCCGGTCCGCCGGTCGCCTAGTCTCGGCGTCACCTCGGGGTGCCTTACAAGGCTGAGATGCGCGCACGCAGACCCGTTGAACCTGAACCGGTTAGCACCGGCGGAGGGAAGGTCAGAACGTTTCCTGCACCCCCACTCCGATCACATCTTGTCCGGCTGGCCCGCGCCGCCGTTCTGAAAGGATCGAAGCCATGAAATACCTCGCAACCGGCCTGATGGCCCTGTCTGCCACGGCCGTTTCGGCACAGGAAAAACCGGTGCTGAACGTCTATACCTACGACAGTTTCGTGACCGAGTGGGGGCCGGGCCCGGCGATCGAAAAGGCGTTCGAGGAAACCTGCGCCTGCGATCTGGTGTTCACCGCCGCCGGTGACGGCGCGGCCCTGCTGGCCCGTTTGCGGCTGGAAGGCGCGCGCACCAAGGCCGATGTGGTTCTGGGGCTGGACACCAATCTGACGGGCGCCGCCGCCGAAACCGGCCTGTTCGCGCAATACGACGGTGCGGCGATCGCGTTCGACCTGCCCGTCGAGTGGGAGGATGACACATTCGTGCCCTACGACTGGGGTTATTTCGCCTTCGTCCACGACCGGGCGCTGGCGGATGCCCCCGACAGCTTCCGCGCGCTGGCCGACAGCGATCTGAAGATCGTGATCCAGGATCCCCGCTCGTCCACGCCGGGTCTGGGCCTGCTGCTGTGGGTCAAGGCTGCCTATGGTGACGGGGCCGAATCGATCTGGGCCGACCTGTCCGACAATATCGTCACCGTGACCAAGGGCTGGTCCGAGGCCTATGGCATGTTCCTGGAAGGCGAGGCCGACATGGTGCTGAGCTATACCACGTCACCCGCCTATCACCTGATCGCAGAAGACGATGACAGCAAGACCACCGCGCCGTTCACCGAAGGCCATTACCTGCAAATCGAGGTTGCGGGCGCGGTCGCTTCGTCCGACCAGCCCGAACTGGCCCGCGCGTTTCTGGATTTCATGGTGACCGACGCGTTCCAATCCGTGATCCCGACGACGAACTGGATGTATCCCGCGGTCACGCCCGAGGGTGGTCTGCCCAAGGGCTTTGACACGCTGGTCACGCCCGAAACCGCGCTGTTGTTTCCGGCCGGCGAGGCGACCGAGGCCCGCGACACCGCGCTCGAGGAATGGTTGCGCGCGCTGGGCCGGTAACGGCCTTGCGCCCCCTGGGGTTCAGCGCCGCCGCGCTTGTGCTGGTATTGATCGGCGGCAGCGTCGTGGCGGTGCTGGTGCGGGCCGAGGGCGGTTTTTCCCTTGCGCCACAGGATTGGGCCGCCTTGCGCTTCACGGTGCTTCAGGCGGCGCTGTCGGCGCTGTGTTCCGTCGTGCTGGCGGTGCCGGTAGCGCGCGCGCTGGCGCGGCGGCGGTTCGCAGGGCGCGGGGTTCTGGTCACGCTGATGGGCGCGCCGTTCATCCTGCCGGTGATCGTTGCGGTGCTGGGTCTGGTGATGGTGTTCGGGCGGGCCGGCTGGGTGTCCGACCTGCTGGGCGTTTTCGGGATCGCGCCGCTGAACATCTACGGGTTGAAGGGGGTCGTGCTGGCCCATGTGTTCTTCAACCTGCCACTGGCGACCCGCCTGATCCTTCAGGGGTGGCTGGCGATTCCGGCGGAACGGTTCCGGCTGGCCGCATCGCTGGGGGCCGGACCGCGCGACATCGCGCGGCTGCTGGAACGGCCCATGCTGCGCGCGGTGCTGCCGGGCACGGTGATGGTGATCTTCCTGATCTGCACCACGTCCTTTGCCGTGGCGCTGGCGCTGGGTGGGGGGCCGCGCGCGACCACCGTCGAACTGGCGATCTATCAGGCGTTCCGCTTTGATTTCGATCTGGGCCGCGCGGCGGTTCTGGCGTTGCTGCAACTGGCGCTGTCCGCTGTCGCGGCGATGGTCGCGCTGTGGGTCGCCGTGCCGTCCGACGCCAGCGGCGGCCTGGACCGCACCGTCGAACGCTGGGACGCGACCCGCACCGGCCTGCGGGTGATGGACACCGGGCTGATCGTGCTGGCGGCGCTGTTCCTGTTGCTGCCGCTGCTGGCCATCGCGTTGCGGGGGCTGCCGCAGATCGCGGCATTGGACGCGGCCGTCTGGGCGGCGGCCTGGCGGTCGCTGTGGGTGGCGGGCGTGTCGGTGATCGTGACGCTGGCCCTGGCCCTGCCGCTGGCGCTGACCATTGCCGACCTGCGCGCGCGTCCGCGGGTCGCGCGCGGGGTCGAAATCGTGGTTTACCTTGCCGTCGCAACCTCGCCACTGGTGATCGGCACCGGCCTGTTCCTGTTGATCTTTCCGTTTGCCGATCCCGTCGCGCTGGCGCTGCCCGTCACGGCGCTGGTCAACGGGGTCATGGCATTGCCGTTCGCGTTGCGCGCCATGGTGCCCGCCGCGACAGAAACCGAGGCTCGGTTCGGGCGGTTGGCGGCGTCGCTGGGGCTGACCGGCACGGCCCGGCTGCGCCTTCTGACGCTGCCGCGCCTGCGCCGGTCGCTGGGGTTCTCGGCGGCCCTAGCGGCGGCGCTGTCGCTGGGCGATCTGGGGGTGATCACCCTGTTTGCCGATCCGGGCGAGGCGACACTGCCCTTGCTGCTGTACCGGCTGATGGCAGGTTATCAAATGGATGCGGCGGCGGGCGTGGCGCTGTTGCTGCTGGCGCTCAGCCTCGGGGTGTTCTGGCTGCTGGATCGCGGGGGGCGTGTGGATGCTGAGGTTTGACCGTCTGGACCTGCGACAGGGCGCGTTCCGGTTGACCGCCGACCTGACGATTGCCAAAGGGGATCGCGTTACCGTCATGGGACCGTCCGGTGCCGGCAAATCCACCCTGCTGGCGGCGATCGGCGGGTTCTTCGCGCCGGCGTCGGGGGCGATCGTCTGGGACGGCCACGCCATCGACGGCCTGCCCCCCGGCCAACGGCCGGTCAGCACGATCTTTCAGGACAACAACCTGTTTCCGCACCTGACCCTGTTCCAGAACACCGCCATGGGCGTGCGGCCGTCGGGCCGCGCCAGCGCCGCTGAGACCGCGCAGATCCACGAGGCGCTGGAGGCTGTGGGGCTGTCGGGCATGGGCGCGCGCAAGCCCGCGACCCTTTCGGGGGGGCAGCAAAGCCGCGCCGCCCTGGCGCGGATGCTGGTCCAGGCGCGGCCGATCGTGCTTCTGGACGAACCCTTCTCGGCCCTTGGCCCGGCCCTGCGGGCCGAGATGATCGGGCTGGTCACGGCGCTGTGCGACCGGACCGAGGCGACCTTGCTTATGGTCAGTCACGATCCCGGCGATGCGCTGCTGCTGGGGGGGGATCTGATGCTGGTGGCCGAGAGCGTCGTGCATCCGCCGGAAGAGGCCGCCGGTGCGTTGGCGGCGCCGGGGCCGGCGCTGGCCGCTTATCTGGGGCCGACGCGCCCCGGTTGACACGCCAGCGCGGATCACGGCAGGGCGCGACGCAAAAGGGCGGATCGTTTCCGATCCGCCCTTTATCTGTCGTGGCACAAAATCGAAGGCCTACTTCGCTGGCGTGTCCGCTTCGACGCGGCCCTTGATCGGCAGCCAGATCCGCTTGTTCGTGAAATACAGCAGCGTTCCCAGCAGGATCAGCATCAGAACACCGACGAACCCGGCCTGCTTGCGGGCCATCAGCTTGGGCTCCGCCGTCCACATCAGGAAGGCGGCGACGTCCTTGGACTGGGCGTCGATGCTGTTGTCCTCGCCGTTGACGTAGGTCACGTCCTCGCCGTAGAGGGCCGGCGGCATCGAGATCCAGCCGCCGGGGAAGGCGGTGTTTTCATAAAACAGCGTTCCCGCCTGTTCCTTTTCCTCGCCGGTGTAACCGGTCAGCAGGGCGTGGATATATTCCGGCCCGCCCATGCCCTTGAGGAACTGGTTGATGCCCAACCCGTAGGGGCCGTGGAAACCGGCGCGTGCCTTGGCCATCAGGGTCAGGTCCGGCGCGGTTGCCAGCCCGCTCTTGCCGAAGTGGTCGGTTTCCTTGGCGGGGCGAAAATCGCCCTCGCCATCGGCCAGCTCGGGATCGAAGACCTCGTATTGGCTGGCATAGGCGCGAACCTGATCCTCGGGAAGTTCCGGTCCGCCCGGTGCGGCAAGATCGCGATAGGTCAGGTATTGCAGGCCGTGACAGGCCGAACAGATCTCGGTGTAGACCTGCAGGCCGCGCTGCAACTGCTGCTGGTCATAGGTGCCGAACGGCCCCTCGAAGGAGAAGTCCACATCGTCGACGTGGCCTCCTTCGGCGGCCAGCGCGGCCCCGGAGGGCAGGGCCAGCGCAAAGGCTGCGGCGAGGGTGAGATGCTTGAGCATTGTCGTGCAGTCCTTTCTCACTCGGCCGGATTCACGAGGGTCTTGGTGCCCCCGGTTTTCGGCGCATAGTGTTCTTCGAAATCGTCCTCGATCGTGGCGGGACGCGGCAGCGGTTTCTCGATCACGCCCAGCAGGGGCAGGATGACGAGGAAATAGCCGAACCAATAGGCCGAGGCGATCAGAGAGATCGAGGCATAGGGTTCGGTGGTCGGCATCGCGCCCACCCACATCAGCACCATGAAATCGACGCACAGCAGCGCGAACCACCACTTGAACATCGGGCGATACCGACCCGAGCGTACCGACGACGTGTCAAGCCAGGGCGCCAGGGCCATGACGATGATCGCGCCGAACATGGCCAGCACACCGAAGAACTTGGCGTCGATGATGCCACCGGTGATGAAGCTGGCGAACTGCACGACCCAGACGTCCGCGGTGAAGGCGCGCAAAATCGCATAGAACGGCAGGAAATACCATTCGGGCACGATATGGGCGGGCGTCGCCAGCGGGTTGGCCGGGATATAGTTGTCGGGGTGGCCCAGATAGTTCGGCATGAAGCCGACGATCGCGAAATACACCGCCAGGATCACGACCAGCGCGAACAGGTCCTTCATCACGAAGTAGGGGAAGAAGGGAACCGTATCCTTCTGTGCATCGGCCTTGGACGTGCGGCGCACTTCGACACCGGTGGGGTTGTTGTTGCCCGTGGTGTGGAAGGCCCAGATGTGCAGGATCACGAGACCCGCGATGACGAACGGCAGCAGGTAATGCAGCGAGAAGAACCGCGTCAGGGTATAGTTTCCGACGGCCGGTCCGCCCAGCAGCCAGGTCTGAAGCGTTTCGCCGACGAAGGGGATCGCGCCGAACAGGCCGGTGATCACGGTGGCGCCCCAGAACGACATCTGGCCCCACGGCAGGACATAGCCCATGAACGCGGTGGCCATCATCAGCAGATAGATCAGGATGCCGATGATCCAGGTCACCTCGCGCGGTTCCTTGTACGAGCCGTAATAGAGGCCGCGGAAGATGTGCAGATAGACCGCCACGAAGAACAGCGACGCACCGTTCGTGTGCATGTAACGCAGCATGAAGCCGCCGTTGACGTTGCGCATGATATGCTCGACGCTGGCGAAGGCCAGCGAGGTGTCGGGCGTGTAATGCATGACCAGGACAATGCCGGTCACGATCTGAAGCACCAGACAGAAGGTCAGCACGATCCCCCAGATCCACATCCAGTTCAGGTTCTTGGGGGTGGGGATCATCAGGGTGTCATACAGCAGGCCGACGATCGGCAGCCGCTTGTGAAGCCACTTTTCGCCGCCGGTCGTCGGTTCGTAATGGTCGTGTGGGATTCCAGCCATTGGGGCCTCCGTTATCCGAGGACGATCGTCGACTCGTCGGCGAACGAGGCGACAGGAATATGCAGGTTCTCAGGGGCGGGGCCGCGGCGGATGCGTCCGGCCGTGTCATAGTGCGACCCGTGGCAGGGGCAGAACCAGCCGCCGAAATCGCCGGCGTCGCCCAGCGGCACACAGCCGAGGTGGGTGCAGACGCCGATCATGACCAGCCATTCCTCGTTCGCCTCGTCCCCCGGGGGCACCAGCGCACGGTTGGGATCGGTGGCGGGGGCGGTCGCGTCGATGTTCGGGTTGCGCGCGATCTGGTCGGGCAGGTCGGACACGTCGACGGCCCTCGCCTCGGCGATTTCCTCTTCGGTGCGGCGCCGGATGAACACCGGCTTGCCCAGATACTTGACGGTCATCTGCGTGCCCGGTTCAAGCGAGCTGACGTCGACGCGGATCGACGACAGCGCCTGAACGTCCGACGACGGATTCATCTGGTTCACAAGCGGCCAGATGGTGGCACCTGCGAGGACGGTGCCGGCACCTGCGGTCGCGTAATACAAAAAATCGCGGCGCGTGCCTGGGGTCTCGTCTGCGTGGGACACGACATTCTCCATTTTCTTGCCCGTTGCCGGGAATGAACGATCGGAGCGCCCCGAAGGCACCCTCATAAAAAAGTTGTCTAACGGGCGAATGGCGTCAGGTCCAGCGGACAAAGGCGCGCGGGGCACGGGTTCTTCCGCAAAACCCCGCGCGACCGGTGGCGGTCGCCGTCCGCCACCGGTCCCACCTTCAGCGCAGCTTTTCGAGTATCGCCAGCGACGCATATCCGTCGGGTGCCTGGTCGACCGACCGCTGGAATTGGCGCACCGCCTGGATGGTCAGCGGTCCGATCTTGCCGTCGATGCCCTTGGTGTCGAACCCCTTGGCGGTCAGGCGGCGCTGCAGTTCGCGGCGCTCATCGAAGGTCAGCGCGCGGTCGCCGCGGGGCCATTCGGCGCGAATCGGGGCGCCGCCCGCGATCCGGTCGGCCAGGTGGCCCACGCCGATCACATAGGCATCGGCGGTGTTGTAACGTTCGATCACCGCGAAGTTGTCGAAGACCAGGAAGGCCGCGCCCTGCGCCCCGGCGGGCAACAGGACCGAGGCGCGCCCGTGATCCGTCACCGCCGCCCCGTCGACGCCGACGACCCCTTGCCTTGCCCAATCCGAGGGCAACATCCGCGTGTCGCGGTTGGCCCGTGCGTAATCGAACCCGTCAGGCAGCGTGACCTCGACCCCCCAAGGCTGACCCTTCTGCCAGCCATGGCGTTTCAGGTAGGCGGCGGTCGAGGCCAGGGCGTCGGTCGGATCGTCGCCCCAGATGTCGCGTTTGCCATCGCCGGTGAAATCGACGGCATGGGTCAGATAGGATGTCGGGATGAACTGTGTGTGCCCCATGGCCCCGGCCCAGGATCCGTCCATGGCGCGCGGATCGGTATCGCCCGCCTCGAGGATCTTCAGCGCGGCGATCAGCTGTGCCTCGAAGAACCGCCCGCGCCGCCCGTCATAGGCCAGCGTGGCCAGCGATTGCACCACGTCGCTGCTGCCCTTGAAGGTGCCATAGGCGCTTTCCAGCCCCCAGATCGCGACGACGACCTCCTTGTCGACACCATAGTCGGCTTCGATCCGGCTGAGCACGGCGTCGTGGCGGGCCAGTGCCGCCTTGCCGTTGCTGACCCGCAGGTCCGAGACGGCAGTGTCCAGATACGCCCAGATCGTCTTGGTGAATTCCGACTGGTTGCGGTCGCGCCGGATCACTTCGGGGTCATAGGCGATGCCGTCAAAGGCCCGGTCGAACACCGCAGCGGTGATTCCCTGGGCCAGGGCGCGGCCCCGGAAATCGCGGCTCCAGTCCGTGAAACCGCGTGCCTTGCGCGCAAGCTCGGCGTTCACGACGGCAGGGGCGGCCTGTGCCATGGCTTGAGGGCCGGAGTGAAGCGTGACGGCCGCCATCATCGCCATCGCGCCGGAAAAAAGCATGAATCGTTGCATGAGATACCTGCAATCTGCCTGAAAGACCCAAATTGGGTCATTATCGGAAACAGCTTAACCGAAGGTGTCCGTCTGGCAAAGCCGTACCGGCGGGATCAGCGCCGGGTGCGTTTCACCTTGCGCTTGACCTTGGCGGCCTTGGCGCGGGCCTTGCCCGGTTTGCGTTTGGCACCGCCCGCGCGACCACGGGGCGTGGGCCCGCGTGCGACGCCGTCGCCTTCAACCGCCAGCAGTTCGAGGATCAGGCCGCCGGTGACGGGCACCGCTTCGGTCAGGCGTACCGTGACCTTTTGACCCAGACCCAGGGTGAGGCCGCTGTCCGATCCCTGCAATGTCTGGGCGTCGGGGTCGAAGTGGAAGAATTCGCGCCCCAGGGTGCGCACCGGAATCAGCCCGTCGGCCCCGGTTTCGTCCAGCCGGACGAAGGCACCGAACTTCTGGATGCCGGAAATCCGGCCGGCCAACTCGGTGCCGATCCGTTCCGACAGGAACGCCGCCAGGTAGCGGTCGGTCGTGTCGCGTTCGGCCGCCATCGACCGGCGTTCGGTGTCGGAAATCAGCTTGGCCGTGTCCTCCAGCGTCTCGATCTCCTCGGCGCTCAGCCCGTCCTTGCGGGGGTCCGGCCCCCATCCGTGGGCCTTGATCAGGGCGCGATGCACGATCAGGTCGGAATAGCGCCGGATCGGCGATGTGAAATGCGCATAGTTTCGCAACGCCAACCCGAAATGGCCAAAGTTCTCGGGGAAGTAATAGGCCTGGGTCATCGCCCGCAGGGTCGACATGTTCATCAACTCGTCGAAATCGGTGCCTTCGGCCTGGGCCAGAAGCTGGTTCAGGTGCCGGGTCTGCAACACCTGCCCCTTGGCCAGGGTCAGGCCCGACGCCTGGGCCACCTCGCGCAGCGCGTCCAGTTTTTCGGGGCTCGGTTCCTCGTGGATCCGGAACAGCAGCGGCGTGCGGCGCTTGACCAACTCTTCGGCGGCGGCGACGTTGGCCAGCACCATGAACTCCTCGATCAGCTTGTGCGCCTCAAGACGTTCCTTGAACGCCACGCTTCGGACGCGGCCGTCCTCGTCCAACTCGATCCGCCGTTCCGGAAGCTCCAGCGCCAGGGGCTGGCGCGCGGCGCGGGCCGTCGCCAGCGCGCGATAGGCGGCATAGAGCGGTTCGATCAGGGTATTCATGACCGGAGCCAGCCGGTCGGAAGGCGCACCGTCGGCGGCGGTCTGCACCTCTTCATAGGTCAGCGAGGCATGCGAGCGCATCATCGCCCGTTCGAACCGATGCGACAGCTTGTTGCCGTCGGCGTCGATCTGCATCCGCACGGCGATCACCGCACGGTCGACCCCTTCGTGCAGCGAACACAGATCGCCCGACAGCATGTCGGGCAGCATCGGCACGACGCGGTCGGGGAAATAGGTGGAATTGCCGCGGTTCTTCGCCTCGCGGTCCAGCGCGCTGCCCGGACGGACGTAATAGGCGACGTCGGCGATGGCGACCCAGACGACATGACCGTCCGGGTTCGCGGGATCGTCGTCGGCATGGGCATAGCAGGCGTCGTCGTGATCGCGCGCATCGGCCGGATCGATCGTGACCAGCGGCAGATCGCGCAGGTCGGTGCGGCCCTTCATCGTGGCGGGTTTCGCGGCCTCGGCCTGTTTCAGCACGTCATCGGGGAAATCGTCGGGGATGCCGTGCTGGTGGATTGCGATCAGCGACACCGCCTTGGGCCCCGACGGGTCCCCCAGCCGTGCAACGATGCGCGCGGCAGGCAGGCCCATGCGGTTCTTCGGCCCGGCCAGTTCCGCCTCGACCAATTCGCCGTCTTGGGCGTCGTGGGTGGCACCGGCGGCGACACGCCATTCGGTGTCGGCGCCCTTGTCCACCGGCACGATCCGCCCGCCTTCGGATGCGGCGCGGAACACGCCCAGGATCTTGCGCGCGCTCGCCTGGATGCGGCGGATCAGGCGGGCCTCGTAATCGTGATCCTCGCCCGGGGTCTGAGTCAGACGGGCAAGGATGCGGTCGCCTTCGGCCAGCGCCGGATCGCCCTGGCGCGCGAGGAACAGGATCTTCGGTTCCGCCCCGTCGCCCTGCCATTCCATCGGTCTGGCATAGAGATCGCCGTCTTTGTCTGGCCCGGTGATGCCCAGCACCGACACCGGCGGCAGGCTGTCGGGGTCGCGATAGGTCTTGCGCCGCTTTTGCAGGTGACCTTCGGACTCAAGCTCTTTCAGCAGGCGTTTGAGGTCGATCCGCGCCGCGCCCTTGATCCCGAAAGCGCGGGCGATGTCGCGCTTGGCGGTCTGGGTGGGGTTTTCGGCGATCCATTGCAGGATCTCGGGCTTTGTGGGGATGCGTGTCATGCCTGCTGGCTATCATGGCGCGTGGTAGGTGTCAGCGCGATTGTGTGGCCGGCGTCAGATCGGCGGCGGTGTCCACATCCGACAGTGTCGCCGCCCGCGCCCAGTCCAGATGCGGCGCCGACGCGATGGTATCGGCCATGGCGGTCGCGCTGGACCAGCGGACGCCGTGGAACAGGCCGGGCGGAACCGCGCGCGTGCGCCGCAGCCCGACCAGCCAGTAACCGCCATCGGTGGCGGGGCCCAGCACGGCGTCGTGCCGGCCCAACAGATCGAAGGCTTCGGCAATGCGCGGGCGGGTGACGCCGGGGATGTCGGCGCCGATCACGGCGACCGGGCCGGGGGCAGGGTGGCGGAGCAGGCGCAGCATCCGCGCGCCCAGATCGCCGTGTCCCTGGGGAATGCGCGCCAGATCGGCGGGCCAGATGCGGCTGTCCAATCCCGCCCGGTCGGGGGACACCGCCACCGAAAGCGTCCAGCGCGGATCGCGCAACCGCGCCAGCACCGACAGCGCCTGATGACGGAACCACCACGCGGCGGGCACCAAGCCGATGTCGCGGCCAAGCCGGGTCTTGACCCGGCCGGGGCGAGGTTCCTTCACCATCACGATCAGGTGGCGTCGCATCAAAGGTGGTGGTCGATGTCGCGGTGCGGAATCCCCGCGTCGTCGTATTGGGGGCCAAACGCGACAAAGCCCAGCCGTTCATAGAACCCGATGGCGTGGATCTGGGCCCCCAGACGGGCCGTGGTCACGCCCGGCATCGCGCGCACCTGTTCCAGCGCGGCGCGGATCAGGTGCGCGCCCAGACCCGTGCCGCGATGGGTGGCCAGCACACAGACCCGGCCGATGTATGCGATCTCGTCCCGCCGGAATACCCTTGCGGTGCCGACCGGACGGTTCGCGTCGCAGGCCAGCAGGTGAATGCAGGCGCCGTCCAGATCGTCCCACTCATCGGCCTCGGCAATGCCCTGTTCGGCGATGAACACCGCCCGGCGCAGGGCGTGGCAGGCGGCAAGATCATCTGTCACGCGGATCGTGACGTTCATGCAAAGAAATCGGTCAGGATGCGGTGATAGACGGCCTTGAGCTGGCGGATGTGGTCGATTTCGACACATTCGTCAGCCTGGTGCATGGTGCGCCCGACCAGGCCGAATTCCACCACCGGGCAGTAATCCTTGACGAATCGCGCGTCCGAGGTGCCGCCGGTGGTGGACAACACGGGTTGCATGCCGGTTTCGGCCTGCACCGCCCGCGCGACCAGGTCCGACAGGTCGCCCGGCGGTGTCAAGAAGCTTTCGCCGCTGATTCGCACGTCCATGTCAATCGTGACATCGGTTTCGGCGGCCACCTTCGCGGCCTCGGCGCGCAGCCATTCGGTAAGGTCCGCGCCCGAATGGGTGTCGTTGAAGCGGATGTTGATCGTGGCCCGGCACGCGCCGGGAATGACGTTGTTCGCCGGGTTGCCCGTGTCGACGGTGGTGATCGCGAGAGTCGAGGCGTCGAAATGATCGGTGCCCGTGTCCAACTCGTGCGAGGCCAGCCGATCCAGCAGCCGCACCATGGCGGGCAACGGATTTTTCGCGCGATGGGGATAGGCGGAATGGCCCTGAACGCCGGTGGCGGTGACATAGGCGGTCATCGAGCCGCGCCGCCCGATCTTGATCATCTCGCCCATCGTTTCGGGGCAGGTGGGTTCACCCACCAGACAGACATCCATCCGCTCGCCGTTGTCCGCCATCCAGTCGAGGATCGCGGTGGTGCCGTCGATGCCGTCGCCTTCCTCGTCGCCGGTGATGGTCAGCACCACCGCGCCGTCGGGCGGGGTGTCGGTAACGAAATCGATGGCGGCGGCGGCAAAGGCGGCCACCCCCGATTTCATGTCGCAGGCGCCGCGACCATACATCACCCCATCGACGATCTCGGCGCCGAACGGATCATGGGTCCAGTCCGACAGGGGGCCGGTCGGCACCACATCGGTATGGCCGTTGAATCCGAACACCCGGCGGTTGCCGCCATCGCCCCAGCGGGCGTGAAGGTTGCTGATGCCGCCCCGTTCGATACGGGTGCAGACGAACCCGGCCTGTTCCAGAAGCTGTTGAAGCAGGACGATCGCGCCGCCTTCTTCGGGGGTGACCGAAGGGCAACGGATCAGATCGGCGGTCAGGGCGACGGGATCGGTGGGCATTGCGGGGCTCCTTGTGCTGGTCCCGCGATACCGCTCTCCCGGCGCTGGCTCAAGTCCCGGTGGGTTCGGATTTTTCGAAGAAAGGGGTCATCTGGGCGACGATCACGGCGTTTTCAGCCGCCGCGCGATCCATCAGGGCGCGCTCCTCGTCGGCGATGTCGTGCCCGTCTTCCAGGCGTTCCTCAAGCGTGCCGTAACCGGTGACATCCAGCGGGGCCAGATCGGCCTGCTTCAGGATCGCGACGGTTTCACGCACGGCCTCGGCTTCGTCCACGCCGGCGGCATAGCACATCAGCGCGGCGCCGGTTGACCCTTCAGGCAGGCCATCGCCGGCCTTGCGACCGACGTCGACCAACAACGTATAGACAAAGCGGGGTTTCGTGGATTTCGCCATGGGCAGGGGAGTGCCAGCAGCCGGAGCCGCTGGCAAGTCCGATGTTCAGGATCTGACGCGGCGCCAGACGAAAATCAGCAGGCAGGCGCCGATCAGCCCGACAATCAACTGCGGCACCCAGGCATCCGCGGCATAGATGCCGAACACGCTGAGGATCAGGTTCAGGATGACCGCGCCGACGATCCCGAGGCCGATGTTCAGGATGATCCCGGTATCGGCTTTCATGATCATGCTGGCGATCCATCCCGCCAGTCCCCCGACGATGATCGCGCCCAGAAATCCGATGCCCATGTGTGTCTCCTGATTGGATGTAAACCTGAAGGTGATAAGAGCCGTCGGCGCGATTGGTTCCCTGCAAAGCGAAACTTCCGCGCACAAGGGGAACGGGGACCGGCGTGGCCGGTCACCGTTTTGTCGAAGGGCGCGCGCGGCTCAGTCGCGCAGCAGGTCGTTGATTGCGGTCTTCGACCGGGTGCGTTCATCGACCCGCTTCACGATCACCGCACAATAGAGGTGGACGCCGTTCTTCGACGGCATCGACCCGGCGACGACCACGGAATAGGGCGGCACCTCGCCATAGGTGACGTTGCCGGTCTCGCGATCCACGATCTTGGTGGATTTGCCGATGAACACGCCCATGCCCAGAACCGATCCTTCGCGCACGATGCAGCCTTCGACCACTTCGGAACGCGCGCCGATAAAGCAGTTGTCCTCGATGATGGTGGGGCCGGCCTGCATGGGTTCCAGAACGCCGCCGATGCCGACACCGCCCGACAGGTGCACGTTCTTGCCGATCTGGGCGCAGGATCCCACCGTCGCCCAAGTGTCGACCATGGTGCCGCTGTTGATATGCGCACCGAGGTTGACGAAGGACGGCATCAGAACGACGCCAGGCGCCACATAGGCCGATTTGCGCACGACGCAGTTGGGCACGGCGCGAAAGCCCGCGGCCTTCCATTGTGCATCGTTCCAGCCCGCGAACTTGCTGTCGACCTTGTCCCACCAGCCGCCGCCTTGCGGGCCGCCGGCCTGATGTTCCATGTCCTTGATGCGAAATCCCAGAAGCACCGCCTTCTTGGCCCATTGGTTGACGTGCCAATCGCCGTTTTCCTGACGCTCGGCCACGCGCAGTTCGCCGGAATCCAGCGCGTTCAGCGTGTCCTCGATGGCGTCGCGCGTTTCGCCCGTGGTGGCCGGGGTGATCGTGTCGCGATCTTCCCAGGCGGATTCGATGGCGGTTTCAAGCTGTCGGGTCATGATGGCCCCCTGTTTCTGGCAATGTTGCGGCGTTGTCACGTGCTATAGGCAGTCGCGCGCGGTCACGCAATCCGCGGGTGGCCTTACATCGGGCGGTCGGTGGCGTTATACGCGTCCGGCAGACCGCGTTGCCGATCCACAGGAGCCCTTGATGACCGCAGACCACCGCACCGCCCGACTGGACGCTCTCACGGCGAAGGGCATCCCGCACACGCCGCAGACCGTCGCGCCCTCGTATGCGTTGGCCTTCACCGACGGCGATTTCCTGACCCGTCGCGAGACGCGCAGCGTGCGGTTGCAGCTTGAGTTGATGAAGGCCGACCTGTTGCTGGCCGAAGCGGGGATCGAGACGACGATCGTGATGTTCGGCGGCGCCCGGGTGCCCGCGCCCGAGGCAAGCGAGGGGGCAAAGCCGGGGCTGGCCGCGCTTTCGGTCTTTTACGAAGAGGCGCGCATCTTCGCGGCCCTGATGACCGAACGGTCATTGCGCAACGGCGGCAATCGCGGTGTGATCGTCACCGGCGGCGGTCCGGGCGTGATGGAGGCCGGAAGCCGCGGCGCGGAAGAAGCCGGCGGCCGCTCGGTCGGACTGAACATCGTGCTGCCCCATGAACAGGCGCCCAACCCCTATGTCACGCCGGGGCTGTGCTTCAACTTCCACTATTTCGCGATCCGCAAGATGCACTTTCTGATGCGGGCCGAATCGATCTGCGTGTTTCCGGGCGGTTTCGGCACCCTGGACGAACTGTTCGAGGCACTGACCCTGATCCAGACGGGCCGGATGGAACGGATGCCCGTCCTGCTGTTCGGGCGCGCGTTCTGGGAAGGCATCGTCAACTGGCAGGCACTGGTGGATGCCGGAACCATCGCCGCCGAGGATCTGGACCTGTTCCGCTTTGTCGAAACCGCCGACGAGGCGGTGGCCGCGATCGACAACTGGGACGGCAAGGGCACCAAGCGTCAGAACATTCCCGGCATCTGACCGGCGGTCAGTTCGCCTTGGTCAGCTCGCTGCCCGATTTCAGCACCTCGTCGCCGTCGTCCTGTTCGATCAGGTAGGCGGGGTCGTCGTCGGACGCATCTCGGGTGACCTCGTTGCCCTTGATCGTGCGGGTGACCTTGCTGGTGTATTTCTTCATCACCTTGCCTGACCCGGTGCCATTGCCCCAGTTCCATTCGACCTTGGTGCCGTGGGTGTAATCCGTCATTCCATCACCTCCTGTGTTTCGCGGACTGCCTGAATCTGGTTTTCGCCCTCGCGGCGGGCCTGTGCCGCGCACACCAGCGCCTGAAACAGGGCGCGTTGGCGATGCGCATAGAACAGGTGTTCGGGATGCCACTGCACGCCCAGCGCCATGGGGTCGGCGACCCGTTCGATGGCCTGTATCATGCCGCCGTCATCGCGCGCCGACACCTGCAAACCTTGGCCCAGGTTCTCGACCGCCTGGGAATGCAGGGCGTTGACCTTCATCACCTTCGTTCCCGCCAACCCGGCCAGTCGCGTGCCGGGGGTGACATGCACCGTCTTGCGCGGCAGGATCGTCCAGTATTTGCGGCTTTTCAGATAGGTGCCATAGGCATCCTGATCCAGGTTGCCGCCCAACGCCACATTCAGCATCTGCGAGCCGCGACAGATCCCCAGCACCGGCTTGTTCTGCTCGAAGGCGGCGCGCACCAGGCGCTGTTCCATCTCATCGCGGGCGGGGTCCAACCGGGCGCTGGTGATCAGCTTGCCGCCATAGAGGTCGGGCGAGATGTCGTCACCGCCCCCGATGATCACCCCGTCGACGTGGTCGATGTCCTGTGGGCGGGTCGATACCCAGCGCACGGCCGTGCCGCCGGCCAGCCAGACGTTCAGCCGCATCAGCGGAAACACCCGCCATCCCGATTTGAGCGAGGTCGTGACGCCGATCACCGGTCTGCTCAAGCTGCACCCCCGGCCATTGCGTGCCGTTTCAGGATCGCACCCGACACATCGGCCCAGTCGGGTCGGGTCAGCGCAAAGGTGTCACGGTTCACCCGCCAGGCCAGAACCAGTTCACTCAGGATCTCGGGATTACAGGCAACCCGTTCGACCGCCAGCCAGCGTTGCCAGGCCCGATCAAGCGACCAGCCGGGTTCGTCGATCAGGCAGTCGGGCAGACGGAAATGGAAGGTCGGGCGCACCGCCTGATCCGCGCCCATCCGGGCCTTCACTTCCTGGGGATAGAGGTGGGCGAACAGCGGCAGCATGTCCAACCCGTAATTTCGCGAAGCAGCATGTTTCAGATAGGTGGCGATCACCCGGTCCAACGCGGCATCCGGCCCCAGTTCGACCAACGCATCGGTCAGGCGTGCGGGATAGGGGTCGGAGAACGGCAGCAGCCGCCGGGTGGGGTTGATCGGCGCCATCAGGCGCGACCATTGTTCGATCAGCGCCCAGGCCAGCAGGATCGGCACGATGTCGTGGGCGTCTTCGCCCGGCGTCTCGACGTTCAGATGAACCCCGAACCCATAGAAGATGCCCGCCGCACTGCCCAGTGCACCGGCATCCCGCAGCGGTGCAATCGTGCTTTCGAGCGCCAGCAATCCGTCGCGGTCCAGCGGTTCGGTGACGATCTCGACCGGGATCAGGTCGTGCCCCGCGTCCAGCACGGTGTCGCGCAACAGCGATTGCTTCTTCTGGTGCAGGAAGATGTCGAGATAGACCTTGACCGTCCCGATGCGCGTGCCTTCGACGATCCAGTCCACACGGTCGGTCTGGCGCGCCGTGCCGCCCAGTGTGCGGGCCACGACCTGGGCGGCCGCCGCTTCCTTCAGCCCGCCAAATTCGATTTCGACGCCGGTCTTGCGGGGCGTTCCCGCCACGGTATCGGGTCTTGGCAAAGGGTCGAACAAATCGGTTTCCTTCGTGTAACCCTCACGCAACGTCGCGGGGCGCCGCCGGTTCCGTTCAGTCGGGGGCCGGCGCGGCGCCGACGGGTTTGCGCACGCGGCGCTCCTTTTGCGATTCTGACTTCAGCTGGCCGCAGGCGGCCATGATGTCTTCGCCGCGCGGGGTGCGGATCGGCGAGGCATATCCGGCCTTGTAGATGATATCGGCAAAGGCACGGATCCGGTTGTTGCTGGACCGCTCATAGGGGGCACCGGGCCATTCGTTGAACGGGATCAGGTTGATCTTGGCCGGAATGCCGCGGATCAGCTCGATCAGGCGATGGGCGTCGGCATCGCTGTCGTTGACGTCCTTCAGCATGACGTATTCGAACGTGATACGCTCGGAATTGGACGCCTTGGGATAGCTGCGCAGCGCCTCCAGCAGCGCGGCGATGTTCCAGCGCTTGTTGATCGGCACCAGCTTGTCGCGCACCTCGTCGGTGGTGGCATGGAACGACACCGCCAGAAGGCATCCGATCTCTTCTGCGGTGCGGGCGATTTCCGGCACCACGCCCGATGTCGACAACGTGATCCGGCGGCGCGACAGGGAAATCCCTTCGGGGTCCATGGCGATCTTCATGCCATCCCGCACCGATTCGAAGTTGTAGAGCGGTTCGCCCATGCCCATCAGCACGACGTTCGACAGCAGCCGCTGTTCGTCCTTGGGGTTGCGCCCCGGTTCGGGCCATTCGCCCAGATCATCGCGCGCCAGCATGATCTGGCCGACGATTTCACCCGCCGTCAGGTTGCGCACCAGGCGCTGGGTGCCGGTGTGGCAGAACGAACAGGTCAGCGTGCAGCCCACCTGGGACGAAATGCACAGCGTGCCGCGGCTCTCCTCGGGGATATAGACGGTTTCGACCTCGTGACCGCCGGCGATACGCACCAGGTATTTCCGCGTGCCATCGGTGGAAACATGGCGCGACACCACCTCGGGCAGGTCGATCGCGAAATTCTCGGCCAGAAGCGCGCGATAGGGTTTCGCCAGATTGGTCATTGCGTCGAAATCGCGCACGCCCTTCTGATAGATCCATTGCCACACCTGACCCGTGCGCATCTTGGCCTGGCGTTCCGGCGTGCCTGCCTCGATCAGGGCCGTGCGCATGGCCTCGCGCGTCAGTCCGACCAGGTTGGTCGGACCGTCGGGCAGTTTGCGGGGCAGGGTCAGCACGTCCTGCGTGATCGGTGTGGTGGCGGTCATGGCGGTTCTCCGGATCTGGATACTGCGCCTATATGGGATTGCCGCGCATAATACAAAGACGACCGTCGCGTCCGATCCCGCAACGGGCGGGCCGCCGGCCCCCCGCGCGCATCACACGTCAGCGATCATTCGTTGCAGCGTTTGGCCGCTTCGTCCATCGCCGCCGTGAACCCGAACAGCGAGAACGTGTCCTGGGTCTGGGTGCCGCGCGACGAACGTGCGGTCAGCACGGCCTCGGATCCGCGCTTGAGCGCCGCGACGATCTTCGCGTCATCCTCGTCCGAGGCGGGCCAGGCCCAGTCGCCATCGGTGAACAGATCGAACTTGGTGCCGCCGATATCCATGCTGACGGTCGAGCCGTCGGCGAAGGGATAGCCGCCGGTGAACGATACCTCGCCGGTGGTGCCGCTGCCGGGCCGGAAGCTGACGAACAGAAGGATGTCACCACGCCGCACGGCCACGACGCGGCCGTCACGGGTGTTAACCGTCTGCTTGGGGCTGGATACGCCCCAGCATTCGGTCGGATCCTTCTCGACGAAAACCGCCCATGCTGTCTCAACCGCGACGCGGTTGGTGGATTCCGACTGTGCCGATGCGCCACCGGCCGCCAGTGCCAAAGCACATGCGGCGAAGATACCCTTGATGTTAGGTGTCATGTCTATCCCAGTCTCCAGCTGCCACTGCCCCGTGAAACCCTGCGCATGTCCCGTCTGGTGCGGGTCTTGCAACGATCAGGTTTCCTTTTCCTCGCTACGGTGCAACTTTAACTGCAAACGGGACGATAACGAAAGCCCCCCGTGGCGGAAAATCGCCGAACCGTGAAAGGAACGTTACCGATGATTGCACCCGTCCCGATGGTCGATGTCTGGCGCGCCGACCTTGTGGAATCCACCCATGCCGGGCACGCGGTGGTCTGCGATCGCCAAGGCGCGGTCGTGGCAGCCTGGGGCGATCCAGACGCGGTGATCTTTCCGCGCTCGTCGTGCAAGATGATGCAGGCGCTGCCGCTGGTCGAAAGCGGCGCCGCCGCGGCCGCGGGTCTAGGCGCGCGCCACCTGGCATTGGCCTGTGCATCGCATGAGGGCGCGCCGGTCCATGTGCGTGAGGTCGCGGCCTGGCTGGAGCGGCTGGGTCTCGGCGACGGCGATCTGCTGTGCGGCACCGAAACCTCGCGCGATCGCGACCTGCGCGAGGCCATGATCCGCGCAGATGAAACGCCGTGCCAGGTCCATAACCAGTGTTCGGGCAAGCACGCGGGGTTCCTGACCCTGGCGCGGCACCTGAGGGCGGGGCCCGACTATGTCGATCCGTCCCATCCGGTTCAGATCGCCGCCCGCGCCGCTCACGAAGAGGTGACCGGGCTGGATTCCCCCACCTTCGGGATCGACGGCTGTTCGGCACCCAATTTCGCGACCACCGTCACCGGGCTGGCCCGCGCCATGGCCGCCTTTGCCGCGGCCCGCGACGGGCAGGGGGTGCGCCCCTCGGCCATGGCGGCCTTGCGCCACGCGATGGTCGCGCATCCCGATCTGGTGGCGGGCGAGGGGCGGGCCTGTACCCGCCTGATGCGCGCGATGGACGGTGTTGCGGTGAAGGCCGGCGCCGAAGCCGTCTTTGTCGCGATGCTGCCCGAACAGGGGTTGGGCGTCGCGGTCAAGATCGTGGACGGTGCGACGCGGGCATCGGAATGCGCCATCACCGCGCTGCTCTGTGCGCTGGGCGTGCTGGATCGCAACGACCCGGCCGCGCGCCGCTATCTCGGTGCGCCCCTGACCAACCGCGCGGGGCGCGAGGTGGGAATGATCCGCGCCGCCCCCGGTTTCGCCGACGCGCCCATCGCCGTCAGGTGACGCGGCGTCTTGACAGAACGACCGACCCGGACCACTCCGGACACATGAAAACGAAGGAGCGGAAGATGTCGCGCACGGTCTATGTCAACGGAGAGTATCTGCCCGAGGAAGACGCGAAAGTGTCGGTGTTCGACCGCGGCTTCCTGTTTGCCGATGGCGTCTATGAGGTGACGTCGGTGCTGGGCGGCAAGCTGCTCGACTTCGATGGCCACGCGACACGCCTGGCCCGGTCGCTGGGCGAGCTGGAGATGAGCAACCCGATCACGAAGGAGGATCTGCTCGAGGTGCACCGTGAACTTCTGCGCCGCAACGCCATCGACGATGGTCTGGTTTATCTGCAGATCACGCGCGGTGCCGCCGATCGCGACTTTGCCTATCCGGTCGATGCAACGCCGACCATCGTGTTGTTCACCCAGGCCAAGCCGGGACTGGCCGACAACCCGATGGCGAAAACCGGCATGAAGGTCATCACCATCGAGGATCGCCGCTGGGGGCGCCGCGACATCAAGACGGTGCAGCTTCTGTATCCGTCCATGGGCAAGATGATGGCCAAGGCCGCCGGCGCCGATGACGCCTGGATGACCGAGGACGGCCACGTGACCGAAGGCACGTCGAACAACGCCTATATCGTGAAGGACGGCAAGATCATCACCCGCCACCTCGGCGAGGAGATCCTGCACGGCATCACCCGCAAGGCCGTGTTGCGGTTTGCCCGCGAAGCCCAGATGCAGGTCGAGGAGCGCCCCTTCACCGTCGAGGAAGCCCGCGCCGCGGACGAAGCCTTCGTCACCTCGGCCTCGTCCTTCGTCATGCCCGTGGTGGAAATCGACGGTGCCGCAATCGGCAACGCCACACCCGGTCCCGTCGCAAAGCGGCTGCGCGAAATCTATATCGAAGAAAGCCGGAAGACCGCCATCTGAACATCGAGGCGGTGGCGTGAGACGCGCTGTGGGATTGAGTATTTAAGGCAAGAAAAAGCTGGGCGTTCGTTGATCCGACAGAAGGCGCCAACGGGTTCACCGCTTTTTCTTGCTGAAAATACTCTCGCCGAAGGCGCGCCGCGCAGCGGCGAACGATCAGCCGTGCGAGATGTCGAACGCTGCCTTCTGTTCTTTCGTGGCTTCCGTCTGGTGACGTGATTTCCAGTCGTCGTAGGGCATGCCGTAAAAGATCTCGCGCGCCTCGTCCTTGGACATCTCGATGCCGCGGTCGTTGGCGGCCTCCTGGTACCAGCGGCTGAGGCAGTTGCGGCAGAAGCCACCGAGGTTCATCAGGTCGATGTTCTGGACGTCGGTCCGCGTCGCCAGGTGGTCACGCAGGCGGCGGAATGCGGCGGCTTCCAGTTCGGTCTGTGTCATGTTGTCCATTGGGATCCTCCTGGATCAGGATTTGGGCGTCGGCCCCACGCGGGTCAAGGGCGACGTCGTGACCCGGACACCGTTTGCCCGGTAATTGGGCATTCGGACGCGCCGGCACCCGGATGTTACCGCAAACGTCGTCGATTCCGGTCCGGTTTTAACGCGGTATTGCTCCGATATGGGAATACCGGCATAACGCCGCTGACTTGTACAAGCGCCAGACCAAGACAGGATACTTCGCATGAGACGTCTCAGAAACGTTAAGATCGTGGCCACGCTCGGGCCGGCGTCGAGTGATTATGACACCATTCGTGCCCTGTTCGAGGCCGGAGCCGACGTGTTCCGACTGAACATGAGCCATGGTGAACACGGCGATATCGCCAAGCGCCACGAGATCATTCGCCGGATCGAAGACGATCTGGGACGACCCATCGGCATCCTGGCCGACCTTCAGGGCCCGAAGCTGCGGGTCGGAACCTTTGCCAATGGTGAGGAGGAGTTGACCGAGGGCCAATCCTTCAGGCTGGACCTGGACAAGGCCGAGGGTGATTCGAACCGGGTTATGCTGCCGCACCGCGAGATTTTCGAGGCATTGGAACCGGGCGCCAGCCTGCTGGTCAATGATGGCAAGATCCGTCTGAAGGTGGATGAGTGCGGCAAGGATTTCGCCAATTGCACCGTGGTTGTCGGCGGCGTCATTTCCAACCGCAAGGGTGTGAACGTGCCCGACGTGGTGCTGCCCCTGGCGGCGCTGTCCGAAAAGGACCGGCGCGATCTGGAGTTCGTCTGCGAGTTGGGCGTCGACTGGCTTGCCCTGTCATTCGTCCAGCGCCCCGAGGACGTGAGCGAGGCGCGCGATCTTGCCAAGGGACGCGCCGCGATCCTGAGCAAGATCGAGAAGCCGGCGGCGGTAAAGAACTTCGACGCGATTCTCGAAGTTTCCGACGGCATCATGGTGGCGCGCGGCGATCTGGGGGTCGAACTGCCGGTTCAGAACGTTCCGCCGATCCAGAAACGCCTGGTGAAGAAATGCCGCAACGCGGCCAAGCCGGTGATCGTCGCCACGCAGATGCTGGAATCGATGATCGATTCGCCGGTGCCGACCCGGGCCGAGGTGTCAGATGTCGCCACGGCGATCTATGAAGGCGCCGACGCGGTCATGCTGTCGGCGGAATCAGCGGCCGGCAGTTATCCGATCGAGGCGGTCCAGACCATGGACAACGTGGCCCGCGAGGTCGAAAGCGATCCGACCTATCGCGAGGTGATCGAGTCCAACCGGGGTGGGTTGAGGGAAACCGTGGCCGATGCCATCGTGTCGGCAGCCCGCGAAATCGCCGAGACGACGGACATCAAGGCGATCTGCTGTTTCTCGCAGTCCGGCACGACCGCGCTTCTGGTGGGGCGGGAACGTCCGCGCGTGCCGATCCTCGTGCTGACGCCGCTGGTGGGCACCGCGCGGCGGCTGTCGCTGAGTTGGGGATTGCATTGCGTCATCTCGCGCGGGGTCGATCGGTTCAAGCAGGCCGTGATCAATGCCGTCCGTGCGGCCCGGGCCGAGGAATTCGCGCTGGAAACCGATCAGATCGTGGTGACGGCCGGCGTGCCGTTCAACATGCCCGGCACCACCAACATCCTGCGCGTCGCGCCCTGTGAAGAAAGATTGATCTACAGCAGCGATCCCGAATAGGCTGATCCAGGGGCCGGAAAAGGGAGACGCCATGCAGCCGGATATTGCGCTCGTTCTCGGAGTGATTTTCGCGGCGCTGGCGTTTCCCGCACTTCTGTCGTCCTTTTCCGAAGGCCGTGCGCCAAGGTCGGCCGCGGTGTTGATCGTTCTGGCCGCCGGCCTGATCTATTGGGCGACGACGTCGCATCCGGGGGGCTATGCGCTTGACGATATTCCGGGGGCGTTCGTGCGGGTCATCGGCCGCATCGTGAACTGACCGATACACCTTATTGCCCCTTGCCAGTCTGAACGCCCGCTCTTATAGAGCGACTTTCCGATGGTGCGTCCGGCCGAAGTGGCATGCCGAGTCGCGCCTTAACCGTATCAAAGACGAGGAGACGGAAATGCCCAAGATGAAGACGAAATCCAGCGCGAAGAAGCGCTTCAAGGTGACGGCGACCGGATTGGTCGTTGGCGGAATGGCCGGCAAGCGGCACGGCATGATCAAGCGAAGCAAGAAGTTCATCCGCGACGCGCGCGGAACCCGGGTTCTGTCCGAGCCCGATCAGAAGCTGATCAAGTCCTACATGCCCTACGCCCGCTAAGGAGGCCCAGAAATGTCCCGAGTCAAAGGTGGAACCGTCGCCCACGCCCGTCACAAGAAGGTTCTGAAGGCTGCGAAAGGCTATTACGGCGCGCGCTCGACGAACTTCCGCACCGCAACCCAGGCCGTCGACAAGGCCAACCAGTACGCCACGCGCGACCGCAAGAACCGCAAGCGCAACTTCCGCGCGCTGTGGATCCAGCGGATCAACGCCGCCGTCCGCGCCCATGACGAAGCACTGACCTATTCGCGCTTCATCAACGGTCTTTCGCTGGCCGGGATCGAGGTTGACCGCAAGGTTCTGGCCGATCTCGCCGTGAACGAACCCGACGCGTTCGCGACCATCGTGAACCAGGCCAAGGGCGCACTGCCTGCCTGATTTGACGGTGTTGAACCGAATGGCTGGTTGAACAGCCGGTCATCTGCATTCTGCGACACAGCCACCGGATTTCCGGTGGCTGTTTTCGTTGGCGCCCCGCTCCCCGATCCAGGATCGGCGGTGGCGCGTGGTCTTGCGACTGTGTTGCCACATGGCCTCGCACTGGCCTATGCACGAAGGATGAATGTTCTTCAGACGGCATCGCGAAGGAACGGCCGATCCCTGCCGGCCGCCCGGCCGAGCGTGGATTGATGGCGATGGCGTTGCCGCTCCAGGCCGCCCTGTGGGGGCTGGTGGCCGGGGGCGCCCTGCTGGTCGGGGCGGCGGTCGGATATTTCGCGCCGCTGTCCAGGACAATCAGCGCCTCGGTCATGGCCTTTGGCATCGGGGTGCTGATTTCGGCGCTGTCGTTCAACCTGATGGAGGAGGCGACAGCCACCGGGGGTGTCCTTGCCGCCCTTGTCGGCTTTGCGCTGGGTGGCGGCATTTATGCCGTGGCCAATGCGGCATTGGCACGGGCCGGCGCGCGCGAGCGCAAGGTGTCGACCCGGGCGGTCGGCGCGTCCCTTGCCATCGCCGTCGGCTCGTTGCTGGACGGCATTCCGGAATCCGCGGCCATCGGGATCTCGCTGCTGGATGGGGAAGGGGTTGCCGTGGTGACCGTCCTCGCCATCGTGCTGTCGAATATCCCCGAGGGATTGTCGAGCGCGATCAGCATGAAGACCGCGGGCAAATCCGCCGCCTACGTGTTCGGCCTGTGGTCTGCCATCGCGTTGGCCTGTTCCCTTTCCGCCTTGCTTGGCTATGTCGTCATTGGCGGGTTGCCGCGCATCTATATCGCGGCCGCGATCGCCTGTGCCGCCGGAGCCATTTTCGTGATGCTGATCGATACGATGATCCCCGAGGCTTTCGACGAGATGCAGGCCATGTCGGGCCCGATTGCCGCGCTCGGCTTTCTGTTCGCTTTCGGTATGGGGCATCTTCTGACCCCTTGAGACACCCAAGACCCCAGCAAAGGATGCGCCATGACCGACCAGACCCCTTCCGACGATACGCCGCGCAATCCGGCCAGGGCCATCGCGCTGGTCGTCGTCGCTGTCCTGCTGGTGCTGACGGTGCTTTACGCCCTCAGCGATCGGATCGCGCCTTCGTCTTCGCGCGGGATCGTGTCGGCCCATGTGGTCCAGATCGCGCCGCGCGTGTCGGGCGAGGTGACGCAGGTCATGGTCAAGGATGACGCCGTCGTGCAGGCGGGCGATCCGCTGTTCTCGATCGATACGCGCCCCTTCGATCTGGCGGTGGCGCAGGCCGAGGCCAACCTGACGTCGACGGTGCAGGGGATCGATGCCTCGGCCGCCTCGCTGGTTGCGGCCCAGGCGGCGGTCACGCAGGCGCGCACCGCCCTTGACACGACCCGCAACGAAACCGACCGCATCCTGCGTCTCGAAGAACGCGGCGTGGCGTCCGCGGCCCAGGGTGACGCGGCGCGAGGCCAGTTGGCGGATGCCGAGGCGCGGCTGGCAACGGCCAAGGCCCAGTTGGAAAGCGCGCGCAGACAGCTTGGGCCGCAAAATGCCGAGAATCCGGCAATCCTGGCGGCGCAGGCGGGGCTTGAGCGGGCGCAATACGACCTGGCCTCGACCATGGTGCGCGCACCACATTACGGGGTGGTCACCAACGTGAGCCTGTCCAGCGGGCAATTCGTGGGCGCCGGCAACCCCGCGCTGACGTTCATCGATGCGGATACGGCATGGGTCACGGTCGATCTGCGGGAAAACCAGCTGCAGGCGGTCAAGGCCGGCGATCCCGCCAACCTGTTGTTTGACGCCGTGCCTGGCAAGATCTTCAAGGGCCGCGTGCAGAGCATCGCGTGGGGCATCAATCCGGGCCGCAACGTCCAGGGCGGTCTGGTCGTGAACCAGCCGACCAATCGCTGGTTCGAGCCGGCGCGCCGCATTCCCGTGCGCATAGAGGTCGAGGGCGGCATGGACGCCTGGCCGCGCCCCGCGCGCGTCGGCGGCAAGGTCCACGCGGTCGTGTTTGCCGGGGGCGAGGGCCATCCGCTGGCCTGGATCGCCGCGACGCTACAGCGGATCCGTTCCGTCACCAGTTATCTGCACTGAGGGCGGCCGGATGTATGTCACACCGCGCCCGACCGTCGCCGATGATCCGCTTTACGCGGTGCGCCTTGGGCTGACGGGGGCCTTGGCCTATGCGGCGATCCCGATCATCGATCCGGCCCTGCCCCCGATCATCGCGGCGCTTCCCGTGGGCCTGATCGCGGCACAGCGCAAGGCGTTCAATCCCGTCAGGATGCTTGCCGCGCCCGTCGTCATGATCGTGCTCGTCTATGCGATGACGTGGCTGGTCGAGGCATTGCGCCCCATGCCGCTGGTCTATGTCGGTGCGATGTGGCTGACCTATTTCCTCGCGTTCCGGATGATCCTTCAATCCGGGGCGCAGGCGGGGATGTTGATCATCATCGTGGCCGTGCTGATGTCGGTGATGGGCATGAATGGCAGCGCCACGGTGGAAACGATGCGCGACGGCTTCATCCAGGCCGCGCTTGTTGCCGCCATTGTCGGACCCGTCGTCTATCTGGTGCTGCCCGCGCGCACGCGCGAGGTTCACGTGGACGACCCCGTGCCGAGCCCCGGAAACATCGAAACCGGCGCGATCATCCGCGCGACCGTGCTGCTGGGATTGTCGTTCTGGCTCTACGCGGTCATGCAACCGTCCGACATGATGATGGCCATGGTCGCCGCGATGGTCATCGTGTTCCCGACGCGCAGCGCCGTCTGGTCCGAGGCCGGCCAGCGGGTGCGCGCCACGGTTTACGGCGGCGGCATGGCGATCGTCGTTCTCGGGCTGTTCGTGCTGTCACAGCATCTGACGATCCTGCTGGGCCTGATCTTCCTGTCGGGCCTCTTTCTGGGCAGCCGGATGTTGACCGGTCCCCAGCCCAGCATGGTCTATCAATACGCGTTCTCGGTCATGCTGTCGCTGGTCGCGGGGGCGCTGTCGACCCAGGATCCGGCCTATGCCACCTTCACCCGAATCGTGCTGACCATGGCAGGCGCGTTCACGGCGGCCTATCTTGTCGCGCTGCTGGATCTGATGACCGGCTGGCACGGCAGCGATGCACCGCATCCGGCAACACCTGAAAGGGGTGCGTTGTGAAAACCGTCGTCAAGACGCTGGTCGCGCTGGTCGCGATTGTGGCCGTTGCCATCGTGGTCGCGCGGATCGTCTTTGCCTTGCCCGAGGTCACCGACCGCACCGATAGCACGGCCCTTCCCCCGGTCGGGACATCGCCCCTGGCCGCGTTGGTGCAACAGCGGTGGGCCGATCATCCCGGCAAGACGGGGGTTGCGCCGCTGGGTGAAGGGGCGGCCGCCTTTGCCGCGCGCATGCTGCTGGTCAACGCGGCGACATCCTCGATCGATGCGCAATATTATATCTGGCACGGTGATCTGACCGGAACGCTTCTGCTGGATGCGCTGATGCGCGCGGCCGAACGCGGCGTGCGGGTGCGTCTGCTTGTCGATGACAACGGCACCGCGGGGCTGGACCCCGAACTGGCCGCACTCAACGCCCACGAGAACGCCGAGGTGCGGATCTACAACCCGTTCAATTTGCGCCGGTTCAAGGTGCTGTCCTATGGCTTTGACTTCTTTCGCCTGAACCGGCGGATGCACAACAAGTCGCTGACCGTGGACGGGGCCGCGACGATCCTTGGCGGACGCAACATCGGGGACGAGTATTTCGATACCGGGCCGACCGCGCTCTATGTCGATCTCGACGTGCTGGCGGTGGGCGACATTGTCGGCGAGGTTGCCGATGATTTCGATCGCTACTGGGCTGCCCGGGCCGTGCATCCTGCGGGGCCGATCGTGGGGCGCGCACCGGACGACAATCCGATCACGGCGCGGGTCGAACGATTGGCGGATGATCCGCAACTCGCCGACTATCGCCGGATCGTCGCCGAGTCGGACCTGATCCGCGATCTCGGCACCGGCCGGCTTGGTCTGGAATGGACCGATGTCGTGCTGGTCAGCGATGATCCCGTCAAGGGGCAGGGCGCGGTCGCGCGCGAGGATCTGCTGGCGTCGCGACTGGCCCATGCGGTGGGTCGGATCGAAACGCGGTTCGACGGGATAACGCCTTATTTCGTGCCGGGCGTGGCCGGGGTCAGGGCGTTCGAGACGCTTGAAGACCGCGGTGTGCAGGTGCGGATGCTGACCAATTCGCTGGTCGCGACCGATGTGCTGCCGGTCCACGCCGGGTATGCCAAGCGCCGGCGCGACCTGCTGGCCGCCGGAGTCGAGCTGTTCGAGCTGAAGCGGCAGGCATCGGTTTCGACCCCGCGCGACAAGATCGGCCCCTTCGGATCATCGGGGGCAAGCCTGCACGCCAAGACGTTCGCGGTGGATGGCGAACGGATCTTCATCGGCTCGTTCAACTTCGATCCGCGCTCGACCACCCTGAACACCGAAATGGGCCTGTTGATCGATAGCGCCGACATGGCGACCCGCATGCATGCAGCGTTCGACCGCAAGTTCGAAGGTGTGGCATGGGAGGTGGCATTGACCGAGGGCGATCTGTCGTGGCGAAGCCGCGACGCCGTGCAGGCCGCAGAACCGGGCGCCACCCTGCTCAAGACCGTGGCGCTGACCGTCATCGGTTGGCTGCCCGTTGAATGGCTGCTGTGACGGAGCATTGGTGTTCTGGCGGTGTCCACCCGCCACGCGACCCATGAAATTGCATTTTTCGACCGGTTCGTGTTCAAGGGGCAGATCCGCCCCTCCTTCTTGTCGGCGCGGCGCGCGTCGGCGATGGCGTTCCGCCCAGCCGTTTCACCTGTCCTGACGGACGCCGCCAATCCCGAAAGCACCCGATGGACCTCGTTCTTATCTTCCACGTGGCCGTTGTCACCGCCTTCACCTTCCGCATCCTGCTGCGTACCGACATGTCGCCGCCGGCGCGGCTGGCGTGGTTCGTGGTGCTGATGGCGTTGCCGGTCGGCGGAACGGTGGTGTATTTCCTGTTCGGGGAAAGCAACATCGGCAAGACGGGCCGGGCGGCACGGACGGTCATTTTCGATCGCATCCGGGCCGATGCGGCCCCGTTGATGGGCAATGCGCGGGATGTCGATACGCTGATCTCTCCGGCGCATCGCCCCACGGCGCATTTTTGCGCCTCGATCAACGGGTTCTATCCCGTGCCCGGCAACACGGCCGAGCTGATGGCGGATGCAGCCGAGACAAGCCGGCGGATGATCGAAGACATCGACGCGGCCAAGGACCAGGTTCACGTGCTTTACTATATCTGGCTCGAGGACGAGACGGGGACCGCTCTGGCCCGGGCGCTGATGCGGGCGGCCGAACGGGGTGTGACATGCCGGGCAATGGCTGACGGCATGGGATCGCGCTCCTTGATCCGGTCAGACCTGTGGCGGCAGATGAAGCGTGCCGGTGTCCAGATGGCCGTGGCCCTGCCGCTCAACCGGCCGGTGCGCACCATGTTGTTCAGCCGCATCGACCTGCGCAACCACCGCAAGATCACGGTGATCGACGGCAGGATCACCTATTGCGGCAGCCGCAACTCGGCCGACCCCGAGTTTCGGGTCAAGGCACGATATGCGCCCTGGGTCGATATCATGGTGCGGTTCCAGGGGCCCGTCGTGGCGCAGAACCAGCTGCTTTTCGTCAGCGACTGGGTGCGTGCGACGGGCGACAACCTCGATCCGCTTGCCCTTCCGGTGCCACCGATCGACGGCGGGTTCCCGGCGCAGGTCATGGGGGACGGCCCGACCGAGCGCAAGGGCGCCATGCCACAGCTTTTCGCCACGGCCCTGGCCTCGGCGCGCGAGCGGGTGACGATCTCGACCCCGTATTTCGTGCCGGATGCAACCGTGATGGACACGCTGTGTGCGACCGCCTATCGCGGGGTCAGGGTGACGCTGATCTTCCCGCGCAAGAATGACAGCTGGATCGTCGCCGCCGCCAGCCACGGATATTACCGCCGATTGCTCGACGCGGGCTGCATCATCCACGAGTTCAACGAGGGTCTGCTGCATGCCAAGACCTTGACGATCGACGATGAGATGAGCCTGATCGGATCGTCGAACCTTGATCTTCGCAGCTTCGATCTGAATTACGAGAACAACATCCTGATCCATGACACGGCGCTGACCCGGGCCATCGGCGCGCGTCAGGCCGCGTATATCGAACGCTCGGTTCCCGTCGATCTTGACGATGTCGCGGCCTGGCCGGTGTATCGGACGATCTGGAACAACGTCGTCGCGACGGTGGGGCCCGTCCTCTAGCCCACCCACGCCGCATTGCCGGGCCGGCGGCCGTTATCTTCTGCGCGCGATGATCGTCGTCCCGGTTTCGGTGTCCAGGACAAGCGCGCCGGTGTCATCGATGGCAAAGCCCGAAACCCGCGACAGGGTGTCAAGCAGACGCGCTTCCTGCTCCATCAACGCGGGCGGGCACATCATCGCGGTCGTGCCGGCGTCGCCGATGCTCAGACCGGCGCCATCCTGGCTGAACGACGCCAGCAGGCGATTGCAGGACGCGTTGCCGGCCAGACGCCCGCCGGGCATGAACAACAGGCTGGCGGGGCTGTTGTCGATCACGCCCCTGCCTTCGATGTATTCGATGATCCATTCGCGGCCCACCAGTTGCGGATCGCTGTCCTGCATCATCAGGTAATCGGCCACGGCACGATAGGCAGGCAGCGACGTGGGATCGCTGGCGGCGTTCGCGGCCACGGGGGTGGAGGCGAACCGCACGATGACCATCTCGGCGGTCGGGTCGATCCAGACGGTCTGGCCGTGGACGCCGCGCGCGGCGAAGGCACCGTGATCGTCATGGCTGACCCACCACATGCCGCGATAGCTCCAGCCCGCCAGCAGGTCATAGCCCGCCTTGGCGAAGGCTTCCTTGCTGCCGCCTTGGCGGATCCGGGCGATGGCGGCGGCCGGGATGACCTGTTCGCCGTTCCATTCGCCGTCCTGCAAGATCAGCTGACCCAGCCGCGCCATGTCACGCAAGGTCGCGTTGAACCCGCCCCCGGCAAAGGGCGTGCCGATCGAATCGACGGTAAGGAACGCCTCGCGCTCGGCGCCGATGCGCGACCATATGCGGTCTGACAGGTAATCGGCGACCGAAGCACCGGCGGTGCGTGCAACAAGCCAGCCGGCGGCATCCGCGTTGATAGTCTTGTAGCCGAAGGCATCGCCGTGCTGGGCATCGTTCTTCTGCACGGTTTGCAGGTATTCGAAATAGCTGCGCGGACCGTCATGGCCTTCGGGCTTGGGCAAGGGGCTGCCCGCTTCGGCATAGGTCCAGACTTCGGCATCGGGGTCGGAATAATCTTCCGAGTACGCCAGCGCCGTGGTCATCTCCAGCACCTCGGCCACGGTGGCATCGCCAAAGGCGCTGTCTGCCAGTTCGGGGATGATGGCGGCCACGGGGGCGGTTTCGTCCAACCGACCCTCGGCCACCAGAACCTCGGCCAACAGCCCGGTCAGGCTCTTGGTGACGGACATCGCCCCGTGCAGCGTGTCTGCATCAAGACAGCCGTCGTAACGTTCGTAAACGATCCGGCCCCGGTGCATCACCAGGATGCCGTCGGTATAATTCGCATCGAACGCGGCCTCCCACGTCATCGGATCGCCGCCACCGATCGGCGTGAATTCGACCGCATCGAGGCCCGCGTCATGGTCGCTGGCCAGGATGCTGGCGCGGTCGCTGCCATTGCGCACGGCAACGGTCGGCATCAACTCGCGGAAGTGGCAGACGGTCCAGCGCAGCTTGGGGAAGGTGAAGTAATCGGGATCGGTGAAGCGGATCGTCTTGTCCGCGGCGGGCGGAAACCCCTGCATCCATCCCATGGTCGCCGGGTTCGAGGCCGCGGCATCCAACGGTGCCGCGTCCTGTGCCGTCGCGGCCCCGGCCAAGGCCAGGGATGCGACCATGGCCGCGCGTGTCGTGTTTTTCATGTCGGGGTCCTGTCCTTTTCGGCCGCTGCCTGCATCGTATGCCACATCGTCGCGGCACCATGCGACCCTGTGACGTGAGCCACGGCAATTCCGGCATGCCGCCGCCTGAGGGCGTCAGGATCGGACCGCCCGCCAAGGCCGGGCCGGGGCAGGGGGCGCGAAGGCCGCGCCCCTTACAGGTCTGTCCGTTGTGCGATGATCGAACGCCAAACTGAAGGGCGGCGCCCCCCAAGGCATCCGGCGCGGCCCCATATCCTCGCCACCCTGCAAAAGAGGTGGCGAAAATTGCCTCGCACAGGTTTTCGAGGTCTCAGGAGACTTTGCAGTAGGGCTGGGCGCGGGTCCACGCCTGCATTTCGGCCCGCTTGCCGGCGGAATGGAACGGACCCCAATCCAGCATGCCACGGCTGACCGTGCCCCGCTTGGTGACCTGTGCCGTGGCGATTCGCACCGCGCAGGACAGGTTTGCCGCGCCGTCCTTCAAGGCCGATCCGGTGCGCGCGGCGCAGCCGTATCCCTTGGCCGTGCGCGGATCGATCTGGACCAGGCCATACCACAATCCGCCACCGCCCACGGCAGCCGGATTCCAGGTGCTTTCGTGTTTCGCCAGCGCGCTGAGAAGGCCCGCCCAGAACGCCGCCCGTTCTTCTTCGGTGGCCCCGGCATAATCGGGGCAATAGGCGGCGATGTCGGAGGGCACGAACGACGGCAGACCCGCGTCGCTGCTTTGCAGCGCGTTCAGGGTCGCTTCGGTCCAGATCGGGGCTTCGGGGCGATGATCCCAGCGCATGACGGGCAGGACATCGGAAGGTTCTTCGCTGACGGGGGTGAGTGTGGCGCAAGCGCTCAGCGAAAATGACAGCGCAAGTGCGGCGGCAATGGAACGTTTCATCATATCTCGTGTTGGCAGCACCGGACCCTTGTCCCGGCCCGGGCGTTATACGCCGAGTCGTTGTGCTGACAACCGGACGGATTCCGCATCGGCGGGAATCCACCCGCTCTTGCCCCGATGCGACGCGTGAAATAGAACGCAGGCGTCAGCCGAAGGGACGTTTCACGATGCTCGATCTTACCTACACCACGCCCGCGCCCAAGGTCATCCAGGGGGCAAAGCACGACTGGGAACTGGTCATCGGGCTTGAGGTGCATGCGCAGGTGGCCAGCAAGGCCAAGCTGTTTTCGGGCGCATCGACCCAGTTCGGCGCCGAACCGAATTCGAACGTCGCCTTCGTGGATGCGGGCATGCCGGGGATGTTGCCGGTCATCAACGAGGGTTGCGTCGCGCTGGCGGTCAAGACGGGGCTGGGCCTGAAGGCGCAGATCAACCTTGTCTCGGCGTTCGATCGCAAGAATTATTTCTATCCCGACCTGCCGCAGGGCTATCAGATCTCGCAGCTTTACCATCCCATCGTCGGCGAAGGCGAAGTGCTGGTGGACATGGGTCCCGGCGTTGCGCGGCTGGTGCGGATCGAACGGATCCACCTGGAACAGGACGCGGGCAAGTCGATTCACGACATGGATCCGAACATGTCGTTCGTCGATCTGAACCGCACCGGCGTGGCCCTGATGGAGATCGTGTCGCGTCCCGACATCCGCGGCCCCGAAGAGGCGGCGGCCTACGTCGGCAAGTTGCGCCAGATCCTGCGCTATCTTGGCACCTGCGACGGCAACATGCAGAACGGCAATCTGCGCGCCGATGTCAACGTATCGGTCTGCCGTCCGGGTCAATACGAGAAGTATCAGGAAACCCAGGATTTCTCGCACCTCGGCACGCGCTGCGAGATCAAGAACATGAACTCGATGCGGTTCATCCAGCAGGCGATCGAGGTCGAGGCCCGCCGCCAGATCGCGATCATCGAGGACGGCGGCGCCGTGGTGCAGGAAACGCGCCTGTATGATCCCGACAAGGGCGAAACCCGGTCGATGCGCAGCAAGGAAGAAGCCCACGACTATCGCTACTTCCCCTGTCCCGATCTTCTGCCGCTGGAAATCGAACAGGCGTTCGTCGACGACATCGCCGCGACCCTGCCCGAATTGCCCGACGCCAAGAAGGCGCGGTTCGTCACCGAGTATGGCATGACGGAATACGATGCCGGCGTTCTGACGGCCGATGTCGAGAACGCGGTTTATTTCGAAGAGGTCGCCCGCGGCGGCGACGGCAAGCTGGCCGCCAACTGGGTCATCAACGAATTGTTCGGCCGCCTGAAGAAGGACGAGAAGGGAATCGCGGAATCGCCGGTGTCGCCCGCGCAACTGGGCGGGATCGTCGCGCTGATCGCCAAGGGCGACATTTCGGGCAAGATCGCCAAGGACCTGTTCGAGATCGTCTATACCGAAGGCGGCGATCCCGCCGAAATCGTCGAGTCGCGCGGCATGAAACAGGTCACCGACACCGGCGCCATCGAGGCCGAAGTCGACCGGATCATCGCCGAAAACCCGGCGCAGGTCGAAAAGGCCAAGGTGAACCCCAAGCTGGCCGGCTGGTTCGTCGGGCAGGTGATGAAGGCCACCGGCGGCAAGGCGAACCCGGCCGCCGTGAACGAGATCGTCGCGCGCAAGCTGGGGGGGTGAAGCGCCGTCGTCTTGCCGCGCGTTCACGCGATGTTCATCCCCGCCCGGTATCGGCGGGCGGCCGATGAAACCCGTGCGGGACGACGTCACCATCCTGAATGAACGGATCAAGCTGTTCGCGGGGTTCCTGAATGCCCTCGGGCTGGGCCTGATCGGTTTCGCGGTTCTGCGACGGGTTGTCGAGGATGTGAACACCCTGGATCTGCGGGCGGCGCTGTGGTGCGGTGTGGGATTTGCATTGCACGGCCTGGCGCACTATATTCTAGGCAGGCTGAGGAAAGGAACGGACTAATGACCGCTTTTGACATCGCCGTCCCGCTGGTTGCGCTTGGCTTTGCCGGCATCGGAATCCTGCTTTTGCGCCGCGAGGAACACAAGCTGGACCGCGCGCACAAGAACCGGCACCCTGCCGAATAACCAAAGATGCGCTGCTGAACCACCCGTGCCCGCGGCCATGTCGCGGGTTCTGCGCCGGCTTGATTCGTTCGGGAAAAACCGGGCGTCGCGTCCGCGCCGCGCGCGCATGTTGTTGCCGATCCGCCGTCGTATCGCTTGGACAATGGTGTGGCGCTTTGCTAGTGTCACGCGGCACAAATCGGGGAGACAGCGATGAATTACGAATATGTGGTCGTGCCGGCCCCGAGGAAGGCGCCCAAGGTCAAGGGCGCCAAGACAGCCGATGCGCGATTTGCCCATGCGCTGACGGAAGTAATGAACAGCTATGGTGCCGAGGGGTGGGAGTATCTGCGGTCAGACACCCTGCCTTGCGAAGAGCGGGCCGGTCTGACCGGAACAAAGACATCATTCCAGAACGTGATGGTGTTTCGTCGCGAGATCGAAGCCGATCCATACGATTATCCCCAGCCTGACAACGTGGAAACGCCCGAACAGCTGGCCATCGGCCTGCAATCGGACGCCGACCGTCGGACGGCCGACCCCGTCACCCGGCCCGAGCCTGAAGCCGAGCCCGATCGCCCGGTTCCGACCCCTCAGTTCGGCGCCCACCGCGAGGAGGGGCGCGCACCGCGTCTTGGCCCCGCTGCGGGCGACGATCGTGTCGCGCGCTTTCCAGTCCCCGGCGCCGAGCGGCGCGACTGACGCTCAGGTCTTGACGTCGATGGCCAGGGCATGGATCCGTTCCATGATATCCGGGCCGATGGCGGCATGTATGGCGCGGTGGCGTTGCAGGCGTGACATGGTGGCAAAGGCAGGCGCGGCGATGGCGACGATGAAATGGCTTTCGCCGCCTTCCTGGAAACCGGCATGTCCCCGATGGGATTCACTGTCGTCCACCACGTTCAGGACGGTTGGCGCAAACGCGGCCTGAAGGCGGGCGTGTATTTCTTCCGCAACGGGCATTTTTATCCAATCTCCTCTTCACTCCACAACCTACATCTCTAAACTCCGAGGCCCGAGTCGGAAAGGCGTTTCAATGGCTAAGAACGATCCCTTCGGTTTTGACATCCGTGTCAGCGCCGCAAAGAAAAAGAACCCTCGGGGACGGCGCGGCATGTCCGGCGCTTTCGAGACGTCCAAGCGCGTCTGCGAACACCCCGGTTGTGAAGAGGCCGGCCAGTATCGCGCGCCAAAGTCCCCCGATCACCTGGACGAATACCTCTGGTTTTGCCGCGACCATGTGCGCGAGTACAACCTGAAGTGGAATTTCTTCAATGGAACCACGGAAGAGGAATTCGAGGCGCAGATCGACAAGGATCGCGTCTGGGGCCGCGAGACGAAACCGTTCAAGAAGTCCGAGGAACAGCGCGCGTGGTCGCGCCTGGGCGTTGACGACCCGCACCAGGTGCTGGGTGTGAACGCGACGCGAAATCCCGGCAAGTCGATCACCGGCACCCGCCGGCTGCCGCCGACCGAGCGGCGGGCGATCGACATCCTGGACGCCAAGGATCACTGGACCAAACCCGAGATCCGCAAGGCGTACAAATCGTTGATCAAGGTCCTGCATCCCGACATGAACGGCGGCGACCGCGGCCACGAGGAACAGCTGCAGGAGGTCGTCTGGGCCTGGGATCAGATCAAGGACAGCCGCAACTTCACCGGCTGATTGCGGGCATCGGCAGGTGGCATAGGACGGATCCGGCCCTGCGCGAAATCAGCATTTTCGCCCAGGCGCGCCCAGGACGGCATCGCGAGGGCCGTGCGGGCATCATCTCGCATGGCCCGAGGGGCGGATCGCCCCCCGCCAACCGTGCGTGGCGGCTCGCCTGCCGAACACCCGACGCATCCGTGTCCTGATCCCGGGTGCAATCTCCATCCGCCTCGATCGGGTTGTCCGCGCAAGCCTCGCCGCGCACCAAGGCTTCGGACGCCAACGACCCGGCCGCAAATCCGGCAAAATCCGCGTCCGGGCTTTTTCTTGCCCTCAATACTCCGGGGTGTGGGGCTGGCCCCACTTCCTTCATTTCAACCGGCGCAGCGGCCGCGGCTCACGCGGCGCTGCCGCCCACGGTCAGCCCGCCGATCAGCACCGTCGGCTGTCCGACACCGACCGGCACCCACTGGCCCGCCTTGCCGCAGTTTCCGATTCCGGGGTCCATCGCGAAATCGTTGCCGATGGCGCGGATCTTCTGCAACGCCGTCGCGCCGTCGCCGATCAGGGTCGCGCCCTTGATCGCGGCGCCGATCTTGCCATTGCGGACGCGATAGGCCTCGGTGCAGGAAAACACGAACTTGCCGTTGGTGATGTCGACCTGGCCGCCGCCGAAGCCGACGGCATAGATGCCGTCCTTCACGTCGGCCACGATGTCACCGGGGCTGACCGATCCGCCGGTCATGTAAGTGTTGGTCATCCGCGGCATCGGGGTGTGGCCGTAACTTTCGCGCCGGCCGTTGCCGGTGGGCGCCACCCCCATCAGACGGGCGTTCTGGCGGTCCTGCATGTATCCAACCAGGATCCCGTCCTCGATCAGCATGTTCTTCGCGCCGGGGGTGCCTTCGTCATCCACGGTGATCGATCCCCGCCGGTCGGGGATCGTGCCATCATCCAGCACGTTGACCCCAGGCGCGGCCACGCGCTGGCCCATCAGGCCGGCGAAGGCCGACGTCTTCTTGCGGTTGAAATCCCCTTCCAGCCCGTGACCCACCGCTTCATGCAGCAGGATACCGGGCCATCCGGCGCCCAGGGCCACATCCATCACCCCGGCGGGCGCGGCTTCGGCCGACAGGTTGACCAGCGCGATGCGCAGCGCTTCGCGGGTGACGCCTTCCCAGTGGTCGCGGGCGATCAGGCCGGTCAATCCGAACCGCCCGCCGCCGCCCATGCCGCCCGATTCGCGGCGTCCGCCCTCCTCGACGATCACCGACACGTTGAGCCGGGCCATGGGGCGCACGTCGCGCACCGAATGACCCTCGGGGCGCAGGATTTCGACCTCCTGGATCGACGCGGCCAGCGTTGCTGTCACCTGGACCACGCGGGGATCCAGCGCCCGGGCGAAGGCGTCGATTTCGCGCAGGGTGTCCAGCTTGACGGCGAAAACCGCGTCCGCCATCGGGTCGGCGTCGGTATAGAGGCGCAGGTTGGTGGCCCGTGGCGCATCGGCCAGCGTGCCGCCACCGTCACCGACGGCCAGGCGCGCCGTTTCGCAGGCGCGCTTCAGCGCCGCCTCGGAAATCTCTGTCGAATGGCCATATCCCGTTGTTTCGCCACAGACGGCACGCAGGCCAAAGCCTTCCGCGGCGTCATAGCTGGCCTGTCGCACGCGCCCGTCGTCGAACGACATCACTTCCGAGCGGCGGCGTTCCAGAAACAGCTCGCCATCGTCGGCGCCGGTGACCGCCTCGCGCAACATCCCCAGGGCAGAGTCACGGTCGATCAGGGTCTCGAACGGGCGAAATGAGGTGTCGGGCATGGGGGTTCCTTCGGGCTGATGGCGCACGATACGGTGTCTGGCGGCTGATTGCCGCAATGGTTTGGCTTGTCCAATCGTGTCTGATATGGTTTCAGAACGCCAGAACACAACGGATGCCGGTGCAAGTCGGTGATCCGTCAGCGGGTGGCCGGACCGCCCACAGCCGAACGGGAACGATACATGCGCTTACAGACCAGACTTGCGGGCCTTTTGGCCGGTTCTTACGCCCTTGCCGGTGGCACCGCCGCCCTGGCACAGGAGAACATCGAGGCTTTCGGTGATCTTGAAATCGTCGGAACGCCCAAGCCGGGGGGGCTGAACCTTCAGACGGCGGCCACCGAACTGGCCCGCGACCTGCACTGGCTGGACGGAATGGTCCTGATCATCATCTCGGCCATCACCCTGTTCGTCGTCCTGCTGCTGGCGGTCGTGGCAATACGCCACAATCGCCGCTCGAACCCGACACCGGCCAAGTTCACCCACAACACGCCGATCGAAATCGCCTGGACGATGATCCCGATCGTGATTCTGGTGTTCATCGGTGCCTTCTCGCTTCCCGTGCTGTTCAAGCAGCAGGAAATTCCCGAAGCCGACGTCACCATCAAGGTGACCGGATACCAGTGGTACTGGGGATACGAATATGTCGACGAGGGTTTCGGTTTCGACAGCTACATGATCGGCGCGCCGGCCACCGGCGGCGACAACCGGATGAGCCCCGAGGTTCTGGCGCAGTTGCAGGAGGCGGGATATTCCGAGGATGAATTCCTGCTGGCCACGGACACTTCGGTGGTCGTGCCTGTCGGCAAGACCATCGTGATGCAGGTGACCGGCGGCGACGTGATCCATTCCTGGACGATCCCGGCCTTCGGCGTGAAGCAGGACGGTGTGCCGGGTCGCCTGGCCGAACTGTGGTTCGCCGCCGAAAAGGAGGGCATCTATTTCGGCCAGTGTTCCGAACTCTGCGGCATCAACCACGCCTACATGCCGATCACCGTCAAGGTCGTCAGCGAAGAGGCCTATGCCGCGTGGCTGGACCGTGCGAAGAACGAATATGCCTCGGGTGCGCCCGTGAGCACCGACATCAAGGTCGCATCGGCGAACTGATGTCACGACAGGGCAGGGTCGCCGGCCGACCTTGCCCCGTTTTCAAGCAGAACTGATCGGACGAAACCATGAGCGACGCCACCGCATCTTCCATCGACTATTCCGATGAAGCCAGCTTCAGCGATTACTTTGCATTGCTGAAACCGCGGGTGATGTCGCTGGTCGTGTTCACTGCGCTTGCAGGTCTGGTCGTGGCCCCCGTCGGTGTGCATCCGATGGTGGGATTCTGCGCCATCCTGTTCATCGCGGTCGGTGGCGGCGCGTCCGGCGCGCTGAACATGTGGTGGGATTCGGATATCGACGCCGTGATGCGCCGCACGGCAAAACGCCCCATTCCGGCCGGCCGCATCGACCGTGACGAGGCGCTGGCCATAGGCCTGGGCCTGTCGGGCTTCGCGGTCGTGATGCTGGGGCTGGCGACCAATGTCCTGGCCGCCGCGCTTCTGGCCTTTACCATCTTCTTTTACGCCGTGGTCTATTCCATCTGGCTGAAACGCTCGACTCCGCAGAACATCGTCATCGGTGGCGCGGCGGGCGCGTTTCCGCCCCTGATCGGCTGGGTCGCCGCCACCGGGTCGGTATCGCTGGAAGCGGTGCTGATGTTCGGGCTGATCTTCATGTGGACGCCGCCCCACTTCTGGGCATTGGCGCTGTTCCTGAAGAAGGATTACGACACTGCCGGTGTGCCGATGCTGACCGTGACCCATGGCCGCCGCGTGACGCGGGCGCATATCATCGTCTACACGCTGTTGCTGGCGCCCGTTGCGCTGTGGCTGGGGTTCACCCAGATCGGCGGGCCGATCTATCTGACGGTCGCGGTCCTGGCGAACGCCTGGTTCGTCAAGGGGGCCATCGATATCTATCAGCGCGACGAAACCATGGCCGAGGCCGACAGCTATGCAACCGAAAAGAGCTTTTTCAAGTTTTCGCTGCTCTACCTGTTTGTCCATTTCCTGGCGTTGATGGGGGATGCGGGCCTGCGTGGGTTGGGAGTTTACTGAGATGGCGCTGAACGCGGAACATGAAATCCACAAGCGGCGCTTTTCGCGCAATCTGGGGGTCGGCCTGACGCTGGCCGCGCTCATTCTCATTGTGTTCGGCCTGACGGTGGTCAAGGTCCGTCAGATCGGTGCGGTTCAGGGGTTCGACCATGTCGTGCGCCCCGAACTGCTCCCCGGTGAGGAGCTTGAAAAATGACACTGGATGCAAACGGACGCACGGCCATGAAGATGCTGGGCGTGGTGGTGGTGATGGGATCGCTCGCCTGGGCGGCGATTCCGGCCTATAACCTGTTTTGCAAGGTCACGGGGTTCGGTGGTGTCACAGCCGTCGGCGCCGGCTCGGACGTGGTTCTGGATCGCACGATCGGCATCCGGTTCGATGCCTCGACCGAACGCGGCATGGCCTGGGAATTCAAGCCCGTCGAACGCACGACGGAACTGCGGATCGGCGAAACCGGCCTTGCGTTCTATGAAGCGTATAACCCGACCGACCGGCCGATCGCCGGGCAGGCATCCTATAATGTCTATCCCTACGAGGCAGGCGGGTTCTTTACCAAGATCGACTGTTTCTGTTTCACCGAACAGGTCTTGCAGCCTGGTGAACGGGTGATGATGCCCGTGACCTATTACGTCGATCCCGAGATCGTCGATGACCGCGACGCGAAGTTTGTCAAACACATCACGTTGTCCTACACCTTCTACGAGATCCCACTGCCCGAACAGCAGGCCGCCCTGAGCGTTCAGCCCTGAGCATCCAAATCATAAGCCCGACCCACGGGCCAGACGCGAGAGACACTGAAATGGCGCACGAAAAGAACCACGATTATCACATTCTCCAGCCCTCCATCTGGCCGCTTCTTGGGTCCGTCGGCGGATTCATCATGCTGTTCGGCGCCGTGTTGTGGATGAAGGGCATCACGCCCTACATGTTCTTCATCGGCCTCGCGCTGGTGCTTTACGTGATGTATGCGTGGTGGTCCGAGGTCGTGACCGAAAGCAACCAGGGCGACCATACGCCAGTGGTGATGATCGGTCTGCGTTACGGTTTCATCCTGTTCATCACGTCCGAGGTGATGTTCTTCGCCGCCTGGTTCTGGAGCTTCTTCAAGCACGCCATGTATCCCGGTGGCCCGGAACAGCCCGCCGCGTTCCAGGAATATCCGCCCGTCGGTCTCGAAGTGTTCGATCCTTGGCATCTGCCGCTGATCAACACGCTGATCCTGCTGTGTTCCGGATGTGCCGTGACCTGGGCGCACCATGCGCTGGTGCATGAAAACAACCGCAAGGACCTGAAGAACGGTCTCCTGCTGGCGGTCATTCTGGGTGTTCTGTTCACCATCTTCCAGGCTTACGAATACAGCCACGCCGCCTTCGGCTTTGCCGGCAACATCTATGCCGCGAACTTCTACATGGCGACGGGCTTCCACGGGTTCCACGTCATCATCGGCACGATCTTCCTGTTCGTGTGCTACATGCGCGCAAGGGCCGGGCATTTCACCCCGCAACAACACGTCGGCTTCGAAGCGGCCGCCTGGTATTGGCACTTCGTCGATGTCGTCTGGCTGTTCCTGTTCGCCGCAATCTATGTCTGGGGCAGCTGAGCAGGGGTCGCCGACCGCCGTTCATATCGTTGGGGGGAGCGCCGGGGTAAATTCCGGCGTTCCCTGCGTTTGAGGATCCGATCATGCGTTTCGTCATTCCCTTGATATTCGGGATCGTGGGATGTGCCGTGCTGATCGCCTTGGGCGTCTGGCAGGTGCAGCGGCTGACCTGGAAACAGGAGGTGCTGTCGCAGATCGAATCGCGCATCGCCGCCGACCCCGTGCCGCTGCCCGCGGCACCGCAGGCGGGCGATGATCGGTATCTTCCGGTGCAGATCGCGGGCCAGACGACCGGCGACGAACTTCATGTCTTGGCGTCGGTCAAGGAGATGGGCGCCGTTTACCGTGTGATCTCCGCCGTCGACACGGTCGAAGGGCGGCGGGTTCTGGTCGATCTCGGCGTCATCGCCACCCCGGCAAAGGATGCCCCTCGACCACCCCAAGAGGTTGCCATCATCGGCAACCTGCACTGGCCGGAAGAAACCGATGGCTTCACCCCCGATCCCGACCGGGATGCCAACATCTGGTTCGCCCGCGACGTCGCGGCAATGTCGGCTGCGCTGAGGGCCGAGCCTTTCATGATCGTCGCCCGCGCCATCACGCCGGACGTGCCCGGCATCACACCGCTGCCGGTGGGGACCGAAGGCATTCCGAACGATCATCTGCAATACGCGATGACCTGGTTTTCCCTGGCTCTGATCTGGGCGGGGATGACAGCGTTCCTGCTGTCGCGTATGAGGCGGGTCGGACCCCACGCCCGAACTTCCGAGGAACACCGATGAATTACATCTCGACACGCGGCAAGGCCCCGGTTCTGGGGTTCGAGGACACGATGCTGGCCGGTCTGGCCCGGGACGGCGGGCTGTATGTGCCGGAATCGGTGCCGCAAATGACGCACGACGAGATCGCAGCCCTGGCCGGTCTGCCCTATGAAGAGGTGGCCTATCGCATCGTTGCGCAATTCACCGACCTGCCCGAGGATGTGCTGCGCGGTCTGATCGCGAACGCCTATGCCGGGTTCGGCCACGACGCCCGTGCACCGCTGAAACAGCTCGATTCGGGACTGTTCCTGCTGGAATTGTTCCACGGCCCCACGCTGGCGTTCAAGGATTTCGCCATGCAACTGATCGGCCAGATGTTCACCGAGGCGATGGGCCGGCGCGGCGACCGCATCACCATCGTCGGCGCGACATCCGGCGACACCGGCAGCGCGGCGATCGAGGCGTTTCGCGGATTGGACAACGTCGACGTGTTCATCCTCTATCCTCACGGTCGCGTATCCGAGGTGCAGCGCCGCCAGATGACCACCCCGGCCGAAGCCAACGTCCATGCCATCGCCATCGACGGCGATTTCGACGACTGTCAGGCGGCCGTGAAGGCAATGTTCAACGATTTCGATTTCCGCGATTCGGTCGGTCTGACGGCGGTCAATTCGATCAACTGGGCGCGGGTGCTGGCGCAGGTGGTGTATTTCTTCACCTCGGCCGTCGCGGTGGGCGCGCCCCATCGCGAGGTCAGCTTTACCGTGCCCACCGGCAATTTCGGTGACATCTTCGCAGGCTACATCGCCAAATGCATGGGACTGCCCATCGACCGGCTGGTGGTGGCGACCAACCGCAACGACATCCTGCACCGCACGCTGGCCGACGGCGCGCATCGCAAGGACGGGGTCGAGCCCACGATCAGCCCGTCGATGGACATCCAGGTGTCGTCGAATTTCGAGCGCGCGTTGTTCGATGCCTACGGGCGCGACGGCGGCGCGGTGCGCCAGTTGATGGCGGAACTGTCCGATAACGGCGGGTTCACGGTGTCGCAGGGCGCGTTGGAAACCCTGCGCGAGCATTTCGATTCGGGCCGCGCGTCCGAGGAAGAAACCACCGCGACGATCCGCGACACCCATGCGCGCACCGGCGAAATACTGTGTCCGCATTCGGCCGTCGGCGTGAAGGTGGCGCGCGAACATCTGGATCCGGCCGTGCCGATGATCGCACTGGCCACGGCCCATCCGGCCAAGTTTCCCGATGCGGTCGAGGCCGCCATGGGCGACCGTCCGGCCCTTCCGAACCGCATGGCCGATCTGTATGACCGGCCCGAACGCGTCAACCGGATCGCCAACGATCTGTCCGACATTCAATCCTTCATCCGAAAGAACATCGCGTCTTGACCGTCCAGACACATACATTGGCCAACGGCCTTCGCATCGTCACCGAAAACATGCCGGGGCTGAAATCCGCATCCGTGGGGATCTGGGTGAACGCCGGGGGGCGGCACGAACGCCCCGAACAGAACGGCATCGCCCATTTTCTCGAACACATGGCGTTCAAGGGCACCAAGCGGCGCACGTCGTTGCAGATCGCCGAGGCGATCGAGGACGTGGGCGGCTATATCAACGCCTATACCTCGCGCGAGACCACGGCCTATTACGCGCGCGTTCTCGAAGCCGACGTGCCGCTGGCGCTCGACGTGATTTCCGACATCGTGCTGAACCCGATCTTCGATCCGTCCGAGATCGAGGTCGAGCGTGGCGTGATCCTGTCGGAGATCGGCCAGGTTCTGGACACACCGGACGATATCGTCTTCGACTGGCTGCAAGAGGTCGCCTATCCCGATCAGCCCATGGGCCGCTCGATCCTCGGGCCGTCCGAACGGGTGTCGGCGTTTTCCAAGGACGATCTGGCGACCTTCGTGCGCGAACGCTATGCGCCGGGCCAGATGATCGTCGCGGCCGCGGGCGCGGTCGATCACGACACGATTTGCATGGCGGCCGAGAAGATTTTCGCCGATCTGCCTGCCCGCCCGTTCGAGGTGGCATCGCCCGCCCGCTTCATCGGTGGCCAGCGCCGGGAAATGCGGCCGCTGGAACAGGTGCATTTCACCCTCGGGATGGAAGCGCCCGGATACCGCGATCCGGCGATGTACACCGCCCAGATCTATGCCAGCGCGCTGGGGGGCGGCATGTCATCGCGGCTGTTCCAGGAAATGCGCGAAAAGCGCGGCCTGTGCTATACCATCTTTGCCCAAGCCGGATCCTATGCCGACACCGGGATGCTGACGCTTTACGCAGGCACCAGCGCGGCGCAGATCGCTGATCTGGCAGAACTGACGATGGACGAGATGAAGCGCGCCGCCAGCGACATCGCCCCCGAAGAGGTCGCGCGCGCCCGCGCCCAGATGAAGGCCGGATTGCTGATGGGGCTGGAAAGCCCGTCGTCGCGGGCCGAGCGTCTGGCCCGCCTGCTGGCAATCTGGGACCGGATCCCGGATCTGGACGAAACCATCGCCCGGATCGATTCGGTCACCACCGGCGACGTGCGTGACTTTGCCGGCAAGGTGATCGGCGGCGGTCCGGCGGCCATGGCCCTCTACGGCCCTGCCGACAATGCCCCGGATCTGGAGGCCCTCACCGCAAGGCTGTCGGCCTGATGCTATTGAAACGGCGTCGGGTCAGGATCGAAACCGAGCGCCTGACCCTGCGCGCGCCCCACCATGGCGATTTCCGCGCCTGGACCTCCCTGCGCGAGGACAGCGCCGATTTCCTCACCCCGTGGGAGCCGACATGGTCGCCCGACCACCTGTCGCGCAAGAGCTTTACCAACCGGGTATACTGGGCGCAGCGCACCATCGACAACGCCACCGCCCTTCCGCTGTTCCTGATCCGGCGCAGCGATCAGATGCTGCTGGGGGCGGTGACGCTGGACAATATCCGGCGCGGCCCGGCCCAGGCAGGCACCGTCGGATACTGGATCGGCGAACCCTTCGGGCGCCAGGGATACATGCGCGAGGCGGTGACCGCGCTGATCCATCATGCCTTCACGACGCTGGACCTGTCGCGGATCGAGAGCGCCTGCCTGCCCGAAAACACCGCGTCACGCGGATTGCTGGAAAATTGCGGCTATAAATACGAAGGCGTCGCGCAGAGCTATCTCCAGATCGCCGGGCGCTGGCGCAACCACGTGCTTTATGCCAACCTGCGCGGTGATCGGCGCGGCAAGACGACCGTCGGCTAAGCATCGTCAACTTGCGGCTTGCCGCGTATCGCTCGGCGGGGGGCGAGCCCACTGTCACGCACGGATACAGCGGCCGGGCCAGGCTCTGGGCGGCATCGTCGCCGGGGCCACATCGGCGACCTTGCGGGCGCCGCGCGCTTGGGGTTTCATGCCCTCATGCTGAATCCCATGACCGACGCCCTGATCACCGACCTGACCGAAAGCATCGGCGCCGACCCCCTGCGCCCGCTGACCGAGGAATACCTGCGCGAGCCGCGCGGACGCTGGCAAGGGCAGGCCGCCTGCCTCGTCGCACCGCGTGACGCGGAAACCGTTGCGCGAACGGTGCGGTTCGCCGCCCGCCATCGGATCGGCATCGTGCCGTGGAGCGGGGGCACCGGCCTTGTGGGTGGGCAGATCCAGCCGGACGGCCCCCTGCCGATCCTGCTGAGCCTGGAGCGGATGAACGCCATCCGCGCGGTCTATCCGGAAGAAAACGTGATGATCGCGGAAGCGGGGGCGATCCTTGCCGATGTGCAGGATGCCGCGCAAGAGGCCGATCGGCTTTTTCCGCTGTCCCTGGCGTCCGAGGGATCATGCCGCATCGGCGGCAACCTCGCGACGAACGCGGGCGGGGTGAACGTGCTGCGCTATGGCAACGCCCGCGAATTGTGCCTGGGCTTGGAAGCGGTGATGCCCGACGGCACCATCTGGCACGGGGCGCGCCGGTTGCGAAAGGACAATACCGGATACGATCTGCGTCACCTGCTGATCGGCGCCGAAGGCACCCTTGGGATCATCACGGCGGCCAGCCTGCGGTTGTTCCCACGCCCTGCACGCCAAGGGGCCGCGTTGATCGTGGTGCAAAGCCCCGCCGCCGCCTTGTCGCTGTTGTCCATCGCCCACAGCTGCGCGCCCGGCGCCGTCTCGGCGTTCGAGCTGATCTCGGGCGTCGGTTTGCGTTTCCTGCGCGATACCGGTTTGCCGCCGCGACAGCCGTTCGCGGACATCCCCGCGTGGATGGTGCTGATCGATGTCGGCCTGGGTGCGGATCAGGATCCGACCGACATCCTGTCGTCGATCTTCGAAGCGGGGATGGACGCCGGGCTGGCCAGCGATGGGGTCATCGCCAGTTCGCTGTCCCAGCGCGCGGAGTTCTGGGCGATCCGCGAAACGATCCCCGAGGCCAACAGGCGGACGGGCGCCATCCTGTCCAACGACATCTCGCTGCCGCTCGGCGCCGTGGCCGGTTTCATCGAAGAAGCCCCGGGCCACGTCGCCGCGCACGGCGATTTCCGCATCAACTGCTTTGGTCATCTTGGCGACGGCAACCTGCACTACAACATCTTCGCGCCAGAGGGCGAACGCGTCGCCGATCACAAACACAAGGAAGACGGGTTGCGCCGGGTGATCGATGACCTGGTCGCCGCGCACGGTGGATCCTTCAGTGCGGAACATGGAATTGGCCGACTGAAGGTCGGCGCGTTGGACCGCTATGGCGATCCCGCGAAACTCGCGGCGATGCGGGCGATCAAGACCGCGTTGGACCCGCTTGGCATCATGAACCCGGGCGCCGTGCTGTAGGCACCGGATGCCTGCGGCGCGAGTATTTGGATCAATGAGAAGCCGGGCGACCCGCCGTGGCCAACCCGGTTTTTTCTTGCCTTAAATACTCAAGATCCGATGGCCCGCGCCATTGCGGAACGGCAGCGGTCGGGTCAACGACCTGCCGGCTCAGGCCCCCTCGAAAGCGCAGAGCGCGTGCACGTCCATGTTCAGGTCTTCCAGCAACTTGCGCCCGCCAAGTTCCGGCAGGTCGACAATGAAGGCGCAGCCGACGATTTCGGCGCCCAACCGCTGGATCAGTGAAATACCGGCGGCCGCGGTGCCGCCCGTCGCCAGAAGATCGTCGACCAACAGGACCTTTTCGCCCTGTCGCAGGGCATCGTCATGAATTTCGACGATCGCCTCGCCGTATTCCAGCTTGTAGTCCTGGCTGATGGTCGTGCCGGGCAGCTTGCCCTTCTTGCGGACGGGAACGAAGCCGGTGCCAAGCTGATGCGCGATGGCACCGCCGAGGATGAAGCCGCGGGCCTCAAGCCCCACGACCTTGTCGATGTCGAGCCCCGCATAGGGATGCAGCATCTGGTCGACACACATCCGGAAGCCGCGCGGATCGGCGAACAGCGTTGTGACGTCGCGAAACAGGATTCCCTCGTGGGGGAAATCGACAATGGTGCGGATATAGTCGCGAACGGCTTTCGACATGGTGTTTTCCTGGATAGTCGGGGCGGCGTGCCCCAAGGGCGGGTGCGGCAGATCAGGTCAGAACCCGGCCGGCCACGGCGTCGAGTCTGGCGACAAGGTCGGGATCGCGGTGATCCGGGCCCGTAAGGATCGCGTATTCAAGCGCCCGGTCACAGCCGTGGTCGCAGGGCGCGCGGCCCCCGCTCAGCAGGGCGGGCAGGCGGGCGATCATGTTGCGGGCCTTGGTGGCATTGCCGGTCAGGGTCCTGATGATGTCGGTGACGTCGACTTCGCCGTGCGCGGGGTGCCAACTGTCGTAGTCGGTGATCATGGCCACAGAGGCATAGCAAAGTTCGGCCTCGCGGGCCAGTTTCGCCTCGGGCATGTTGGTCATGCCGATCACGTCGCAGCCCCAGACCTCGCGGTACATCCGGCTTTCGGCCAGGGACGAGAACTGCGGCCCTTCCATGGCCAGATAGGTGCCACCGTCATGGACGGTGATTCCCTCGGCCCGGGCCGCCGTCAGCGCGGCCTCGCCCAGGCGCGGGCAGGTGGGGTGCGCGACCGACACATGGGCAACGCACCCCTGGCCGAAGAACGATTTCTCGCGGGCGAAGGTGCGGTCGATGAACTGATCCACGATCACGAAATCGCCCGGCGCCATGTCTTCGCGGAATGACCCGCAGGCCGAGACCGAGACGACATCGGTGACACCCAGACGCTTCAACGCGTCGATGTTGGCGCGATAGGGCACGGTGGATGGCGTGTGGATGTGGCCCCGGCCGTGGCGTGGCAGAAACGCCATCCGTGTGCCGTTCAGCGTTCCGGTCAGAATGGCGTCCGACGGCGCGCCCCATGGCGTTTCCACCGTCTGCCACGTGGCGTCCTTCAGCCCGTCGATCTCGTAAAGTCCCGAGCCGCCGATGACGCCGATAAAGGGTTCCATGTCCCGCCTCCTGCATTCGTCTGAGCGTCGTTCTAGGGGGTGGGCCAAGCCAAGAAAACCCCGCAGCGACGGATAAAGGGGTCGTTCAGCCGCCCGATAGGGCCGCGACCGCGGATCGGCGGGTCAATCGTCCGGCCGGGCCAGGCTGAACACCGTCTCGACCCTTGCGTAATCGCGATACCCCAGCCGGGTGAGCGGCTGAAATGTCGTCACGTCGAACTGTCCGTCGATCAGGCAATCGTCGCGCAGGTGGATGCCCGTCACCTCACCGAACACCGCGAAATTTGCGGCGCCGGGAAGCTGGACGATCTGCGTGAGGCGACATTCAAGGTTGGCGGGCGCGCGGGCCACGCGGGCGCAGGCAATGGTGTCGCAGTCCGATTTCTCGATGCCGGCATGGATGAATTCGTCGACATCCCGATCATGGGCCGCCGACGTCGCGTTCATCGCATCACGCATGGCATATTCCACGATGTTCACGCAGAAGACGCCGGTTTCGCGGATGTGGGCCACGCTGTCCTTGGTGTCGCCGCGGTCGCTTTTTGCGCTGGTCGAGGCGAACATGACTTGGGGCGGGACATAGGCGACGGCGTTGAAGAACGAATAGGGGGCCAGGTTGTCGTGGCCGTCTCTGCCCCGGGTCGAGATCCAGCCGATGGGCCGGGGGGTGACGATGGCGTTGAACGGATTGTGGGGCAGGCCATGGCCGTTTTCGGGACGATAGAACATGCGCTGTCCTTTGTGCGGGGCTGTTTGATCGTCACCTAGCGTCGTGATAGACGCCCGGCCAGCGGTTTCGTGCGCGCAGTGCAGGGGAAGTTCACGGATGATCCGGCTTCGGGAAGAGATCCCCGACGACAGTTGGGAGGTCGAGGCGCTTTACGACCTGTGTTTCGCGCCGGGGCGCGAGGCGCTGTCGTCCTATCGGTTGCGTGACGGCGTCGCGCCGGTGCGCGATCTGTGCCTTGCGGCGCGGGACGGCGATGGAACGCTGGCGGCCGCGATCCGGTATTGGCCGGTGCGGGTGGCCGACGCGCCGGTGCTGTTACTGGGGCCGATCGCGGTGCACCCGACCCGGCAGGGCGAGGGGTTGGGCGCGCTGGTGATGCTGGAAAGCCTTGCGCTGGCGCCCGGGTTGGGGTGGAAGCGTGTTCTTCTGGTGGGGGATGAGCCCTATTACGGGCGGTTCGGGTTTCGCAGGCTGGACCATGTGGTGATGCCGCCGCCGACGAACCCGGCGCGCGTTCTCGGGCTGAACCTGGTGCCGGGAGGGTGGACCGGGATTGCCGGCCCGGTCGAGCGTTGGCATGATTCGAACGCCTGAACGGGTCTTGTTCTGCCCGCGGACTGCGCCCATCTTACGACCATGACAATCGATGACCCCTTGGATCACCCCCGCCAGGCCGGCCCGGACATGACCGTGCTTGACGATGAAACGCGCCGCGCGCTCGAGGTGCTGGCAAAGCGGTTTCGTGCCGCCGACGGCCTGGGCATGCGGGCGCTGGCGATCGTCGGCGGCCAAGCCGAAAACCTGCTTGAGCGGTTGCCGGTATCGGTGCGCACCCATCTGGACGGCGCGACCCGTTCGGCGCTGGAACTGGCCTTCGATGCCGCCCATCGGTCGCGCAAATCCGTCAAGGACCGGCCCGACTGGATGAATACCGCCGTGACCAGCGTCATGGGCGCGGCGGGGGGCGCCGGTGGATTGCCCACGGCGCTGGCCGAATTGCCGGTGACCACCACCATGCTGCTGCGGGCAATCCAGGGAATTGCCGCCGCCGAAGGGTTCGATCCCGATGATCCGAAGGTTCGGCTTCAGTGTTTGCAGGTGTTCTCGGCCGCCGGCCCGTTGTCGCGTGACGACGGAACCGACGTGGCGTTCCTGACGACGCGCATCACCTTGACGGGCGCGACGGTGCACAGCCTGATCGGGCGGATCGCGCCACGACTGGCCACGGTTCTGGGTCAGAAGCTGGCGGCACAGACGATTCCGGTGCTGGGCGCTGCCGCGGGTGCGGCCACGAATTACGCCTTCACCACTTATTATCAGGAAATGGCCCGGGTATATTTCGGCCTGCGCGCCATATCGCGTGACGGGCCGATGGACACCGAAACCCTGCTGCGCGAGTTCCGCCTGATGATCGCACCGCCCAAGTCGCTGAAATGAAACGTGCCGGTGCGCACACGGCTTGACTTTCCGCACCGGGGCGACGATACGTGCCCCGAACGTCCGCCCCTGCCGCGTGAGCAGACGGCCCCGAACATGGGCCACTCCGGCGACGATCCTATCCCGTTTCCCACATCACGCAGGGGGGCAGCGTCATGACGGCTTCGTGGGCAATACGGCCCGCCGGTCAGATCGCGGCGCAACCCTGACGTAACGCACCCCGCCCTCGTGCCGTGGTGCCCGCTTATTCGCGGTCGTTGTTGCGACCGCTTCCAAAGGATATCCCATGGATTTCGACATGCTGGGCCTTTCGCCCAAACTCACCGCCTCGCTTGCTGCGCAGGGCATCACCGAACCGACCCCGATCCAGAAACAGGCCATTCCCCACGCCATGAACGGGCGCGACGTCATGGGGTTGGCCCAGACCGGCACCGGCAAGACCGCCGCGTTCGGTCTGCCGTTGATCCACGCGCTGACCAAGATCGGCGTGAAGCCGAAGCCGAAATCGGTGAACGGCCTGATTCTGGCGCCGACCCGCGAGCTGGCCAACCAGATCGCCGAAAACCTGCGCGCCTATACCGGCGGGTCGCACCTGTCGGTGGCGATCGTCGTGGGCGGGGTTTCGATCAACCGCCAGATCAACCGGCTTGAGCGCGGTGTCGACCTGTTGGTCGCCACGCCCGGCCGCCTGATGGACCTGTTGGATCGGCGCGCCGTGTCCCTGTCGGATGCGAAATTCCTGGTGCTGGACGAGGCCGACCAGATGCTGGACCTCGGCTTCATCCATGCGCTGCGCAAGATCGCGCCGCTGCTGGCGAAGGACCGCCAGACCATGCTGTTTTCGGCGACCATGCCCAAGCAGATGAACGAGATCGCGTCGGCCTACCTGGTCGATCCGGTCCGTGTCGAGGTTTCGCGCCCCGGCCAGACCGCCGACAACATCACGCAATCGGTGCATTTCATCGCCCAGTCCGAAAAGCAGGGGCTTCTGATGGAGCTGCTGAAAAAGCACCCGGACGAACGTGCCCTTGTCTTCGGGCGCACCAAGCATGGGTCGGAAAAGCTGATGAAGAACCTGGATCGTGCGGGATTTTCGACCGCGTCGATTCACGGTAACAAGAGCCAGGGACAGCGCGACCGCGCCATCGCCGCCTTCAAGGCCGGCACGGTCAAGGTGCTGGTCGCGACCGACGTCGCCGCGCGGGGGATCGACATCCCCGAGGTCATGTTCGTCTACAACTATGACCTGCCCAATGTCGCCGAAAACTATATTCACCGGATCGGACGCACCGCCCGTGCCGGTGCCTCGGGCGCTGCGATCGCCTTTTGCGCACCGGACGAGATGCCATATCTCAAGGATATCGAGAAGGTTGCGAAGCAGTCGATCACGGTCGCCTCGGGACGTCCGTGGGAAGTGACAGGTGCCACCAAACCCGCAGGCAGCCGGCGGCGTGGCGGCGGCGGCGGTGGTCCGCGTCAGAACTTCGGCGGCGGAAAACCCGCCCAGGGCAAGCCGGCCAGCGCGGCACCCAAGCGCCGCCGTCGCCGCGTGGCCTGATCTGGCCGCCATGTGAACAATTCAACGGGCGCCCCGCAATGGGGCGCCCGTTTTCGTGACGGCGCGCTCGATCGCGCCCGGTTCGCGTCGCCAGCTCGACCTGTCGGTTCTGGTTCGCGCCGATGAAAGACGGCTCGCACGGCCCCCGCAGACCGAGACGCCGCGGTGCCTTTCCTGCCTCCAGCGCGCCGCCCTTCCGCCCGGCCCACTTGTGAAACGCACGGCTGTGCCTGGCCCCTGTCGTCAGGGCGCCGTCGGCGCGTCCTGTTCAAAGTCGGCCGGCGGTGCCGTCATCAAGGGTGACTTGCGCTTGTATTCGAACACGGCCTCACCATGCTGGATGCCGCAGGCCACCACGAGGCAGTTGAACATATGGCGCTGCCCGTCATAGAGATCGACGAAACCGCGCAGGCCGGGGGCGTCTTCGGCCGCCAGCACAAAGCCGCGCCCGGTCAGGCGCAGGATCGGGAAGCTGGCCTTGCCCATCTGCACCCGCCACTGGCCATGGCGCGCTTTTGACAGTGCCTGGTGAATCTCGTCCGACAGTTCTTCCAACATCGTCATCCCCCCGGGATCATCACACGCGATGGCGGCGGCACCGGTCAAGCGATGAATGGCCGCATATCCTGACAGACCATGGAAACATGAAACTATTGTGAAGGGGCGCTGGCCGCGCGCCGCGCCTTCGGACGCAGGACATGGGGTATCGCCGGATCATAGAGCGCCGATTCGCGGAAATCCTGCACCTCGCCCAGGACCGGTCCGACCAGGATCAACGCGGTGCGGGTGATCTTTTCGGCCCGCACCTTCGCATGGACGTCGGCCAACGTGGCGCGCAGGAACATCTGGTCGGGCCAGCCGACACGATAGGCCACGATCACCGGGCAATCGGCCCCGTAATGCGGGGTCAGCACCCGTTCGATCTCGCGCAGCGCACGAATCCCCAGGTGGATCGCCAGCGTCGCCCCCGTGCGGGCGAAATTCTCAAGCGTTTCGTTCGGGGGCATCGACGTGGATTTCATCGACACCCGCGTCAGCACGATGGACTGTGCGATTTCCGGCACGGTCAGCTCCTGCCCCAACGCGGCGGCCGCAGCGGCATAGGCCGGCACGCCCGGGATGATCTCATAGGGGATATCATCGGCGCGCAGTCGGCGGATCTGTTCGGCGATCGCACCATAAAGCGACGGATCGCCGGAATGGACACGGGCCACGTCATGCCCCGCGGCATGGGCTTCGAAAATGGCGGCGTGGGTGTCGTCCAGTGTCATGGACGCGGTGTCGCGCACGATGGCACCCACGGGCGCGCCCGCCACCACCTCGGGCGGGACAAGCGATCCGGCATAAAGGCACACGGGACATGCGGCGATCACGCGCTGGGCCTTCAGGGTCAGCAGTTCCGGATCGCCGGGTCCGGCGCCGATGAAAAAGACGGTCATGGAACTGTAAATCCCTGTAATCTGGTAATGCGGCGCGCGGGCCGGGCGGGCGCCTCAGACCTCTTCGATGGTCACCTTGCCCGCGGCGTGGAATGCCAGGTGACCGGCAATCGCCTCCGCTTCGGGTTTCGGCGTCTCATAGCTCCAGGCGGCGTCGCGGATCAGTTCGGACTTGGTCTGAACCGAATAATAGGTGGCATCGCCCTTCAGCGGACAATGGGTGGACGACGATGACGGTTCCAGGAACGCCATGGCGATATCGGCACGCGGAAAATAGACGACGGGCGCGCGGTCCCCCTCGGTCAGTTCCAAAGCGCGCTTGCTTTCGCCGATGACCGCGCCACCGGCCCGCACGACCCATGTTCCGTTCATTGCACGTATCGTGATCGTCGCCATCCGCTTCTCCCGTCATGTTGGTTGATCCCCGACACTAACAGCCCGGGCGCGCCAGAACCATCTTAGATCGCAGCGGTCGCATGCAAGACCCAATCGCGGACGGCACCGTCCAGATGCGGGGTCAGCTTTGCTGCCACCTCGGCGTGATAGGCGTTGAGCCACGCGCGCTCATCCCGCGAAAGCATGGCGGTGTCGACCAGCCGCCGGTCGATGGGCACCCATGTCAGCGTCTCGAACGACAGCATGTCGCGCGCGTCGGCGCCGGGCAGGGGCGGCGCCTGCTGAACGACGATCAGGTTCTCGATCCGGATGCCAAAGGCGCCTTCGCGGTAGTATCCCGGTTCGTTCGACAGGATCATGCCGGGTGCCAGGGCGGTGTCCGAGGCCCGGCTGATCCGCTGTGGCCCCTCGTGCACCGACAGGAAGACACCGACGCCATGGCCCGTGCCGTGATCGTAATCCAGCCCTGCGGTCCACAGCGGAAACCGCGCCAGCGCATCCAGATCCCGCCCCGCCAATCCGCGGGGCCAGCGCGCGCGGCTGATCGCGATCATGCCCTGAAGCACACGGGTGAAACAGGCGCGCTGTTCGTCGTCGGGGGTGCCGATGGCAATGGTGCGGGTGATGTCGGTCGTGCCGTCCAGATACTGGCCGCCCGAATCGACCAGCATCAATTCGCCCGGTGCCAGCGCGCGGTCGCTGTCCTCGGTGACCCGGTAATGCACGATGGCGCCGTTCGGCCCGGACCCCGCGATGGTGTCAAAGCTGATGTCGCGCAAAGCGCCGGTGGCGCGACGAAACCCTTCCAGGGCGCGCACCACGTCGATCTCGGTCACCCGCTTGCCCCGGGTGACGGCCTCGGCCTCGACGTCCAGCCAATGCAGGAAGCCGCACATGGCGATGGCATCGCGCACGTGCGCGGCGCGACTGGCCGTGATTTCGGCGTCGGTCTTGCGCGCCTTGGGCAGAATGCAGGGGTCGTTACCCCATGCGATGTCGACGCCCGCGTCCTCGAGGATCCGCGAGACGGCGCGCGGTGCCGTCGCGCGATCCACCCGGACCGGCCCGCCAAGGGCCGCCAGCGCCGCCTCGAACGAGGCCGGCGGAAAACAGCGCACGGATCCGTCCAGATGCTCGGCGAGCCCGGCGCATTTGGCGGCGTCGGCGAACAGCGACACCGTGGCGTCGTCGTGCAGGATTGCAAACGCCTGCATGATCGGCACCCGCGGCAGATCGGTGCCGCGGATGTTCAGCAACCAACAGATCGAATCGGGCAGCGTCAGGATCGCGGCGGCCTGGCCCGCCTCGCGCAAGGTTGCCGCGATGGCGGAACGCTTGTCGTGGTGGGATCGCCCGGCCAACCGTTCGGGATAGACCTCTGCAACACCCTGCGGCGGGGCAGGGCGGTCTGCCCAGATGCGATCGACCAGGTTGCGAGTGGCGACCATCTCGATGCCGCTCTGCTCCAGGTCGCGGCGCAGGGTGTCGATCTCGTCTGCGGTGTGCAACCACGGATCAAAACCGACCCGCCCGCCCATCGGAAGGTTCTGCACCAACCACGGCGCCGGCTTGGTCTCGGGCCAATGCACCACGCTGAACGCGTCGGCCACCTGGTTGCGCACCTGCACGCGATAGCGGCCATCGACGAATACCCCGGCCACGGCGGGCAGAACGATGCAAAACCCCGCCGAGCCGGTGAATCCGGTTAGCCAGGCCAGTCGATCGTCACAGGGCGCGACGTATTCTCCCTGATGGGCGTCGGCGCGCGGCACCAAGAATCCCTCGAGCCCCGCGTCGGCGATGGCGTGACGCAGATCGGCCAGACGCGGCGGACCCTGCTCGGGACGGCTGGGGGTGTCGAAACTCTGGAACATGCCGCTCCCCTGACTTCTTACCGATCCAAATACTCAGGCAACGCCGGCCAAGACCGCTCAGCTTGCGCGTTTCATGCCGATGACCCGTGCCCGCTTGCGCGGATCCGTGTCGAATAGCGACGCAAGTTGTTCGGTCATGGCACCGGCCAGTTGTTCGACATCGGTAATCGTGACCGCACGGTCGTAATAGCGGGTGACGTCGTGACCGATGCCGATGGCCAACAGTTCCACCTGCTTCTTGCGTTCCACCATGGCGATGACGTCGCGCAGGTGCTTTTCCAGATAGTTGGCGGGGTTCACCGACAGGGTGGAATCGTCCACCGGCGCGCCGTCGGAAATCACCATCAGGATGCGGCGCGATTCCACCCGGTTCGACAGCCGGCGATGGGCCCATTCCAGGGCCTCGCCGTCGATGTTCTCCTTCAACAGGCCCTCTTTCATCATCAGCCCCAGGTTGGGCCGCGCGCGGCGCCAGGGGGCGTCGGCGGATTTGTAGATGATATGGCGCAGATCGTTCAGCCGGCCCGGCGATTGCGGCCGTCCGGCGTTCAGCCAGGCTTCGCGCGCCTGGCCGCCTTTCCAGGCGCGGGTGGTAAAGCCCAGGATCTCGACCTTGACGTGGCACCGCTCCAGCGTGCGGGCCAGGACGTCGGCGCAGATCGCGGCGATGGAAATGGGACGCCCGCGCATCGACCCCGAGTTGTCCAGCAGCAGCGTCACCACGGTATCGCGGAATTCGGTGTCGCGCTCCATCTTGAACGACAGCGGTGTCGTGGGGTTGGCGACGACGCGCGCCAGCCGGCCGGCGTCCAGCGTGCCTTCCTCAAGGTCGAACTCCCAGCTGCGCGACTGCTGGGCCTGAAGCCGGCGCTGAAGCTTGTTGGCCAGCCGCGACACCGCGCCTTTCAGCGGTTCCAGTTGTTGGTCGAGATAGGCGCGCAGGCGTTCCAGTTCGACCGGTTCGGCCAGATCCTCGGCGCGGATCTCCTCGTCATGGGTGTTGTCATACACCTGGTAATTCGGATCGGCCGCCGAGGCGGGCGGCGGTGGCGGCTCCATCGGCGCGTCGCCCTCGGGCATCTCGGCTTCGTCGCCCATCTCGGCGTCGGCCATGTCGTCCATGGTGACGCTGGCCTGCGACGGATCCTGCGTCTGTTCCTGCGAGCTGTCGGGCGCGGCTTCGCTGTCGTCGCTGTCTTCGTCATCGCCGTCGCTGTCGGCGCTGTCGGTATCGTCCGATTCCTCTTCGGCCCCCTGATCGTCGTCGGGGTCTTCCATATCGGGATCGTCGCCCAGTTGATCGCCATATCCCAGGTCTTCGATCACCTTGCGCGCGAAACGGGCGAAATCCGCCTGATCGCCCAGCTTGTCGGACAGGTCTTCCAGGGTGGTGCCGGCCTTGTCCTCGAAATACCCGCGCCACAGGTCCATCACGTTCGCGGCGCCTTCGGGCAGGGCGCGCCCGGTGGCCAGGTGGCGGATCATGTAGCCGGCGGCGACGGACAACGGCACCTCGGACGGCTTGGTGATCTGGGCATATCCCTTGCGCATCGCCTCGTGCGCGATCTTGGCGTCGATGTTGCCCGCAGTGCCGGGCATGGCGCGCGCGCCGACGGCTTCGCAGCGCGCTTCCTCCATCGCCTCATACAGATCGCGGGCCATCTGCCCCTGGGGGGCGTACTTGTTGAACGTGCCGGCATCGTGATGACGGCGGCGCAGGGCATAGGCGTCGGCGGTGCCGCGCGCCAGCATCACCTCGTCGCGGGTCAGGCGGCGTGACACCTGCGGCAGGCGCACCGAATCGTTGGTCATCCCGGGCGGATCGACGGAATAGGTGATCATCATGTCCGGATCGTCAGCCAGCACCTTGGTCGCCTCGGCGAGGGCTTTCTTGAAAGGATCGGCGGGATTTTCAGTGGGCTTGCTCATGCCCGAGATAAAGCACCGCACGGTCGCGGGGGCAAGGGGGCCGCAATATGCGACAAGGGGCGCGGCCCATCGGACCGCGCCCCCCGTACCGTCAGATCGGGCGTGTCGCGCCCGGCTGTCGTCAGTTCGCCGTGGCCGGTGCCGCGGGATCGGCCGCCGGTGCGACCGTGCCGTTCGCGGGCGCGACGGCGCCGGGTGCGGTGGGATCGGCCGGTGTCTGCATCACGTCGCGCGCGGCATCCTGTTCGGCCTTCGAGACGAAGCTCTCGGCTGCTTCCAGATCCTCGCGCGTGGCCGAGGTGATCAGGCGCACATCGCCGTCATCGTCGGTAGTGACCGAAAGCGTCGCCATCTCGACCGCGACATCCTTTTCACCGATGCCGAGGAAGCCGCCGACACCGATCACCGCACCTTCGACGGTTCCGTCGAGCATCACGATCAGGTCGTTGATCTCGCCGATATCGTCGTCGGCGGTCGAATAGACCCGGCTGCCGATCAGGTCGCTGGCCAGAATGGTGTTTTCATCCTGCATCACGATCTGGCCTTCCACGGGCTTGGCCGCCGGCTCGGTGGTGGCGGTCATTGCCGGATCGTTTGCCGCCGCGGTGCCGTCCACGACGGTCTTGCCGTCGGCCGGGTCCATCGGCGCGTTGGTGTCCGCGTCGGGGGTGACGGCCGGCGCGCTGTCCGTCTCTTCGACGGTGGCCGCGGGTGCATCGCTGGCGGTCTGTGCAAAAGCGGCCATCGGCGTCGCCGCAAGGGCTGCGGCCAAGGTAAGGCTGCTGGCGGATTTCATGAACGAAGACATAATGTTACTCCTCATACAGAGCGATCGACGGATGTTCTCGACAATCCATCTGTTCGCGGTTGGAGGAGTAACCGGGCATCTGGCATTTTGGTTGCACGCCACGGCGGAAATCGGCGGAAACGCGCCAACGGCATCGGGCCGATGCCGCCGGCGGGGGGCGCGCCGGGGCGCGGCGCCTCAACCCAGGCTGAGGCTGACCGCGCTTTCGGGCAGTTCTTCGTCGAAACACCGCTGATAGAACTCTGCGACCGTCTCGCGCTCAAGCTCGTCGCACTTGTTCAGGAAGGTCAGGCGGAAGGCATAGCCGACGTCGCGGAAGATGTTGGTGTTCTGCGCCCATGCGATCACGGTGCGCGGCGACATGACGGTCGACAGGTCACCGTTCATGAAGGCGGTGCGGGTCAGGTCGGCAACCGTCACCATCTGGCTGACCGTCTTGCGCCCGGCGGCGGTGTTGAACGATGGCACCTTGCTGATCACGATGGCGGCTTCGGCGTCGTGCGACAGATAGTTCAGCGTCGCCACCAGCGACCAGCGGTCCATCTGGCCCTGGTTGATCTGCTGGGTGCCGTGATACAGGCCGGTCGTGTCGCCCAGGCCCACGGTGTTGGCGGTGGCAAACAGGCGGAAATAGGGGTGCGGCGTGATCACCTTGTTCTGGTCCAGCAGGGTCAGCTTGCCGTCGACTTCCAGCACGCGCTGAATGACGAACATCACATCTGCGCGACCGGCGTCGTATTCGTCGAATACGATGGCGGTCGGGTTGCGCAGGGCCCAGGGCAGGATGCCTTCCTGGAATTCGGTCACCTGCTTGCCGTCGCGCAGCTTGATCGCATCCTTGCCGATCAGGTCGATCCGGCTGATGTGCGAATCCAGGTTCACCCGCACGCAGGGCCAGTTCAGGCGCGCGGCAACCTGTTCGATATGCGTCGATTTGCCCGTGCCGTGATAGCCCTGGATCATGACGCGACGGTTGTGGGCAAAGCCTGCAAGGATCGCCAGCGTGGTATCGGGATCGAACTTGTAGGTCGGATCGAACTCCGGCACGCGGTCGGTCCGTTCGGCAAATCCCCGGACGTGCATGTCGCTGTCCAGCCCGAAAACCTCGCGCAGGTCGATGTCTTCGGTGGGTTTCGCGTGAATGTCGATCGTTCCGTCGGCCATGTGTGTCATCCCTTTCCGGCGCCGTATGACAAGACGCCATCCATCGGCGATTGTGGTGCAACATATCGTGCTGAACCGCAAGGGCGGCGCGGCGGTTTGACGGCGGAAACCCCGCTGTCGAACTCTGTTCTGGCCACAGGCGGGGCGATTTGCTTTACTCCCCCAATTCGGGGAGGCGAAATGAATACACCGCAAGAGATCGAACGCCTGATACTGCGCGCCGCCGATGGCGACCGGCAGGCGTTCATGTCGCTCTACGATCTGACCAGTGCGAAACTCTTCGGCGTCTGCCTGCGTGTGTTGCGGGACAGGGCCGAGGCCGAAGACGTCCTGCAGGATGTCTTCGTCAAGGTCTGGCGCAACGCCGGACGCTATACCGCGAACGGCTTCAGCCCGATGACCTGGCTGATAACCATTGCCCGCAATGGCGCCATCGACCGGCTGCGCGCGAGAAAGGCCAAGGCCGAAAACCTCGACGCGGTCGCGGAACTGCCGGATCACGGCCCCACCCCCGAAGCGGCGGCGGTCGCGGCGTCGGATGCCGCACAGGTGCACAGGTGCCTCGACGAACTGGCCGCCGACAGGGCCGGGGCGGTCAAGGGCGCCTATCTGGACGGCATGACCTATCAGGAGTTGGCGGACACCTATGCCGTGCCGCTGAATACCATGCGAACATGGCTGCGTCGCAGCCTACAGAAACTGAAAGATTGCCTGAGCCAATGATGGACGACGTGGAACCGGAACGTGACGACGCAGTGCTTGCGGGCGAATACGTCCTGCACCTGCTTGATCCGGCCGAGCGCGCGACATTCGAGGCGCGCCTGGACGTCGACGGTGCGTTGCGCGCCGAGGTGGCGCTGTGGGCCGATGCTCTGGCCGACCTCGCCGCTGACGTGCGCCCCGTCGATCCGCCCGCCCGCGTGCGCGCCGCGCTTGAGCGCATGGCCGCGCCGGCCACCGACACCGTGGCGCCGACACGGCGGGGCCGGTCGATCTGGGCGCGCCTCGGGATGCTCGGCGCCGCGGCGGCCATTGCCCTTGCCGTCTTCGTCGGGGTCAACCGCGATGACATCTTCGGTCTGTCGCCGGCCATCTACATCGCCCAGATGCAATCGGAAGACACCGCGTTCCAGGTTCTGGCCGGATACCACCCGGACGAGGCCGCGCTGGTGGTCAACCGTTCGGCCGGCGATATCCCGCCGGGTCGCGTCCTCGAACTCTGGCTGATCGCGCCGGGCGCCGATGCGCCGGTATCGCTGGGCGTGCTGCCCGACGATCCCAAGGTCACCGTCACCATCCCCGAAGACCTGCGCGACGTGCTGCGCGGATCGACCCTCGCGCTCAGCGACGAACCGCCCGGAGGTTCGCCCACCGGTGCGCCCACGGGCAGCGTACTGGCGGCCGGAGCCCTGGCCGACGTCTGATTGTCTTGCGACGGCCGGCTGAAACAATCCGAAAGAAAATCGCGCGGCGCCGAAACTTCCGTGCCGCGCGCTTCGTGGTTCAGGGCAATCCGGTGAACATGCCGGGACACCCAGATGAGGAACTTCAAATGCTTCGCAAGACAATGATCGCCACCACCCTTTCCCTGCTGGCCACCGGTGCCATGGCTGAAAATCCCATGGTGGGCGGCGCCGAAATGCTCGAGTCCAAGACCATCGTCGACAACGCGATGAACTCGCCCATCCACACGACGCTGGTTGCCGCGGTGGTGCAGGCCGGGCTGGTCGACACGCTGAAATCAGAAGGGCCGTTCACCGTGTTCGCACCGACCGACGACGCCTTCGCCATGATCAAGAAGGATTCGCTCAATTCGTTGATGATGGATGAAAACAAGGATCAGCTTGCCAAGATCCTGACGTGCCACGTGGTGTCGGCCAACGCGATGTCCGACGCGATCGCGGGAATGATCGCCGATGACGATGGCAACCACCCGGTGCCGACCGTGGGCGGCTGCACGCTGGCCGCCAAGATGGACGGCGACAAGATCACCCTGACCGACGAAAACGGACGCACCGCCACCGTGACCACGGCGGACGTCAAGCAGTCGAACGGCGTGATCCACGTGATCGACCGGGTCATGCTGCCCAAGCAATAAGCGAAGAACGCCCGCCTGCGTATCGGTGCAGGCGGGCGGCTCAGGCGTCCGGCAGGGCCGTCGGCGCCAGCCGGCCATCCCTTGCCACCGGATACACCCGCTGGCGTTCACCGCTGCCACAGCGGACCACCAGCCAGACGCGGCCCTGGCCCGGCACGGCGATGCAATCGGTCAGCGGTCGCCCGGTTTCGGCGGCATAGCGCTTCGCGTAAACCGAAATCACCTGCGTCTCGGTCATCTCCGCCGCGTCGCGCCCCAGTGAAAACCCCAGCACCGCCGCGCCCAGCGTCAGCATCGCGATGCCCCACAGCAAGGCCCGCGGCAGCACGACGCGGCGCCTCACCGCGACGCCTCGCGCCGCTGCCCTTCGGCAACCCTATGATGTTTTCCCGACACCTTCTGATCGCACCCTTTCGTGACCGGCCGACAGCCGGTGCGCCGCCCCGATGCTGACACAGCGTCCGATCCCCTGTCGAGATCCACCAAAGTGGCGGCTGGCCGGGCCCCAGGTTTTTTCTTGCCATAAATACTCATCAGCCGTCGCACCATACACCGGCCCTCGATCGCTGTGCACTGGTGTTTGCCCTTTTCGGATGGCGGTCCTAGGCTGCGCCGGACCGCAGCGCAAAACACGAGGCCGGACATGCTCAGAAACGACGCACTTGATCAATGGGACCGCGCGTCCCTCCTTCACCCCGCGACCCACTGGGCGCAGCACAGTCGCGGCGAAAGCCCGACGCGGATCATGACCGGCGCCAAGGATTCCCACGTCACCGATCGCGACGGCAACCGGATGCTCGACGGGTTCGCCGGTCTTTACTGCGTCAACATCGGCTATGGTCGCCCCGAGGTGGCCGAGGCGATCGCCAAGCAGGCGCACGAGCTGGCCTATTACCACTCCTACGTGGGTCACAGCACCGAGGCAGCAATCACCTTGGCCCACATGGTGGCCGAACGTACGCCGGCCCACCTGAACAAGGTCTATTTCGGGCTCGGCGGCTCGGACGCGAACGAAACCAACGTGAAACTGGTCTGGGCGATGAACAACATCCTCGGGCGGCCCGAAAAGCGAAAGATCATCTCGCGCTGGCGCGGCTATCACGGATCGGGCCTGGTCACCGGATCGCTGACGGGGCTTCATCTGTTTCACAAGACGTTCAATCTGCCGTTGCCAGGCTTCCTGCATGCCGACGCGCCGTATTTCTATCGCCGCGAGGACCGGTCGATGGACGAGGCGGCGTTCACCGCCCACCTGGTCGCCAACCTGGAATCGATCATCGAAGCCGAGGGCGCCGATACGATCGCGGCCTTCTGGGCCGAACCTTTGCTGGGCACCGGCGGCATCGTCGCACCGCCCGAGGGGTATTGGGACGCGGTGCAGGCCGTGTTGAAAAAGCACGACATCCTGCTGGTCGCGGACGAGGTGGTGACAGGTTTCGGGCGGATGGGCACGATGTTCGGCTCCGAATACTACGGCATGAAGCCCGACATCATGACCATCGCCAAGGGGCTGACCTCGGCCTATGCACCGCTGTCGGGTTCGGTGATCTCCGACGAGGTGGCGGCGGTTCTGGAACGCGGAACCGACGAGAACGGCACCATGGGCCATGGCTGGACCTATTCGGCCCATCCCATCGGTGCCGCGGCCGGAATCGCCAACCTCAAGGTGCTGGACGACCTGAAGCTGATCGACAACGTCAACGACGTCGGCCCCTACCTGATCCGCCAGATGCAGGCGGCCGTGGGGGATCATCCGAACGTCGGCGAAGTGCGTGGCGACGGCATGTTGTGCGCCGTCGAACTGGTCGAGGATCGTGATGACCGGGTGTTCTTCGATCCCAACCGCAAGATCAGCGCCCAGGTGGTCGCCGCCATGGCCGAACGCAACGTCATCGCGCGGGCCATGCCCCAAGGCGACATCCTGGGATATTCGCCGCCGCTGTGCCTGACCCGGGACGAGGCCGACACGTTGGTCACCGTGACGAAGGACGCCATCGACCAGGTGTTCGCCACGATCTGACCCACGGTCGTGCACCGGCCCGGCTTTGATTGCGACCGCGCAGCGGGGCGGCCTGATGGCCCGCCTCACCCCTGTCGTGTCGCGGGAGCGAGGGGCGGTTCAGACGATCCGCCCCGCGCCCACCGGTGGCCGGAAAATTGCCGTGCATCCGAAAACCACGCTCTCGGGCTGCACGGTGGTCTTGACCTCGGGGTGCGATTCCTCTAGCGACGAGATGTCCGAGCGGGCGTTGTGTAATGGTAAGACCTCAGCCTTCCAAGCTGATGACGCGGGTTCGATTCCCGCCGCCCGCTCCAGACATTCCCCCTGACGTGACAATCGAACGGTGAGGGCCGCCCGCCCTTTTTTCGTGCGAGGGTGTCGAAAAACACCTGATCCTTCGGCTTGCCCTGTGCGCCGTGCACCGTATAGCCTGCGTCGAAACGATAAAGACCGATCAGGGAGACGGGAATGATGTTACGGACAGGTGCGCTTTGCGCGACTTTGGCTGCCGGACTGGTTGGCGGCGCGCTGGCCGAACCGGTCAAGGTGGGGATGATCACCACCCTGTCAGGCGGCGGCGCCGGCCTTGGCATCGACGTGCGTGACGGTTTCATGCTGGCCGTGAAACAGGCCGACAACCCGGACCTGAGCGTCGTGATCGAGGATGATCAGCGCAAGCCCGACGTCGCCGTGCAACTGGCCGACCGGATGATCCAGTCGGAAAAGGTCGACGTGCTGACCGGTATCGTCTGGTCCAACCTGGCGATGGCCGTGGTGCCGTCGGCAGTGGCGCAGGGCAAATTCTATCTTTCGCCCAATGCGGGGCCGTCGCAACTGGCCGGGCGGGGCTGCAACAAGAACTATTTCAACGTCGCATGGCAGAACGACAACCTGCACGAGGCGGCGGGCGCCTATGCCAATGACGCGGGCCTTGCCAACAGCTTCCTGCTGGCGCCGAACTATCCGGCCGGCAAGGACGCGCTGACCGGCTATCGGCGGGAATACGAGGGCGCGGTCGCGGGCGAAATCTATACCCAGCTGGGACAGACCGATTACGCCGCGGAAATCGCCCAGATCCGGGCCAGCGGCGCCGATTCCGTGTTCTTCTTCCTGCCCGGCGGCATGGGCATCTCGTTCCTCAAGCAATACGCCGACAGCGGCGTCGATCTGCCCGTGGTCGGCCCGGCGTTCAGCTTCGATCAGGGGATCCTGCAGGCGGTCGGCGATGCGGCGCTGGGCGTGAAGAACACCTCGCAATGGTCCAGGGATCTGGACAACGCGGCGAACGTCGCCTTCGTCGACGCCTTCGTCGCGGAATATGACCGTTTGCCATCGCTCTATGCATCGCAGGGTTTCGACACCGCCAACCTTCTGCTCAGCGCCATGGACAAGGCCGACGTCAGCGACGCCGATGCCTTCCGCGCGGCCCTGAAAGAGGCGGATTTCGACAGCACCCGCGGCGCATTCCGGTTCAACACCAACCACCACCCGATTCAGGACATCTATGTGCGCGAGGTGATCCGGGACGGCGATGTGTTCACCAACAAGATCGTCGGAACGGCCCTGACCGATCACGGCGACGCCTATGCCGCCGATTGCAAGATGTGATCAGGGGATAAGCCGTTTGACGATCCGATCCACGCGCGTGCCGTCGGCCAGCGGCACGCCGATGAACCTGTCATGATCCACGAACCCCATCTTGCCGTAATAGGCCAGCCCGCCGGTGTTGTCCGCCCGGATCCTTGCCATGATGGCGGCCAGGCCCGCGTCGCGGGCGGCCTGCCGCGTCGCGGCGAACAGGGCGCGTCCGACGCCCGGCACCTTGGGCTCTGCGCGCGCGAAGGTGGCGATGTCGCCGTGATCGTTTGGAAATCCGTCGATATGCGACAGCCATTGAACGCCGGCGACGATACCGCTGTCGTCCAGCGCGACGTGGCACGCGATCAGGCGGGCGGGATCGAACACCATGTCGGCCACGCCGGCCGCGTCCAGTTCACGCTCCAGCGCGGTGGTCCCGCCGGCGCGGATCAGCGGATTGAGAATGTCGGCGATGGCGGCGGCGTCATCAGGGGTGGCAGGACGGATCGTCGGAGTCATCTGGCGGCTTCCTTTCGCATGGGCCGCAGCCATACATCGACGCGGCGAAAACGGCCATGAGCGCGGTCCTGCTGGCCGAACAGATCCTGAACGGTTTGCAGTTCGGGGTGATGCTGTTCCTCATGTCCGCCGGGCTGACCCTGGTGTTCGGGGTCATGGGGCTGATCAACCTTGCCCACGGATCGCTCTACATGATCGGGGCCTTCGCGGCGGCGGCCGTCGCCGGGGCAACCGGATCGTTCCTGCTGGCCCTGGTCGCCGCGCTGGCGGCGGCGGCGGCGGCGGGGGCGCTGGTGGAGATGCTGGTGATCCGGCGTCTGTATGATCGCGACCACCTGGACCAGGTGCTGGCGACCTTTGCGCTGATCCTGATCTTTTCCGAAGGCACGCGCTGGGTGTTCGGATCGTTTCCGCTGTTCCTCGACATTCCGCCATGGTTGTCGGGGCCGGTGACATTGCCCGGCGGCATCCAGTATCCGACCTATCGGCTGGTGCTGATCGGTGTCGGGCTGGCGGTGGCCGGTGCGCTGGGCCTGCTGATCACGCGCACCCGTCTTGGCATCCGTATTCGCGCCGGTGAGTCCGACCGCGAGATGATCGCCGCCCTCGGCGTGGACATTCGCCGCCTCTATACCATCGTGTTCGCGCTGGGTGCCGCGCTGGCCGGCCTGGCCGGGGCGCTGGTCGGCGCGATCCAGTCAGTGCAGGTCGGCATGGGCGAGCCGGTGCTGATCCTGGCCTTCGTGGTGATCGTGATCGGCGGTATCGGGTCGATCCGGGGCGCGCTGGTCGGCGCGCTGTTGGTGGGGCTGACGGATACGCTGGGCGGTCTGTTCCTGCCGCGACTGTTCGCCCTGGTGATGGAGCCGTCCGCCGCCGCCTCGGTCGGCTCGGCGCTGGCGTCGATGGCGATCTATATCCTGATGGCGGGTGTCCTGATCTGGCGACCCACGGGTCTTTACGGGGCGCGGGCATGAGGCGTGAAACCCTGTTCAACACCGCGCTTTGCCTCGGGCTGGTGGCGTTTCCGCTGTGGGCGCAGGCCACCGATCAGCCGTTTCTGATCACGCTGGCGACGCGCGCCGTGATCCTTGCATTGGCCGGTGTCGGGCTGAACATCGCGCTGGGCCTTGGCGGTCTGGTCAGCCTGGGGCACGCGGCGTTCTTCGGGATCGGCGGCTATGCCATGGGCATCCTGGCCAGCCACGCGCAGAATTACGATCCGCTGATCGAATGGCCGCTGTCGATCGAAGGCACCACGTCGATGCCGGTGATCTGGCTGATCGCGCTGGCGGCCTCGGCCCTTGCGGCGCTGGCGATCGGCGCGCTCAGCCTGCGGACCTCGGGCGTGTATTTCATCATGATCACGCTCGCCTTCGGGCAGATGTTCTATTACTTCGCGATCTCCTGGCCGGCCTATGGCGGGGAGGACGGCCTGTCGATCTATGTCCGAAACGGATTTCCGGGCCTGAATACGCTGGACCCCCTGACATTCTATGGCCTGTCCCTGGCGATGCTGGCGCTGGGCCTGGTGGTGGCGTGGCAACTGGCGCGCAGCCCGTTCGGCCTGGCCCTGAACGCGGCGCGGCAATCGGCGATGCGGGCACGGACGGTCGGCCTGTCCCCCTATGGCTTGCGGCTGACCGCCTTTGTCATCTCGGGCACGCTGACCGGATTGGCGGGCGCGCTGTTCGCCGATCTTAACCGTTTCGTAAGTCCGACCATGTTCAGTTGGCAAACCAGTGGCGAAATCGTGGTGTTCGTCATCCTCGGCGGTGTGGCACGGCTGTTCGGCCCGGTGGCGGGGGCGGTTCTGTTCGTGACGCTGGAACATGTGTTGGGCGGTGTGTCCGACTATTGGCACATCTATCTGGGCGCGCTGCTTCTGGGTGTCGTGCTGTTCGCGCGCGGCGGGCTGATCGGGTCGATCTGCGGGCCGGCGGTGCGCCATGACTGATCCGGTGCTGGCGGTGCGCGGCCTGTGCAAGCGCTTTGGCGCGCTCGCGGCAAGCCGGGACATATCGTTCGACCTGCGGCAGGGTGAAATCCACGCGCTGATCGGGCCGAACGGGGCGGGCAAGTCGACGCTGATCGCGCAACTGGCGGGGGGGCTGAAGCCCGACGCCGGACAGGTGATACTGAACGGCGATGACGTCACCGCGCTGGACACGGCGGCACGGGCACGGCGCGGATTGGCGCGGACCTTCCAGGTGTCGGACCTGGCGGGCGAGGATACCGTGCTGCAAAACGCCGTGCTGGGCGCGTTGGGCGCCACCGGTCGTCGCCCCCGGCTGTTCGGCAATGCCCTGGGGCCAGGCGCGCTGCGTGGGCGGGCGCACGCGGCGCTGGAGCGGACCGGGCTGGGCGATGTCGCCGCGCAGCGCGTCGCGGACCTGTCGCACGGGCAGCGGCGGTTGTTGGAAATCGCCGTCGCGCTGACCCTGTCACCCCGGGTCTTCGTGATGGACGAACCCATGGCCGGGCTGGACGGCGCGGGCGCATTGCGGTTGCGCGCGATGCTGGCGGGACTGAAGGCCGAGGCGCCGATCCTTCTGGTCGAACACGACATGGACGCGGTGTTCGCGCTGGCCGACCGGATCAGCGTTCTGGTCGAGGGGCGGATCATCGCCACCGGCACGGTGGACGAGGTGCGCGTCGATGTCGATGTGCGCCGTGCCTATCTGGGGGATGCGCCATGACCCTTTTGCGCATGGAGGGCATCGCCGCGTCCTATGGTGCGGCCCGCGCCCTGTTCGACGTGCGGCTTGATCTGGACACGGGTCAGGTCGTCGCACTGATGGGACGCAACGGCATGGGCAAGACCACGACGATCCGCGCGCTGTTCGGCCTGATCCCGATCACAGGCGGTCAGATCCTGTTCGACGGCCGCAACCTGCGCGGAATGCCCGCCCATGCCCGCGCGCAGGCCGGTCTGGGCTTGGTCCCCGAGGGGCGGCGCTGTTTCGCGCCGCTGACGGTGCGCGAGAACCTGATCGCCGCGGCCCGCCCCGGACCATGGGACATGGCGCGCGTGACCGGCCTTTTTCCGCGCCTCGGCGAACGCTCCGGACAGCGGGCGGCATCGCTGTCGGGGGGCGAGCAGCAGATGCTGGCCATCGGTCGCGCCTTGATGACCAACCCCCGTATCCTGGTGCTGGACGAGGCGACCGAGGGGCTGGCCCCGCTTGTCCGCCAGGAAATCTGGGACGCGATAACGACGTTGAAGGCGGCGGGCCTGTCGATCCTGGTGGTGGACAAATCGCTCGCCGATCTGCACCGGGTTGCGGATGCGGGGGTGATCCTTGAACGCGGTGCCACGGTCTGGGCCGGGGCGATGGAGGCTTTGCCGCCGGATGTCGCGACGCGGTATCTCGGGGTTTGATCCGCCCCGGCCGTCGACGTCGGTGCGCTGCGGTGTCACGAACAGATGCCGCCCACCCGGGCCGTCGGGTCGGGCAGGGTGACATGGGTGGCAGGCACGGCGCTGTGGCGCTGAATGTCGGGGAAATACGGCGCCAGCAGGTCATACAGCCGCTTCGTCCGCGCGCCCTCGGGGTCCAGCGTGCGGCAACAGACGAATTCCTCGACGATGCCGCCCTGTTGTTCATAGCCGAAGTCCAGAAAACCGACGCTGTCCGACAGATCGAACAGATACGGATCGGCGTCGGAATGTTCCGCGGCGGCCTTCAGCGGATGATAGCCGGTGATCGCGCGGTTCTGCCATTGCCAGACATGGGTCAGTTCGTGCGCGACGAGCATCGCGGCGGCCAATGACATCTGTTCGGGGTACCGGGGCAGGTAATCGTCACGATACAGCCGTTCGGCCACGAACAGGCGATTGAACAGCACGAACGCCGCCGTCGATGTGCGGATTTCGCCGGTCTCGGGGCGGCGAATCCTTTCGCGACAGGTGACGGCCGGGCGCGGCGGACGGGTGTGCACCACGTTGCCGATCAGCGCGCCCCGGGTGACCTGAACGCGCGTCGTGTCCAGCGTATCACCCTGAATTGTCCGTGCGAAATCCCGCTCGGCGTCCGTCAGGGGACGGGCGCAGGCCGACAGCAACAACAGCACAAGGATCAGACGCATGGCCAGACGTTAGCGCCCGGTGGCGCGCTTGGCGAGAGATGTCGCACCGGGCGTCGCCCATGCGTTCGCAGGCCTCGTGGCGCGGACCCGAGCGCACCCGATTGGAGCGAGACCGCCGATACATGATCTGCATCATTGCACCCGGGCGCGGGACGTGGTGGGTTCACGGGGATGTTAACCCGACGAACAGGACACGCCATGCGCCGCTATGCCCTTCTTCTTCCCTTCGTGGCCGCCGCGGTCGTCGCCGCCTGCACCCCGCCGCCAGTCGAGGTGGGGCGCGGCCTTTACAACGATGTCTGCGCGGCCTGCCACGGCGCCACCGGCAAGGGAGACGGTCGCCTTGCGGGCGACCTCGGCCAGCGCCCGCCCGATTTGACCATGCTGACCGCCCGCAATGGCGGCGTATTCCCGCAAGCCGCGGTCATGGGCGTGATCGACGGCTATCACCGCCGCGACGATCCGCACGGCGAAATGCCGGTGTTCGGCGACCTGTTGGCCGAGGGCAACCTGGTGGGCGTCGACACCGGCGACGGCCGCCTGACCCCGACCCCCGAACGCCTGGTGGCGCTGGCCGCCTATGTCGAGCGGTTGCAGAAGTAACGCGGCCAAGGTGCGCGGCCAGCGCCCCGTCGTAGGCCGTGCGGCGTTGGCTGCCGCGAAGGGTACGCCGGGCGGCAACGCTTGATCGGATCCCGGATCGGCCGCATCCTGAAGCCGGAACGCGCCCGCTCCGGGGGCGTCGGCAACAGGAGAACGATGCGATGACCCGATATGTATTGGCCATGTTTCTCGTCCTTTGCACGGGCGCGGCCAGCGCCCAGACCTGCACGACGATCCGCTTCGCGCCGGGCACCTCATCGGGTGAGGTTTCCGGTCAGGTGATCGAAAACAAGCCCATGTGCTTCACCTTCGAATCCGGCGCCGGACAAACCGCCCGCCTGCAACTCTCCGGCAGCGACAACGCCTGTTTCACGATCCGCGACGTCGTGGATTGTCAGGACGACTACAGCTTCCGGACGCAAAGCCGCGCCTACGAAGTCGGCGTGTTCCAGTTGTTTGCGGCGGCGGCCTACGAACAGTTTACGTTGAGGTTATCGATTCGGTAGAGGTGGATTTGATTTCGGCTAGAGACTTGCCAAAGGAGAAGGGAAGGGACAACATAGGGTTTAGCGTTGTTATTGTTTCGCGTTAGGCCTTTGAATAGTTTGAATCGCGACGCTATGGTTGCTTCGGGAATACTCCATGAGGCGTTGCCGGGAGATTTTCGGGCATCTGGCGCAATTGCATGAAGCCTTTTAGAAAATGTTCTACATCCCGTTCTTTCGTATCGCTGTTGTCAATGATCCATTCCAACGCATCGAGAAAGTTCCTGTCGTTAACGTTTGAAAAAAGGAATGCTGAATGTGTCCAGCCAGTCACCTGCAAGGAGTAATCTGTAGGTGGATCACTTCTTATTTCATAGTTTGCTTCGAAAAGTGGATTAAATAAAAGTGGCAGCTGCCGCGCATGTTGTTCATAAAAAGAAAACCTAGACTGAATCTTTGAGTTATCAGATAGATGCTGGCGCCAAGTCTTTCCATCGGATATTTCCTCAAGAGGAACGCAGAGACGCCGGAGAATAAAACACAAAGCATCGAACTTTTGAAGGTCGTATGGTGTTTTGAACCCTCCGCGCTCACGGTACCTCTCCTGAGGAGCCCCCAACTTTTCAAATCTGGAAATAACGCTTAAAGCCGTTTCAGGGTAATAGTTCTCTGGATGCGCCGATTGATCCAAGCCTTCGGGTTGAGTAATTCTCTCGGGGATCAGATCGCTTGCATAGCCTCGCATTGTTTTAAATCCGTTTTCAAGCTTATGACCAAATTGGGCAGATCTTCGATTGAGTAGATTCGCGCATTTAATGTATTTTTCAATTGCCTGACCCGCATGCCATCCAAACTGACTATGAAATCCAAAGAACCACATAATTCGTGCGGTTATGTAATCCTCTTCGGCAGGGCGGAAATAAAGCCGTTCGCAAATTTTTGCCCGAAAATTGAAGTGTCGTTCAGCATCGGGAAAACCTGTTGCGACTATTGACTCAAACGTCCAACTCCTCCACGAACTGCGCGTTCTCCGAGATATACTGGAACCGCAACTCCGGCTTTTTGCCCATCAACCGCTCCACCAGGTCGCCGGTTTCGCCCGTCACGTCCTCGTCTATCGTGACGCGGATCAGCTTGCGGGTGTCCGGGTCCATGGTGGTTTCCTTCAGGTCCTTGGCATCCATTTCGCCGAGGCCCTTGAAGCGTGAGACGTCGATCTTGCCCTTGCCGCCAAGGCCCTTGGCCAGCCACATGTCCTTTTCCGTCTCGTCGATGCAATAGACCCGTTTCGCCCCCTGGGTCAGGCGGAACAGCGGCGGGCAGGCCAGGTACAGGTGGCCGTTGTCGATCAGCGGGCGCATCTGGGCGAAGAAGAACGTCATCAGCAGCGACGCGATATGGGCGCCGTCGACGTCGGCATCGGTCATGATGATGATCTTGTCATAGCGCAGGTCGGACAGGTTGAACTTGGTCCCCATGCCGACGCCCAGCGCCTCGCAGAGGTCGGAAATCTCAGCGTTGCTGCCCAGTTTCGACGATGCGGCGCCCAGCACGTTCAGGATCTTGCCCTTCAGCGGCAACAGGGCCTGGGTTTCGCGGCGCCGTGCGCCCTTGGCCGATCCGCCGGCCGAATCGCCCTCGACGATGAACAATTCGGTGCCCGTGCGGTCCTTGGAGGTGCAGTCGGTCAGCTTGCCGGGCAGGCGCAGTTTCTTGGTCGCGGTTTTCCTCTGCGTCTCTTTCTCCTGGCGGCGGCGCATCCGCTCCTCGGCGCGCAGCACGAGGAAGTCGAGGATCGCGCCTGCCGCCTTGGTGTCGGCCGCCAGCCAGTTGTCGAAGTGGTCGCGCACCGCGCCTTCCACCAGACGGCCCGCCTCGGTGGTGGCCAGCCGGTCCTTGGTCTGGCCGACGAATTCGGGTTCCGCGATGAAACACGACACCAGGGCGCAGCCGCCGCCGGTCAGGTCGTCGCGGGTGATGTCCTTGGCCTTCTTGTTGTTGATCAGATCGCCATAGGCCCGGATGCCTTTCAGGATCGCGGCCCAGAAGCCGGCTTCGTGGGTGCCGCCCTCGGGTGTGGGCACCGTGTTGCAATAGGATTGCGTGAAGCCGTCGCGCACCGGGGTCCAGTTGATCGCCCATTCGACCGAACCGGGCTGGTTGAACTTCTCGGCAAAGCTGACCTTGCCCGCGAACGGCTTGTCGGAATAGGTGACCGCCCCGTTCAGCGTTTCGTTCAGGTAATCGGCCAGCCCGCCGGGGAAGTGGAAGGTGGCTTCCACAGGGGTTTCGCCGTCGTCGATGGCGGATTTCCAGCGGATCTCGACACCCGAGAACAGGTAGGCCTTGGAGCGGATGGATTTGAACAGGCGCGCGGGCTTGAAGCGATGGTTGCCGAAGATCTGTTCGTCGGCGTGGAAGGTCACGGTCGTGCCGCGCCGGTTGGGGGCGGCGCCTATCTTCTGCACAGGGCCCTGGGGGATGCCGCGCGAAAAGCTCTGCTCGTAGAGTTCGCGGTTGCGCGCGACCTGCACGACCATGGAATCGGACAGCGCATTGACGACCGAGGCGCCGACGCCGTGCAGACCGCCCGACGTCTGATAGGCCTTGCCGGAAAACTTGCCGCCCGCGTGCAGGGTGCACAGGATGACTTCGAGCGCGGACTTGTCGGGAAACTTCGGGTGCGGGTCGATGGGGATGCCGCGCCCGTTGTCCTTGATGGTGACCGAGTAATCGGCGTGGAGTTCAACCTCGATCCGGTTGGCGTGGCCCGCCACCGCCTCGTCCATCGAATTGTCCAGCACTTCGGCCACAAGGTGGTGCAGCGCGCGCTCGTCCGTGCCGCCGATATACATGCCCGGCCGCTTGCGCACCGGCTCGAGCCCTTCCAGCACCTCGATCGACGAGGCGTCATAGACGGGTTCGGGGGTGCCGGAAAGAAGATCGTCGGCCATGGGCTGGCTCCTGTTCTTGACTGCTTTGGCGCAGTCTAGGGCAGGGCGCAGTGGGGGGAAAGGTGCAGTGGTGCGCGCAATGCCACGCTGACGCTGCGGCGACGCCATGATTTCGCCGCCGGCGTCGGCCAATCTGGGCGCGCAATCGTGAAAGGGGCAACGGCCCGATGACCCACGGAGTGTTCTATGAACTCGCGCGGCGGCGCCGCCAGCTGGCGCTGGCCCGGCTTCGCCGCGGCGCGACCGTCTGGCAGGCGATCCCGGCCCGTGCGCGGGCGCCAAGGGTGACGCGGGCGGCGATGCTGCGGCTGATGGCGCGCTGATCCGCCCATGACGCCGTCACGTTCTTGCCCCGCGGCGCAGTCTGCGGCAAGACAAGCGCATGATGCGCACCGGTATTGCCCTGGCCCTGCTTGTTGCCCTGTCGCTGCCCCACAGCGCACAGGCGCACCCCCATCTGTTCGTCGATACCGGCCTGTCGCCCGTCTATGATGGCGAGGGACGGCTGGCGGGGGTCCGGGTCGTCTGGATCTATGATGAGTTCTATTCCCTGCTGATGGTCGAGGATCGCGGCATGGACCCCGATGGCGACGGCCGCCTGACCCCGGCCGAGGCGACCGCGCTGGCGGGGTTCGACCAACGGCCCGAGGACGGGTTCACCGGCACCACGCGCGCCTATCAGGACGGTCGCGCCCTGGCGTTGGGCCCGCCGCTGGATCCGGTGGTGGTGATGGCGGAGGGGCGCCTTGCGTCAAGCCATCTGCGCCTGTTGCACGAGCCTCCGGGCCCGGGGCCGGTCGATCTGCGCACCTTCGATCCGACCTATTACGCGGCGTTCGATCTGACGCTGAGCGTGCGCCCGGAAGGACAGTCGCCCTGTCGCGCCGAAAAGGTCGAGGCCGATACCGATGCCGCGAACAAGGTGCTGCAAGCGATCCGGTCGAAGCTGCCGGATCGCGAGTCCAGCGACGATGATTTCCCCGAAGTCGGGGAAGATTATGCCGATACCTTGCGGGTGACATGCGCCGCACCGTCCTGATTCCGGCGTTCGGCGCCATCGTCCTGGCCATCGCGGCGTTTTGGGCGGCGGGCGGGATCGACACGCTTGCCGCCATGGCCGAATCGGGTCAGCGGCATTTTCAGAACGCCATGGCCGGCGCGCTGCGCGCGTTGCGGGCCGGCGATCCCGGTGCGTTCATGGCGCTGCTCGGCGTCTGCTTTGGCTATGGCGTGCTGCATGCCGCGGGGCCGGGCCACGGCAAGGCGGTGATCGGCGGCTATGGCGTGGCGCGCCGGGTCGCGGCCCGCCGTCTGGCGATCATCGCCGTCGCCGCGAGCCTTGCGCAATCGCTGACGGCGGTTGTGCTGGTCGGCACCGGTGTGCTGGTCCTCGGATGGTCGCGCGAACGGATGGTCGATGTCGCGGAAACCCTGTTCGCCCCGCTCAGTTACGGGGCCATCGGCCTTCTGGGGCTCTGGCTGATGTGGCGGGGCGGGCGGCGGCTGTGGGCCTTGCAACAGGCCGCGGGTCATCACCACGCCGGTGATGGCGGCCCGTGCCCCTCGTGCGGCCATCGCCATGGCCCCGATCCGGGTCAGGTCGGCGAGATCCGGTCGCTGCGGGACGCCGCGCTTCTGATTGCCGGGATCGCCATGCGCCCCTGCACCGGTGCGCTGTTCCTGTTGATCGTGACCTGGCGGATGGACGTGTTCGCCGCCGGCATCGCCGGAACGTTTGCCATGGGTCTGGGCACCGCATCGGTGACTGTCGCTGTGGCCCTGTCCGCGGTCGGGTTCCGGGCCGGCGCGCTGGCGTCCCTAGGCGGCGGACGGGCCGCGCGCGTCGCCATGCCGTTGCTTGAATGTCTGGCCGGAAGCGCCGTGGCCCTTGCGGCTTTCGTCTTGGTCTCGCGCAGCCTGGCCGGCTGACACGGGGTCCGACCCGGCCGATCCCGCGCGCCGCCCCTTGCCGGGTTGCGGCGGCTCGGCTAACGCAGGTCCATGACGACGATTGTTCCCTCCGACACCGCCACGCCCCGCCCGATGACCCGGCCCGCGCATGTGCGCGCGATCCTTGTTCTGGGCCTGCCGCTGGTGGGCAGCCACCTGGCACAGGTGTCGATCGGGCTGGTCGATGCCATCATGCTGGGCTGGTACGGGATCGAGGAACTGGCGGCCGAGGTTCTGGGCCACACCATGTTCTTCGTGCTGCTGATCTTCGGATCGGGGTTCGCCTTTGCCGTGATGCCCATGGTCGCCCAGGCCGCCGCGCGCGACGACGTGGTGCAGGTGCGGCGCGTCACGCGCATGGGCCTGTGGGTGTCGGCGATGTTCGCCGCACTGGCCATTCCGGTGCTGTTGTCGGCCGAACCCATCCTGAACGCGCTGGGCCAGGCGCCGAACATCGCCGCGCTGACCGGCGAATACCTTGGCATCTATGGTTGGGGGCTGGCGCCCGCGTTGGGGGTGATGGTGCTGAAAAGCTTCCTGTCGGCGCTGGAGTGGACGCGCATCGTGCTCTGGGCGACGCTGGCGGGGCTGGGGCTGAACGTCGTGCTGAACTGGCTGCTGATCTTCGGCAACTGGGGGTTTCCCGAAATGGGCATTGCCGGGTCGGCGGTGGCCTCGCTGATCGTGACGCTTTTGTCGTTCGCCATCATGGTGGTCTACGTGGTCGCGAAGCTGCCCGATTACACGCTGTTCGCCCGGCTTTGGCGTCCGGACTGGGAGGCGTTCGGTCAGGTGTTTCGCCTGGGCTGGCCCATCGGGTTCACCAACCTGGCCGAGGTCGGATTGTTCGCCGCGTCGTCGTTCATGATGGGCTGGCTGGGGCCGGTCCCGCTGGCGGCCCATGGCATCGCGCTGCAGATTTCATCGGTGACGTTCATGATCCACCTGGGGCTGTCCAACGCCGCCACCGTGCGGGCCGGCAATGCGGTGGGCCGCGACGATGCCGCGCATCTGAAACGCGGTGCGGCGATGGTGGCGATCCTGTCGCTGTCGGCGGCACTGTTGACCGTGGCCGTTTTCCTTGGCGTGCCCGAGCTTTTGCTGGGCGCGTTCCTGTCGCCCGACGATCCCGCCCGGGCCGAGGTTCTGGCCATCGGCGTGCTGCTTCTGGCAGCGGCGGGGCTGTTCCAGCTTGTCGATGCTGCGCAGGTGATCGCGCTGGGCGTGCTGCGCGGGATGCAGGACACGCAGGTGCCCATGGTGATCGCGCTGATCAGTTACTGGGGCATCGGCATTCCGGTGTCCTATGTCCTTGGGTTTCCCATGGGGTTCGGCGGCGTCGGCGTCTGGCTGGGGCTGGCCGTGGGGCTGGGTGTTGCCGGTGTCTGTCTCAGCCTGCGGTTCGTAATGAAGGCGCGCGCGCTGGCCTAGGTTTTCGGGCCACACCGCGGGGGAATTTGCCCGCGCGGGCCGTTCGCGCCCAGAAATCGCCCCGATCGCGGTCTAGGAAGCGGCGATACCGGGATCAGGGAGTGGCGATGTGCCGGAAAATGGGGCGCCCGTGGTGCTTGCGGTCGATCTGGATGGCACGTTGTTGCGCTCGGACATGCTGTTCGAGAGTTTCTGCGCGGCCTTCGCCGCCGATTGGCGCACACCTTTCCATGCCGCCGGCGCCCTGCGTGGCGGGCGAGCCGCGCTGAAACGGCGGCTGGCCGATGCCGCCGAGATCGACGTGACCCTGTTGCCCTATGATCCGAAGATCATCGCCTATGTCGAACGCTGGCGCGCGGCGGGCGGGCGCACCGCGCTGGTCACCGCGTCGGACGGGGCGTTGGCGCGGCGGATCGCCGATCACCTGGGCATCTTCGACGAGGCGCACGGTTCCGACGGCACCCGCAACCTGAAGGGCCGCGAGAAGGCGGCGTTCATGGATGAAACCTTCGGTGCGGGCGGCTATGCCTACATGGGCGACGCGGCGGCCGACCTGCCGATCTGGCGCGGCGCGGCGCGGGCGATCACGGTGAACGCGGGCGCGGGCCTGCGCGCGCGCGCCGATGCGCTGGGCGGGGCGGCCGAACACCTGACGACCGTCATGCCGTCGCCGCGCCCCTATCTGCGCGCGTTGCGTCCCCATCAATGGCTGAAGAACGCGCTGGTCTTCGTGCCGATGTTGGCGGCACACCGGCTGGACGGGGCGACATTCGCGCAAAGCCTGCTGGCCTTTGTCGCCTTCTCGATGATCGCGTCGGCCGTGTATCTGCTGAACGATCTGCTGGACCTGTCCGCCGACCGCGCCCATCCGCGCAAGCGGTTCCGCCCGCTGGCCGCGGGCACCCTGCAGATCATGCACGGCTGTGCCATGGCGGGGGCGCTGTTCGCCGGCGGCGCGCTGCTGAGCGTGCTGGCCGGTTGGGTCTTTGCCGGGGTCATGGCAATCTATGTGGTGCTGACGACGGCCTATTCGCTGGCCTTGAAACGTCGGGCGATCATCGACGTCGCGGTGCTGGCGGGGCTTTACACGCTGCGCATCGTCGCCGGCGGGGCGGCGACCGGCATTCCGCTGTCGATCTGGCTGCTGGCCTTCTCGATCTTCTTCTTTTTCGCGCTGGCGGCGGTCAAGCGGCAGGCCGAACTTGTGGACAGTGCCGCGCGCGGCAAGCTGGGCGCGGGTGGCCGCGGCTATGTGGTCGAGGATCTGCCGGTGATCTCGATGATGGCGATCTCGGCGGGCTATGTCTCGGTCCTGGTCATGGCGCTTTATGTCAGCTCGCCCGATGTCGCCGCGCTGTATTCTCAGCCCATGGCGCTGGGCGGGATCTGCTGCGTGCTGCTGTACTGGATCAGCCGGGTGGTGATGCTGACCCACCGGGGGCGGATGCACGACGATCCGGTGGTGTTCGCGGCGCGCGACCGGGTCAGCCAGGTGTCGCTGGGCCTGATCGTCATCTTCGCGGTGATCGGATCTGTGGCATGAGGCCGGTCGATCCCCTGGCCGTGCCGGAGCGCGGGGCCTGGGCGGCAGCGATCCGCCGGGGCGCCATGGGGTTGGCGGCCCTGTGCGGCGCGCTGGTGGCGTGGTCGCTGTGGCGCGATCTGGCGCGCGGCGGCGATCCGTGGCGGCAGGGCGATTGGCTGATCAACGGCGGGGCGGGGGCGATCCGGCGGGGGCCCTTCGGCTCGGCGATGATCGCGCTGTCGGATCTGGTCGGGGCGTCGCCGGTCGGCGTTGTCGTGGCGGTGCAATTCGTGCTGTTTGCCGCTGCGCTGGCGATCTTGCTGGCGGTGTTCGCCCGTTTGCTGGCGCGGCCGGTCTGGGCGCTGTTGCTGACCTCGCCCGCATTCTTCGTGCTGTTCTGGGCCGCCCGGCCCGAGGCGGGGATGCGCAAGGAACTGCTGGCCTTCGCGGCCATGGCGCTGATGTTCGCGGTACCTGCGCGGCCGGGTGGCGGGCGGTTATTGCTGTGCCTGACCTCGGCCGTGCTGTTCGTGGTGGCCTGTGTGGCGCACGAGGCCATGGCGTTCCTCGCGCCGGCCTACGGTGTGCTGTTCATCGTTCTGGTGCGTCCGGACCGTCGCGCGGCCGCGTTCCGTGTCGGCGCGCTGGTGTTCGTCGGGGCAATCGCCGCGGCGTTCTGGTTCGCGTGGACCCATTCGGGCACCGCCGATGCCGGTGCCATCTGTGCGCCGTTGCTGGCGCGCGGCGCCGATGGCGGGCTGTGCATCGGTGCCATCGAATGGATGGCCTATGACCTGGGGTTCGGGCGCGACCTTCTGGGCGATCTGCTGAACAAACGGTCGGGCGCGGCGTTCCTGCTGGCCTATGGGCTGGCCGGGGTGCCCTTGCTGTACCTGATCGCGCTGCATGACCGTTGGGCGGTGATGCTGGGGCTGACGGTTGTGCTTCTGGTGCCGCTGCTGCCGCTTTACGCGGTGGCGGTGGACTGGGGGCGATGGATGTCGCTGCATGTCACGGCGGTGGGGATGATCCTGATGGCGCTGGCCTTGCGCGGCGACGTGGTGCAGGTGCGCGCGCCCCGGATGTGGCTGGTGGCGGCGATCTGCCTCGCCAACCTGTTCTGGGTGCCCGACCATGTGATCGGGCTGGTCCCCGGCGGCCTGATGCGCGAACTGGCGATTCAGGTGGGCGTGGTCGCACCGCCCGCGCCGGTCGTTCCCGGCGCGGCGGCCTGAAGCGCACCGCCGTCGCGCACCATCGTCACCTCGAGCGCGCGACCGGTGGCATCGTCGGTGCGCACGAACAGGCCCGACAGGGTGGCGGGACCGTTGGCGGGGGTGAAGCGGGCCTTGGGCATGCCGGTGATGAAGCGGTTCATCGGTTCCGCCTTGTCCATGCCGATGACCGAGTTGTAATCGCCGCACATGCCTGCATCGGTCAGATAGGCGGTGCCGCGGGGCAGGATCATCGCGTCCGCCGTGGGCACATGGGTGTGGGTGCCGACGACAACGCTGGCGCGCCCGTCGCACCAGTGGCCCATGGCCATCTTTTCGCTTGTCGCCTCGCAATGCATGTCGACCAGCGCGGCGTTGACCTGAACGCCCAGGGGCGCGGCCTTCAGCACCGGCTCGATCGCCGAGAAGGGGTCGTCGAAGGGACGTTTCATGAAGACCTGGCCCAGCACCTGGGCCACCAGCACCTTGCGTCCGCCCGGCGCGTTGAACACCCGCGCGCCGCGCCCCGGTGCGGTTTTCGAGAAGTTCAGCGGCCGGATGATGCGCGGTTCGGCTTCGGCGAATTGCAGCATGTCCTTCTGATCGAAGGCATGATCGCCCAGAGTCAGCACGTCCGCCCCCGCATCGAGAAGGGTTTTCGCGTGATCCGCCGAAAGGCCCGCGCCGTTGGTGGCGTTTTCGCCGTTGACCACGACGAAATCCAGCCGCCAGTCGGTGCGGAGTTTCGCCAGCCGTTCGGTGATCGCGGCGCGTCCCGCGCGGCCCATCACATCGCCCAGAAAGAGGAGTCTCATGGGGTCGTGGTTAGGGCCGGGAGGCGGCGAGGGCAAGTGGTGTCGCGCGTTCCCCCGGCGCCGGCGTGATCCGGCGGCGCGCCTGCGGCGCATTCGATTGTTCGGGCTGCGGGTGGCGCGGCGTCGGCGTGCCGGTTCGGATGACGGGAGTGGACGCGGCGGCGAAAGCGCTCCGCGCGGGAGTATTTCGGGCAAGAAAAAGCCTAGGGACGGATCAGGCCCTGTTCCGTCACGATGGCGTCGAGCGGTTGGTCGGTGGGTTCGAGGGGCAGGCCGTCGTCCTGTTGCGCGGCGAAGGCGAATCCGATGGCGATTGTCGGGCGGGCGGCGCGCAGGGCCTGAAGGGTGCGGTCGTAGAAGCCGCCGCCGTATCCGAGGCGCCCGCCATGCGCCGTGAAGGCGATCAGCGGGACGATGAGGACTTCGGGATCGATAAACACGGGATCCTTCGGGACCATGGCGCCGAAGGTGCCGGGCCTCATCGCGGTGGCGGGGGTCCAGAGCGCAAAGCGCAGCGGCTGGCCCTTGGCCACGATCATGGGCACGCAGACGGGGCCGTGGCGGGCGGCCTGTGTCATGGCGGGGCGCGGATCGATTTCAGTGCGGATCGGCATGTAGCCCGACACCGGTCTGCCCTGGTGAGGGGCGAGGGCGGCCAGCAGATGACGGCTGGCCGCCGCCTGCGCGTCGGCAGTGCGGGCGGCGGCGCGGCGGGCGTAGCCGGCGGTGCGGGCCGCCTTCTTGGCGTCCGCGACGCTCACAGCAGCATGACCGCGGCGAGGCCGAGAAAGGCGAAGAAGCCGACCACGTCGGTGACCGTGGTGACGAAGGCGCCCGAGGCCAGGGCCGGATCGACGCCGACCTTTTCCAGCGTCAGCGGCACCAGCACCCCGGCCAGACCCGCGACGATCAGGTTGATGATCATCGCCGCGCCCAGCACCACGCCGAGCATCGGCGCGCCGAACCAGGCCATGCCGATCACCCCCATCAGCACCGCGAAGACGCAGCCGTTCAGGAAGCCCGCCGTCAGCTCGCGCCGGATCACCCGCAGCGCGTTCGAGCGGGTGAGGTCGCGCGTTGCCAGCGCGCGCACCGCCACCGTCATCGTCTGGGTGGCCGCGTTGCCGCCCATGGAGGCGACGATGGGCATCAGGACCGCCAGCGCCACCACCGCCGCCAGCGTCGATTCGAACTGGGCGATGACGATGGAGGCGAGGATCGCGGTGGCGAGGTTGACGGCCAGCCACGGAAACCGCTGCCGCACGATGGTCAGGGTGCTGTCGGACAGGCTTTCGTCGCCGACCCCGGCGAGGCGCAGGATGTCTTCCTCGTGTTCCTCGTCCAGCACGATCATCGCGTCGTCGATGGTGATCACGCCGACCAGCCGGCCGTCGTCGTCGACCACGGGGGCGGAGATCAGGTGATACTGGTTGAAGGCATAGGCGACGTCGCCTTCTTCCTCGTCCACGTCGAAGGTGCGGAAACTGGGTTCGAGCAGGGTGTCCAGCCGGACGGTGCGCCGGGCCGCCATCAGTTTGCCCAGCGCGACATAGCCGGTGGGGCGCAGGCGCGGGTCGACCAGGATCAGGTGATAGAACTGGTCGGGCAGGTCGTCCTTGTCGCGCATGTAATCGATGGCCTCGCCCACCGTCCAGTGTTCGGGAGCCATTACCACCTCGCGCTGCATCAGGCGCCCGGCCGAGTATTCCGGGAACGACAGCGCGCGTTCGACGGCCAGGCGGTCGGCCGCCTCCAGCACTTCGAGGATCGCGTCCTGCTGTGGTTTTTCCAGGTCTTCGAGCAGGTCCACGACATCGTCGCTTTCCATCTCGCGCACGGCATCGGACAGGACCTGGGGCGACAGGGCCGCGATCACGTCCTCGCGGATCGATTCGTCGAGTTCGGACAGGATCTCGCCGTCGAATTCCTTGCCGTAGAGAACGATCAGATCGCGCCGGTCGGTGCCGTCGATCTGTTCCAGAAGGTCGGCGATGTCGGCGGGGTGCAGCGGCTCCATCAGGGCCGTCAGGCTGGCGGCGTCGCCGGCTTCGACCGCGTCGAGGATGGCCGTCACGGTGCGTGGATCCAACCCGTAGCTGGCCTCTTCCTCGTCCTCGGGGGTGTGGGGGGCGAGGTCAGGGTGGCTCATGCGGGTCTCCGAAGGTGATGTCATGCGGACCATAGGGCAATGGTGGTTGCGTCACCAGTGTTCATGGCGGATTTACCTTGCCGACGGCGCGGCCTAGGAAGACACATGTCCAGTGTTTCCCAGTGTTTGATTCTCGGCCAGCTTCTGACCTTCCGGGCCGATCCCTTCACCGCCACCGCGCCCGAAAGCGCGGTGCACGAGCGGCGCGGCGCGGTGTTGATCGAGGGCGGGCTGATCCGCGATGTCGGCCCGGCCGACCGGTTGCGCGCCGACCACCCCCGCGTCGCGGTGCGCGACATGGGGGATGCGTTGCTGTTGCCGGGGTTCGTCGATGCCCATGTGCATTTTCCCCAGACGGCGATGATCGCGAGCTGGGGCAAGCGGCTGATCGACTGGCTGAACACCTATACATTCCCCGAGGAAATGCGGCTGTCGGATCCGGCCTATGCCGCGCTGATCGCCGGGCGGTTCTTCGATCTGACGCTGGCCCATGGCACGACGACGGTCTGTTCCTTCGCCACCTCGGATCCGGTCAGTGTCGAGGCGTTCTTTGGCGAGGCGCGGGCGCGGGGGGTGCGGGCCGTGGCCGGCAAGACCTGCATGGACCGCAACGCGCCCGATGGGCTGCGGGACAGCGCGCAATCGGCCTATGACGACAGCAAGGCGTTGCTGGAGAAGTGGCACGGGGTCGACCGGCTGGAATATGCGATCACGCCCCGGTTCACCCCGACATCGAGCCGCGCGCAGTTGCATGCGCTGGGGGCGCTGTGGTCGGAGCATCCCGAATGTCTGATGCAGACCCACCTGTCCGAGCAGGTCGAGGAGATCGCCTGGGTGCACGACCTGCATCCGCAAGCGCGCGATTACCTGGACACCTACGAGGCGGCGGATCTGCTGGGCGCCCGGGGGCTTTACGGTCACTCGATCCACCTGGAGGAACGCGAGATCGCACGGCTGGCCGAGGTCGGTGCGGCCGTGGTGCATTGCCCGACATCGAACCAGTTCATCGGCTCGGGCCTGTTTCGCGCGGCGGCGTTGCGGGCGCGGGGGGTGTCGGTCGGTCTGGCCTCGGACATCGGCGGCGGGTCGTCGTTTTCGATGCTGCGCACGATGGCCGCGGCCTATGAGATCGGCCAGTTGGGCGGCACGGCGTTGCATCCGGCCCAGCTTTTGTGGCTGGCGACCGAGGGATCGGCGCGGGCGATGCACATGGCCGACCGGATCGGCACCGTGGCACCGGGAAGCGAGGCGGATATCGTCGCGCTGGACCTGGCATCGACCCCCGCCATCGCCCAGCGCGCCGCCACAGCCGATGACATCTGGGAGGCGGTGTTCCCGACGATCATGATGGGCGATGACCGGGCCATCGCCCAGGTCTGGGTTGGGGGCGCGCCCGTGACATGCTGAGTTTCGCGGCGGCCGTGTTTTTCCTGATCGCGACGCCGGGGCCCGGGGTCTTGTCGACCGCGGGAGTCGGATCAGCCTTTGGCGCGCGGGCCGGGATGCGGTATCTGCTGGGCCTGTTCATCGGTCATTACGCGGTGGCGCTGGCGGTGATCAGTGGTCTGGCGGCGCTGGTGCTGGCCGATCCGGCAATCCGGACCGTGCTGTTCGTCGCCTCCACGGCATATCTGCTGTATCTGGCGCTGAAGATCGCGCTGGCCGGATCCACCGTGGCCATTGTTGCGGCACGCCGGGCGCCTGGGATTGGCGGCGGGCTGATCCTGCAGGCGCTGAATCCCAAGGCTTACGCGGTAAACACGGCATTGTTCTCGGGATTCGCGTTCATGCCCGACCGGCCGGGGGTGGAAATCGCGGTGAAGCTGGCGATTGTCGCCGCGATCTGGGTGCCGCTGCACCTGGCGTGGCTGTGGGCCGGGATAGCGCTGCATCGGCTGGACCTGTCCGCGCGCACCCAGCGGATCGTCAACCTGGCGATGGCCGGATCGATGCTGGCGGTTGTCGGGCTGGCCGTGATCGCGCAACTTCGCGTGCCGGACGGCGGCTGATCCGAAGGCGCGCCGTTCCGGCGCATTCCATTGTTTGCGGGCGCCCGTTTCCGGCCGTGGACCGGGGGTCCGGCAGGCGTTGGTCGGCGATGAAGCCCTTGTGCCGCCCGCCATGGCCGATATTCTGCGCGTCGGCCGTGACGGTCGCTGAGAGTGATTGCCGATGGTGATGTTGCAGTTCGATCCGATGACGCAGGCGATCCTGTGCTTTATCGTGGTTGCCGTGATGTTCGTGATGTTCGCGATGGAGGTGTATCCGACCGAGGTCGTGGCGATTGCCGGCGCTTCGGCAATGTTCGTGCTGGGACTGCTGCCCTATGAACGGCTGGACGAGGTGTTCTCGAACTCGGCGCCCTGGACCATCGCGGCAATGTTCCTTGTCATGGGGGGGCTGGTCAGGACCGGGGCCTTGCAATGGCTGACGGAACAGGCCGACCGGCGCGCGGCGCGCCATCCGATCCTGATCGTGGTGCTGAGCCTGGTGATCGTGGCGTTCGGGTCGGCCTTCATGAACAACACGCCGGTCGTGGTCGTGATGATTCCGGTGTTCGTGCAACTGGCCAAGCGGCTGGGGGTTTCGCCCTCGAAGCTGTTGATCCCGCTGAGTTATGCCGCGATCCTGGGCGGCACGATCACGCTGATCGGCACCTCGACCAACCTGTTGGTGGACGGGGTGGCGCGGCAGGCCGGGATGGACGGCTTCTCGATCTTCGAGATCGCGCCGCTGGGGATTTTGCAGGTTGTCCTGGGGGGCGCCTACATGGCGCTGATCGGGCGGTTCCTGCTGCCCGACCGGCCGTCGCTGAGCGGGATGCTGAGCGACAAGCGCAAGATGAAGTATTTCACCGAGGTTGCATTGCCCGAAGGGTCGTCGTTGATCGGGCAGCCGGTGACCGAGGTGGACCTGTTCAAGCGCGAGGGCGTGCGCGTGGTCGACGTGCTGCGGGGCGATGCGTCGCTGCGCCGTGACATGGGGGCGGTCGTGCTGGAGGCCGGCGACCGGGTGGTTCTGCGCACCGAGATGTCCGAGCTTCTGGGATTGCAGAGCAATTCGGACGTGCGGGCGGTGGACCGGCTGTCGTCGGTGGCGACCGAAACAGTCGAGGTGCTGATCACGCCGGGGGCGCGGATGGTCGGCCGGTCGCTGGGCTCCATGCGGTTGCGGCGGCGCTATGGCGTTTATCCGCTGGCGGTGCATCGACGTAACCAGAACACCGGCCGTCAGCTGGACGACGTGGTGGTTCGGATCGGCGACACGCTGTTGCTGGAAGGGGCGCCGGCGGACATCCAGCGGCTGGCGGTGGACATGGACCTGGTGGATATCGCCAAGCCGTCGGACCTGGCCTATCGGCGGGGCAAGGCGCCCATCGCCATTGGCGCGCTGACGGCGGTCGTGATCCTTGCGGCGCTGGGTGTCGCGCCGATCTTCGCGCTGGCGATGCTGGCGGTGACGGTGATCCTGCTGGCGCGTTGCATCGACGCCGACGAGGCGTTCACCTTTGTCGAGGGCCGGCTTCTGGCGTTGATCTTCTCCATGCTGGCCGTCGGTGTGGCGATGCAGGAATCCGGCGCGGTGGCGTTGCTGGTCACGACGCTGGAGCCGCTTCTGGTGCAGCTTCCGCCGGTGGCGGTGATCCTGTGCATCTACCTGATCGCCTCGACCCTGACCGAGATGGTCAGCAACAACGCCATCGGCGTGATCCTGACGCCCATCGCCATCGAGTTGGGCCATGCGCTGGGCCTGGATCCGCGGGGGTTGGTGGTGGCGGTGATGTTCGCGGCCTCGGCGGCGTTTTCCACACCCATCGGGTATCAGACGAACACGCTGGTCTACGGTCCGGGGGGGTACAAGTTCACCGATTACCTGCGGGTGGGGATCCCGCTGAACCTGATGCTGGGGGTGTCCGCATGTCTTGTCATTCCGTTGATCTGGCCGCTGTGAAGCGGGCGTTGGCGATCCTGGCCTGCGGGGCCGTCCTGTCCGGCTGCGTGTCCGCGACCCGGCCGGGTGCGCCGGCGTTGCGGGAGGCCGAGCCGCGCACGGCGATCCTGTATCGCGATACGGTGACGGTGGGCTTCAGCGACGGCGCGCTGTGCGTGGCGTTGCGCCCCGGTCGTGCGCGCGCCTGGAGTGGCGTGTTGCAGGGCTGTCCGCACGGGCGCGATTACCGGGTCGAGATGCCGGCGGGCGGCGATGCGCCGCGCCGGGTGCTGGTGCGCACCGAAAGCGGTGCAACGGCGGTAATCGCCATCGGCGAGACTGCGTTCGGCCTGCGTCCGGGCGTCTGACGCCGGCGTGATCCAGCGGCGGCGCGTGCCGCGCCACACCTTGTCCCCCATTCCCGCGTGCGCGGGAACGGGGCCCCGCCGCACCTGCGCTGGGCGGCGGGATGCCCCGGCGCCGTCAGCCGAGGCTGGCCAGCAGGGCAGGAGATGGAACGCCGGTCGCGGCCTGCCCGATCGAGGCCTGGTAGGCGGCGATGGCGGATGTGCTCTTCGGCCCGATGACGCCGTCATCGCCGCCGGTGTCGAAGCCGCGCGCTGTCAGCCGGCGTTGCAGTCGCTGGCGGTCGTCCTTGGTCAGACCGTTGGCGTCCGGCCCGAAGGATGCGCGCAGCGGTCCGCCCCCGGCGATCCGATCGGCCAGGTGGCCCACGCCGATGGCATAGGCGTCGGAGTTGTTGTAGCGCTTGATGACGTTGAAGTTGTGCCCGACTCGGAACACCGGCCCCCCGGGATCGGGTTGCAGGCTGCGGGTTCCGGCGTTGGCGCCCGCGCTGCCGATTTCGCCGCCCCAGGGCTGACCGCGCCGCCAGCCGGATTTCGCGAGATAGTTGGCGGTCGAGGCGAGGCCGTCGGTGGGATCGTCGCTCCAGATGTCGCGCCGCCCGTCGCCGCGGAAGTCGACGGCATACCCCTGATAGGACGTCGGGATGAACTGGGTGTGACCCATCGCCCCGGCCCAGGATCCGGTCATGTTCGCGGCCGAGACATCGCCGTTCTGCAGGATCTTCAGCGCCGCGATCAGCTGTTTTTCAAAGAACGCGCCGCGCCGGCCATCATAGGCCAGCGTCGAGACCGCCGACACCACCGGGATGTCGCCGCGCCGTTCGCCGTAGAAGCTTTCGAGCCCCCAGACGGCCGTGACCACGTTGGCGTCGACGCCATAGCGGTTTTCCACCTCGGCCAGAACGCTGCGGTAGCGGGCGAAGTTGGCGCGGCCCTTGGCCACCCGTTCATCGCTGGCGGCGATCGACAGGTAATCTTCGAGCGAGCGTTTGAATTCGGTCTGGTTGCGGTCCCGGTCGATCACGCCGGGCAGGAAGCCGGCGCCGCGGAACGCCCGATCCAGCGTCGCGGGCGAAATGCCCTGGGCGGTGGCGCGGCCCCGGAACCCGGTGACCCAGGCGTCCCAACCGGGATTCGGCTGGGGCAGGAATGCCGGATCGCGGGTGGCCTGGCCGGCAGGCAGGGTGGCGGCGCCACCACAGCCCGAAAGCGTGACGGCGGCAAGGCCGAAGGTAAAGATGCGTCGGGTGGTGAACATTGTGCCTGTCCTCGGGGTCTGACTGCTGCGATGCGTTTGTGCGACGGTATTTTTGCCCGAGGATAGGCGGTTCGCCCCGGCCGCGCAAAGGCAAAGGCGGGCAACCGGCGGTGCCCCGCCCGGGCGGGGGCTGCGTGCCGCTGCGCCGGATGCGACTGCCGCCCTTGATGCGCCCCCCATCCGCGCTGTAAAGACTCGCGCAGCATCGCACACATCGAAATACGGGAGAGCACGATCCATGGCAGGTCATTCCAAATGGGCCAACATCCAGCACCGCAAGGGGCGCCAGGATGCGGCCCGCGCCAAGGTGTTTTCCAAGCTGTCCAAGGAAATCACCGTCGCCGCCAAGATGGGCGACCCCGATCCCGACAAGAACCCCCGCCTGCGCCTTGCGGTGAAGGAGGCCAAGTCGAACTCGGTCCCCAAGGACGTGATCGACCGGGCGATCAAGAAGGCCGTGGGCGGTGACGCCGAAAGCTATGACGAGATCCGGTATGAGGGGTACGGTCCCAACGGTGTCGCGCTGATCGTCGAGGCGATGACCGATAACCGCAACCGCACCGCGTCGAACGTGCGGTCGACATTTACCAAGAACGGCGGCAACCTGGGCGAAACCGGCAGCGTTTCGTTCATGTTCGACCGCAAGGGCGAGGTGATGTATCCGGCCGCGGTGGGATCCGCCGACGAGGTGATGATGGCCGCCATCGAAGCGGGCGCCGAAGACGTGGAAAGCGACGACGAGGGCCACTGGATCTATTGCGCCGATACCGATCTGAACGAGGTGTCGAACGCGCTTGAAGAGCAGTTGGGCGAATCCGAGACCACCAAGCTGGTGTGGAAGCCGCAGACCCGCACCGAGCTTGACCTGGAGGACGCGCAAAAGCTGATGAAGCTGATCGAGGCGCTGGAGGATGACGACGACGTGCAGACCGTCACCGCCAATTTCGACATCTCCGACGAGGTGGCGGCAGCATTGTGAGCGAGGGTCCGCGCACCTTCCAGAGCGGCGGTTTGCTGCGGTTCTGCGCCCTGGCCGGTTGGCTTGGGGCGCTTGCGCTGGTCCTGTCGGTGATCGTCGCGCCCTGGTTCGTTCCCGACTATGACTGGATATCGGACACGATTTCCGACCTCGGCGCGGGCCGGAACGAGTGGATCGTCGACGTCGGGCTCTATGCCTATGCGGGTGGGCTGATGGTGCTGGCCGTGGGGGCGGCGCACATGCACCCTGGTGGCGATGTGGGCTGGACCGCGGGTTTGCTGGCGCTGCTGGTGCTGGGCCTGCTGGTCACGGTGATCGGGGCGCGCAACGAATACGGTGACGGCGACAGCGACGGCGTCGTGGTTCACACCAAGTTGGTCTATGGCCTGGGCCTCGGATACACCGTCGCCACCTTCGGCATGGCGTCGCAGGCGGGCGGCCGGATGACCACCGTGTTCCGTGTGTTCGGGGCGTTGTGGGTGCTCTGCGCGCCGGTGTTCTTCTTCCTGCCCACGGGCATCGACGGGTTGTTCGAACGGTGGCTGGGCGTCATCGCGCTGGGCTGGTCGTCGTGCGTGGCGATCGTCCTGTGGCGGCAGGCACAGCGCTGTGACTGATCCGGTGTCGACAACGCCCGAGGGGGTCGCGGCCCTGTTCACCCGCGCCGACGGCACCTTCGCCTTTGCGCGCTGGGGCAGGCCGCTGGTGCCGGTGGTGTTCGGGGTCGAGGATGAAACCCTGTCTGTGGTCAAGGGCGCGATCGAGGCCGTGGTGACGCTGGCCAACCACAAGATGGCGGAAACCGACCCCGAACTGGGCGCCAACCTGATGGTGTTCTTCCTGCGCGACTGGGACGAATTGTCGGGCGTGCCCGACCTTGACCGCCTGATTCCGGACCTTGCGCCCCTGCTCGGGCGGCTGAAGGCGGCGGACGCCAACCAATACCGTATCTTCCGGTTTGACGAGACGGGCGCGATCAAGGCGGCGTTTGTCTTCCTGCGGATGGATGCCCATCTGTCGGCGGTTTCCGCCGATACCCTGGCGCTGAGCCAGGCCGTGCAGACCATCCTGCTGTGGTCCGACCGCGCGTTCACCGACCGCTCGCCGCTAGCAGTGGCGGACGGACACACCATCCTGCGCCCCGAAATCGGCGCCCTGATCCGCGCCGCCTATGACCCCCTGCTGCCCGTGGCGGCCGCCGACCCCAGCCACGCCCTGCGCCTGTTCGCGCGGATGAGCGTGCAGTGAAACGCACGCTGGTGGCGAACGCCGGCAGAAGAACGGTTGCGCGACGCGGTGGGGACGGGGGCATGGATCGCCTTCGACGAAAACGGGCCGGTGCCGGATGCGAAAGCGCCGATCGTTACGGCTGGATTCTTGCGTCATCTGCCGCCGGGCGGTCGTAAGGCCTGGCCGTGTCCTGTGCCGGAAAACGGCACGTTCTGCTGACGATTGCCGGGTTCGGGGCTTGGTTCGGATCGACAACATCTGCGCCGCCCTTGCACCCGCGCGGCACCTGTTCCAGACCGGGAGCGGTCGCAACGAAGGACATGCCATGACTGCCACGCACCGTTTTGCCCTGCGGGTCTATTACGAAGACACCGATCTGGCCGGGCTGGTCTATCATGCGAATTATCTGAAATTCATCGAACGCGCACGCAGCGAATGGGTGCGTGGCCTCGGTGTCGATCAGCGGGCGATGAAGGATCGCGACGGCCATGTGTTCGTCGTGCGGCGCCTCGACGCCGAATATCTCAAGCCCGCCCGTTATGACGACGAACTGACCGTGGACACCACCATCGCCGAGGTCGGCGGCGCACGGATCGTGCTGGATCAGGTCGTGCGGCGCGACGGCGAGGATCTGTTCACCGCCCGCGTCACCCTTGTCGTGGTCAACGATGACGGGCGCGCGACGCGGTTGCCGGCGGAACTCCGCCGGGAGTTGCACTGAAAACCACCGAACCGGCGAAAATCACGCCACGCTCGCGGAAACGTTGGATTTCGCCGCGCGTTCGCCTATTGTGCGGTGCAGACAAGGCTGACACAGATCGGCCCGCATAACATGAGCAGGTAAGATGGAAACGCAAACGCTTGCGCTGGCGCAAGAGCTGGACTTCTCCATGTGGGGGTTGTTCGCGCAATCGACGCTGACGGTCAAGTTCGTGATGCTGGTGTTGCTGCTGGCGTCGTTCTGGTCGTGGGCGATCATCATCCAGAAGCACATCGTCTTCGCCCGCGCGCGGCGCGAGGCGGCGAAATTCGACGCGGCGTTCTGGTCGGGCGAGCCGCTGGACGAATTGTTCGACAAGATCGGCCCCGAGGCGGATGGACGCGCCCAGGCGGTCTTTGTATCCGGAATGACCGAATGGCGCCGCTCGCATCGCACCGATGGCGGCCTGATTCCCGGCGCGCAATCGCGCATCGACCGGTCAATGGATGTCGCCATCGCGAAAGAGGGCGAATCGCTGGAAAAGGGTCTGCCGTTCCTGGCAACCGTCGGGTCGACCGCGCCCTTTGTCGGGCTGTTCGGCACGGTCTGGGGCATCATGCACGCCTTCATCGGCATCGCGCAATCGCAGAACACCAACCTGGCGGTCGTGGCGCCGGGCATCGCCGAGGCGTTGCTGGCCACCGGTCTGGGCCTGCTGGCCGCGATCCCGGCGGTCGTGTTCTATAACAAGCTGAGCGCGGATTCCGACCGCATCCTGCGCGGCTACGAATCCTTTGCCGACGAATTCGCCACCATCCTGTCGCGCCAGCTGGATTCCTGACATGGCCGCAGGAACGATCGCACGCGATGGGGGCGGGCGCCGGCGGCGCCGGTCCAGCCGCAAGCAGATGTCGGAAATCAACGTCACGCCCTTTGTCGACGTGATGCTGGTGCTGCTGATCGTGTTCATGGTCGCGGCACCGCTGCTGACGGTGGGCGTGCCCATCGAATTGCCGCGCACCGCCGCCGAACCCTTGCCGGTCGAGCGTGAGGAACCGCTGACCATCACGCTGACGGCCGAGGGCACGATCCTGCTGATGAACAACGAAACCGAAAGCGGCGACCTGATTGCGCAGTTGCGCGCCATCGCCGCCGAACGGGCGTCGGACAAGGTGTTTTTGCGGGCCGACGGCTCGATCGCCTATGAACGGGTGGTGCAGCTGATGGGATCGCTGAACGCGGCGGGCTTTTCCAACATCGGTCTCGTGACCGATTCGGGCGGTCCGCGGCTTGACGATACGACGGGTCAGGAAAACTAGCGCATGGCGCGTCCTGTCGCAGTCTTGCGATGCGCCGGGTGCAAATGCGGCCGGCCGTCGGCACGGACACACGGTCGAATGTTCGATTTTGAATGGGCAGATCCTGCTCCGGGGGGCAACTCTTGAAGACCGGCAGTTACATCTCGGGCGCGGCGCATGTGGCGCTGGTGGGGTTTGCCCTGTTCGGTGGGCTGTTCAAGGACACGCCGCTGCCGCCGCCCGATGTGGCCAACGTCAGCGTCATCAGCGAAGAGGATTTCGCGGCCCTGACCCGGCCCGTCGAAGCCCCCGAAGTGACGCAACCGACAGCCGTGAGCCCCGGCACGGTCGAGCCGACGCCAGAACCAACACCCGAGCCGGAACCCGAGGTCGCGCCCGATCCGCCGGCGCCGGTCGTCGAACCCACACCGGATCCCGTGCCCGAACCGCCGGCCCCCGAACCCGAGCCGGTCGCACCCACGCCGGAACCCGCACCGGAGCCTGAACCGGAACCGGAACCGGCCACGCCCGCGCCGGCGCCCGAGCCCGAACCGACACCCCAGCCCGAACCCGAGCCTGCACCGCAGGCGCCGGCGGCTGCCGCGCCCGTGGAAACCGACGTGACCGATGTGGCGCCCGATCCGGCGCCGCCAGCGGTCGAACCGCGGCCCGTCGCGCCCACATCGACGCCGCGCCCCGCGCGCCGGGTGGCCAGCGAAACCGCACCGCCCCCGCCGCCCGAAGCGGTGGAGGCGCCGGTCGTGACCGAAACCGTGACGCCCGATCCCACACCCGAGCCCCCCGAGGAGGAAGTGGTCGAGCAGACGCCGACGGCCCCGGCCGAGGCGGCGCCCGAAATCGTGACCGAGGCGGAAACGCCCGACGATACGCCGACGCCGCCCCCCGCCGCGCCAACACCGCCCGTGACCGAACCGGACGCCGAAGCCGAACCGGCAACCGAAACGGCCCAGGCCCCCGGCACCGCGCCGGCATCATCGAACCGGCCCCGCCGCGCGCCCGACCGGCCGACCCGCACCGCCGCCGCAACACCGGCCGCGCCCGCCGCGCCTGCAACGCCCGCGCCGACGACGCCGGGCAGCAACAGCGAAGCGCGCTCGGACAGTGTGGACGCCGCGCTGGCCGAAGCCATGGGCGATCCGGCCCCGGCCAACACGCCCGCCGCCGCCCCCGCCCAGGGCGAACCGTCGGGCCCTCCGCTGACCCTGGGGGAAAAGGACGCACTGCGCGTCGCGGTCCAGAAATGCTGGAACGTCGGCGCGTTGTCGTCCGACGCCTTGCGCACCACGGTTGTTGTCGGCGTGGCAATGACCCGCGATGGCAAGCCCGATGCCGGATCGATCCGCATCATCTCGTCGTCGGGCGGCACCGACGACGGCGCGCGCCAGGCGTTCGAGGCGGCCCGCCGCGCGATCATCCGGTGCGGCGCTTCGGGTTTTCCGCTGCCGGCCGAGAAATACGGCCAATGGCAGAACATCGAGATGACGTTCAACCCCGACGGGATGAGGTTGCGCTGATGCGACACACGGCTGCCATCGGGGTTCGGTCGCACAATCGTGTGATCTTTTCGGCGCGCAACGCGTTACATGCGGACACACACCACTGGCCGTTCGGCTGAATGAGGAATGTTATGACACCGATCCGTGCCCTTCTTGCTGCTCTGACGCTGCTCGGCCTGCCGTTCACCGTCGCGCCTTCGTTGGCGCAGGACGGACCGCTGAGGATCGACATCACCGAAGGCGTGATCGAGCCGCTGCCCTTTGCAGTCCCCGATTTCGTGGCCGAGGATCCGGCAGGGGGCGAATACGCCGCGCGCCTGTCCCAGGTGATCGCCGACGACCTGGCGGGCACCGGGCTGTTCCGCCAGATCGGATCGGACGCCTTCATCACGCAGATCACCAGCTTTTCACCCTCGGTGGACTATGCAAGCTGGAAGGCCATCAACGCGCAGGCCCTGATCACGGGTGCCGTCAGCGCGACGGCCGATGGACGCCTGACCGTCAAGTTCCGCGTCTTCGACGTGTTTTCCGAAGCGCAACTGGGCGAGGGGCTGCAATTCGGCGGCACCACCACCGCGTGGCGCCGGATGGCGCACAAGGTTGCCGATGCCGTCTATTCGCGAATCACCGGCGAGGGTGCCTATTTCGACAGTCGCGTGGTGTTCGTGTCGGAAACCGGCCCCAAGGACGACCGCCGCAAGCGTCTGGCGATCATGGATTACGATGGCGCGAACGTGCAGTTCCTGACCGGTGACGGTTCCATCGTGCTGGCGCCGCGGTTTTCGCCGACCGGCGATCGGATTCTTTATACCAGCTATGAAACCGGGTTTCCCCAGATCTATCAGCTGGATGTCGGATCGGTGCAGCGTGTGCCGCTGCCGGTGCCGGGCGATTCGATGACCTTCGCGCCGCGCTATGCCCCCGATGGACAGACGGTGGTGTTTTCGGCGGCGTCCGGTGGCAACACCGACATCTATCGCCTGCGGCCCGGTGGCACGCCCGAACGGCTGACGACCTCGCCCAGCATTGAAACCGCGCCCAGCTATTCGCCCGATGGCGCACAGCTGGTGTTTGAAAGCGACCGCTCGGGCACGCCGCAACTGTATATCATGCCCGCCAACGGCGGCGAGCCGCGCCGGATCTCGTTTGGCGACGGGCGCTATGGCACGCCGGTCTGGTCGCCGCGCGGTGATCTGATCGCGTTCACCAAGCAGAACGCGGGCCGCTTTCACATCGGCGTGATGCGCACCGACGGATCCGAAGAACGGCTGTTGACGGCGTCGTTCCTGGACGAGGGTCCGACATGGGCGCCGAACGGCCGCGTGCTGATGTTCATGCGCGAAAGTTCCGGCGCAGGGGGGCAATCGTCGCTCTATACGGTGGATATTTCGGGGCGCAACCTCAAGAAGGTGCCGCTGGACGGGGCGGCATCGGATCCGGCGTGGTCACCGCTTCTGAAATGACATACCGTCGGCGGCACCTTGCCGAATCAAGGTGCGGCTGGCGTTTCCAAAATCGAAACCGGCTGCTAGTATCGTGCGAACGGGCAGTGCTCTGAACAGGAATATCACATGAAATATACCGGCAAGGTCATTGTGCTGGGTCTGGTTCTGGCCCTTGGTGCCTGCACCAACGCAAACCGCTTCGGCGGACCGGGGGCCGGTGGAACCGACCCGAACGCCGGCTTCGGCGCCGGCGATCCGCTGAACAGCACGGGTATCGATCAATCGTCGCTGGGTGCGGGATCGCCCGAGTACTTCCGCCAGACCATCGGCGACCGGGTGTTGTTCGCCGTCGATCAATCGACGCTCAGCGACAGCGCGCGCACCACCATCGCGGCCCAGGCGCAGTGGCTGATCCAGAACCCGTCCTATACCGCGATCATCGAAGGCCATGCCGACGAACAGGGCACGCGCGAATACAACCTCGCGCTGGGTGAACGGCGCGCGTCGTCGGCCCGTCAGTACATGGTGGCACAAGGCGTCGACGCCGGGCGCCTGCGCACCGTGACCTATGGCAAGGAACGCCCGATCGAGGTGTGTTCGACCGAGGCGTGCTATGCCAAGAACCGCCGTGCGGTCACCGTGATCGCCGCCGGGCTGGGCAGCTGACCATGTGGCGCGCTGCCCTGCTGAGTGCGACATTGATCCTGCCGGGCGCCGCCTGGGCGCAGGACAGCACGCTGGCCGATATCCGGCAGGAACTGGCCGTGCTGCTGACCGAGGTGCAGGCGCTGAAGCGCGAGTTGTCGACCACCGGATCACCCGAGCTGAACCTGGCGGGCACCGGTGCGCTGGCGCGGATCGACGCGATGGAGGCCGAGTTGCGTCGCCTGACCGGCGACACCGAAGAGGTGACGAACCGGGTCAACCGGATCGTCGCGGACGGCACCAACCGCATCGGTGATCTGCAATTCCGTGTGTGCGAACTGGAACCCGGCTGCGATATCGGCGCGCTGGGCGAGACGACGCCGATCGGCGGCGAGGCGGGGTTGGCCCCCGCCGCGGCACCGGCCCCCCCCGCCAATACCGGCGGACCCGAATTGGCCATCGGCGAACAGGCTGGATTTGATCGGGCGAAGGAGGCCCTCGACTCCGGTAGCTTTCGCAGTGCCGCTGACCTCTTTGCGGCCTTTGCCGAGACCTACACCGCCGGCCCGCTGACCGGCCGCGCGCATTTCTACCGGGGCGAGGCGCTGGCGCAGCTGGGCGAGAACGAAAGCGCAGCGCGCGCCTATCTCGAATCGTTCTCGGGGTCGCCCGAGGGCGACATGGCGCCCCGGGCCCTTCTGAAACTGGGCCTGATGCTGAACACCCTGGGCCAGACCGCAGACGCCTGCGCGATCCTCGACGAAGTGCCGGTGCGCTTTCCCCAAAGCGACGCCAGCCTCGAGGCGCAGACCGCCCGGGCCGGTCTGACCTGTCAATGATCCCAGGCGCCGTGACTGCGGCGCTGGACGACATCTTTCAACACGAACCGCCGCGCCGGATGGGGCTTGCCGTGTCCGGCGGCGGCGACAGCATCGCATTGATGCATGCGGCGGTGCCATGGGCCACGGCCGCCGGCGTGAGCCTGCATGTCGTGACGGTCGATCACGGATTGCGCCCCGAATCGGCCCATGAGGCCGTCATGGTCGCGGCGCAGGCCCGGGCGCTGCACCTTTCCCATGACACCCTGCGCTGGCACGATTGGGACGGCAGCGGAAATCTTCAGGCCGCCGCACGCGATGCGCGCCGCCGCCTGATCGCCGAATGGGCCGTGCCCCGCCGCATTCACCATGTCGCCACCGGCCACACGCTGGATGATCAGGCGGAAACCGTGCTTTTGCGGCTGGCGCGCGGCTCGGGGGTCGACGGTCTGGCCGGGATCGCCGCCACGACCGCCGGTGCGCCCAACTGGTTGCGCCCGCTGCTGGGTTTGCGGCGTGACGCGCTGCGCGATTGGCTGCACGGACAGGGGATCGGCTGGGCCGATGACCCGTCGAACGACGATCCGCGTTTTGACCGGGTGCGCGCCCGCGCGATGCTGGGCGGGCTTTCCGATCTTGGCCTGACGCCCGAACGGCTGGCGCGGCTGGCGGCGCACATGGGGGATGCGCGCGCCGTCCTGCGGGCGCAGGCGCAGATGCTGGCAACCCGTATCGTAACGCGGGACGGTCCCGATCTGGTGATCGACGACGATGGTTTCGACGCCGCCCCGCCGGACACGAGGAACCGGCTTCTGGCGGCGGCGGTGATGTGGATCTCGTCGGCCGACTATCGCCCCCGTTACGACGCACTCAGCCGCTATATGCGGCGATCCGTCGCCGATACCCTGTCGGGGTGTCTCATGCGGCAGGAACGCGGGTGTTTTCGCCTGACCCGTGAATATAATGCGGTTAAGGATCTGCGCGGCGCGACCGATGCGCCTTGGGATCGGCGCTGGCACCTCGACGGCCCCCACGATCCGGCGCTGCATGTTGCCGCGCTGGGGCCCCATGGCCTGCAGCAATGCGGCGATTGGCGCGATACGGGTTTGCCCCGGGCGTCCCTGCTGGCCACCCCCGCCATCTGGCGGGGTGAGGCGCTGATCGCCGCGCCACTTGCCGGGATGACCAACGGTTGGGCCGCAAAACTGGCAAAAGGGCGCGACGATTTCGCCGCATTCCTGTTATCGCATTGAACACGGCGCTCGTATCTCTATCTTAGAGACAACGGTCATAGGACCATTCCGCCGACGAAATTGGAGATTTCCTTGGGCAACGCGCGCAACCTCGCCTTCTGGGCCGTCCTGATCCTTCTGGTGGTCGCCCTGTTCAACCTGTTCTCGGGTGGGCAATCATCGATGAATTCCCGTTCGATCAGCTATTCGGAATTCGTCACCGCCATCGAGGACGGCAACGTCAACTCGGTGACCCTGGATGGGGAAAAGGTGCTGTTCCGCAGCACCGACGGCAATGATTACTCGACGATCCGGCCCGATCAGGGGGATGCCCTGACGCAGCGGCTGATCGACAACAACGTGACGGTAAACGCCAAGCCGCAGGAACAGTCGGGCTTCACGGCCATACTTATGACGTTCCTGCCGTTCCTGCTGTTGATCGGGGTCTGGATCTATTTCATGAACCGGATGCAGGGGGGCGGCAAAGGTGGCGCCATGGGCTTTGGCAAATCCAAGGCCAAGCTGCTGACGGAAAAGCACGGGCGCGTCACCTTCGACGACGTGGCCGGTATCGACGAGGCCAAGGACGAGCTGGAAGAGATCGTCGAATTCCTGCGCAACCCGCAGAAATTCTCGCGTCTTGGCGGCAAGATCCCCAAAGGTGCGCTGCTGGTCGGCCCTCCGGGCACCGGTAAGACCCTGCTGGCCCGTGCCGTGGCCGGCGAGGCGGGTGTGCCGTTCTTCACCATCTCGGGCTCCGATTTCGTTGAAATGTTCGTTGGTGTCGGTGCATCCCGGGTGCGCGACATGTTCGAGCAGGCCAAGAAGAACGCGCCCTGCATCGTGTTCATCGACGAGATCGACGCCGTGGGCCGGTCGCGTGGCGTCGGTTACGGCGGCGGCAATGACGAGCGCGAGCAGACCTTGAACCAGCTTCTGGTCGAAATGGACGGGTTCGAGGCGAACGAGGGCATCATCATCGTCGCGGCGACAAACCGCCCCGATGTTCTGGACCCGGCGCTGCTGCGTCCCGGCCGGTTCGACCGGCAGGTGCAGGTGCCCAACCCCGATATCAAGGGCCGCGAGAAGATCCTCGGCGTCCATGCCCGCAAGGTGCCGCTTGGACCCGATGTCGACCTGCGCATCATCGCGCGCGGCTGTCCCGGTTTCTCGGGTGCCGATCTGGCGAACCTCGTCAACGAGGCGGCGTTGATGGCGGCCCGCGTCGGTCGGCGCTTTGTCGTGATGGAGGATTTCGAGAACGCCAAGGACAAGGTCATGATGGGCGCCGAGCGCCGGTCGATGGTCATGAGCGAGGACGAGAAGAAGCTGACGGCCTACCACGAGGCGGGCCACGCCATCGTCGGTCTGAACGTGCCGCAGCACGATCCGATCCACAAGGCGACGATCATCCCGCGCGGTCGCGCGCTGGGCCTGGTGCTGTCGTTGCCCGAGCGTGACCAACTTTCGGTCAGCTGGACCAAGTACACCTCGAAGATCGCCATGGCGATGGGCGGCCGCGTCGCCGAGGAACTGATCTTCGGCAAGGAAAACGTGACCTCTGGGGCGGCCTCTGACATCCAGCAGGTATCGAAGATCGCCCGCGCCATGGTCACGCAGTTCGGCTATTCCGAAGAACTGGGTTTTGTCGATTACGCCAACGAACAGCAAAGCCACCTTGGCGCCTATGGCGGCGGCACCACCCACTCGGCCGACACCCAGAAGATCATCGACGACAAGGTGAAAGAGATCATCGACACCGGTTACCAGACCGCCAAGCGGATCCTGACCGAGAAGGCCGACGATCTTGAACGCCTTGCGCAGGGTCTGCTGGAATACGAAACGCTGACCGGGCCCGAGATCATGAAGGTCGTGCGCGGCGAACCTTTGAACCGGGGTGACGACAACGACGACCGCCCCGACCAAGGCAACACACCCTCGGTCACGGCGATCCCGAAGACGAAGAAGCCGAAGTCCGACGAAGCCGGGCTGGAGCCGGAACCGTCTTCGTGATGAAGCGCTGAAACCCACAAACCGTGATCCCGGAACCTCACTCAGGTTCCGGGATTTTTTGTTTGCGGCATCTGGCGTCCTTGGGCGTTGCCGCCCTCCGCCGGATCTGCCTTGCGGCAAACCCTGTTCCGAAGATACCTTTCGCCCCTGACAAGGCGCTGTGCGGCCTGTCCTCGATTCAACGCCCGCCCGCGACGCGGCCCAGACCAAAGGATGCCCATGCCCGCCCTGATCAAGACCCGGCACAGTGCCACCATCACCTGGCTTGGATACGTTCCGCATCGCGATGATCCCGAATTGGTGACCCGTCCGCTGGAGCGTATGCCGCTGACCTGGGGCGGGTACGAGGGCGATTGCCACGCCGGGGTGACACGGCCGTCCTGTTCGCGGGTCACCTCGCAACATCCCCGCAACACCGAGATCCGCAACGCCCGCCAGCTTTCGATCGTCAGTGCCGAGGATCTGCGCGCGATTGCGGCCGAATTGGGGTTGGAGGCGATCGATCCGGCATGGCTGGGCGCGTCGATCGTGCTGGAGGGGATCGCCGACCTGACGTATCTGCCGCCGTCATCGCGGCTTCAGGCACCCGACGGCGCGACCTTGACGGTCGATATGGAAAACCTGCCTTGCCAGTTTCCTGCCCTGACCATCGAAAAAGCCCGGCCGGGGCGGGGGAAGGCGTTCAGGTCCGCGGCGAAGGGGCGGCGGGGCATCACGGCGTGGGTCGAGCGATGCGGTGCCTTGCACCTTGGTGAGACGATGACCCTGCATGTGCCTGCGCAACGGGCATGGCGCGGGGCGGCGGCGTGAGAGAAACAAACGAAAATGGCCGGGCGGGTGCCCGGCCATGAGTACTCGTTAACCAACTGGTTCAGATGAGCGTGGCCGTTGCAAGGACCAGACCCAACAGCATTCCGCCATGAATGAAGAGTGTCGCTTTCAGCATCGGGATAACTCCTGTGTTGCAGTTAGAATGCCCCGGCGCGACTTTGGTTCCATGTGGTTGTGGGCAAAGATGATTTTTGCGTTTATCGCTGTCGAAGCGGCCGGTTGGCGATTTCGATGGTGATCGTGTCGCAATCTCCGCACGCGGGGGAATGTGCCTGCGCTAAACCGGGCAAGCGACAGCCGCGCAGACGGCGGGCCAGACCAGCAGAGGGATCAGACCATGACCGTGAAGTCCGACATCGAAATCGCCCGCGAGGCCAGGAAACGCCCGATCCAGGAGATCGGCGCCAAGCTGGGCATCGGTGCCGAGGATCTTCTGCCCTATGGCCACGACAAGGCGAAGGTGTCGCAACAGTTCATCGACAGCCTGAAGGACCGCGCGGACGGCAAGCTGATCCTCGTTACCGCAATCAATCCGACCCCGGCCGGCGAAGGCAAGACCACGACCACGGTGGGGCTGGGTGACGGGCTCAACGCCATCGGCAAGAATGCGGCCGTCTGCATCCGCGAGGCATCGCTTGGTCCGAACTTCGGGATGAAGGGCGGCGCGGCGGGCGGCGGATACGCGCAGATCGTCCCGATGGAGGAAATGAACCTGCATTTCACCGGCGATTTCCACGCCATCACTTCGGCGCACAACCTGCTGGCCGCGATGATCGACAATTCGATCTATTGGGGCAATCCGCTGGACATCGACACGCGCCGGGTAATGTGGCGACGCGCGCTGGACATGAACGACCGCGCGCTGCGCCAGATCACCACGTCGCTGGGCGGTGTCGCCAACGGTTTCCCGCGCGAGGCCGGGTTCGACATCACCGTCGCGTCCGAGGTCATGGCGATCCTCTGCCTGGCCAACGACCTCAAGGATCTGGAAAAGCGGCTGGGTGACATGATCGTCGCCTATACCCGCGACAAGACCCCGATCTATTGCCGTGACATCAAGGCCGACGGCGCCATGACGGTGCTGTTGAAGGACGCGATGCAGCCGAACCTTGTGCAGACGCTGGAAAACAATCCGGCCTTCGTGCATGGCGGACCGTTCGCCAACATCGCCCATGGGTGCAATTCGGTGATCGCGACGAAGACCGCGCTGAAACTGGCGGATTACGTCGTGACCGAGGCCGGGTTCGGTGCCGATCTGGGCGCGGAAAAGTTCATGGACATCAAATGCCGCAAGGCGGGCCTGGCACCGGCTGCGGTTGTTCTGGTCGCGACGATCCGCGCGATGAAGATGAACGGCGGCGTCGCCAAGGCCGATCTTGCGCCCGAAAACGTCGCGGCGGTGCGGGATGGCTGTGCCAACCTCGGTCGTCATGTCGAGAACGTGAAATCCTTCGGCGTGCCCGTGGTTGTGGCCATCAACCACTTCGTGTCCGACACCGACGCCGAAGTGCAGGCGGTCAAGGATTTTGTCGCCGAGCTGGGTATCGATGCCGTTCTCTGCAAGCACTGGGCGCACGGATCGGACGGCACGCGCGACCTGGCGGCCAAAGTGGTGGAACTGGCCGACACCGAATCGGATTTCGCCCCGATCTATCCCGACGACATGGGGCTGGCCGACAAGATCGAAGCGGTCGCCACGAAAATCTATCGCGCCGACGGCGTGGTGATCGACGGCAAGACCCGCAAGCAACTGGCCGAGTGGGAAGAGCAGGGGTATGGCCACCTGCCGGTCTGCATGGCCAAGACGCAATACAGCTTTACCACCGACCCCGAAGCCCGGGGCGCCCCCACCGGGTTCACCATCCCGGTGCGCGAGGTTCGCCTGTCGGCCGGGGCCGGTTTCGTCGTCGTCATATGCGGCGAGATCATGACGATGCCGGGCTTGCCGCGGGTGCCTTCGGCCGAGAATATCCACCTGAACGACGCAGGCCAGATCGAAGGGCTGTTCTGACGTTCAGAGCCCGGTCCGCGGCGTCGAAATGGGCCGCCGCCGATACGAACGTGAACCATGAAGAAAGAAGATGACGATGACCGCAACGATCCTCGACGGCAAGGCCTTCGCCGCCACCATCCGCGCCAAGGTTGCCGACGGCGTCGCCACCCTGAAGTCCGAGCATGGCATCACCCCCGGCCTGGCCGTGGTGCTGGTTGGCGACGACCCTGCGTCACAGGTTTATGTCCGCTCGAAGAACAAGATGACGGCCGAGGCGGGAATGGCATCATTCGAACATCGGCTGGATGCGGATACTTCCGAAGATGCGCTGTTGGCGATCATCAGGAAACTGAACGACGATCCGCAGGTGCATGGAATCCTTGTGCAACTGCCGCTGCCCGACCACCTGGATTCCGATTTGGTGATCAACGCGATCGATCCGGCCAAGGATGTGGACGGCTTTCACATTTCCAATGTCGGGCGGTTGGGGACGGGCCAGAAAAGCATGGTGCCCTGCACCCCGCTGGGATGCCTGATGATGCTGCGTGACCACCACGGCAGCCTCTCCGGGATGGAGGTCGCGGTGATCGGTCGCTCGAATATCGTCGGCAAGCCGATGGCGCAACTGCTGCTGAACGACAGCTGCACCGTCACGATCTGTCACAGCAAGACGCGCTATCTGCCCGGTGTCGTGCGCCGCGCTGATATCGTGGTTGCCGCCGTGGGGCGGGCCGAAATGGTGACGGGCGACTGGCTGAAGCCCGGAGCGACGCTGATCGACGTGGGGATCAACCGCATCCCCGATGGCGACAAGACCCGGCTGGTGGGGGACGCCGATTTCGCAAGTTGTGTCGAGGTGGCGGGCGCCATCACGCCGGTGCCCGGCGGCGTCGGTCCCATGACCATCGCCTGTCTGTTGGCCAACACGCTGACCGCCTGTTGCCGCGCCAACAATCTACCCGAACCCGAGGGCCTGACACCCTGACACCGGATCTCAGGCTGACCGCGTCCGGGGCACCGGAATGGCGTGCGCCATGGGGCCGGTCAGCACCGCCGTCGCCTCGGCGCGCATGAGGGTGCGGAACACCGGGTCGGCCCAGCTCAGCCCGCCGGTAAAGGTGCCGAACGCGGGCAGGATCACGCGGTTGGAATCGTGCAGGAAACACGGCCGCGAGACGTGTTTGCCCCGCAGCGACAGCACCGCCTTGGGGTGGTAGTGTCCCGAAACCTCGCCCGCCTCGCCGGGCACCGCGATGTGGCGAAAGGTCAGGGGCGGCAAGGGCAGGCTGTGCAGGTGGACGCCCCCGATCCCGGTGAGGTCGGGATCGTGGTTGCCTTCGATCCAAACCCATCGGCGCCCCCGCTGAAGCCGCGCGATCCACGCCCGGTCGTCGGCACCCAACCCATGGGCGGCGGCGCCATCGTCGAAACTGTCGCCCAGGCTGACGACGCAGGCCGGATCCAGTGTCGCGATCTCGGCCTCAAGCCGGGTCAGGGTGTCGCGGGTTTCATAGGGGGGCAACATGGTGCCGCCGCGCCGCGCGATCCGCTCGCTCTTGCCCAGGTGCAGGTCGGACACGCACAGCAGCCGTTTCGCAGGCCACCAAAGAGCGCCGGTGGCACGGGCGAACAATGTCTCGCCGGACAGGGAAATCGTGCAGTGCTGCATCCGCGCTAGGTGTCGGTTTCCCCTGCGAACTTCAAGCCTTGGCGCGGCCTGTCGCCGTGGCACGGCGCGATCACGCCGTGTCTTCCATCATCTGCGACAATCCCGCGTCCTGCATCAGGCGCTGTGCCTCCTCGGCCAGCATCCGTTCGGTCGCCATCCCCTTGATCGGCACGCGCCCCGCTTCCAGAAACAATGGCGCGGACAGGGGCGAGACACCGTTCAGCGTGACATGGTCGATGCGCCCGGCGGTGCGCGCCAACATCTCTTCGATCCGGCCGAAATCCACCAGGCCCTTCAGCGCCTCTTCGCGGGTGATCTGCATCAGAACGTGGTCGGGGTCGTATTTGTGCAAGGTGTCATACAGGATATCCGAGGAAAAAGTCGCCTGACGTCCGGTTTTGCGCTGGCCCGGGCTGACCCGGTCGATCAGGCCGGCGATTACGGCGCTGGCGCGGAAGGTGCGTTTCATCACCGCGTTGCCGGCCAGCCACGTCTCGAACCCGTCGCGCAGGTCGTCACCCTGAAACAGGGGGGCGGGATCGGTGACGGGGGTCAGGCCCCAGATCAGCACGGCGTAATCGGTGGCAACGAAGCCCATGGGGTTCAGGCCCGCAGCCTCCATCCGTTGGGTGACCAACAGGCCCAGCGTCTGCATCGCGTTGCGCCCGGCAAAGCCGTAGACGCACAGGTGATGGCGGCCGCGCCATGGAAACGTTTCGACCAGCAACCGATCCGGTTCCGGCAGTCTTGATCGTTCGCGTTGCAGGTGCAGCCAGGCGCGCGTGTGGTCGGGCAGTTCGGGCCAATCGTCCTGGCCGAACATCCGCAGGATGCGTTGCGACAACTGCGTCGAGGTGGCGAACTTGGTGCCGCCGAAGGTCGCGATCTTGGGGCGCTTGTCGGCGCGGCGGGTGACCTCGACCGTCATCTCGCGCAGGTTTTCATAGCGCACGATTTCGCCGCCGATCAGGAAGGTGTCGCCGGGCGTCAGGGTGGCGGCAAAGCCTTCCTCGACCTCGCCCAAGGGGGCGCCGCCACGCCGGTTCTTCAGCCGCACCTTCAGCTTGTCGGTGTCCTGGATCGTGCCGATGTTCATGCGGATCTGGCGCGCGGCGCGCGGGTCGCGCAGGTGCCACAGCCCGTCGGTCTGCTTCAGCCTTTGCCAGCGGTCATATCCCGTCAGGGCATAGCCGCCGGTCGCCACGAAATCGAGGCAGGCGTCGAAATCGGGGCGTGACAGCGCGGCATAGGCGCCCGCGGTCGTGACCTCGGCGAACAGGGCGTCGGCCTCGAACGGCCCGGCGCAGGCCGTGATCAGGATCTGTTGGCACAGCACGTCGCGCGGGCCGGGGCCGCGCGGATCGCCGTCCAGATCCCGGGCGCGCACGGCATCAAGGGCGGCGACGCATTCGACGATCTCGAAACGGTTCGCCGGCACCAACAGCGCCTTGGACGGCGCGTTATAGCGGTGATTGGCCCGCCCGATCCGCTGAACCAGCCGTTTGACGTTCTTCGGCGCGCCCACCTGGATCACCAGATCGACATTGCCCCAGTCGATCCCCAGGTCCAGCGATCCGGTGCAGACGATGGCCTTCAGATCGCCCGCGACCATGGCCGCCTCGACCCGGGTGCGTTGTTCGCGCGACAGGGATCCGTGGTGGATGCCGATGGGCAGGGCGTCATCATTGGCCAGCCACAGGTTGTGAAAGAAGATCTCGGCCTGGGCGCGCGTGTTGTGAAAGATCAGCGTGGTATCGTGGCGCCTGACCTGTTCCAGAACCGCCGGAATCGCATAGGCCGCGCCGCCGCCCGACCATGGCGGCGGCGCGTCCGTGCGCAGCATGGCGATGTCGGGGTCCGGGCCGGGATCGGCGTGGATGATGGCGCAGGGGTCGGGGTGGCGCGCGAGGAACCGCGCGATGGCGGCGGGGTCTTCGACGGTCGCCGACAGACCGACCCGGCGCAACCCGGGCACCAGCGTCTGCAACCGCGCCAACGCCAGCATCAATTGATCGCCGCGCTTGGATTCGGCCAGCGCGTGGATCTCATCGACCACCACCCGTTGCAGCCCGGCAAAGATCCGCGGCGCGTCTTCATAGCTGAGCAGCAGGGCAAGACTTTCGGGTGTCGTCAGCAGGATATGCGGCGGATCGGCGCGTTGGCGTTTGCGTTGCGTGGCGGTGGTGTCGCCGGTGCGGTCCTCGATCCGGATCGGCAGGTTCATCTCGGCCACCGGTGTCGACAGGTTGCGCCGGATGTCGGCGGCAAGCGCCTTGAGCGGCGAGATATAGAGCGTGTGCAATCCCTTGTGCGCCCCGTCAGCCAGTTCCGCCAGCGTCGGCAGGAACCCGGCCAGCGTCTTGCCGCCCCCCGTCGGCGCGATCAGCAACAGTGCGGGGGCGTCGGCCTGTTCGACCATCTGCCGCTGATGCGGATGCACCGACCAGCCGCGCGCGGCGAACCAGTCGGTAAAAAGGGGGGGAAGCGTGGCCATGCCGAGGATCTAGGGCCGCGGGGTGGCCCGGGAAAGACCCCGCGCCATGAAACGGCGCGTCCGATCATCGCTCAGCGGACGATGTCTTCCTCCTTGACAAACATGTTGGCCCAGGCGCGGTCCAGCAATTCGGGGCTCATCTGATAGGGGATGCCTTCGAAGTCGCAGATCGAGATCATCTGATCGATCAGGAACACCGGCTGATAGTTGGCATAGATGTTGTCGATGGTCGGATACTTGTTCTTCAGCAGGTGGATCAGCGTCGGTTCGTTCAGCGGCATCTTCTTTTTCTTCGCCACCATGGCAAAGATCTTGAGGAAATCCGACTGGTTCGGGCCGTCGATCTTGATCTTGTAGAAGATCCGCCGCAACGCCGCCTGATCGAAGATCTTGTTGGGGTGGAAGTTGGTGGAAAAGATCACCAGCGTATCAAACGGCACGGTGAACTTCTCGCCCGATTGCAGGGCCAGGATGTCCTTGGATTCCTCCAGCGGCACGATCCAGCGGTTGATCAGCGCCTGGGGCGGATCGGCCTGACGGCCCAGGTCGTCGACGATGAAGATGCCGCCGGTGGATTTCAGTTGCAGCGGCGCCTGATAGGTCCGCGAGGTCGCGTTATAGACCAGATCCAGCATCCCGAGGTTCAATTCGCCCCCCGTGACCACCGTCGGCCGCTGGCAATGGACATAGCGGGTGTCGAACCGGGTGATGCGGCGCAGGGCGGTGGGATCTTCGGCCTCGGCCTCGACCGCCGTGTGCACGATGGGGTCATAGACCGTGATCACCTGGCCCGAATACTCGATGGCGCGCGGCACATAGATCGTGTCGCCGATGGCGTCGCGCACCCCGTTCGAGATCGAGGATTTACCGTTGCCCGGCGGGCCATACATCAGGATCGACCGGCCCGACCCCACGGCGGGGCCGAGATTGTCCAGCAGGTCATCGGGCAGGATCAGATGGCCCATGGCGCGGATCAGCTGGCTGCGCGTGATGCGGATGTTGCGGATCGACTGGCGTTTCACCTGATCCGCATAGACGGCCAGGGGCACCGGCATGGCGCCGTAATACTCCGACTGGCTCAGCGCATCCAGCGCCCGCGCCTTGCCCGCATCCGAAAGCTGATAGCCCATTTCGGAGGATGAGGTGGCGTGCAGCGTGCCTGTCGCCTCGATCAGTTTCTGCATCCGCGCCGCATCGACTAATTCCTGGGTCACGTTCACCGGCAGGCAGATCACCTTGGCAATCTCGCTGACGTGTTCCAGGTTCATGCGGAAGATCGTTTTCAACAGGATGTCGCGCATCATCACCGGCGGCAGGCACATCGCTTCCAGCGTGCGGGGGGGCGGGGGCGCCATGACGGAACTGATCGGTGCATTCATCGTGGGGGCCTCTGGTCTGTTGTTCGTTTTTCCAACCATTCCATCGGGACGCCTGAATTTGGCCACCCTTCGGAGACAATGATCGTCACGATCCGATATGACAGGCCAATATGGCCAAATGATGGACGAGGTGAGTGATGAAGCGGACACGACCGATCGGCCTTGCCGTGACGATCCTTGTGGCGATTGCCGTGCTGGGAGGGCTGAGCGCGGCGCGCGGCGGGCTTTATGCCGACCGCTATGAAGGCGACATGATGCACCTTGTCGAAATGGTGCTGCGCATGGCCGACGGGCAATGGCCGCACCTTGATTTCATGACGCCGATCGGGTTGTTCGGCACCTGGCCGATCGCGATCTTCGTCAAGGCCGGATACGGGTTCGGCATGGCGGTGCATCTGGCGCAGATCGCGGTCGCGCTGGTGCTGGCGCCCTGCGTCTTCTGGGCCGCGTTCAGCCGGTTTCAGGGCGTGTTCGCCCATGCCTTCGCGGTTGTCGTGATGATCCTGACGCTGGCGCTGGTCCATGGCGAGGCGGACCCGAACATTTCGCTTTCCATGCATTACAACCGCTGGGCCTGGGCGTTCACCTTCGTGGCGCTGACGCTGGCGTTTTTGCCGAACCGGGGCGTGGCGCGTCCGACGCTGGACGGCATCCTGATCGGTCTGGCGCTGGCGGTGGTGGTGCTGATCAAGGTGACGTATCTTGTGGCGCTGGCGCCTGGCATTGTCGTGGCCCTGGCCGCGCGGGGCGCGTGGCGGCCCCTGGTGACGGCGCTGGTGGCCGGAATCGTCGCGCTGGGGGCTGTGACGGTGTGGCAGGGCGTGGCGTTCTGGCCGGCGTATATCGATGATCTGCTGACGGTCGCGACCTCTGACGCGCGCTCGAATCCAGGTCGGCCGCTGAACAAGGTGCTGACGGCGCCGATGTTCCTGGGCGCGCATATCCTGACCCTTCTGGCGGTGGTCCTGCTGCGCCAGGGCGGGCGCGGGCCTTCGGGACTGGCGCTTCTGGTGCTGTTTCCGGGGCTGGTCTATGTGACGTTCCAGAACTTCGGCAACGATCCGCAATGGCTGCTCTGGGCCGGTCTGTTCGTGTTGGCGGTGCGCCCCGCGACGGGTGTGAAAAACACCTGGGGCTGGGAGGTGCGCCCGGCGCTTGGCCTGGTCGCGGCGGCGATGCTGGCGCTGATCTCGCCGTCGTTGCTGAACATGGCATACAGCCCTTTCCGCCACTACGCGACCGATGTGACGAAATTCGTGCCGGTGTTTCGCGACGAGGACCAGCACGGCGATTTCTTTACCTTTTCTGAACGGGCCTATCAGGTGAACATGCTGATCGCCGGGGAACGGCCGGGCGGCGGGCTCGAGACCTATCGCGCCCTGGCCGAGCGGGAAAAGCGCGGCGGATCCGAAGCGGTGCTGAACGGCGAGACGTTCGAAGTCTGCACGATCCAGAACGGCCTTGTGGCGTGGTTCCAGACGGTCGCCGACAACCTGGAAAAGGCGGGCTTCGCCGATGGCACGCAGATCATGACGGCGGACCTGCTGTCGGCGTTGCCGCTGTTCAAGGACGGTATTGATTTCGTCGAAGGTGGCGCGCCGTGGCGCTATGTCGGCGTGCCCGGGATCCAGAATGCCGATTATGTCATGGTGCCGCTGTGTGCCGTGAATGGGCGCAGCCGGCGCTGGATCCTCGAAGAGATCGAAGCGCGCGGCATCGCGCTGACCGAAGTCTATCGCGATGCGCTGATCATCCTGCTGAAGACCGACAACGCGGATCAGACCCCGGCGGCGGCCAGCACGAGATAGAACAGAAGCATCGCCCCCAAAGGCAGGCCCATGGGAAATTTCGCGTGGGTCCAGCTGACCCAATCGGGAAAGCGGCGCCGGATCGCGGGGACCGCACGGGCGGCGCGGTGTGTCACGAACGCGGCCAAGGTGATGGCGGCGAACAGCAACAGCAGGTTGGGCAGATCGTCCAGCATGACGAAGGGCGCGGCGGCGGCGGCGAATTTCGCATCGCCCGCCCCAAGACCCCCGGCCATGTTCAGAAAGAACCCGACAGCCAGAACGACGATCAGATGCAGCCAGTTCCACAGCCACAGATCGAAGGGCAGGGCAAAGGGGCCGACCACCAGATAGACCAGGAACAGCGCCATCACGGCCTTGTTCGGAATCTTCATGTGCGCCATGTCGTTCCACGCGACCCAGATGCAGATCGGCGTGACGAAGGGCAGAAACGCCAGCGCGGCGCCGGCAGGCAGGGTCAGCACGGTCAGTTCTGCACGTTGGCGTCAAGCGCTTCCAGCGACCGGGCCGCGGCATCGAAATACTGCGGGTGCGTCTCGACGGCCTGTTTCAACAACCCCTTGCCGATGGCCACATCGCCCTGCTTGATCGCGGTCAGCGCCATGGTGTGCATCAGCTGCGCCTGTTCCACCTGGGTCATCTCCACAACCGGCAGGTCGTATTTGCGTTGCGCACCGCGGGCCAGCACCAGGTTGTTCTTGGCGGTGAACATGGCGGGATCGTGGGTGATCGCCTGGCCGAACAGGCGTTCGGCATCGGCGTATTCGCCGCGTGTCAGCTTGGAATATCCCCAGTTGTTCATCACGGACGCGGGTTTCGTCGTCAGGCCCGCCGCGATTTCATAGAAACTGTCGGCCTTCTTCCACTGCTTGTTGCCATCGGCGATCATCGCTTCCAGCTGATACCGCTTGTAGCTTTCATAGGTCGGCGGCACCCGGTGCAATTCGGTTTCGGCGCGTTTCCAGTCGTCGGACCGGATCAGGGCGTCGGCCAGATTCACGCGGTCCTCGGGGGTTGCGTCCTTGTGGGCGACCGCCTCGTTCCAGACGGTGACGGCTTCGGCGTTGCGCTTGGCGCGCACCAGCGATGTGCCAAGACCACGCTTCAGATCGACCCGGTCGGGGTTGTCCTTGACCGCGCGTTGAAAGTAGGTGACCGCCTCGTTCGGGTCGGCCACGGTCAGCATGATGTCGTTCAGATTGCTTTCGTCGATCACGTTGACGTTTTTCAGCGCGCGTTCGACTTCTGCATCCCCTGACCTGTCGCAACCCGCAAGAGCGATCGCACTGCCAATGCAGAGCGTCAGAATCAATTGGTGGCGCATATGCCTGCGTCCTTATCCTGCTCGATGACGTCTTCGCTTCAGGATTTCGACAGGATCAGGTATTCCCCGGTTCCGCGCCGCACCAGTGCGAAGTTGCTGTTATCGTCGGGAGTGTAGGTCGGATTTCCGATTTTGGCGAGGGCCAGCGCAAGATTTGCCCGAATGTCGTCACTTTCGCCACTATCCAGCGCAAAGGCGGTGCGAAAGACACGCTCGGCCTCGGGGAACTTGCGCCGCTCCATCAGGACGACGCCAAGGTTGTTCCAGGCCGGCACGAAGGTTTCATCGACCTCGACCGCCCGGCGCAGAATGCGTTCGGCCTGGCCCAGGCGCCCCAGTTTCAGGTTGGCCGACCCGATGGCCGACAGCACATCGACGGTGGTGCCCTGTTGCGCGGCGGCGCGGTAATACGCTTTCAACGCCAGTTCGTATTCCCTGGCCGCCATCAGGCGGTGACCCACCAACAGGCCATCGACGCTTTCCGCCCCGCGCGGCACATCGTCGGGCGCGAACGGGCTTGGATCCCTTTCGGCCAGAAGGCCGCCAATGTTTCCACAGGCGGCCAGCAGCAGGACCATCGACAGGATGGCAAAGGCGGTTCGGGCCATGGCCTCACATTTTGAATTTGCCGAGCGTTTCGACGATATTGTAGATTGATGGCCCCAGCAGGATGATCAGCAGCGGCGGCACCGTCAGCATCATTGTGGCAAGGGTCATCTTGGTGGGCAAGGTGTTTGCCTTTTCTTCGGCCCGCATCACGCGTTTGTCACGCATTTCGGCGGAAAAGACGCGCAATGCTTCGGCCACCGAGGTGCCGAAGGTCGCCGACTGAATCAGCACGGTGACGAAGCTGGCCACATCGGTCACGCCGGCCCGTTCGGCCATGTCGCGCAGGACCGACACCTTGTCCTTGCCGGCCTTGATCTCGTGGCTGACGATTTCGAATTCGTCGGCCAGGGCGGGGTATCCCGACCGGATCTCCTTGGACACACGCACGATGGCCTGGTCCAGCGATTGCCCGGCTTCGACGCAGACCAGCATCATGTCCAGGCTGTCGGGGAAACCGTTGGTGATTTCTTCGCGGCGCTGTTGCTGGCGCTTCGTGACCCAGTATTTCGGCGCCATGTATCCGATCGCGCCGGGAATCAGGATCGACAGGATCAGGGATTGCGTCGTCGGCTCGCCCGTCGCGCTGGACAGGATGGCATAGAGCACGCCGATCACCAGAAGCAGGATTCCCAGCGCGAACTGGGCGAAATGGAACGTGCGCACCGCGGTTTTCGAGCGGTATCCGGCCTGCATGAGTTTCAGGCGAACCGACGAATATTCCTCGTCGTTCTGCGGTTCGAGGAAGTTGGAGTATTTCTCGAGCTTGTCGGTCTTGCTGCTGTTGCGCAGCGACACGCCCTTGCCCTGTTTTTCGCTTTCGGCGCGGCGGGCCTTGGCCAGCTTGTCCAGCGGATCGGCACGGCGTTTCATCAGCACCGGCAGGGTCAGCGCCACCAGCAGCAGACCCAGACCGCCCACCGCGTAAAGCGGGCCGGCCGGGCCCAGCTTGTCGGTCAGCATGTCGAATATCATTTCCATGGCGGACCCTCAGACCTTGATGTTCACAAGGGCCTTCATCACGATGATGTTGACCACGAGAAAGGCGGCGACGACCAGGCACGCCGGGATGAAATACGCGGTTTCCTTGACCGCGTCGTAATAATCGGGCGACAGCAGGTTGATCATTACCAGCGCGCCCAGCGGGAACACCGACAGGAACATGCCCGACCATTTCGCCTCGGCCGTGATCGCCTTGACCCGGCGGAACAGCTTGAACCGCGAGCGGATGACCTTGGCCAGACCGTCGAGGATTTCGGCAAGGTTGCCGCCCGATGTCTGCTGGATCGTGACCGCGACGGCCAGGAATCGCAGATCCTGCATGTCCATCCGTTCGGCCATGGATTTCAGCGCATCGCCCACGTTGCGCCCATAGGCGGCTTCGTCCGCGATCACGCCCATTTCGGTGCCCAGCGGATCGGGCACCTCTTTCGCCACGATGTTCACGGCCGCGCCGAACGGGTGGCCGACCCGCAGCGAGCGGACCATCAGTTCGACCGCATCGGGCAGTTGTTCTTCCATCAGGGCCAGGCGCTTCTTGGCCTTGCCGTTGACCCAGACATAGACGCCGCCGATGCCCATCGCCACGGCCACCGCGATGCGGATCGGCGTGCTGGCCGAGGTCTGAAGGGTCAGGCCGACATAGGCGATGCCGCCCAGCACGACCATCACCACCATCATCTGAACCGGGGTAAACGCGATGTTGGCCAGTTGCGCCTTTTTCGCCAGCAGCGAATACAGCGGGATTTTCTGGCTTTTCATGTGCTGGCCCATCTCCTTGCGGAGCTGTTCCAGAACCTGTTCGCGTCCCTTGCCCTTTTCCAGCATGTCCAGCCGGCGGTTGACGCGGCTGTTCAGGCTGATGCTCTTGCCGAAGACGGTCAGGTAGATGCCTTCGACCAGCACCAGGACGGCGACGAAGATCAGCCCGTAGATAAGCGGTTCTGCACTGATGACCATGGTTCAGCGTCCCGGATTGAAGGGTTCGAACATTTCCGCAGGCAGATCCATGCCCCACATCTTGAAACGCTCTGAAAAATGCGACCGCACGCCCGTCGCGGTGAAGTGGCCCAGGATCTTGTTTTCCGGCGTCAGGCCCACCCGTTGAAAGCGGAACACCTCCTGCATCGAGATCACGTCGCCCTCCATGCCGGTGATTTCGGTGATGGATGTCATGCGGCGGCTGCCGTCCTGCAGGCGCGAAGCCTGAACGATCAGGTTCACGGCCGACGCAATCTGCGACCGGACGGCCTTCAGCGGCATTTCGATCCCGGCCATGGCGATCATGTTTTCCAGACGCGAAACCCCGTCACGGGCGCTGTTGGCGTGGATCGTCGTCATCGACCCGTCGTGGCCGGTGTTCATCGCCTGCAGCATGTCGATGACTTCCTCGCCCCGGGTTTCGCCGACGATGATCCGGTCCGGGCGCATCCGCAGGGCGTTCTTCAGGCAATCGCGCTGGGATACGGCGCCCTTGCCCTCGACGTTGGCGGGGCGGCTTTCCATCCGGCCCACGTGGGTCTGTTGCAGTTGCAGTTCGGCCGTATCCTCGATCGTCAGGATGCGTTCGTCGTTGTCGATGAACGATGACAGCGCGTTCAGCGTCGTCGTCTTGCCCGAGCCGGTGCCGCCCGACACGATGATGTTCAGGCGGGTCGAAACGGCGGCTTCCAGATACAGCGCCATTTCGTCCGAGAAAGCGCCGAACCTGACCAGATCGTCGATGCCCAGCTTTTCCTTCTTGAATTTCCGGATCGACACCAGCGATCCGTCGACCGCGATGGGCGGAACCATGGCGTTGAAGCGTGAGCCGTCGGCCAGGCGGGCGTCGACATAGGGGTTCGATTCGTCCACCCGCCGGCCGACCGCCGACACAATCTTGTCGATGATCCGCAGCAGGTGCCGTTCGTCCTTGAACGTGATGTCGGTCAGCGTCAGCTTGCCGTCGCGTTCCACGAAGATCTGTTGCGGGCCGTTCACCAGGATATCGTTGACGCCGTCGTCCTTCAGCAACGCTTCGAGCGGGCCCAGGCCCTTGACCTCGTCATACAATTCCTGGTTCAGCGTCAGGCGTTCTTCGCGGTTCAGAACGATGCCGATCTCGTTCAGTGCCTCGCTGGTGATGTCCATGATCTCGGTCTTGAGATCGGATTCGCTGGCCGCTTCGAGGGCCGAGAGGTTGAGGTTGTCCAGAAGGCGGCTGTGCATCTCGACCTTGATTTCGCCCAGTCGTTCGCGCCGCTTCTTTTCCTTGTTCTCGGGGGCGACGACCGCGGCGACCTTCTGGGGTTTCGCGCGCACCGACGCCGGCAGTTGTTTGGTTTGCGGTGCCGTGGCCGGCATCTTGACCGCCGCGGCCTGGGCCACCGCTTGCAGCGGCTTGGGCGCCTGGGCTGCGGCGGCCTGTGCCTGGGCCTGCTTCTTGTATCTGGCGAACATGTAGACCTCTACTTTCCGGCTGCGACGGCGCGGTTCAACTCATGGGCCGACTTTGCAAGTTTCTGGATTTCGCGGCGCAGCGGGTTCTTCTTGGCGACCTCGGCCAGGGGCAGGCCGTGGTCGCATGCCTGCACCACCTGTGCGCCGCCATCGGGCAGCTGCACCTCGATCGTGATCTCCAGGTTCTCGGCCAGTCGCTTGACCCGGCTCTTGCCCGCCAGGTCGGTGAATTTCGGCGCCCGGTTCAGGATATAGCGCAGCTTTTCCACCGGCAGGTCCTCGGCCTTCAGCGCCCGGATCAGCCGCAGGGCGTTCTGCGCCGACCGCATGTCCATCTCGAGCAGCAGGAAATAGATGTGCGCGGCGTTCAGAACGGTTTCAGTCCAGTGCACGACCGTCGAAGGCATGTCGATGATGACGTAATCGAAGTTATGCCGGGCCAGTTCGATGATCCGTTCGACATCCGTCGGCGTGATCAGGTCCAGCGGCAGCATGTCGGCCGGTGCGGTCAGGACATGCAGCTTGTCGTTGAACGTCAGCAGCGCGTGCATGAAGCTTTCGCTGTCCATCGTTTCGGTGTTTGTCAGCATCTCGAACACCGCCTCGCGGCGGTTCAGGTCCAGATAGGTGGCCACCGCGCCGAACTGAAGGTCGAGATCCAGGATACAGACGCGCGGTGCGTCGTCTTTCGACATCGTCGCCAGTTCCCACCCCAGATTGACCGCGAAGGTCGTGGCGCCGACACCGCCCGACAGGCCGTGAACGGGTATGACCACGCCGTCGCGCCCGTCGTCGGGTTTCACGGCGCGCGGTGTCACTTCGGCCGGGGCGGCGGGTTCAGGCACCGGTTCGGGGGTGCGGATGCGGGCGATGGCGTCGTGAAGCGCACCTTCCGGAAGCGGGTAGGGGACAAACTCCTTCGCGCCCAGCTTGAGAAGCTGATGCAGCACCATCGGGCTGATTTCCTCGGCGATCACCAGGACCTTGATGTCGCGCTTGACGGCTGCGGTGATCAGATCGGCAATGGTGCCGACGTTCGCCTCGTCCTCTTCGTCGATGGCGATCGCAATGAACTCCATCGACGACGCTTCGGGCTGGGCCAGGAAAACCGTGGCGTCGGCAAAGGACAGATCGCCCCACCGTTCGCCCAACTCGGCTTCCATGTCCTCGATCAGAAGGTCGAAATCCTGAACGTCGCGACAGATCGTGCAGGCCAGGATCGGCTCGGCCTCGTGGTCGGCGTCGGTTTCGGCTGCTGCGGTGCTGTTCATCGCCTCGGTCCCTTCCATTCCGGAAAGGGGCGGTGGCCGTCGGCATGTGGCCGTGACACCCTGGTCCCCAAATCCGGGCGCGCTCATTCGGTGGTGCGCCGGTTTCTTCTGGGATTCTTTATGCTGGGAAATGTTGGCGACATTGAGGCCGATTGTGCGGCATTATCCGCCATTCCGGGACATTTTCATGGTCAAACGCCCCGGAGCCTGCGCTGTGTCAGCCGCCGGTCAGGGAGATTCCGCCGTCGCCGCCAATGCCGGGTTCCATGGTCGCGCTGTCGACGTATTCGTCGAAGATGACCTTGGCATATTTGCCGTTCAGGTTGCCGGAACACTGGATGCGCCCCTGGCGATAACCCGCGGCCAGGCCCGGTTGCGGGCTCTTGGGGCTGTAGGACGCGTTCGGGTCCAGGACGACGATCGGGTCCGGCACGATATAGCCCTTGGGCTGATTGCTGCACTTTTGCGCGAGGGTATTGTTCATCGTCGCGTTGCCGAATTGCCCTTCGTCCAGAAAGGCACCGGCGGGCTGGGTAAAGTTCAGCGCGGTTTCCTCGGAGCAGCCTGCGAGGGTCAGCGCGGTCGCGGCGATCACCATGGATGCAATACGAATGTTCATGCCGCTCACTCCATCACATAGCCATAGGAGCCGCCGAAGTCCTGTTTGGCGACTTCACCGGCCGCGCCGCGCGTCGGCCGGTTCGAGGTGCCACCGGCGGTCTTGCCGAACAGGAACAACTCGGATTCGGTGGGCGGCCGGATGCGATCGGTGGGCAGGGCCAGCGCCTCGCCCCGGGTCGGGGTGACAAGGTGCGGCGTGATGATGATGACCAGCTCGCTCTGGTTGCGCGAATATTCGGCGCTGCGGAACAGCGAACCGAGCACGGGAATATCCCCAAGCCACGGCACCTGGCCGTTCAGATCCTGGAAATCGTCCTGCAACAGCCCGGCGATGGCAAAGCTTTCTCCGTCGCGCATCTCGACCGTTGTGGATGTTTCCCGGCGCCGGAAGGCGTTGACCGAAAAGCCGCTGTTGTTGAAGGTCACGGTGTTGTCGAGACCCGAAACCGCGGCGCGCAGTTCGATGTTGATCAGATCGCGGTCCACGACCCGGGGGGTGAACACCAGTTCCACACCGAAGGGCTTGTAGTCGATGGTGACGCCGCCGTCGCCGTCGCTGACGGGAACCGGATATTCGCCACCCGCCAGGAACGATGCTTCCTGCCCCGACAGGGCGGTCAGGTTCGGTTCGGAGAGGGTGCGCACGACGCCCTTGCTTTCCAGCGCTTCGAGAAGCACCGCAAAACGCAGCGAATCGGTGCCGAAGCCAAGGGCCAGAACGCCTTCGGCTTCGCTGGTCGAGGTGTAACCATTTCCGGTCAAGATGTTCGAGGTGTTGTTGTTGTTGCTCAGCTGTCCGGTGCCCGACGAGATGCCGACGCCATCGGTCAGCGTGCCGCCCAGGGCCATCGAAGAGGACAGGCTCTTGCGGACGGACCGCGCCATTTCGGCAAAACGCACCTTCAGCATGACCTGCTGTGTGCCACCCACGCTCATCAGATTGGACACCCGTTCCGGGGCGTAGCGTTCGGCCAGGTCCAGCGCGCGGTCCAGTCGCGAGGCGCTGGACACCACACCCGACAGCACGATGCCGTCATTGGCGGTGCGCACCTCGATCGGCTCGCCCGGCAGGATCTGGCGCAGACGTTCCTTGAACTCGGCGACATCCGGCGCGACCTGCACATCGACGTTGGTGATCAGCCGGCCTTCGGCGTTCAACAGCGTCAGGGTGGTGCGTCCCGGCGACTTGCCCAGCACATAGATGGTGCGGTCGGACAGGGTCGAGATGTCGGCGATACCGGGGTTGGCGATGCTGAGTTCGGCGAAGGGTTGATCGGATTCCACCACCACGGCACGGTTCATCGGCACGTTGAGGCTGCTGGAGGCAGACCCGTTCATCACCCTGAGGGTTTCTGCATGGGACGCGGGGATTGTGGCGAAAGAGAGTGAAACGCCGACAAGCGCGGCTTTCAAAATCCTGTCGATCTGCATGTGATCTGCCTCTCTGATCACTGGGGGAACCGGATCTTGCGCCCGGCTTTAGCGCCACAATGCCCGCGATGTGGATAATTTTCAACAATTTTGCCACCAGCGAGCGTCGGCGATGTGGGTTGGCGGCAACACCGGTCACGGGTGGTGGCAACGCGCCAGCGCAAACACCATATCCGGTGTTGGCGCTGGGCCGCTGAGCATTCGATCAGTTGGTGCAGGGGATCGGGATCTCGACCACCTCGGCGCCCTTGCGGGTGCGAATGGTGCAGACCTGCTGTTTCTCGACCTCGATGACCTGTTCGTCCTCGATGCCCAACAGGTCTTTCTGGTTGACCTCGATGGCCTGCGCCACCGATTCATCCTGGGATCCGACCAGGGCCAGCGACAGCCGGCCGGTGGATTGCGCCTGGGCCAGCGCCGCCACCTGGAGCGATGTCGCCTCGACGGTGACGGTGCGGGCGACGGTGGCGCCCGAGCGGTCCTCGTCCACCGATTGGTCGATGCCGATCAGGCGCACGCCCGTCTCGATCAGCTTGGTGACTTCCTGACGGCCGTTGCTCTTGGGCAGGTTGCCGCTCCAATAGACATCGACCCGGTCGCCGGGGCGCAGGAAACCCGAAACGCCCGAGGACACGTCAACGCGCACCGCAAAAGCGCGCATCCCCTTGGACAGGCGCGACGAGACGCCGGCATCTTCCCCCGGTTCCGTCACCTTCGAGGCCATCACCGCCTCGTTCTTTTCCATCGTCCGCAGGATCGCGCGGGCCTCGCGGTTGTTATCGGGAAACAGCGCGTCCTTGTCGGTGAAAACGCCTTCGGGGATCGCATCGACCGGCCAGGCCACGGGGCGCACATCCTCGGGCGACAGCTTCTCGCCATAGCGGGCGGTGCGCGTCATGACGAACACCTGTTGGGTCGGGACAGCGGGCATCTGTTGCGCCCGTGCGGCGTCCAGCGCGGCCTGTTTGCCATCCATGTAATCGCGGGCCAGGTAGACGGCGAAGCCGGCAAGTCCCAGCCCCAGTATCAGCACAAGTCCAAAGACCATTCGCATCGTGTTTCCTTTCCACTCTCAGTCCTGCAGGGTTCGGACGGGACGAACGCAACCTGTTCATTGTTTCCAGACTGGCCGATAATTACGGCGAAACCATGCCGAATCCGCGTGCATTGCATGATTTTCACCGTCGTGCCGGCGGCAATGGACCGATCATCGGAATGGCCAAACGGGGCGCGGCCAATGGCGCACCCGTCAAGATCGTGCCGTATCCCCGCTACCAGGAGATTGTCGTGGGCCTGGACGCCACGGCCGTGCTGACCGTATGTGTGATGTCTTCGGTGCCGGCCGAGATTGACGCGAAAACCGCCAGGGCCAGAGACATCGTTCCCGCGGTCAGCAAGACCCAGTCGACGGTGGTGGCTCCGTCTTCCTCGCGACGAAAACGATCGAAAAGTCGTAGCATTTGCGCCCCTGACTTACGTTGTGGTCGACGGTCTCGGTGCGCGCGTCCCAGTCGGTCGGATCATCGCGCGATGCTGATGTGCCCCGGCGCCCGTATCGAAGAACCGGGCACCGGGGCGCGCGGATCAGAACGTGGTGGTGACGGTCGTTCCGTCGAGGTGGCTCGAGACGGCTTCGGTCACGGTCTTGGTGCCCGAGGTGACCGAGGACAGGACGGCAATGCCGAGGCCGACGATGGCAGCGGTCAGCACGACCCAGTCGACGGTGACAGCGCCGTCTTCATCGTTGCGGAAGGTCTTTGCGAGCTTGAAGAGTTTCATAGGTCAGGTTCCTTTGATCGGTTGGGGACACAACGAAAGTTCGCAAATGCCCGGTGGTATGAGTTTGTCGGCGGTGCGTGTGTTCAGAAGAAGGCGCAAAATGTGAATTGCTGTGGCGTTTTTTAGATGCTGACAGCGTCACGGCCTGGGCATGGTCCGCGATCCGGTCGGAACGACGGAGCGCGGACCATTCACGATCAGAACGTGGTGGTGACGGTCGTTCCGTCGAGGTGGCTCGAGACGGCTTCGGTCACGGTCTTGGTGCCCGAGGTGACCGAGGACAGGACGGCGATGCCGAGGCCCACGATGGCGGCGGTCAGCACGACCCAGTCGACGGTGACAGCGCCGTCTTCGTCGTTGCGGAAGGTCTTTGCGAGCTTGAAGAGTTTCATGTTGTAATCCCTTTGAGTTGCTTTTTCAGGCCAACGCTCTGGGTTGCTTGCCTCGGGATCGTTCCGACCCGTCCGCTCCGTTGCGTTGAGAACTTTTTGACGGTTCAATGGGGCGGAAATTGGACGCATCCCGCATATTTTTAAGAAGTTGGCATGAAACATCCGTGTCGAACGGCCTTCGCAACCCCGTGTGTCGGGCGCATCACGGGGTCGTCCGCGCGGCAGGAAAATCCACCCGGGGCACGGACATGGGGCAGGCCGGAAGGGGGCAGTCCGGCAATTGCGGCAGAAATGGGGCGGGATATCGCGGTCCGGAAAATTGTTTCCGATACTGAGGCGGCTTGGTCCAAAGCGTTGTTATATAACTTGAAAAACGGTTCAGCCGGCGCCTTCGGCCGCCAGGGCGTTTCCGAAAATCCTCATCCCCTTCGTAAAATGCCATAAATCCAACGCAATGCTGTCCGGACGCGCGCCGGCTTGCGACACTTCCGGCAACCCGAAAACGGGAAACAATACGGGGCCGAGCAGTCTTGTGATACGCTTCAGTAACATACCGGTGATCCGGCTGGCCTGTCTTGCCCTGGCGCTTGCCGCGCCATCGCACGGGGCCGCCGAAGGGCCTGCGCCCTTTCCCGAATTCACCTTCAAGCGGATGAAACCACCGTCGGCGGGCACGAAAAAGCGCATCACTGTCCAGATCGCACCCGAACCGGTCGCCCTGGTCAAACCGAAAAGCACCAAGCGCGCCGAACCAGGCACCGCCGACGCACCCTCGGACCATCTGGCATGGTTCTGGTCCTCGGTCAGCGGCAATTCAGCGGCCTTGCGGGTGAACAGTGCGCTCAGCGCCCTTCAGAAAGGTCCGGCAGGCCGCGGCTTTCCGGCCCCCCGCCTTCAGACCCTGCGGGAAATCGCCGATCGGCACGGTGTCGACATCCTGAAACACACGATGGGCACCCGGATTTCGCCGGCCTTCGCGCTTGCCGTGATCGCGGTCGAATCGGGCGGGCGCAGCGATGCTCTCAGCCGGGCAGGGGCGCAGGGATTGATGCAGTTGATGCCGGCGACCGCCGATCGCTTCGGCGTGCGCGACCGCACCGTCGCCGATGACAATATCCGCGCCGGCGTGACCTATCTGAATTGGCTGATGAACGAATTCGACGGCGATCCCCTGCTGGCGCTGGCAGGCTATAACGCCGGTGAGAACAATGTGAAGAAATACAACGGCGTGCCGCCCTTCGCCGAAACGCGCGGCTATGTGCCCAAGGTGCTGGCGGCCTGGTCCGTGGCCAAGGGATTGTGCCTGACGCCGCCCCAGCTGATCACCGACGGCTGTGTCTTCGTGCGTGCACAAAGGGCAAGCGATGGATGAACCACGGCCGTTGATCCTGCGGGCCGAGGGCGCATTGCTGCGCACGCGGCCCGCGCTTGAAATCTTCTGGGCCGGCCTGGGGCAGGCGCCGCTGGCCACCCTTGGCTTGCTGGCGCGCCACCCGATGAACCCCGCGGCGATCCAGGCCGGGTTGGGCGATCGCATCACGCTTCGCGCCGACCTCATCCCGCTCAACAGCCAGGTGGCGGCGCTCGTCGATGGGGCGCACAGCCGCGGACAGCCGACGATCCTGGTGTCCGATGCACCGACGGCAATCGTGACGCAGGTCGCGAAAGCCCATGGCATCACCGACACGATGTCCACCGCCGACCCCGCCGCCCTGGCCTATGCGCTTGCGGCGGACTACGGCGCCGGAAACTATGACCTGGTCAGCGCCAACCGCGCGGATCTTCCCGCCTTGCGCATGGCCCATACCGCCTATTTCATCGGACGGACGGGCGATTCCCTGCGCGCCGACGATCCGCGGCAGACGATTCGAACCCTGCCTGCGGACCATGACCGCGCCGCCATCATCAAGGCCCTGCGCCCGCACCAGTGGGTCAAGAACGTGCTGTTGTTCCTGCCGATGATCGCGGCCCATGATTTCACGCTGTCGACCCTGCTGACGGTGCTGGTCGGCATCGCCGCATTCTCGGCCGCCGCCTCGTCGATCTATGTCGTGAACGACCTGCTGGACCTCGACGCCGACCGCCTGCATGCGACCAAATGCAACCGCCCCTTTGCCGCCGGCCGGGTGCCGCTGGGCACGGGCATGGGAGCGGGGCTGGCCATGGCCGCGATCGCGATCGGCCTTGGCGCGGCGCTGGGCGCCGCGTTCCTGGCGGTCATCGTGGTCTATATGGTGCTGTCCCTCGCGTATTCACTGCGTCTCAAGCGGATGCGCTGGGTCGATATTTTCTGCCTTGCGGCGCTCTATACCTTGCGCGTCGTGGCCGGGGCGGCCGCGGGCCGGGTCGATGTGTCGATCTACATGCTGGTGTTCATCTTCCCGATCTTCGTCACGCTGGGATGCGTCAAGCGGATGACCGAACTTGCCCTTGCGAAAGATGATAACCGCCTGCCGGGCCGTGGATACGGGCGCTCCGACCTTCCCGATCTGCTGAACATGGCGGGCGTTGGCATGGTGGGCGCGCTGACGATCTTCACGCTCTACGCACTCAGCGATCAGGGGCGCACCCTTTATCCGACCACGTGGATCCTGCTGCTCGCCCTCGTTCCTTTGGCGGCCTGGCTGATCCGCATGATCGCGCTCGGATATTCGGGCAGGCAGGACTATGACCCCATCGTCTTCGCCCTGCGCGACCGGCTTGGCGTCGGTCTGCTGCTGATCACGCTGTCGCTGATGTTCTGGGCCGCGGGCCTTTGGTCCGAATGGTTCGGTTGATCCCGGAACCCTGCTTCTTACCGACAAAAATACTCGAATCCGCCGGTCGCAACCGGATCAGACCGACATTTTCTTGAACATCCGCTCGGGGATCGACCGGATGATCGCCATGATATAGCGCCAGAAAAACGGCGTATAGATCACGTCGCGGCGCTTTTCCGCCGCCTTCAGAAGATCGCGCGCGACCGCTTCGGGCGGCGCGACCAGGAACATGCCCTCGATCCCCCAGGTCATCGCACTGTCCACGAAACCGGGTTTCACCGTGACGACGTGCCCGCCCGAGCGGGTCAGGCGGTTGCGCAGTCCGGACAGGTAGGTGTGGAAGCCTGCCTTGGCCGCACCATAGACATAGTTGCCGATGCGCCCGCGGTCGCCGGCAACCGACCCCACGCCGATCACGCAGCCCGCGCCGTTCGCCTCGATCACCGGTGCCAGCATTTGCAGGAACCGGGCAGGGCCGGTGAAGCTGTCGGTGACGGTGCCGTCGATCAGCGACGGATCGGCGTCGATGGCCGATTGATCCGGCATCGAGCCGACGAAGACCGCCGCGTTCACCACGCCGTCGCCCGCGGCGTCCAGAACGCCCTGGAAGGTGCCGGGGTCGCGGGCGTCGAAGCGTGCCACAACAGCTGACGGGGCACCGGTCAGTCGGGCATGGGCGGCCGTTGCCTCCATATCAGCGATGTCACGCCCGGCCAGGACGATGGCGTCGCCCCGTTCGGCCAGCGCGCGGGCCATGGCGCGCGCCATGGACGAGGACGCGCCCAGCAGGATCCAGGTTTCGGGCATCACAGGCTCCTCAAATCAAGGCGGCGCACCAGATCGGTGGTCATGGCGCCGTCGGGATCGACGGCGTTCACCGCTTCCGCCCAGGCGGCGCGTTCGGGATACATGGCGCGGATCGTCGCGCCCTTGGACAGCGCGTCCTTGGCCAGATAGATCCGCCCGTCCGCCGCCAGCGCGTCGGCCTCAAGCTCGCCGATCAGGCGGGTTGCGCGGGCGCGATTGGCGAAATCCACGGCCAGCGTATATCCCTCCATCGGGAACGACATCATTCCCGCGCGCCCCGGCCCCATGCGTTTCAGCACGGCCAGGGGCGACGCCAAACCCGATTGCGCGATCCGTTCAAGCATCGCGCGCAACGCGGGAGCGTTTTCGATGGGCACGACGCATTGGAACTGGTGAAAGCCCTCGCGGCCATAGAGACGGTTCCAGTCGCGGATCTTGTCCAGCGGAAAGAAGAAATCCTCGATCGGCTTGACCACGGTGCGGCCGCGTTCCGGCACGCGCTTGTAATAGGCGGTGTTGAACACCTTGACCACGGCAGGGGCCAGCGCGAAGCCGGGGGCGTCGAACGGCACCGCCCGCGCCTTGCCGCGCCGCGTGATCAGGCCCGAACCGGTTTCGCCCTCCTCGAGGATACCGCGGCCCAGGTCACCGCCCTTGGCCGTCGCGTCGATCCAGCCGACGGTATAGGTCGCGTCGGACCGGTCCAGCCGGTCGAGGAATTCGTCCCATCCCCCGATCCGGCGTTCGGTCACGATCATCACGTCGCCCTTGCATTTCAGCAGGCGCAGCGCGGCGGATGCGATCACGCCGGTCTGACCCAATCCGCCGACGGTGGCGGCGAACAGCGGGTCGTCGGGGGTGATGTGCCGCGTCTCGCCACCGGGCAGAATCAGCGTGATTGCCTGGACATGCTGGCCGAAGGATCCGGCGCCATGGTGGTTCTTGCCGTGCACATCGTGGGCAATGGCGCCCCCGACCGTGGCAAAGCCTGTGCCGGGCATCACGGCGGGCAGCCATCCCATGGGCGCAAAGATCGTCGCCAGATCGCCCAGCGTCGCGCCCGCCTCGACCTCGGCGACGCCGGTGTCGGGATCGAACGACAGGATCCGGTCAAGGCGCACGGTCGCGACCGCCTTGCCGCCGGTGTTCAGGCAGGCATCGCCATACGAGCGGCGGTTGCCGATGGCCGGCGCCGGTTCCTCGCGCATCAGCGCCGTCAGCGACGACAGGCGCTCGGGGCGGGCCAGGTTGCCGGTGGCCCGCAGGGCACGGCCCCATCCGGCGTATTCAGTCGTTTTCCAGCGCATGGGCGCCCTTTCTGGATTTCCGTTCGGCGTCGGCAAATGCGCCAAGGCCCAAGGCAATGGCGAACCACAGGGTGGTCAGCCGGATGATGGCGGTCACCGGGATGGCAACGCTCAGCGGCACGCCCTGGAGCGCGAGCAGCGCGACCATCGCCGCCTCGGCGCCGCCGACGCCGCCCGGCGCACCGGTCAGCCCCCCGGCGAGGGTCGAGAAGATGAAGATCGCCATGGCCATGGCAAACCCGACCGGCGCACCCATCCAGTCAAGCAGCAGCCAGAAGGCGACGACCTCGGCCAGCCAGCCGAACACGCCCAGCACCATGGCGGCGCTGATGACGGTGGGGTGCGAAAACCGCGCCAGCGCCCGTGCCGCCCGCCGCACCCGCACGAACGCGCGCGCCCAGCGGCCGGTGGTGCGATACCCGACGCCGGCCAGGGCCGACAGAAGCGCCGGGCGCGTGACGACAAAGGCGGCGATCAGTGCCAGCAGCGTCACCGGCAAACCGCCCGCGATTCCGGTCGCGGACAGCGACAGCGCAATCGCCAACAGCACCGCCATCGCGGCAAGATCGCTGGCGCGGTCGATCAGGACCAGGGGCGCCGTGCGCTCGAAACTCCAGCCGGTTTCGCGCCGGATCCAGCGCATCCGCACCAGTTCGCCCACCCGTCCCGGTGTGACCGACATGGCAAACCCGCCGATGAAGTGGCGCATGTTCTGGGAAAGGCCGGTGTTCAAGCCCAGGCGCCGCGCGAACAGGTGCCAGCGCAGGCCGCGCAAGCCGTAGTTTGCAAGGCTCAACACCAAGAGGGCGGCGATCTGGCCGGGCGTGATCTGGCCGATCTGTCGCAGGACATCTTCCCAACCGGTCGTCATCACCAGCCCGCCAAATCCCAGCGCCATCAGTGCCAGAAGGGCCAGCCAGACAAGCCGATCCCGCCGCAACAAGCGCGGCCAACGGCGTGCGAGGAGAGAGGAAGCAACTGTCATCGGCCCGTGATTAGTCGAGGAATGGGGCAATACTATGAAACTGTTTCCGTAATCGGAACAGCCTTGGCAAGCCTGTAGCGTCAGCCAGGTTGTAGCCGATCGAAAACCTGACAGACAGACCCGACGCGGGGTGCAAAGGACGGCCCAAAACGGCGGTGGTGCGGGGCACGCATCCGTGGCGTGGGCAGTGAACGCGGCCAAGCCGATAAGGTCAAACGTCCTCAGGTTGAGAAGACGTTCGACCATTCAGGATGGCGGCGGCGCTGGGCCTCGATGAAACGGCAGCGCGGCACGATCACGAAACCGTCCTTGCGGGCGTCCGCCACCAACCGCGCGACCAATGCCGGACCGACGCCTTCGCCACGAAAGGCGTCCGGCACACCCGTATGATCCGCGATGACGCGCCCGGGTGCCACCACGGTATAGGTCAGTTCGGCTTCGGCCCCGTGACGGTTCACGACCAGCCGATGCCGTGTGCCGCTGGCCTCGTGCCGGATGGCGAGGTCAGACAAGCGTGGCTTCGGTGGCGGCGCGAATCTCGTCCTCGGTCACGCCCTCGGCGGTCTCGACAATGCGCAAACCACCCTCGACCACATCCAGCACGCCAAGGTTCGTGATGATCCGGTCGACGACACCGGTTCCGGTCAGCGGCAGCGTGCAGGCCTTCAGCACCTTCGATTCACCATGCTTGTTGACATGGTCCATCACCACGACCACGCGGCCGACCCCGGCCACCAGGTCCATCGCGCCGCCCATTCCCTTGACCAGCTTGCCGGGGATCATCCAGTTCGCCAGATCGCCGCCCTCGGACACTTCCATGGCGCCCAGGATCGCCATGGCGATCTTGCCGCCGCGGATCATCCCGAACGATGTCGCGCTGTCGAAATAGGCGGTCTTGGGGATCTCGGTGATCGTCTGCTTGCCGGCGTTGATCAGATCGGCGTCGACCTCATCCTCGGTGGGGAAGGGACCCATGCCCAGCATCCCGTTTTCCGATTGCAGCGTCACTTCGACGCCCTCGGGGATATAGTTCGACACCAGCGTCGGAATACCGATGCCGAGGTTCACATACATCCCGTCTTCGAGTTCCTGTGCCGCGCGTGCGGCCATCTGGTTGCGGTCCCAGGGCATGGGCGATCCTTATCCTTGAATGATTTCAGTCTAGCCCCTGTCGACAGACGGGGGCAAGGCGCGAGCTTGGTATCAGGCGTCGGACGGTGCGGGGACGTCCAGCGTCACGACGGTGCCCGACGCGCCCTTCGTGACATCGAACGTCGCGTTCAGCCCGTCCACCAGGCCCAGAACGATGCGCCCGCCCAGCGAATTGGTTTCGGGCCATTTCACGCCGTGCGGGATGCCGACGCCATCGTCGCTGACGCTGACCCGGGCGCCGCCATCGCTGAGGGCCGACAGCCGCACCTCGACCAGCCCCTTGTCGCGCCCTTCAAACGCATGCTGCATCGCGTTGGTCAGCACTTCGGACAGGATCAGACCCACGCGTGTCGCCGAATCGACAGGCATGGTGATGGCGTCGGCGATGATGTTCATGCGGACCCCGGCCCGCCCGTCGATGTGGCCGATGGCATTGGCCACGCGCGACAGGTAGGATCCCAACTGGATCTCCTGCGCATCGTCGCCCGTCCCGATCTGGGTCAGTTCCTCGTAAAGCAATTGCAGGCTTTCGACCCGGCGCGACAGGTCGCGGTATTCGTCGGCGGCGGTGCTTTCGCGGGCCTGAAGGCGGATCATGCCGACGATCATCGACAGGTGGTTCTTCACGCGATGCTGGATCTCGCGCATGATCTTGTCCGCGCCCGGCGGCAGGTGGACCGAGGTCTGATCGCCGGCGTTGATCTGTATGCCCAGGAAATACTCCACCTTGTCGCGGGCGTTGACGATCGGCGTGATGAACAGGTGATTGATGAACGTGGCGCCGTCAGCACGATAGTTCAAGACGTCGACCGCGCCTTCGCGGTGTTCGCTGACGATGCGCCGCACCTTCGCGATATCGTCGGGATCGGTGCCCTCGCCCTGGAGAAACCGGCAGTTGCGCCCGATCGCCATCTCGCGGGAATAGCCGGTCAGCCTGACAAAGGCGTCGTTGACATAGACGATGGGATTATCGTCCAGCTTGGGATTGGTCAGCACCATCGCCACGTTCGACCGCGAGAACGTCTGGAATGCTTCGCCGGCGCTCAGACCATGGATATCGCCAGTAACCGGTTTGTCCACCGCTCATCCCCTCCGGTGTCAGGCCGCCCGCGTCGTGCGCTGCTCGATCCGCTTTTCGTGTTCGCCCTGAACGATGCGATGCACATAGATGCCGGGCAGGTGGATCGCGTCGGGATCCAGCGATCCGCGCGGCACGATTTCTTCGACCTCTGCGATACAGATCTTGCCACACATCGCGGCCGGCGGGTTGAAGTTGCGCGCCGTCTTGCGGAACACCAGATTGCCGGTGTCATCCGCCTTCCAGGCCTTGACGATGGCCAGATCGGCCACGATTCCGCGTTCCAGGATATAGGTTTCCGGCTGGCCATCGGGGCCGGTGGGGAAATCCTTGTGCTCCTTGCCTTCGGCGATCACCGTGCCGACGCCGGTCTTGGTATAAAAGCCGGGAATGCCGCAACCGCCCGCGCGCATCCGTTCGGCCAGCGTCCCCTGGGGGTTGAACTCCAGCTCAAGCTCATCGCCCAGGTACTGGCGCATGAATTCCTTGTTCTCGCCGACGTAGGACGAGATCATCTTCTTCACCTGCCGGGTCTGCAACAGGATGCCGATGCCGAAATCGTCGACCCCGGCGTTGTTTGACGCAAAAGTCAGATCTTTGGTGCCGGCGTCCCGGATCGCGTTCAGCAGCAATTCGGGAATGCCGCACAGCCCGAACCCGCCGGCGGCAATGAACATTCCGTCAAACAGCGTGCCCTCAAGGGCTTCCGCCGCCGAACCATAGACCTTTTTCATCCCGTTTTCTCCGCAGATTATTCGGATCGGATTTTGGCGGTCTGCCGCCGTGAAGTCAACGTGCGCCCCGTAATCGCTCGACGACATCACCGTTGTCGTCATTGCTGGCGTCACCCTTGGCGGCCGGCTTGGGCTTGGCGGTCTTTTTCGCGGCGGGTTTCTTCGCCGGTGCCTTCTTGGTTGCCGTCTTTGTCGTCGCCTTCTTCGCCGCGGCGGGTTTCTTGGCAGCCGCCTTTTTCGGCGCCGCCTTCTTGCGCGTGCCCTTCTTGGCGGCTTTTTCGGCGATCAGTTCGACCGCCTGCTCCATCGTCACCGCGGCCGGATCTGTATCCTTCGGCAAGGTCGCGTTGACCTTTTCCCATTTCACGTAGGGGCCGTAACGCCCTTCCATGATGTGCACGGCACCGCCTTCGCTGGGATGTTCGCCCATCTCGCGCAGCGGCGGGGTCGCGGCGCCGCGGCCGCCCCGGCTGGCCTTTTTCTGCGCCAGCAATTCGACCGCGCGGTTCATGCCGATGGTGAACACGTCGTCCAACTCGGGCAGGGGGGCCGTCGCGCCGCCCCGGCCGGTGTCTTCGTTGTGCTTCAGATACGGACCATAACGCCCGATGGTCGCCCAGACGTTGACGCCGTCTTCGGGGTGGGTGCCCACCAGACGCGGCAGTGCCAACAGCTTCAGCGCCTGTTCCAGGTCACATTCTTCGGGCGGCCATTCGCGCGGGATCGACTGGCGCGGCGGCTTCTTGTTGTCCTCGGTCACATCGCCGCGCTGGACATAGGGGCCGAACCGCCCCTTGAACGCCCAGATCCTATCGCCTGCATCCTCGCCCAGCAGCTTGCCCTCGGGGGGAATCCCTCCTTCGAGCTGTTCTTCGTCCGATGGCGGACCGAAGGGGCGGGTATAGCGGCATTCGGGATAGTTCGAACAGCCGATAAAGGCGCCGCCCGACCGTGCGGTGCGCATCGACAGCGTGCCCTTGCCGCAATGCGGGCACAGGCGCGGATCGCTGCCATCGCCCTTGTCCGGAAACAGGTGGGGGGCCAGAACCTCGTTGATCTTTTCCAGCACCTCGCCGATCCGCAGATCCGCCGTTTCGGCGATGGCGGCCGAGAAGTCGCGCCAGAACTGGCCCAGCACTTCCTTGTAGTCACGCTCGCCCGCCGACACGTCGTCAAGTTGCGCCTCGAGCGCGGCGGTGAAGTCGTATTCCACATAGCGGTGGAAATAATTCGACAGGAAGGCCGTCACCAGCCGCCCCTTGTCCTCGGGGAACAGGCGGTTGCCGTCCTTGCGGACATATTCGCGGTCCTGGATCGTCGTCACGATCGAGGCATAGGTCGAGGGGCGGCCGATGCCCAATTCCTCCATCCGCTTGACCAGCGTCGCCTCGGTATAGCGCGGCGGGGGTTGCGTGAAATGCTGCTCGGGCGTGACGCCCTGCTTCTTCATCGCTTCACCCTGTGCGATCTGCGGCAGGCGCTTGTCGTCGTCGTCCACGACGGTGTCGTCGCGGCCTTCCTCGTAGACGCGGATGAAACCGTCGAACAGCATCACCTGACCCGTGGCGCGCAGCACGATCTGGCCGTCATCGCTGGCGATGTCGACCGTGGTGCGTTCCAGACGGGCCGCCTCCATCTGGCTGGCCAGCGTCCGCTTCCAGATCAGGTCGTACAGCTTGCGCTGGTCGTTGTCGGTGATCCGAAGGCTTTCGGCATCGCGCGACATCTCGGTCGGGCGGATGCATTCGTGCGCCTCCTGGGCGTTCTTGGCCTTGTTCTTGTAGATACGCGGAGATTTCGGGACGTAGTCGGCGCCATAGCGATCCTTGATCGCGTCGCGCGCTGCGCTGACGGCTTCGGGGGCCATGTCGATACCGTCGGTCCGCATATAGGTGATATGCCCCGCCTCATACAGCCGCTGCGCCGTGCTCATGGTCTGGCGGGCGCCCATGCCGAACTTGCGGCTGGCCTCCTGCTGCAGGGTCGATGTCATGAACGGCGCCGAGGGGTTGCGCGAGGTCGGCTTCGCCTCGACGGACGCGACCTTCAGATCGCGCGATTCGATCGCCTGCACGGCCATTTCGGCGGCGGTGCGGTTTTCGATGCTGAACCGGTCCAGCTTGTCACCGGCCAGAACGGTCAGCCGTGCCTCGAACGTCTGGCCGCGCGGCGTTTCCAGAAGCGCCTTGACCGACCAGTATTCGCGCGGGCGGAACGCCTCGATCTCCATCTCGCGCTCGACAATCAGGCGCAGCGTCACGGATTGCACCCGTCCGGCCGACTTCGCCCCGGGCAGCTTGCGCCACAACACCGGCGACAGGTTGAACCCGACAAGATAATCCAGCGCGCGCCGGGCAAGGTAGGCATGGACCAGCGGTGCGTCGACCTGACGGGGATTCTTCATCGCCTCGGTGACGGCGGTCTTGGTGATGGCGTTGAACACGACGCGGCTGACCGGCGTGTCCTTCTTGATCGACTTTCGCTTGCGCAGGGTTTCTTCAAGATGCCAGCTGATTGCCTCGCCTTCGCGGTCGGGGTCGGTGGCGAGGATCAGGTTGTTGTCCTCGGCCAGGGCATCGGCGATCGCCTTGACGTGCTTCTTGCTGTCGCTGGCGACCTCCCACTTCATTTCGAAGTCCTGTTCGGTATCGACCGATCCGTCCTTGGGCGGCAGGTCGCGGACGTGCCCATAGGACGCCAGAACCGTATAGCCGGGCCCGAGATACTTGTTGATGGTCTTCGCCTTTGCAGGGGATTCGACGACAACGACGGGCATGGACTTCCTTCCGACTCGGGTTCCGACAGGCAACGGCGCTAGATGTGGTGTCTGGTGCGGTGATGTCAATCGCGTGCGGCGCGGCCCGGTCATGGCGACGGTTGCGAAATGACTGTTTTCACCGGCAGTTCCACCAGGGCGTCGGTGGTATCGTCGTGCCTGCCCGGCTCGGAGGTTGGGGAACGGTTATGTCGATGCGCAGCGCGCGAAGGGTCAGCGGCGGCTCAGCAACCCGCCGGGCTGACGGTTGACCTGACCATCGAGTTCGAGCGTTACCAGTTGCGAGGTGATTTCGCCGGCCGGGCGTTGCAGATCGCGGATCAACTGGTCTTCGGTCACCGGGCTGGGGCCCAGCCGGTCGAGGATCATCTGGTGCAGGTGGTTCGTTTCGCGCAGCGTGCGGGGCTTTCGGGCGGCGGGCGGCGGCAGGTTCACGACGGTATCGTCGGTCACCTGCGGCGTGATGTCGGGCAGGGCCGCCAGAACATCAGCGCCGCTGCGCACCAGGGTCGCGCCATCGCGGATCAGCATGTTGCACCCCGCGGCGCGGCCATCAAACGGATGCCCGGGCACGGCCATCACCTCGCGCCCCTGGTCCAGCGCGTCCCGCGCGGTGATCAGGCTGCCCGACTTTGCCGCGGCTTCCACCACCACGACAGCCCGCGACAGGCCCGAAATGATCCGGTTGCGGCGCGGAAAATGCCGCGCCGTGGGGGTCAGGCCCATGGGCTGTTCGGACAGGCGCAGGCCGGTGTCCGCGATCTCGTGTGCCAGAACGGCGTTTTCCGCCGGATAGACGACATCGACGCCGCCGGCCAGAACGGCCACCGTCCCGGTTTCCAGCGAAGCCATGTGCGCTGCGGTGTCGATGCCGCGCGCCAGGCCTGACGCCACGACATGGCCCGCCGCGCCGAGGTCGCCGGCCAGGCGACGCGCCATGCGGGTGCCGAGCGATGACGCATTGCGCGCGCCCACCAGGGCCACGGTCGGAGTCTTGAGAAGGTCAAGGTTGCCCATCGCCCACAAAAGCGGTGGCGGGTCCGTGAGATCCATCAGGGCCGCGGGATAATCGTCATCGCCGAAACAGATCAGGCGCGCCCCGGCAAACCGCCCGGCGCGCAGTTCGGCCATGGCCACACCTTCGGGGCAGACCGTGTAATCGTTGACGCCCGCATCGGCGGCGATCCGGGGCAGCGCGTCCAGCGCAGTGGCGGCTTCGCCATATTCGCCCATCAGGCGAAAGAAGGTGGCCACGCCAACCCGACGAGAGCGCAAGAGACGAAGCCAAACCAGCCGTTCTTCCTCGGAGTGGGGTGGGGTGAGGGGGGTGAGGGAAGGGATAATATCCACCGGCCAACCTGTCTTCGTCTGCTTGCAGGATCAGAGTGCCGTGAAAATGGTTAAAGACCTGTAAACCATGGCAAGCCCTGTCGCAGATCGACGTAACACACGGATTCCCGGGGCTTTATTTTTGTGCGCTTTGCCGGCCCGGGTGGGTTCGTCAACCCGAAGTGACAGAATCGCCCCCCGCCGAAAGGTCGCCGTCGATGCGCCGCGCATAGCCGCGAGGGGTATAGAGCCGCGGCCCTTCGCCAAGTCGGGCCAGCCGCGATTGCGACGATCCGATCAGGACCACGGTCAACATGTCCACTTCATCCACCTCCAGCGTCGCGAGCGTGCGATAGACCAGGCGTTCACCCGCGCGCCCAAGGTTGGTCGCCAACAGGACGGGCGTGTCGGCGGGGCGGTGCCGCAACAATATCTTGCGGGCCTCTTCCAACAGGATGCGCCGCTTCATCGATACCGGATTGTAGAAGGCGATCACGAAATCGCCCGTGCCCGCCGCCTCGATCCGACGCAGGATATCGGCGCGCGGTGTCAGAAGATCCGACAGCGAAATGGCGCAGAAATCGTGGCCCAGCGGTGCGCCCGCCCGTGCCGCGGCCGCCTGCAGGGCCGATACCCCAGGGGCACAGATGACCTCGGCCCGGCGCGCGGCGTCGCTGACGCCCATTTCGTCGGGTGCCCGGTCCAGCAATTCGAATACCAGCGCGCCCATTGCATAGATCCCGGCATCGCCTGAACACACCAGAGCCACGTTGACACCCGCGCCCGCCCGCTCCAGCGCATGACGACACCGCGCTTCCTCGCCGCCCAACGGAAAATCGGTGCGGACCTTGCCGGCAGCCAGCGGCCCCAGCAGGTCGATGTACAACCCGTAGCCGACCAATTCGTCGGCCTCGGCGATCAGGCGCGACACCTCGGGCGTGCGCCACGCGGCCTGTCCGGGGCCGATCCCGACAACCGACAGACGCCCCCGCCTGCGACCCGCAGGCGCAAGGATGGAATCGGGCGCCTCGGCCAGGGCGGCGGTGGCATGGGCCGTCTTGCGCTTGGTGATCGCCAGTCGCGATTGTGCGCCGCCCCCCGCCAGGGCCGCCGCCTCGCTGACGCCGTGGCAGCCGACCTCGGCAAAGACGACATCGCTGGGTGCGCTCAACCGGGCGGTCATCGCCTCAAGCTGCGCCGCATCGAACAGGCGCAACGGCAGGTCCAGATCGTGCGCCAGCCGCACCACTGCCGGCTCATCGGCCTTCAGGTCCAGGGTATGCACCGCGATCAGGGCGCCGGGGGCAACCCCCGCATCTTCAAGAACACGGCGCACGAGATCGGACAATTCGTCCGGCGGGCAATCGCGCGAACACCCGACCCCCAGCGCGAACCGGCGCGGATGGAACGTCAGAACACCGGGGGCGGGCGGTGCGACAGAGGCACAGATCGTCACCACGTCGGTGTCGCCGGTAGCGGCCATCGGCAACGCGGCCAGCCATGTCGCATCGTCGCACGCGTCGCCGGTCAGCCGGACCCTGGCGCCGGCCAGAAGACGCACCATCACGTCCTTGGCCAGGTCGGGTGTGCCCAGACTCCAGCCGCCGGGTGGCGCATCCAGCGCCACGCCCAATGCGACATCGCCGGCGGTGGTCACCGCAGCGACGGCGCCCAGATGGGCGGCGATCCGGGACGCCAGGCGGTTGCCCCCCCGGTGCCCCCCCAGCAAGGGCACGACAACGCCGCCATCGTCCGAGACCGAGACGACGGGCGGCTCGCTCCGCTTGTCCGACAACAGCGGCGCAACCGCCCGGATCAGGATGCCGCTGGCGCAAACGCCGACGATCGGAATGCCTGCTGCAAACAAATCGCGGGCATGGATCAGCGCATCGGCAAAGACAACGTCAACGCCATCGACCCGGTCCTGCCGCCCGTGCAGCGCGCACCCAAGGCCATCGGCGATGCGGCGGGCGACGGGCAGGCCCGATCGGGACAGACACAGAACGACAGGTGTTACAGCCATGGATCGGCCCCCTTGGTCAGCAGGATCATGGAAAAATAAGGCGCGGGTTCGGGTGCGTCGGCCAAGGGGCACACCATCTGGTCGGGCAGGGTGGCACGGGCGACAAAGATCGCGCGGTCGGTCAACCCGAGACCCTCGATCACACGCCGGATCCGGGGCAGGTGGCGGCCCACCTTCATGATCGCCACACTGTCCGCCGCGCGGATGCGCCGGGTCAGCACCTCATCGCCAAGCGGGCCGGGCAGCACGGTCACGGCTTCGTTGCGCGCCGCCAAGGGCCGCGCCGCGGCTGCGGCGCAGGCCGAAACCGAACTGACGCCCGGGACGATCTCGACCGTGAACCGGGGCGCAAGCCGCGCGTGCAGATACATGAACGAGCCGTAAAAGAACGGATCACCCTCGCAAAGACAGGCAACATCCCGGCCGCTGTCCAGAACCCGGGCAATCCGCGCCGCCGCCGCATCATAGGCGGCCTGGGCCGGTCCGCGGGCCACCGTCATCGGGATCTCGAACACGATTTCGTCACATCCCGGCTCGATCAGGTCCGCCGCGATGGCGCGCGCGAAGCTCGGGATGCCGGCCAGCGCCGGATAGGCCACCACCGGGCAGACGGCAATCAGCCGCGCCGCCTTCAGCGTGATCAGGTCGCGATCCCCCGGTCCGACGCCGATGCCAAAAAGCGTGCCGGTCAACTGACACCCGCCCCGGTTTTTTCTTGCCGGAAATACTCAAATCCCGAACGCCCGCCGCGCGCGCGTCGGGTCCAGGCCTGTCGGGCCGGTGAACATGTCATCTTTTGATCAGGCTCCATTGTGTCACCGGCATCGCAGGCTGCCAGCCCCGGAAGCGGCCGACCGGCCGGGCCCGTGCGCTGGACAGGCGGACCAGGTCGCCGCCGTGGACCTGTTGCAAGGCGACCAGGGCGGCTTCGCTTTCCAGCGTGACCGCATTGGCCACCAGGCGGCCAAGGGGCTTCAACCCGGACCATGCGGTGTCAAATACGGCATCCGACAGCCCGCCACCGATGAAGATGGCGTCCGGCGCGGCCAGATCGCCAAGCGATTCGGGGGCGGTGCCGTCGACCAGGGCCAGGCGCGGTACCCCGAGCGCCAGCGCATTGGCGGCGGCCATGGCACGCCGGTCAGCCCGCGGTTCGATGCCGATCGCCCGGGCATAGCGGGCGGCGCGCATCCATTCGATCGCAACCGACCCGCAACCACAACCGATATCCCAGAGCAGCGCGCCGCGCATCGGCATCAGCTTGGCCACCGTGATCGCGCGGATTTCGCGCTTGGTCATCGTGCCGTCGTGGCGGAACATGTCGTCGTCCAGCCCCGGCACTCGTGGCAGCAGCGCCGCGTCGGGCGCCGCGATGCATTCGACCGCAAGCGTGTTGAACGCCGGCACCACGTGATCCCAGGTTTTCGCGATCCCGTCGAAACGTGCCTCGTTCGCGCCACCCATGGCGGCCAGAACGCTCATCCGGCTCTGTCCGAAACCGCGCTCGGCCAGAAAGGCGGCGATCCGCGCCGGCGTTTCGGCGCCAGTGGTCAGGACCAGCAACCGCTGGTCGGGCTGGATGAAGGCGATCATCTGTTCGACCGGGCGGCCATGCACGGTCAGTGTCTCGACATCGGCCATGGACCAGCCCATGCGCGCCGCCGCCAGCTGGAACGCCGACAGCTGCGGGTGATAGACGATCTCGGAGGCGGGAATGGCGCGCCCGATGCGCGCGCCGACGGAAAACCACAGGGGATCGCCGGTGGCCAGAACGACGACGCGCCGCCCCTTCATGCCCTTCAGCAGATCGATCAGCGCATCGAAGGGCGAGGGCCAGGCGATCCGCTCGGCTTCGGACGCGGCGGCCAGCATGTGATGCCGATCACCGCCGACGATGACTTCGGCGGCCTCGAGGATTGCGCGGGTCGCGGGCGAAAGGCCCGTGACGCCGTCCTCGCCGATGCCGACGATATGCAGCCAGGGATCAGCCATGGGCGCGCTCCGTGGTCGGGGAAGGGTGATGGCGGATCGGTGCTGCGGGCGTCACGGCGCTCATGCGTCCGGTCCCTCGGTGCTCAGGCCCGCGGCGATGGCGTTGACCGCGGCGCTGGCCATGGCCGATCCGCCGCGCCGCCCGCGCAGGGTCAGGAACGCGCAGCCCCGCGGGTTCGCGGCCAGTTCCGCCTTGCTTTCGGCGGCGCCGACGAAACCCACGGGAAAGCCCAGGATCAGGGCGGGTTTCGGCGCCCCGGCGTCCAGGAGTTCGAGCAGATGGAACAGTGCGGTCGGCGCGTTGCCGATGGCGATCACAGCCCCGTCCATCCGGTCGCGCCACAATTCGACGGCGGCGGCCGAACGGGTATTGCCGATGGCCCGGGCACGGTCCGGCACGGCGGGATCGTTCAACGTGCAGATCACGTCGTTGCCCGCGGGAAGGTGGCGGCGGATGATCCCGGCTGCGACCATTTCACAGTCGCACAGGATCGGCGCGCCACCCGCCAGCGCCGCCCGCCCGGTTTCGATTGCGCCTGCGGACAGCGCCAGCCGGTCGGCGATCTCGACCATGCCGCAGGCATGGATCAGGCGCACCGCGACGTCCTGCATGGCCGGGGTGAACCGCTCCAGCCGCGCCTCGGCCCGCACGGTGGCGAAACTGGCGGCATAGATTGCGCCGGGATCTTTCTCGTAGGGGCGCATGGTATCTTTCCTGTTGGTGGTCGCGGTGGCCGCGGATGCCTCCGGCGGGAGTATTTCGGTCAGTAAGAAGCCCGGGGTCAGGTGCCTGCCTTGCGGACGCTTTCGGGGCCGTGGGGGTGTTTGGCGTGGGGGTAGGGCGCGTGGTGGTGGTGATGGTCGTGGTCATGACCGTGATGGTGGGCGTGTGCATGGTGATGATCGTGTTCATCCTGTGCCGTCAGCCGGCACAACCCGGTGCAGAAGGTATCGCAGAGCGCGCAGTCGGCGACGTTCGAGCCGGGGGCGGAGGCGCCCTGGCCTTCGACGTGGTGGTGGTGGCTTTCCTGCACCGCGCCGACCTCGGATTCGAAACCCAGGACCTGGGTGCGGTACTTACACAGAACGCAGGTGGGCGGCGGAATGTCGGCGAAGGCGGGGTGAGTGCGCCGCGCTTCGGCGGGGATGGTGACGGCGGGTCCGCCCTCGGTCGCCAGGATCTGGGCGCGATAGGCGCAGGTGCCGCAGTTGGGCGGGGGCGTTGTTCCGGTCTGTTCCATCACCCGTTCGGCGAAGGTTTCCAGGACCGACGGGTGGTCGTTCAGATAGCCGGCCTTGACGATCTGGATGTCGGGATTGGCGGCGGCCACGCGATCGGTGAAGCCGTAGATCCGGTCGATCAGGATGCCCGAGAACAGGAAATACGGGAACACGACGATGCGTTTGTATCCGAGTTTCACCGCATGGGTCAGGCAGGGTTCGACCAGCGGGAAGGTGACGCCGGAGAACCCGACCTCGACCCAGCCGAAGCCCAGCCCCTCGTGCAGCATCCGCGCGATCTTGGCGACATTGCCGTTGGCGTCCGGGTCCGATGCGCCGCGCCCGATCACGACAAGGCAGGTGTCATGGGCGCTGACCGGGCCGTGTTCGGCGTCGGCCTGCGCCATCGCCTCGGTGATCCGCGCCCCGGCGGCGGTGATCATCTTGGGGTCCACCCCCAATTCGCGGCCGTAAAGCACGTCGATGCCGTGTTTCGCGCCGTAGGTGTTCAGCACGGTGGGGATGTCGTTCTTGGCGTGCATCGCGGCGAACAGCATGCCGGGCACGGCCAGGATCCGGTCACATCCCGCCTCGCGCAGCCGATCCAGCCCGTCGCGGATCACCGGGTTGGCGAATTCGAGATAGCCGTAGTCGACCAGCCAGTCGTCGGGCAGGTAGGCGGGCAGGCGTTCGGCCAGCACGGCGAATTCGCGCACCGCGGATTCGCTGCGCGAGCCGTGGCCGCAGATCATCACGCCGGTTTTCATGTCGTTCTCTTTCCCGCTTTGCCGCGCACCGGGCGTTCGGCTTTCGCGTGACGTCGATCGCGGACCAGGGCGCCCACGCCCAGCAGGATGGCCAGGCCCAGAGCGGCGGCCGCGATCCAGTGATCATGACCGGCAGCATCCGCCAGATGACCGGGATGGGCCATGGCGCGTCCCGGCATCGCGACAATGCAGAAAGTGGCGAGGGCGTTGAGCGGTTTCATGGGCGTCCTTTCAAAATGGCATGGCGTGGCCGGCAAGGTGCCCGGACCGGCGCGCGGTCCCTGACGATGCCATCCCCGGCCCCCTGCATGGGTCGGCCCGGTCTGGCCCTCTTTCCGGCCCCGCGGGGCGTCGTCGGGATCGGGTATAGAAGGGGGGCGGGCCTGGTGCAATGGGCGAACCCGGTCAACGCCCTCTGTGCATTTCTGCTGGGGTCGCCGTGCCCTGTGCGGGATGGAACCGGGACGGTGCGGGTTTAGGTTGGTAGGGTAACAGACAGAAAGGATGCGTCATGGGATTGCTTGTCGACGGTGAATGGCAGGACAAATGGTACGACACGGACAAGAGCGGCGGCGCGTTTCAGCGCCAGGAGGCCAGCTTTCGCAACTGGATCACCGCTGACGGCAGTGCCGGACCGACCGGCAAGGGCGGATACAAGGCCGAGGCGGGGCGATACCACCTGTATGTCTGCTATGCCTGCCCCTGGGCCAATCGCGCGCTGTTCTTTCGCGCGCTGAAGGGGTTGACCGACCTGATCGACATTTCGGCGGTGCATCCCCACATGCTGGGCGAGGGCTGGACCTTTGACACCGATTTCCCGGGCGCGACCGGCGACAAGCTGTTCGGATTGCCTTATGCGCGCGACATCTATCTGAAAGACACGCCCGACATGACCGGTCGCGTGACCGTGCCGATCCTGTGGGACAAGGAAACCGGCACGATCGTCAGCAACGAAAGCAGTGAAATCATCCGGATGTTCAACTCGGCCTTCGACGGCATCACCGGCAACACCGATGATTACTGGCCCGAAGACCTGCGCGCGGCGATCGCGCCGATAAACGACCGGATCTATGACACGGTGAACAACGGGGTGTACAAGGCCGGGTTCGCCACCAGTCAGAAAGCCTATGACGCGGCGGTGCATCCGCTGTTCGACAGCCTTGACTGGCTGGAAGGGATCCTGGCCGACAATCGATACCTGATGGGCGACCGGATCACCGAGGCCGATTGGCGGTTGTTTTCAACCCTCGTGCGGTTCGATCCGGTGTATCACCTGCACTTCAAGTGCAACCGCAAGCGGATCGTGGATTATCCGAACCTTTGGGCCTATACGCGCGAATTGTATCAATGGCCGGGGATCGCGGACACGGTGCATTTCGACCACATCGTCGAACATTACCACTATAGCCACCCGACGATAAATCCGCACCGGATCATCCCGATCAATCCCGTGATCGACTGGATGGAGCCTCACGGGCGGGGATAGACGATGCTTGGTGCCGGACTGAAGGGCGCAGTTCCGCGGTGCTGCGCTCGGGCGTCGTCCCGTCCATGGTGAAACAGGGGCGTGCGCTTGGCTTTCGACGGGCGCCAAGCGGGCATCCCTCTTTTTCCGGCGCCGGATATGATATGCCCGGCGCCGCGCCGTAAATTACTGCAAATCCGCGAAGGCGTCGCACATCCGTTCGGCCGCTTCCTGCACACGGGCGCGGGGGGTTGCGATGTTGAAGCGCAGGAAACCGTCGCCCCCGGCACCGAAGGTCGGCCCCGCGTTGGCGGCGATCCGGGCGCGGCCGGCCACACGGGCGTCGATTTCGTCCGCCGTCATGCCGGTGCCGTTGAAATCCACCCACGACAGATAGGTGCCTTCCAGCGGCATCGAGCGCACGCCCGGAATCGCATTCAGCGCGGCGTCGAAAATCCGCCGGTTGCCGTCGACATAGGCGCACATCTCGTCCACCCATCTGGCGCCGTCGGGCGAATAGGCCGCCTCGACCATGTGCAGCCCGAACGAATTGGGCGACAGGCCCAGTGCCGCCATCCGCGCCGCGAACGCCGCGCGCAGTTTCGGGTCGGCGATGATGACGTTGCCGATGTGCGAGCCGGCAATGTTGAACGTCTTGGTCGTGGCCGTCATCATCACCAGCCGGTCGGCGATTCCGGCGTCGACCTTCGCCATCGGGATGTGGGTGTTACCGGGCATCACGATGTCGTGGTGGATCTCGTCACTGACCAGGATCAGGTCGTGTCGCTTGCAGAATGCCGCGACGCCTTCCAGTTCCGCCTTCGACCACACGCGGCCGCCGGGATTGTGCGGCGAACAGAACACGAGCATCTTCTCGGTGCCGGTCATCTGCGCGTCATAGGCGTCGAAATCCAGGGTATAGCGGCCGTTGTCCAGCACCATGGGACATTCGACCACCTGGCGCCCGGCCGATCTTATGACGCGATAGAAGGCGTGATAGATCGGCGTGAACATCACCACCCCGTCGCCGGGTTGCGTGAAGGCATCGACGCACATGCCGGTGCCGTTCACCAGCCCGTGGGTCGAAAACACCGACGCCGGATCGACGTCCCAGCCGTGGCGCGTGTCCATCCACCAGCGGATCGCTTCGAGATAGGGCGTCTCGTCGCCGTAATAGCCGAAGACGCCGTGATCCGTCAGCTCGCGCAGCCGGTCCAGAACCACCTGCGGCGGGCGGAAATCCATGTCAGCCACCCACATCGCCAACCCGTCGCTTTCGGGCACGCCGTACAGCGCCTCCATCCGGTCCCACTTGGCGCAATTGCTGCCGCGCCGGTCGATCATCTCGTCAAAGCTCATCTCGCGTCTCCCCTGCTCGGCGCGAACGCTACCCGGATCACGCCTGAACGCAAGGCGATTGCAGAGTGCGGTTTGATCGCCTAAATGCCCGTCATGGCCATTCTCGACATCATAATCCACCCGGATCCCCGCCTGAAGAAACCCTGCGACCCCGTCGATACGGTGACCGACGATCTGCGCGCACTGGCGGCGGACATGCTGCAGACCATGTATGACGCGCCGGGCATCGGTCTGGCCGCGCCGCAGGTCGGTGTGCTGCAACGGCTGATCGTGCTGGATTGCGTCAAGGACGAAGACGCCCCCGCCCGCCCGCTGGTGATGGTGAATCCGCGGGTGACCTGGGCATCGGACGAAATGTCGACTTATGACGAGGGCTGCCTGTCGATCCCCGACCAATACGGCGAGGTCGAGCGCCCCGCCGAGGTCGAGGTGACCTGGCACGATCTGGACATGGCAGAACATTCCGAACATTTCACCGGGCTCTGGGCGACCTGCGTGCAGCACGAGATCGACCATATCAACGGCAAGCTGTTCATCGACTACCTCAAACCCCTGCGCCGCCAGATGATCACCCGCAAGATGGTGAAGCTGAAACGCGAACGGGCGCGGGCCTAGGCCGTGGCGTTGGACATCCTGACTTGGCCCGCGCCGATGCTGTCCGAGGTTTGCCCGCCGGTCGAAACGTTCGACGACGATCTGGCGAAACTGGCCGATGACATGCTGGAAACGATGTATGCGGCCCCCGGTCGCGGGCTGGCCGCGCCGCAGGTGGCCCGGACCGAGCGGATGTTCGTGATGGACGTGGCTTGGAAGGACGGCGCTGCCGATCCCTTCATCTGCGTGAACCCCGAAATCCTGTCGGCCTCGCACGAGACGGCGCTGGGTGAGGAAGGCTGCCTGTCAATTCCCGGCGTGACGATGCAGGTGGACCGCCCGGTGGCGATCCGCCTTGCGTGGCAAACCCCCGACGGCAAACGGCTTGAGCGTGACCTGACCGGCGCCGCCGCGCGCTGTGCGCAACACGAGCTGGATCACCTGAACGGGATCTTGATCTTTCGGCGGGTGCCGGACGACATGCGCGCGCGCTATGAGGCGCAATACCGCGACACCTTGGCATGACGCGCGCTTTCGTGATGTGGCCCGACCGCCGCCTGCGCACCCCCGCCGATCCCGTCGCGGCGATCACCGACGAGATCCGCGCGCTGTGGAACGAAATGATCGCGGCGATGGACGCAATGCCCGGAGTCGGCCTTGCCGCGCCGCAAATCGGCGTCATGCTGCGCCTGGCCGTGGTCGATGCCTCCGACACCCGCGGCCGTGCGATCCGCATGGCCAACCCCGAAGTGCTGCACGTCTCAGCCAAACCCCGCTGGCACGAAGAAGCCTCGCCCAACCTGCCCGGCGTATCGGCCGCAATCGAACGCCCCCGCGCCGTGACGGTGCGGTTCGTGAACGAAAACGGAGAGGTGGAAGACCGCGATTTCGTCGACCTCTGGGCCACCTCGGTACAACACCAGATCGACCACCTGAACGGCAGGATGTATTTCGACAGGCTGTCACGGTTGAAGCGCGAGCGGTTGCTGAAGAAGGCGGGGAAGCTGCGGTAAGAGAAAGCGGCAGGTGCAATACCGTACGAAGGGCGGCTGAGCGGAAAAAGCGTGGGTTCGCTTCGGGGCATCAATGTCGATCTTGATGAAGCCGTTCAACATGCGGTGGTTTCTGCCAGTGGTATAAACACCGTGCCAAAACTAATTTTGAGTAGGCGGCATAAAATTGAACCTTCTATAGTTCAGCCGAGCTGCAAACCTCTCTGAAAAAGCAGGACCACTTCATATCGAATAAGCTTGGAGCTTTAAAAAATGATTACGCAACATTCAAATTATAAAGATGCGAATGGCGACGCCCTTGTAGCCCACTACTATCAATTGATTGATGAGCTGGCGAAGAAAAGTCCTAGGTCCATAGTCGAAGCGGATCAGCTTGCAGGTGAAGTCCTGCATATCGAAGAAGCGCAGGCCATCGAGCTGTGGCAAGTCATTTGGAACAAACCGATTTTCGCAAACTCGACTGTAAAAGGCGCGGAAGGTACTATCGCCAAACTTAAAGGCGCTGGTTTCATGGATGACGCCTTGCTAGAATGGGGCACGTCACGCAAAGTCTTCTTGATAGACAAAGTAGGAAACGGATCAGCGCGTGCATCGTTCGTTTGCCATGGCAAATGGTTCGATAAACAATCACTGCTCGGTCAAATCCCCCGCCACCGGCTTTACGCTATCCAAAATGCCGCAATAGCTCTTCGACGCCGTACTGAGGTCCGAGCCTACCCTTTCTCTGATCTTTCGGCCAACACTACCGCGCAAAACGTAGTGCTGCTCCGGTCGGAGTTCGGAGCGTTCTGGGGAGACATCACCGTCTTGCATCTACTCACTGATCTTGGTCTTGCCATTAAACCCGACCTCCACCTCGTTAAGACGGTCGCAGCGCTTAGAGGACCAACTTGCAAGGGTAAGGTACCGAACACGAGTGAAAGTCTCGCGATCAACAATTTCGTGCACGACCTATTAATGCGCGTAGAAGGCAAGTTTGCACCTGGCAAGCTGCGTCGGATGGACAAGCTTCTAATGGAAGCGTCACGCCAAAAAGTTGTGTAAAGACGACGTCGAGATTGCCGATCTAAGTGGTTGGTGGGTTGATAGATCATTATCGCTTCCACTAACCACTCGTTTGTGGAACGTCCACTACACGCGGAGTATCGTGCTACCAAAAACCTCGTTACAAACCCAAGCGGTTGTTGAGGGTTTCTGGTTGCTTTGCGGGAGCCGCCATTCGTGAGCGGCGCAGCATACGTCAGAGAAAGCCGGAAGCCGGTCGCCCCGTCAAAGGCGATCCGTCGTTGACTTTCCTACCTACCGCCCCGCCGTCACGATCAACTCAACCAGATAGCCAGGTGTCGCCAGCTTCGCTTCGCCGCAGGCGCGGGCGGGGGCTTGGCCTTCGGGGGCCCAGGCGTCCCAGACTTCGTTCATCGCGGCGAAATCCTTCATGTCGGCCATCCAGATCACGCATTGCAGGATTTTGGTCTTGTCCGACCCGGCCTCGGCCAACAGCTTGTCGACCTTTTCCAGGCACTGGCGGGTCTGGTCTGCGACGGGGTCGCCTTCGGTGCCGACCTGTCCGGCCAGATAGATCGTGTCGCCATGGGTGACGATCTGGCTCATGCGGGCGGTGGTGTGGTGACGGGTGATCTGGGCCATGGGCACGTTCCTTGTGAAGAATCCAGATCAGCTTGGCACGGGCGCCGCAAGACGGCAAGCCATGGACGCCCGGAGGCCCCGGCGTTATCCCCGGGTCATCCGAATCGGAAGGAAACCGCCATGCGAATCGTCTTCATGGGAACACCCGATTTCTCGGTCACGGTGCTGGATGCGCTGGTGCGCGACGGACATGATATCGTCTGCGTCTATTGCCAGCCGCCGCGCCCGGCGGGACGCGGCAAGAAGGATCGCCCGACGCCGGTGCACGCCCGCGCGGCGGTGCTGGGTCTGCCCGTGCGACATCCGAAGTCGCTGAGGACGCCCGAGGCCCAGGCCGATTTCGCGGCGCTGAACGCGGATGTGGCCGTGGTGGTCGCCTATGGCCTGATCCTGCCGCAAGCGGTGCTGGACGCGCCGGTGCATGGCTGTCTGAACATTCACGCCTCGTTGCTGCCGCGGTGGCGGGGGGCGGCACCGATCCACCGCGCGATCCTGGCGGGGGATACGGAAACCGGCGTCTGCATCATGCAGATGGATGCCGGCCTGGATACCGGGGCCGTCCTGCTGCGCGAGGCGATCCCGATCGGCGCCGGCGACACGACCGGCACGCTGCACGAGCGGCTGGCGCGGCTGGGGGCACGGCTGATCGTGCAGGCGCTTGACCGCATCACGGCGCTGACGCCGACGGTGCAGCCGGATGACGGCGTGACCTATGCGGCGAAGATCGACAAGGCCGAGGCGCGCATCGACTGGACCCGCCCGGCGGTCGAGATCGATCGCCAGATCCGCGGGCTGTCGCCGTTTCCGGGGGCCTGGTGCGAAGTGGCGGGCGAACGGGTCAAGCTGTTGGCGTCGGAGCTGGCGGCGGGGCAGGGGGCGCCGGGTGCGGTGCTGGACGGTTTCACGATCGCCTGCGGCGGCGGTGCGGTGCGGATCCTGCGCGCCCAGCGGGCCGGGCGCGGCGCCATGGATGCCGACGAGGTCTTGCGCGGGCTGACGCTGCCGCCAGTTCTGGATTGAGCGTCGGGCGGACCCGGGCACGGTGCGGCGGGTCGCGCCGTCGTGGCCGTCCTGGGTGATTTGATGGAAGACGTCCCTGACCGTGGCAACGATCAGTTCCGCGGCGGTCGCGCCCGATAGACCGGCAATCGCCAGCCGAACCACAGCGAACCCGCCCTGAGGGTGAAGGTCACTGCCGCAATCAGCGGCAGGGCCGTCACCGGTGCCGCCCCAAATGCCAGCGCCAGCAGGCCCGCCGCCGCACCCGCGAGGGCGGCCGTGGCATAGAGTTCGCCCTGTTTCAGCAACAGCGGCACCTCGGTGGCCACAACATCGCGCAGCAACCCGCCAACCGTCCCGGTCACCACCCCCATCACCGCAACGATCACCCAGGGCTGACCGGCGGCCAGCGCCACGCCGACCCCGGCCGCCACGGCGACGGACAGCGCGGCGGCGTTCAGCCACTCAAGCCAGCGATAGCGGCTTTCGACGAGATGCGCCGTGAAATAGATGACGGCCGCGGCAAGTGCGATGACAGCCAGGTATTCCGGCCGCCCGATCCAGAAGACCGGATCCCGGTTCAGCAACAAGTCACGCAGGGTGCCGCCCCCGACCGCCGTCAGACCCGACAGCACGAAGAACCCGACGATGTCCAGCTGTGCGCGGCTGGCCGACAGCGCACCGGTCAGCGCGAACACGAAGACGGCGGCAAAGTCCAACGCCACCACGGCCTGTGGCAACAGGTCGGGCACCGCGCGCAGGGTTTCGATCATTCGGGGTCGCCGGCCTTGGGTGCCGGGCGGCGCGCAACGCGGGCCACGGCGGCCGGGCCGGCGGTTTTGGCCGGCGGCGTCTTGCGCGGGGTGCGCGCGGCGGGCGCGCGCGCCGCGCCGGGATCTTTCGTGCCGCCCTTGAACGGCTCCATTCCGGCGCGGGCCAGTTCATCGGCGCGTTCGTTTTCGGGGTGCCCGGCATGGCCCTTGACCCATTCCCAGGTCACGTCATGGCGTGCGTTGGCGGCGTCGATCCGCTTCCACAGATCCTCGTTCTTCACCGGCTTCTTCTGGCTGGTCTTCCAGCCGTTGCGCTTCCAGCCGTGGATCCAGCCGGTGACGCCGTTCTTCACATAGGCGCTGTCGGTCACGATGGTGATGGCGGACGGGCGCGTCAGGGATTCCAGCGCGTTGATCGCGGCCAGCAACTCCATCCGGTTGTTGGTGGTGTCGGCCTCGCCGCCCTTCAGTTCACGTTCCTTGATCACGGTGTCGCCATCGCGCGCGATCAACAGCGCACCCCAGCCTCCGGGGCCGGGATTGCCCGAGCAGGCGCCGTCGGTATAGGCGGTCAGTGTCGGCATCTGGTGCCCCTTTCAGAGGATGGAAATCGACAGGCAGGCGACGACGACGACGCTCAGCAGCACCCGCAGGTGCATCCACCACGCAGGCGCCAGACCTTGGCGCCAGAAGCTCCAGTCCAGGGCCAGCAAGCCGATGAACCCGAAGATCAGATAGATCGCGGCCGAGGTTGGCCCGTCGCCGATGAAGAAGAACGCCCAGAGCGCGGGCAGCACCGACAGCGCGTATCCCACCGCCGCCTCGCGGCCCGTGGCGCGGGTGGCGAACCCCCACAGCACGCCCGACATGAACGACAGGATCACCGTGCCATAGGCCAGTTGCACATATGGCCCGATGAACCGTGCCCCCAAGACGCGAAGCCCCCAATCGGCGAGGGACGGAAAGACCAGCGTCAGCGCCCCCCAGACAAAGGGAATCAGCCCGGCAAGACCGAGACAGAGAGCAGAGAGGGGGATGCGCGTCATGGCACCGCTTCTAATGCTCTGCAGGACCGGTGACCAGAGCTTGCAGGCGCGTTTCGGCACGGGATGTCTGCGCGTCGGCGGGTTCACGGTGTTGGCAATGTCGGCGCTAGAAAGGTCGCGGCGGGGGGGGCGAGCGCAATCGTCCGGTGTAGGCGGGCGACCGGGGGCTAGGCGGGTTGGCGCAGAACACGCGGGACCTTGAATTCGATGTTTTCCTCGGCCGTCACGACCATTTCGACCGTCAGGTCATATCGGTTGCGGAAGGCGTCGACCACTTCGTTCACCAGCACTTCGGGGGCGCTGGCCCCGGCGGTGATGCCGATCGATCTGATGCCCTCCAGCGCGCGCCAGTCGATGTCGTCGGCCCGCTGGACCAGTTGCGCATAGGCGCATCCGGCGGTGCGCCCCACCTCGACCAGCCGGCGCGAGTTCGACGAGTTCGGTGCGCCGATCACCAGCATCGCGTCGGCCTTGGGCGCCATCGCCTTGACCGCTTCCTGCCGGTTGGTGGTGGCATAGCAGATGTCTTCCTTGTGCGGCCCGACGATGGCCGGAAACCGCGCCTTCAGTGCCGCAACAATGCCGGCGGTGTCATCCACCGACAGGGTCGTCTGCGTGATGAAGGCCAGTTGCTCGGGGTCGCGCACCGACAACCCCGCCACGTCGTCGGCCGTTTCCACCAGCAACACCTCGCCATCGGGCAACTGGCCCATGGTGCCCAGGGTTTCGGGATGGCCCGCGTGACCTATCATTACCATCTGCAAGCCGTTTTCATGGTGGCGCGCGGCCTCGTTATGGACCTTGCTGACCAAGGGGCAGGTAGCATCGACATAGATCATCTCGCGGCGCTGGGCTTCGGCGGGCACGGCGCGGGGCACGCCATGGGCGGAAAAGATCACAGGCCGGTCGGTCGGGCATTCGTCCAACTCCTCGACGAACACGGCGCCCTTTTCGCGCAGCGCGTCGACCACGAAACGGTTGTGCACGATTTCGTGCCGCACATAGACGGGGGCACCCCATTTCTCCAACGCCATCTCGACGATCTTGATCGCGCGATCGACGCCGGCGCAGAATCCGCGCGGCGCGGCAAGGTAGAGGGTGAGGGGCGGTCTGGTCATGGTCAGTCTCCGGCGTGGTCCGCCCCACAGCTAATGGCGCAGGCGGCAGGCGTCCAGACCCGGCCCCGCGTCACAGCGACAGCACGCCGGCAGTCAGCGCCGCGAAGGCAATATAACGCACGGTCTTGGCAAAGCCGACCATCACCATGAACAGCCACAGCGGCGTGCGCATGACCCCCGCCATCAGCGTGATCGCATCGCCCAGCGGCGCCCAGGACAGCAGCAGGCTCCAGACGCCCCATTTCAGATACCACGCCTTGGCGCGGGCCATCTGATCGTCGTTCACCGGAAACCAGCGCCGCCCGCGAAACCGTTCGACCCAGAGGCCCATGGCATAATTGACGCAGGACCCCAGCGTGTTGCCGATGCTGGCCACGACAACCAGCCAGAACACCGATATATCGGCGCGCAACTGAAGGGCGGCAAAGACGATTTCGGACTGGAAAGGCAGGATCGTCGCAGCACCGAAGGCGGTGACGAACAACCCCGCCAGCGAAAGGGCCACCGCCATCATGCGGCGCTGGCCTTTGCATGTCTGCAAGCGGACCCTATTGGCCCGCGACCTCGCGCGCCGTGCGCTCTTCGGTGTTTTGCGACCTGTCGTCCTCGCGCGGCTCGCGGGGCGGGCGGCCGATCACATCCTTCAACTCTTCCAGTTCGATGAAGTTATCGGCCTGGCGGCGCAGTTCGTCCGAGATCATCGGCGGATGGCTGCGGATCGTCGACACGACCGACACGCGCACGCCCGCCCGCTGAAGGCTTTCCACCAACGGGCGGAAATCGCCATCGCCCGAAAACAGCACGATGTGATCGACCCGCGGCGCCAGTTCCATGGCATCGACGCAAAGTTCGATATCCATGTTGCCCTTCACCTTCCGCCGTCCCTGGCTGTCGGTGTATTCTTTGGCAGGCTTGGTCACCATGGAATAGCCGTTGTAATGCAGCCAGTCCACCAGCGGCCGGATCGGCGAATATTCGTCGTTTTCCAACAGCGCAGTATAATAGAAGGCACGCAGCATCTTGCCCCGCCTCATGAATTCCTGGCGCAGCAATTTGTAATCGATGTCGAACCCCAGGGCCTTGGCAGCCGCATACAGATTCGAGCCATCGATGAACAGCGCGAGCCGTTCGTCTCGGTAGAACATTAAATAAACCCTTCCAAAAACCGCGCGGACAAGCTTCCGTGAGTGTGTGAGTGGTGGTAGCCCGCATAATTCCGACCTGCTTTATCTAGGGAAAATACGTGTCGAGACAACCGCCATTCACTTCATTGGACGCGACGACAACTTTGGTCGCCCTTGGCGCGAACGCAACCGTGCCCGGCCATGACCTGTCGGATCGGCTGAATGACGCCTTGAATGCCATCGGTGCGGCAGGGTGCGATATCGTGGCCACCAGCCGTTTTTTCCGCACGCCGTGCTTTCCCGCCGGGGCCGGACCCGATTACCTGAACGCGGCCATCGGGTTGCGGACCGATCTGCCGGCCAAGGCGCTGCTGGCGCTGTTGCACCGGATCGAAACCGCGATGGGTCGGGTGCGGCGCGTGCGGTGGGGCGCGCGGACGCTGGATCTGGACCTGCTGGCCATGGGTGATCTTGTCTTGCCCGATGCCGCCACATTCGCCCACTGGCGCGATCTACCCCCGGTCCGGCAGCGGGTCGAGACGCCCGAAACGCTGATCCTGCCCCACCCGCGGTTGCAGGATCGCGCCTTCGTGCTGATTCCCTTGCTGGACATCGCGCCCGACTGGCGCCACCCGGTTTCGGGCCTGACGGTGCGTCAAATGGTCGATGTCCTGCCGTCGGACGAAAAAAACGCGGTTCGTCCCCTCTGATGGCCCGGAAAACAGGGCGTTTCGGGTTGTCAAGAAAATTCACGGGGCATATGAAGGCCGCTTAGGCTTTTCTTTCCGAACAGGAGTGTCCCATGGCCCGCGTGACGGTTGAAGACTGCGTTGACAAGGTTCCGAACCGATTCGAACTGGTGATGCTGGCCGCACACCGGGCGCGCGAAATCGCCGCGGGCTCTGCCCTGACGGTGGATCGCGACAACGACAAGAACCCGGTGGTGTCGCTGCGTGAGATCGCGGAAGAGACACAGCGGGCCGATGATCTGCGCGAGCGGATGATCGAATCGCACCAGACCCAGATCGAGGTCGACGAACCCGAAGAGGATTCGATGGCCCTGCTCATGGGCGGGCAGCCCGACAAGCCCGCCGAAGACGACATGAGCGAGGAAAAGCTCCTCCGCGCCCTGATGGAAGCGCAGGGGCAGCAATAAGGCATAGAAGCGCAGAGCATGGCATGCGCGCAAGGCGGCGGACCGGATGACGACAGCCAATGACCTGATCAATTTGGTCCGCGCCTACAACCCACGCACCAACGCAAAGATGCTGACCGAGGCGTATGCCTATGGCGAAAAGATGCACGAAGGGCAAAAGCGCCATTCGGGCGAGCCGTATTTCACGCACCCCGTTGCCGTCGCCGTGATCCTGGCCGACATGCAACTGGACGACGCCACCATCGTCACCGCGTTGCTGCACGATACCATCGAAGACACCAATTCCACCTATTCCGAAGTCACCAGAATCTTCGGCAAGGAAATCGCCGAACTGGTGGACGGTGTCACCAAGCTGACCAACCTTCAGTTGAACTCGACCGAGACCAAGCAGGCCGAGAATTTCCGCAAGCTGTTCATGGCGATGTCCAAGGATCTGCGGGTGATCCTGGTCAAGCTGGCCGACCGGCTGCACAACATGCGCACCCTGCGCTCCATGCGCCCGAACAAGCAGGTCCAGAAGGCGCGCGAGACGATGGACATCTTCGCGCCGCTTGCGGGCCGCATGGGCATGCAATGGATGCGCGACGAGCTTGAGGATCTGGCGTTCCAGGTCCTGAACTCGGAAGGGCGGTCGTCGATCATCCGCCGCTTCATCAAGTTGCAGCGCGACACCGGCGACGTGATCCACAAGATCAACAGCGATATCCGGCTGGAACTGGACCGCGCGAACATCGAGGCCGAGGTGTTCGGCCGCGCCAAGAAACCCTATTCGATCTGGCGCAAGATGGAGGAGAAGAAACAGTCGTTCTCGCGGCTGTCCGACATCTATGGCTTCCGCGTGATCTGCACGAGCGAGGCCGAATGTTACGCGATCCTGGGCGTGATCCACCAACGCTGGCGGGCGGTGCCGGGGCGGTTCAAGGATTACATCAGCCAGCCCAAGACCAACGGTTACCGGTCGATCCATACGACGGTTTCGGGCCGTGACGGCAAGCGTGTCGAGGTTCAGATCCGGACCCGCCAGATGAACGAGGTGGCCGAGGCGGGCGTCGCCGCGCACTGGGCCTACAAGGACGGTGTGCGCACCAACAACCCGTTCGCGGTGGACCCGGTCAAGTGGATTTCCACCCTGACCGAGCGTTTGGACAGCGCCGAGGATCACGAGGATTTCCTCGAGGCAGTCAAGCTTGAGATGTATTCCGATCAGGTGTTCTGCTTCACGCCGAAAGGCGATGTGGTGAAACTGCCGCGCGGTGCGACGCCGCTGGATTTCGCCTATGCGATCCACACCCGCATCGGCGATTCCTGCGTCGGCGCACGGATCGACGGGCTGCGCGTGCCGCTGTGGACGCGGCTGAAGAACGGCCAGTCGGTCGAGATCATGACCGCCGAGGGCCAGCGCCCGCAGGCGACATGGATCGACGTTGTCGCCACCGGCCGCGCCAAGACGGCCATCCGCCGGTCCCTGCGTGACGAGGACCGCGAGCGGTTCATCAAGCTGGGTCTGGAACTGGCCCGCGTCGCATTCGACCATGTCGGCAAGCGGATGACCGACCGCGCGCTGACCGCCGCCGCACGCCGGATGCATCTGCCGGATTCCGACGAACTGCTGGCGCGGCTGGGATCGGCCGAATTCAGCGCCCGCTCGGTGGTGGAACGGATCTATCCCGAACTGACGGCGCGCCCCGGCGAAACCATCGACGTCGAAAGTGCCATCGTCGGTCTGTCTCCGCACCAGACGTTCCAGCGCGCCCGCTGTTGTCAGCCGGTGCCGGGCGAACGCATCGTCGGCATCACCTATCGCGGCGAAGGCGTGCGGATCCACGCCATCGAATGCCCCGTGCTCGAGGAATTGCAGAACCAGACCGACCGCTGGGTCGATCTGCGCTGGCATTCGGGCAACCACCCCGCCGCCTATACCGTGTCCTTCGACATGACGATTTCCAACGACGCCGGCGTTCTGGGGCGGATCTGTTCGCTGATCGGCGAGCAGAAGGCGAATATCTCGGATCTGCACTTCATGGACAGAAAACAGGACTTCTTCCGCCTCATTATCGACGTGGACGTGCGCGATGTGGAACATCTGCATGCCGTGCGTCTTTCGCTTGAAGCCGACAGCGATGTGGCCACAATCAGCAGGCACCGCGACCTGACGCGCAAACCCTGATCGGGGGGGGCGGGGGCGCGACTTGAAAAACCGACGCGCCGGGCGCACGTCGGGACAAGGTTGACGGCATTGGCCGCCGTCGAAAGGAAACGGAACCAACGTGGTCTTCAAGCGGCGCACACCACGGTCTTACCTTCAGGCGATGGGCGAATTCTTCTATCCCCGTGGCGGCTGGACCCGTGCCGTGCGTTATGTCGGCTATCGTTTGCGCCGGCTGCCCGATCCCGCGCACAAGATCGCGCGCGGCATCGCCGCCGGTGTCTTCGTCAGCTTCACGCCGCTGTTCGGGCTGCATTTCCTTGCCGCGGCCGTTCTGGCCTGGATCATGCGCGGCAACGTCCTGGCCGCCCTGCTGGGCACCTTCTTTGGCAATCCGCTGACCTTCCCGGTGATCGCGACCGTGTCGGTCGAGCTGGGCTCGCGGATGCTGGGGTATCATCACGGTGTGCCGCTGCCCTCGGTGATCACGGCGTTTTCCTATGCGTCGCTTGAACTCTGGAGCAACCTGAAGGCAATCTTCACGTCGGACGTGGTGCAATGGACCCGCCTGAACGGATTTTTCGCACATGTCTTCCTGCCCTATCTGGTGGGAGGCATCATTCCGGGTATCGTGTCGGCGTGCGCGTGCTACCTGATCAGCCGACCGTTGATCACGGCCTATCAGAAGGCCCGGATCAAGCGCATGAAGAACAGCTTTGCCAAGCGGCGTGCCATCGCCGAGGCGGCAAAAACCAAGGTCGACGCCGTGTCGGGCCGGAAAGAGGGGCAGGTATGAACGAACATGCAAGGGGACGTCTGCGGCTTGGGGTCAACATCGACCACGTCGCCACCGTCAGGAACGCGCGCGGCGGCGACACGCCCGATCCCCTGCGGGCCGCGAAGATCGCCGAAGAGGCGGGCGCCGACGGCATTACCGCGCATCTGCGCGAAGATCGCCGCCACATCGGCGACGCCGACATCGAAGCCCTGATGGCCACCCTGAGCGTTCCGCTGAACTTCGAGATGGCAGCGACCGACGAGATGCAGAAGATCGCCCTGCGCCACAACCCCCACGCGGTCTGCATCGTGCCCGAAAAGCGCGAGGAACGCACGACCGAAGGCGGATTGGAAGTCGCGCGCGAGGAAAACAAGCTGGCCCATTTCATCGCCCCCCTGCGCGAGGCGGGCTGCCGCGTGTCGATCTTCATCGCCGCCGATGCCCGCCAGATCGAGGCGGCCAACCGGATCGGCGCCGAAGTGATCGAACTGCACACTGGCGCCTATTGTGACGCCCACGCCGAAGGGCGGTTTGCCGAACGCGATGCCGAATGTGCGCGGCTGGGCGAAATGGCGGCTTACGCCGACAGTCTGGGTCTTGAGGTCCACGCCGGTCACGGGTTGACCTATGAGACCGTCACGCCGATTGCCGCGTTCCCCCAGGTGATGGAACTGAACATCGGCCATTTCCTGATCGGCGAGGCGATCTTTCGCGGACTTGGGCCCGCGATCCACGAAATGCGCCGCCTGATGGACGCAGCGCGCGCCTGATCCGTCCGCGTGTGCACACTCGGGCGCTTGGGCAGGTCATACGGAAAGCACATGAAAACATGATCCTCGGAATCGGCTCCGATCTGGCGAACATCGAACGGATCGCGCGGGTGCTGGACCGTCACGGCGACCGGTTCCGCAACCGCGTGTTCACAAAAACCGAACAGCGCAAGGCGGAACGGCGCATGGACGTCGCCGGCACCTATGCGAAACGCTGGGCGGCGAAAGAGGCGTGTTCAAAGGCGTTGGGCACCGGCCTTCGGATGGGGATCGCATGGAAGGACATGGCGGTGTCCAATCTGCCCACCGGCCAGCCCGTGATGGCGGTGACCGGCTGGGCCGCCGATCGGCTGGCTTCGATGACGCCGCCGGGTTACGATTCGGTGATCCACGTCACGCTGACCGACGATCATCCATGGGCCCAGGCCTTTGTCGTGATCGAGGCGCGGCCGCTGGGTGTGCCCGGCGGGACGCTCGCAACTTGACTCTGGGCCTTCCGGCGCTCATCTAGCGGCGACAATTGCGCACAAAGGTGGAAACGGCATGGCGGAGAAAAAAGAGGGTATCATGGAGACCGTGAAAACGGTGGTCTATGCCCTTGTCATTGCAGGTATTTTCCGCACAATCTTCTTTCAGCCGTTCTGGATCCCGTCGGGATCAATGAAGGACACCCTGCTGGTTGGCGATTTCCTGTTCGTCAACAAGATGGCCTATGGCTATTCCGAACTTTCCTGCCCGTTTTCGATGTGCAAGTTCATCGACGGCCGCTGGTTCGGAAGCGAACCCGAACGTGGCGATGTCGTGGTCTTCCGCCATCCCGTCCAGGGCACCGATTTCATCAAGCGCCTGATCGGCCTGCCGGGCGATCAGGTCCAGGTCAAGCAGGGTGTTGTCTATATCAACGGCGAAGAGGCGCCGCAGGAACCGGCGGGCCAATTCATTGAAACCTATGAAAAACAGGGCCCGGTCGGCAATCTGCCCCGCTGCAAGGAAAACGTCGGCATCGGCGCGGATTGCGTCAAGGATCGGTATCGCGAAACCCTGCCCGGTGGCGTGACGCACGATGTTCTGAACATCGAAGACCGCACCGGCCTGCCCGATGACACGCCGGTCTTCACCGTTCCCGTGGGCCAGTATTTCTTCATGGGCGACAACCGCGACAATTCGACCGACAGCCGCTTTTCCCAGAACTCGGGCGGGGTCGGGTTCGTGCCGTTCGAAAACCTCATCGGTCGGGCCGATCGCGTGATCTTCTCGTCCGCCGGCAAATCGATGCTGTTCTTCTGGACATGGCGCGGCGATCGTTTCTTTGAAAAGATCGAATGAAGCTGTCGGCCGATCTCTCTGCCTTCTCGCGCCGTCTGGGGCATGATTTCGCCACCCCCGACCATCTTGTGCGCGCGCTGACCCATGCGTCGATTTCGTCGTCGTCGCGGCCCGACAACCAGCGCCTGGAGTTTCTCGGCGACCGGGTGCTGGGCCTTGTCATCGCCGAAGCCTTGCTGGAGGCCGACCCGGCCGCGTCCGAAGGAAAATTGGCGCCACGGTTCAATGCCTTGGTGCGCAAGGAAACCTGCGCCGAAATGGCCCGCGCCATGGATCTGGGGGCGGTCCTGAAACTGGGCCGGTCCGAAATGCTGTCGGGCGGGCGGCGCAAAGAGGCGCTGTTGGGCGACGCGATGGAATCCGTGATCGCCGCCGTTTACCTCGATGGTGGCCTCGGCGCCGCGCGCGACGTGATCCTGCGCCATTGGCAGGACCGGATCGCCACGGTCGACGCGGATTCGCGCGACCCGAAAACCGCGCTTCAGGAATGGGCGCAGGCGCGCAAGCAGCCGCCGCCGAAATACACCGAAACCGCCCGCAGCGGCCCCGACCACGCGCCGGTGTTCACCATCGACGTGCGCCTGGTGTCGGGCGAGGTGGCGCAGGCCAAGGCCACCAGCAAACGCGCCGCCGAACAGGCCGCCGCCCTTGCCCTTTTGACCCGACTGGAACAACAGCCATGACTGAAACGCGCGCCGGATTCGTCGCCCTGATCGGCGAACCGAACGCCGGAAAATCGACGCTTCTCAACCGGATGGTGGGGGCCAAGGTGTCGATCGTCACCCACAAGGTGCAGACCACCCGTGCCCGGATCCGCGGCATTGCCATGGAAGGGCAGGCGCAGATCGTGTTTGTCGACACCCCCGGCTTGTTTCGCCCGCGCCGCCGACTGGACCGCGCCATGGTGGCCGCCGCCTGGGGTGGCGCGTCGGACGCCGATGTGGTGGTCATGATGATCGAGGCGCATCGTGGCATCACCGAGGGGGTCGAGGCCATTCTGGACAACCTCAAGGAACACGTCGGCGACCGGCCGGTCGTGCTGGCCATCAACAAGATCGACCGCGTCGAGGCGCCGGTGCTTCTGGCGTTGACGAAGGAGATGAACGACCGCTTCGCCTTTAGCGAAACCTTCATGATTTCGGCGGAAAAGGGTCATGGGGTGGATGCCCTGCGCAAATGGCTGGCGACGGCGATCCCCGAAGGGCCGTGGCTGTATCCCGAAGACCAGATCGCCGATCTGCCCCTTCGGATGATCGCGGCCGAGATGACGCGCGAGAAACTGACGCTGCGCCTGCATCAGGAGCTGCCCTATGAATTGACAGTGGAAACCGAAAGCTGGGAGGAGAAGAAGGACGGATCGGCCCGGATCGAACAGTTCATCTATGTCCAGCGGGATGGTCACAAGGGCATCATCCTCGGCAAGAAGGGCGAAACGATCAAGACCGTGTCGCAACTGGCGCGCGCCGAACTGGAAGAATTCCTGGGCCGCAAGGTGCACCTGTTCCTGCAGGTCAAGGTGCGTCCCGGCTGGCTGGACGAGGCGGCGCGCTATACCGAGATCGGGCTGGACTTCAAGGACGGGAATTGACGCGGCTAGTCCTTTCTGCGGACCTGTAGACGCCCCTCTATCGTTAGTCTCATGCGTTACTAGCTTTTTACCGGCAGGTCGTCCCAGTCTCGGTCAGCATGATGATCGGCGCATTTTTGGCATAGCGCTCTCATTGGATAGCCGCGCTCTACGACGATTATTCCGGACAAAAACCGGTATCCACACAGCTGACATACGCGCTCATCTTGTGGTATCAGCGGCTTCTTCGCGATGGACTTCCGATTCCAGTAGGGCATGCTGACCAACTTTTGATTGTTTTCTCGTGGGCTTTTACAATTCTGACTATCTTCAGCAGAATGCTCAAGGCGATCTTGAGGCCTGCATTCGATGGTAGGTGAAGCTGCGATGACGAAACTCACGGCAGATTTCTGGGTATCCGCCTATCTGCGGCGGCTTGCGCTGAACGCTATTCCGGCGTTCGTCGTGGCGCACGGCGATGACACCGGCGGCGCGGTCCTGATCAAGCTGAACACGCTGGATGGTCACGCAAAGGTGTTTCAGCGCTCGTTCGACCTGATGTCCGGCGAGCGGCAGTGGATCGTCCTGACCGAAGGGCCGGAACCCGACACCGACGCCGCCATCGCGCGACAGCGCGGGTTCGATCCCGATCTGTGGGTAATCGAAGTCGAAGACCGGCAGGGGCGGCACCTGCTGGACGAAGACGGGCTGGCATAGGCCATGGAGTGGCGCGATCAGGGTGTCGTCCTGACCGTGCGCCGCCACGGCGAAACCTCGGCCATCGTCGAGGTGTTCACACCGACCCGCGGCCGCCATGCGGGCATCGTGCGCGGCGGCGCAGGCCGTCGCCTGGCGCCGGTGCTGCAACCCGGCGCGCAGCTTGACCTGACGTGGCGGGCGCGGCTGGAAGACCACTTGGGCACCTTCACGGTCGAACCGGTGCAAAGCCGTGCGGCGGTGCTGGAGGATCGGCTGGCCCTGGCCGGACTCAACGCCACTCTGGGCCTGCTGGCCTTCCTGTTGCCCGAACGCGAGGCGCATCCGGTGCTTTATGCCCGGTCCCTCGCGCTGCTGGACATGCTGGGGCCGAACGATGACTGGCCACTGGCTTATCTGCGCTGGGAGCAGGCGCTGCTGGATGACATGGGGTTCGGGCTGGACCTGACGTCATGCGCGGTCACCGGCACGCGCGACGATCTGGCCTATGTGTCGCCACGCACGGGCCGCGCGGTCAGCCGGGACGGCGCTGGTGAATGGGCCGACCGCCTGCTGCCGCTGCCGCTGGCGATGCTGGGGCAGGGGACGGCATCCGCGCGCGAACTTCTGGACGGGCTGACCACGACGGGGCATTTCCTGTCCAACCATCTGGCGCCCGACCTGGGCGACCGTCCGCTGCCGGCCTCACGCGCCCGCCTGATCGCCCTGTTCGAGCGGCATTTCTAGGCGTCATTCCGCCCGGAACACCATCTCGCGACCTGCATCGTTGGAAAAGATCACGACACGGCCCACCGCTTCGATCCGACCCATCTGGCGCAGGGCATCGAAGAACGCGTCTTCGGACGGCTGGTCCGGGCAGGTGGCCTTGGTCGACAGGATGCCGGTGATTTCGACCCACGGATAGGGCGCGGTCTGTCGGGCCGACCAGCGGTTGCAGGGCGCCTGGCCCAACACCTTGCCCTCGCCGGGAAAGGCGATGGTGGCGCGGGCCGGAAACGCGGTGCCGTCGAGCGTGCTCAGCGCGAACGTCAGGTCGGGATCGACCTGGCCGGACACGGTTTCATCGCCGCCGCAAGCCGCCAGAAGAAGGGGGATCAGAAGATATCTCATGCCGTGTTCCATGCCGAAAGGCCGCCCGCGATGCAAGGGCTGGCGTTCGGCGGCGTGGCGTGGTTCGGTGTGCGCGCAACAACCGGAAGGGACGGAAAATGGCGAAGACTGTGCATGTGATGGCGGTGCTGACGGCGAAACCGGGCCAGCGGCAGGCCCTGATCGAGGCGTTCCGCCAGATCGTGCTCGATGTTCTGGCCGAAGACGGCTGCATCACGTATGTCCCCAGCATCGATGCCGCGGACGCCGGTGAAAAACAGGCGCCGCTGGGCGAGAACACCGTCGTCGTGGTTGAAGAATGGGAGAGCCTTGCGCATCTCGATGCCCACGGCAAGACCGCGCACATGCAGGCCTTCGGCGGCGTCGCCGGCCCGTTGATCGCAGACCGCAAGATCCACATCCTGTCGGGTGTCTGAATGTCGGCGAAACGCCCCCGGGACTGTACGACCATGGCCGAACTGCGGGTCGGGATCGACGCACTGGACCGCGCGCTGATCGACCTTCTGGTGGCGCGGGCCGATCACATCGACCGCGCGATCGAGCTGAAGCCGGCCGAAGGCCTGCCCGCCCGCATCGACGACCGCGTGGCCGAGGTGATCGGCAACGTCCGCACCCTGGCCGAGGCACGCGGGCTTGATCCCGCGCTGGCCGAAACCCTGTGGCGCGAGATCATCGAATGGTCGATCCGCCGCGAGGCGGCGCACCTGGGCGGCTGACCGGTCAGCCCAGCAGGCGCCGCGCGATGACCTGCGCCTGGATTTCGGCGGCCCCTTCAAAGATGTTCAGGATCCGCGCGTCGCACAGGATGCGCGAGATGGCGTACTCCAGTGCGAAACCGTTGCCGCCATGGATTTGCAGCCCGTTGTCGGCGGCGGCCCAGGCGACGCGGGCAGCCAACAGCTTGGCCATTCCCGCCTCAAGATCGCACCGCTTGCCGTGATCCTTTTGCCAGGCGCTGAAATAGGTCAGCTGCCGCGCCACCATGATTTCGACCGCCATCATGGCCAGCTTGCCCGACACCCGCGGGAATTCGATCAGAGGCCTGCCGAACTGCTTGCGGTCCTCGGCGTATTTCATCGACACATCCAGCGCGGATTGCGCCACGCCGATGGCGCGGGCGGCGGTCTGGATGCGGGCGGATTCGAAGGTTTCCATCAACTGCTTGAAGCCACGGCCTTCTTCACCGCCCAACAGGTTCTCGCCCTTGACGACAAAGCCGTCGAACGCGATCTCGTATTCCTTCATGCCGCGATAGCCCAAGACTTCGATCTCGCCACCTGACATGCCCTCGGTGGGGAAGGGGGCGTCATCGGTGCCGGGCGTCTTTTCGGCCAGGAACATCGACAGGCCCCGGTAATCCGTGGTGGCGGCATCGGTGCGGGCCAGCAGGGTCATCACCTGCGTGCGGGCGGCGTGGGTGATCCAGGTCTTGTTGCCGGTCACGCGGTAATCGTCGCCATCCCTGACCGCGCGTGTGCGCAGCGCCCCCAGATCCGACCCGGTGTTGGGTTCGGTGAAGACGGCGGTGGGCAGGATTTCTCCGCTGGCCAGACCGGGAAGCCAATGCGCCTTCTGGGCGTCGGTGCCGCCGCACAGGATCAGTTCGGCGGCGATTTCCGATCGGGTGGCCAGCGACCCGACCCCGATATAGCCGCGCGACAACTCCTCGCTGACCACGACCATCGCTGCCTTCGACATGCCCAGCCCGCCGAAGTCCTCGGGGATGGTCAGCCCGAACACTCCCATTTCGGCCAACTCGCCGATCACCTCCATCGGGATCAACTCGTCGCGCATGTGCCAGCCGTGGGCGTGCGGTTCGATCCGGTCGGCCGAAAAGCGGCGGAACTGTTCGCGGATCATGTCCAGTTCGTCGTCCAGGCCCGTATGGCCCACGGTGATGTTGCCGGACCCGTCGCGCATCAGCGCGACCAGGCGGCTGCGCGCTGCCTGCGTGTTGCCATGCTGGGTCAGGGTCATCACCTCGGGCACCATCAGCGCGCGCTGGTCATCCTGCGACAGGCCCACATCCTGCGGACGCAGCATTTCGCCCTGGGACATCGGCAAACCGCCGTAGAGCTGCCAGAGGTATTCGCCAAAAGCGATCTGATGGATCAGCTGTTCCGTCTCGCCGAACCGGTCCTCGGCGCTCAGTTTCTCGGCCCATTCCTGCATCCGGCCCAGGGCTTCGGCATAGGTCGCGATCCAGGCCAGACCATGGGCCGCGGTCTGGTGCGTCTCGATCAGGGCGCCCGAGGTCCGGCCACCCTCGGTAACCCTGGGGCGCAGCACATCCGTCGCCTGCTGTGCCAGATCGGCCGCGGCGGCCTCAGCGGCACGGGTCAACGTCAGCAGATCGTCGAGAACGATACCGGTCGTCAGGGCAGGTTGCTGTCCGTCATGGGCCATCGGGAAATCCTTGTTGTGCAGCTGCAGCATGGCAGGGGCATTCGTCGGTGTCACGCAAGAAAATTACATTCTGTCGGGCCTTATTGGTTCAATATGATTTCGGCCCGTGCCGCTGGCGTGGCGCGGCGATCCCGCTATAACGCCTCTACCATCGAAGAGGGACGGGATGTTCGACGCGTTCACAACACCGACCATGGTTCTGATTTTCGCGGTCGGGTTGCTGGCAGGATTCGTCAAGGGCACCGTGGGCTTCGCGATGCCGATGATCATGATCTCGCTGTTCAGTTCGCTGATGCCACCGTCCACCGCCCTGGCGGCGCTGATCGTGCCGACGCTTTGCGCAAACCTGTGGCAGGCATTGCGCGGTGGCACGGGGGCCGCCGTTGCATCCGCACGGCTCCGTTGGCGATTCGTGGCCACGGTGATGGTCTGCATCCTTTTCAGCGCGCAACTGGTGACCATTCTACCGGCGCGCGCGCTCTATCTGATCCTTGGCATTCCCGTCATCGTGTTCTGTCTTGTCCAACTGGCCGGTTGGCAATTGCATATCGCCCCGGGCGCACGGCGCCGCACCGAACTCGGGCTGGGCGCATTCGCGGGCCTGATCGGTGGCGTATCGGGCGTCTGGGGGCCGCCAACCGTGATGTATCTGACCGCGCTGGATACGCCGAAGAGCGAACACATGCGCGTGCAGGGGGTCGTTTATGGCATGGGCGCCGTGATGCTGACGCTGGCCCATCTGAAATCCGGCGTGCTGGACGGCGACACCGCCCCGTTGTCATTCTTGATGCTGATCCCCTGTGGCATCGGGCTGGCACTGGGGGCTGCCATGCAGGATCGTCTTGATCAGGCGCGTTTCAAACGATGGACCCTGATCGTGTTGGTGGTGGTCGGCGCAAACCTGCTGCGGCGCGGCTTCACCGGCTAGGTCGGGTTCACGAGTATTTACAGCAAGAAAAAGCGAAGGTTCGAAAACCCTCGCGGCTTCTCATTGATCGAAATACTCCCGCCGGAGGCCAGCGCCGCAAGGCGCTGACCTGCCCGTGCCGCACGCCTAGCCGATGGCCGCGGCGCGGACGTCTTCGTCTATATGATCGGCGTATTGCGCGAAGTTCTCGGAGAACATCTTGACCAGCTTCGCCGCCTGTCGATCGTAACTTTCTGGATTGTCCCAGGTGCGGCGCGGATCCAGAAGGATATCGGGGACGCCCTCCACCTCGGTCGGCACTTCGAAGCCGAAGTTCTTGTCCTTGCGGAACGGCGCTTTCTCCAGCGAGCCGTCCAGCGCCGCCGACAGCAGCGCACGTGTCGCCTTGATCGGCATCCGCGATCCGGTGCCATAGGCCCCGCCGGTCCAGCCGGTATTGACCAGCCAGCATGTCGCACCGTGTGTCGCGATCTTCTGTTTCAGCAATTCGCCATAGACTTCGGGGCGGCGTGGCATGAAGGGCGCGCCGAAGCAGGTGGAGAACGTCGGCTGCGGTTCGGTCACGCCGCGTTCGGTGCCGGCCACCTTGGCGGTAAAACCCGACAGGAAATGATACATCGCCTGGGCGGGGGTCAGGCGCGCGATGGGGGGCAGCACGCCGAAGGCATCGCAGGTCAGCATGATGATGTTCTTGGGGTGCCCCCCCATGGCGGTGTCCGACGCGTTCGAGATATAGTGCAACGGATAGGCGCAGCGCATGTTTGCGGTCAGGCTGTCGTCCTCGAAGTCCAGCTCCTTGGTTTCGGGGTCGAACACCATGTTTTCGATGATCGTGGCGAACTTCGTCGTCGTGGCGAAGATCTCGGGTTCGGCATCGGCGGACAGGTTGATCGTCTTGGCATAGCAGCCGCCTTCGAAGTTGAAGGTGCCGCGATCGGACCAGCCGTGTTCGTCGTCGCCGATCAGGATCCGCGAGGGATCGGCCGACAGGGTCGTCTTGCCGGTGCCCGACAGTCCGAAGAACACGGCGGTATCCACCGGGTTGCCCGGTGCATGGTTCGCCGAACAATGCATCGGCATGATGTTCTTTTCGGGCAGAAGGTAATTCAGCAGGGTGAACACCGACTTCTTGTTTTCGCCGGCGTATTCCGTGCCGCCGATCAGGATCAGCCTGGCATCGAAGTTCAGCGCGATGACGGTGCCCGAACGACAGCCGTGACGTTCGGGATCGGCGGTGAAGGTGGGGCAGTTGATGACCGTGAAATCCGGGGTGAAGTCGTCAAGCTCGCTGCGTTCGGGACGGCGCAGCAACGTGCGGCAGAACAGGCCGTGCCATGCCAGTTCCGTGATGCAGCGCACGTCCAGCCGATGGGCGGGGTCGGCGCCGCCGAACAGGTCCTGTACGAAATAGTCGCGCCCCTTCATGTGCTCCAGCATGTCCTTGTGCAGGACATCGAACGCCTCGGGCGTCATCGCGGCGTTGTTTTCCCACCAGATGGTGTCTTCGGTCGTGGCCGAGCGCACGACGTGCTTGTCCTTGGGCGAGCGGCCGGTGAACTTGCCCGTCGTGACCAGCAGCGCGCCACCATTGCCCAGCGTGCCTTCGTCGCGCGCCAGTGCGGCGGTGACCAGATCGGGCTCTGACAGATTGTAATAAACCGCGCCGAGCCCCGTGATGCCCTGCGTTTCCAGTGTCTGTTCCGGGTTGACCCGTCCCTGTGTCATCTGCTGCTCCTTCGCCGCCGTCGCGCGATATCCCGATCATGCCATGGGGCCGTCGGGTTGTTGGTAGGGTTCGACGACGATAGCAGACTGAATCCAAAGCGAAACCTTCGGGGCGGCGTCGTTAGCGCAACCAATCCGGGGTTAGCGCAACCAAATTGCCGGAAAACCGGCAGACGCGCCGGTGGATCGCCGAAAGTGAGACAATTTAGTCATTCCTAAGGAAGATGTGGCCAGATTGTGGCACTCCCATGGGGGTGATTCGCAGTTAATTCTTGATTCCTCATCATACGCAACGGAAGATGGCGAAAAACAACAAGAGCAACCGAGCAGCACAAGGAAGACCCATGTCGAGAATCGCATTGGTGGACGACGACAGGAATATCCTGACGTCGGTTTCGATGACTCTTGAGGCCGAAGGGTTCGAGGTCGAGACATACAACGACGGACAGGCGGCGCTTGACGCCTTCAACAAGCGGCTGCCGGACATGGCGGTGTTCGATATCAAGATGCCGCGCATGGACGGAATGGACCTGTTGCAGCGGGTGCGCCAGAAAACGGCGATGCCGGTGATATTCCTGACCTCGAAAGACGACGAGATCGACGAGGTGCTGGGCCTTCGCATGGGCGCCGACGATTACGTCAAGAAGCCGTTCAGCCAGCGCCTGCTGGTCGAACGTATCCGCGCCCTTCTGCGCCGCCAGGAGGTCCTGTCGGGCGAGGAAATGACCGAGAGCGAGACGTCGCAGGTCATGCAGCGGGGCGAATTGTCGATGGATCCGGCCCGCCATGCCGTGGTCTGGAAGGGGATGGACGTGTCCCTGACCGTTACCGAATTCCTGCTGCTTCAGGCATTGGCGCAGCGTCCGGGGTTCGTGAAATCGCGCGATCAGCTGATGGATGTCGCCTATGACGATCAGGTCTATGTCGACGATCGCACCATCGACAGCCATATCAAGCGGTTGCGCAAGAAGATGCGCGGTGTGGACAAGGAATTCTCGGCAATCGAAACCCTTTACGGTATCGGCTACCGCTATAACGAAGAGTAAGTCGTGAGCATGGCGTCAGGCATCGAGGCGGGAAGATCCGGATCCGGGAAACAGCGCGGTGTCGTGCTGGGCGAGGATTGGACCGGTCCCGACGCGTCGGTCGAACAGGAATTGCGCGACCGCCGCGAACGGCGTGGCGTCCTGTTCCTCAACCGTTCGCCATTGGCGCGGAAGATCATCATCTTCAACCTTCTGGCGATCCTCGTTCTGGTGGCGGGGGTTCTGTATCTGAACCCGTTCCGCGACAGCCTGGTGTCACAGCGTGAACGTGCGCTGGTGATCGAGGCGGGCTTGATCGCCGACACCGTTGCGGTCCGCCTGACACCGGGCGGCGATGGCGCGCTGGATGCCGAAACGCTGGCGGCGACGTCAGCACTGGACAGCCTGCGCCTGTCGTCGGCCAATCAGGTCTTCGTCTTTGCCCCCGACGGCACGTTCCTTGCGCAATCCGATGGTGCCGGGCCGACGAAGCTGAACGGGTTGGGCGAGACGGGCGAAACCAGCAACATCATCACCGGGTTGCTGAACACGCTGTGGGACGGCCTTTCATCGGTGCTGGCCGTCGGCGACGATCCCGCCCAATCGATCGCGCCCCAGGACCAGGCGCGCGCCCTGGTCACCCGTGCGGCGGAACGTGGTCTACAGGTCGATACCGCGCTGGATGTGTCCGGCCGCACGATCTTTGCGGTCGCCGCGCCGGTGATGGTGGGCGAAAACCCCGTTGCCGTCGTCGCGCTGACCAGTGCGTCGGGCGAGATCGACCAACTTGTGCGCAACGAACGCGAACAGGTGTTGCAGATGTTCGTCATCGCGATCCTGGTGTCGATCGGCCTGTCCATGGTCCTGGCCTCGACCATCGCCAATCCGCTGTCCGACCTGGCGGCGGCGGCGGAAATCGGCCGCGCCAAGAATTCCCGCACGGTCAAGCCCAGCCGCGTCCGCATTCCCGATCTGACCGCCCGGCCTGACGAAATCGGCCGTCTGTCGGGGGCGCTGCGCGGCATGGTTGCGGCGCTCTATGACCGGATCGACGCCAACGAACAATTCGCCGCCGACGTGGCCCATGAGATCAAGAACCCGCTGGCGTCGCTGCGCTCGGCGGTCGGGTCGCTCAGGTTCGTCAAGAAGGACGAACAGCGTGAACGCCTGCTGGACGTCATCGACCACGACGTGCGGCGGCTGGACCGGCTGGTGTCCGATATCTCGAACGCGTCGCGCCTGGACAGCGAACTGGTCAAGGAAGAGGAAGAGCCGTTCGACCTTTTGAACATGCTGGGCAATCTGACCGAGTACTTGGGCGAAGAAGCCAAGTCGAAAGGCATCGAATTCATCTCGGACCTGCCCGGCGGCTCGATTGTGATCGACGGTCTGGAAAGCCGTCTTGCGCAGGTTTTCGTCAACCTGATCACCAATGCCGTGTCCTTCTGCGAAGATGGCGATGCAATCCGGGTCTGGGCGCGCAAGCGTGAAAACCGGGTGTTGATCGTGGTCGAGGATACCGGACCGGGCATCCCCGAACAGGCGTTGTCGAAGGTGTTCAACCGGTTCTATTCCGAACGTCCCGAAGGCCAGTTCGGCAACAACTCGGGCCTCGGGTTGGCGATTTCCAAGCAGATCGTCGAAGCGCACGGCGGTGTCATCTGGGCCGAGAACATCCGCCCCACGGATGCCGATATCACGTCCGATCCGCTGGGCGCGCGCTTTGTGGTGGGCCTGCCGGTGTGAACGCCGGCGTCATTCGCCATGCCAGCTGCGTTGCGCTGAACGCGCGGGCCCTTCTGATCGTGGGGGCGTCCGGGCGGGGCAAATCGGCACTGGCGCTTGAGCTGATGGCATTCGGGGCGGGATTGGTCGCCGATGACCGCACCCGTCTGTATCGCGATGGCGGCGTCCTCATCGCGGCCGCGCCGCCCACGCTGCCGGCGATGATCGAAGCGCGCGGTCTCGGATTGTTGCTGGCCGATCTGCATCCGCCCTGTGACGTGGCCGCAATCGTGGATCTGGACCGTTCCCCCACCGACCGTCTGCCGCCGCCGGCCCATTGCGACATCCTGGGGTGTGCCATCCCCTTGCTTTCCGGTGGGATCGGGCGGCATCTTGCACCGGCGCTCGTGCAGTTCCTCAAGTGTGGATTGGCCCCTGTTCCATGACCCCGACCAATGACACCACCGACCCCATTCCGCCCGATCACGGCGCGCGCCTGGTGCTGGTCACCGGACCCTCAGGCGCCGGACGCTCGACCGCCATCAACGTGCTCGAGGATCTGGGATACGAGGCGATCGACAACCTGCCGCTGTCGTTGTTGCCGCGTCTGCTGGACGGCACACCTCTGCCCAAACCCATGGCGCTGGGCCTCGACGCGCGCAACCGCGACTTTTCGGCCTTCGCGCTGATCGAAACCATCGACGCGCTGGGCAGCATCCCCGGCCTGAAGGCCGAGGTGCTGTATCTGGATGCTGCGCCCGAGGTGTTGCAGCGGCGGTATTCCGAAACCCGCCGACGCCATCCCATCGCCCCCGCAGAAACGCCCGAACAGGGAATCGCGCGCGAAAACGATCTTCTGACCGGCATCCGCGCGCGCGCCGACATCCTGATCGATACGTCCGAGATGACGCCGCACGACCTGCGGGCCGATCTGGAGCGTTGGTTCGCGGACAAGGGCGGCGTCGGACTGGCCGTGTCGGTGCAATCTTTCAGTTATAAACGCGGGCTGCCGCGGGGGGTCGACATGGTGTTCGACGTGCGGTTCCTGCGCAATCCCTATTGGGTGCCCGAACTTCGGGCGCTCAACGGCACCGATGACACGGTCGCGGCCTATGTCGCCGGCGATTCCCGGTTCGACGATATCATCGGCCGCATGTCTGACCTGTCGCTTGCCTTGCTTCCGGCCTATGCTGCCGAGGGCAAGACGCATCTTGCCATCGCGTTCGGCTGCACCGGCGGCCAACACAGGTCGGTGGCGGTGACGGAACATGTGGCCAGATCCCTTGCGGCGGCGGGATGGCAGGTGTCGACGCGGCACCGCGAAATGGAACGGCGCGCGGCCCTCGCGCCAGTTTTGAGGACGGAGTAGGTTCACGTGATCGGGATCGTGATCGTCGCACATGGCGGTTTGGCGCACGAGTTTCTCGCGGCCGTCGAGCATGTCGTCGGGCGTCAGCCGGGGCTGATGGCGATCTCGATCGCACCCGAGGACGATCGCGCCACGAAAGAGGCCGAGATCTATCGCGCCGCCGATGCGGTCGACCGCGGCGACGGCGTGATCGTCGTGACCGACATGTTCGGGGGGTCGCCGTCGAACCTGTCGCTTCTGGCCTGCACCCGGGACGACCGACGGATCGTCTTCGGGGCGAACCTGCCGCTTCTGATCAAACTGGCGAAATCCCGCCATCTGCCCGTCCCCGAGGCCGTTCGTCTGGCGGTGGCCGCGGGCCGCAAATATATCGACGCATTCGAGATCCAAGGGAAGGACACCGGCCCATGACAGCCACGGTCAGCCGCAAGTTGAAGATCGTCAACGAAAAGGGGCTGCACGCCCGTGCCTCGGCCCGCCTGGTCGAGGTGGTCGAACAGCATGACGCCCGCGCCGCCGTGTCCAGGGACGGGCTGAGTGCCGCAGGCGACAGCATCATGGGGCTGTTGATGCTGGCCGCCTCGAAGGGCACGTTCATCGAGGTCCAGACCAACGGGCCCGAAGCGGAAAAACTGGCCGATGCGCTGGAAGCCCTTGTGGCCGACCGGTTCGGCGAAGACATGTGATCGATGACCAGACCGAAATCGGGCCCGCCCGGCAACCGCCGCTCCAGCGCCCAAAGCGCGGGGCCGGAATCTCCGGCCACCGTCGGGCAGGGTGACGGCAGCAACCTGGCCGATCAGCCCTATGACCGTCGCCGCCTGTCCTATGCCGGGACGTTCACGAATCCGGTCCAGGCGCGCACGATCCAGGCGATGGAGATGGCCACCGGCAAGCTTCGCCTGCTGTCGTTGATCCGCCAGTTCGAGGCGATGGGCGTGCCGCACGGCCAGGGTTTCTGGAAACAGGCGCTGGAGGTGATGGGGATCGATCTGTTGACGCCGGCGGATGAAATCGCCCGGATTCCGGCCACCGGTCCGCTGGTCGTCACGGCGAACCATCCGCACGGATTGGTCGATGGCATGGTCCTGGCCGAACTGATCGGCCGGGTGCGCACGGATTACAAGATCCTCACCCGGTCGCTTCTGACCGGCGTGGGCGAGATCGAGGAGTTCATGATCCCCGTGCCCTTCGCCCACGAGGCGGACGCCCTGGCGCGCAATCTGGACATGCGCAAACGGGCCATGGCGCATCTGGCGGGCGGTGGCGTGATCGTGCTGTTCCCGTCAGGGGTGGTCGCGTCGTCGGCCACCCTGACCGGCCCCGCGATCGAGGCGGAATGGAACCCGTTCACCGCCAAGATGATCGCCCGCTCGGGCGCATCCGTGGTCCCGATCTATTTTCCGGGTCAAAACTCACGCTGGTATCAGATGGCCAACCGCGTTTCCGCGACGTTGCGTCAGGGGTTGCTGCTGCATGAGGTGGTCCATGCCCTGAAGAGGCCGCAAACGCCGCGGGTGGGGCATGTCATAACGCCCGAGGAGATGGCGCCGCACATCGGCACGCCGCGGGCCTTCATGGCCTGGTTGCGGGCGCGCACCCTTGCGTTGCGCGCCGCCGACTGATCCGGGTCCGGTTCAGCGCCGCCGGTCGCGCCGCGAGCTCATCGGCTGGAACGCCACGCCGACGTGGGCCTCGCAATAGGGTTTGCCGGCCTGCACGCCCAGCCCGCAAAACCAGAAATCGTCGGTCGCGGGGTCGCCCACCGGCCATTTGCAGGTCCGTTCGGTCAATTCCATCAGCGAGATCTTCTTGGCCGTCTTTTCGACCTCGCGCACGCTGGCCAGCGCCTCGGGCGAAATCTCGTTGGCCGAAGGCTGCGGCGGAAGCGGCTGGCCGGCGGGAATGATCGCACGGCGGGCCGGCGACGTGGCCACGACGGGTTCCGGTTCTTCCGTCTCGGCGGCGGGTTCGGCCGCCGGTTCGGGGGGCGGTGCGACGGGCGCGACAGGCTCGGGTGTCGGTTCGGCGGCAGGCGCGGCCGTGGCCCGGTTCGACAGACCCAGCCGGTGCACCTTGCCGATCACGGCGTTGCGGGTGACGCCGCCCAGTTCCTTGGCGATCTGGCTTGCCGACTGGCCTTCGCCCCACATCTTCTTTAGCACTTCGACACGTTCATCGTTCCACGACATCTGCGGTCCTCGCGTATTGGGGGCTTGAACAGCTGCACCGTGGAATTCACACCGCGCGGCCTTGAGGTTCGGATCAGGGCTCTATTCTAGTCACCCGTGCGCCGGATACAAGATCCGGTGGCGCAACGGCGGGTATTGTTCAGGAGATCCGGCATGGAAAAAAGCATCGAAATGGGCACGCGGCGGTTCGGCCGCGTCAACTGGATGGGTCTGCAGACACTGGCCGAGCGCGAGGTGCGCCGGTTCCTGAGCGTGTGGACCCAGACGTTGCTGGCGCCGCTGATCACCGCCGGGCTGTTCCTGACGGTGTTCGCGCTGGCGATCGGGCCGTCGCGGGGCGATGTGATGGGCGTGCCCTTTGTCGTTTTCCTCGCGCCGGGGATCCTGATGATGACGGTGATCCAGAACGCCTTTGCCAACACCTCCAGCTCGATCATGGTGGCCAAGGTGCAGGGCAATATCGTCGACACGCTGATGCCGCCGCTGTCGCCGCTGGAACTGGTGATCGGATTCCTGGCCGGGGCCGTCGGGCGCGGCCTGTTCGTTGCTGTGGCGATCTGGCTGGCGATGTTCCTGTTCCTCGGGATTGGCCTGGCGCATCCGATCTGGACGCTGACCTTCGTGGTGCTGGGGGCGGCGTTTCTGGGCGGCCTTGGCATGATCGCGGGGATTTTCGCGTCGAAGTTCGACCAGATGGCGGCGATCACTAACTTCATCATCACGCCGCTCAGCTTCCTGTCGGGGACGTTCTATTCCATCGACACGCTGCCGCCGGCGATGATCTGGCTGACCCAGGCCAATCCGGTGTTCTATCTGATCGACGGTGTGCGCTTCGGCATCATCGGCCGATCCGACAGCTCGCCCTGGCTGGGTCTTCTGGTGTGCATCGTGTCGACCGCCCTGGTCCTGACCCTGTGCTGGGTGTGGTTCCGCAAGGGGTATCGTCTGAAATCCTGATGGCTAGAGACGTGCGGCGGTCACGGGTTTTGCCCGTTTCCGCCCGTCCCGCACCGCCAGGATGATGCCGCCGCACACGATGATTCCGGCACCCAGCCATGACACGGCGTCGGGCACCACGGAAAACACGCCAAAGTCATAGAGCGTGGCGAACAACAGGGTGGCATAGCTGAACGGCGCCACGAAACTGGCGTCGCCGCGCGCCATCGCCTGGATGAACATCGTCTGCGCACAGGCCATCAGGCCCCCCAGCGCCGCCATCGCGGCCCATTGAGCAGGCGTCGGCGGGCCCCAGACCCAGACCACCGCGCAGGTCGCGATGGCGAGACCCATGGCGTTGTTGATCAGCAGGATCTGGAACGCCGGCTCGCGCCCGCTCAGCCGTTTGATGCAGACGACTTCGGTGCCCATCAGCACGGCGGCGCCCAGCGCCAGCACCGCTCCCGGCTGGATCGTGCCCGAACCGGGGCGCAGAAGAACCATCGCGCCGATGAACGCGATGGCCGCGGCACCAAAGCGCACCGGACCCACACGTTCGCGCAATAGCGGAATCGCCAGAAGCATCGCCACGACGGGGTTGAGAAAGCTGATGGCGGTGGCATCGCCCAGCGGGATGAAGGCGACGGCGGCGAACATCAGGGTCACGCCGCTCCAGCCGAAGAACGACCGCGCGGCATGCAGCCGCAGGCCAGGCGCGGTGATCTTCGGGCGGAGGATCGCCGCCAGCGTCACGAAGGCGGAAAACGCGAACAGGAACCGCCCGTGGCTGATCTGAAGCGGATGCAGCGGTGGGCCCAGAACATCGGTGCCCAGCATCTTGGCAAGAACGGTCGTCGCCGCGACAAAGGCGGTGGCCGTCAGCATGAAGGCCACGGCGACGGGCGGGTTCGGGGCATGGGGTGTCATGGCCCATCCTTGGGCCGCACGTGCGGGGTGTTCAAGGTCATTCGCGCCGGGATGCGGGAGGGCAAAACGCCCTTTCCTTGTGCCATCGACGGGGTTAGAAGGGGACATGGACCTTGCGCTGAACATCATTTCACGACGCCGACGCTGAACGTCGCCACGGGCGGTTTCGCCCGACCGTCCATCTGCCGGCGTGCCTCCGGCTTTCCCCGAACATTGACAGCCACGGCCCGACACGCCACTCATTTGGCTTGCCACCTTCCAAGGACCGACCCCATGATCCCATCCATCCTGCCGACCTATAACCGCGCGCCGCTGTCCTTCATCAAGGGCGAGGGAAGCTGGCTGACCGAGGCGGACGGCACCCGATACCTGGATTTCGGCGCCGGAATCGCGGTCAATTCCCTGGGACATACGAACCCCGATCTGGTGGCGGCGCTGAGCGGACAGGCGAACGCGCTGTGGCATGTGTCGAACCTGTATCACATCCCGGCGCAGGAAAAGCTGGCCGATCTGCTGGTCGAACACACCTTTGCCGACACCTGCTTCTTCACCAACTCCGGCACCGAGGCTTGCGAGTTGGCGGTGAAGATGGCGCGCAAGTATCATTTCGACAAAGGCCACCCCGAACGCACGGATATCGTGACCTTTTCAGGTGCGTTCCATGGCCGCTCGGCCGCCGGGATCGCGGCGGCGGGATCGGAAAAGATGACCCACGGCTTCGGCCCGCTGCTGCCCGGTTTCACCCATGTCCCCTGGGGCGATCACGAGGCGCTGGGCCTGGCGATCACCGACAGCACGGCGGCGATCATGATCGAGCCGGTCCAGGGCGAAGGCGGCATCCGCCCGCTGCCCGATCAATGCCTGAAGGGGCTGCGCGAGCGGTGCAACTACCACGGTATCCTTCTGATCCTGGACGAGGTGCAATGCGGCATCGGGCGCACCGGCAAACTGTTCGCCCATGAATACGCCGGCATCACGCCCGACATCATGATGGTGGCCAAGGGCATCGGCGGCGGCTTTCCCCTGGGCGCCGTTCTGGCGACCGAGGACGCGGCGTCGGGCATGACGGCGGGCACGCACGGATCGACCTATGGCGGCAATCCGCTGGCCTGTGCGGTGGGCGCGCGGGTGATGGAGATCGTCACCGATCCCGAATTCCTGCACGAGGTGAACCGCAAGGCGGGCCTGTTGCGCCAGTCGCTGGAAGGGCTGGTCGCCGCCCACCCTGGTGTCTTTGCCGAGGTGCGCGGCACCGGCCTGATGCTGGGGCTGAAATGCATCCTTCCCAATACCGACGTGGTCCGCGAAGGGTATGGCGAATGCATCCTCACCGTGCCCGCAGCCGACAACGTGGTGCGATTGCTGCCGGCCCTGACGCTGAGCGACAGCGACATCGCCGAAGGCGTCGCGCGCCTGGATCGCGCCGCGGCCCGGGCGCAGGCCCATCACCACGCCTGACGGTATCGCACGCTTTCATATCAGTGATGTCAGACCCACCCTTTCACACCTGAACTGCCCCCCAACGCGAGACTGCGCATGAACCATTTCCTCGATATCCATACGACCGATCCCGCCGATCTGCGGCAGATGATCGACCACGCCCGCACCATGAAGGTGGCGCGCCAGGGCCGCCCCAAGGGCACCCCGGACGATGATCAGCCGCTGAGTGGCCGCATGGTCGCGTTGATCTTCGAGAAACCGTCGACCCGGACGCGCGTCAGTTTCGATGTCGGCGTGCGCCAGATGGGCGGCGAGACGATGGTTCTGTCGGGCACCGACATGCAGTTGGGCCACGGCGAGACGATCGCCGACACCGCCCGCGTCCTGAGCCGTTATGTCGACCTGATCATGATCCGCACGTTCGAGGAACAGACCCTGCTGGACATGGCCGAGCACGCCAGCGTGCCGGTGATCAACGGGCTGACGAACCGCACGCATCCCTGCCAGATCATGGCCGACATCATGACGTTCGAGGAACACAACGGACCGATCAAGGGGCGCAAGGTGGTGTGGTCGGGGGATGGCAACAACGTCTTCGCCAGCTTCGCCCATGCGGCACCGCAGTTCGGCTTCGACCTGACCTTCACCGGCCCCGCCCCCCTGGATCCGGAACCGGCGCTGCACGGGGGCATCACGATCGAGCGCGATCCGTTCAAGGCGGTCGAGGGGGCCGACCTGGTGGTGACCGACACGTGGGTGTCGATGCACGATCCGCAAAGTGCGCGCGAACGGCGCCACAACCAGTTGCGCGGCTACCAGGTCAACGAGGCGCTGATGGCACGGGCCAAGCCCGATGCGCTGTTCATGCATTGCCTGCCGGCCCACCGCGACGACGAGGTGACCAGCGCGGTGATGGACGGCCCCCATTCCGTGGTCTTCGACGAGGCGGAAAACCGTCTGCATGCGCAAAAATCGATCATGCGCTGGTGCCTGGGGGTCTGATCCAACGGACGCGCCTGCGGCGCGATTCGATGTCTGGCGGGCGCGCTGCCGCGACGGCGTGCCCGGGGTGGGCGGCGGATTCGAGTATTTTTGGCAAGAAAAAGCCGTGACCGGTCACCTGGTTGTCTTGAACGGTGCCAGAAGGGCGCGGGCGCGGGTTTCGGCGCGCCGCACCCGAACCGCGGTCAGATATGCCTCCTGCAGGGTTTGGGACGAGGCGCCGAGCACTTCGCCCACCTGGTCGACGATCTGGTCATCGCCGCTGGCTTCGGCGGCGGCGAGGGCTTCGAGGGCGAGTTCGTCGGCGAGGTCTTCGATCAGTTGCATGGGGTGTCCTTTCGCGGATCAGGTGCCTTTGGGTTTGGCGCGCAGGGTCGGGTCGGCCCGTGACGGGTCTTCGGGCCAGGGGTGGCGGGGATAGCGGGCGCGCATGTCCTTGCGCACATCGGCGTAGGATGTGGCCCAGAAGCCCGGCAGGTCCATCGTGGTCTGCACCGGGCGCCGGGCGGGGGACAGCAGCGTGATGCGCAGGGCGCGCCCGGCCACCGTCGGGTGGCGTGTGGTGCCGAACATTTCCTGCAAGCGCACCTCGACCTCGGGGGCGTCACCGGAATAATCGATGGCCACCTTGCGGCCCAGCGGTGTGGTCAGGTGGGCGGGCGCGGCGCGGTTCACGATCTGCGTCGCGTCCCAGTCCAGCATGGCGGTCAGGGCCGGTGTCGGGTCGAAGGTTTTCCAGGCGGCGGCCGTGCGGATATCGCCGAGGTGCGGCAGCAGCCAGCGTTCGAGGTTGTCCATCAGTGCGGCATCGGACATGTCGGGCAGGTCCGGATTGTCCGCCCGGCACAGCATCACGCGGGCGCGCAGACGTTCGGCGGCGGGCGGCAGCGACAGCCCGAGGTCGCGCACGCCGTCGAGCATCGCATGGGCCACCTGTTCGGACGGTGGATCGCGCCAGATGCGATCGTCCAACACCAGCGCACCGAACCGTTCCTGTTGGCGGGTCTGCACGCGGGCGTCGCGCCTGTCCCAGGTGCAGACGTCGTGCCAAGCGATGGCGTCGCCGTGCACCTCGCGCAGGTCGGGCAGGGAGATGGGGATCGCCTGCCGGATCCTTGCCTCGCGCGGGTTGCCGTCGGTGTCGGTGACCACGAGCAGGGGGGCGGCGGCCAGCGGGTCGGCCGCGTCCAGAACCGCGCCCTTGCCCCCCGACAGCACGAAGCGGGGTGCGTCACCGCGACGGCGTTGGGCGATCCGGTCGGGAAAGGCCAGTGCGGCCTGTTGCGCGGTGTTCAGCGCAGTGGCCGAGCGGGACAGACGCGCCAGGCGCCTGGCTTCCTGGCGCACCCTCTGAAGGGTGTTGCGGTCGGCCGGAAACGGCATGGCGCGGGGGTTTGCGAGGGCTTGCAAGCGCAAGGACAGATCGACCGGTGCACCCCGCAGGATATCGCGATCCGACAGCAATGCCGCCAGTTCGGCGCCGGATTGCCCGCCCATTTGCAGCATATGTGCAAGCCGTGGATGCAGGGGCATCGCCGCCAGCGCGCGGCCATGATCGGTGATCCGCCCGTCCGACAACGCGCCGAGACCGGTCAGAAGGGTCTGCGCCTCGCCGTAGGCGGCCGCGGGCGGTTGGGTCAGAAACGGTAGGGTGGCGGGATCGCTCACCCCCCAGAGCGCCAGCTCGAGGACCAGCGGCGCGAGGTCGGCGGCTTCGATTTCGGCCGGGGGGAAGGCCGCCAGCGCGCCCTCTTCGCCCCGGGTCCAGAGCCGATAGCAGGTGCCGGCAGCCACCCGTCCGGCCCGGCCCCGGCGTTGTTCGGCCTCGGCCCGCGTCACCTTTTCCGTCACCAGCCGCGACATCCCGGATCCGGGATCGAACCGCGCGCGGCGGGCCTTGCCGCCGTCCACGACCACGCGCACGTCCTGCAACGTCAGCGAAGTTTCGGCGATCGCCGTGGCAAGCACCAGCTTGCGGCCGGTTCCGGCCGGGGCGATCGCCGCGCGTTGTTCCGACAGGGGCAGGGCGCCATAGAGCGGGCGGATCGTCACGTCCGGGGGCAGGTGGCCGTCGAGCAGGGCCGCGCACCGGCGAATCTCGCCCTCGCCGGGCAGAAAGGCGAGGATGCCGCCGGTTGTCTCGTGGGCGGCGTCCCGGATCAGCGCCGCCATTGATGTGACGAATCGTTCTTCCTTGGGCAGGGGCCGTTCCAGCCAGCGGGTTTCGACCGCAAAGGCGCGCCCCTGCGACGTGACCAGCGGCGCGTCGCCCATCAGGGCGGCGACCGGTGCCGCGTCCAGCGTGGCCGACATCACCAGCAGCATCAGGTCCGGGCGCAGGGCCGCGCGGACCTCCAGCGACAGTGCAAGGCCCAGATCGGCGTTGAGCGAGCGTTCGTGAAATTCATCGAAGATCACAACCGCGACGCCGGGCAGATCGGGATCGGATTGCAGCATCCGTGTCAGGATGCCTTCGGTGACCACCTCGATCCGGGTTGCTTTGGAAACCTTGGATTCGCCACGGATGCGAAAGCCGACCGTCTGGCCGACGGGTTCGCCCAGCGTTTCGGCCATCCGTTCGGCGGCGGCGCGGGCGGCGATGCGGCGCGGTTCCAGCATGACGATCTTCCCGGCGGGATCGAACCTGCTCAGGATGGCCAGTGGCACCCGTGTCGTCTTGCCCGCGCCCGGCGGTGCCTGGAGGACGGCCTGACCGCTGGCGTGCAGGGCCGACAGCAGATCGGGCAGGGCAGAGTCGATGGGCAGGTCCATGGCGCGGTTATTGCCCATGGCGCCCCCGGTTGCCAGACAGGCTGGACAAGGGCGCGCGGGAAAGGCACAGGAAGGACACCGGAGAGGCACATATGCAGCACCGACACACCCGGCCCGCCCGATGAGCGCGCCTGACATTCCCACGCTGGCCGAGCGTCTGACATCGGGTGACCGGCGGGCGCTGGCCCGTGCGATCACGCTGGCCGAAAGCCAGCGTGCCGATCATCGTGCGGTTGCCTCGGAGTTGCTGGACCGGTTGGCGCCCGATGCGCCCGATGCCCTTCGAATCGGCTTGTCGGGCACGCCGGGGGTTGGCAAATCGACGTTCATCGAAGCCTTCGGGATGCAGCTGTGCGAGGCGGGACACCGGGTGGCGGTTCTGGCGGTGGATCCGTCGTCGGCGCGCTCGGGCGGCTCGATCCTGGGAGACAAGACCCGGATGGAGCGTCTGTCGCGCCACCCGAACGCCTATATTCGGCCGTCCCCCAGCCAGAGCGAGCTGGGCGGTGTGGCCCGTCGCACGCGCGATGCCATGGCCCTGTGCGAAGCGGCGGGATACGATATCGTCCTGATCGAAACGGTCGGGGTCGGGCAGTCGGAAACCATGGTCGCCGACATGACCGACCTGTTCGTGCTGTTGCTGGCGCCTGGTGGTGGCGATGAATTGCAGGGCGTCAAGCGCGGCATCATGGAGATGGCCGACATCATCCTGATCAACAAGGCCGATGGCGACCTGAAGGCCGCGGCCGAGCGGACCCGGGCGGATTACGCGGGCGCATTGCGGCTGTTGCGCAAACGGGCGCAGGATCCTGACGGATATCCGAAGGCGATGAGTGTCTCGGCCGAAACCGGCCTGCGTCTGGACGCGGCATGGCAGGCCATGCAGACCTTGGCCGAGTGGCGCCGCGACACCGGTCACCTGGCGGCGCGGCGGGCGGCACAAAACCGGTTCTGGTTCGAGGAGGAGGTGCGCCACGGCATGCTGGCCCATCTGCGGGCCGATCCGGCGACCCGTGCGGCGTTGGACAACCTGGGCGCGGCGGTGGCGGCCGGCGACAGGCCCGCCGGCGCGGCGGCGGCCGAGGTGATCGCGGTGCTGACGCGGCGCGACTGAACGATGGGGCGGATGCAGATTCCCTGCTTGACGCCTCGGGATGTGCGGCATAGAACCCGCGAACGGAATTCATGGCGTCGTTTGCGATGCCGACAAGCAGTGCCGGTGGGCGATCAGCGGATCTCCCGTGACCCCGGCGACAGATCGAGGATGAACCCATGTCGCGTCGTTGCGAATTGACCGGAAAAGGCCCGATGTCTGGCAACAATGTCAGCCATGCGAAAAACAGGACCCGTCGGCGGTTTCTGCCCAACCTGAATGACGTCTCGCTGATGTCCGAAACGCTTGGCCGCACGTTCAAGCTGCGGATTTCCGCCGCCGCATTGCGGACGGTCGATCATCGCGGCGGTCTGGATGGCTTCATGGCGCGGGCCAAGGATGCGGATCTGTCGGCCGAAGCGCTGAAGATCAAGAAGGACATTGCCAAGGCCCAGGCCACCGCCTGAGCCGTTGCGCACGTCAGTTTACGGGCCCTGCCGGATCGGCGGGGCCTTTGGCGTTTCTGCGGCAGGTGTCGGAGTGATCAGCGGGCGAATCGCAGCATCGCCGCACCCACGAGGGTGGTCAGGGTCGAGAACAGCTTGATCAGGTCCAGCCGTTCCTTCAGGAAAAACACCCCTATCAGCAGCGCGAAGACGATGCTGGTCTCGCGCAGGGCCGTCACCAACGCGATCGGCGACTGGGTAAACGCCCACGTCACGATGGCATAGGCGACGAACGAGGCGCTGCCGCCCACGGCAAAGACCATCAACCCCTTGCCACGAGTCATCGCCCGCAGGGAATCGGGCGCCCTGAGCGCCAGATAGGCCGTCGTGATGACCCCGTTGGCCACGGCCAGCCAGCCGTAATATCCCAGCGATGTTCCGGCGGCGCGGGCCCCCAATCCGTCGACCAGGGAATAACTGGCGATGAACAGGCCGGTGGTCAGCGCCAGCATCGCCGCGTTGCCGTTGCGCTGGCCGTCGGCGCGGCGCACCAGCGCAAGGCTGATGATGCCACAACCGATGATGGCGACGGCCATCAGTTCCAGTGGTGCCAGCCGGGTGCCAAGCACCAGAACGGAAAACAGCGCGACCAGCAACGGGGCCGAGCCGCGCGCGATGGGATAGACTTGGGTCAGGTCGCCCGTCTGATAGGATTTCAGCAGGAACAACTGGTATCCGACATGCAGCACCAGCGCTGCCGCGATGTAGGGATAGCTTTCGGGCGCCGGGAACGGCACGAAGGGCAGCACCAGCAAGGCCAGCGGCACGTGGCCGATCACCACCGCGCCCATGCTCGTCGTCTTGTTCGCGCCGTTCTTGACCAGCGCGTTCCAGGTGGCGTGCAGCAGCGCGGCACCGATGACGGCGAAAAATACCGTGGTTGTCATTCAGGATCGTCCCGGATTGCGATGGCCGCACCCTGACCGTGGGGCGCCCGGGTCGCAATACCGGGATTGACCTTCGAGGGTTTAATTCCGGCGTTTCGCGCCGGCAACGGACAAGCGCCGATCAGCTGCAATAGGCTTCGGCGGTCGATCCGAACTGCTTGTAGCGGCGCCAGAACTGTTCGTCGTTGCTCCGGCTGGATTGCCGGACCTCCTGGGCGCGGTGCGGATCGCGGAAGAACCGGGCCGCCATGCGCTGATCGCGCCGATCCAGCGTCAGGTCGGCGACCTGCTGGATGCAGCCACAGGTCGAACGGGTCGCGGCCCGGCGGTCGGACTTGAGGCACGCGCGTTCGATGGTGCCGGCGCTGACGGTGGTCGGCGCAAAGGAAGCCGCGCACAAGGCCACGGCCGCAATCGTCAGAAGATTTTTCATACGTTTACCTGCCAATTTATGCCGGATCCCGCATTTTTACGGTGAGTCCGGCGAGTCTGCCATCCTTGAACGATGTCAGATTTTGGCCGTTGGGGCAATTCTGAATCCGCTGTGGCCCGGACGGCGCCGCGCCGTTGCGCTTTCAGCGATCGGGTGCGGCGAACGGATCGTCGGAGTAATCGACGCCGTCCAGATACAATCCCTGGGGCGGGCTGACGGGGCCGCAGGCGGTGCGATCGCGCGCCAGCAGGGCGCGGCGCACGTCGTCGTCGGCCCAATTGCCTGCGCCGACCCGTTCCAGCGTGCCCACGAAGCTGCGCACCTGGTTGTGCAGGAAGCTGCGGGCATGCAGGCGGAACGTGAAAAGCGTGCCGCCCGGAACGGACGATTCGGTGATGTCGAGCCGGTCGAGGGTTTTGACCGGTGACGCCGCCTGGCACATGGTCGACCGGAAGGTCGTGAAATCGTGGGTGCCGATCAGTTGCGCGGCGCCGGCCTGCATCCGGGCCAGGGACAGCGGGTGGCGCACGTGCCAAGCCAACCCGGCCTCATGCACCAGCGGTGCGCGCCGCGCGATCAGCCGGAAGGTATAATGACGCCCGGTGGCCGAGAACCGGGCGTGCCAATCGTCGGCCACGCGCGCAACGGCGGTGATCGCGACCGGCGCCGGCTTGAGGTGATAGTTCAGCGCCTCGCCCAGGCGAAACGGCGCCCACGCGCGGGCAAGATCGCAGTGGGCGACCTGGGCCGTGGCATGGACCCCGGCATCGGTGCGGCCGGCGGCCATGATGCCGGGATGATCGGCATCGAGCTTGCGAATCGCATCTTCGACGGCGCCCTGCACGCTGGGTTGGTCGCGCTGACGCTGCCACCCCGAAAAGGGCGCGCCGTTGTATTCGATCCTGAGGGCATAACGGGGCATGGCGTCGATCTAGGCAATCGTGCGCGTCAAGGCAATCGTGTCGCGCGGCCGTGGGACAGGGAGCCTCCGGCGGGAGTATTTGGATCAGTGAGAAGCCGGGGTGATGCGGGCGTATGCGGTGTGCGCACTGGAAGCCCGATGGGCAGGTGCCTATGTTGGGCCACAGCAAGGGAGCGGCATTTTGATCATTGGTGATATCGCGGACGGGCTGGGGCGCAGCATCGGGGGGCTTGGTGCCACGGTGACCGGCGCGTTTTCGGATCCGGTGATCCGGCTGGGCGTGACCGGCCTGTCGCGGGCGGGCAAGACGGTGTTCATCACGTCACTGGTGGCGAACCTGATGAACCGGGCGCGAATGCCTCAGCTTGTCGCGGCGGCCAATGGCGCGATCCGCACGGTGTATCTGCAGCCGCAACCGAACGACACCTTGCCCCGGTTCGACTACGAGCGGCACCTGGCGGACCTGACCGGCCCGGCGCCGCACTGGCCCGACAGCACGCGGGCGATTTCCGAGTTGCGCCTGTCGCTGAAGGTGCAGCCGACCGGCCTGATGGCGGGATTGCGCGGCGAGCGGACGGTGCATCTGGATATCGTCGACTACCCCGGCGAATGGTTGCTGGATCTGTCGTTGCTGGACAAGGGATACCGCGAATGGTCACGCGAGACCCTGGCGCGGATCGCGTCGCGTCCCCTGGCGGCCGATTACCTGGCCGAGGCGGCCGCGACCGACCCCGCATCGCCGCTGGACGAGCCCGTGGCGCAGCGCCTGGCGCAGCGTTTCACCAGTTATCTGAATGCAGCGCGCGAGGCGGGGTTTTCGGACTGCACGCCGGGGCGGTTCCTGTTGCCCGGTGACCTGGCCGGATCGCCGGTTCTGACCTTCGCGCCGCTGGAGACCGCGGACGGGGCCGCCCGCGGGTCACTGGCGCGCGAGATGGAGCGGCGTTACGAGGCCTACAAGCGGCAGGTGGTCCGGCCGTTCTTTCGCGATCATTTCGCACGGATCGACCGGCAGGTCGTGCTAGTGGATGCGCTGGGCGCGATTCATGCAGGACCGCAGGCGGTCGAGGACATGCGCCTTGCCATGGCCGATATCCTGGGGGCGTTCCGGCCCGGTCGCAACGCGTTCCTGAGCCAGCTTCTGCGCGGCAGGCGGGTCGAGAAGATCCTGTTTGCCGCCACCAAGGCGGATCATCTGCACCACACCCAGCACGGCAGGCTTGCCGCGATCATGCAGGCGCTGGTGTCGGAGGCGAAGCGGCGCGCGGATTATTCGGGGGCCGAGACGGCGGCCATGGCCATCGCATCGCTGCGCGCCACCACCGAGGACACGATCGAACACCAGGGCGCGACGCTGGACGTGGTGCGCGGCCAGTTGCTGGGCTCGGGCAAGCGGGCGGCGTTTCATCCAGGTGATCTGCCCGAGGATCCGATGCATCTGCTGGTGCCGGCGCGCGACGGGGCCGAAACATGGCTGGACGGCGATTACTCGGTGATGACCTTCGCGCCCCAGCCCCTGACCCTGAAGCCGGGCGAGGGGCCGCCGCATATCCGGCTGGACCGCGCCGCGCAGTTCCTGATCGGCGATCGGCTGTGAGTAGCGCGCGCACCCCGGGGGTCGGGGCCGGTTGCCCGCGTCGGAGCCTCCGGCGGGAGTATTATCCGCAAGAAAAAACGGGAATGCCGAAAGGATCGTGTGATGGCTAAGCCGCGAAGCGGACCTGTCCTGATCGAAGAGGACGCCGGAGCGCATCCGACGCCGGCCGAGGTCGCGCCGGTGCCCGATGCCGAGGAGGCGTCGCCCACGGGCCAGGCGATGCGGACCATGGCGGCGCTGGCGGCGCGCAAGCCCTCGGCGCTGCGCCGGTGGTTCTGGCGCACGCTGGGGGCCCTGGCGGTGTTCTTCCTGTCGCTCGGGGCGTGGTCGGCGGTCACCGGGCTTTTGGCGGCGAATCCGGTTCTGGGGTACATCGCGGCAGTTCTGATCGGAGCGTTCGTCCTGGTTCTGTTGCTGATCGCCGGCAAGGAATGGACGGCGCTGATGCGGCTGCAGCGGCTGGACGGGGTGCACAAGGCGGCGATCGAGGCCCGGGCAGCGCAGGACCTGGCGGCCGCGCGCGTCGTTGTGGACCGGTTGCTGACGCTGTACGCGGGGCGGGCTGAACTGGAGTGGGGGCGGCGGCGGCTCGGCGAACGGCGTGACGACAGTTTCGATGCCGATGGTCTGTTCGATCTGGCAGAGGCCGAACTGTTGGTGCCGCTGGACGACATGGCCCGGCTCGAGGTCGAGGCGGCGACGCGGCAGGTGGCGCTGGTCACCGCGCTGGTGCCGCTGGCGCTGGCCGATGTGATCGCGGCGCTGAGTGCGAACCTGCGGATGATTCGGCGGATCGCCGAGATCTATGGCGGTCGGTCGGGGACGTTGGGCAGTTGGCGGCTGACGCGCGTGGTGCTGACGCATCTGGTGGCGACGGGGGCCGTGGCCGTGGGGGATGACCTGATCGGGTCGTTCGCGGGGGGTGGATTGCTGTCGAAGGTGTCGCGCCGCTTCGGCGAGGGCGTTGTCAACGGCGCGCTGACCGCCCGGGTCGGGGTTGCGGCGATCGAGGTGTGCCGCCCGCTGCCCTTCCACGGCGCGCGTCGCCCGTCGGTGTCGCGCCTTGTCGGGCGCGCACTGGGCGGTGTGTTTCCGGGCATGGCCGACTGACGGGACCGGCGGCATCGCGGCTTTACCTGCCTTGCGCGCCGCCCTATAACGCGGCCCATGTCACCGACCCCGATCCCGCATCGTTCCGCGATTGGCCGAATTACCGGCCCGGCGCTCTGATTCACGGGGCGTCCGGGACAAGGCGCATGGGTTTGCCGCGCCGTTTCCTCATTCCAATGCCGATATCCCCTCCCGAGGACCGATCACATGTGCGCCGACACAGCTTCCGACTATAAAGACACCCTGCGCCTGCCGCAGACCGATTTCCCGATGCGCGCGGGCCTGCCTGCGCGTGAGCCCGAATGGCTGGCCCGCTGGGAAAGGATCGGCATCTATGACCGCCTGCGGTCGAGCGCGGCCGGGCGCACGCCCTTTGTGCTGCACGATGGCCCGCCCTATGCCAACGGCAATTTGCATATCGGCCACGCCCTGAACAAGACGATCAAGGACATGATCGTGCGCTCGCACCAGATGCTCGGCTTTGATGCGCGCTATGTTCCGGGGTGGGATTGTCACGGTCTGCCCATCGAATGGAAGATCGAGGAGAAATACCGCGCCAAGGGCCAGGACAAGGATGCGGTCGACATCGTCGAGTTCCGCAAGGAATGTCGCGAGTTCGCGGCCGGCTGGGTCGACATCCAGCGCGATGAGTTCAAGCGGCTGGGCGTGACCGGCAACTGGGCCGATCCCTATCTGACAATGGACTTCCACGCCGAGGCGGTGATCGCCGAGGAGTTCCAGAAGTTCCTGATGAACGGGACGCTGTATCAGGGCAGCAAGCCGGTGATGTGGTCGCCGATCGAGAAGACCGCGCTGGCCGAGGCCGAGGTGGAATACCACGACAAGGAGAGCTTTACCGTCTGGGTCAAGTTCCGCGTCACCGCGTTCGATCTGCCGGACGTCGAGTTGTCGGACGAGGAGGCGACCGATGGCGACCGCGAGGCGGTGTTCGCGGCGGTTGCGGAAACCGGGCAGGATCTGGTCGGTGCGTCGGTCGTGATCTGGACGACGACGCCATGGACGATCCCGTCGAACAAGGCGCTGGTGTATGGTTCGGCGTTTTCCTACGGGCTTTACGAGGTCACCGGAACGCCGGCCGAGTCGTGGGCCGAGGTCGGCGAGCGGTTCATCCTTGCGGACAACCTGGCGGCGCAGACCTTGACCAAGGCGCGGCTGGAAGAAGGCCAGTGGCGCCGCGTGCGCGATGTCACCCAGGCGCAGCTTGCGGGCATGACGCTGCACCATCCCTTGGCCGGGGCCGAGGGCGGCAATGGCGAATGGGACGCGCCCCGCGATTTCCGGCCCGCCGATTTCGTGACCGATGAAGAGGGCACCGGGTTCGTTCACTGTGCGCCGTCCCACGGGATGGAGGAGTTCGAGCTGTATCGCGACCTCGGGATGCTGGAGCAGGTCATCACCTATAACGTGATGGAAGACGGACGCTTCCGCGACGACCTGCCGTTTTTCGGCGGCACGTCGATCCTGCGCGACGCGCCGAACAAGAAGAACAAGGCAAACCCCTGGGAAGGGGACGCCAACACCGCCGTGATCAACAAGCTGGTCGAGGTCGGCGGGTTGCTGGCACGCGGCACGATCAAGCACAGCTATCCCCATTCGTGGCGGTCCAAGGCGCCGGTGATCTATCGCAACACGCCGCAATGGTTCGCCGCCATCGACCGGGCGGTGGGTGATGGGCAGGATACCTATGGCACGACGATCCGCGAACGTGCCCTGCGTTCGATCGATGAACTGGTCACCTGGACGCCGCGGCGCGGGCGCAACCGGCTGCACGCGATGATCGAACAGCGCCCCGACTGGGTGTTGTCGCGCCAGCGCGCCTGGGGCGTCCCGCTGACCTGTTTCGTGCGCAAGGGAAAGGTGCCGACCGATCCCGAGTTCCTGCTGCGCGATGCGGCTGTCAACGCCCGTATCGTCGAAGCGTTCGAGACCGAAGGCGCGGATGCCTGGTATGTCGATGGCGCCAAGGCGCGGTTCATCGGCGACGCGGCCAACCCCGATGATTACGATCAGGTCTTCGATATCCTTGACGTGTGGTTCGATTCCGGCTCGACCCACGCCTTCGTGCTGCGCGACCGGGCCGACGGGGCGCCGGACGGCATCGCCGACGTGTACATGGAAGGCACCGATCAGCATCGCGGCTGGTTCCATTCCTCGCTGTTGCAGGCCTGCGGCACCAAGGGGCGCGCGCCTTACAAGGCGGTCGTGACCCACGGCTTCACGCTGGATGAAAAGGGCATGAAGATGTCCAAATCCATCGGCAACACGGTGGTGCCCGAGACTGTGGTCAAGCAATACGGCGCCGATATCCTGCGGTTGTGGGTCGCCCAGTCGGATTACACGGCCGACCAGCGGATCGGACCCGAGATCCTGAAAGGCGTCGCCGACGGCTATCGCCGCCTGCGCAATACCATGCGCTTCATGCTGGGGGCGATGCCCGAGGTCGTGCCCGACATGCCGGCCGAGATTCCCGAGCTGGAACAGCTGATCCTGCATCGCCTGGCCGAGATCGACGGACAGGTTCGCGCCGCCTATGCCGCCTATGATTTCCAGAGGGTCTGGCGCACGGTGTTCGATTTCGCGACACTGGATCTGTCCAGTTTCTATTTCGACGTGCGCAAGGACGCGCTGTATTGCGACGCGGCCGATTCAACCCGCCGCCTCGCGACCGAGGCGGTGATCGGGGCCATCTTCGAACGGCTGACCGCATGGCTTGCGCCGATCCTTGTCTTCACGATGGAAGAGGCCTGGCTGGAGCGTAACCCGGGCGAGGACGGGTCGATCCATCTGACGGATTTCCCCGATACGCCGGCCGAATGGCGCAACGATGCGCTGGCCGCGCGCCTGCAATCCGTGCGTGCCGTGCGCCGCGTTGTCACCGGCGCGCTCGAGGAACAGCGGCGGGCCAAGACCATCGGATCGTCGCTCGAGGCGGCGCCGATCGTGCATCTGTCGGCCGAGCTGGCGGCGGCCGTCACCGACCCCGACCGGTTCGCGGATCTTTGCATCACGTCGGGCGTCGTGCTGACCACCGATCCGGCCCCCGAGGGCGCGTTCACCCTGGCCGAGGTGCCGGGCGTGGCGGTCGTGTTCGCCAAGGCCGAGGGCGAGAAGTGCGAACGTTGCTGGAAGATCCTGCCCGACGTCGGAACCCACGCCCATCCCGGGGTCTGCGGCCGGTGCGACGCGGCGCTGACATGAGGGAAAGGGCGGCGAGAAAAACGCCGCCCTTTCATCTTGCCGATAATTTCCAGGGTTTGATGACGGGAAGAGAGGCTGAAACTTGCCTGTTTCCGACAATGGTATCCGGGCTGCGCTGATGGACATCGCGCGGCAACGTGGTGCGCGCAAGACGCTCTGTCCGTCCGAAGTCGCGCGGGCCCTGGCCGACGATTGGCGACCCCTCATGGCCGACGTACGACGGGTGGCGGCCGATGAGCCGATGATCGAGGCGCTTCAAGGTGGCAAGGTCGTCGATCCGCAAACGGCCAAGGGGCCGATCCGGTTGCGGTTGGCTCAGCCGCGCTGAGGGATCACTTGCTGCGCGATCCCCGCGAAGACGAGGTAGAGCGAGGTCACGATCAGGCCCCAGTGCGCCCAGCTGGCCGGGTCGAAATCGACCCAGGCCGCCCAGCCCGCGCAATAGGTCCAGACCAGCGCCATGGGCAACGTCACCGCCCGCCAGCGTTCGGTGCGCACCGGATGCACGAACTTCAGCGGCAGGAACATCGCGATGGCCAATGCGACGACGATGGCCAGGATGATCCAGAAATTCGGTTCCAGCGCGAACATCACGATCACCAGCATGTTCCAGCACCCCGGAAAGCCGGAAAACGAATTATCCTTCGTTTTCATGCGCGTGTCGGCGAAATACACGACACTGCCGAAGGTGATGACGATGATCGCGATCCAGCCGGTCCATCCCGGCAGAAGATCGGATTCGAACAGGGCAAAGGCCGGGATGAAGACATAGGTGATGTAATCGATGATCAGATCCATCAGCACGCCGTCGTATTGGGGTGAATGGGTCTTTACGTCGTATTTGCGCGCCAGCGGCCCGTCGATCCCGTCGACGCCGAAGGCCACGACCAGCCACAGGAACATCATCGACCAGTTTTCGTCGGCCGCCGCCAGCATGGCCAACATGGCAAAAACCGCGCCGGTGGCGGTCAAAAGATGAACGAGAAGGGCGCGGGTGGAAGCGGTCATGAAATCCTGATGGCTTAAAACTCGGGTGGGCGCAAACAATCAGCCGCGCGGATGGGCACTGGCGTAGACGTCGAGAAGGCGGGCGGTGTCGACCGCGGTATAGGCCTGAGTGGTAGAAAGCGACGCATGGCCCAGAAGTTCCTGGATCGCCCGCAGATCGCCGCCGGCGTTCAGCAGGTGGGTGGCGAAGGAATGGCGCATGGCGTGCGGCGTCGCGGTGGCCGGCAGGCCCAGTTGCATCCGCGATTGCTCCATCGCTTTCTGGATGGTGCGTGGCACCAGTTTGCCGCCGCGAATGGCACGAAACAACGGTGCGTCGCGTTCCACCGGATAGGGACACAACGTCACATAGGCCGAAACGGCCGTGCGGGCCGCCGGCAGCACCGGCACCATGCGTTCCTTGCCACCCTTGCCGCGAATGCGCAGCGTTTCGCCCAGCGGATGATCGGCACCGGTCAGGGACAAGGCCTCGGAAATGCGCAAGCCGCAGCCATAGAGCAGCGTCACGACGGCGACATCCCGGGCCGCGACCCAGCCGCGCAGATCCTGCAACTCGACCGTGGCGATCATGTCACGCGCGCCCTCTTCGGACAGGGGACGGGGCAGCTTGCGGCGGAACTTGGGCGATCTGGCGGACAGGATGGCGGTGGGATCGAAGCCTTCGCGTTCGGCCAGAAACCGCGTGAAGCTCTTGACCGCCGACAGCGACCGCGCAAGCGATCGGGCCTGCACACCGCGCCCCCGTTCGTGGGACATCCAGGCGCGCATGTCGGAAATCCCGACCCCGGCGATGGTGTCGATCCCGGTGCCCTGTCCGAAATGCATCTGGAGAAATTCGAGCCAGCCCAGAACGTCGGTGCGATAGGCCGCAAGGGTATTGTCGGCCGCACCGCCCATGGCGCCCATCCCGTCCAACCAGGTCGCAAGCGCGTCGCGGGCGGCTGGAGAGATCATCGGATCACGCCAGCCAGCGGCGCATGGACCGTTCAAAGGCACCTGCGAAAAACCCAAGCAGATCGGTGCCTTGCGCGGGCGTGAACAGGTGCGGATCTTCGCTGGCCAGCACCAGCAGACCCGGCAGGCGACCGCTGCCGAAATCAAGTTTCAGGCAAGCTTCCGAGTGCAGATCGCCACCGCGCGAACCATAGACGCTGGCGTCGCCGCCGTCGCACTGGCGCAGGGTGACGCGCCGTTCGGGGGTGTTGCGCCCATGGGTCAGATAGCCCGAGATGAAGCCGGGCCGGGCCAGCGACAGGACGTCGGACAGCGACCGAAGGTCCGAGTCGGAGTCGCCCGCCTCGGTCTCGAGCACCAGGCGCAGGGCATCGACGCGCAGGATGTCGGCGACATTGGTGGCCAGGTTGTGCAGGAACGCCTCGAAATCCGTGGGGTCCAGCATTGCCAGAACCGCGCGATGGATCTGGTTGGTGCCCGACAGGTTTTCATAGGCGGCGGCGATGACGTTGCGGTGGGTATCCTCAAGCCGGTCCAGCCGCGCTTCGAGGCGTTCCATGGCAATCGACCGCAGATCCACGACATTGCCGCCGATGGTCTTGTCGTTGCCCGCGATCAGGGCGCGCATCAGGTCCAGGTCTTCCAGGATGACATCCGGTTCGGACATAATCCTGTGGCGCAGATCATCAGCGATCAAGGCGCGTTCTCCCATGCCGTTCCCATCCGATTGTTCGATTTTTAGTATCCTAGGGCAGATCGAAATCGTAAATCACGCCAAAATTGCATGATTTTCCAAGCCAGCGGGCAGCGATGCCTTTTTGCATCGCCGCCCGCGTCAGGAATATCGACAGCTCAGGCGATGGTCTGGCCGGTCTTTTTCCAGTCGGCCATGAACGCGTCCAGCCCCTTGTCGGTCAGCACGTGGTTGGCCAGCGACTTGATCACGGCCGGCGGTGCGGTGATCACATCGGCGCCGATCAGCGCGGCGTCCTTGACGTGGTTCACGTTGCGGATCGACGCGGCCAGGATCTGGGTCTCGAACCCGTAGTTGTCATAGATCGTGCGGATATCCTGGATCAGGTCCATGCCATCGAGCGACAGATCGTCCAGCCGTCCCAGGAACGGCGAGATGAACGTGGCCCCGGCCTTGGCCGCCAGCAGTGCCTGGTTGGCCGAAAAGCACAGCGTCACGTTGACCATGTGGCCCTCGCCGGTCAGGGTCTTGCACGCCTTCAGGCCGGCCCAGGTCAGCGGCAGCTTGATGGCGATGTTGTCGGCGATCTTGGCCAGGGTGCGCCCTTCCGAGATCATGCCGTCATAATCCAGCGCGACACATTCGGCGCTGACCGGACCTTCGACCATGTCGCAGATCTCTTTCGTGACTTCCTTGATGTCGCGGCCCGATTTCAGGATCAGCGACGGATTGGTCGTGACGCCGTCCACCATCCCCAGATCGTTCAGTTCGCGGATCGCGTCCACATCGGCGGTATCGACAAAGAATTTCATCTCGGGTGCCTCGTTGTCTGGATGTTGAATTCACCGTGATGATACCCCAATGTCGCGGGGGGCCGAAAGGGTCCATTTCCCTTTCCCGTCTGGAGTTGCCCATGGAAGTTTCTGTCTGGCTGGCCCTTGTTGCCGCGTCTGGCGCGCTTCTGGTGGTGTTCGAGGCGATGCCGGCCGCCGTCAGCGCCATGGGCTTCGCCCGTATCGCAACCCCGCACCCTCAGGCGGGCTGAACCCGCGTGCAGGGTTTCTTCGACGAAGGCGATTTGATCGCGGTCATGACGACCCAGCCGCTGGACCGCGCGCTGGATTACCGCGCGCCCGAAGGCGGGTGCATGACCGGCGCGTTCGTCGAGGTGCCCCTGGGCCCTCGCAAGGTGCTGGGCGTCGTCTGGGGCCGGGGTGAGGGGGGATATGACCTGGCCAAGGTGCGGCGCGTGATCCGCGTGCTGGACGCGGTGTCGATGCGCGACGAGATGCAGCAGTTCTTGCGTCGCGCCGCCGATTACACGCTGACGCCGATGCCCGCGATGCTGCGCCTTGCCACCCGGTCGCCGGGCCTGGGCGATCCGCCGTCCATGCGCGTGGTCTATCGTCTGGGTGACGCCGCGCCCGACCGGATGACCGATGCGCGTGCCAAGGTGCTGGAGGTGCTGCGCGACTATGGCGGGCTGGCGTTTACCTTGAAGGAACTGGCCGACAGTGCCGGCGTGACGTCCAGCGTGATCAAGGGGCTGGTGAAACAGGGTGCCGTGGTGGAACAGGAAAGCCCGCGCGATACGCCTTATCCCCGGCTGGATCCCGACCGCCCGGGCCACGATCTGACCGACGATCAGGCGGCTGCGGCGGCGCAGCTTGCGCAGGCGGTGACGGCCGCGACATACGGCACAACGATGCTGCGCGGCGTCACCGGATCGGGCAAGACCGAGGTCTATCTCGAGGCGGTCGCGGCCTGCCTGCGCGCGGGACGGCAAGCACTGGTGCTGTTGCCGGAAATCGCGCTGACCTCGGAATTCCTGACCCGCGTGCAGGAGCGGTTCGGCGTTCTGCCCGCCGAATGGCATTCCGGTGTCACCATGACCGAACGGCGCCGCTGCTGGCGCATGGTGGGCGAGGGCGGCGCTCAGATGGTCGTCGGCGCGCGCTCGGCCCTGTTCCTGCCGTTCCGCGATCTGGGGCTGATCGTCGTCGATGAGGAACACGACACCTCCTATAAACAGGAGGACGGCGTGCTGTATAACGCGCGCGACATGGCGGTGCTGCGCGCATCGCTTTGCAGCGCCCATGTGGTTCTGGCATCGGCGACTCCGTCCTTGGAGACGTGGGCGAACGTCGAGGCCGGTAAATACGCGCGGCTGGATCTGACGTCGCGTTTCGGCGCCGCGATCATGCCCGAGATGCGCGCGGTCGACATGCGCGCCGAGGATCTGCCGGGCGGCAAGTGGATATCACCGACCCTGGCGCAAGGGGTGATGAAGCGGCTGGAAACGGGCGAGCAATCGCTGCTGTTCCTGAACCGGCGCGGCTATGCGCCGATCACGCTGTGCCGCGCCTGTGGGCATCAGATCGGATGCGACCATTGCGATGCGCGGATGGTGGAACACCGGTTCCTGAAACGGCTGGTCTGCCATCAATGCGGCGAGACGAAACCGATGCCCGAGAAATGCCCGAACTGCGAGGCCGAGGACCGCATGTCGCCGGTCGGCCCGGGGGTGGAGCGGCTGGCCGAGGAAGCAACCGCGCTGTTTCCCGACGCGCGAATTGCGGTGCTGTCAAGCGACCTGTTCGGATCAGCCCGCGCCATGAAACAGCAGATCGAACAGATCGCGGCGGGCGGCGCCGACATCATCATCGGCACGCAACTGGTGGCCAAGGGGCACAACTTTCCATTGCTGACGCTGGTGGGGGTGATCGACGCCGACCTTGGCTTGCAGGGGTCCGATCTGCGGGCCGCCGAACGCACGTTTCAGCTGATGCGCCAGGTGGCGGGGCGGGCCGGGCGGGCCGACAAGCCGGGCACCGCGCTGTTGCAGACCTATCAGCCGGAACATCCCGTGATCCGTGCGATCCTTGCGGGCGACGAGGAACGGTTCTGGTCCGCCGAAGCCGCCGAGCGGCGCCATGCGGGCGTGCCGCCCTATGGCCGGATGGCCGGGATCATCCTGTCGTCGCCCAACGTGCAACAGGTATTCGACGTTGCCGCCGACATGGCCCGGCGCGACCAGCCCCTGCGCCGCATCGGCGCGCAACTGTTCGGGCCGGCCCCGGCCCCCATCGCCCGCATACGGGGGCGGCATCGTGTGCGCCTGTTGATCAAGGCCGACAAGGCGGCACCGTTGCAGGCCGCGCTGGCCGAATGGGTGGCGCAGTTTCGCCTGCCGTCGTCCCTGCGCCTGTCCATCGACATCGATCCCCAGAGTTTTTATTGATCTTCCATGGAAAGGCCGCGCCCCCGGCCACGGGGCGCGGCCCGGCGCGCCGACGCGGCCGCGCGGTGCGGGTTACGGTTTGACGCTGACGTCGCGGGGTTTGCCGTCGGGACCGTAGAAGACGATATCGACCGTCTGTTCCAGTTCGCGGCGCAACGCGGCGAGTTCCTGCTGGCGCAACTGCTGTTCGATCTGAAGGCGCACGTCTTTCAGCGGCGGCAGTTCCGCCTCGCTTTTCTCGGCGGCGGCGTCATAGGCGGCCTGGACCTTTTCGTCGGTCACGACGCCTTCCATACGCTCGTCCATGAAGGATTTGACGGCTGCGTTGTCGGCCTGCATCCGCTGCGCCTTGTCCGTCTGCGACATGCCGCCGGTGCCGGCCCCGTCCGACGCGGGTTCCGACCCTTCGGTCGATGGCATGTCCTCGGATGCGGTCTGGTTCGCCTCATCGGAATCGGCGGCGATGCTCTCCAGAACAAGCGCGCGGAACACCAGTTGATCGACAACGAACGGGATCAGCTGTTCGGCCGGCCGTTGTTGCAGGTTCTGGGGCAGGGATCCAATCGCCCCGGTCACATCCGATGCCGTGATCTCGGTTTCGCCCACGGTCACGATCAGCGGATCGGCGCGGGTCTCGCCCGCCGCGTCGGATGCGGTTTCGGGCGGGCTCTGGTCCATGGTGTTGCCCGGGCTGGCCGTGCCGGTGTCCTGCGCCAAGGCCGGCGGGGCGGTGGCAAGAGGCAGGGCCAGTATGGCTGCGACGGCGGTTGTGGTCATCGTGTTCATCATATCATTTCCCTAGGTGTCAGGCTGAGGGGTCAACGACCGCGGGCGGGGAATTCGTTCCATCATGAATCCGGCTCTTTCTTTTGCGCGGCGGCGGGCGTAACGCTTTGGCATGAGAACCGTCCGCCTTGCCGACGCGCAATCCTTGCCGCGCTGGCGCCGTCCCACGTCGCTTTTGTTGCTGATCGCCTTCGCGATGCCGATCGCGTTTGCGACATGGTCTGCCCTGCTCAACAACTTCGTGATCGAGGCGGCGGGGTTTACCGGCGTCGAAATCGGCTGGCTGCACACGGTGCGCGAGATTCCGGGGTTTCTGGCCGTCGGGGTGATCGCGCTAATCATCTTTGTGCGTGAACAGGTGCTGGGCCTTGTGGCGCTTTTGATGCTGGGCTGTGCCACCGCGGTCACGGCGTTCTTTCCGTCGCTGGCGGGAATCCTGACGATCACGATGATCTCGTCCATTGGATTTCACTACTTCGAGACTGTGAACCAATCGCTGCAATTGCAATGGATCGCCAAGGACCGGGCGCCGCAGACCCTGGGCTGGATCGTCGCCGCCGGATCGGGCGCTTCCCTGCTGGCCTATGGATTGCTGGTTGTGACCTGGCGGGCGTTCGATCTGTCCTATGCCGTGGTTTACCTGACATCGGGGGGCATCACGGCGGCCATCGCGGTGTTCTGCCTGCTGGCCTATCCACAGTTCGAGGCGCCCGATCCGCAACTGAAGACCTTCGTGCTGCGCCGTCGATACTGGCTGTATTACGCGTTGCAGTTCATGTCGGGCGCGCGGCGGCAGATCTTCGTGGTGTTCGCCGCCTTCATGATGGTCGAACGCTTCGGGTTCGATGTCCATCAGGTCACGGCGCTGTTTCTGGTGAACTTCCTGGCCAACATGCTGTGCGCGCCTTTCATGGGGCGGGCGGTGGCGCATTTCGGGGAACGCCGGGCCCTGGCGTTCGAGTATGCCGGTCTGGTCGTGGTGTTCCTGTTGTATGGCGGCATCTATTATTTCGGCTGGGGCGTCCTTCTGGCGGCGACGCTGTATGTGATCGACCATCTGTTCTTTGCGCTGGCCTTTGCGTTGAAAACCTATTTCCAGAAGATCGCCGATCCGCAGGATATCGCGCCCACCGCCGCCGTGGCGTTCACCATCAACCACATCGCCGCCGTATTCCTGCCCGCGTTGCTGGGCTATCTCTGGATCACGTCGCCGGGGGCGGTGTTCATTCTGGCGGCGATGATGGCGGCCACGTCGCTGGCGCTGGCGCTGATGATCCCGCGCCACCCCGTCAAGGGGCGCGAGACGGTGTTCGCGCCGCTTCTGCCAACCCCGGCCGAATAGCGCGCGCCACTGGCAGGGTGGGGCCGGCCGCCCTATATCTGACGCAACCCAGATAGGAGAGTCAGATGTTCCTGTTCGACACGAAGAAGACGCAGATGATCGCCCGGGACGAAGCCCTGCCGGGGCGAGACCTGCCGATCGCGACGGCTGAAACCCACGCCGTGTTCGACCGTCCGCTGAAGGCACCGGTGCCCGAGGGGATGGAGGAAGCGGTGTTCGGAATGGGATGTTTCTGGGGGGTCGAGCGGATCTTCTGGAAGCTGCCGGGTGTCTACAACACCGCCGCCGGCTATAGCGGCGGCTATACCCACAATCCGACCTATGAAGAGGTGTGTTCCGGGCGGACCGGCCATAACGAGGTTGTGCGCGTGGTCTATGATCCGGCGGTCATTTCCTATGACGCGTTGCTGAAAGCGTTCTGGGAAGGCCACGATCCGACCCAGGGTATGCGCCAGGGCAACGATGCCGGCACCCAGTATCGCTCGGGCATCTATACCTTTTCGGACGCGCAGAAGAGAGCCGCGGAAGACAGCAAGGCCGCCTTTGGGGCCGAACTGTCGAAGGCCGGATTGGGCGCGATCACGACCGAGATCCGCGACGCCCCGGTCTTCTATTTCGCTGAAGCCTATCATCAGCAGTATCTGGAAAAGAACCCGCGCGGCTATTGCGGGATCGGCGGCACTGGCGTGACCTGTCCGATCGGAACCGGCGCCACACTCTGACCGGACGGGTTGGCGCGGGGGCCGCCCCGCGCCGACGCCCGCGGCCGCCCCTTGTCCGTGACCGCCCGCCATGGCATGGCGCCGGGAACGCCGCCCGCGAAAGGACCTGCCGTGACCACCTTCACCGCCCTGACAACCCTGCCCGGACCCGCGCCGGCCGAAGCCCTTGCCGCCGCGATCGAGGATTTGACCCCCGAGCCCACCGGCGTGGGTGTCTTCGAGATCGAGGACGGATCGGGCCTTTGGGAGGTCGGCGCATACTTCGAAGCGGCGCCCGACGAAACCGCATTGGCCGTGCTGGCCGCTGCCTATGGCGCGCGCCCCTTCGCAATCAGCGAACTGCCCGAGGTCGACTGGGTCGCCAAGGTGCGGCGCGAATTGGTCCCGGTCGAGGCGGGGCGATTCTTCGTCTATGGCTCGCACGATGCCGATAAGGTGCCCGATGGTCGCGTCGCCCTGTTGATCGAGGCGGCAATGGCGTTCGGCACCGGCCACCACGGCACGACCCTGGGATGCCTGCGCGCGCTGGATCGGCTGATGAACGACGGCTTCGAGGCGGAAAAGGTCGCCGACATCGGCTGTGGCACGGCGGTTCTGGCCATGGCGGCGGCCAAGGTCTGGGGCCGGCGGGTCCACGCCAGCGATATCGACCCGGTCGCGGTCGAGGTCGCGGCGGCCAACGCGGCGCTGAACGGCGTCGGCGATCTGGTCGAAACCATCGAGGCGGCGGGGTTCGACCATCCGGCCCTGCAAGCCGCCGCGCCCTTCGACCTGGTGTTCGCCAATATCCTCAAGGGTCCGCTGATCGACCTGGCACCGGCAATCGCCGCCGCGACCCGGCCGGGGGGATTCGTGATCCTTTCGGGTCTTCTGATCGAACAGGCCGATGAGGTGATCGGCGTTTATCTCGAAAACGGCTTCAATCTTGTCAATCGTGAAGACATTGTTGATTGGTCTTCGCTGACATTGCAGCGTTGAAGCCGGAAAACAGCCAATTTTGTCCAAATTTGGACCAAATCCGTCTTTTCCTCTCCGGTTCGGCCACAAAGAAGTCTATAAACAGTCCTGTCGGTGGGGGCCGATATCCAAGGGTCGGACGCTGTCATGTCTAACGCCATCATCTCGCCAAGCTTTGCCGCGCGCAGCAAGTTGATCCGTCGCAACAACCGGATCGTCGCGCGCAATTCAGACCTTCATATCGCTTCGGATGGCCTGATCACCCGGCGCCGCCGCCGCCACTTCCCGGCGATGGCCCTGGTGCGCAGCGCAGTGATCTTCGCGATCGTCCTCATCGCCGCCAAGGCGGTGATGCTGGCCTCGGTCGGACCGGCGCAATACGAGATCGGCCTGTCCGCCTTGGACAGCGGTTCGATCTTCGAGCGTTTCGGCGCCTTCGTCATGCAATCCGACGGCGTGACCCGGTTCCTTGCAGCCAACCTGATGCCGCTTCTTGGCTGACCCAAGCGATATGCGATCTCGAAAGTGAAAAAGCCGCTGCGCATTTCCTGCGCGGCGGCTTTTTGCGATAACGAGCAAAGGTGCGATCAGAACGAAGCGATGTCGCTGCGCACCAGGCCGATATCGTCCAGCTCGTGATCGGTCAGGTTCGACAAGGCCTTGCGCGTCACACGGCTTTGGTTCCAGTCGCGCACGGTGGCGACGATCCGGTGCAACGCGTTGCCAAGGGTCAGTCCCGTGGTGGTGCCGAGGGTGGGGGTGGTTTGGTAATGGGCCATGATCCTGTCCTTCACATAAGCCAAGTTGGACATGCCTCTAGCCGTCCCGCGCGGCCGTGGCCAGCCGTCCGGACGCATGGCACCCATGCGTTTTCTGCAAGGTGTCGATCGCCCGACGCGACCGACGACAGAACGTCACGATCCTCGCCGGATATTTCCCCTTCGCCGCATTGCGGCTGGTGAATGTTCGCGTTTCGTGCTAGTTGCTGGCGAAAAGGGCAAAGGCAGGGGCGTGATGCGTGTATTGGGAATCGACCCTGGGCTTCGGACCCTCGGATGGGGCATCATCGATGTGGACGGTGCGCGGTTGCGCCATGTCGGAAACGGTCATTGCACCACCAGCGCGGCGGCGACCCTGGCTGAACGCCTGTTGGCCTTGCATGATCAACTGAGCGAGGTTCTCGAAAGGTTCGCGCCCACGACCGCCGCAGTCGAGAAAACCTTCGTGAACAAGGACGGGGTCGGGACGCTGAAACTGGGACAGGCGCGGGGGATTGCCCTGCTTGTTCCCGCGCGGGCCGGGCTGGCGGTGGGCGAATATGCCCCCAACTCGGTCAAGAAAACGGTCGTCGGCGTCGGACACGCCGACAAGAGGCAGGTGGAACATATGGTTCGGATGCAGCTTCCCGGTGTCGAAATCGTCGGTGCGGACGCGGCCGATGCCCTTGCCATCGCAATCTGCCATGCGTTTCATTGTCAGACGGCGGGCCGCCTGGACGCGGCGATCCTGGCGGGATCCGCGCGATGATCGGTCGTCTGTCGGGGCGCATCGGATACCGCGGCGCCGATCACATCCTGCTGGATGTCGGCGGGGTCGGATATATCGTGCATGTGTCAGAGCGCACGTTGATGTGGTTGCCGGCCACCGGTCAGCCGGCCGCGCTTTACACCGAACTTCTGGTGCGCGAGGATCTGCTGCAACTGTTCGGCTTTCCGACGATGGTCGAAAAGGAATGGCATCGCCTGCTGATGAGCGTTCAGGGCATCGGGGCCAAGGCTTCGATGGCCATTCTGGGTGTTCTCGGCCCCGAGGGGATCGGCCGCGCCATTGCGCTGGGTGACTGGAATTCGGTCAGGGCGGCGCCGGGGGTGGGCCCGAAAATCGCCCAGCGGGTGGTGAATGAACTGAAGGACAAGGCGCCAAGCGTCATGGCCATGGGTGCCAGCGATCCGGGGGAAGCGCCTTCGTCCGCGTCCGATGGGGCCCAGGTTGTCGAACTCGCTGATGGCGGTCCGGACCGCAGCGCGCGAAAGCCGGCGAAACCGAATGCCGGAATGGCACAGGCCGAAGCGCTGTCGGCGCTGTCCAATCTGGGCTACGCCCCGGGCGAAGCGGCAGGCGCCGTGGCGCAGGCCGCCGGCAGCGACCCTGAGGCGGACACGTCGGGCCTGATCCGTGCTGCGCTGAAATTGCTGGCCCCGAAGGAATGATCTTGTGAGCGACGGCCCCGATCCGACCTTGCGCCCGGAAAAATTGCCCGGTGATGCCGATCGCGCGCTCCGGCCCCAGGCGCTGTCCGAGTTCATCGGCCAGGCCGAGGCGCGCGCGAACCTGCGGGTGTTCATCGAAAGCGCCCGGATGCGCGAGCAGGCGATGGATCACGCGTTGTTCCATGGCCCTCCTGGTTTGGGCAAGACCACGCTGGCGCAGATCATGGCGCGCGAGTTGGGCGTGAACTTTCGCATGACCTCGGGGCCGGTTCTTGCGCGCCCCGGTGATCTTGCGGCGATCCTGACCAACCTGGAAAAGCGCGACGTTCTGTTCATCGACGAAATCCATCGCTTGAACCCGGTTGTCGAAGAAGTGTTGTATCCCGCGCTTGAAGATTTCGAGCTGGATCTGGTGATCGGTGAAGGCCCGGCCGCGCGCACGGTGCGCATCGAACTGCAACCTTTCACCCTGGTGGGGGCGACGACGCGCCTGGGCCTGCTGACGACGCCGCTGCGCGATCGCTTCGGCATCCCCATCCGGTTGCAGTTCTATACCGTGGACGAATTGCACGAAATCGTCACGCGCGGCGCGCGGATGCTGGGAATCAAGGCCGCCCCGGACGGCGCGCGGGAAATCGCGCGGCGCGCACGAGGAACGCCCCGGATCGCGGGGCGCCTGCTGCGCCGTGTTGTCGATTTCGCGCTGGTCGAAGGCGACGGCACCTTGACCCGCGAGATCGCGGATTCCGCGCTGTCACGGCTGGGTGTCGACCACCTGGGGCTCGATTCCGCCGACCGGCGATATCTGAACCTGGTGGCCGACAGTTATCAGGGGGGGCCGGTGGGGATCGAAACCATGTCGGCGGCCCTGTCGGAATCCCGCGATGCCCTGGAAGAGGTGATCGAACCCTTTCTGTTGCAGCAGGGTCTGATCCAGCGAACCCCTCGCGGCCGCATGCTGGCCCAGAAGGCATGGACGCATCTGGGTCTGGCACCGCCACAAAAGCCGGGCCAGAGCGATCTGTTCGAGAGGTAAGGTTTTTCCCAATTTCCGCCAGATTTAGGTCACCGTTAAAGGGTCTTCGGTATCCTGTGATTAAATGTGATAGCGTAGGAAAACCAATGCCCAAAACCACCCTTACCCTGCTCGCAGGTCTTATTCTCTTGGCTGCTTGCGCGCAGACCACCGTTCAGCAGATGTCACGGGACACGTTCAAGGTGGACACCAGCGCCGCACCGGCATGCGGACCCTCCGGCGCCCGCAACGTTGCGTTCAAGGCTGCCGCGATCGAGGTGATCCGCAAAGGGGGAGACAAGTTCATTTTGGCCGACGATCGGACCAACATGGACGGCTGGTCAGGGACACACGCGCAGGGCATGATCGTCAAGATGATCCCTGAAGGATCGCGCGAAGCGTCGAATGCGCTGTCCGCGCGCCAGACACTGGGCGCGGATTGGCGTAAGGTGGTGGAAAAAGGCGTGCCCATGACGTGTAGCTGAGCGGGACTGCGCCGCCGCGCGCGGAACCAACACAGATCGTGCCGCTCGTCGTTACATCGGCAGCACGAACTGAGGCTGCTGCGAATTGCCGTCTTCGTTAAAGAAAGCGAGATGTGAGAGCACCAGCCTGTATTGCGGTCGTACACGAAGATGTCTTTACCAGCCCGCTTCGATAGTGGCGCGGGCTGGTTTGGATTGGTTAATCAACGAACTTCGTCTGGTCGCTTTTCAGAAGGCTGGGGATATGCGGAAACTCGATACGGCCTTCGGCCACTTCCGCGTCGAGTTTCCTTTCGATCGTGCGGATGTGTTTCAAGGTCTCGATCACGTCGTCGATCTGATCGAACGGCACCACGACCACACCGTCGGCGTCGGCCACGATGATGTCGCCGGTTTCGATCCGCTGGCCACCGCATTGCACGGGCAAACCGACGCGGGCCGGGCCCTTGGCATAGGGTGATGCCGGCGTCAGGCCGGTGCACCAGACCGGAAGGCCGACCCCGGCCATGCCGGTCAGGTCGCGCATCGGACCATCGGTGATCATTGCCACGGCGCCCGCGTTTTGCGCCATGCCCGCGATCCGGTCCCCCGCAGCCGCACACCCCTGGTGTCCACCGGTCGCCACAATCAACACGTCGCCCGGTTGCAGGAACGACAACGCCGCCATGGTGGCCAGAACGTCGCCGGGCCGGTTGTCGGCGGTCAGGGCGGGTCCGGCCACCGAGGACGCACCGCCGCCGAAGTCCAGCGGGCAGATACCCGCATCCAGCGACTGGCCACCGCCAAGCGCATCGGCGACAAAACCGGTCTGCGTGTCGCGAAAGGCGGCGATCTGCGCTTCGGTCGGGCGACGCCCGGGACGGCGCACGGTCAACAGGGGGGGCTCTTCAATCATCGTGGTCTCTCCTTCACGGGCGATCGGGCCATGGATAGGCGATCGCGCACATCCTGACAAACCGATGCGTGCGTATAAGTTGATCAGAAATCCGATAGCTGTGATGCGCCGCTGGCTTTCGCCGATACGTGGTCGTAATCCTGTGCCATGTTTCAATCCACGGCTGCCGGCTTCGGCCTTGGCCTTTCCTTGATCCTCGCCATCGGTGCGCAGAACGCCTTCGTCCTGCGCCAGGGATTGCGTCGGTCCCATGTGTTCGCCGTCTGCCTGACCTGCGCGCTCAGCGATGCGGTGCTGATCGCCAGCGGCGTGGCGGGCTTTGGCGTGCTGGTGGAAGCCGCCCCCTGGATCGAGCCGGTGATGCGCTGGGCCGGGGCCGCCTTCCTGACGGTCTATGGTGCGCTGGCGTTCCGGGCGGCATGGCGTGGCGCCAGTGCGCTGCAGGCCGCCGAGGCCAGTGCCGGATCGCTGCGCGCAGCGCTGGCGACTTGCCTCGCGCTGACGTGGCTGAACCCCCATGTCTATCTCGATACGGTGGTCCTGCTGGGGGCCGTGGCGGCGCGATGGGACCGGCTGTGGTTCGGCGTCGGGGCCGTCACGGCGTCCTTCGTGTTTTTCTTCGCCCTGGGCTATGGGGCGCGGCTGTTCGCGCCGGTCTTCGCGCGCCCAACGGCCTGGCGCGTCCTGGATGCCGTGGTGGGAGTCGTGATGTGGACCCTTGCGTTCGGCCTGGTGGCGACGTGAGCAGGCCCGCGCAACCGATGGTCGGCGTCGCCTGGATGCTGTTGACGGGCGCCCTGTTCGTGGGAGTCACCGCAGGGGTCAAGATGGTCGGCGGACGGATCCCCGCGGCCGAGTCGGCCTTCCTGCGATATGTGCTGGGGCTGGTGTTCCTGATCCCGATGCTCAAGTCGTTGATGGCCGCCAACCTCGGGCGTGCCGACCTGACGCTGTCGGCGGCACGGGGGCTTGTGCATGGTTTCGGGGTGATCCTGTGGTTCTTCGCGATGACCCGGATCCCCTTGGCGGAAGTCACGGCGATGAATTATCTCGTGCCGATCTATGTCACCCTCGGCGCGGCGCTGTTCCTGAGCGAAAAGCTGGCGGCGCGGCGGATTGCGGCTGTGATCTGCGGCCTGCTCGGGGCGCTGATCATCCTGCGGCCAGGTCTGCGCGAGGTGACGCCGGGCCATATCGCCATGCTGGGCACGACGCTGATGTTCGCGGCGTCCTATCTCTTGGCCAAAAGGCTTGCCGATCGACTGCCGCCGCTTGCGGTGGTTGCGCTGCTGTCGATCACCGTGACGATTGTCCTGGCGCCCTTCGCGCTGGCCGACTGGGTGACCCCCAACGCCCGCGAACTGGGGCTTCTTTTCGTCATCGCGACCCTGGCGACCGGAGGCCATTTCACGATGACCCTGGCCTTTCGGGCCGCCCCGATCGCGGTGACGCAGCCGGTCACGTTTCTGCAACTGGTCTGGGCGACGCTGCTGGGCGCGCTTGCGTTCGGCGAAAAGGTGGACATCTGGGTCATCGTGGGGGGTGTGCTCATCCTCGGGTCGGTCAGCTTCATCACATGGCGCGAGGCCGTTCTCAAGCGCCGGGCGCGCCGCATTCCGACCGACCACCATTAGACCGGCCCGGCCATGTTTGCGGCCACCAGCGCGCAAACGCGCTGTCGAATGCCTCCGGCGGGAGTATTTCGGTCAATGAGAAGCGGCTTTCTGCCGTGGCCCTCATTGATTTCAAGACGCGTTCCATCGGCTCAGCGCGCGACCCGGTCACCTTGTGGCACATCCTGTGATGCGGCGGAATCGTCGGGGGTCAGGCGGGTGAAGACGGAGGCCGGCGTGATCTTGCCCACGGGCGCATCGTTTTCCGTGACCGTGATCGGCGTGGGGTCGTTTTCGAACATCGGCAGGATATCGGCGATGGCGGTTTCCGCATCGGTGCTGCGCGTCAAGTCCGCCTGGCCCGGCTCCATCACGTCCCGGGCCGTCAGCACCCCGAGCGGGTTCATGTGGGCGACGAATTCGGCGACGTAATCGTTGGCGGGATTCTGGAAAATGTCCCGCGGGGTGCCGTATTGCACGATCCGCCCGCCTTCCATGATGGCGATGCGGTTGCCGATCTTGAACGCCTCGTCCAGATCGTGGGAGACGAAAACGATGGTTCGGCTGAGTTTTTTCTGAAGGTCGAGGAGTTCATCCTGCAGCCGGTTGCGGATCAGCGGGTCAAGGGCCGAGAACGGCTCGTCCATCAGCAGGATCGGGGCATCGGTGGCGAAGGCACGGGCCAGACCGACCCGCTGCTGCATTCCGCCTGACAGGTCCGAAACCTTGCGGTCGGCCCAATCCGAAAGCCCCACCAGGGCCAGTTGCTCGGTCGCTTTCTGCAGGCGATCCTCCTTCGACATGCCGCCGAATTCCAGCCCCAGCGCGACATTGTCGCGGACCGATCGCCATGGCAGCAGGCCGAATTGCTGAAAGACCATCGATACGGATTGCAGCCGCACACGCCGCAGGTCGGCGCGGCTGGCATGGGTGACGTCGCAGCGCCATTCGCCGTCGTCGATCGTGACCGATCCGCGACAGACGGGGTTCAGCCCGTTGACCGCGCGCAGCAGCGTGGACTTGCCCGAGCCGGACAGGCCCATCAGAACGAGGATTTCGCCGGCCTCGACGGTCAGTGAGCAATCGTGCACTCCCAGAACCTGACCGGTTTCGGCCTGGATTTCCGAGCGTTGCTTGCCGGCATCCATCAGGGGCAGGGCGGCTTCGGGGTGGTCGCCGAAGACGATGCTGACCTTGTCGAAGATGACCGCGGGGTGCTTTCGGGGTGACTTGTTCATTTCCGGTTCACCCTTAGCATTCGATCCAGCATGATTGCGACGACGACGATGACGAAGCCCGATTCAAACCCGAGGGCGGCGTTGACGGTGTTCAGGGCCCGCACGACGGGAATGCCCAAGCCGTCGGCACCGACCAGCCCCGCGATCACGACCATCGACAGCGACAGCATGATCGTCTGGTTCAGCCCCGCCATGATCTGCGGAAAGGCCGAGGGAAGTTCGACCTTCCACAGGATCTGGCGTCGCGTCGCGCCGAACGCCTGGGCCGCCTCGAGCAGCGCCGTCGGCGTTTGCGCCACGCCGAGCTGGGTCAGGCGGATCGGGGCGGGCAGGACGAAGACGATGGTTGCCACCAGTCCGGCGAAGGTGCCGATGCCGAAGAAGATCACCGTCGGGATCAGGTAGACGAACGTGGGCAGGGTCTGCATCAGGTCCAGGATCGGCTGGACGAAGGAATACAGTTTCGGGCGATGCGCGCAGGCGATGCCGATGGGCACGCCCACCCCCATGCAGACGATGCAGGCCGACAAGACCAGGGTCAGCGATTCCATCGTCGCCTCCCAGTACCCCTGGTTCAGGATGAACAGGAAGCCGGCCACGATCAGCAGGCAGATCCGCCAGTTGCGTTGCAGCGCCCAGGTTATGGCGACGAAAATCGCCACGATGATCAGGGGGTGCGGGGTCAGGAACGCCCAGAGGATGGCGTCGATCACCGTGTCCATGGCATCGGCCAGGCCGTCGAAGAACCACGCCCCGTTGATTTGTAGCCAGTCGAACACGGCACGCGCGCCCTGTCCGATGGGGATCTTGGTTTGCGTCAGCCAGTCCATGGGTGGTGTCGTCTCCTGTCGCGGTTGTGGCACCATGGCGGGTGGTGGGGCCAATGAAAAGGTTTGTATCCAGCGCAACCGCCCATGGCCGAGAGATCACCGCGCCTGTCGGGTTCATTCCATCCAGTGAACATGACCCACCTGACCCTGATCGCCGAGCGGGCCGGCGGGGCCGTATCGCTCCAGCGCTTCATAGATCGGGCCGCCTTCCGACAGGTGCGAACGATAAAGCGTCAGCGAGGGCGGCGCAAAAGGCGGCATGGTCCAGTCGCCGTGGGCAGACAGGAAGCGGCCGACCTTGGCCATCTGGTCCTCGGGCATGGTGTTGGAGAACCGCGCCAAAGTCACATGGGGCACGAAGCGGCGGCGGGGCAGGTCGATGCCGGCGGCGCGGGCAAAGGTCTCGATCCGTTTTTGCAAAGCTGAAAGCGGCGCACCGCCGTCGATCCGCGCATAAAGGGCCCGGGGATTGGCGGTGCCGAAGATGTCGATACCCGTGACGGCCAGCGACAGCACCGGCCATGTCATCATGTCGAGCCGGTGATGCAGCTCCTCGAGCGTATCGGGCGTGGTGTCGCCCAGAAACGCCAACGTCAGGTGGAAGTCGTCGGCCGGAACGTGCCGGCCGACGGTCAGTTTGTCCTGCAGGCGATCCAGCGCATCGGCCATGTCGTCCGGCAGATCCAGCGCCACGAACGCCCGCATGCGCTTAGAGGCCCAGTTCGGCGCGCACGGCGGCTTCGCCCGGCTTGCCGTCCTTCGTGTTCACACCCGCAAGCCAGCCGCCCAGCACGCCGGGATGCGCCTTGAGCCAGGCGGTCGCGGCCTCGCGCGGGGCGGTGCCGTCGTTCAGGATCGCGCCCATGATCTCGTTCTCCATCTCAAGGCTGAAGGCAAGGTTCTTCAGCAGGGTGCCGACGTTCGGACACTCCTTGGTGTAACCCGCGCGCACGTTGGTATGCACGGTCGCGCCGCCAAGGTTGGGGCCGAAGAAATCGTCACCGCCGGTCAGGTATTGCATGTCGAAGGCGGCGTTCATCGGGTGCGGCTCCCAGCCCAGGAAGACGACCGGTTCGTCGCGCCGGTCAGCACGCGCGACCTGCGCCAGCATCCCCTGTTCCGAGCTTTCGACGACCTCGAAATCCTTCAGGCCGAAGGCGTCCTGTTCGATCATCGACAGGATCAGGCGATTGCCGTCGTTGCCCGGCTCGATGCCATAGATCTTGGACTCGAGCGCCTCGGCATTGGCGGCGATGTCGTCAAAGCCGTCGATGCCCATCTTTGCGGCGGCGGCATTCACCGCCAGGGTGTATTTCGCCCCCTCCAGGTTGGTGCGCACGGTATCGACCGTGCCTGCCTCGCGATAGGGGGCCAGGTCGGCTTCCATCGTGGGCATCCAGTTGCCCAGGAACACGTCGATGTCGCCATTGGCCATCGAGGTATAGGTGACAGGCACCGACAGCACCTTGATATCGGTTTCATATCCCAGCGCGTCCAGCACGACGGTCGTGGCGGCGGTCGTGGCCGTGATGTCGGTCCAGCCGACGTCGGCAAAGGTGATCTCGTCGCAATCGGCCATGGCGATTGTCGCCGAAACGGCAAGGGCAAGGGTCGAAACGGTGGCTTTCATCAGCATGAGGGTGCGTCCTTTTGTTGATTGACCGGTCAATTAAAGGCCGGTTAAAGGTGGTCTGGCAAGCATAGAGAGTAAAAATGCCGAAACTCGGAATGGAGCCTATCAGGCGTGCGGCGCTGGTCCAAGCGACGATCCACGAGATCGGGCGCAGCGGGTCGCTGGACGTGACGGTGGCCCAGATCGCGCGGCGCGCCGGTATGTCGACCGCGCTGGCGCACCATTATTTCGGCGGCAAGGACCAGATCTTCCTGGCGGCGATGCGCCATCTGCTGACGGTCTATGGCGCCGCGGTGCGCGGTGCGCTGTCCGGCGTCACCGACCCGCGCGATCGGCTGAACCGGATCGTCCACGCCAGTTTCGAGGCCGGCAACTTCCGCGACGAGGTGGTGAACGCCTGGCTGAACTTCTACGTCCAGGCCCGCGTCGTGCCCGAAGCCGAACGCCTGCTGCGGGTGTATCGGCGGCGTCTGCGCTCGAACCTGGTCGATGCCCTGCGCCCGCTGGTGGCCGATCCCGTGGCGGTGGCCGCTGTGATCGGGGCGCTGATCGACGGACTGTATATCCGGGCGGCATCGGGCGATGGCCCCGACGGCGCTCAGGCGGCGGCGCAGGTCCTGAACGTGGCGGCGCAATTCATGGAGGCGACGTCGTGAGCCGACCCAATATCCTGATCATCATGGTGGACCAGCTGAACGGCACGCTGTTTCCCGACGGCCCCGCCGACTGGCTGCACGCGCCCAACCTGAAACGGCTGGCGGCGCGCTCGGTGCGGTTTGCCAACACCTATACCGCGTCGCCGCTGTGCGCGCCGGGGCGGGCCGGGTTCATGTCGGGCCAACTGCCCTCGCGCAGCGGCGTCTATGACAACGCGGCGGAATTTCGCAGCGATATCCCGACCTTCGCCCACCACCTGCGCCGGGCGGGATACCAGACCTGCCTTGCGGGCAAGATGCATTTCGTCGGCCCGGACCAGCTGCACGGGTTCGAGCAGCGCCTGACCACCGATATCTATCCCGCCGATTTCGGCTGGACACCCGATTACCGCAAGCCGGGCGAGCGGATCGACTGGTGGTATCACAACATGGGCTCGGTCACCGGCGCCGGTGTGGCCGATACCTCCAACCAGATGGAATACGACGACGAGGTCGCCCATTTCGGGGTGCAGAAGCTGTACGATCTCGGCCGGAACAAGGACACGCGCCCCTGGTGCCTGACTGTCAGTTTCACCCACCCCCACGATCCTTACGTCGCGCGCCGCAGGTATTGGGATCTCTACGCCGATTGCGACCACCTGCTGCCCGAGGTGCCGGCTTTCGCCTACGAAGGCCACGATCCCCACGCGCAGCGGATCTTCGACGCCAACGACTGGCGCAGCTACGATATCACCGATGATCACATCCGCGCCGCCCGCCGCGCCTATTTCGCCAACATCTCGTATCTCGATGACAAGATCGGGGAGTTGATGAGGGCGCTCGACGGCACGGGGCAGGCGGCGCATGTCGTCTTCGTCTCGGATCACGGCGACATGCTGGGCGAACGGGGTCTGTGGTTCAAGATGTCGTTCCTCGAAGGTTCGGCGCGCGTGCCGCTGATGGTCTCTGCGCCCGACCTGACGCCCCGGCGGATCGATACGCCGGTGTCGACGCTGGATGTGAACCCGACGCTGTGCGACCTGGCGGGGATCGACATCGCCGAGATCATGCCATGGACCGACGGCCAAAGCCTGGTACCGACGGCAAAGGGCGCGCCGCGCACGGCGCCGGTGGCGATGGAATACGCCGCCGAGGCGTCGTATTCCCCGCTGATCGCGCTGCGGGTGGGGCAGTACAAATACACCAACTGCGCGCTGGATCCCGAACAATTGTTCGACCTCGACGCCGATCCCCACGAGCTGACCAACCTCGCCGACGATCCCACCCAGGCCGACGCGCTGGAACGGTTCCGCGTCATGGCGGCAGCCCGTTGGGATCTGGAAGCCTTCGATGCCGACGTGCGCGCGTCGCAGGCGCGGCGCCGGGTCGTCTATGACGCGCTGCGCCAGGGCGGCTATTACCCGTGGGATTTCCAACCGCTGCAAAAGGCGTCCGAACGGTTCATGCGCAATCACATGGACCTGAACACCGTCGAAGCCGTCGCCCGCGTGCCGCGTGGCGACTGACCCCTGACTTCTTACTGAGAAAAATACTCGAAATGCACAACGCCCAACCCACAGCCAGCCATTTCATCCATGGCGCCTATGTCGAAGACAGCGCCGGCGATGTCATCGATTGCATCTATGCCGCCAGTGGCGAGAAAATCGCACAGGTCCACGCCGCGACGCCGGCGGTGATCGAGCGTGCCCTGGCCTCGGCCGACTCTGCCAAGGCCGAGTGGGCGGCCTTGACGGGAACCGAGCGGGGGCGGATCCTGCGCCGCGCCGCCGACATCCTGCGCGCCCGCAACCATGATCTGTCGGTGCTCGAGACGCTGGACACCGGCAAACCATACTCCGAAACCTCGGTGGCGGATGCGACCAGCGGCGCCGACGCGTTGGAGTATTTCGGCGGCCTGGCCGGCAGCCTGACGGGCGAGCACATCCAGCTGGGTGATGATTTCGTCTATACCATGCGCGAACCGCTGGGCCTGTGCGTCGGCATCGGCGCCTGGAACTATCCGACGCAGATCGCCTGCTGGAAGGCCGCGCCGGCCTTGGCCTGCGGCAATACGATGGTGTTCAAGCCGTCCGAAACCACGCCGCTCTGCGCACTGAAGGTGGCCGAGATCCTGGTTGAGGCGGGCGCGCCGCCGGGCGTGTTCAACGTGGTGCAGGGCGCGGGGACGGTGGGCGCCGCGCTGGTGGGCGATCCCCGCGTCGCCAAGGTTTCGCTGACCGGATCGGTGCCGACAGGGCGCAAGATCTATGCCGCCGCCGCCGCCGACATGAAGCATGTGACCATGGAACTGGGGGGCAAATCCCCCTTGGTGGTGTTCGAGGACGCGGATATCGAGGACGCCGTGTCGGGTGCGATCCTCGGCAACTTCTATTCCACGGGGCAGGTCTGTTCCAACGGCACGCGGGTCTTCGTGCAACGGTCGATCCGGGCGACCTTTGTCGCGCGTCTGATCGAACGGCTGAAGACGGTGACGATGGGCGATCCCCTGGATGCGGCCACGACATACGGGCCGATGGTCAGCGAGCGGCAGATGAAGATCGTTCAGGGATTCATCGCCAAAGGGATTGAAGGCGGCGCCACGCTGGCCCATGGCGGCAGCCGGGTCGAGCGGCCGGGCTTCTGGCTGGAGCCGACGGTGTTCACCGATGTCACCGACGACATGACGATTGCGAAGGACGAGATCTTCGGCCCGGTCCTGTCGGTGCTGGACTTCGACACCGAGGCCGAGGTTCTGGCGCGGGCCAATGCCACGGACTACGGGCTGGCCGCGGGCGTGTTCACCAACGATCTGACCCGCGCGCACCGCATGGTGAAGGGGTTTCAGGCGGGCACCTGTTACATCAACACCTACAACCTGGCCCCGGTCGAGGCGCCGTTCGGCGGCGTCAAGCAATCGGGCGTGGGGCGCGAGAACTCGAAAGAGGCGATCCACCATTATTCGCAGGTCCGGTCGGTCTATGTCGGCATGGGCCCGGTCGAGGCGCCGTTTTGAGCGTGTTTTTCCGAGGCAAGGCTGATCCAAAGGTGCGCTACCGCGCATTCCTGCTTCCCAGGCGGCACGGCGACGCGATGCTGCCGCCCCATGGCGCGGGGTGGCGATGATGGAGGCAGATTTCGTCATCGTCGGCGCAGGGTCGGCCGGGTGTGCCATGGCCTATCGCCTGTCGGAATCAGGTGCGTCGGTCATCGTCATCGAACATGGCGGGTCGGACGCGGGGCCGTTCATCCAGATGCCCGGCGCGTTGTCGTTTCCGATGAACATGCCGCGCTATGACTGGGGCTATCGCACCGAACCCGAACCGCATCTGAACAACCGCACGCTGGCGACGCCGCGCGGCAAGGTGATCGGCGGATCGAGTTCGATCAACGGCATGGTCTATGTCCGCGGCCATCCCCGCGATTACGACACCTGGGCCGGGATGGGGGCAACCGGCTGGGGCTTTGCCGATGTTCTGCCGTATTTCAAGCGGATGGAACATTGGCACGACGGCGGCCACGGCGGCGATCCGACGTGGCGGGGCACCGACGGGCCGCTGCATGTCTCGCGCGGGATGCGGGACAATGTGCTGACCCGCGCCTTTGTCGAGGCCGGCGCACAGGCGGGATACGAGACGACCGACGACTATAACGGTCGTCAGCAGGAAGGGTTCGGCCCGATGGAGGCGACGATCTGGCGCGGGCGGCGCTGGTCGGCGGCCAATGCCTATCTGCGTCCGGCGCTGAAGCGGGCGAATTGCACGCTGGTCAACGGACTGGTCGAACGGATCGAGATCGTCGAGGGCCGCGCCACCGGCGTCAGCGTTCGCCGCAAGGGACGCGTCGAGACGGTCCGGGCGCGCCGCGAGGTGATATTGGCGGCTTCGTCGGTCAATTCCCCCAAGCTGTTGATGCTGTCGGGGATCGGGCCGGCGGCGCACCTGCGCGATCACGGGATCGACGTTGTGGCGGACCGTCCCGGTGTCGGCGGCAACCTGCAGGATCATCTGGAGGTCTATGTGCAGATGAAGGCCAAGCTGCCGGTGTCGCTGTTTCGATACTGGAACCTGATGGGCAAGGCCTATGTCGGGGCGCGCTGGATGTTCACGGGCAGCGGGCCGGGCGCAAGCAACCAATTCGAAAGTGCCGCCTTCATCCGCAGCCGCGCCGGGATCGAATACCCCGACATCCAGTATCACTTCCTGCCCATAGCGGTACGTTACGACGGTCAGGCGGCGGCGGAAGGGCACGGGTTCCAGGCCCACGTCGGCCCCATGCGCAGCCTGTCGCGCGGCCGCATCACCCTGCGCAGCGCCGATCCGGCGGCCGCGCCGGTGATCCGGTTCAACTATATGTCCCATGAACGGGATTGGGACGAGTTCCGCACCTGCATCCGCCTGACGCGCGAGATCTTCGGCCAGCCGGCCTTTGCCCGCTTTGCCGACGGCGAGATCCAGCCGGGGCCGGGCGTGCAGAGCGACGCCGAGATCGACGCCTTCATCGCCGACCACGCCGAGAGCGCCTATCACCCCTGTGGCACCGCCCGGATGGGGGCGGCGGACGATCCCGACGCGGTGGTGGACCCGATGTGCAGGGTGATCGGCGTGGATGGCCTGCGCCTGGCCGACAGTTCGGTGTTTCCGCAGATCACCAATGGCAACCTGAACGCGCCATCGATCATGGTGGGCGAGAAGGCGAGCGATCACATCCTGGGACGTGCGCCCCTTGCGGCCGAAAATGCCGAACCCTGGGTGCATCCCGCATGGGCGACGGCACAGAGATGAGGGGTGGTTCGATGCCGCGACAGTTCCCATATGCAGCGGTATGACAGATGAAACGACCCTGAACACCCGCACCGGTCTGCCTGATGCGCTGCGCGAGTTGGCCGATGCCATGCCGCGTGCGACGTGGCAGGCGCATCCGAACTTTGACGGGCTGACGCGTTTCTGGCTGGAACGCCACCTGATGTTCCGCGATCTGCTGGAGCGGTTGCAGGCCGGCAACCGCGCCATGCTGGACGACAACGTCGACCCTCAGACCTATGTTCGCCAGACCGGGCGCTTTGCCGGTTTTCTGGTGAACGGATTGCACGATCATCACCATATCGAGGACGATCATTATTTCCCGCAGATGAAGCGGCTGGATCCGCGGCTGGAGCACGGTTTCGACATCCTGGATCGCGATCATCACGCCCTGGACGGTGCGCTGGACGATCTGGCGCGTGGCGCGAACGGGCTGTTGCGCCGCGATGCGCCGGCCCGGGATTCGGTCGGCGCGTTCGAGACGCAGCTTGCCGGATTCCAGACGTTTCTGGACCGGCATCTGGTCGATGAGGAAGACCTGATCGTGCCCGTGATCCTGCGTCACGGGCTGGGGTGATCAGCCCGCTTCGACGTGATCCTTGAAGCGATCGAAGAACTGGTCGGACATGTTGCGTGCCGCCCCCGCGACCAGTCGGTTGCCCAGTTGCGCCAGCTTGCCGCCCACGGCGACGTCGGCGACATAGGCCAGCTCGGTGCCGTCCTCGACCTCGGTCAGCGTGACGTTGGCGCCGCCCTTGGCGAACCCGGCAACGCCGCCCTTGCCTTCGCCCGCGATGCGATAGCTTTCGGGCGGGTTGACGTCCGACAGCGTCACGGCGCCCTTGAAGGTCGCGCGCACGGGGCCGATCTTCTGTTTCACCACCGCCTCGAACCCGTCTTCGGGCGATCCGGTCAGCTCTTCGCAGCCGGGGATGCAGACCTTGAGGGTTTCCGGGTCGTTCAGATGCTTCCAGACCGTTTCGCGGTCGGCCTTGATCGTTCGATTGCCTGTCAGTTCCATGGTGATCCTCCCTGTGCGCGATCAGGATTAGCGTCGATGGGCGGTCCGGTAAAGCCGCGAGCGTGTCACGGCACCACCCGATAGGGCAGATCCTCGCGGCTGTTCGGATCGATGACCAGCCGCTGTTCCAGCGGCGGCACCGCGCGTTGGGGGCAGGCCGGGCGCGGGCAGATGCGGCAGGCGACGCCGATGGGTTCGAAGGCGGTCGCGGCGGTCATGTCCAGGCCGTCGGCATAGACCAGGTGGGCCGCGTGTTTCACCTCGCACCCCAGGGCGATGGCAAAGCGGCGGGTCGGGGCATGATAGGCGCCGCCCGATTTCGACACGTCGCGCGCCAAATTGAGATAGCGCAGACCGTCGGGCGTTTCGGCCAGCTGGCGCAGGAACCGGGCCGGCGTCTCGAAGGCGCGATGCACGTTCCACAGCGGACAGGCGCCGCCGAATCGGGCGAATTGCAGGTGGGTCGCCGAATGGCGCTTGGTGATCGTGCCGGCCTGATCGACGCGCACGAAAAAGAACGGAATGCCCTTGGCGCCCTGACGTTGCAGCGTCGACAGGCGGTGGGCGACCTGTTCGATGCTGGCGCCAAAACGGGCGGCGAGCCGTTCCAGATCGTGGCGCGTTTCACCGGCCGCATCCTGGAACCTGCCATAGGGCATCAGAGCCGCGCCGGCGAAGTAATTCGCCAGGCCCACCTTGGCGATGGCGCGGGCCTCGGGCGTGTGGAACCGGGCCTTGTCCAGCGTTTCCTCGAACAGGTGGTTGTGGGTCAGCAGGCCAAGCTGATGCAGCATCTGGAACCGGCGGGTGGCGGCGGGGCTGCGCCGGGACAGGATCAGCCGCCGCGCGGAGGGATCGTAGTGGCGCAGAAGATCGGTGTCTTCGACCGCGACGGTAATGCCGCGTTCGGCCAGCAGGCCTTCGGCGACTTCACCGGAATCCCCGGATTTGCCGATTTCCTCGGCGTCGCGGTCGACATCATCGATATAATTGTCGGAATAGTGAAAGAAGTCGCGCACCTCTTCCCAGGGGCTCGGCTGGGGCGATCCGCCGTCGCGCCCCAATGCCTCGTCCAGCGAGGCAAGGCGTTCGTGGCTTTGGCGATAACTGCGGTGCAGGGCCAGGAATGCCTTGGCAAAGGCGGGGGCGTTGGATGCGGCAAGGCGCAGATCGGCGATGGGGGGCGGGTCGGCGCCGAACACCGGATCGGCCAGCGCCTCGCGCATGTCGGTGACCATGCGTTCGGCATCACCGGTCGACAATTCTGTGACGTCGAAACCGAACTCCCGTGCCAGGGCCAGCACGACCCCGGTCGAGACTGGCCGGTGGTTGTTTTCCATCTGGTTGAGATAGGGCAGGGACACGCCCAGCTTTTCGGCGAAGGCCTTCTGCGTCAACGACAGCTGCGTGCGGATCTCGCGCAGTTTCTGCCCGGCATAGAGTTTCTGCTGCGCCATGCCGCCCCCTGTCTTTGCAAAGCCAAGTTAGCCTTTGCAAAGGTCGCGCTGCAAGGGGTCAGGCCGTGGTGACGACGCGATCCCGACGCACGGTGTAAAGCGCCGTGACCAGCGAACAGGCGGCCGTTAGCCCCATCAGCCACAACAGCGGCGTGGCCCCTTCGCCCGCCGCCAGCAGGACTCCGGCCAGCACCGAAAGCGCCGCCCCGCCGCCGATCATGATCGCCCCGCCCAGGCCCGATGCCGACCCCGCCAGATGCGGGCGCACCGACAGCATGCCGGACGTGGCGTTGGGCAGGACCAGACCGTTGCCCAGACCGACGAAAATCATGAAGCCGAAGAAGACCAGCTCGTTCCCGTATCCCGCCAGGAAGATCGCCAGCGAGGTCAGCAATCCGCCCGCCGACAGGAACGCGCCGGTCACGATCATCGCGTTGATGCCGAAGCGCACCGAGTAGCGGCCGGTGATGAAATTGCCGACCATGTATCCGATGGCCGGTGCGCCGAACCAATAACCCAGGGTCGCGGGTGACATGCCGAACACCTCGGTTCCGACGTAAGGCGCGCCGCCGAGATAGGCGAAGAACGCGCCCGAGGTGAAGGCGGCCGACAGGCAATACCCCCAGAACCGGCGCGACATCAGCAGTTCGGGATATTCGCGGATCTGTGCCGACAGGGACGCGGGCCGCGTCACGGCGGTTTCGCCCAGGTCGAACCAGACGAGGATCTGCACCAGCACGCCAAGACCCGCCAGCACCCAGAACGTCGCCTTCCAGCCGAACAGATCGTCCAGCGCGCCGCCCAGCGCGGGCGCCAGCATCGGCGCCACCGCCATGCCCATGGTGACATAACCGATCATCGACGCCGCCTGATCCTGGGGCACCATGTCGCGCACCACCGCGCGTGACAGCACGAGGCCGGTGATAACGATGGCCTGCACCACGCGCAGCGCCAGGAAGATCTCGACGCTCGGCGCATAGATACAGGCGACGGACGCCAGGATGAAGACCGCGCCACCGAACAGGATCACCGGCCTTCGCCCCATCCGGTCGGAAACCGGCCCGATCACCAGTTGCAGCACCGCGTTGCCCGCCAGATACAGCGCGACGGACAGCTGCATCGTGGCATAGTCGGTGACGAAATAATCCGTCATCCCCGGCAGCGACGGCAGGAACATGTTCATCGCCAGCGCGGAAATGGCCGCCAGCAGGATCAGGGTCGCGATATGCGGTGGGGTCGTGCGGTCGAGAAACCGCACACGAACGGGATTTTCCATGACAGCCTAGCTAGGCCGCGCAACAGCCGCCGTCCAGAGCGTGCACAGCGTGCGGGGCAGGCGCCGCCCGCCGCACTTCGGCGTGGCGCAAAGCCGCACCGGTCGACCTGTCCCGGCCTGGGCGATCGCAACATTCTTGCCAGCCATCGGGGCATTGCAAAATAATGACACTGCCGGACTCTTCCGTAGCGTCATTAAAGCCATTTAAATCCAGAACGTCTAAGCACCCTCTCAGGATGTCGTCGCGTCAGGTGAGGGCATGCAACTCCAGAGGACTGTTGTTTTTTTTAGTTTGATCAGAGATGTTTACACATGTTCAACCGCAAGGATTTTGATCTCGAGCTCAAGAAGCTCGATGTGTTCGCGCAGGCCGGGTATCATCTGGCAATCCACATACGTTTCAGCTCGCCGCTGATGCACCTCCAGACCTACAATCCGGCGTGGGTCAAACGCTACACCGAAAACGGCTATGTTCTGCGTGATCCCATCGTTGCTTGGGCCTTCGCATCGAAGGGCGCGACACGGTGGTCGAACACGCCGATTCCCGATCCGTTCGGGATCCTCAAGGAATCGCAGCGGTTCGGGTTGAAATACGGGGTCACCGTTTCGACCGGTCCGCTCAGCTCGCGGACCGTTGCCAATGTCGCCCGTTCGGATCGCGAACACACCGACGACGAGATCCTCGAGATCGAGCGAATCGTCCAGACCATGCACGAGATGGTCGAACCGACGACCGAGCTGACGAAGGCGCAGATCGCGGCCCTGAAACTGTTGGCGGACGGTGATCGCCAAGCGGCTGCGGCGGCCAAACTGGGCATTTCGGAAAGTGCGCTGAAACTGCGCCTGTCTTCGGCGCGCGAACGCCTGATGGCGCGCACGACGGCCGAGGCCATCCAGCGCGCCAAGGAATATAAACTTATTTAGAGATAAGTGGTTTTCGCGTCACGGCAAGACTCGCCTCCCCCTCTGCTTAGGGTAGAAATGACTTGGGGACATACCCTTGTTACAGGAGACGAAAATGCACGGAACCACTCTTTCCATCGCGAACATGCACCAGCACGGCGAATTGTTCGCAAACATGCTTCGGGCCCGCCACGAGCTGTTCATTCAGCACAATCATTGGGATCTGCCCGAAGATTCCGGCATGGAATACGACCAGTATGACACGCCGGCCAGCCGATGGGTCGTGATTCACGATGCCGATGGCCAGGTTCTGGCGGGGAATCGCCTGACGCCGACCACGACGCGCTGTGGCATCTATACCTACATGATTCGGGATGCGCAGCGCGGTTTGCTGGATACGATCCCCGCGAACCTGCTGTACGAGGAAGCGCCGGTCGCGGCCGACGTCTGGGAAAGCTCGCGCGTGTTCGTCTCGCACCGGGTGTCGGCCGCCAAGCGGGGCCGCGTTCACGCTCAGCTTTATCTCGAGGTTGCAAAAGCGGCCCAGGAGTTGGGGATTTCGGCGATGATCGGTATCCTCAACGCCAACTGGCCGCGCTGGGCGCCGCGAATCGGCATGGATATTTCCGGCATCGGTCCGATCATGGAAATCGACGGTGAGCGGACCCAGGCGATTTCGATCAACTTCGCATCGCGCATGAACTAGGGTTGAATACCTTGTCCGCCGCTGCGGCGACAAGATAATCAATCGGGGCGCGGCCCGGCCACTCCGGCCGCGCTTCCCGTTACGCCCATACCTGCCTACATAGGGGGTATGACCGATTTGTTCGACGCATCCCCCGCCCCCGAAAGGTCGTCGCAAGGCGACGCACCGCGCCCGCTGGCCGATCGGCTGCGGCCGCGCAAACTGTCCGACGTGATCGGGCAGGCGCAGGTTCTCGGGCCGGACGCACCGCTTGGCGTCATGCTGGCCTCGGGGTCGCTGTCGTCGCTGGTGTTCTGGGGCCCGCCCGGTGTGGGCAAGACCACCATCGCGCGCCTTCTGGCAGATGAAACCGACCTTCATTTCGTCCAGATCAGCGCGATCTTCACCGGCGTGCCCGATCTGCGCAAGGTGTTCGAGGCGGCGAAACTGCGGCGCACGACGGGGCGCGGCACACTGTTGTTCGTCGATGAAATCCACCGTTTCAACAAGGCGCAACAGGACAGTTTCCTGCCGCACATGGAGGACGGCACGATCCTTCTGGTCGGGGCCACCACCGAAAATCCGTCGTTCGAGTTGAACGCCGCGCTGCTGTCGCGCGCGCAGGTGCTGGTGCTGGAACGGCTGTCGCTGGACGATCTGGACCTCATGGCGCAGCGGGCCGAACGCGAGTTGGGGCGCGACCTGCCGCTGGAGCCGCGGGCGCGTGCGGCCCTGTTCGAGATGGCCGATGGCGACGGGCGCGCGCTTTTGAACCTGATCGAACAGATCGCCGCGTGGAAGGCCACGGCGCCGCTGGACGTCGATGCGTTGACCAAGCGCCTGATGAAGCGGGCGGCGAAATACGACAAGTCGGGCGATGAGCATTACAACCTGATCTCGGCGCTGCACAAATCGGTGCGCGGGTCCGACCCGGATGCGGCGCTGTACTGGTTTGCGCGGATGCTGGAGGGTGGGGAAGATCCGCGATACCTGGCCCGCCGCATCCTGCGCATGGCGATCGAGGATATCGGTTTGGCCGATCCGCAGGCGCAGACGATCTGTCTGCACGCCTGGGAGAGCTTCGAGCGGCTGGGCAGCCCCGAGGGCGAGTTGGCGCTGGGGCAGGCGGTCACCTATCTGGCGTTGGCACCGAAATCCAACGCGGGCTATGCCGCCTACAAAGCCGCGCGCGTCACCGCCAAGAAAACTGGCAGCGAACCGCCGCCGAAACACATTCTGAACGCGCCCACCGGGTTGATGAAGGATCAGGGCTATGGCGTGGGATACGCCTATGACCACGACGCCGAGGACGGGTTTTCCGGCCAGAACTATTTCCCCGACGGCATGAAGCGCGGCGTCTTCTATTTCCCGGTCGCACGGGGGTTCGAACGGGATCTGAAAAAGCGGCTGGACTGGTTCGTCGCCCAGCGGGCCAAGCGGGGCAACGGTTGACATCCCGCCCCGGCAAGCCGAAAGCACGCCCATGACCGGAACCTTGATACAGATTGCAATCGGCGGCGGGCTTGGCGCAATGGCGCGATACCTGACCGGGATCGGTGTGCACCGGATCGCCGGGCCCGGGATGCCGCTGGGCATGATGACGGCGAACGTGGTCGGGTCGTTCCTGATGGGCGCTTTCGTCGTTTTCGCCGCGCAGAAATCGATGACCCACCTGTCGCCGTTCGTGATGACGGGCCTGTTGGGCGGGTTCACCACGTTTTCGGCGTTTTCCCTGGAAACGATCGATCTGATCGAACGGGGCCAACCGGGTACTGCCACGCTTTATGTCCTGCTGTCGGTGGGCGGATCGCTGGGGGCGCTTTATATGGGAATGCTGGCGGCACGGGGAATATTCGCATGAGCGGTGTGCAGAAGATCACAATCGGCCCGGACGAGGGCGATCAGCGGCTGGACCGCTGGTTCCGCCGCCGCTTTCCCCACATCAGTCAGGTGCAGGTCGAAAAGATGTGCCGCAAGGGCGACATCCGGATCGACGGCAGCCGCGCCAAGGGCAGCACCCGGATCGAGGTGGGGCAGGAGGTGCGCGTGCCGCCTTTGCCCTCCGAACGCGGCCCGGCGGTGAACCGGTCGCAAACCTATGTCAGCAAGGAAGACGCGCGGATGATGCGCGACGCCGTGATCTGGCAGGACGAGCACATCATCGCGCTGAACAAGCCCCCCGGCCTGCCGACCCAGGGCGGCAGCAAGCAGTTGCGCCATGTCGATGGCCTGGCCGAGGCCCTGCGCGGCGACTTCGAGGATAAACCGCGCCTGGTGCACCGGCTGGACAAGGACACGTCGGGCGTTCTGCTGCTGGCGCGCACCCGCATGGCGGCCAAGGGTCTGACCGACGCGCTGCGCCACCGTGGCACGCGCAAGATATACTGGGCCGCCGTCGCCGGCGTGCCTTTCCCGCGCATGGGCACCGTGAAGTTCGGACTGCTGAAGGCGCCGGGACACGGCGCCAAGGGCGAGGGGGAAAAGATGATCTGCATCCACCCCGCCGAGGTGGACAAGACCGAGGGCGCCAAGCGCGCCACCACCGATTACGCCACCCTGTCGGCGCTGGGCGGGCGCACCGCCTGGCTGGCGCTGGTGCCGGTGACGGGGCGCACCCACCAGTTGCGCGCGCATATGGCCGAGATGGGGCATCCGATTGTCGGCGACGGCAAATACGGTGGGTCGGGGCAGGAGAACCTGGGCGACGGATGGGGCGCGCAACTGGGCGGTGACATTTCGCGCAAGCTGCACCTTCATGCCCGTTCGTTGAGTTTTCGCCATCCTGTGACCGGTGCCATGATGACGATCACGGCGCCTCTGCCGGATCACATGGCGCGCACCTGGCAGCAGCTGGAGTGGATTCCTGCCGATGTTCCCGCCGACCCCTTCGTGGCGGAAGACTGATGGCCGATTGGGCGACAAAGCGGTTCTGGTCCGAGGTTTCGATCGAAGAAACCGCGGGCGGTTTCGGGTTGCGTCTGGATGGGCGCGGCGTGAAGACCCCGGCGCGGGCGGATGTCGTGGTGCCGACGCGCGCCCTGGCCGACATGATGGCCGATGAATGGCGCGCCCAGTCCGATACCGTCGACCCCGCGACCATGCCCGTCACCCGCAGTGTCAATGCCGCGCTGGACAAGGTGGCGCCGCAACGCGGGGCGGTCGAGGAGATGATCATCGCCTATGCCGAAACCGATCTTCTGTGCTACCGCGCGACATCGCCTGCGGAACTGATCGCGCGGCAGAACGACCTGTGGGATCCGCTGCTTGCCTGGGCGGCCGATGGGCTGGGCGCGCCGCTGAAGACCACGCCCGGCGTCATGCCCGTGGAACAGCCCCCTGCCAGCGTCGCCATTCTGCGCCGTGCCATGGCGCCGATGTCGGTGTTCGAAATCGCCGCCTTCCACGATCTGGTCGGCCTGTCGGGCAGTTTCATCCTGGGCCTCGCGGTTTCCGAAGGCCGGATCGCGGGCAAGGAAGCATGGGATCTGTCGCGCCTTGACGAGGAATGGCAGGTGTCGCTCTGGGGGCGCGATGACGAGGCGGACGCCACCAGCGCGCTGAAACGCGCCGGTTTCCTGCATGCCGAACGCGTCCTGTTCGCGGCCCGCCCGCCGGGGTGATGCGTCTGCCGCCCGCTTTTCGGGCGTGAACCCCACGTCAACCGCCTTGTTTTTCATCGACTTCGGTGATCCTTTCCTTGACCTGCCGTGATGATTGACGCCACACTTGCGTCTGCACGGGGGGAACTCCAGACTGCGAATGAACACGGTCCATCCAGGGCCGGAGAGCACTGCCAGATCAATGGCGGTCCAATCAGGAAGAGGTAATGATGAAAAAAACCGTATTTCTCGGCGCGATGGCCGTAAGTGGCATGGTGGCGGGTGCCGCTGCCGCCGCGACCCTGGACGACGTGAAAGCGCGTGGCAACGTCAACTGTGGCGTCAGCACCGGACTTGCCGGTTTCTCGACGCCCGACGCAAACGGCAAGTGGCAGGGATTCGACGTGGATGTCTGCCGGGCGGTCGCCGCGGCGATCTTCGGCGATCCCGACGCGACGGAATTCGTTCCGACCACGGGACAGACACGCTTTACCGCGCTGGCCTCGGGCGAAATCGACGTGCTGACGCGGAACACCACCTGGACCTTCAGCCGTGACGTCGATCTGAAGTTCGATTTCACCGGCGTGAACTATTACGACGGTCAGGGCTTCATGATCCCCAAGGCGCTGGGCGTGACCTCGGCCAAGGATCTGGACGGCGCGACCGTCTGCATCCAGACCGGCACCACGACCGAGCTGAACCTGGCCGACTTCTTCCGCGCCAACAACATCAGCTATGAGCCGGTGCCGATCGAAACCAACGCCGAGGCGCAGCAGCAGTATCTGGCCGGCGCATGCGACGTCTATACCACCGACGCGTCGGGCCTGGCCGCCACGCGCGCGACCTTCGAAAACCCGAGCGAGCATGTCGTGCTGCCCGAGATCATCTCGAAAGAGCCGCTGGGCCCGCTGGTTCGTCACGGCGACAGCGACTGGGCCGACCTGAACCGCTGGGTGCTGAACGCGCTGATCGCGGCCGAAGAATACGGCGTGACCTCGGCCAACGTCAGCGACATGGCGTCGGCGGCCGGCAGCAACCCGGAGATCAACCGTCTTCTGGGCACCGAGGGCAACCTGGGTGAAATGCTGGGTCTCGACGCCGATTTCGCGGCCAAGGCGATCGGTGCTGTCGGCAACTATGGCGAGATCTTCGAGCGTCACATCGGTGAATCCACCCCGGTTGGCCTGGCCCGCGGGCTGAACGCCCAGTGGACCGAGGGCGGGCTGCTCTACGCGCCGCCGTTCCGCTAAAATCCGTAGAAAAGGGCGCGAGCGATCGCGCCCTTTTCGTCTCGAAGACCAAGACCAAAAGAGTTTTCCGACCGATCGGCAGCGGGACAAAAGATCCCGCGCCACCGGACCAACGGAAAACCAGGGGAGCGTTACATGTCTGCAATGACCGATCCGCCTCGGCCATCCTTTCGTCTCAGCCAACTGATCTATGACACGCGCTATCGTTCGATCACCATCCAGGTGGTTGCGCTGGTCCTGCTGTGTGCCGCGTTCTGGTGGCTGATCGACAACACCGTCGAAAACCTCGCCGTTCTGGGAAAGGATTTCGATTTCGGCTTTCTGGGGGACCGGGCCGGATACGACATCAACCAGATGTTGATTCCCTATGACAACTCGATGTCCCACGGGCGCGCCGCGCTGGTCGGAATCCTGAACACGATGCTGGTCGCCTTTCTGGGCTGTGTCACGGCAACGGTGATCGGGGTCTTCGCGGGGGTTCTGCGGCTGTCGAAGAACTGGGTCGTGTCGCGGCTGATGGCGGTCTATGTCGAAGGCTTCCGCAACGTGCCCCTGCTGTTGTGGATCGTGCTGATCTTCGCGCTGATGACCGAAGCCACCCCGCAGCCGCGCGACTTCCGCGAGGGCGGCTCGGCGTCGATGATCCTGGGCGACAGCGTCGCCATCACCAACCGCGGTGTGTTCTTGCCGATGCCGACATGGGGCGACGGCGCGGCGGTGCTGGGTCTGGTCGTGGTGCTGTCGTTGATCGGGGCCTATCTGTATCGCCGCCACGCGCGGAAAGTCCTTTATGACAGCGGTCGGTTGCTGCCGATGGTCTGGCCCGCGCTTGCGATCGCCATCGTGCCCGCCGTCGTGGTCTATTTCGCCTTCGCCATGAGCACCGGCAGCGCGCAGGTGCGGCTGATGGCGGCCGATGCAACCGAGGGCCAGAGCGTCGCCGCCTATGGCGAGGCGCAGGGATCGCTGTCGGTCTGCGTGCCGGAAGGCACCATCGGGCTGAACGTCCAGCGTCTGCTGCGCGGTCAGGACCTGCGTTACAGCGAATCCGTCTTCGCCACCGAAGCCATGGCCATCGATGCCTTCCGCAACGGCGACTGCAACATGGTGGCCGTTCCCGCCGGGATGGAACAGCCGCTTCTGGGCAATCCCGACATCGCGGTATCAGCCCTGTCCGAATCCACCACGCGCGGTGCTCCGGTGCAGTTCGAAAAGCCGGTTCTGGGCGGTTTCAACTTCGAGGGTGGCGTCCAGGTGCGCAACTCGCTTTTGGCGCTGTGGCTGGCGCTGGCGCTCTATACCGGTGCGTTCATCGCCGAGATCGTGCGCGCCGGTATCCTGGCCGTGTCCAAGGGCCAGTCCGAGGCTGCATTCGCCCTGGGGATGCGCCCCAACCGCACCATGAACCTGGTGATCCTGCCACAGGCGATGCGCGTCATCGTTCCGCCGCTGATCTCGCAATTCCTGAACCTGACCAAGAACTCGTCGCTGGCGATCGCGGTCGGCTACATGGACGTGCGCGCAACACTGGGCGGAATCTCGATCAACCAGACCGGCCGCGAGCTGGAAGGCATGCTTTTGCTGGGGATGTTCTATCTGGCGCTCAGTCTCGTCATTTCGGGGGCGATGAACATCTACAACAACCGCAGCCGCCTGAAGGAGCGCTGAGCCATGAGCGACACGCACGCGCAAACCGTCGGCTATGTCCGCGATACCATGATCGACGAACAGCCTGCGCCGGTGGGCCAGACCGGCGCGGTCAAGTGGATCCGCGAGAACCTGTTCTCGGGCGTGATCAACACACTGCTCACGGTGATCTCGCTTTACGTGATCTGGGTCGTGGTGAGCCATCTTTACCCCTGGCTGGCCAATTCGATCTGGGATGCCGGATCGCTGACCGAATGTCGCGAGATCCGCGATGCCACCGTCGGCCCGGATGCGCCCGCCGCCTGTTTCGCGGTCATCACCGATCGCTGGCAACAGCTTGTCTTCGGATTCTACCCGCCCGAACATTACTGGCGACCGGTCGTGGCGCTTCTGGTGTTTCTCGCGGCCATCGCGCCGGTACTGTTCCAGGGGATACCGCGGCGCGCGCTGTGGCTCAGTGCCGCCGCGCCGTTCGTGTTGTTCGCCCTGCTGTGGGGCGGGTCGATCTGGGGTCCGGTGGCGGTCGCGCTGGGGTTCGTCATCGGTTTTGTCGTCTATCGCGTCCTGCTGCCGCTGGCCGGAAATCTGGCCGCCGTTCTGGGCGCGATCATCGTACCGCTGCTGTATTGGCTGTTCCTGGCCGGGCCTCTGGCGGGGGCCCTGACGTCGGTTGCGCCCATCGGCCTGGAATACGTGCAGTCGAAGGATTTCGGCGGCTTCACCCTGTCGGTCGTGATCGGGGTGTCGGCGATCATCCTGTCGCTGCCGCTGGGCATCCTTCTGGCGCTGGGACGGCAAAGCAACCTGTTCATCATCAACAAGATCTCGGTCGCCTTCATCGAGGTGATCCGCGGCGTTCCGCTGATCGTCTGGCTGTTCACGGCGTCGCTCCTGCTGAACTATTTCCTGCCGCCGGGCACCAATTTCGACCTGATGTTGCGGGTCATCATCATGGTGACCCTGTTTTCGGCGGCCTATATCGCCGAGGTCGTGCGCGGCGGCCTGGCCGCGCTGCCCAAGGGCCAATACGAAGGCGCCAGCAGCCTGGGACTGGATTACTGGCAATCCATGCGGCTGATCATCCTGCCGCAGGCGCTGAAGATCTCGATCCCCGGCATCGTCAACACCTTCATCGGCCTGTTCAAGGACACGACCCTGGTTGTGTTCATCGGCCTGCTCGACCCCATCGGCCTGTCCAACGCGATTCGCGCCAGCACGGATTGGAACGGCGTCTATTGGGAGCTGTTCGTCTTTATCGGCCTGATGTTCTTCATCGCCTGCTTCAGCATGGGCCGCTATTCCCTTTACCTCGAAAAGAAGCTCCAGCGTGAGCACCGTTAAGGAGACCGCCATGGCAGATCCCGCCATCGACGCCAACGTGACCCCCCCGCGCATGGAGGTTTCCGAGGAAATCGCCGTTCAGATCACGGACATGAACAAGTGGTATGGCAGTTTTCACGTCCTGCGTGACATCAACCTGACGGTCCATCGCGGCGAACGAATCGTGATCTGCGGGCCGTCCGGGTCGGGGAAATCGACGCTGATCCGCTGTATCAACGCGCTGGAGGAACACCAGAAGGGCCGGATCGAGGTCGACGGCACGCTGCTATCGTCGGACCTGAAGAACATCGACAAGATCCGGTCCGAGGTCGGGATGTGCTTTCAGCACTTCAACCTGTTTCCGCATCTGACGATCCTGGAAAACTGCACCTTGGCGCCGATCTGGGTGCGCAAGACCCCGAAAAAGGAAGCCGAGCAGGCGGCGATGCACTTCCTGGAAAAGGTCAAGATCCCGGATCAGGCCAACAAGTATCCCGGCCAGCTTTCGGGTGGTCAGCAACAGCGGGTGGCCATCGCCCGGTCGCTGTGCATGAAGCCGCGGATCATGCTGTTCGACGAACCGACGTCGGCGCTGGACCCCGAGATGATCAAGGAAGTGCTGGACACCATGATCGAGCTTGCCGAAGAGGGCATGACGATGCTGTGCGTGACCCACGAAATGGGCTTTGCCCAGGCGGTGGCGAACCGGGTGATCTTCATGGACCAGGGGCAGATCGTCGAACAGAACGAACCGAAGGAATTCTTCAACAACCCCAAGTCCGACCGCACCAAGCTGTTCCTCAGCCAGATCCTCGGACACTGACATCGCGGCGCGCCGTGCCGCGACATCCGGGTGCGACGCCTTGTTCCGGGTTCGTCCGTAAGCGCTTGGATTTGACCCGGTCGGTTGCTTGCGGCATGAACGCGCTGTCGTCCGGGGCGTTCGCGGCAGTGCCGCACGGGACCGTTCCGGCGGCGGCAAACCAGGCGCAAGGGATGGGTTCGATGCCGCAGTATTCAGCCTTCGGTCACATCGCGGGGGTGGCGCACGAATCGCGGTTCGGCGCCCCGATGCCGGACGGTTCCCCCTTCCGCGCGCTTGCGGGAGCCCTCTGATGGCGCTGGTCCTGGTGTTGGCGGCGGCGATATGGGGCGTGGGGCATGTCCTGAAAACCCCGGTCCAGGCGCGCTGGACGATGATCGGCCTGCTGTTCGTTGCCGTCCTGGCCATTCAGATCACCCTGCCAGAAGGTGCTGCCCTGCGCGAAGCGACCGGCGGTTCGGCCGGTGAATGGCTGGTTCTGGCCGGTCTCGTGGCATTGATCCGGGTTTATTCCAGCGTGCTGGCACGGTTGCGTCAGCGGGTGCGCCCGGAAAACCGGGCCCCCGTCGCCGCCGCCGAACGGATGCAGGACAGCGAACTGGAACGGTACGCGCGCCATATCATGCTGCGCGAGATCGGAGGACCGGGCCAGAAGGCGTTGAAAGAGGCGAAGATCCTCGTGATCGGGGCCGGCGGTCTGGGTTCGCCGGCGTTGCTGTATCTCGCGGCAGCGGGGGTGGGAACGATCGGCGTGATCGATGACGACACGGTCGAGGCGACGAACCTGCAACGCCAGATCATCCACACCGACGAACGCATCGGCATGCCCAAGGTGTTCTCGGCCCAGATGGCGATTGCGGCCCTGAACCCCTTTGTCACCGTGCGCCCGTATCACCGTCGCCTGACGCCTGAAATCGCGACGGAACTGTTTGCGGAATATGATCTGGTTCTGGATGGCTGCGACAATTCCGACACGCGGTACCTGGTGAACCGTGCGGCGGTGGCGGCAGGAATCCCGCTGATTTCCGGCGCCCTGTCACAATGGGAGGCACAGGTGTCGGTGTTCGATCCTGCCCGGGGTGCGCCGTGCTATCAGTGCATCTTCGCAACCCCGGTGGCACCCCACCTCGCGCCGTCCTGCGCCGAGGCCGGCGTGCTGGGTCCGCTGCCGGGAATCGCCGGGGCGCTGATGGCGGCCGAAGCCGTCAAGACCGTCACCGGCGCCGGCGTGACCCTGCGCGGTCGGATGATGATCTTTGACGCGCTCGACGCCGAAACGCGGGTGATCCGGATCAAACCGCGTGCCGATTGCCCGGTCTGCGGTGCCAGCGCAGCCTAGGCGGGGCGGCGGCCGTAATACAGGCCGACCACATGTTCCGCCTCGGCAAAGAACAGCCAGCGCACGCATAGAACACCCGCCAGATGCGACAGAACGGCGACCGCCGCGCCGAGATGGTGAAACGCCGGCAGCAACAGCAATCCGACCGGCAGCACAACCGCCAGAAGCAGCGCGATCGAGCGCAGTTTGCGCGCATGTTTGCGTGCCACCACGAAAACCATCTCGCGGGTCAGGTAACTGTCGCCGGTGTGGGGCGGCTCGAACAGGCGCACGCGACCGAGGTGCCCCAGGCCCGTTGCGCTCCCGACCGTGCTGCCACAGGCGGCATAGCGTGCGTCGCCGGCCCGCCACGCCAGGAATTGACCGACGCCGGTGACAACCAACACAGCGACCGCCGGCCAGCGTTGCCCGGCCAGCAATGCGCCGCCGCTGGCCGAATAGGCGAGGAACAGCGCGCTGGTGGACCAATGATGCCAGCGCGGAACGCTGCGCAGCGAGGCATAGATCATCGAGGTGACATAGACCGTCGCGATGCACCCCGCGGCACCCAGCCACCCCAGGGGCGCGATCCGCACCCCGAACACCACCAGTGCCGCCGCGAACACTCCGACCACCCCAAGCGTCGCCACAGATGCCCAGGCCTCGCGCGACAGCCAACTGGTGCGCCATTGGGTAAACGCCTTCAGCGCGCGTTCGGGATGGCCAAGGTGCAGGGATGAAAACAGCAATCCGCCCCCCGCCAATGCAAACCCGATGGCAAAGAAGACGGCGGCAACCCAACCCTCAACCCGCGGGATGCCGACGCCGAGAAAGGCCAGCAGGCCGAACCCCATGCCGGACAGCGTCGTGAACAGGATGATCGATACGGCAGGATGCATGGCTCAGATCCGCTCGAGCGCACGGTCGAGCCAGCCGAGGAAGCCCTTGGGCTGCGCGTCGACCGGCTCAAGATAGGGGGCAAGCACATCGATGTCGGCGTCCCGCGGCCGTGGTGGCAGATACTTGTTCACGGGCTTCGTGCCCTGTTCGGGCATCAGGTCGACGCCGCCACGCGCCTCGACCAACTGCGAAACGGCGCTGTCGGGATCGCCCAGATCGCCGAAATGCCGCGCGCCCGCTGGGCAGGTGCGCACACAGGCCGGCTCGCGGTCTTCCTCGGGCAGGTTCTCGTTATAGATGCGATCGACGCAGAGGGTGCATTTCTTCATCACCTTCTCGACCGGATCCATCTCGCGCGCGCCGTAAGGGCAGGCCCAGGCGCACAGCCCGCATCCGATGCAATCGCTTTCGTTGACGAGGACGATGCCGTCCTCGACCCGCTTGAAGGACGCACCGGTGGGGCAGACGGTGACACAGGGCGCGTCCTCGCAATGGAGGCATGACTTCGGCATGTGGAACAGCTGTGCCGGGCCGCTGTCGGGCTCGACCTCGAAACTGTGCACGCGGTTCAGGAAAGCGCCCACCGGATCGGCACCGTAGGCATCGGCGTCGGCCAGCGGCGCGCCGTAATTCTCGGTGTTCCACCCCTTGCAGGCGATGACGCAGGCGTGACAGCCGACGCAGGTGTCCAGGTCGATCACCAGCCCCAGCTTGCGCTCGGTCGTCTCGGGCAGCGCGGTCATGCTGTCCCTCCCTTCTTACTGACGCAAATACTCCCGCCGGAGGCGTCCGACGATTCGCCGTTCGATGCCGGTGCGATCATGATCCCACCTTCAACGTCACATTTTGGGGTGGATCGGGAACGATGCGGTCCTGGCCGCCGGGATCGGGATAGCTGCGCCGCGGCGGCGCCACCTTTTCGATCCGCACCCGCAGGTCGAACCAGGCGGCCTGACCGGTGACGGGGTCCGAGTTCGCCCACCGCAGACCGTCGCCCTTGGGTGGCAGCAGCTCGTGGATGATGTGGTTCAAAAGGAACCCCATGGTCGCTTCGGGCGCGTCGGTGTCCAGCGCCCAGGCGCCCTTGCGTTTGCCGATGGCGTTCCAGGTCCAGACCGTGTGCTCGTTCAGGGCGGCCATGTGGGCGACAGGCACAGTGATTTCGCCATGCACCGAGGTGACGCGCGCCCAATCGCCATCTGAAAATCCGTTCGCCGTCCAGAGCGCGGTGGGCACGAACAGCGGGTTCATGCCGTGGATCTGGCGCAGCCACGCGTTCTGCGATCCCCAGGAATGATACATCGCCATCGGGCGTTGGGTCAGCGCATGGACAGGATATTCCACCGGGTCGGCATGGCCATCCTCGAGCGGCGCATACCAGATCGGCAGGGGATCCAGCGTTGCCTTGATGCGCTCGCGCAGATGGTCGGGTGGCTGGCGGGTGCCGTGCCCTTCGGCGGCCAGTTGGAACCGGCGCAGCGGCTCGCACCAGAGCGAGAAGACATAGGGCTGAGGGCTGTCGTAGAATCCCATTTCAACCGCCCAGTCCTGATAGGCGGTATTCCAGGGTTTGTAGAAGGCGGCGCCATCGGGAACATGGGCGCTCCAGAAGCCGCCGTTCTTGATGTAGGCGTCGATCTGCGCGCCGTTCGGACCGCCGCGCCCGTGGGTCAGGCCGGTCTGTCGGTTGGACTCGGCTGCGCCATCGCCCACCCGCCAACCCGCCAGGGGCCCGATGCCGGGGCGGCGTTCGTGGTTGGCGATGTAGTCGGCGTAATCGGCGTATTTCGGCGCGCCGTCGTCGTCCACGAAGCCGGGCAGGTTCAGCCGTGCGCCGAGATCCAGCAGCACCGACTGGAAGCCGCGCACGTTGCGGTCGGGTTCCACCACGGGCCAGCGGATCGCGTCGGCCACGGCACCCGGTTCGCTGATCGGCCGGTCCAGCAGCGAGATGCAGTCGTGGCGTTCCAGATAGGTGGTGTCGGGCAGGACCAGGTCGGCATAGCCGACCATTTCCGATGAATAGGCGTCGGCGACGATGATGTTGGGGATGACGTAATTGCCGTTGTCGTCTGTGTCGGTGAGCATATTCATCACGCCCGACGTGTTCATCGACGAGTTCCACGCCATGTTCGCCATGTAGAAGAACAGCGTGTCAATCTTGTATGGATCGCCGGCATGGGCGTTCGAGATGACCATGTGCATCATCCCGTGGGCCGACATCGGGTTTTCCCAGGAAAACGCCTTGTCGATCCGCGCCGGTTGCCCGTCATCGGTCAGGCACAGGTCGTCGGGGCCGTGGGTGAACCCCAGGTGCGGGCCGTCCAGCGGTTTGCCGGGCGTCACGCGGCAATGGGGTTTCGGATGCGCGGTGGCCGGTTTGGGGTAGGGCGGCTTGAACCGCATCCCGCCGGGCGTTTCGACGGCTCCCAGCAGGATCTGCAGAAGGTGCAGCGCGCGGCAGGTCTGGAACCCGTTGGAATGGGCCGAGATCCCGCGCATGGCGTGAAAGCTGACGGGACGGCCGATCATCTTCTCGTGCCGTTCGCCGCGGAAATCGGTCCAGGGGCGATCCAGCTCGATCGCCTCGTCAAAGGCGACGCGGGCCAGGTCGGCGGCGATGCGGCGGATGCGGTTGGCGTCGATGCCGACGGTGCGCGCGACCTTCTCGGGGGCGTAGTCGTCGGACAGGTAGCGTTCGGCGATATGCTGGAACACCGAGCGATGGCTGGTGCCCGCGCGACGCAGCGATCCGGCAAGGTCGGGCAGCACGCCCGCGCCATCGAAGGGGGCAGGCTTTCCGGTATGGCGGTCGATGACCATGTGCTTGCCGTCGGGCGTGGTCAGCAACAGGCCGTGATCGGGCGATTTCGTATCCTCGTTCACCAGCACAGGGGCGTTGGTGCAGCGCGACAGATAGGACAGGTCGATCCTGCCGGCCTTCAGCAGACAGTGGATCAGCGACAGGATGAACAATCCGTCGGTGCCCGGCGTGATGCCGACCCATTCATCCGCGATGGCGTTGTAGCCGCTGCGCACCGGATTGACGCCGATCACCTTGGCGCCGCGTGCCTTCAGCTTGCCCAGACCGATCTTGATCGGGTTGCTGTCGTGATCCTCGGCGACCCCGAACAGCATGAACATCTTCGTCCGGTCCCAATCTGGCGATCCGAATTCCCAGAACGCGCCTCCCATGGTGTAGATGCCCGCAGTCGCCATGTTGACGGAACAAAACCCGCCGTGGGCGGCATAGTTGGGCGTGCCATAGGCCTGGGCGAACCACGAGGTGAAACTTTGCGACTGATCACGACCGGTGAAGAAGGCCAGCTTTTCGGGGGCCGTTTCGCGCAGCGTGGCAAGCCGGGCGCGCACGGTCTCCAGCGCCTCATCCCAGGAGATTTCCTCGAACTTGCCCGATCCGCGTGGCCCGACCCGTTTCAGGGGGGCACGCAGGCGGGCGGGCGACAGGTGCTGCATGATTCCGGCCGACCCCTTGGCGCACAGCACACCGCGGTTCACCGGATGATCGCGGTTGCCTTCGATATAGGCCACCTTGCCATCCTTCATATGCACGTCGATGCCGCACCGGCAGGCGCACATGTAGCACGTCGTCTTGCGCACCTCGTCCGACACGGGCGGCGAGGTTTCGACATGGGGCTGGGGGGAGGTCATGGTGTTCCCGATCGTATCACTTCGCCGCCAATACACAGGTTTGCTGCCGCACAGGCAACCCCCGCGCGCCGCGTCCACGGAAATGCGGGGCGATCCGCCCCGCAAAGTGTCGGGCGGCGCGGCGGCCCGGATGCCTCAGGCGGCGGGGCGTGCGCGTGTTAGATCGAGGAACACATCCTCGAGGTCGGCCTGTTCGGTCGCCACGTCCTCGATCCGGATGTTGGCGTCGCGCAGGGCCTTGAGGATATCGTCGGGCGATGTCCTGGCGCGCGAATACCCGATGGCCAAGGCGCCGTCGGGCCGCCGGTCCAACCTGGCCCCTTCGGGCAGGGGCAGGACATCGGGCACCTGCGAATCGGTCTGGATCAGCAGGGTCTTGGCGTCGATCGTCGACAACAGGTTTTCGGTGCGGTCGCGCACCACCATTTCGCCGTGGTTGATGATGGCGATCTCGTCGCACATCTGTTCGGCTTCTTCCAGGTAATGGGTCGTCAGGATGATGGTCATGCCCTGCTGGTTCAGCTTGCGCACGTTGTCCCACAGCATCTGGCGCAACTCGATATCGACGCCCGCGGTCGGTTCGTCCAGCACCAGGATATGGGGATGGTGCACCAGCGCCTTGGCCAGCAGCAGACGCCGGCGCATGCCGCCCGAAAGGGTGCGCGCATAGGCCTCGGCCTTGTCCTCGAGACCGACCATGGCCAGGATCTCGTCGCTGCGGCGCTGTGATCTCGGCACGCCGTAAAGTCCGGCCTGCACGTCCAGCGCGCCACGCGGGGTGAAATAGGGATCAAGGTTCAGCTCCTGCGGCATCACCCCGATCGAGGCGCGCGACTGGCGCGGGTTCACGTCCTGATCGAAGCCCCAGATGGTCACCGATCCGGCGGTCTTGGTCACGAGGCCGGCCATGATGTTGATCAGCGTGGACTTGCCCGCGCCGTTCGGGCCGAGCAGGCCGAAGATCGATCCCTGCGGGATCGACAGGTCGATCCCCTTCAACGCTTCCTTGGGGGTTTCGCCGCGCCGGCCCGCATAGGTCTTGCGCACGCCGCGCAGTTCGATCGCATTCGAGGTCATTCGTGCCTGCCTTTCGGAAACAGCCGCCTTTGTGGCCTTGCCGGTGTCGGGGGCTTTGTTATCATGGGGCCAGACCTAGGGCCTGAAGACGCGCCCGGCAAGCCGAAGGAAAACCCGATGTCCGAAAAGCCCGTCGATCTCGATGGCGACCTGCCGCCCACCGGCGCCTATGACACTCCGGAAACCGTGGTCGTTCAGACCACGCGGGTCAGCTGTGACGGGGGTGGTCCGGGTCTGGGGCATCCGCGCGTCTGGTTGCAGATTCCGCTGGACAGGGGGTGGGTCGAATGCGGCTATTGCGACAAGCGTTTCGTTCTGGACGAAAACGCCGACGTGCACTGATCGCACTGTTGGTTCTGGCGCTGGCGTCGCCCGCCCTGGCCGTTGATCGGCCACGCGCCGGTTTGATGTGGAACCGGTCGGGCCTGCCGTTGGTCTTTCCGTTGATCCTGAGAACCGCCCCGGGCGAGGATGTCTTTGTCACGCTGACGGCCGTGGGGGCCGACGCCCCCGCCATGGCGGCCTATGCGCGGGGTGGCGAGTTCTTTCGGGTTCTTGTGCCGCCGGGCACCTATGAGTTGCTTTTTGCCGCCGGAACAGGCTGGCAGGGTGAGGATGCCCTGTTCGGTCCGGGTGACGCCACACGCCGGTTCGGGCTGGACGACCCCCTGACCTTCCGGGTGCGGGGGCTGGGAAGCAAGGTCGGCCATATCGTCGATCTGACCGATGCCGCACGGGGTGTCCTGGCGGGAAAAGATATCGATGTGCGGCCGACCGCCCTGTGCCGCACCGTGCGGCTGGTGCCGCCGGATGACAGGGCAGGGGCGGGCCCGGACGAAAGCGGCCGACGCTATGCCCGCGGCGATGGGCCGATCAGCGAGAACCGCCAGCAGGGCGCGATCCGTGATCTGCGCGACGACGACGGCCCGATCGGGGCCGATCCGTTCTTCGGATGGGAAGATCGCCCGCGGCCACCGCGCCATGAAGTGCGCACAGTGCTGTGCGATAGTGAACCGACCTGACATGTACGCGCCCGAAGTGCGGTGGCGATGCAGATCGGGCGCCGGCCGGGCGGCATTGATGATCCGCGTCCTATGACGATGACTTGTCGACAAACGGGCCGCGCCGCCCGGTCCCATCGTCAGCGACGCGCCCGCCTTTACCCGAATGGGATCGCGGGCTAGGTCAGAGCGACACATAAAGGGGGACGCGAGACATGGCATTCGGCAAGGGGCATCACCTGTCGCTGGTGGACGGATCGGCTTTCATCTTTCGCGCCTATCATGCGCTGCCGCCGCTGACGCGCAAGTCCGATGGATTGCCGGTGGGGGCGGTCAGCGGTTTCGTCAACATGTTGTGGAAGATGATCGAGGACAACAAGGGCGACGATGCCCCGACCCATGCGGCGGTCGTGTTCGACAAGGGCTCGCACACCTTTCGCAACGACATGTACGATCAGTACAAGGCCAACCGCGAGGCGATGCCCGAAGACTTGCGCCCGCAGATTCCGCTGACCCGCGACGCCACCCGCGCCTTCAACATCGCCTGTCTGGAACAGGAGGGGTTCGAGGCCGACGACATCATCGCCACGCTGGCCTGCCGCGCCCGCGATGCCGGGGGCCGGGTGACGATCATCAGTTCCGACAAGGATCTGATGCAACTGGTGGGCGACGGCGTCGTCATGTTCGATGCGATGAAGAACACCACCATCGACCGTGAAGGCGTGCACGCCAAGTTCGGCGTCTATCCCGAACGGGTGGTGGATGTTCAGGCGCTGGCCGGCGATTCGGTCGACAATGTGCCCGGCGCGCCCGGCATCGGGATCAAGACGGCCGCGTTGCTGATCAATGAATACGGTGATCTGGATGCGCTGCTGGAACGGGCGGAAGAGATCAAGCAGCCCAAGCGCCGCCAGACCCTGATCGAACACGCCGAGCAGATCCGCCTCTCGAAGAAGCTGGTGCAGCTTGATACCGACATGGCGCTGGATTACGCGCTGGAATCGCTCGAGGTCAAACCGCCGGTGGCCGACGATCTTCTGGGATTCCTGACCGATATGGAATTCCGCACCATCGTCAAGCGGGTGTCCGATGCGCTGGGCACCGCGGCGCCGGCGATTCCCGACAGCCCCGATCCGACCGCGGCCGAGGTCGAACAGCCGCCCCTTGATCCCGACGCCTATGAATGGGTCAGGGACGCGGCGGCGTTGCAGGTCTGGATCGACCGCGCCCATGCCCGGGGCCACGTCGCGGTGGATACCGAAACCACCGGGCTGAACGACATGACCGCCGATCTGGTCGGCATTTCGCTGGCAATCGATGCGGGGCAGGCGTGCTATATCCCCCTGACCCACCGGGCGGCGGACAGCAGCGACCTGTTCGGATCGGATGATCTGGCCGAAGGCCAGATGCCGCTGGATCAGGCGCTGGAGATGTTGAAGCCGCTGCTTGAGGATCCGTCGGTCCTGAAGATCGGGCAGAACATGAAATACGACGCCAAGATCCTGAGCCGCGTCGGCATCGATATCGCGCCGTTCGATGACACGATGCTGATGTCCTATGCGATGCATGCCGGTCTGCATGGCCATGGCATGGACACGCTGTCGGATCGGTATCTCGGCCACACGCCGATTCCGATCAAGACGCTGCTGGGCTCGGGCAAGTCGATGATCACCTTTGACCGGGTGCCGGTGGCCGATGCCGTGAAATACGCCGGCGAGGATGCGGATATCACCCTGCGCCTGTGGCAGACGTTCAAGCCGCAACTGCATGTCTCGAAGGTGACGACGGTTTACGAGACGCTGGAACGTCCGCTGGTGCCGGTGCTGGCGCAGATGGAGCGTGAAGGCGTCAAGGTCGACCGCAACGTGTTGTCGCGCATGTCGTCCAAGTTCGCCCAGAAGATGGCGGCGCTGGAGGCCGAGATCCACGAGATGGCGGGTCGGTCCTTCAACGTCGGATCGCCCAAGCAGCTGGGCGAGATCCTGTTCGATGAAATGGCGCTGCCCGGCGGCAAGAAGGGCAAGACCGGCGCCTATGCGACCGGCGCCGATGTGCTTGAGGATCTGGCGACCGAACACGATCTGCCTGGCCGGGTGCTGGACTGGCGGCAGCTGTCCAAGTTGAAGTCGACCTATACCGACGCGCTGCAGGACCATATCAACGGCGAAACAGGACGTGTTCACACCTGCTATTCCATCGCCGGGGCCAGCACCGGGCGGCTGGCGTCGACCGATCCGAACCTGCAGAACATCCCGATCCGCAGCGAGGAAGGCCGCCGCATCCGCGAAGCCTTTGTCGCCGAGGACGGCAATGTCCTGGTGGCGCTGGACTATTCCCAGATCGAGTTGCGCATTCTGGCCCATATCGCCGGAATCGACGCGCTGAAGCAGGCGTTCCGCGACGGTCTGGACATTCACGCGATGACGGCATCCGAAATGTTCGACGTTCCGCTGGATCAGATGACGCCGGATGTGCGCCGTCAGGCCAAGGCGATCAACTTCGGTGTCATCTATGGCATTTCGGGGTTCGGCCTGGCGCGCAACCTGCGAATTCCCCGTGATCAGGCCCAGGGCTTCATCGACCGCTATTTCGAGCGTTTCCCCGGCATCCGCACCTATATGGATGACACCGTCGCCTTCGCGAAGGATCATGGGTTCGTGCAGACGCTGTTCGGCCGCCGCATCAACACGCCCGAGATCAACGCCAGGGGCCCCCATGCGGGATTCGCCAAGCGGGCGGCAATCAATGCGCCGATCCAGGGCACGGCGGCCGATGTCATCCGGCGCGCGATGATCCGGATGCCCCGGGCGATTGCCGGGATACCCGCGAAGATGCTGCTGCAGGTGCACGACGAACTGTTGTTCGAAGTCCGCGCCGATGCTGCCGACGACCTGATCGCGGCCGCGCGCCATGTCATGGAAGGCGCAGCCGACCCTGTGGTCCGTCTCGATGTCGCTCTGACCGTCGACGCGGGGCAGGGGGCCAGCTGGGCCGAGGCGCACTGAACCCGACCCGACCGGCGCGAACCGCCCCAAGACCCATGCCGACTCGCCACCGGGCCGAGTCGGCATCAAACAGCCCCCCAAAAACCGAATCTTGCCCCGCCGGACACCGGATTCGCCCTGACGGCGAGGATGGAACGATGCCGATTCCCCAAACCCGTCGTGGCCACCGGAAATCGCCGGCAACAACCTGCCGTCAGATGGCCGCTTTCGGGATCGAAAATTGCGTGGCCGGCGGCTTTCGGGACCGAAAGATGCATATGCAGAAACCTGGCACATTTCTTTCAGAATCTGCTTGCGGGTATTGGGTGATAACCTTAGAACCCTCTTCACCGGCGGCGCTGACGAGGC
>NZ_NMZM01000004.1 GCF_002751875.1 Oceaniglobus indicus | reverse complement strand
GAACCCAACCCGATCACCAGGTGCAACGAGTAGCTTAATTTATGCCAGATCCTGTCCAATGATCGGGGAGTAGCTCACTGTTCAAACAGGACCAAATCACCAAGCGCATCTTCGGCGAATACGTCTCGCGCTACGACTTCAAGCGGTCCGAGGAGGACGGGGCCACCGTCAAGCTGGTCTACGAGAACCGAGGCGAGAAGCTGGGTGTCGCCAAGACGGATCTGAACGACCGGATCGCCGAGAAGATCGAGGAGGCGGAACTCGACCCGGATCAGGCGGCGCTCCTCGATAAGCTGCTCGGGAAGGACTACGAGGTCATCACCGCCGACGAGCGGCTCGACAAGATCGCAGCCGATTTCGTGGATCACTGCGCAACAAGGTGGGAATCCGGAAAATCCCTGTTTGTTTGCATCGACAAGATCACCTGCGCCCGGATGCACCAGATGATCGTCCCGCGATGGAGGGCGAAAGCCGCAGAAGTCAGGGCGGCGGCCGATGCCAAGAAATCCCAGGCGGATACCACGGCCGACAAAAGCATGCGCGCTGTCCTCGAGGAGGAAGCGCAAGAATTGGATGCGCAGGCAACGTGGCTCGAGGAAACCATAGTCGAGATCATTATCAGCGAAGCGCAGAACGAGGTCGCGGACTTCAAGAAGTGGGGATTCGACATCATCCCGCACCGTGCCCTGATGAAGCAGGGCTTCGATACTGGGAATGCCGAGCGCATCGATGTCGAGACGGCCTTCAAGAACCCCAAGCACCCGTTCCGCGTCGCAATCGTCTGTGCGATGTGGCTGACCGGCTTCGACGTGGAAAGTCTGTCGACGCTCTATATCGACAAGCCGATGAAGGCGCACACGCTGATGCAGGCCATAGCGCGTGCGAACAGGGTGTATCCTGGCAAGGACTTCGGCCTGATTGTCGACTACAATGGGATGCTCGCCAGCCTGCGAGCCGCGCTGGCTCAGTACGCGCTGGGCGATGATGGCACAGGCGGAGAAGAGATCATCGCCCCCATCGAAGAGAGGGTGCAGGCCCTGCTTGAAGCTATCGAGGCGACCGAGGCGCATTTGCGCGGCATCGGCTTCGATCCAAGTGTGCTACTCGGTTCGAAGGGCTTTGTGCGCATCAAGGGTTTGAAGGACGCCGTGGAAGCCGTTTATTCGACGGACGAGGCCAAGCGGCGCTTCGAGATTCTCGCACGGCAGGTGTTCATCCGCTTCAAGGCGCTGCTGATGGAGCCCAGCGCTTGGGCATACGCCGAACGACACGACAATATTGAGGCAATCTACAAAAAACTGACCGAGCGGCGCGACACGGCTGACGTTACCGAGCTGCTGAAGGAGTTGCACCGGATCGTCAACGAGGCCATCCGGACGCAGGCGCCAGGAGACGACCAAGCCGAGGGACTTACCTTCGACCTCAGTCAGATCGACCTTGAGAAGCTACGCGATGAATTCGCAAAGAAGGTCAGACGCAAAGCGACCGCGCTTCAGGACATCCGAGAAATCGTTGAACAGAAACTTGCCGAGATGCTGGCGCGCAATCCCGCAAGGATGGATTATCAGGTGAAGTACGAGGCAATCATCGCCGATTACAATCGGGAGAAAGACCGAACCACCATCGAGGAGACCTTCCGCCGACTGGTCGAGCTCGTGAACAGTCTGGACGAGGAACAGAAGCGCGCAACGAAGGAGGGGCTTGGTGAGGATGAGCTCGCGCTCTTCGACCTGCTGCTCAAGGATAACCTGGACAAGACGTCCCGTGAGCGGGTGAAGCAGGCAAGCCGTGACCTCCTGGCTTCCATAAAGACGCGCTTGGCTGAACTCGATCGCTTCTGGGAGAAGGAACAGACCAAGGCAGACGTCGAGGTCTTCATCTTGGACGAGGTCTTTGCAAGTCTACCGTCACCGCCGTTCACGCCCGATGAAAAGAAAGCACTTGCGGCAAGCGTCTACGCCCATGTGTGGCAACAGGCCGTGAATGGTGGCTTCGCGCAGGCGGCATAGGCTCGTTCGCTGATAGTTCGATCCAGGTTCCGGCAGCTTGGCGAACAGTACTGCAAACTGTGCGCAGTATTGGTGCAATTTAAATCTCATGATTTCAATAACATGGCGCTCTGAACCGGATTGCGTGCGGTTAACAGGTCCGGAGAATATCGGCCCTGAGAGACCGCTTCCGGGGCACTTGGCACCGGGGCCGGTTAGCGGCCCCTCCCGCATAACCCTCGAAAACAACGAGAAAATCCGGCCGCTGCCGGATGGGGAGAACGCTTTCGCTGGGGCAAGTGGCGGACAGACAGGGATTCGAACCCTGGAGACGGTCTCCCGCCTACACACTTTCCAGGCGTGCGCCTTCGACCACTCGGCCACCTGTCCGTGGGGTGTGATCTAGCAAGGAACGACCGGGGGGTGCAAGACGTCAATCGCGAATTGTCCTGAATTGCGGGTGCAAAGGGGTATGAGCGAGGGCAGAGCCGCCGTTCCCTCGCCTTTGTTGATCCGGAAAGGCGCGCCCTGCTCGATTACCACTGTGTTTTCGGCCGGAATATGCGTCCGTGGCCGCGGTCAGCGCCCGGCGCCATCAGCGTCGCCGTCGCCGTCACCTTCTGCATCGCCGATTTCACGGTGGCGGTTGGGTTCGGGCGTTTCCGGGGCCGGGCCCGGACCTTCGGCGACCGGCGCATCGGGGCGCAGCATTTCCGGATTGCGCAACCACAGATCGCGTTGCGGGAACGGCATTGCGATCCCCTCTTGGGCGAAGGCGGCCGTGATTGCGTGGTTCATGTCGGATTTCACCGACAGCACGAAGTTCACATCCCGCAGGATGGCGCGGATCTCGAAGTTCATGCGGTCGTGATCGAACCCCATGAAGATAATCCCGGGTTCGGGGTTCAGCACGACCATCGGATGATCCTCGGCGATGCGCATCAGCACCTTCTCGACCAGGCGCGTGTCGGTTCCGAAGGCCACCGACACCGGCACGATGACCCGCCCGACAAGGTTGCCGCGGGTCCAGTTGGTCACGACGCCGCTGACGAAATCGGCGTTCGGCACGATCACATCGGTGCGGTCGAAGGTCTCGATCCGGGTCGAACGCACAGAGATGTCGCGCACGTATCCCATCTGGCCCCCGACCTCGATCCAGTCGCCTTCGGAAATCGGCCGCTCGATCAGCAGGATGATCCCGGCGACGAAGTTCGACACGATGTTCTGAAGGCCAAAGCCGATACCGACCGACAACGCACCGGCAACCAGGGCAACGGACGACAGATCGATACCGGCTGATGAAATGGCCACGACACCGGCCAGGAAGATGCCGATATAGCCGACGCCCGAGGTGATCGCCGTGCGGCCGCCCACGTCGATCTTGGTGCGCGGCAGGACCGAGGATCTCAGCGTGCCCTGCAACAGGCGCGTCAGACCGAACAGCAGGGCGAACACCAGCGCGAAGGTCAGGAAATCCGTGGGCGAGATGCGGCTGTCGCCGATGGGAATGCCTTCCTGGAATCGCGCCCAGATCTCGACCAGGTCGGTGACCCGCATCCCCCAGATCAGCGCGAACAGCGGGATGGACGCGACATACAGCACGAACAGGATCAGCACCGGCGTCAGTGCCTCGCCAACCTCCTGGTCCGACTTCCGCGTGATCAGGCCATAGATGTCGCGCACGACGATGCGCAGCACGGCCAACAGCGCCAGCAAGCCAAGTGTCGCGGCACTGGGAAAGATCAGTTGCTGACCGGCGTTGCCGTATCCGATCGCGGCCACCAAGGGCGCGATCATACCGATCAGGATGTAAAGCTGACCCACCAGCCGCAGCAGGTTGTTGCCATAGCTGCCTTCGCTGGCATCGGTTTGCTCCTCGGCCTGGGCATCGTACAGGCGCAGCCGGTGCATCATCCGGCCAAGCCGCCACAACACCAAACCGCCGACCAGGGTCAGGGGAAAGAACAGCACGGCAACCGTCGCTTCGTCATAGCGGTCGAAGGCCGCGACCCGCGTGAGCAAGCCATGGGCGGCAATCAACAGCCCCATCAGGCCGAAGTAATACCGCCCCTCGCGGCGTTTTTCGGCCGCAATCTGAAACGGACCGACGATATGATCGCGCCACGGGAACACCCGCGATCCCAACCACAGCGACGCGAAGACGATGAAGCCCATGCGCGGCAAGGTTTCGGCAAAGATCTGACCGCGCAGCCCCAGGATGCCGCTGCTGTACAGCGCCTCGCGCAGCGCAAATAGGCCCAGCACCGGCACGACGACCTGCCCGATCGAGACGATGAAGGCGACGACCGGGTTCCCCTGGCCCGCGCTGCCGGTGTAGATCCGCAGCGTCAGCCACTCCATCCAGCTGCGTCCGCGCACCAGCAACGCCAGCGCAAGGGACAGATACAACAGGGTCGCCGGCAGGTTTTCGCGCAGATGCGCCCGTTCGCCCGGCCGCCCCAACCCGTCCCTCACCTCTTCGCCGGCACGCACCAGGCTTTCGGCAAGCGATGTCACCGCCTTGGGCCAGAGCGCGGGGTTCAGCGGCGTCGGCCCGAGTTTCAGGAACTCCTGGGTTTGGCGCTCGCGCAGAGTCGTGTCGATTTCCGAGATCAGCCCGTTGGCGCGGTTGAACGCCTCCTCGGCGCTGCGTCGCGGCGCGAGAATGGTCTGCAACTGCGTCGTCAGCTCGCTTCGCCGTGCGGCGATTTCCTCGGGTTCGGTTTCGCCTTCGGCGGGCGCCGGGCCAAGCGCGTCGATCTGCGCCTGGATGGTATCCACCCGCGCCTGTCCGGTGTTCTGCGCCCCGAGAAACTTCTCACGGTAACCGGCGATTTCGCTGCGCAACTGTTCCAGCGCCAGATCAGTCGCCTCGCCGTCGCTCAGCATGACCTCGGCGCGCGACGCCAGACGTTCCCAATCCTGGCTGGGCACCGTGCCCTGCGCCAGCGCGCCCAGCGCCAACGCCAGGACAACGACCAGCCCCAGGGCGGCCGCGCGGCAGATGCGAAGCATGCTCACCTTCAGCCCTCGAACACCGTCGGCAGGACGCGCCCCTGCTGATCAAGCCATTCCGGAACCGGCAGGCCCTTTTCGCGCAGAAAGGCCGGGTTGTAGATCTTCGACTGATAGCGCGTGCCGTAATCGCACAGGATGGTCACGATGGTGTGTCCCGGCCCCATCTTGCGGGCCATCCGGATGGCCCCGGCGACGTTGACACCGGTTGAGCCGCCCATGCACAGCCCTTCGTCGGTCAGCAGGTCGAACACGACCGGCAATGCCTCGGCGTCGGGAATGCGGAACGCCATGTCCGGCGTGAAACCTTCGAGGTTGGCCGTGATGCGCCCCTGCCCGATCCCTTCCGAAATCGAGTTTCCGGGATTTTCATCGCCGGTATAGATCTTGAACATGCCCGCGCCTTCGGGATCGGCCAGTGCCACCTTGACCCCCTTGGGTTGCAGCACGGCGCCGACACCGGCCAGCGTGCCGCCCGAGCCGACGGCGCAGATGAAGCCGTCGATCTTGCCGTCGGTCTGCGCCCAGATTTCGGGCCCGGTGCCGTCGATATGGGCCTGGCGGTTCGCCACGTTGTCGAACTGGTTCGCCCAGATCGCGCCATTCGGTTCGGTTTTGGCCAATTCTTCGGCCAACCGCCCGGAATAGCGGACATAATTGTTGGGGTTCTTGTAGGGCGCGGCCGGCACCTGGACCAACTCGGCCCCCGCCAGGCGCAGCATGTCCTTCTTTTCCTGGCTCTGGGTTTCCGGGATCACGATGACCGTGCGAAACCCCATCGAGGCGCCGACCAGCGCCAGACCGATGCCGGTATTGCCGGCCGTCCCTTCAACAATGGTGCCGCCGGGTTTCAGCAGGCCCTTTTCAACCGCGTCGCGGATGATGAACAGGGCCGCGCGGTCCTTGACCGACTGGCCGGGGTTCATGAATTCGGCCTTGCCCAGGATTTCACAACCCGTCGCATCGGACGGGCCGTTCAGCCGGATCAGGGGCGTGTTGCCGATGGCCGAGGCCAGATCACCGTGAATGGTCATGTGCTTGTCCTTTTCGCGCGGCTTTGGCCTTCTACCTAGGCCCCGGCGCGCGCGAACTCAAGCGGGGGCGAACGCGCCGCGCTCGCGCTGACGCTGCAACCAGAACACCGTCATCAGCAGCGGCGTATCGTCCGCCTCGCCGCTGTCCACCAGATCCATCAGCGTCGCGAAGGAAATGACATGGGTGCGGATATCCTCGCCCTCGCTGTCCAGCCCACCCCGCCCTTCGGACAGGTCGGGCAGATCGCACAATCCCACATAGCTGAACAGGTATTCGCTGACCGCGCCGGGGCTGGGATAGCTGTTGGCGACATGCAACAGGCGATGCAGGGTCAGTCCCGCCTCTTCGACAGTTTCACGGCGCGCGCAGGCTTCGGGGGATTCGCCGGGGTCGATCCGCCCGGCGACCGGCTCCAGGCTCCACGGCATCGGATCGCCGCGCATGAACGGGCCATAGCGGAACTGTTCGACCAACAGCACCCGGTCGCGCACCGGATCATAGGGCAGAACCGTCACCGCGTCGCCGCTGATCAGCCCGGCGCGGTTCAACACCTCCGAGCGTCCACCGTCGAACCGGGTATGGGTCAGGTCGGTTTCGGCCAAGGCGAAATAGTTGGTATAGGGCCGGCGCGCGTTGATCACCTGAACGTCGTCGCGGGTATGACGATGGCGCAACGACACCGGCGCCGGACAGGCCGCCGCCCGCACCCGCCCGTCGGCCCGCACCCGGATCATCGGCATGGCCCCCCGCAGTTCCTCACCGTCCAGCTTTCCGAACAGCGCCATGGCCTCCTGCGCCGCGAAGCGTGTCATCGCCGCCCAGTCGCGCTGCCAATCGGCCAACGACCATTCATCGTCCGACGGCGCCGCGGGTGTGCCCGGACGATACACCATCGCTTGCGTGCGCCCCTCGGGCGTCTCGACCTCGCAGTGATCGACGACATATCCAAAGCCCTGCTCGTAGAAATGCAGCCGCTTCAGCACGCCCTCGGGCAGATCGCGCAGCAGCAGGCCCGAGGCGGAACCACCGGCGGCGAGAACCGGGAAATCACCGTCGGCGGCACGCCGGACGCAGTGATCGGTCAGAAACGCCTCGGTTCCGTCGAACCGACCGCCGGTGACGATGGCGCGCAGCGCATCATCCATCAGGGTTCCGAACAGGAAAAGGTTGGTCATATCAAAGGTCAATCGAGCCTGTGTGCGGTTTTCTGCGCGACAAGTTCGGTCAGCGCACCACAGAACATCGCACCGATCGCCAGCGTCGGCAGAACGTTGTTGCCCAACAGGTAGGTGGAAAAATCGACCATGAGCCGGATCATCTCCTCAAGCGCCTCGGTCGGGTCACTGTAATAGAGATCCAGCGAACGTTCCAGCATCTCGCGCCCGGCCCAGAACAGCAGGCACCAGAACACGATCAGCACCGCCGCCGTGATCCCGTAGGTGACGCCGAAGGCATATCCCTCGCCGGCACGCCGCCCCACAAGGCGCCAGCCTACGAGAAACCCGATGGCAGCGTTGGTCACTCCGAAAGCCAGCGTCGGATTGCCATAGGGGATGTTGGGGATCACCATCCCGGTCACAAGAAACGCCAGCCCGGCAAAACAAAGCCCGGCGATCATCTTGGGTCCGGTGGGATACATGGGTTACGCGGGCCTTTGCACGGTGATCTGGGTCACGTCACAGTTTCCGCTGTGAAAGGTCGCGGCGCAAGAAATAAGATACATGTTCCACATCCGCCGGAACCTTTCGTCAAATCCCAGCGCCTTGACCTCGTCCCAGCGGCTGTTGAAGGTTTCGTGCCAGCGCAGCAGCGTCTGGGAATAGCTTTGCCCGAACTCGACCGATTTCAGCACCGACAGCCCCGCCTTCTCGACCTCGCTGCGCAGGATCTTGGGGCTGGGCAACATGCCGCCGGGAAAGATGTAGCGCTGGATGAAATCGATGGTATCGCGGTACACCTCCCAGCGTTTTTCCTGCACCGTGATGATCTGAAGCGTCGCATTGCCGCCGGGCTTCAGGCGATCGCGCAGGGTGTTGAAATACGCGGGCCAGTATTTCTGGCCGACCGCCTCGAACATCTCGATGCTGGCGATGCCGTCATAAAGGCCCTGTTCGTCGCGGTAATCCTGCAACTTGATCGTCACCCGGTCCGACAGGCCGGCGCGCGCGATCCGCTCCAGCGCATAGGCATATTGCGCCCGGCTGATCGTCAGGCAGGTCACGCGCAATCCCCGTTCGCGCGCCGCGTATTCCGCGAACCCGCCCCAGCCACAGCCGATTTCAAGAACATGGTCGCCGGGGCGCGCGCCCATCTCGTCAACCATCGAGGCATATTTCGCCGTCTGTGCCGCCTCCAGGCTTTCCTGGCCGGTGGTGAACTTGGCCGATGAATAGGTCATCGTGTCGTCCAGCCACAGGCCGTAGAACTCGTTGCCCAGATCGTAGTGCGAGGCGATGTTGCGCTTGGCTTGGCGGCGCGAATTGCCCTTCCACCAGAACCGCAGCCGTTCAAAGAAGCGCACCGCGCCCATGGCCGGGAAACTGTCGTAGACTTCCCAGTTGTCGGCATGGACCAGCGCCATGAACCCCTGAAGGTCCGGCGTGCTCCACCATTCGTCCAGATAGGCCTCGCAAAAACCAAGATCGCCCTCGCGGATCAGGCGGGCAAAAATCTCGGGGTTGTGGATCCGCAACTCGGCGATCGGCACCGCGCTTTTGGTGCCCGTGGCGCGGAAGGTCCGCCCGTCGGGCAGCACGAAATCCAGCCGCCCGTTGTCCATCTGACAGGCCATCTGGAAAACCTGCGCGAAATACCGCGGCAGATCCTTCTGGCCCGCGACGCTTGTCAATAGTGTCATCGTCTCTCCCACATCCCGGCGCTGAGGTTACCCACGGCGCATCGGTCGAACAAGTCCATGAAGGGCAGGCCGATGCCGCCCCATCCGAATGATATACGTGCCGTGGACGGCGCCGGTTTCACCACGCGTCGCCAAGGCCGTTCAACGGTGCGACGCAAGATCAGAAATCCCGGTCTTCATAGGCGGCCAGCGCCCGCTTGCGGCCATCGTCGGCGGTGACGATGGGATCGGGATAGGGATCGTCGGGCGCCATGGACCAGGAGCGAGGCATCGCTTCGAAATAGGCCAGCGCATCCTTGCCGGGCCGCTTCTGGCCTTCGGCGATCCAGCGGTCGACATAGGCATGGTCGGGGTCGAACTTGTCCAGTTGGGTGACCGGGTTGAAGACGCGGAAGAATGGTGTCGCATCCGGCCCCGACCCGGCCGACCATTGCCAGCCCATGGCGTTCGAGGCCGGATCCCAATCGATCAGGCAATGCTCGAACCACTTCTGCCCGATTCGCCAGTGACACATCAGGTGCTTGGTCAGATAGGACGCCACGATCATCCGGGCGCGGTTGTGCATGTGGCCGGTCACATACATCTCGCGCATGGCAGCATCGACAAATCGGATGCCGGTGCGCCCCTGTTTCCAGGCCTTGACCTCGGCGCGGCGCTCATCCTCGTTCCACGGAAAGGCCTGCCATTCCTCGCGCCAGTTGTCGGTGGCGATGCGCGGCGTGTGATAGATCAGGTGATAGGCGAACTCGCGCCAGACCAGCTCTTTCAGGAACGTCTCGGCGCCGGATTTCCCCTTTTCCAGCGCGCGGCGACCGGCATGCCAGCAGGCGCGCGGTGAAATCTCGCCATAGGTCAGGTTTTCCGACAGCTTCGAGGTGCCCTCCATGGCCGGGCGGTCGCGCGCGGCGTCATAATCATCGATCGCGTGGCCGATGAACGACGCCAGCCGCCCCTGTGCCGCGGGTTCACCGACGTTGGTGTGAGGCAGCACGACATCGGCGCCCCGGTCCATCGCCGCGCCCATGGCCCAGTCGTCGAGCTTATCGGACGCCGGCCATTCCGCCGGGGCGGAGATATTCGACGGTGCCGACAGGGTGTCGGCCACCGGGTGTTCGCGCGCGGTCCGCCAGAACGGCGTGTAGACCTTGTAATAATCGCCGGTCTTGGTCTCGATGTCCCAGGGTTCGAACAACAGATGGCCGCGAAAGCTCTGGGCGTCGATGCCGTCGTCCTTCAGGGCCTCTTTCACCCTGGTGTCACGTGCGATGGCATCGGGATCATAAAGGCGCGACCACCAGACGGCACCGGCGCCGGTTTCGCGCACCAGATCCTGCAGGCAGTCCAACGCATCGCCGCGGCGCAGGATCAGCCGCGATCCCTTGTCGCGCAGGGCCTCGTCCAATGCGCCGACCCCAAGGCCAAGCCGCCATGTCGGACACGCCCCCTGCCCCTGCACCACCTCATCCAGCAGGAAGACCGGGATCACCGGGCGTCCCGTATCACAGGCCGCGGCCAGCACGGGATGATCCGACAGGCGCAGATCGCGGCGAAACCAGAGGAGGATCGGAGTATCTGCGGACATGGACGGCCTTTCAGTCTGTAACGCTATCCCCCAGAGCTAGGGCCGCAGCGTCCCGGTCAAGTGTGCATCGCGCACGAAAAGGCCCGCGATCCGGGAACCGCGGGCCTTTCGTCGTCGTGTCAGGCGCAGCGCGTCACATCTTGGCGCGTTCCGATTGCAGCCCGCGGAAGATGCAATAGCACATCGCCAGCAGGACCACCGTGAACAGCAGACCCGTAGAGATCACCATCGACTGAAGCGCGGCCAGCCCGCCACCGATCAGCAGCGCGATCGCCACGGCGCCCTCGAATATGCACCAGAACACCCGCTGCGGCACCGGCGCGTCGACCTTGCCGCCCGCCGTGATCGTGTCGATCACCAGCGAACCGGAATCCGACGAGGTCACGAAGAACACGATGACCAGCACGATGCCGATGAACGACGTGATCGACGCCAGCGGCAATTCGCCCAGCATCTTGAACAGCTGCAGCGGCAGTTCCGCATCTTGCGCCCCGGTGAAGTTGTCGGTCAGCACCTGATGGATTGCGGTGCCGCCGAAGATCGACATCCACAGGACGCAGACCATCGAAGGGATCAACAGCACGCAGACCACGAATTCACGCACGGTGCGGCCCCGCGACACCCGGGCGATGAACATGCCGACGAAGGGTGACCAGCTGATCCACCAGGCCCAATAGAACGATGTCCAGCCCTGGCTGAAGTTCACGTCGTCGCGCCCGAACGGATTGGCCAGCGCCGGCAGGTATTCGACATAGGCGACAAGGCTTTGCAGGAAGAACGTCAGAAGAAAGACCGTCGGCCCGACAATCAGCGTGAACAGCGCCAGAAGACCGGCAAGACCCATGTTGAGTTCGGACAGCAGCTTTACCCCGCCGTCCAGACCGCGCAGCACCGAGATCAGCGCGACGGCAGTAATGGCGGTGATCAGGATCACTTCCGTCGTGTTCCCCATCGGGATGCCGAACAGCTCGTTCAGGCCCGCGTTGGCCTGCGTCGCGCCGAACCCCAGCGAGGTCGCGAGACCGAAGAGCGTCGCGAAAACGGCTACGGTATCGACGACATGCCCGCGCCAACCCCAGATCTTCTCGCCGAAGATCGGATAGAAGGCCGAACGGATCGTCAGCGGCAAACCCTTGTTATAGGTGAACAGCGCCAGCGCCAGCGCGACGGTGGCATAGATCGCCCAGGGGTGCAGACCCCAGTGAAAGATCGTCGCCGCCATGCCCAGGCGGACCGCGCCGTCCTGATCGCCCGTGGCCGCGGCCAGCGGCGCCCAATCGGTGCGCAAGCCGTTTTCGACAGCGGTTTCGCCCAACGAGGTCGAAAAATGGGTCAGCGGTTCGGACACGCCATAAAACATCAACCCGATGCCCATGCCGGCCGCAAACAGCATCGCGAACCAGCCGACATAGCTGTAATCGGGCGTCGCATCCGATCCGCCAAGCCGCACCGAGCCATATGGCGTGACGATCAGCAGCAGGGTGAACACCACCACCACGTCGGCCGCCAGGATCAGGAACCAGTCAAAGTTCTTGGTGGTGAAGTCGAACATCGCGGAAAACACCGACGCCGCCTGTTCGGGCAACGCGATGGTGTAAAACACGAAGGCAATGATCGAAAGACCCGAGATCATGAACACCGGGTTGTGGATGTCGAAATGCAGGCCCAGTGCGGACCCCTCGACGTTGCTCTGGCCGATTTCAAAATCGGTATCGATGACGGCACTCGTTCCCTCGGGATCAGGTATGCCCTGATTTGCTGTCTCGTCTGTCATGTCTTCATCCTACTTTCCCTTTTTCTTCCTGTTCAGGCTGGCGCGTCCCGCACGATCATCACCGATACTTTCGCATGTTCGGCGATGCGGCTGCCGTTGCTGGCCCAGATCCGGTCGGCCAGCCCCGGCACGTGGCTGGCCATCACCACGAGGTCGGCGCCGGTTTCGTCGATCGCCTTCAGCAATGTCGCTTCCAGATCCGTCGCCGGATCGTGGCTGATGCGGGCATGCGCCTCGGTTTCGATGCCGTGGGCGGCGCCCTGGGCGGCGGCGAATTCGCTCAGCCGTGTCTTGTATTCCGCCGGATTGTGCGCGACCGCCGTCGGCACCGATGCCGACACCCCGACATAGACCACCGGAACGCCATGCAGCCGTGCCAGATCGGCCGCGCATTGCAGGGCGCGGCCCAAGCGGTCCTTGTGGGCAAGGTCGACGGGGGTCAGGATCCTGGTGAACATCGGTTGCGCCTCTCCATTGCTCGGCCCGGCCGCGCAGCCGGGGGTTTCATGCCGGAACGTGCAGGCGTCCCCGGCGGGACACCTGCCTCCGACACGCCACCCTACATCGAAAACACCGCGAATCACAAATGACGCGGCTGCCGGGGGACGTGAATCGCGGGATCACGCGTTCACATCGACGACGATCCGGCCCTGCACCTGCCCCTTCAGGATGTCACGGCCCAACTTGGGCAGATCGCCCAGCCCGGCGGTGACGATCATCGAGTCGAGCTTGTCCATCGGCAGGTCCGACGCGATCCGCGCCCAGGCACGCTGGCGTTTGTCGAACGGTTGCATGACCGAATCGATGCCCAACAGGTTGACCCCCCGCAAAAGGAACGGGATCACCGTCGCAGGCAGCGATGAGCCGCCGGCCAACCCGACCGCCGCGACGCTGGCCGAATGCTTCATCTGGCCCAGCACACGGGCCAGCATCGCGCCGCCAACCGCATCGATGCAGCCGGCCCATGTCTCGCCCTCCAGCGGGCGCTTGACCGTCTCGGCCAGTTCGTCGCGCGGCACGATCCGGCTGGCGCCCAGCGACGTCAGATAATCGCCGGTCTCGGGGCGCCCGGTCACCGCCGCAACCTCGTATCCAAGGTTCGACAGGATCGCCACGGCGACCGATCCGACACCGCCCGACGCGCCGGTCACCAGGACCGGCCCCTGATCGGGGGTCAGTCCGTGGTCCTCCAGCGCCATGATCGCAAGCATCGCGGTAAAGCCCGCGGTGCCGACGGCCATGGCCCGCCGCGGATCCAGACCTTCAGGCAGGGGCACCAGCCAGTCGGCCTTGACCCGTGCCTTCTGGGCATAGCCGCCCCAATGGGTTTCACCCACGCGCCAGCCGGTCAGCACGACCTTGTCGCCGGGTCGGTAGCGGTCATCCTCGGACGCCTCGACCGTGCCGGCAAAGTCGATGCCGGGAACATGGGGATAGGTCCGCACCAAGCCCCCCCCCGGCCCGATGCACAACCCGTCCTTGTAGTTGAGCGTCGAATACGCGACCGCAACCGTCACGTCACCGTCCGGCAGCCGATCTTCGGACAGGTCCGTCACGGCCGCATGGGTTTTGCCGTCTTCGTCCTTCTGGACCAGCAGGGCCTTGAACATCGTCTCTCTCTCCTTCTGTGTCTTCGCAGCCCCGACGGGGGCGATTCAGTCTATGCCGGGCGCCGGTGGCGGATCACGCATCATCGGCCGGCATGGCGAACAGGTCGGTGTCACCCGGACCCGCCCCCGCCGCGGTCAGCATCGCATGCACCTGGCCGCGATGGTGTGTCTGATGGTTGAACATATGCAGCAGGCACAGTGCCTTGGGCCGCAGCACATCCCGCCCCAAGGCGCCGGAGAACCACGCAAGATCCCCGGCCAGGGCCGCATCATCCAGCGTATCCGCCCAGATCAGCATCTTGTCATCCATCACCCGGCGCGTCTGCGCCATCACGTCCCAGTCCGGCATGAAAGCCGCGCTTTCGCCCAGACCGACGTGCGGCTTTTCCCACCCTGCGAAACGCGCCATCCAGATCCGATCGCCCCACATCAGGTGCGACAGCGTGCCGTGGATCGAGCCGAAGAACGCGCCCCGATCCGCCCGACGGGCCGCGTCATCCAGCGCGCCTGCCGCCTCATACAGGCCGGCGTTCTGCCAACGGTTATACCGGGCCAGCGTGCGTGCGGTCGCGGATGTCAGGACTGGTTCGTTCATCGGCCTCTTTCCTGAACTCCGAATTGCACCGCGGGATCCGCATCGCACCCTGCGCGCGACTGTGGCACATGTTCAACCACCATGAACAGCGTCGCAAGCCCGCGGCGCACCAGCGCGCGCGATCGCGAGCCCGATCCATACCCATCCGCCACGCGACCGATCCGCCGATGCCGGGATCGGACGCCCTGCTTCTCATTGACACAAATACTCGAACACCCCCATCGCGGCGCCACCGTCCTGCCCGCCTGGCGTCGCCCTCGCGCGCCCGGATCGGGGCGGCTTGCCGGCACCGCTGCACCGCGCGATCGCGGTGGCGCAGAAAACTGCGCCAGAACGCCATGGGCGCCGTGAAACCTCTTGTGATCGTGCCGGACCGACCCTAGCGTCGGTGATTGAAAAACGACCGACAGCGAGGAAACAAGATGAAACTCAGAACCGCCATGACGTCTGCGACCGCCATGGTCCTGATTGCCTCGGGCGCCGCGCGGGCCCAGGACACCGATCTGCTGGTGTTCGATTATCCCGGCTTCGAACTGCCCGAATTCCATTCGACCTATGTCGACAAGCACGGCGCCTCGCCGACGTTCGCGTTCTTCGGCGACGAAGAGGAAGCGTTCCAGAAGCTGCGCTCGGGGTTTCGCGCCGATGTCAGCCACGCCTGTGCGGGGTCGGTGACCAAATGGGTCGAATCCGGGATCCTCGAACCCTGGGACACCGACAAGATCACCGCATTCGATGATCTGAACGCCGATCTGACCGGCACCGACGTCGCCGCCGCCGCATCGGACGTCTATTTCATCCCGACCGATTTCGGTTCGACCGCCGTGGCCTACAACACCGACGAAGTCCCCGCCGAAGACGTGGCATCCCTGAGCGTGTTCCAGAATCCGAAATACGATCAGCGCATGACCCTGCCCGACAACGTCGACGATACCTTCGCGCTGGCCTACCTGGCGACCGGGACCACCAACTGGACCAATGCGACCGACGAACAATTCGAGGCCGCGGCGCAGTGGTTGCGCGATGTCCATCCGTTCGTCCGGACCTATTGGACCGACCCCGCCGAACTGGCCCAGCTGATGGCCACCGGGGAAATTCTGGTTGCCTGGGCCTGGAACGAAACCTTGCCGACGATGGCCGAACAGGGGTTCCCCATCGGCTTTGCGCGCGACACCACCGAAGGCTCGTCGCTGTGGCTGTGCGGTTACGTCAACCTCAAGGACGGCGAAGGCTCCGAGGACAAGGCCTATGATTACCTGAATGCCTTCCTCGATCCGGCGGCGACCGAGGCCCTTCTTGACGCGGGATACGGCCAGTCGAACGCCAAGGCCATGGCGGCTTACGGCGAACAGGCGTTGACCGACGTCGGGCTCGGACCGGTCAGTTCACCCGTCCTGGCACAGCTGCCGATGGACAACGATCTGCGCCAGAAGCAATCCGAAGCCTTCGAGAAGATCAAGGCCGGCTTCTAAGCCGTTAATAAAAAGAAGAAATCGGCGCCAGAACGTTGGCGCCGATTTTTTTATGTCTGCACGTCGGTCACCGTTGCAGAACCGGCGACGTCCGTTTCCGCAATCACACGCGATTTGCCAACCGTGCCTGCCGCGCAAGGCTGCGTGCCTGAAGGATCTGCATGCCGATCGCCATGGATGGGCCGATCCCCAGCGCAAAGAACACGGTGCCCAACCCCAGCGTGCCCCCCAGCGCCCAGCCGATGGCGACGACCGTCAGTTCAAGAAAGGTGCGCACGCGGGCGATGGGCTGGCCGGTCACGGTCTGAAACCCCACCATCAGGCCATCGCGCGGACCCGGCCCGAGGTTGGCGATCAGGTAGATCGCCCCGCCGAAACCCGTCACGAAGACGCCGGTCAACGCAAGCGCGGCATTCGCCAGGTAGCTTTCGAAATGCGGCAGATAGGGCAAGGCGAATTCAAGCACCAGCGCCACGATGACCGCGTTCAGGATCGTTCCCATGCCCGGCACCTGCCTGAGCGGGATCCACAAGGCCAGGACCGAGACGCTGATCACGAAGGTCGCAAAGCCAAGGCTCCACCCCGTGACATTGGTGACACCTTCGGCGAACACGGTCCAGGGGCTGACGCCAACCCCGGCGGCAACCAACAGCGATTCGCCCAGGCCAAAGACCACCAGGCCGATGATCAGAAACAGCACCGACGCCAGGGGCGGCTTCATGGTGAACGCCTTGGGCGAGCTCCACCCGAGCTTCGGGACGGACGTGACCGAGAGAAAAGCCAAAGCGGAATCCACGACAAGATGACAGGTGATGAAATCTTGTGCCAGCTTGCGCCGAGAACGGCAAGGGCGGCGTCCCGAAGCCGATTGCGCAACCAGACCCCGGTGCAATCCGATTGCCGGCGAAGGACGTCGCCAAAGTGACCCGGCGATTGCTGACGGCGGGCGGAACAGCCACTTCCCATTTGCGAACGGCAGGCGTAGATCAGGACGCATGACCGACTCTGCCACCCTTCCCGCCAAGCGCAATGTCTGGATCCTGGTCGCGGCGCAGGCCTTCCTCGGCGCGCAAATGCCGATGATCTTCACCATCGGCGGGCTGGCGGGGCAATCCCTGGCCTCGAACCTGTGTTTCGCCACGCTGCCGATTTCGATGATCGTGCTGGGCAACATGCTCTGCGCCACGCCGATGTCGGCCCTGATGCAGAAATACGGGCGGCGTGCCGGGTTCTGGGCCGGCTGTCTGGGCGGATCGGCCGGTGCGGCCATCGGCGCCTGGGGGTTGGTGGTGGCCAGTTTCCCGATCTTCCTTCTCGGCTCGTTCGTCACCGGCATCTACATGTCGGCGCAGGGTTTCTACCGGTTCGCCGCATCCGACACCGCGTCGGATTCCTTCCGGCCCAAGGCGATTTCCTATGTCATGGCCGGTGGCCTGGTGTCGGCGGTGATCGGGCCGCAACTGGTCAAGGTGACGGCCGATGCCATGGTGGTGCCGTTCCTCGGCTCGTACATTGCCGTCATCGCGATCAACACCATCGGATCCCTGCTGTTCCTGGGCCTCGACATCCCGCGCCCGCCGGTCGCGAAACAAGGCGAATCCCTGGGGCGCACCCGGCTTGAGATGCTGAAAACGCCCCGGGTGGCGGTGGCCATCATTTGTGGCATGGTGTCCTATGCGCTGATGAACCTGGTGATGACCTCGACACCGCTGGCCGTGGTCGGTTGCGGCTTTACCCGCAACGATGCAGCCGACGTGGTGTCGCTGCACGTGCTGGCGATGTTCGTCCCCTCGTTCTTCACGGGTCACCTGATCGCCCGCTTCGGGGTCGAACGCATCCTCGCCCTTGGCCTTGTGATCCTTGCGGCTGCGGGGGTCGTGGGTCTGTCGGGTGTCCAACTGGGGCACTTCTATGTGGCACTGATCCTGATCGGGATCGGCTGGAACTTCGGCTTCATCGGCGCGACCTCGATGCTGGCCGGCGCCCATTCGCCGGCCGAACGCGGCCGGGTGCAGGGGATGAACGACATGATCGTGTTCGGCTGTGTCACGCTGGCGTCCCTCGCATCGGGCGGGTTGATGAACTGCTCGGGCGGCACCCCCGAGGCGGGCTGGAACGCGGTCAACTATGCCATGATCCCGTTCCTGGTGCTGGCCGGCGGGTCGCTGATCTGGCTGATGCTGCTGCCGAAACAGCAGGCCGCCTAGATCCCCAGGCGCGTGGCCGCCAGAAGGCTGGTGCGGCGCCTGAACTCCGACCCCGCCAGACGCCCTTCCAGAACCGCATCGGGATCTTCGGCGGCCCGGCGCAGGATCGCACGCGCGCGCCAGGCCGACAGCCACGCGCGGCGCAGCGCGGCCGACGCCTTGTTGCGCGCGCCCGCGTGCTGTTTCACGCGATCCAACTGTCGTTCGGCGAGGGTTCGGATGCAGTTTTGCGCATCGCCCACCAACGGCTGGCGCCCCTCGGCGATCAGTGCCGGCACCGCCATGAGGTAGTTTGCCGTCGCGCCGACCGTTCCGATGGTGGCGGCCCTGTCGGTGTCGGCACCACCCAGCGCCCGCGTCGCCACCGCCATCAACGTGCCGCCGGTGTCCGACAGGTATCGTTCCAGATCTTCCAGCCCGGCGAAGGGATCACGTTCGATGTCCCATTTGCGGGCCGTTATCAGCCGGTCCAGATCGGCCGCGTCCTTTGCGTCGATCACGCCCGCCAGCGGCACCACCACGTCATGGCGACGCACGATCCCGCCCGTCGCGATCTCGTCCAGGGCATCGCGCCACCATTGCAGGCGCATCTCGGCGATCAGCGGCTCGGCCGTCAGCCAGGGCGCGCGCGAGACTTCGACGTTGAAGGCATAGAGCGGAAACAGCACCGCCCGCGCCGCCGGAGGGGTCGCCATGGTGGCCAGGAAACGATCGGGATCGCCCCGCCGCACCAGATCCGCGCAGGCATCGACACTCACCGCGCCACCGCCCCGTCGCGCACCAGCTTCCAGGTGATCGCATCCAGCAGCGCCTCGAACGAGGCATCGACGATGTTGGGCGACACACCCACGGTCGACCAGCGGCGGCCCTGCGAATCCTCGCTGTCGATGATGACGCGGGTCACGGCCTCGGTGCCGCCCTGGGTGATGCGGACCTTGAAATCCACCAGTCGCAGATCGTCGATATAGGCCTGGTATGGCCCCAGATCCTTGGACAGGGCATTGGACAGGGCATGCACCGGCCCCCGGTCGCTGCCGGTCTCGTCCATGCTTTCGCTGACCGACAGGGTCTTTTGGCCGCCGATCTTCACCACGACGACCGCTTCCGACAGGCTGACCATCTGATCGTGCTTGTTCTTGCGCCGCTCGATGGTGACGCGATAGCGCTTGACCTCGAAGAACGCCGGCAACCGGTTCAGCACCCGCCGCGCCACCAGCTCGAAACTGGCCTGCGCCGTGTCATAGGAATAACCGGCCTCTTCGCGCGCCTTCACCTCGGTCAGGATCTCGCCCAGGCCCGGATCGTCCGGCGCGACCTCAAGATCCATGTCGGCCAGCCGCGCGCGCAGGTTGCTCTGCCCCGCCTGGTTCGACATCGGCACGATGCGCGCGTTGCCCACCGCCACCGGATCGATATGCTCATAGGTCGTCGGATCCTTCAGGATCGCGCTGGCGTGCAGCCCCGCCTTGTGCGCGAAGGCCGACGCCCCGACATAGGGGGCCGAGCGCAGCGGCACCCGGTTCAGGATATCGTCCAGCAGGCGCGCGCCCCGCGTCATGCCCGCCAGGGCGTCGCGTGTCACACCGATATCAAAGGCCGACGCATAGGGTTCCTTCAGCAACAGCGTCGGGATCAGCGTCGTGAGCGAGGCATTGCCACACCGTTCGCCCAACCCGTTCAGCGTGCCCTGGACCTGGCGCGCGCCCGCATCCACCGCCGCCAGCGACCCGGCGACGGCATTGCCGGTGTCGTCGTGGGTGTGGATGCCCAGCCGGTCGCCCGGGATCCCCGCCGCGATCACCGCGGCCACCACCCGCCCGATTTCGGCGGGCAGGGTGCCGCCGTTGGTATCGCACAGCACGATCCACCGCGCGCCCGCATCAAAGGCCGCACGCACGCAGGCCAGCGCATACTGCGGGTCCGCCCGATAGCCGTCGAAGAAATGTTCGGCATCGAACAGCGCCTCGCGCCCCTGCGCCACCAGGTGGGTGACCGAGGCGCGGATATTCTCGACGTTTTCATCCAGCGCCACGCCCAGCGCGGTCTTCACGTGGAACTCGTGGGTCTTGCCGACCAGACAGACGGCGGGGGTCTTGGCGTTCAGCACCGCCGACAGCACGTCGTCGTTCTCGGCCGACCGCCCCGACCGCTTGGTCATCCCGAACGCGGCAAAGGTCGCGCGCAGGCGCGGGGCTTCGTCGAAAAACGCCGAATCCGTCGGGTTCGCCCCCGGCCAGCCACCTTCGATGTAATCCACGCCCAGTGCGTCCAGCATCTTCGCGATCCGGTGCTTTTCCGCGGTGGAAAACTGCACCCCCTGGGTCTGTTGCCCGTCGCGCAGGGTGGTGTCGTAAAGATAAAGCCGCTCAGCCATCCCGACTCCCCATGTTTCTTACTGATGAAAATACTCTCGGGGGGCCCGGAGGGCGGGGGCGGACAGCCCCCTCATCCCGTGCCGCACGGACGCCCTCATCGATGGCGCTCCAGAACCGCCGGATCGAACGCGGGGCCCGGGGTCCATGACGCGGCGCCGCCCACGTCGCTGACCAGAACGCCGGCGGCGTTCAGAACATCGCGGATCCGGTCCGCCTCGGCCCAATCCTTGGCCGCGCGCGCCGCCTGCCGCTCCCCCAACAGCCGTTCGACCACCTCGCTCACCCATTCAGGGCCGGTCGCGGCATCCTCGACTCCGGCCAGATCGCCAAGGCGGTCCCAATCGGGCACCAGTCCCAACAGGTCCAGACCATGGGCAAACCCGGCCAGTGCGGGTGCGGTATGTCCCTTGGCCAGCACATGCAGACGCGCGATGGCGCCCGAGGTGTTCAGGTCGTTGGCCAGCACGCCCAGGAATTCTGCGTCGGCGTTCCACCCGCCCTGTGATTTCAGCATCTCGACCATGCGCGCGCAATACCCGTGGCGGTGCAGCACCCCGTACCAACGCTTCAGCGTGCCTTCCGCCTCGCTCCGTTTCGTGTCGGTCCAGTCCATCGGCTTGCCGTAATGAGTGGACAGGAAGACAAGCCGGATCACCTCGCCCGCCACACCCTGATCCAGCAGGTCGCGCACGGTAAAGAAGTTGCCCAGCGATTTGGACATCTTGCGCCCCTCGACCAGCAGCATCTCGTTATGCATCCAGATCTGCGCCATTTCGGCGTCTGGATGGGCACAGGCGCTCTGGGCGATCTCGTTCTCGTGGTGGGGGAACATCAGGTCATTGCCGCCGCCGTGGATATCGAAACTCTCACCCAGCAGTTTATCGGCCATGGCCGAGCATTCGATATGCCAGCCGGGTCGGCCCCGCCCCCAGGGCGAGTCCCACCCCGGTTGCCGGGCGTCCGACGGCTTCCACATCACGAAATCCATCGGGTTGCGCTTGTAGGGGGCCACCTCGACCCGCGCACCGGCGATCATGTCGTCGATGCTGCGCCCCGACAGCGCCCCATAGTCGGCATAGCTTTCGACGGCGAACAGCACATGACCGTCGGCCTCGTAGGCATGGCCGCTTTCGATCAGCCCTTCGATCATCGCGATCATCTCGGCGATATAGCCGGTCGCGCGGGGCATGTGCGTCGGCTCCAGATTGCCCAGCGCGGCCATGTCCTCCAGATACCATGCCGTCGTCTCGGCGGTGATGTCGGCGATGTCGCGGCCGGTCTGGGCGGCACGCGCGTTGATCTTGTCGTCCACGTCGGTGATGTTGCGCACATAGGTGACGTGATCGGCGCCGTAGATTTCGCGCAGCAGGCGGAACAGCACGTCGAACACGATGGCCGGGCGCGCGTTGCCCATGTGGGCGCGATCATACACCGTCGGCCCGCAGACATACATGCGCACGTTCGACGGATCCAGCGGCTCGAACGTCTCGCGGCGGCGGGTCTTGGTGTTGTGCAGGCGGATTTCGGTCATCTGTGGTCCTCGGCGTGGGGCGGCGCACGGGCATCCGGCGCACCTCGGCCCCGTGGCGGGCATACCGTCTTCGCGCGGAAATGAAAACAGACCAGTGTGCGGCAACAGGACATCCCGTCGCCCCCGACGGCAAGTCACATCGCGCGTCCCCGATCACGATGCCGCAGGCGGCGCAGGACGCGCTTGCCGGGGGGTCCGTTTCGCATGCACACTGGCGCCCATGAGCCGTGCAATCGTCAGATCCATCTGCGCCGCCCTGCCCGGCGCCGCGTGTTCCGACCCCTTCGGCGGTGGTCACGACTGCTGGAAGGTGGGCGGCAAGATCTTTGCGCTGGTGGGCGGCACCGACCATGGCGTGTCGGTGAAATGCCCCGACGTCGAAACGGCGACGATGCTGATCGAAGCCGGGGTGGGCGAACGCGCCCCCTATCTCCACCGCTCGTGGGTCCTGATCCCGTTCGACGGTGCGGCGCCGGATGAATTGCGCCACCGGATCGAAACCTCCTATGGCCTGATCCGCGCCAAGCTGCCCCGGAAGGTTCAGGCGAGCCTGGGTTGAGCGCGCCTGCGCATCAAGGATCGGCCCGTCGACCGAAGTGGCGCGCGGGGGTTTGACAAATCGCGCCCGTCCATGTCCCTTGCAGCCGCATCATATCGGAGGCCCCATGGAACTGTCCCGCCGCATCACCGGAATATTGCCCGAAGGCTCCGACGGGTGGGAGGTGTTCATCCGCGCCCGCGCCATGGCGGACGCCGGGCACGACATCACCGAACTGACCATCGGTGAACACGACATCGGCACCGATCCCGCGATCCTGTCGGCCATGGACCGCGCCGCGCGGGGGGGTGCCACGGGCTATGCCTCGGTTCCCGGCATCCCGGCGCTGCGCCGTGCCGTGGCCGACCGGGTCGCCGCCCGCACCGGCGTGCCCACCGGCCCGGAAAACGTGATGATCATGCCGGGCGGTCAGGCGGCGCTGTTTGCCAGCCATCTGGCCGTGGGCGATCCCGGTGACACGGCGCTTTATGTCGATCCGCATTACACCACCTATCCGGGCGTGATCCGGTCGCTTGGTCTGAACCCGGTGGCGATCCCCACCACCCCCGAGGATGATTTCCAGCCCCGCCGCGCCGCCATCGACGCGCGGGCGGACGGTGCGAAATCGCTGCTGATCAATTCGCCGAACAATCCTACCGGCTCGATCTATGGCCGCGACACGCTGGACGCGGTGGCGGGGGCGGTGCGCGACCACGACCTGTGGCTGATCTCGGACGAGGTTTACGACACCCAGGTCTGGTCGGGCGAACACATCTCGCCGCGCGCCCTGCCCGACATGGCGGCGCGCACCATGGTGATCGGGTCGATGTCGAAAAGCCACGCCATGACCGGCAGCCGCTGTGGCTGGATCGTGGCCGAGCCTGACGTGATCGGCCACCTCATCAACCTTGCCACGAACACCACCTATGGCGTGCCCGGCTTCATCCAGGAGGCGGCGGTGTTCGCGCTGGCCCAAGGCGCCGACCTTGAGGACAAGGTGGCCGAGCCGTTCCGCCGCCGCCGCGGGCTGGTTCAGGACATCCTGAAGGGTCAGAACGCGGTGCGCGCGATTCCGGCCCGCGGCGCGATGTACGTGATGCTGGACGTCCGCTCGACCGGGCTCAGCGGGCGGGCATTTGCCGACCGCCTGCTGGACACCCACGCCATCGCCGTGATGCCCGGCGAAAGCTATGGCAAATGCGCCGCCGGTCACGTCCGGGTCGCCATGACGGCCGAGGACGACCGGTTCGCCGCCGCCCTGAAGACCCTTGTCGCATTCGCCGGAGAGCTGTCGTGACTCGCGATCCCGGTGCCGCATTCCGCGCGCTGCACGTGCCGGGCGATCCGTTCATCCTGGCCAACGCCTGGGATCTGGGCAGCGCCAAGATGCTGGTCGGCCTGGGGGCAAGGGCGATTGCGACGTCCTCGGCCGCCCATGGCTTCACCCTCGGGCGCCCCGACGGGCAGGTGAGCCGGGACGAGGCGCTGGCCCATGCCGAAACGCTGGTGGCCACGGTGGATGTCCCGGTCTCGGGCGATTTCGAGAACGGCTGGGGCGACACGCCGGACGATGCCGCCGAAACCGTGCGCCTGGCCGGCGAAATCGGGTTGGCGGGCTGTTCGATCGAGGATGTGACGGCGGGCGGCGCAGCGGTCTATGACTTCGATCTGGCCGTGGAAAAGATCGCGGCGGCGGTGGCGGCGGCGCGCGCCCTGCCCCGCGACTTCGTGCTGTGCGCCCGGGCCGACGGCGTGATGACCGGCGCCTATGACCTGCCCGAGGCGCTGCGCCGCATCCGCGCCTTTGCCGATGCCGGGGCCGATTGCCTGTATGTGCCGATTCCCGGCGATCTGGCGGCGCTGGCCCAGGTCTGCGCCGCGACGGACCGGCCGGTGAACGCGCTGGCCGCCGGTCCGCTGATGCAGGCGTCGCGCGCCGACATGGCGGCGGCGGGGGTGGCGCGCATCTCGCTCGGCTCGTCGCTGGCCCGCGCCACCCACCGGGTGATCGAGGACGCGGGCCGCGCCATGTTTCAACGCGGCGATTTCTCGGCGATGAAGGTGATGGGTGGCGCCGACGTCGACCGCTATCTGGGCTGAGCGGAGCGCATGGATCACGAAGACCTGAACATCTGGGCGAAACGGGCCGCCGACTGGGCCACCGCATACCACGCCGGGTTGCGCGACCGGCCCGTGCGCCCGTCCGTGGCGCCGGGCGATGTCGCCGCCCGCCTGCCCGCATCGGCCCCCGAAACCGCTGAACCGTTGGACGATATCTTCGCCGATTTCGAGGCGATCGTACCGGGCGCCACGACCCATTGGCAGCATCCCCGCTTCTTCGCGTATTTCCCCGCCAACGCCTCGCCGGCGTCGATGCTGGCCGAGCAACTGGCCAATGCGATGGCCGGGCAAGGGATGCTGTGGCAGACAGCGCCCGCCGCGACCGAGATCGAAAGCGTCATGGTCGGCTGGCTGCGCGACGCGCTTGGCCTGCCTGCCGGGTTCACCGGCACGATCCACGACAGCGCCACCACCGCCACCCTGTCGGCCATCCTGACCATGCGCGAGGCGGCGCTGGACTGGGACGGCAACGCGCGGGGGTTGGCGGGGCAAAAGCGGCTGCGCCTCTATGCCAGCGCGCAGACCCATTCATCGGTGGACAAGGCCGTGCGGATCGCAGGGATCGGTCAGGCCAACCTGGTCAAGGTGCCGCTGGACGCGGAGTTCGCCATGGATCCCGCCGCGCTGGACGCCGCGATCCGCGCCGATCTGGCGCGCGGCGATCTGCCCGCGGGCGTCGTGCTGTGTGTCGGTGGCACGGGCATCGGCGCGTCCGATCCCATCGCCGCCTGCATCGCGGTGGCGAAATCCCACGGCCTGCCCGTGCATGTCGATGCCGCCTGGGCCGGATCGGCGATGATCTGCCCCGAGTTCCGCCATCTGTGGGCAGGGATCGAAGGCGCGGACAGCGTGGTGTTCAACCCGCACAAGTGGCTGGGCGTCCAGTTCGATTGCGCGGTCCAATTCCTGGCCGATCCCGCCGACCAGCTTCGCACCCTGACGATCAAGCCCGATTATCTGGAAACCCGCGGCGTGGGGCCGGTCACCGATTACAGCGACTGGACCGTGCCCCTGGGCCGGCGATTCCGGGCGCTGAAGATCTGGTTCACCCTGCGTGCCTATGGGCTGGAGGGGTTGCGCGCCCGCATCCGCAACCACGTGCGCTGGGCCGAGGATCTGGCCCGCGCATTGGCGACCCTTCCGGGGATCGAGATCGCGACCGCCCCCCGCCTGTCGCTGTTCACGTTCCGCTGCGCGACGGATGCGCAGACCGAGGCACTGCTGGATCGGATCGACAAGGACGGCCGCATCTACCTGACACAGACGCGCCATGGCGGCCGCGTGGTGATCCGCGTTGCCGTCGGGCAGTTCGACTGTACGCGCGATGACGTGATGATGGTGGCCGAGGTGGTGCGCGCGCTGAACGCCGATCGATGAAAAATGCCGCCATCGCTGTGGCGGCATTTCCGTTTTTCAGTCACCGGGGTCGAACCCGGCGATCCGAACCGGGTCTCAGAACCGGTAGGCGACGTTGGCACCGATGGTGGTCGTGTCAAAGTCGATGCCGGTGTTGTCGAAGTCGTCGAACTTGTTGTAGGTGACTTCGGTACCGATCGATACACGGTCGTTCACCATATAATCGATGCCGGCGCCGATCTCGTAACCGAAATCATCGGCGCTGCGCCCGGCGATGTCGCCCTTGGCATAGGCTGCGCCGATGGTGCCGTAGACCAGCGTGCGCTGGGTGCCGTAACCGGCCTTGAACTTCAGCTGATGCAGCTGGTCGATCGAGCCCAGGTTGTTGTCGAAATCCAGGTTCGCGGCGTTCAGGCTCAGTTCGCCACCATAGACGAAGTTGCCCTGCTGATACAGATAACCGCCATAAACACCGCCGAGGGCACCATCGCCGTCGCTGTCGAACACGCGATTGTTGCCGCCGACATTGGCCAGGCCATCACCGTTCAGGTTGCCATATCCCAGTTGCGCACCGACATAACCGCCGGTCCAGTCGCCCGTGTTCATGACAGGCGCCAGAACGGGCTGTTGGATCACCGGATCGGGCTGGGGTGTGTTCAGCCCGCCAGCCAAGGCCGGAAAGCCGATCAGGGTTGCGATGGCAGTTGTTGCGAAAATCTTCATGTCTCTGCTCCGTAATCGTTAACCGCGCCGCTGCAGTGCGACGTCTCGGGGGACATATGCCCGCAGAGCGCAAAGTGTTCCCCCTTGTTCGGTCACGAAAATTTGCCCGGCCGGAAGCCGCCGACCCGAGCTGGCGACCCGGCGGGGTTTTGCGGATGCCCACCGTGCGCGACTGTGTGATGGAACCTTTCGACGGCGTCGGACGGGCGAGATTGCCAATCCAGTCGCCACGGCCTAGCGTCTGGCCATGAACCAGGATCGCCCCCTTCTCGGCATCGCATTGATGACCGGTTTCACCCTGACGGCTCCCTTGATGGACGCCTTCGCAAAACTGTCGTCGGCCGAGATTCCGGTGGGACAGATCGTCGCCACGCGCTTTGCCATCCAGGCCATGATCCTGTTGCCGATCGCCTGGGCCCTGTCCGACCTCAGCCGCCCGTCGCTGCGCGATATGGGCCTGCATCTGTTGCGCGCGGCGCTGATCCTGACGGCGACGATGGCGTTCTTCGGCGCGTTGCAGTTCATGCCCATCGCCGATGCCATCGCGATCTTTTTCGTCGAACCGTTCATCCTGACGCTGCTTGGCGCGCTGTTCCTGGGCGAACAGATCGGCTGGCGGCGCCTGGCCGCCTGCGCGGTCGGCTTTGCCGGGGCGTTGCTGATCATCCGGCCATCGTTTTCCGTCTTCGGCCCGGTCGCCCTGCTGCCGTTGCTGACGGCGCTTTGCTTTGCGTTGTACATGGTGACGACCCGCCAGATTGCCCGCCGCCTTTCGGCCGTTGCCCTGCAAAGCTGGACGGCCCTTGCCGCCTGCATCCTGGTCGCGCCGCTGCTGGCCTTGGGCACGCTGGGTGGCGCCGATTTCCTCACGCCGGTCATGCCGCAGGGGCGGTTCTGGCTGTTCCTGCTTGCCGTCGGCCTGATCGCCAGCGCATCGCATTTGATGATCAGCGCCGCCTTGGGGTTCGCGCCGGCCGCCACCCTTGCGCCGCTGCAATACCTCGAAATCGTGACCGCAACGCTGTTCGGCTATCTGATCTTCAACGACTTGCCCGACAGCCAGACCTTCGCCGGAATCGCCCTGATCGCCGCGTCGGGCTTTTACGTGTTCCTGCGCGAACGCCGGCTTGAACGCGAATCGCTGCCCGCCCCGCCGCCGCCCGCGTGATGGTACGGCCTGTCCACATCGTGCTCAGCCGATGCTGCCGGGCGTCATACCGTCTGACGAGAACGGGGCATCAGGCCACGGCCAGCGCCGCCAGCACCGCCGACAACTCTGCCCGCGGCAGGATAAGAACCATCCCGGCGCCATCCATCGACAGATCGACCGCGCCGGTCGCCCGGTTAGACGTGCCGATCTGCCCGCCGGGCGCAAAGTGCAACCCGTCGATGTTCCATTCCAGGCCGCGCGACCGGCCGGTCACGCGGCGCAGCGGAAACAGCGACACGCGCGTCCCGGGCGCCAGGTCGAGCGTCAGGCGGAGCGGCAGGTGCACACAGATGTCATGGGCGCCGATCAGCACGATCCAGCCCGCCGGTTCGCGCACCAGCGTGTTGAACGCCGCCAGCTGGTGATCCACCCGCTTGCCCAGAAACCCGACCGCGAGGATCCGCGGCGCATCGATCCGCGCGACGCATTTGTCGAAATCGGTCGAGTTCGGGTCGGTGTCGCGCACCACCCGCCCGGGTGCCAGCGCATCGCACGTTTCCGCCGACAGCGAATCGAGGTCGCCGATGGCCCAGTCGGGGCGATGGCCCAGCGCCAGCGCAGCGTCTGCTCCGCCATCTGCGGCCACCAGAATTGCCGATTCGCGGGCCGCGGCCGCGATGTCCGCCGCCGCGACGGATCCGCCGCCAACCAACGCAACGGGCCGCGATGATCGTATTTTGCCCTCAATCATGGCAACATTAACCCTATATCAGGAGAACGGTCACATTCTGGCCCGGAAAAGATACCGCAAAATCCGCAGTTCCGTTCGGATTCCAGAACCAATGCATGGTAAACATACCCTTGCTGGATCGGGGGAGAAAGCGAGTTACCGATGGTAGGGTCAAGCAAGATTCTTACTGTTTCATACGGCACGTTCTCGTGCACTCTGGAAGGGTTCGATCAACCTTTCGAGACGATGAAATCCATCGCGGAATATTTCCGCGACCTTGCCGCCGATGACCGCTACTTCGGCGCCGAACCTCCGCAACCCGACGCACAGATGCTGCACCAGATCGCAGAACGCGAGGTGCGTCGGCGGGTCGAGACGCGGGTCGAATCAAACGGTGTTGTGCTGCGACAGACGGCCGAGGCGATGCCGCCCAGGGACGCCGCGACGTCCGGCACATCCACAAGACACGGCGCGTCCCAGGGCGACGACCGCTGCCCGTCGGAAACATCACCCCAATCGAACGCACCCTTCGACGTCGACATCGACGGTGACAGCGTTGCCGCCAAACTGTCGCGCATCCGTGCCGTGGTTGCCCGCGCCCGCGCCACCCGCGAGGCCGACATCGCCTATGCGGAAGACGAGCCGGTGGAAGACTATCTCTCGCACGCGCCCAGCGACGGCTTTGAAGACACCGCCGGCTCCGAGGACGAGACCGACGATTTCGAAACCGAAACCGTGTCGGACGACGACAGCGAACCCGACACCACCGCTGCGTCGATAATGGACGCCCTCAACGCCAGCGACGACGAAGCCGAGGCCAGCGCGCAAGCCGAAGAACAGGCATGTGCGGAAGCAGAGGCCGCCGAGCAGGCAGAAGCCGAGGCACGGGCGCAAGCCGAAGAACAGGCACGTGCGGAAGCGGAAGCCGCCGAGCAGGCGGAAGCCGAGGCACGGGCACAAGCCGAAGAACAGGCGCGTGCGGAAGCAGAGGCCGCCGAGCAGGCCGAAGCCGAGGCACGGGCACAAGCCGAAGAACAGGCGCGCGCGGAAGCGGAAGCCGCCGAGCAGGCGGAAGCCGAGGCACGTGCACAGGCCGAAGAACAGGCGCGCGCGGAAGCGGAAGCCGCCGAGCAGGCCGAGCAGGTGGAAGCTGAGCGCGTGGCACCGACCCGCGTGATGCCGCAGCGGCCCCATGCCCGGGTCATCAAGCTGAAACGGACCGAGTTCGAGGCCGCCCTCGCAGCCGGCGAGATCGAAGAGGTGGAAGACGACGACGAAGACGATGATACCATTGCGGAAATCGACGTCGAAGACGACGAGGCGCTGGCCCCGGAAACCGCAGAGGGTGCGCTTGACACCATCGGTGCCGCCGACACACTCGCCGCCATCCTGACGGCAGATGTGGCCCAATCGCGCACGGATCAGGACGCCCTGGCGGATTTCAGCGACGACGATACCTTCACGACCGACGAGGATGACCACGACAACCTGTTCGATCCCTCCGATGCAGACGACCAGAGGGCCGAGGACGACGACGAAGCCCTGACCGCCGGCATCCGCAACCTGATCGGTGAAACCTCGCTGGACGACAGCGACGAGGAAGAGCTGGCGGCGGAACTGGCAGATGTCGAACGGGATGCCTCGGCCGCCAGCCGCGAGACCGAACAGCTGCGCCAGCGTTTTTCCGACATGGTCGAGGACGACGCCGAAGATACCGTTGCGGCGGCCGCACCGGGCGATGCCGAGGATCCCGCCGATCAGGACGAGCGCGCGCTGAGCCGCCTGCTGGACGAAACCAACGCCAAGATGAGCGACAGCGAAGGCACCCGCCGCCGTTCGGCCATCGCGCACCTGAAGGCGGCCGTCGCCGCGACCCGCGCCGACATCAAGGCCCGGGGCGGACGGCCGGATCCGGAAAAGGACGACAGCCTCAGCCGCTATCGTGACGATCTGCAAAAGGTGGTGCGACCGCGCCGGCCCGGTGTGGCCGCCGCCGATGGCGACGCGTCGCCGCGCGTGCGCCCGGCGTCCGACGCGATCAGCGATCGTCCGGCGCCCCTGATGCTGGTGTCCGAGTTGCGCGTCGATCGTCAGGATGCACCGACCCGCCCGGCCGGCCCCGTGCGCCCACGGCGTGTCGCCCGCAAACCCCAAGGCGATGACCCGAGCCGCGCACAAGACAAGCAGCGGATCAGCTTCCGCGACTTCGTGGCGGCACGCGGTGCGACCGATCTTGACGACGTGCTGGAAGCTGCCGCGCTGTATACCGCCGAGGTCGAGGGCCAGGAGACAATGTCGCGCCCGCAACTTCTGCGCCGCGCGGCCAGCCTGGATCCGAAGCGTGACATCGGCCGCGAACAGGGGCTGAAAAGCTTTGGCGCCCTGCTGCGCAGCGGTCGGATCCGCAAGCTGGGCAAGGGTCAGTTCGGCTTGGCTGCAACCTCGGACGACGACGCGGAACAGGGACAGCCCCATCGCTATGTCGGCGAGTGATCACACACTGCTGGCAGGATCCGAACAGGAAAAGGGGCGGCGCGGATCATCCGCGCCGCCCCTTTCGTTCCTTCCGCACGCGCCCGGCGATACGGCCCTGCAGGATCAATCGCGGCGCGGCGCGTCCGGATCGACCTGGCCGATCCCCTTGAAAATCGCCTTGAGCGGGATCGCCCAGATCACGCCAAGCACGACGTAGATCAACAGTTCGACCAGGACCGAGGGGCGTTCAAGCAGGGTAACGGCCCAACTGGCGACGAGGATATAGACCGGCAGGGCGACCACCAGGATCAGCAGGGCCCAGCGACGGCGCGCCTTGTAACTCAGGGCCATTCAGGCTCCTTTCCGGATCAGTCGGCGAACGGGTCGGTGACAAGGATCGTGTCGTCACGTTCGGGCGATGTCGAAAGCAGCGCCACGGAACAGCCGATCAGCTCTTCCACACGACGGACGTATTTGATCGCATTCGCGGGCAGGTCGGCCCAGGTGCGCGCGCCTTCGGTGGATTCGCTCCAGCCGGGCAGTTCCTCATAGATCGGTGTGCAGCGCGCCTGATGATCGGCGGCCGTGGGAAGATAATCCAGGGTTTCGCCGTCCAGCTCGTAACCGGTGCAGATCTTCAGCGTCTCGAACCCGTCCAGCACGTCCAGCTTGGTCAGCGCGATGCCGTTGACCCCGGACGTCGCGCAGGTCTGGCGCACCAGCACCGCATCGAACCAGCCACACCGCCGCTTGCGCCCCGTCACGGTGCCGAATTCGTGCCCCCGTTCGCCCAGCCGCTGGCCCACATCGTCGGTCAGTTCGGCCGGAAACGGCCCCTCGCCCACCCGCGTCGTATAGGCCTTGACGATGCCCAGCACGAAGTCGATGGCGCCGGGCCCGATGCCGGTGCCCGTCGCCGCCTGCCCCGCGATCACGTTGGACGAGGTGACATAGGGATAGGTGCCGAAGTCGATGTCCAGCAGCGCGCCCTGGGCTCCTTCGAACAGGATCCGCTTGCCGGCACGGCGCTGATCGTTCAGCACCTTCCAGACGGGCGCCGCGTATTCCAGGACTTTCGGAGCGATCTCGCGCAGTTGTGCCAGCAATGCGTCACGGTCGATCGGTTCGAGCCCAAGCCCGCGGCGCAGCGCGTCATGATGCACCAGCGCGCGATCGACCCGCAGCTCCAGCGTGGCGTCATCGGCCAAGTCCGCGACGCGGACCGACCGACGGCCGACCTTGTCCTCATAGGCGGGGCCGATCCCGCGGCCGGTGGTTCCGATCTTGGCCATCGATGCGGCGGATTCACGGGCGCGATCCAGTTCGCCGTGGATCGGCAGGATCAGCGCCGCGTTTTCGGCGATCATCAGCGTTTCGGGCGTAATCGTCACCCCCTGATCGCGCAGCTTGTCGATCTCGCCGACCAGGTGCCACGGATCCAGCACCACGCCGTTGCCGATCACCGAAAGCTTGCCCTGGCGCACGATTCCCGACGGCAACAGCGACAGCTTGTAGACCACGCCATCGATCACCAGCGTATGACCGGCGTTGTGGCCACCCTGAAAGCGCGCGATGACATCGGCGCGTTCGCTCAGCCAATCGACGATCTTGCCTTTTCCTTCATCGCCCCATTGGGCTCCGACGACGACGACATTGGCCATGTTCGATCCTTTCAAATCCAGTCGGCACCGCCCGTGGCTATCCTGCGGCCCGCGCCCGTATACGCCGCTGCCGGTCGCCCCGCAAACGCAAATGCGCCCGCGGCCCGCGACCATCCACGCCCGGCCGGCCCATCCGTGCGTGAAACCGGTGTCAGGCGGAAAACGGCAGACCGGCACGGCCCGCCTGCGGCGCAATCCCGCAACGCCGTGAAAGGGGTTGCAGCCATGGATTGAGGCTTCTAGATACCCTCGAGTCGCAACGCCGAAAGCTGCACCATGGAAAACATCGTTCTTGTCGTTCATTTGATATTGGCACTCTGCCTCATCGGTGTTGTGCTTTTGCAGCGCAGCGAAGGTGGCGGCCTTGGCATGGGCGGTGCGGGCGGTGCCGTCTCCAGCCGTGGTGTGGCGACGGCCCTGACCAAGCTGACGTGGGCCTTCGCCGTCTGCTTCATCGGCACGTCGATCTTCCTGACCGTCATCGCGGCGCAGAATTCCGTCGGAACCTCGGTTGTCGATCGCATCGGCGTGACGCCTGCCGAAACCGAAACCGCACCGGCGACACCGTCGGGCGCGGATCTGTTGCCGCCGGGCGCGACCGACGCGACACCGCCGCGCGCCGACTGATCCGCCAGCCGCCTGTTTCAACCATTTCGCGGTCTGCATGGGATGGACCGCACCACCGGCGCACCTGTTGCGCGTTCCACGGGATCCGACTATAGGTCAAATCCCGTGATCAGGCGGATTCGGTCAATCGACTGGCGCCTGCCCAATCAGACTTTCGCGGGAGCCCACCATGGCAAGATATGTGTTCATCACCGGCGGTGTGGTTTCGTCGCTTGGCAAGGGGTTGGCGTCGGCGGCCCTGGGTGCCCTGCTTCAGGCGCGCGGCTTTTCGGTGCGGCTGCGCAAGCTTGATCCCTATCTCAACGTCGATCCCGGCACGATGAGCCCGTTCGAGCACGGCGAGGTGTTCGTCACCGACGATGGTGCCGAAACCGATCTGGACCTGGGGCATTACGAACGCTTTACCGGCGTTGCCGCACGCAACACCGATTCAGTGTCGTCGGGCCGCATCTATTCCACCGTGCTGGAAAAGGAACGGCGCGGCGATTACCTGGGCAAGACGATTCAGGTGATCCCCCATGTCACAAATGAAATCAAGGACTTCCTGAGTGTCGGCGCGGACGAGGTCGACTTCATGCTGTGCGAGATCGGCGGCACCGTCGGCGATATCGAGGGCTTGCCGTTCTTCGAGGCGATCCGCCAGTTCGGGCAGGACCGGCCGCGCGGCGAAACGATCTATATGCACCTGACCCTGCTGCCCTGGCTGACCGCCAGCGGTGAGTTGAAGACCAAGCCGACCCAGCACAGCGTCAAGGAGTTGCGCTCGATCGGCATCGCCCCCGACATCCTTGTGTGCCGCTCCGAAAAGATGATCCCGCAGAAGGAACGCGAGAAACTGGCGCTGTTCTGCAACGTGCGCCCCGACAGCGTGATCGCGGCCTATGACCTCAAATCCATCTACGAGGCACCGCTGGCCTATCACCGCGAGGGGCTGGATCAGGCGGTTCTGGACGCCTTCCAGATCTCGCCCGCGCCCCGGCCGGTGCTGACCCGCTGGGAAGACGTGTCGGACCGGATCTTCAATTACGAAGGCGAAGTGAAGATCGCCATCGTCGGCAAGTACACCCAACTGGAAGACGCTTATAAATCCATCGCCGAGGCGCTGACCCACGGCGGCATGGCCAACCGTGTCAAGGTGCGGATCGAATGGGTCGATGCCGAATTGTTCGAACATCAGGATCCGGCGCCGTTCCTCGAAGGCTATCACGCGATCCTGGTGCCGGGTGGCTTTGGCGAACGCGGCACCGAAGGCAAGATCCGCGCCGCCGAATACGCCCGCACCCGCAAGATCCCGTATCTGGGGATCTGTCTGGGCATGCAGATGGCGGTGATCGAGGCGGCGCGCAACCTGGCCGGTCTGGAAACCGCCGGATCCGAGGAGTTCGACCACGAGGCGGGCGCAAAGCGGTTTGAGCCCGTGGTCTATCACCTCAAGGAATGGGTGCAGGGCAACCACACGATCGCGCGCCGGGTCGATGACGACAAGGGCGGCACGATGCGCCTGGGCGCCTATACCGCCACCTTGGCCGAAGGATCGAAGGTGGCCGAGATCTATGGCACCACGACCATCGAGGAACGCCACCGCCACCGTTACGAGGTCGACATCAAGTATCGCGAGGCCCTTGAATCCAAGGGCGTGATCTTCTCCGGCATGTCGCCCGACGGACGGCTGCCCGAGATCATCGAGATCAAGGATCATCCGTGGTTCATCGGGGTTCAGTTCCACCCCGAGCTGAAATCCAAACCCTTTGAGCCCGCCCCCCTGTTTCGCGATTTCGTACGCGCGGCCAAGGACGTCTCGCGCCTGGTCTGAGCCGGCTCAGGCTCCGATGCACAGCCGGATCGGCAGATGGTCCGACGCGCGATAGGCATCGGAGCGGGGTAGAACATCGGACGATCTGACCGGCACATCGCCACTGACCAGGAACCGGTCCAGCCGCAGCATTGGCCGGGTGGCGTGGAACGATGCCCCCGGCGCGATATCCTGCCACCCCTGGGGAAGGTCGAACGGCCCGGGATGGCGCCATTCATTGGTGTCACCGGCCAGAACCGTCGGGCCGCCAAACCCTTCGGCCTCGGCGATCACGCGCGCGATCTGCTGGCGCCGGTCGCTGCGCCGCAGGCCCAGGTGCAGACCGCCAACCGTCAGCGCGCCGAACGACCCCTCGATCCGGGCCAGGACCGCACCACGCGGCTCAAGTCCCGGCAGATCGATGCCCAGGATACGCTCGATATGCAGGCCGTGCCGCAACAGCACCGCGTTGCCGTGATGGCCGATGGAGGGGGTGGCCGGATCGGCGTTGATCGCGGTCCACCCTGCCCGGTCCACCATGTCCAGCGGCAGCGCCGGATGGCGCGGCGCCAGCCGCTTGTCGGCCTCCTGCAACAACACGATATCGGGGTCCAGCGTCGCCAGCACATGCAACACCCGGTCGGGATCGCGCCGCCAGTCCAGCCCCACCGCCTTGCGGATGTTCCAGCTTACAATCGTCAGGGGGGTCCGGATCATGGAAGGTGCCTTGGTGTCGGGGTTAACTCTCGGCCGGCGTGACCGGTTGGCCTTGACGCGCGCCACTGGCCGCCGCGCGCCCGCCGTTACGGGATCAGGGGAATACGGCGGCCTTGCGCACGGTCAGATGTCACGCGCGCGACATGGGCCCGGCGGCGTCCGGGCCTGCCCCCGTAAGCGCCCGCCGGTTGCATTGGTTCCGTTCGGTCATGCCTTCGCCTTGGCCTCGTCGCGGATCGAGTCGCGCGCCGCCCGGCTGGTGAGGCGGGCAATGATCACGAAGAACAGCGGCACGAACAGCACCCCCAGAACGGTGGCCGTCAACGTGCCACCCAACACGCCCGACCCGATCGCCGTGCGCCCGCCCGAACCCGCCCCCGTGCTGAGAACCAGAGGCAGCACGCCCAGCGAGAACGCCATGGACGTCATGATGATCGGGCGGAACCGCTGTTTCGCGGCCTCGGTCGCCGCCTGGAACAGCGGCACGCCGGCCTCGCGCTGTTCGCGGGCGAACTCGACGATCAGGATCGCGTTCTTGCCGGTCAGACCGATCACGGTCAGCAATCCGACCTGGAAGAACACGCCGTTCTCGAAGCTGCCCAACCATGCCGCCAGAAGCGTGCCAAGCACACCGATGGGCATGGCCAGCATCACCGCGAAGGGGATCGACCAGCTTTCGTAAAGGGCGGCAAGGGCAAGGAACACCGCCGCCAGCGACAGCGCATAAAGCAGCGGCGCCTGGTTGCCGCTTTCGCGTTCCTCCAGTGACAGACCGGTCCAGGCGGCGGCGAACCCCGGCGGCAGTTGCGTCACCAGACGCTCGATCTCGGCCAGGGCTTCGCCGGTCGACACACCCGGCGCGGGCGAGCCCTGGATCTGCATCGCCGATACCCCGTTATAACGGTTGACCCCCTGGGGGCCGTACGTCCACGAGGCATCCGCGAAATTCGAGAACGGCACCAACCCGCCGGTCTTGTTGCGCACGCGCCACTTGCCCAGGTCCGACGGGGTGGCACGGGCTTCGGCCTCGCCCTGCACATAGACCCGCTTGATGCGGCCGCGATCGATGTAATCGTTCACGTACCGCCCGGCCCAGCCGATCGACAGCAGGTTGCCGACATCGGTGGCCGACACGCCCATGGCCCCGGCCTTGCGCCAGTCGATATCCAGGTTGAACTGGGCCGCATCCTCAAGCCCGCTGGGACGCGCCGACGCGATCAGCGGGCTTTGCGCCGCCATCCCCAGAAGCTGATTGCGGGCATCCAGCAATTCCTGATGGCTCTGGCCGCCGCGGGCCTGGAGGAAGAAATCGAAGCCCGAGACGTTGCCCAACTCGATCACCGAGGGCGGCACGATGGGAAACACCATGGCATCCTGGATCTGGCTGAGCGCGCCGAATGCCCGCCCGGCCAGCGCCTGAATGCTTTGGCCGGGTTCCGTGCGTTCGGACCAATCCTTCAGCCGCACGAAGGCCAGGCCCTGGTTCTGCCCCTGCCCGCCGAAACTGAATCCGACGACACCGAAGGCGGATTCCACCACGTCGCTTTCCTGGGTCAGGAAATAATCCTCGACCTGCTTCACCACCTCAAGGGTGCGATCCGCCGTCGCCCCTGTCGGGGTCTGGATCAAGGTGAACAGGATGCCCTGATCCTCGGCCGGAAGAAAGCCGCCCGGTGTTCGCATGAACATGAACACGGCCGCGACGATGATCATCAGGTAGAGAAGGCCGACCCGGAACGGACGGCGCACGATCCACGCGATCGACGCGGTATACCCCTTCAGCGTTGCCCCGAAACCGCTGTTGAACCAGCCGAACGGGCCGCGCGTGCCGGCGCCTTCCTTCTTGGGTTTCAACATCGTGGCGCACAGCGCCGGCGTCAGCGTCAGCGCCAGCACGACCGACAGCACCATGGCGGAAATGATCGTGATCGAGAATTGCTTGTAGATGACACCGGTCGAGCCGGGAAAGAATGCCATGGGCACGAATACGGCCGACAGGACCACGGCGATGCCGATCAGCGCGCCGGTGATCTCGCCCATGGATTTGCGCGTGGCTTCGCGTGGCGAAAGCCCCTCCTGCTCCATGATCCGTTCGACGTTTTCGACCACCACGATGGCGTCGTCCACCAACAGACCGATGGCCAGCACCATCGCCAGCATGGTCAGCGAGTTTATCGAGAAGCCGAACGCCGCCAGCACCCCGAAGGTGCCGAGCAGAACCACCGGCACCACCAGAGTCGGGATCAGCGTCGCGCGCAGGTTCTGCAGGAACAGCAGCATCACCAAGAAGACAAGGATGATCGCCTCGATCAGGGTTTTGACGACCTCTTCGATGGAGATGACGACGAACGGCGTCGTGTCATAGGGGATGACATAGCGCACGCCCTCGGGGAAGAATTCGGCCAGCTCGTTCAGCCGCTCCTCGACCGCGGCGCCGGTGTCCAGCGCGTTAGCGCCCGGCGCAAGCGAGATCGCCATGCCGCTGGACGGCGCCCGGTTGAACCGCGAGATGGTGGCATAGTTTTCGGCCCCCACCTCGACCCGCGCGACATCGTTTAGCAGGACAAGACCGCCGTCGGTTTCGGCCCGCACGACGATCTGGCGGAAATCCTCGGGGGTGCGCAACAGGGACTGCGCCGTGATCGTCGCGTTCAGTTGCTGGCCTTCCACCGCCGGGCGCGATCCGAAGGCACCGGCCGACACCTGCGCGTTCTCGGACGACACCGCCGCCACGATATCGCCCGGCGTCAGGTTGAACGCGGCCAGCTTCGACGGGTCCAGCCAGATCCGCATGGCGTATTGCGCGCCGAACACCTGCACGCTGCCCACGCCGTCGACGCGGCTGATGTCGTTCACGAGGTTGGTGTTCAGGTAATCCGCAAGATCGGTCGCGTCATTTGCATCCGTGTCCGAGATCAGCGCCACGACCATCAGGAAGCCGGCGGATGACTTTCGCACCGTAACACCTTGGCGTTGCACGATTTCGGGCAAAAGCGCCGTCGCCTGCGACAGCTTGTTCTGCACCTGCACCTGGGCGATGTCGGGATCGGTTCCCGTCTCGAACGTCAGGGTGATCGACGCGCCGCCCGCCGACGACGAACTGGACGAGATATAGCGCATGCCGTCGAGGCCGGTCATCTGCTGTTCGATCACCTGCGTCACGGTGTTGGCGACGGTTTCCGCCGACGCGCCGGGATACGACGCATTGATGCTGACCGAGGGCGACGCGATCTGTGGATATTGCGCGATCGGCAGGATCAGGATCGCCAGCACGCCGATGCCCGAGATGAACAGGGAAATCACCCAGGCAAAGATCGGTCGGTCGATGAAAAAGCGGGCCATGGCGGATCTTTCCGTTGAAATCGTCGTATCAGGTGGGGCTGGCGCGGATCACTCGGCCGCGGCAGGCGCCGGTGCGGCGGGGTCGTCCGCCATGGCGGTCTTGACGGCACGTTCCTCGGGGGCGACGGTCGCGCCCGGCGCCACCTTCTGCAAGCCGGCGACGATCACCTTGTCACCGTCGGACAGACCCTCCGTCACGATCCAGCCCGCGCCCTGGTCCTGCAACACCGTCAGCGTGCGCTGCTCGACCTTGTTTTCGGCCCCGACGACCATGGCGGTCGCATTGCCGCGCCGGTCACGGCTTACCGCCTCTTGCGGCACGACAAGCGCGCCCTTGACGGTGCGCGTCGGCATCGCGACCTGAACATACATGCCCGGCAGCAACAGCTTGTCGGGGTTGTCGAATTCCATCCGCAAGACGACGACGCCGGTCTGCGGATCGACCTCGGGTTCGGCGGCGGTCAGGCTGCCGGTTTCGCTGAAGATCGATCCGTCGGGCAGTTCCAGCGTCACCGTGGGGTCGAAGGATTCGATACCCGCCGCCCCCTGCCCGCGCCGCCAGTCCAGCAGTTCGGCGGCCGATTGCGTCACGTCCACATAGACCGGGTCGATGGTGCGGATCACGGCCAGGGGTTCGCCCTGGCTGGCCGTGACCAGCGCGCCGCGGCTAGTCAGCGACCGGCCGATCTCGCCCGACAGGCGGGCGCGGATCGTGGTGCGGTCACGTTCGATCCGCGCCGACGTCAATTGGGCCTGCGCGACCTGGAGATTGGCCTCGGCGCCTTCGCGTTCGGCATCGGCGTTGTCCTTGGCCTGTTCGCTGGCGACGTTGCGCGATGTCAACTCGTCAATCCGCTCGGCCGACTTGCGCGCCGCGTTCAGCTGCGCCTGTGCCTGTGCGACGGCGGCTTCGGCGACCGCGACGGCGGCATCGTAACTGGCCGGGTCGATCTGATACAGCGGATCGCCCGCCTTGACCGGGCCACCCTCGCGGAACATCCGTTCGGTGATGATCCCGGCCACCTGCGGGCGCACCTCGGCGCGCGCCGACGCCACGACGCGCCCTGGCAGGGTGGTGGTCAGCGTCACGTCCTGCGCCTTGAGGGTCACGACCGTCACGGCGGCGGGCGGGCGTTCGCCCCCCTGCCCCTGGGCCAGGACGGGCGCGGTCAGCATCAGCAGGGTGGCCAGGGTCGTCGCGATACGGCGCATGGGCGCGGTTCGGTGCATGTTACGATACCTTTCGTTCGATCCGGCGGTCGGTCGGGACATAATGCGCGGTCCGGCGGGGACCATGATATTGCACGGCGGCGGGTCATGTCGGAGGGCGTTTCGGCCCGATGGCGCGGTGTGTGCCCAATTTTCGCATCCGCCGCCAGCCTTCAGCGGGCTCATCGGCGGGGTCGTTCGTCAATGTTGCGTGCCAGAACCACCCGCCCCGTGGGTGCGGCAACCATCACCTTGGGGTCGGGATCGGGTTCCAACAGGTGCGGGCGCCGCCGATACAACGCGTATGCGCCACAGGCAAGCGCCCCCATCAGCGGGATCAGCAGGCCCATGGCGAACACCGCGTCCCCCATGAAGGCGCCCAGCGTGCCCACCAACAGGCCCGATCCCATCTGCAAGAACCCCAGCAGCGACGACGCCGCCCCCGCGTTGCGCCCGAACGGCGCCAGCGCGGCGGTCGACATCGCAGGCATCACGAAGGCGATCCCGAAGGCATAGACCGCAACCGGCACCATGACGTGCAGGAAAGATGGCGGCCAGATCAACAGCGTCGCCGTGCCGGTGCTGCCGGCGGCAATGAACACCAGGCCGACGGGCACAAGGGCATAGGCGCCGAACCGCGGCATCAGCACGCGCACGGCCAGCGAGCCGGCAAAGAAGAACCCCGATTGCATCAGCATCCCCACCCCGAACTGCGTCGGTGACAGGCCCACTTCGTCCATCAGGATGAACGGCAGGAACGTCGCCTGCGCATAGAGCGCGCCCAGCGCACCCGCCATGACCGTCGATGTGGTCAGGAAATGTCCGTTGGTCAGCAACATCCCATAGCTGCGCAGCAACGCGCCCGGCTTCAGGCGGCTGCGATCCGGCACCACGGTTTCGCGCATCGACACCAGCGTCACGACGATCACCGCGGCGCCCATCACCACCATCAACGCGAAGATCGCGCGCCAGCCGGCCAAGGCCAGGGTCAGACCGCCGATGGTCGGCGCCAGGGCCGGGCCAAGCGCCAGGATGATGCCGATCAGGTTCATGATCCGCGACGACCGCTCGCCGGTGAACAGGTCTCGCACGATGGCGCGCGAAATCGCGATGCCGGCCGAGGCGCCGACCCCCTGGAGAAACCGCGCGACGATCAGAACACCGATGGTCGGCGCGAACAGCGCCAACAGGCTGGCCGCGCAATAGATCGCCATGAAGGCCACGGTGACCGGGCGCCGCCCCAAGGCATCCGACAGGGGGCCTGCGATCAGCTGGGCAAAGGCGAAGCCGCCGAAATAAAGGGTCAGCGTCAGCTTGACCACCGACTCGTCGGATCCGAACGCATCGACCAGCGCCGGCATCGCGGGCGTGTAAAGCGCCATGGACACCGGTCCGATGGCCACCAGCAACGCACCGATCATGCTGACGCGCCGTTCGCTCATCCTCGCAGGCAGGGTCATGACCGCCCTCCCGGGGTGCGCGGGCCGCGCAGGGATTCGAGGTTGCGGCGCACCTGGCGGGCGGTTTCGATGAACGCCGCCTGCGCGGCCGGTTCGATCCCCGCCAGCGCCGCGTCGTTCAACCCCTGGCCGATCCCGGCGATCTGGCGCAGCACCGGTTCGGACGCGCGCGTCAGGCTGACGATCTTGGCGCGCCGGTCGCCCGGATCGGGCGCGCGACGCACCAGACCCGCGGTTTCCAGCCGGTCGAGGAACACTGACAGGCTCATCGGGGCGACGCCCAGCAGATCGGCCAGGCAGGATTGGCGTTGCGGACCGTAGAGCGACATATAGCCCAGCACCCGTGCCTCTGCGGTGGTGACGCCCAGGTCATGTTCCAGCGTCAGCTTTTCAAAGGTCGCGCGGAACAGGCGTGACAGATCGCCGACGAGAAACGCGATATGATCGGTGTCGACGCCGTTGTTGGTCATGGGTCTGCCGGTTGCTAAGTGTGACTTATAATAACGGGCACATAGCAAAATCGGCGGCGTTGTCCACCCCCTTCACGGCGGCGGGCGCACCGCGGCCGCGCCAAGGGGCGCGCAACAGGTGAGATGCGGGCGGCATTCGTCCCCGGCCAACTCAGCCGGCCGGTTCGGCAACCTCGTCGTCTGCATTGGCGAGAAGGTGTTCGGGGATGTTCTTCTTGCTCTTGGCCCCCATCACGCGAAGCTGATCGACCTGGCGCAGCACGTTCCCGGTGCCGCTGGACATGCGCCGGATCGCCTCAGCCTGGCTGTCGCTGGCTTTCCTGAGGTGTTTTCCGATGTCGTCGATGCTTTCGACCACCGACGCGAACTTGTCATGCAGCCGTCCGGCCCGGTCGACGATCTCGTCGACGTTGCGATTGCGGCTGTCGATGGTCCAGAGGTGATCGACGATCTTCAGGATGGGCATCAGGGTGCTGGGTGTCATTATGTGAATGCGCTTTTCCGCCGCTTCCAGAACAAGATCCGGCTCGCGCGAGAGGGCGGCAGACAAGGCACCTTCGACCGGCAGGAACATCATCACGCTGTCCACGCTGTCATAGCCGATCCCGTCATAGGATTTCTTTGATAGCGACTGCATGTGCGCCTTCATGGCCAGGATATGGCGCTTCAACGCCGCCTCTTCCCGGTCGCGGTCTTGCCCCGCCTGCACCATGTCCTGATAGGCCACCAGCGTCACCTTGGAATCGATGATGACGTCGCGCTGGCCGGGCAGATGCACGACAACGTCGGGGATCAGCCGCTTGCCGTGTTCGTCGGTGGTGGTGGCCTGTTTGGTGAAATGTGTGCCCTCGACAAGGCCGGCGGATTCCAGGATCCGTTCGAGGATGGTTTCACCCCAGTTGCCCTGCCGCTTCCGATCACCCCGCAACGCCAGCGTCAGACTGTTGGCCTCGGCCGACAGTTCGCTGGCCTTGGCCTGCATCAGCTGGATCTGCTGGCCCAGGGATTGGCGTTCCTTGTCGGCCTTCTCGCTCATGTCCTTGATGCCGGTCTTGAGGAACCCAAGCTCCTGCTTGAACGGGGTCAGCAGTTTTTCAAGCTCGGCCTTTTGCACCTCGGTCGTGGCGCGCCCCTGATTTTGCAGCAATTCGGACGATATCGTCTTGAACTGATTCACGAAATGGGTCCGGTTCGCTTCGATTTCGGCCTTCAGCTCCTCATGCTTGATACGCTGCGTCTCGAGCGTTTGTGAAAGAACGCGGTTTTCGGTCTGCAAAGCGCTCTTTTCATCCCGAAGCCGCTCGGCGGCCTTGCGTTCGGCGCTCAACGCTTCATCCAGCTTGGCGATGCTGTCGCGTCCGCGGCGTTCCACGGCATCAAGCGTCTGATCATGCTCGGACTTCAGCGCCTCGATACGCGCCTTCAGCGTGTCACGATCGGTTTCCAGCCGTGCGGATTGCACCTGTTCCCGCGAGAGGCTGTGTCGCAGGCTGTCGCGCTCGTCACAGGTGTCGGCCAGCGTCTTTTCCAGACGCTGCACATCGGCCTGCGCCCGCGAGACCGCATCGGCCAATTCGGGGTCCTTCTGCACTGCGGGCGGCTTGCGGAACAGCAGAACCAGAACCGCCAGACCGATGATGACCAGAACCGGCAGTATCAACTGTTCCGGATTACTCAGAAGCGTTTCCAAATCGACCCTCATTTTCAGATACAAACCATAAACACTCGAAAAAGGGACGGGCTGTCAATGGGATGGGGCACGCGCCCGAAGGCCCGATCTGAGCGTCGCTGCCGCCTCAGGGCGCGGGATCGTCGTCGCGCCGCACCCGGAAGACCGCGAGATAGAGCGCCGGCACGAACACCAGCGTCACGATCGTGCCGACGATGATGCCGCCGATCATCGCATAGGCCATGGGCCCCCAGAAGATCTGGCGCGAGATCGGGATCAACGCGAGGCTCGCCGCCGCCGCCGTCAGCAGGATCGGGCGCGCCCGGCTGTCGGCGCCTTCGAAAACCGCCGCCCAGCGGCTGCGCCCCCGGTCGTGCAGCACCTCGATCTTGTGCACCAGGATGATCGAATTGCGGATCAGGATTCCCAGCAGCGCCAGGATCCCCAGGATCGCCACAAAGCCCAGCGGCGCGCCCGACAGCAGCAGCGCCACGACCACACCGATGATTCCCAATGGTCCGGCACACAGCACGATGAAGGTCAGCCGGAAACTCTGCATCTGGATCATGGTCAGCGTCACGATCAGGAACAGCATCAGCGGCACGACGGCAGCGATCGGCCCCTGCGATTCGGCGCTGGATTCGACGGTGCCGCCGATTTCGACGCGATAGCCCGCCGGCAGGGCGTCCGAGAATGCGGCCACCCGTGCGGCGATGTCGGTGGTGATCGTGGCGGGCTGTGCATCGGTCAGGATCGCCGCCTTCAGCGTGATCGTCGGCACCCGGCTGCGTTGGCTGATCTGCGGCAGTTCGGTGCCGTAATCGAAGGTCGCAAGACTGCTGAGCGGGATCGTCCGCCCGCCCGACACCGACAGTTGCAGACCGGTCAGCGCCCGGATCGACTGGCGCGACGACGCATCGCCGCGCGCGACGATATCGACAAGATAGACGTCATCGCGCAACTGCGTCACCGTCTGCCCGTCGAAGATCGAGTTCAGCCCCGTGGCGATGATGGTGGGCGACACGCCCAACTGGCGCACCTTGTCCTGAAGGATGTTCACCCGCACCAGCCGCGCGGGTTCGTTCCAGTCCATCACCACGGTGCCGAGGCGGGCGTCGCTGGCCATCAGCGCGGCGAAATCCCGCGCCCGGTCGCGCAGGATGTCGGGGTCGGGCCCCGAGATGCGGTATTGCACCGGACGCCCCACGGGCGGCCCGACGTCCAGCAGTTTGACATAAACGTCGATACCGGGAAATTCCTCGGCGGTGCGGCGGGTCAGATCGGCGCGCAGGGCGTCGCGGGCCGCAACCGATGGTGTCACGATCACGATCTGGCCGATGTTGGCGTTCGGCGTCAGCGTGTCGAAGGCCAGGATGAACCGCGGCGCGCCGCGCCCGACATAGGACGACCAGCCGCTGACCCTGTCATCGCCGGCCAGCATTTCTTCTATGCGCTCGATCCGAGCTTCGGTCGCGGTGATCGACGCGTTCTGCGGCAGGGTCACATCGACGATCAGTTCGACCCGGTCGGACGCCGGGAAAAACTGGTTCTCGACCAGGCGCATGCCATAGACCGACACTGCGAACAGGATCAGCGTCGCGGCGATGGTCAGCCAGCGAAACCGCATGGCGACCCGCAACACCACATGGAACGCGCGCCGGAAGATGCCAGGTTTGCCGTGCGTGTGCTTCATGTTGCGCGACAGGAACGTGACCCCCAGCAGCGGCGCGAACAGCACCGCCACAACCCAGCTGAGCACCAGCGACACCGCGATCACCACGAACAGCGAGAAGGTGAATTCACCGGCAGCGGACGAGTTCAGCCCGATGGGCACGAACCCCGCCACCGTCACCAGCGTGCCGGTCAGCATTGGAAAGGCGATGGAGGTCCACGCATAGGAGGCGGATTTTTCCAGCGTCTCGCCCCGCTCCAGCCGCGAGATCATCGTCTCGATGGCGATCATCGCATCGTCCACCAGCAGGCCCAGCGCGATGATCAGCGCGCCCAGCGATATGCGCTGAAGGGTGATGCCGAAATAGGCCAGCACCACGAAGGTCATCGCAAGGACCAGAGGGATGGTCATCGACACCACCAATCCGGCGCGCACCCCGAGGCTGATGAAGCTGACGCCAAGGACGATCGCCACCGCCTCGATCAGCGCCTTGACGAAATGGTTCACGGATTCTTCGACCACCACCGGCTGGTCCGCGACCTTGTGGATTTCGATGCCCGTGGGCAATTCAGCCTCGAAATCGCGCATCAGCGCCTCGAGTTCGGCACCGAAGTCCAGGATGTTGGCACCGTCGCGCTGGCCCACGCCGATGCCGATGGCGTCCTGCCCGTTGACGCGGAACAGCGCCTCGGGCGGATCGACATACCCGCGCCGGATCTCGGCGACGTCGGACAGGCGGAAGAACCGGTCGCCGACGCGCAGGTTGATGTCCTCCAGGCTTTCGACGCCGGAAAACTGGCCGCCCACGCGCACGCTGATCCGTTCGGCGCCGGTGTCGATGGCGCCCGAAGGAACGATGGCGTTCTGGGCGGCCAGCGTGTCCTGCACCGCCTGCTGATCCAGCCCCAGGGCCGACAGGCGGGCGGTGTTGTATTCAAGGTATATCACCTCATCGCGGGTGCCGAAAATCTCGACCTTGCCGGCATCGTCCAGCCCCTGGATGCCACGCCGGATCCGTTCGGCATGATCGCGGATCTCGCGCGGGGTGAACCCGTCGGACGTCAGCGCATAGATGTTGCCGAACACGTCACCGAAACTGTCGTTGAACCCGAAGCCCTGAAATTCGCTCGGGAAATCGCCCCGGATATCGGCCATGTAGTTGCGCACCCTCTGCCAGATCTCGGGCAAGGCGGGCGCGCGCACGGTGTCGCGCAGGTTGACATAGACGACGGTGCGCCCCGGCACGGTGACCGAACGGGTGAAGTCCAGCTCGCTCAGGTCGGCCAGCTTGCGTTCGATGCGGTCGGTGACCTGCGTCACCGTTTCCTCGACCGTGGCGCCGGGCAGCGCGCCGGTGACGATCATCGTCTTGATGGCAAAGTTGGGGTCTTCCTCGCGCCCCATCGAGGTATAGGCCATGGCCCCGGCCAGCATCGACACGAGGATCAGGAACCACAGGAACGAGCGGTGGCGCAGCGCCCATTCCGACAGGTTGAACGTCTTCATTGCGCCACCTGCCGGCCGACGGCCTGTCCCTCGCTCAGCATGCCGACCCCCTTGACCACGATTTCATCGCCTTCGGAAATTCCGTCGCGGATCAGCACCCGGCCGGCGAAGGTTTCGCCGGTCTGCACCGGCACCGACCGCACGATGCCCGCGGGCCGTTCGACCCGCCAGACCGTGCCATCGTCGCGCAACGCGGTCTGCGGCACCGATACGTCGCCCGCCCCGGCGCGGGCGGCGGTGACCCGCACCAGCGCCCCCAGCCGGAATCCGACCGGCGGCGCGTCGATGCGCAGATGCACCCGGCGGGTGCGCGTGGCGCTTTCCAGCACCGGATCGACCGACGCCAGCACACCGCGCGCCACCACGTCGCGGTTCGCGTCCAGCACCAGAACAAAGGCGTCGCCTTCGGAAAACCGCGCCAGTTGCGCATCGGTCATGTCGATCAGCACCTCGCGGTCGTCGGTTCCCGACAGCCGCAAGATCGGCTGGCCCGCCGTCACCGCCGCGCCGGGTTCCTGGTAAACCATGCTGACGACGCCGTCCTGCGGCGCGCGCAGGGTCGCATCTTCCAGGGTCTTTCGGGCATCCACCCCGTCGGCGTCGGCCTGATCGACCGCCGCGCGGGCGGCTGCGACGTTCTGATCGGCGCGTTCCAGATCCTGGGCGGAATCGACGCCGCGATCGACCAGGGTACGGGTGCGTTCGCGCGCATCGGTCGCGGTCTTCAAGCGGGCCCGCGCCACCACAAGGGCGGCTTCGGCAATCCGCACGCTCGATTCGAACTCGGACGGATCCAGCATGGCCAGCACCGCGCCCGCCGTCACCAAGGCGCCGGCATCCACCGGGCGTTCGGCCAGCGTGCCGGGCACCGGAAAGGCCAGGTCGGCCTCCTTGCGCGAACTGACCTCGCCCAGGAACGTCCGGCCGAACCCGTTGGGCCCCTTGACGTTTTCCGACACCACGGGGCGCGGGGCGGTGGGGACCGGTTCGGTTTCGTCCTGGCAACCGGCCAGAAACACGGCGGCGGCACACAGGACGGCGGCGGTTGCGCGGACGGCTTTCATTGCGCGTCACCCGGTTCGACGCGCGCCGCGCGCACCTTTTGACCTTCGAACAGAAGCTGACCGCCCGCGGTCACGACGGTTTCCCCCTCGGACAACCCCTCGCGGATCAGCACCCGGTCGGTTTCGTGGCGCAACACATCGACCTGGCGCAAGGACACCGTTGCGTCGTCCGGGTCCATGATCCAGACCGCGGCACCCTGTGCCGTCGCGCCGAGGGCCGAAAACGGCAACGCGACCACCGGCGGCTCGCCCAGGTTGACGGTGCCGCGCACCGTCTCACCGATCGACACGGCGCGGGGCGGATTATGGATCGCGACCTTGACCTGCACGGTGCCGAGATCGGGATCGACCAGCGGCGACACCTCGCGGATCGTGCCGGCGAACGGCACGGTATCGACCTCCAGCAGTTCCAGGCGCACGGGTGGTGCGTCCCGCGGCACGCTCAGCAACCCTTCGGGCACGTCGATCACCGCGTCATATTCAGCCCCCAGCGCCAGTTCGATCACGGTTTCGGCGGCGCCGACGACCTGGCCGACCTCTGCCGCGCGCGCGGTCACCAGCGCATCGCCGGGACTGACCAGAACGGTATCGGCCAAATCCTTTTCGGCCAGATCCAGCGCCGCGCGCGTCTCGGCCATCGAGGCTTCGGCAGAGCGCAACGCATCGTCCGCCGCGTCGCGGGCGGCGCGCGTCGTCGCGCCACGCTCCAGCAAGGCATCCTGGCGGCGGAAATCGCTTTCGGCGCGGGTCAGGTTGGCCTTCGCGGTGGTCAGCGCCGCCTGCCGCGATCGCAGGTTCTGTTCCTGCGACACCGCATCGATGCGCGCCAGCTCCTGCCCCGCGACGACCCGGTCGCCCTCTTCGATCCGCACGGCGGCGATCCGCCCGGCGGTGGGAAACGAGGCGTTCAACGTATTGCGCGCCGCGATTTCGCCAATCAGCGACACGGTAAGCCGGCCGGGCTGCATCCGCGCCTGCACCGTTTCGACCAGAAGCCTTTCGGAATGACTCACGTCCTGCGCTGCGGCCGGGGCGGCCCCGATCAGCGCCACGGACACCGCAATCGCCGCGCCCAGCCGTCGTGCCGGACCGGCCGAGGGCGCGAATCCGCCGGGATCGAAGGGGGATATTGTCACGGTCTGCCTTCTTCGTCCGGTCACCGGTTTCGCGGACGCATGATGTCCGGCCCCGTCATTACATCGCGCTCGATCCCGGAACAATATGCTGCGGCGTTTCGTCAACCCGGCGTCCCACCCGCCGCTCAGAGCAGCCATTCCACGGGAAGCCAGCCCACAACCGTCAGCGCAATGCGCTTGGGCGCGCTGGTGCCCGGTTCGTCGATGGTTTTCTCGCCCGTTTCGGGATCGACCCAGAACAGGCGATCGGCCTGTTTTTCGATCCGCCAGGCCTGACCGCCCAGGCCACGGTCGAATGCGTCATGCAGACCCTCGGCCATTTGCGCGCTGTCGATCAGCAGGCCCATTTCCGTGTTCAGCGTTGTCGAGCGTGGATCGAAGTTGAACGATCCGACGAAAATCCGCGCGCCGTCCACGGCAAAGGTCTTGGCATGAAGGCTGGCCCCGGACGATCCGAACGGGCCCAGCGTATCGGTCGGCGCGCCGGGCGCGGCCTGACGGCGCAATTCGAACAGGCCGACCCCCGAACGCAGCATGGATTTGCGCCGCTTGGCATACCCTGCATGCACCGGCAACACGTCCGTCGCCTCAAGCGAATTGGTCAGCATACGCACGGCAACACCGTGCCGCACAAGCGTGGCGAAAGCCCGGACCCCCGCTTTGCCCGGCACGAGATAGGGCGAGACACCGTCGAATTTCGTGTGGATCTCGCCCACCGCGCCCAGCAGGCGAACGGCCAGAAGATCCTCGCGCGGGACGGCCCCCTGCCCCTTGATCGGGTCGTCACTGACCAGAACGGCCCTGGTCCATTCAAGACCCAGATCGCCGCGCCCGAGACGCCCGACGATTTCGGATCGATTGATGATCTCGCCGTATTCGCGGATCTGCGCGGTGCCGCGATAGCGTTCGATGCTGGCCTCGATCGGATCGCCGGCGGGTGCGGGGCCGACAATCGGGCCAGCCGGGTGGGCCGAGGGTGTGTTCCAATACCTGTCGAAATCGGCCGACACCGCCGGCAACACCCCGCCGACCGCCAGCACATCCAGATCGACGAACAGGGCGTTCGGCCCGGTGCCGAAGTATTCGTCGCCGATGTTGCGCCCGCCCAGAATGGTCACGTGACCATCGATCGTGAACGACTTGTTGTGCATCCGCCGGTTCAGGCGAAAAAAGTCGAAACCATAGGACAACACCTTGAGCCGCCTGAGGTTGAACGGATTGTAAAGCCGCACCTCGATGTTCTCATGGGCGTCGAGGGTCGCAAGCTCGGCGTCGATCCCCGCCGTGCCGTTGTCGTCCAGCAACAGCCGGACCCGCACCCCCCGGTCGGCCGCACGCCGCAGCGCGTCCAGCATCAGATAGCCGGTCAGATCGCCGTGCCAGATGTAATATTGCGCATCGATGGACGAGACCGCGGCATCGGCCAGGATGACCCGCGCGGCAAAGGCGTCGGCGCCGTCGCGCAACGATGCGATGCCGGTCAGCCCCTGCTGATCGGCGCCGCGGCGGCGCAGTGCATCGGCCAGCGGGCCGGTATCCACCGGCGGCAACGCCGTCGGCATCCCGGTGCCGCCCGCCGAGGGGAGTGCGAACAGAACCCGCGCCAACAGGATCGACGCGACGACAGTCACGATCACGACCGCAAGTGCGCCGAACACCCAGATCATGCGATGCGACCCATCGACCGGCCGGCGATCGGGGCGTCGAGACAACCGTGTTCAGCCATTGCCCTGCGATCCTTTCGGGATTCGGTCTTGCCATCCGTACCCGATTGTCCTGCGCGCAAAGCCCTTGCACAAGCCCATGAACCCGCGCCCGCGAAATGACCGGGGCGGCGCCCGCAGCCGGTTCGCGCGGGACGCTAGCGCGCGGCGCGCCGGCGCCGGGGGGCGCTGGTGTCGGTATCGTCGTGCCCCTCGCGGTGAAACACATAGATCCCCGAGGCCAGGATGATCGCAATGCCCAGCCAGGTCAGCGCGTCCGGAAAATTGTCGAAGACAAGGTAGCCGGCAATCGTCGCCCCCAGGATTTCGAGATACTGGAACGGCGCAAGGCTGCTGGCCTCGGCGTCACGGAACGCCTCGGCGATCAGCACGAAACTGCCGGCGGCAAGCGCGCCGGCGGCCAGGATCGCGCCCCAAACCCAGGGCGGCATCGCGGCGGGCGCCAGGGTCAAACCTCCGCCCGCGTGCATCGCCAGCGTCAGCGCCAGGACGATCACGGCGGCATAGATCGTCGCGCCGCATTGCACCGTCAACGCCGAGCGTGTCCGGCTGGCATGGCGCAGCACGATCATGTTCAGCGCATAGGCCAGCGCCGCAACAACCGGCAACAGCGTGGCCCAGCCATAAACGCCGAACCCCGGCCGGATCACCACCAATGCGCCCAACAGCCCGACACCGACGGCCACCAGACGGCGCGGACCCGGCCGCTCGCCCAGAAGCGGGCCGGCCAGAAGCGTCAGCAACAAGGGCTCGACGAAAAAGATCGCGATGGCCGTGGCGATCGGCATCACCGCAAAGGCCGAGATCAGCGATACCAGCGACGTGGCGACCAGCGCGCCGGACAGCGCGACCACGGGCGAAAACAGAGATCCGCGCAGCCGGCGGCGCATCACGAAGGCGATCGGCAGCAGGAACAGACCCTGCGCCAGCAACCGCCACAGGGTCACTTCGATCGGGTTCTGCACCGTGGTCAGGATCTTGGAAAACGTATCGCCCATCGGCAACAAGAGCATCGCGCCGATCATGCACACCATCGCGCGAACCGGCTTGTCGAACGTCGGCAGTGCCGGATCCCGCGCAGTCTGGATGGTCGTGTCGGATTGCATCATGGCGCCACCTCGTCATCTGTGGATCACGGCAGGCCGCGATCCGGGTCCGGGCGTTCAGGACGAATGAAATGCGTGGTTGCGACAGCGGGGCACGACGCCATCGTGCCTCCGGTCAACCCCTGACCTAGGGGCGACGCGCGCGCCTGTCAATCGCCGTGGCCGGGACGCGGCACCGCCACGGGGTTCGATGAGCCGGGGGGCGTTTCGCACGCTCGGGTCTCAGTTTGGATCACCTGTATTCAACAGAGAAGGGGGCGACCGAAGCCGCCCCCGATCCGTCATCTCATCTTTCGGGCGACCGCTTCGCTTCCAGTATGAAGCTTACCTGCCAGAACTTCGCTGATCCGGCCTTGGTTGACCGCGAAGTGTGGAGCAATGTCGTGCTGATACATTCCCGACCAACGCATCAACCACACATGCACGGCATCATCGAAGGTTAGTCTGATAGTTTTGCCCATATTTAATGGCTCCTTAGAGCCGTTGACGGAGCGCTTGACGAGACTCAACCCCTGTGCGAAACACATGAGGTGATATCACAACAACCGCCAGTCAACGGCGGGTTTGCTTTAACCGCAGGGTGTGCAACCACCCTGCGGTTTCTTTTTAGACCATCGATGGCGAATCGCAACAGGCTCACACAGAATGTTGTGTCAATAGTTTTCTTGACGGCGCCCGGTTCTCCTATTAGAACCCCGCGCTTCCGGATTCATGTAAGCGGACGCGCGAGGCTAGAAGTGAATGCCAAGCCGCGTTCTGAGCCGCCCCGGTTTTCGGCGGCGCTGATTAGGTACCGCTGATCAACTCCACCCCGACCCATCATAGTCGTCCGGCGGCTCAATACCTGGCCACCGTTCTGCAACCTCGCTGCAGAAATCAGTGACGTTTTACAGGAAACATGTTTGCGATACGCTCGCGTTCAAAAGACTTGTAGCCGCTGGGTCGACAGCACGGCATGGCCTACACAACGGCGCCATTTGACCACCATCCACCGCATCAGGTAGGAGGCCGGACGTCTCTGCAAGTTCTTTATGGTGGGTCGTGACGGGTTCGAACCGCCGACATTTTCGGTGTAAACGAAACGCTCTACCAACTGAGCTAACGACCCCACGGGCGGCTTTTAATCCGGGCTTGCGGGGTCTGGCAAGGGGGAAGTGACGGCGGATCGCGGCGCGAAGGTGCGCACCGGCGATCCGGCCCCGTGGCGTGCCCCATTGACAGCCACGCGCCGGCGCTTTCTGCTTGAGCGATCCCAACGAAAGGTCTTATCCATGTCCCGCATCGCACTTGTCTCAACGCTGGCGGCGCTGCTGCCGATCACTGCCCTGGCCCAGGTGGTCGACGATACGCCGCGCACCGCGTTGATGTCGGCCTTTCCGCCCGAATGGCAGGCGCTTCAGGTAGGGTTGGAGAACGCGCAGTCGCAAACCCTGAAGGGCATCACCTTCGTCACCGGCGAAATGGAGGGCGAGCCGGTCGTGCTGTTCCTGTCTGGCGTCTCCATGGTGAACGCGGCGATGAGCGCACAGATCGCGCTGGACCGTTTCACCATCGAGCGGATCGTGTTTTCCGGCATCGCCGGCGGGGTCGATCCGAGCCTGAACATCGGCGACGTCGTGGTGCCTGCCCAGTGGGGCAAGTATCTGGAAGGCGTCATGGGGCGCGAAACCGATGGCACCTTCGCGATGCCGCCATGGATGTCATCGCCCTTTCCCAATTTCGGCATGATCTTCACCCGCGACTTCGGCGTCTCGACCGACCGCTCGGACGAGGTCGAGGAGCGGTTCTGGTTCCCCGTCGATCCCGACCTTCTGGCCATCGCCGAAACGGTCGCGGGCGACGTCACCCTGCCCGATTGTTCCGCCGATGGCGCGTGCCTGTCGCAGGCACCGCAGATCGTGACCGGCGGCAACGGCGTGTCGGGCGCGTTCTTCGTCGACAATGCCGCCCTGCGCGAACACGCGTTCTCGACCTTCGACGCGCAGGTGCTGGACATGGAAAGCGCGGCCGTCGCCCACGTCGCCTATGTCAACGAGGTGCCGTTCATCGCCTTCCGCTCGCTGTCCGATCTTGCCGGCGGCGGCGAAGGGGCCAACGAGATGGGCACGTTCATGTCCATCGCCGCCTCGAATTCGGCGCAGGTCATGCGCGCCTTCGTGGCGGCGCTGAACTGAACACCTGTTCTGCCCCGGCGCACGGCGTTGCACCGGGGCAAACGGCCGCTGTTTCCTGTCGCTTGGGGTGCATTTTGTTTCTATTAGTTGCCGAGCAAGCCCCCCTGGACGAAAGAAATGGAAATCTTCTGCGACACTGCGACAGTTTTTCTTGCCATGTGCCATTGACGCCCGTGGCAGCCGTGCATAATGTCGCCGCATTGACAAGGGGATCGATGATGTTCGACCTGATCGTAATCGTGGACAAAAGGTGCATGGGCCGGTAACGGACACCCTTTCGGTTCCCCATGCGCCCCCGCTGAAAACCGGGGGTTTTTTTATGCCCGCCCGCCACAGAGACGAAAAAGACCCGGACCGACGCGGCCGGGCACAACGGAGAAAGACGATGAAGAAGTCCATGACCGGCGCAAAGATGGTTGTTCAGGCCCTCAAGGACCAGGGGGTCGAGGTGATCTTCGGCTATCCCGGTGGTGCCGTGCTGCCGATCTATGACGAAATCTTCCAGCAGTCCGATATCCGGCATATCCTGGTGCGCCATGAACAGGCGGCCGTCCATGCTGCCGAAGGCTATGCCCGTTCGACCGGCAAGCCCGGCGTGTGCCTTGTCACATCGGGCCCCGGCGCGACGAACGCCGTCACCGGTCTGACCGACGCGTTGATGGATTCGATCCCGGTGGTCGTGCTCTCGGGCCAGGTTCCGACCTTCATGATCGGCAACGACGCCTTTCAGGAGGCCGATACCGTCGGCATCACCCGCCCCTGCACCAAGCACAACTGGCTGGTGAAGGAAACCGACACCCTGCCCAAGGTCATCCACGAGGCGTTTCACGTCTGTACCTCGGGCCGCCCCGGCCCGGTTCTGGTGGACATCCCGAAGGACATCCAGTTCGCCACCGGCGCCTATACCACCAAGGACAAGGTCAAGCTGAGCCATTACCAGCCCCGTGTGAAGGGCGACATGGACGCGATCACAGAACTGGCGAACGCCATCGCCAAAGCCGAACGCCCGATCCTCTATACCGGCGGCGGCGTCATCAACTCGGGCGACCGGGCCACCGCATTGCTGCGCGAGCTGGCCGACGCCACCGGGTTTCCCGTGACCTCGACCCTGATGGGTCTGGGCGCCTATCCCGCGTCGGGCGATCAATGGCTGGGCATGCTGGGGATGCACGGGCTGTACCAGGCGAACATGGCGATGCACGGCTGCGATCTGATGATCAACATCGGCGCGCGGTTCGACGACCGGATCACCGGACGGGTGCAGGATTTCAGCCCCCATTCGATGAAGGCCCATATCGACATCGACCCCAGCTCGATCAACAAGGTCATCCACGTCGACATCCCGATCATCGGGGACGTCGCCCATGTGCTCGAGGATCTGCTGACCGTCTGGAAGGCGCAGGGATCCAAGGTGAACAGCGCGGGCCTGTCGAAGTGGTGGAAGAAGATCGACGAGTGGCGCGCGATCGACTGCCTGAAGTTCGACCAGAGCGGCCCGACGATCAAACCGCAATACGCGCTGGAACGGCTCGAGGCGCTGACCAAGGGGCACGACCGTTATGTCTGCACCGAGGTCGGCCAGCACCAGATGTGGGCGGCGCAATACCTGGGCTTTGACGCGCCGAACCGCTGGATGACGTCGGGCGGTCTGGGCACCATGGGATACGGGCATCCGGCGTCGATCGGTGTTCAGGTGGCGCATCCCGAGGCCCTGGTCATCAACATCGCCGGCGAAGCGTCGTGGTTGATGAACATGCAGGAGATGGGAACGGCGATCCAATACGGCCTGCCCGTCAAGCAGTTCATCCTGAACAACGAACGCCTGGGCATGGTGCGCCAGTGGCAGGAGCTTCTGCACGGCGAGCGGTATTCGCAATCCTGGTCCGAAGCCCTGCCCGATTTCGTGAAATTGGCCGAGGCGTTCGGCGCCAAGGGGATCAAATGCTCGGACCCCGCCGATCTGGACGATGCGATCATGGAGATGATCAATTACGACGGGCCGGTGATTTTCGACTGCCTGGTGGAAAAGCACGAGAACTGCTTCCCGATGATCCCCTCGGGCGAGGCGCACAACAAGATGCTTCTGGGCGCCGCCAGCACCAAGAACGCGATCGGATCCAAGGGCGCAGTCATGGTGTGAACCACAACACCGCCGCCGGATCATCCCGGCGGCGGTGTCACAGAGGCCCGTGCGTCTTTTCATGACGAACGTCCGCCACGGCCGCAGCGTGCGCCCGTCTGGCCATCGTCGGGCATGATTCGCGCGATTTCGCCGAACAATGCGGCCTTGCGGACGGGTTTTGACAGGAACCCGTCCATCCCCGCCGCAAGGCAATCGGCACGATCCTGCGCCAGCGCGTTCCCCGTCAACGCCAGGATCGGACAACGCGCCCCGGTTTCGATGCGGCGCATCTCGCGGGCGGCGTCGGTGCCCGACAGCCGCGGCATCGACATGTCCATGATGACCAGATCGGGGCGCGTGGCGGTGAACGCGGCAACCGCCTCGACCCCGTCGGTGGCGAACCGCAATATCGCCCCAAGCGGCGTCAACATGTGTCGTATGACAAGCTGGTTCGTGCGATTGTCTTCCGCGACGAGGATGTTCTTGCCCCGCAGGTGCACGCGGGCTTCCGATGCGCGATCCGGCACTGCACCTTGGGGCACATCCGCGGGGTGAACACGCAACAGTGGCAAGTCCACCGAAAACAACGTGCCTTCGCCCACCGTCGAACGGGCCCCCAGCGCCCCCCCCATGAGGGTGACAAGCCGCCGCGTGATCGCCAAGCCCAGGCCTGTCCCCTCGTATTGTCGATCACCGAGGTGGTCGACCTGTTCGAAGGCGTCGAAGATCAGGTTCAGCTTGTCGGGTGGAATGCCGATGCCCGAATCCTCGACCTCGATCCGAAGGCCGCCCGCCGCCTCGGACCGCAGGCGCAGCACGATATGACCCTCATGGGTGAACTTGATCGCGTTGCCGATCAGGTTCAACAGGATCTGGCGCAATCGCGTGGCGTCGCCGCACCACCAGACCGGCAGATCGGGCGCCAGATCCCGCGTCAGGCGCAAACCCGCCGCATCGGCGCGGGGTTGCAGAAGGGCGCATACCTCGGACGACAGGGCCGCAATATCGACGGGGGCCATGTTCAGCGTCATCTTCCCCGCCTCGATCTTCGAAAAGTCCAGCACATCGCCGATCACATCCAGCAAGGCCGCGCCGGATTCCAGAATCGTGCGGGCGAACAGCGCCGACTTGGGGTCCAGATCGGAATCGCACAGCAGTTCCGCCATGCCGATGATGCCGTTCATGGGGGTGCGGATTTCATGGCTCATCGCGGCCAGGAAGGCGGATTTCGCATGGCTTGCATCGATGGCGGCGATGCGGGCTTCCTCGACGCTGCGCTTGCGCCGCTCGATCGTTGTCACATCCGTAAAGGTCACGACGCCGCCGCCAAAAGACGTGGGCATCACCGCCAGGCGGATGTGGCGTTGGCCGTCACCGGGCGTCAGCAGAAACGGGACCGAGTCGCGCGCGGCCAGCCTGAGCGCGCGCAACCCCTGGTCCTGATTGCGGAAATCGCCCCGCCGCACGCAATGGCGCAGCATTTCGGTGAGGTTCGCGCCAGGCTGGCAAAGATCCGGCGGCAGATCCATCAGGCGCGCGCACCGGGCGTTGCACAACACGATGTCGTTCTGGCCGTCCGGTTGCGTATCATAGACCAGCAGACCCTGATCCATCGCCTCAAGCACTTCGGCAAGCAGCAGATACGACCGGTCCAGCGCATCGGTGCGTGCATCCACCGCCCGTTCCAGTTCGACAGACCGGCGCAACAGCCGCTCTTCCGATCTGGCGACTTCACCGGCGTTCAGTATCGACGAGGACACCGCCATGGCCGCGCCCTGATGGCCCAGATAATCGCCCCCCGGTCCGAAGATCGCATCGCCGCCCGAGGTCACCCAGTGCAGATCGTCGCCAAAGACGTGGCGATAGGTGAAGCCGCGAAACGCCTCGTGCGCCAGGATCGCGCGGCGGTGTTCATCCGCTTCGGGTGTCTGGGCGATACGGCCATCGCAGAGTGACAGCCGCGAGGCCCCCAGATACGAGTCGGGCGTCATGCCGGTTGCCTTGAACAGCCCGCGCGAGATGTCGTTCAGGCGGTGATCGCGACCTGTGGACCAGAACCAGATCGGCAGTGTCTCGAGCAGGCTGCGCAACCGCGGGTCGGCCGCGGCCAGCAACGCGTCCAGCCCCATGGCGTTGTCGCAGGCCGTTATCGTGTCGTCTTTCACCTGCACCGTCCTGTCTGTCATGCGCGTTCACTCTGGCAAAGGTCGGTTAAAACATGTTTAAGTCGGCATCGGTCCGGTCCATTCCGTGACGCCACATCAATTCTCGAAAACACGAAGGACAGTTCCCATGGCGCCCCTGAAGATCAAGAAAGGCACATCGCGTCATTCGGCCTATGACCTGCGCGACCCCCATTCCGAAGTGGTCGAACGTCATACCCTGGCCGTTGTGGTCGATAACGAAGCGGGCGTTCTGGCGCGCGTGATCGGTTTGTTTTCCGGTCGCGGCTACAACATCGAAAGCCTGACGGTGGCCGAGATCGACCACCTGGGGCACCGGTCGCGAATCACGGTCGTCACCACGGGAACACCGGCAATCATCGAACAGATCAAGGCACAGCTGGGCCGTATCGTGCCGGTGCACGAAGTCCACGACCTGACCGTGGAGGGCGCCAGCGTCGAGCGTGAGTTGGCCCTGTTCAAGGTCGCCGGCACCGGCGAGCGGCGGGTCGAGGCGCTGCGCCTCGCCGACATCTTCCGCGCCAACGTGGTGGATTCAACACTGGAGAGCTTTGTCTTCGAAATCACCGGAACGCCCGAGAAGGTCGACGCATTCGCCGACCTCATGCGCCCGCTCGGCCTGGTCGAAGTGGCCCGCACCGGCGTGGCCGCCCTGGGACGCGGCGAAAGCTGAACGCAAGGGCGATCCGGCGCACCAAGGGCGGTGCGCCTGCCCGACGCCGGCCCGTTGATCAGATCTGTTTTTCCGGCATCTGCACGACCAAGCCGTCCAGCGCGTCCGTCACCTTGAGCTGACAGGTCAGGCGCGAGCGGACGGGGTCGGGCTCGAACGCGAAGTCCAGCATGTCTTCTTCCATGCTTTCCCGCTCGGGCAGTTTGGCGACCCAATCCTCGGCGACATAGACGTGGCAGGTGGAACAGGCACAGGCGCCGCCGCAATCCGCCTCGATCCCCGGAATTCCGTTGTCGCGCGCGCCTTCCATCACGGTCAGTCCGCTGGCGACGTCAACCACGTGTTCCTTGCCGCCGTGTTCGATATAGGTGATCTTGGCCATGTCCGGTTCCTTCGTCTCGGGTGTTGGCTGTGTACCTAATGGCTGACGCAGGGCGGCACCAGCGGGTTTTCACCCCACGAAGCCGGACGAGCCGTGCGGTGAAAATCGGGGGCGGTCGCGCACGTCGGGCGCTGTGACGTAAATGGCAGATCCGCCTGCCTTTGCGCGCCACATGCTTTGCACGATGCCCGCGATACGCTAATCTGCGCCCAACCGCCCAAAGAGGCCGAGCAGAATGACCAGAACGATCCGCCGCATGCGATTTGCCGCGCGCCCGGTCCGGGTAACGGGGCCCCTGTTGCTGATCGCCGGTCTTGCCGGATGCAACGCGATGCAGATACCCGAGGTATCGCGGTTCGTCGAACCCGAGCTGGCAGTGAGCGATGCCGGCGACGCCTTGCAAACCGCGGCCGTGTCGGGTGGATGTTTCGCCACGGATTCCACGCCGGCCGTGATCGAAACCCGGACCGAACAGGTTCAGGTCACGCAACCCGTTCTGGCCGAGGACGGCGCGGTCATCACGCCGGCGACCTACAACACCGTGACCGACACCCGGATCGTCAAGGACCGCCAAGATGTCATCGTGCAGACGGTCTGTCCCGGCGAGATGTCGCCGCAGTTCATCGCCTCGCTGCAGCGCGCGCTGCACGTGCGGGGATTTTACGCGGGCGCCATCACCGCCGAGCTGGATCGACCGACCCGCGCTGCCGTGCGGAAGTTCCAGGGCGCCGAGGGTCTGCCGACCACCGCGCTGAGCCTTGCGGCCGCGAAACGTCTGGGGCTTGCGGTATATTCGCGGGAAGAGGCGACCGGCGGCTGATCAGCGGATGGTGCAGGGCCGAGAGGCCAGCGCGGGCGGCAGCGGTGGAATTGAGTATTTGAAGCAAGAAAAAGCGCAAGGTGGGATCAGCATCGATGGAGCCACTGCGGCGGGTCGGGGGTGAGGGCGCGAAGGCGACTTCCTGTGGCACGCGGCCGACGGACCTGGTTCCGACGTCAGGCACACGGGTTGTGGCGCTGGAGAGCGCTGGACCGACGCATGAAACAAAACAGCCTGTCGCGTTTCTGCGACAGGCTGGATGCCGTTTCACGCGTCGCTTGGCGGTGAGGTCAGGCGGGCTTGCGCCCGCTGACCTCGCCGTTGCGGATCAGTCGAGCGAGAGGGCCACGAAGCGCGGCTCGCCTTCTCGGCGCACCAACAGCAGAAGCGATTTGCGTCCTGCGTCGCGGGCGTCGTCAATGCGTGCTTGCAGATCCTCGGGCGACGTCACCTGTTTCTGACCGGCCTCGGTAATCACGTCGCCGGCGCGGATGTTCTTTTCATAGGCTTCGCTGTCACCATCGACATCGGTGACGACCAACCCTTGCGCGCCGTCATCCAGCCCCAGTTCGCCGCGCAGTTGATCCGTGATCGGGGATACGGTCAGGCCCAGCATTTCCTGGCGATCGGGCGCCTCTTGGGACGGCGCGGTGTCGTCCCCGGCACCGTTGGCGGATTCGCGACGCCCGAGCGTGATGCGCAGCGTTTCGGTCTTGCCGTCGCGGTAGACGACGACGCGCACCGTCTTGCCCACGGCCGTGTTGCCGACCGTGCGCACCAGCGCACGCGTGTCGGCCACATCGACGCCGTCAAAGGACATGATGACATCGCCCGCCATCATGCCGGCCTCTTTCGCCGGACCTTCGGGAACATCGGTGACCAGCGCGCCGCCGGCAGAGGTCAGGCCCATGGATTCGGCGATATCCTCGCTGACATCCTGGATCCTGACGCCGAGCCAGCCGCGCCGGGTTTCGCCGAACTGCTTGAGTTGCGCGACCACCTTGCCGACCACGTTCGACGACATGGCGAAGCCGATCCCGATCGAGCCGCCGTTGGGCGACAGGATGGCGGTGTTCACGCCGATCACCTCGCCCGACATGTTGAACAACGGGCCACCCGAATTGCCCCGGTTGATGGCCGCATCCGTCTGGATGTAATCGTCATAGGTGCCCGACAGCGCGCGGTTGCGCGCCGAGACGATGCCCGCAGATACCGAAAACCCCTGGCCCAGCGGGTTGCCCATGGCCATGACCCAGTCGCCGGTGCGCATCACGTCGCTGTCGCCGAAGGTGACGAACGGCAGCGCGACGTCCGCCTCGACCTTCAGCAGGGCGATGTCGGTGTTCGGGTCGGTGCCGACCAGCGTCGCGGGAAGCTCCTTGCCCGAGAAGAACTCGATCTGGATTTCATCCGCGCCGTCGATGACGTGGTTGTTCGTCACGATGAAGCCATCCTCGGAAATCACGAAACCCGAGCCCAGGGCCTGGCTGCGGCGCGGTCGCCCGTTCGGCCCCCCGGGGTTCATCCGGTCGTTGAATTCGCGGAAGAAATCCTCGAACGGGGATCCTTCGGGCACGATCGGCCCCGGGCCGCTGCGCGAGGCCACGGTGGTCGAGGTGGTTATGTTGACCACCGAGGGGCTGATCTTGTCGGCGAGATCGGCGAAACTTTCAGGGGCCGCGCGGGCCTCGACCGCCAGCGTTTGCGCAAGGAATAATGCGGCGCCGAGGATCAGCATCCACACGGCGCGCAGGGGATCGGTTGCAGGACGTGCCAGGGTCTTGGTCCGGGATATCACTTGATGCTCCTTCGACATTTCGGGTCAGGGAAGCGACCGTTTCGTCGCATGCCTCCTGCGCAAAGATAGGGGGGATGGCGCCCAAGACCAACAGATAAGGTGCGCCGTCACCGTGGCGTGAAGAGAAGTTTTTCCGGCATGGCTGTGGACTGCGGATCGTCGCGCCCGTGGCAGCGCCGTATTTCGAGTATTTCGGGCAAGAAAAAGCCGACGGTAACGGCAAGTCGGCGCCCGGGCGAGAGGCACAAGGTGTTTTTCCGTCTGCGGCCAGGGGGTATGTCACGGTCGATACCGAGTTGGCGTCGGCGCGCGTGGGGGGTGAGGGTCGTGAAGCGTGGCAATGCGGCGGCGGCCGCGCTTAGTCCGGAAAGGTCCAGTCAGCGTGTTCGATGCGAAAGATGCGCAGCGGCGCGCCGGGTTGCGACGTGTCGGCACACAGGCGATAGGTTACGCGCCCGTTCGCGCCGAAATTCACGAAATCCACGTGGATCGTGATCATGCCGCGCATCATCGGGCGATCGCCGTCGGGCGCGATGCGGGTTATCCGGCCCTGAAAGTCCTGCGCGCCATACAGCACGTCGTCGCCGTGCCCCGACAGATGCGGCACGATATCGGCAACGAAGTACTGCCCCCCGTTTGCGGGGGTGAACGGGTGGTCGGCGGGGCCGTGCGAGCGTGCCGCCGTGACATAGAGTGCGCGCACCACGAAGGCGGCGCCATCGATCAGCGGATCGCCGATGGTCCGGACCGCGGGCATGACATCGGCACCTGCGCCGGTATCTTCGGTGATGAAACGTTGTGCGACCCAGCCGGCCTTGCGGAAATCGGAGGTTCGCATCAGGCACCAGCGTTGTGGCAGGTCGGCGCGCTGGGCATCGGTCAGCTTGTGACGGATCATCGGGGTCAGCAGCGGCACACAGGTGATCTGTTCCAGCCCGCGGGCCGTCGGCGCAAGGCTGTCGATCACCAGGTATCTCGTGCCCGGCCCCATCCGCATGTTCAGCACGTCATCGCCCGCCACACCCGTCACCCGCCAGGCATCCGGCCCATGACCATCGATTTCCGCCTGTGCCGAGGGCGCCGCCAGCGCCCAGAGGCAAGCCGCCATGGCGATGAGGGATCGCATCATTCCACCTCGACCACCGAACGGCCAAGCACTGCGCGCCCCGTGATATCCAGAAAGCGGACCTCGTAGGTGCCGGGCTCATCCGGCAGGGCCAGCTCCATCGACGTCTGCGCGCCGATCTTGTGGACCGATATCCAGCTGAAATCGGGCTGGTCCTTGCGTGCGATGCTCAACCGCTGATCGTCGCTGTCGCTGCCGCCCGTCCAGGTCACCGTGATCGTGGCGCCCGGTGCAGCCCTCTCAGGCACCGACAGCGCGGCGCCCTGATCCAGCGGAGCGTCCGCATCGACCACCTCGAGCGGTGCACTGGCCAGCGTGCGGCGTCCGTTTTCTAGAACATAGCGGATCTCATAGATACCGGGCGTGTCGGGTGCCGTCAGGCGACCCGTGGTGGCGTCGCCCGCGCGGATATGGGTTTCTATCCGGCTTTCGTCCGTCCCCGCCGGAACGATGGTGATGAAATCACTGCTGTTGATCGTCGACGACCACGTGACATCGACCGTCTCGCCCGCGCGCACGGTGCCGGGGCTGGTGATTCCGACCTCGCTCTCGACCACCTCGATCGCGGCGCGGGCCAGCGTGCGGCGGCCGTTCTCGAGCACGTAGCGCAGCTCGTAAAGGCCGGGGGTGCCGGGGGCGGTCAGGCTGGCGGTGGTGGTGTCCCTGGCGCGCACATGGTCGCCGATCTTGTTGTCGTCGGCATCGGCCGCGACGATGGTCAAGAAGTCCTGGGCGTTGATCGTGCCGTCCCAGCCGAAATCGAACGCGGCGCCGGTGACGACCTCGGCGGGAGCGGTGACCGTCACCTCGCTCTCGACTACCTCGATCACGGCGCGGGCCAGCGTGCGGCGGCCGTTCTCGAGCACGTAGCGCAGCTCGTAAAGACCGGGGGTGCCGGGGGCGGTCAGGCTGCCGGTCGTGTTGCCCCTGGCGCGCACATGGTCGCCGATCTTGTTGTCGTCGGCGTCGGCCGCGACGATGGTCAGGAAATCCTGGGCGTTGATCGTGCCGTCCCAGCCGAAATCGAACGCGGCGCCGGTGACGACCTCGGCGGGTGCGGTGACCGTCACCTCGCTCTCGACCACTTCGATGGCAGCGCGCGCAAGGGTGCGGCGGCCGTTCTCGAGCACGTAGCGCAGCTCGTAAAGGCCGGGGGTGCCGGGAGCGGTCAGGCTGGCGGTGGTGTTGTCCCGGGCGCGCACATGGTCGCCGATCTTGTTGTCGTCGGCGTCGGCCGCGACGATGGTCAGGAAATCCTGGGCGTTGATCGTGCCGTCCCAGCCGAAATCGAACGCGGCGCCGGTGACGACCTCGGCGGGGGCGCTCAGCGTGACCTGGGGCAGTTCGGGCTCCGGCTCCGGCTCGGGTTCCGTCACCATGGCTGTCTGCACCTGCTCCAGGGCCGCGTGCAACTCGTCCGCGTTGCCGGCGGGCACGAAGACGCCGCCGGTGTTTTCGGCGATGCAGGACAGGCTGGCGTGGGCGTCATCCTTCAGATCGAAGCCGACGACATGGACGGTGAACCCGATCCCCTGCTTGGCAAGCTGCGCCGACAAGGCACAGGGATCGGCATTGCAGGTCTCGACCCCGTCCGAGATCAGCACCACCGTGGCCGGCGTATCGCGATAGGACAGCAGGTCGGCGGCGTGCTGGACGGCAGCCGAGATCGGCGTCTTTCCGACCGGCTTGATCGCGTTGACGGTGCCGATGAACCCGGCCTTGTCCAGCTGCCCGGGGGCAACCAGCGTTTCGATATCCGTGCAATCGCCCTGCCGGCGGTGACCATAGGCCACCAGCCCCAGGTTGGTCCCGCTGTCCCAGCCGTCGGCCAGGTCGGCCATGACGTCGCGGGCGATTTCGATCTTGGAGGTGCCATCGATCTGGCCCCACATGGACCCGGACGCATCATAGACGATCACCACGTCCTCGGCGGCGCGGGCCGGCGCGGTGCCGGCCAGACCTGCGGCCAGTGCAAGTGTGCCCAGAGCCGTCAATCCCGATGTGATCATCCTCATGTCCGTCGTCCTTTCATGTCGGTTCCGGCACGCGCGCCGCGTGACATCGTCTCATGGTGTGCGCGCCGAGACGGGGCGCGCCGGTCTCATGTGGCCCTGCTCAGGCGGGGCGTGGCGCCTGGGCCCCGGGGTGCGGCGCGGCGCCGTCGCCCAGCGCGCGGTCCTTCAGCTTGCGGAACTTGCCCGACATCTGCTCGAGCCGCGCATCCCATTCGGGGTTGGGCCGCTGGCCTTCGATGGTGGAAAAGAAGACCTGCATCATGCAGGCAATGGCGAAGGGTTCGAGCAACGCGGCCTTGACGCTCCAGGCGAACAGCAGCGCGAAGACGACGCCGCCCGCCGCCCAGGCCCCCGGCATCAGATAGACCACCAGCGCCGCGGGGGGGAGCATGACCAGAAACACCAGAAAGCCGATGCCATAGACGATGATCGCCAGCCACGCCGCGTTCTTCAGCATGACCTTCCAGTTCTGGCCGTAAAGCACCAGCGCCTCGCGCGCCGCGCCCCACGCGTTGTCCGAGCGGGTGCGGATCGCATGGGCCAGGATCACCTCGTCCACGAAGCCGACGGCGACGCGCAGAAACGCCGACACGACGCCGGCCAGGGGCTGTGCCCCCGGAATCGGCAGCACCGTCAGGATTCCGCGCACTAAACCGGAAATGGCCCGGATCACGCCGCGGATCAGCTGATCCATCACGAACAGGACGCTGGCCTGGGGTAAACGCTGTTTGACCACCGTCGTGGCATGGCTGATCTGTCCGCGCCCCTGGGGCATCGGTTTGCCGTCGATCAGTTCGACCAGCACAGCAATGTGGCCGGCCTTGACGATATAAAGGATGTATTCGCGCGCCCAGTACATGAAGACACCGAAAATGCCGAACCCCGCGAACCCGCCCCACATGGTGGTGGTTGCACGGAAATCGGCGTCACCGAAGCCACCGATGCCCCAGCCGACACCGGCGCCCACGCCGGTGATCAGGATGTAACCCAGGGTGATGCCGAAATAAACGGCGATGCGCATGAGAATGAATGGAAGCGTTCGCCCCATCATCCCCAGCGCACCGCCGATGCTGAAATCCCACATTGCAAATCACTTTCTGAAATTTCGGTGTTCCCGAACTGCAGCGACGCCCATGATCAAGCCTCGCATTTGCTGTTGCCGTATTTCGCCGAACAGGCCCGCGCCGCGCAGGCCCGGATCTGCGGATCTCGCTGGGCCTTGCGGATATCGACCGTCTCGAGCGCCGTATAGGGAACCGAGACCGTCTCGAAGACGGGCTGGCACAGGGTGGTGGTGCCTGTGGCCTCGCATTTCGTCTCGCCGGTCGGGCGGCGTTCGCTGCGGTATTTCGTGACCGGTTCGCGGCGATAGACCGGCGGGATCTTCAGCATCCACGCCGCTTCGCACTGCGTGCGTTCGGCACGATATTCCGGTGTGCCGCAACCGGACAGAAACAACAGCACCGCAACCCCTCCGGCAAGCGCGACCCTTGCGGTTTGAAACTGTCGGCTCTGGCGCATCCTCGGCTCCGGCTTGGTAGTCCGGCCCTTCCTTCGCACGGAACGCGCCCCCGCGCCCCGTTCGTTTGCAGGGGGTCGGGCGGATATTTGAAAGCCGGGGTGTTTGCTGCTTAGGTAAGCCGGGCCGGGCATCCCGGACTCAATCAGGAGAACCCGACATGCGGAACAGATGGGCAGCAGGGCTGGCCGTGATCCTTCTGACGGCGCCCCATGGCGCGGCCGGTGACGGCGACGCGATCCTGCGGATCACCGGGAACGTCACAGGCGGCGCCGTGGCGTTCGATCTTGATGACCTGCACGATCTGCCCCGTGTCACCCTCGAGACCTCGACGGTGGTGACCGACGGCATCCATCGGTTCACCGGCGTTCTGATGCGCGATCTGCTGGCGGGGGTCGAGGCGGACGGAGACACCGTCACGGCCACGGCGCTGAACGATTACGCGGTGGACATTCCGGTCGCCGATTTCCGCGACTACGATGTGATCGTCGCCTATGCCATGGATGGAACGCCGCTTGACCGGGCCGACAAGGGGCCGCTTTGGATCGTCTATCCACGGGACGATCACACCGCCCTTCAGGATATCCGCTATGATTATCGGTGGGTCTGGCAGCTTGCGCGGCTTGATATCCGATGACACGCCTGCCCCGCCCCGCCATCCGGCTTGTGCTGCCGTTTCTTGCCGTGGTGATCTTCGCGGGGTTGCTGGCGTTTTCGCTGGTGCGGATGACGCGGGTCGAATCCGACATGCGGGTCGATGCCGAACAGAACATGCTGTGGGTCATGCACCAGGCCGCGTCGGCCGCGCGGCGCGTGACCGAAACGACACTGCGCGCCGAACTTGGCGAGGCGGAGCCGGCAGAGATCGCCCTGCGCCTTGATATCCTGCGCAGCCGCGTCGCGCTGCTGAACGCCGGTCCCCAGCGCCGTTTCGTCGAACGCATCGGGCTGGGCAAGGAGCTGGACCGGCTGACCGACACATTGGCCGAGATCGCACCGATGGTGGAGGATCCGGGCGACGGCCGGCTGGCCGAATTGCGCGCGGCACTAGCCCCCTTCCCTCCCTTTTTCGCGCGGGCCGCCAACAAGACGATGATCGCGGAATGGGATGACCTTGGCGCGCGACTGGGGACGTATCGCGCCGAATTGCAGACGACCATCGTCGCACTGATCGGGATCCTCGCCGCGGGCGGTGTCCTGGCGGCGACACTGGTGGTGGCCCTGCGCGATTCGCGGCACCGCAACCGGATGCTGCGCCAGGCCCGCGACTTCTCGGGGCTTCTGATTGCCTCAAGCGGCGAAGGCATCGCGGCGGTGGACCGGACCGGACGCTGCACCCTTTGGAACGGCGCCATGGCCGACATGGTCGGGCGACCGGCCGAACACGCGGTGGGCCGCCCCCTTAACGAGGTTTCGGGGTTCTTCGCCGTCACCGCCATTCGCGACGGAATCGCCCGCGCGCTGGCAGGCGAAAACGCCCGGTTCCGGCTTCAGCCGCTGTTCCGCAACCAGGACGACACACCGCTGCACGTCGATCTGCGGCTTTTCCCGATGCGCGATGAAACCGGCATCGTGGGCGCCATCGCTTTCATGCATGACGCAAGCGACCGCCACGCCGCCGAACGCAAGGACGCGGAAAACCGCGCGCGGCTGGAACAGCTGGTGGCGGAACGCACCCGGAAACTGGACGATGCGCTGCGCCGCGAACGCTCGGCCGCCGATCTCTATCGCAACTTCGCCGCGATGATCTCGCACCAGTTCCGCACGCCGCTGGCGGTGGCGGATTCGGCGCTGCAACGGCTGATCCGGCGCGCCGGCCGTGCCGACACACGCGAGGTGGGCGAACGCGCCGCCCGCGCCCGGGACGCCATCGCCGGGCTGACACGGCTGGTGGACAGCACGCTGGACGCGGCCCGGATCGAGACCGGGCAAATGGACGCCCGCCGCGAAAGATGCGATCTGGCCGCCATGCTGCACGATATCCGCGAACAACAGCGCGCCGCCGCACCCGATGCCCAAATCGAAATCACGACCAGCGGCGACACGGTCGCGCTCTGCGATCCGGCACATGCCGAACAGGTGCTGAAAAACCTTGTGGCCAACGCCGTGACCTACGGCGCGCCGGGATCGCCGATCACGGTGGCCCTGAGCGACCACGGCGACACCCTGCGTTGCGACATCAGCAATATCGGACCGGGCATTGCCGACGCCGAACGCGCGCGCATCTTCGAGCGCAACGTTCGCGGCACCAACAGCGTCGGCAAACCCGGCACCGGCGTCGGCCTGTTCATCGGCCGCACCCTTGCGCGGATGCAGGGCGGCGACATCGCGCTCTTGACGGGCGACGGCACCACGACCTTCCGCCTGTCGCTGCCGCGCCCCACGGAGGCGACGCCATGACCCCTGCTGAAGCCCCCCTGATCCTGGTGGTCGAGGACGAATCGGCGCTGCGGACCGACATCGCCGATGAATTGCACGAAGCCGGGTATCGCACGGCGGTTGCCGCGGACGGTCGTCAGGCACTGAACCTGCTGGCGGGAATAACGCCCGACATGGTGCTTTGCGACATCACGATGCCGGGGCTCGACGGCTATGGCCTGTTGCAGACCCTGCGCGACAAGCGCCCCGATCTTGCCACCACGCCTTTCGTCTTTCTCACCGCGCTGTCCGAGCCGCGCCATGTGGTCGAAGGCAAGCTGATGGGCGCCGACGATTACCTTGTGAAACCGGTGGATTACGACCTGATGCTGGCCACCGTTGCCGCGCGCCTGCGTCAGGTCGACCGGATCCGCCAGCATCACGGTGGCGAAATCCGCGATCTGCGCCACGCCCTGACCAATCTGTCCGATGGCGGGGCCGCGCAGGCGCTGGATCTGATCGCGCTGGGTGTCGTGCTGCTGGACGATCGCCTGTGCCTGCTGCACGCCAATCGCGCGGCGCGCGCCATGGCCGCCGAGGGCCAGTTCATCGCCTGGCACCGCAACACCATCTCGGCCTCCGAGCCGACCTGTGATCGCGCGCTGCGGCGTGCGGTGGCCGACGCGGCTGCGGCGGCGGCAACGGGCGCGGAACGGGTGATCGGTGTGACGTTGCAGCGCGCAACCGACACGCTGAGCGTTTCGGCCCTTGTGTGTGCCTTGCCACGCCCGCCCGACAATCCCGCGGTGCCGCCCCGCGTTGCCGTTTTCCTGTCGCCGCCCGCCCACAACAGGCGGGTGTCGGAACCCTTGTTGGCGGACCTGTTCGGCCTGACGCCGACAGAAACCCGCGTTGCCGCCGCCCTTGCGGGGGGCGCACGCCCGGCCGACGTGGCACGCGACCTTGGCATCTCGCAAACCACCATCGCCTTTCACATGCGCAACCTGTTCCAGAAAACTGGCACCAACCGCCAGACCGACCTTGTTGCGCTGATCCTTGCGGGGCCGATGATGATCGACGCAAGATAACGCGGGCCAAGCCGGCGGTGGCGGGCGATCGCATCGGTCACGGCCGCGACGCGATCATTGCAGGAAGTTGTCGCGCAGCAGCGACACCGGTTCTTTCACGCGACTGCTGGCGGCGGCCGTCCCGGTGCCGGCGTCAGCGGACTCACCGGGCAGGGACCGATCCGTCAATCACCGAAAAACAGGACACGCCACACATCTGGCCCCCACCGTCGTATCGGACGGTGGGGGCCAGGTCGTGATCAGATCGAAATGCGGCGTAACGCGCGATCAGTTGCCGATCAGTGTGATCTGCTCTTCATCATCCAACACGACGTTGCGGTCGAACTCGAAGTCGTTGGCCGCTTCGATGTCCTGCTCGGTCATCGCGTCCAGGATCAGCTGGTCGTTCTGGACCGTGACACGCGACATGGCGACAGGCACTTCCTTTTCACCGATGCCCAGGAAACCACCGCTGGCCAGAACCACATGCGGTTCGCCATTGATGCGGATGAAGGCCGAGGGCGAGCCCAGATCTTCACCGTCCGCCGTCACGACGTCCATGTTTCTCAGGTCGGCTACGGTCATGGTCATGCCATTGCCGGCGGTCGAAGTCGCAGCCTGATCGCCAACGATCGACTCGTTTTCGACCTGGTCGGTCGCAACCTCATCGGTCGCAACCTCATCGGTCGCCACCTCTTCCGTCGTCAGCACGCCTTCGGTCTGGGGCGCCTCCGCAGTGGTGCGCGGCGCTTCCTCGGCTGCGGGTGCGTTGGCCTGCATGCGCTCGGCTTCCTCGGCGCGGCGCTGACGGCGCTGTTCACGTTCCTCGACGGTTTCGATCGTGACGCTCGGCTCACCGGACTGGTTGACTTCGATCGTCGGACGCTCGGCCATCATGACGGTCACGTTCGGCTCGACGCTGTCGAACGAAACGGTCGGATCGCTGGTGCGCAGATCGACCACCGGCTCGCCTTCGGCCTGCACGTATTCCACGACCGGTTGATCGTCGGCAATCGCGACATCACCATCGACGGATTTCACGCCATCGTCATCGGTTTCACGGGCCATAGCCTGATCGGTGCCTTCGGCATCGGCATCGACATCAAGATCGATGGCCAGTTCCGGGTCGGCTTGGGTGACGCTGACCCGTGGTTCGCCCTGCTCGACCTCGACCTGGGGGTCGTCCGCGCTGACGCTGACCTGCATCTCGGAGTTCAGCACATAAACCTTGGGGGCCGGAATATCGACACGCACGATGATCTCGGGGATCTCGACCGAGATGGTCGGCTGCGCCTGCTCAAGCTCGATCTGGGCCGGCTCCTGCGACACGGTCACCTGCGGCTGCTGGCTGGTCACGCGGACGTTGGGGGCTGGAACCTGCACATCGACGTTCGGTTCCGGCACCGTGACGCGCGCCTGACCTTCGATGGTGGCGTCCTGTGACAGTTCGACCTCTTCGGTGACTTCTTCGCGCTCGGTGCGGTCGGTCTCGACGACCATGACTTCGCGGCGCAGTGTCACGCAGCGCTCGACGTCATCTTCGTTGATCGCCATGACAACGTCATCGGCGGATACGGTCAGTGCCGAGGCGTCGACACCCTCGGCGGCTTCTGCAAGGGCGACGCATTCCGTGCTCTTGCCGGCCAGCTGGCTTTCGTCGATCACGATTTCCTGGGCAAAGGCGACGCCACCCAAGGGCAGGGTCAGCGCGGTGCCGAGAAGAAGATTGCGGGTTCTGTTGCGGTTCATCATGTGATACCTCCATCTTACGACGACAGTGTCTTGCCGGGCAAAACCCGCGACGTCGTTGTTGCGTTCATGGAAAACGTCGACCTGACGGCCCCGGACTTTCCCTTGTCAGACCTGCGCCGCGTCTGGCGTTGGCCTGTTGCAGGGAACAACGCACCTTTGTGTGATCGGTTCAAAAAAACTTTATAATGTCGGCACGCGGTTTGCCGGCGGGCGTTTCCAAACGTGATATCAGACGTGCGACCACGGGCGTCAGACGCCAAGTGGCGCGCGAAAAAGGAGAACGACAAGGTGACTTCCGGTCCGATCATCCAGCCGGCCAATGCCAGCCCCGGCGAAGTCCGCGCCTTCATCGCGCATGCCCATGTCATCGATGTGGCGTCGTGGCTGGGCCAGTTATCGGCAGAGCAGGTGTGGAACCACCTGGATCGGGTCGAACCCGCGCGGCAAGCCGCGGTGTTCGGCAATCTGGCGATGCCGCTTCAGGTCGATCTGGTTCACCACGTGCCGCGCCGCGATCTGGCGCGCATCGTCGCCGCCATGGATGCGGACGACCGCGTGGATTTCTTCAACCAGCTTTCAGAGGCGCAGCAGGATCGGCTGGCCCAGGATCTGACGCCCGAAGACCGCGACGACATCCGCCGCCTGTCGGACCACGCCGACGAATGTGCCGGCGCGATCATGACGTCGGATTACGCCACGCTTGCCATCGACATGACCGCGGAAGATGCCATCGCGGCGCTGCGCGAACAGGCGCCGGGCACCGAGACGATCTATCGCTCCTACGTCGTCGATGGCGATCACCGGCTGACCGGATCGGTCCGGCTGCACGCGCTGATCCTGGCCGCGAAGGACACGCCGATCCGGGATCTGATGGAACCGACGCCGGTGTCTGTCATGCTCGACACCGATCAGGAGGACGTGGGCAAGATGATCGCGCGCTACGATCTGCTTGCGATCCCGGTTCTCGACGCCGAGGGCCGGCTGGTGGGCATCGTCACCCATGACGACGCCGCCGACGTGATGCAGGCGGAGGCGACCGAGGACTTCCAGAAGATCTCGACCGTCCTGCCCTTCAAGCAGAGCCTGCGAGAAGCCGGCATCGGCATGCTGTATTCGAAACGCATCGTGTGGCTGGCATTGCTGGTGTTCGGCAACCTGTTTTCGGGGGCGGGCATCGCCTATTTCGAGGACATGATCCTTGCCTATGTCTCGCTGGTGTTTTTCCTGCCGCTTCTGATCGACAGCAGCGGCAACGCCGGGTCGCAATCGGCCACGCTGATGGTGCGCGCGCTTGCCACGGGGGATGTGGCGCTGAAGGATTGGCGCGACCTGATCGTGCGCGAACTTGCCATCGCCGCCGCACTGGGCGCCACGATGGCCGCGGTGGTGTTCCCCCTTGGCGCATGGCGGGGCGGCATTGACGTTGCCATGACGGTCGGGCTGACGATGTTCGTCGTCGTCATCATCGGCAGTCTGGTCGGCATGTCGCTGCCGTTCCTGCTGAGCCGGCTCAGGTTCGATCCGGCGACGGCCAGCGGCCCGTTGGTGACGACGATATCGGACGGCGTGGGTGTTCTGATCTATTTCTCGATCGCCTCGGCGATCCTCAGCCTGTGACGGGCTGACCGCGCATCGGTGCTGTCGGCAGGCGCGTCATCCGTTCGGACGGGTGATCAGGATGTCGCAGGCGGCATCCTGCACAAGGCGCCGGGTCACGCTGCCGACGAAGGCGCGCCGGATCAGGCTGGTGTGGCCGGGCCCGGCGGCGATGAGGTCTACCTTGGCAAGGCGCGACGCCCGGATCAGCGCCGCCGCCGGATCGCCGCGCAACACGTGAGTCGCGAGCTTTCGGCCAAAACGCGATGCCACCGTCGACAGTTGCTGGTTCGCTGCGCGGGCCAGCGCGTTGCGCTGGGCCCGCAGGCCGGCCTGATCCGTTCCCGTGCGCAGCATCGCCTCTTCCTGCTGCGGGACGATCCGAACGACCTGGACCAGATGCAACGCGGCATCGGGCAGGATGTGGGCCACGCAAGCCAAGCTGCCCTCGGGATCGTCGGTGCCGTCGGTTGCGACCAGAACGACACCATAGGGCAACCCGGGCGCACGCTTCACGATCAGGACCGACTGTCGGATCGCCGCAATCACCCGGTCGGTGGTCGAACCGAGGATTTTCTCGGCGATCCCCTTTCGCTGGTGCGCCCGCATCACCACCAGGTCGGGCGCCAGCGTATCGCAGAGGTCGATCAGACACGCCGGGGCCGATCCCGCTTCGATCCGGATATCACAGATCACGCGCCCCCTGCCCAGCCGGTCCAGTGCGGCACCGATTGCATCCCGCGTCGCCTGCCCCGCCTGCCCCGCGGGGGTCGCTTCGCATTCCAGAACATGCACGATCGTCAGCGTCGCATCCCGTGCCGCGGCGATTTCCAGCGCGCGGGCCAGCACGGCATCGTCTTTTGGCAAGTCGGCCACCGCGGCAAGGATGCGGGTCTTCGTCACGGTGTTCCCCTTGCGATCATGCGTTGATCATACACGCATCCGAAGGCGGGCCAAGGCACCGTCTTCGCACCCCGGTGCCAAGATCGCCGTCACGCGCGCCCACAAGGTCGGGGCGCGCCGATCCGAAGACGCGTCGGTCAGGCCGGCCGGAACGAGGCATCCGGCGCGGTCCGTTCCGGGGCGGGGGCCGAGGCGAACGGGGTCATCCCCAGTTCGCGATCATCGAACCCGTAGACCACGTTCAGAATATCGCCGCGATAAATGCCGATGTCGCGCAGCGTCGCGTCGTCCAGCGACCGCAGCGTCGCGACCATCCTGCGTCGATGCCAATTGCGGGCCAGCGCGGCCGCCCAACGGCGGAGGGCGCCGCCGGCCTGGGTCCGGCCATCGGATACCATCGTGTCGCGGGATGCGCCGTAAGCGGGGTTATAGGGTGCCATGTTGGTGTGCATATCATTCTCCATATCGGACACTGCTGAAGCCATCACATCCGCATCGCCGGAAAACACACCGCGTTTGCACACGACGTCTTTTCCGAACGGCACCGGCCGTCGCGAATGTGATTGAACGTTGAGAGATCAGGAAAAACCCCAGGACCGGACACAGGCCCAAGGCCCGTCCGCCCGGGGTTACCGGCGGTTCAGTAGCTTTCCTGCGTTAAGCAGGAACCTCTTATGAAAGCTGAACATCCTCATGGTTCTGATATGGCCATCGCGCCCTGACCTTTCAAGTCCGACGCGCCCGCCGGCGTCAACGCTGAGCGCGAAAGCGCCGATCGATCCATGGTTCCGCCCGCCCGATCATCGGTGTCGCATCGAACGATTGACGAACGGCCCTGCGGTGCCTACCTTTCAATCATGTTGGTACATGCAGATCATTTTCGATTCATCCTGCTGAACCGCCCGTATCCCCGGGTGGTGTAGACGCGTCTGCGTCTCGACAACTCCCCGGGGTCTCCTCACCATCCTGACATGAACATGTGACGACCTTGTCGTCCGAGGAGAAGCAATGACCGGCATTCACAACAAACTCCTGTCCGACGCCCTTGGTCCCCTGACGCCCGCACGGCGATCGGTGACGGGGTCGCACACGGACCATCGGCACAGCAAGACCCGCCAACAGCCGCGGTTCTTTGCCAAGGTCGCACCGGGGAACGAACCGCGCGATGCGACGGTGGTCAGTCCGGGATGCCGCGTGGTTTATTCCATCGGTTCAGGTGCGGTGCGGACCGGTCTGCTGGTCGATGGGGCCAGAACCGGATCGGACATCGGCGTGATCGCGGTGTCTTCCATATTGGGTGCCACGTTGATCGGGATGCATGTCGGTGAACGGGCCACCTCGGCTTGCGAAGACGGCACGACCACATCGCTGAAGGTGCTGGCGATCGAGAACGCCGGCCCGCGCCCGGCCTGATCGCCCCCACGGCATGCGGCTGCGCACCTTGTGCAAGCCCCCGGCAGTCCACTTCAACACATCAGGAGATTACCAAATGATAACAGATATTACGCCGAGCGCGAAACGACCCGGCAAACGGGCGCCGAGGATCGTCATCGATGCCGATCACCTCGCCCATATCGAAGCCCTCGCCGAGGGCGCGATGCAGCGCAATCCGGCCCTGGCCGATCGCCTGCTGGATGAGATCGGGCGCGCCCGGATCGTACCGTCCGCCAAGATGCCGGCGAACGTCGTGTCGATCGGCAGCGCCGTGACCTATCGCGACGAAAGCACCGGCCTGGAAAAGACCGTGACACTGACCTATCCGGAAGACGCTGACATCGCCCGCCAGCGCGTGTCGCTTCTCACGCCGATCGGTGTTGCCCTTCTTGGCCTGGCGGAAGGAGCGGCGTTCCATTGGGACACGCGGGCACAGCAGCGTCGGATGCTGACCGTTATCCGGGTCGAACAAGACGCGGCCACCCCGACCCATGATGCCTGAACGGGCGCCGGGCCCTGCACGGATGGCGGACCGGCGGTGATCCGAAAGGACCACCGCCCGGCCGCATCCACCCGGCCGCCAAGTGTCACGTGCCGCTGAACGCGCGCGCCAACACCCAGATGCCCATGCCCATCATCACCAGGTTTTCGGTCAGCGACACGAACCCCAACGGGACATTCGAAGACCCGCCGGCACAGGCGCATTTCAGCTCCCTCTTGTCGATATAGACCGCCTTGAACACCGAAAATGCCCCGACCGTGCCGATGAACAGGGCCACCGGGCCCGACACCCATGGCAAGATGCGACCCACCATCAATATCCCGGCCAGCGCCTCGCCGAACGGATAGATCTTGCCGTATGGCACCCATCTTTGGGCCAGAAGATCATAGTTCAGGAACATGGTCGAAAAGCTTTCGACATCCTGCAACTTCTGCACCGCAAGAAGGCACATCGACAGGGCGAAGAACCACTCGACCGTGCGCAGCGAGATCAGCGTTCCGAAGCTGTACCAGCTCAGCGCCAGTGCCAGAAGTGCCGCGACCGAAAAGATCGCGATGATCGGGCGATAGCTGGTCTCGTCCTCGTCCGGCACGGGCTTGCCGAAGTATTCGCGCAGCGCGTCATAACCGCCGATGCGCACACCACCGATGAAGGTCTGCGGCGTTGTGTCGACACCGTGCTTGGCCATGAAGGCGTCGGTTTCCTCGCGCGTGGTCAGGGGGGTGTCATCGACGTCGTATCCCTGCCGCTTCAGCAGATCCCTTGATTTCAGGCCGAAGGGGCAGATGTGATCGGGCATCACCATCCGATAAAGTTCGGCCGTTTTCTTGCTGTCGTCGGGCATCGCGTGTTCCCTTCCTGTCTCAGCCTGCACAATCATACCAGCCGCGGAACCCGGCCTTCAGGCCCGCATCCAGCGTCACGATCATGTCGGCTTCCTGCGGCTCGGCCGTTTCTGTGAAACCCACATCGTCGGGCGATGCGATCTGCACCCCGATTCCGTCAGCCCCCAGAACCGCGGGCGCATTGACCGGCCCGTCGGACGCAAGGCGCACCAAATCGCCGCTGATCTTCACCAGGCCGGTGGTCACACCGTTCACCGTCCCGACGGCCAGCGCCGGCTTGGATTCAGTGGTGTAATCAAAGGTGCAGCTGGCGCCTTGCGGGAACACCATCGCGATGTCCTCGGCGCTCAGGAACCCCGGATCCACCGTGGCCACATTGGCCGAGCCAAGCGCCTCGGCGATGCTGACAACCTGACGCGTCCTGTCGGGTTCGACCAGGGCCGCATCACCGCCCGCTTCGATATCGGCAATCAGATACCGCATCTCGGCGATTTCCTTGTCCTGGGCATAAATGATCTCGTCGGCCAGCTTGCGCACCCGGGGGTCCGACAGGTTGGCGCGGGTCGAGGTCATGATCGCGATCGAATGATGCGGGATCATCGCGCGCATATAGCTGGTGTCGGCGACGGTGACCTGGCTGCGCACCAGCCAGAGCGAGCCGCCAAAGGCAATGACCGCACCCGCGAAGATCGCGGCGTTCACCGTCTTGTTCGAATACATCGACAGCATGAAGGCCAGCATGATGATGGCCATCGTCGCCCCCATCAGCACCGCCATGTAGGCCCGCGTTTCGGACCAGAACACATGCCCGATCAGATAGGTGTTCAGATACATCAGACCGAACATCACCACGGTCGATGTCGCGATCATCGCGAAAAAGCGTCCGTATCCCATTCTCTCCTCCAGCGCATTGATTTGAAGGAAAACGAAGTTCCAGCGCTGGAGGGTTCCGAGGTTTTTCGCGCCGCCGGTCTCAGCGCAGCGCGCCCTTTGCCAGATCGCCGAGGATCGGACAATCGGGCCGGTCGTCGCCGTGGCAGGCATGCACCAGGTGGGCCAGGGTCGCGCGCATCGATTGCAGTTGCGCGATCTTGTCGTCGATGGCGTGCAGGTGTTCCTGGGCCAGCGCCTTGACCTGCGCGCTTTCACGCTCGGAGTCCTCGTAGAGGGCCAAAAGCGTCCGGCAATCCTCGATCGTGAAGCCCAGCGCGCGGGCGCGCCCGAGGAACGTCAGCTTGTGCAGATCGCTTTCGCGGAACGCGCGATAGCCGTTTTCGGCGCGCTGCGGCGTGACAAGGTCGATATCCTCGTAATATCGGATCGTCTTGGCCGGCAGGCCGGTACGTTGCGACACCTCACCGATGTTCATCTCAGGCTCCCTGTTCTGCCGGTGCCGCGCGGGGGTGCGGCGCGGCGGGGCGCGGTGTCGCCCCCTCGTCCATGGCGGGCGCGATCCGGCGCAGGCGCAGCGCATTGCTGAGCACGAAGACCGACGACAGCGCCATCGCCCCCGCCGCCAGAACCGGCGACAGCAGCACACCGAACACCGGATACAGCACCCCCGCCGCCACCGGGATCAGCGCCACGTTATAGCCGAACGCCCAGCCGAGGTTCTGCTTGATGTTGCGCATGGTCGCGCGCGATACGGTCAGCGCATTGACCACCCCCCGCAGGTCGCCCGACATCAACACCACGTCGGCGGATTCGATGGCAACGTCCGTGCCGGTGCCGATGGCGATCCCGACATCCGCATGGGCCAGCGCAGGCGCATCGTTGATCCCGTCGCCGACAAAGGCCACCTTGCCGTATTTGCGCAGATCGTCCAGCGCCGCGACCTTGCCATCGGGCAGCACCCCGGCGATCACGTGGTCGATGCCGATCTCGGCGGCGATGGCGGCGGCGGTTTCGCGTTTGTCGCCGGTGATCATCGCCACGGTCAGACCTTGGTCATGCAGCGCCGCGATGGCCGCCTTGCTGGCCGGTTTCACCGGATCGGCCACACCGATCACAGCGGCGATGCGTCCGTCGATGGCGGCGAACAGCGCCGTGCGCCCCTTCTTCGCCAGATCGGTTTCGACCTGCGCCAGCGCGCCGGTGTCGATGCCTTCGCGCGCCATCAACCGGTCGGCGCCCACCAGAACGTCGCGCCCCGCAACCGTCGCGCGCACGCCGTAGCCGGTGATCGAGGTGAAGCCTTCGACGTCAGGCAGGCTCACGCCCTCGGCGCGCGCACCGCGCACCACCGCGTCGGCGATGGGATGTTCCGAGCGGTCCTCGACCGCCGCCACAAGCCCCAGAACCTCGGGGCGCGAAAACCCGTCGGCCAGAACCAGGTCGGTCAGTTCGGGCCGCCCTTCGGTCACCGTGCCGGTCTTGTCCAGCGCCACGACCTGCACCGCGCCCAAGCCCTGCAACGCGTCGCCCTTGCGAAACAGCACGCCCATCCCGGCGGCCCGCCCGGTGCCCACCATGATCGAGGTCGGTGTGGCCAGACCCATGGCGCAGGGGCAGGCGATGATCAACACCGAAACACCGGCCACCAGCGCATAGGTCAGCGTCGGATCGGGACCGACCACCAGCCAGACCGCCACCGTCAGCGCGGCGATTGCCATGACGGCGGGCACGAACCACAGGGTGATGCGGTCGACCAACCCCTGGATCGGCAGTTTCGCACCCTGGGCCTGTTCGACCATGCGGATGATCTGGGCCAGCGTGGTATCGGCGCCCACACGGGTCGCGCGATAGGTCAGGCTGCCCGCGCCGTTCACCGTGCCGCCCGTCACCTCGGCCCCTGCCCCCTTGGTCACCGGCACCGGTTCGCCCGAGATCATGCTTTCGTCGACGTGGCTTTCGCCCTCGGTCACCTTACCGTCGACGGCGATGCGTTCGCCGGGACGCACAAGGATCAGATCACCTGTGTTCAGGCTGTCGATATCGACCTCAACCGTTTCACCATCCCGCAGGACCCGGGCCGTGCGCGCCTGTAACCCCAACAGTTTCTGGATCGCGGCCCCGGTGCGGCCCTTGGCCCGCGCCTCGAGCCAGCGACCGATCAGGATCAGCACGACGATCACCGCCGCCGCCTCGTAATACACCGCGCGCACGGCGTCGGGCAGCAGACCGGGCAGGAAGGTGGCGACCAGCGAATAAAGGTAAGCGGCGCCGGTTCCGACCGCCACGAGGCTGTTCATGTCGGGCGCACCGCGAAACAGCGCCGGGAACCCCTTGAGATAGAACTGCCGCCCCGGCCCGATCAGGACGGCGGTGGTCAGCGCGAACTGGATCAGCCAGCTTGCCTGCCGCCCGATGGTGTTCTCGATCGCCATGTGCACGGCGGGGATCATGTGACCGCCCATTTCCAACAGGAACACCGGCAGGGCCAGCGCCGTGGCAATCGCCACCCGGCGCGACAGGTCGCGCGCCTCGTCCGCCTTGCGCGCGGCGCGATCCTGCGACGCCCCCGCGTCGGCGCGGGTCGCGGGATAGCCGGCGTCGGTGGCCGCACGGATCAGGGTGGCGATGTCGACAGCCCCTTCGAAATAGGTCACCGTCGCCGTTTCCGCCGCAAGGTTCACGTTGACGTCGATGACCCCCGGCACCTGCGCCAGCGCCTTGTCCACCCGCCCGACGCAGGATGCGCAGGACATGGACTCGATCTCCAGCGTCACGCTCGCCCGCCGTGCGGGATATCCGAGATCGTCGAGGGCCTGCGCCGCGTCGGCAATGCCGGCGGGCGATTCGACCGTGAAATGCGCCGTCTCGGAGGCGAGGTTCACCGAAACGTCCGAGACACCGGGCACCGCGCCAAGCCCCCGCTCGACACGCCCCACACACGAGGCGCAGGACATGCCATCGACGGCAAGGTTCATGGATCGTGCGGGCATGGCGGGGCTCCGGGCTTGGGAATGTCCCGCATCAAATAGTGCTTCCAGCTACTGGAAGGTCAAGGGGTCCTCCCACCGGATTTTCGCCGGGGCGCGCACGGAACTTCTTGACCCTCCAGCAACTGGAAGGCCCATGTCGCCACTGGAGTCACACACAAGGAGCAGAGTGATGAAATTCAACGTCCCGGAAATGAGCTGCGGTCACTGCACCGGCACGATCGAGAAGGCCGTGACAGCGGCCGATGCCAACGCCACGGTGACCTGCGAGCTGTCGTCGCGGACCGTGACCGTCGAAAGCGGATTGCCGCCCGAACAGATCGCGGACGTGATCCGGACCGCGGGATACGAGCCGCAGATGATCGCGGCCTGACGCGACCCCGAGGCCACGCCTTCGGCCAACGGTCTGCCCTTGCGGATCGGGCGGCACACCGGCGGCGGGTTGCACGACCCGCCGCCCGTAGCCGTGGGCGCCCGTTCAGCGGGTAAGGTAAAATCCGGCGCGCACCGGCGCAAAGGCGATGTTGCCGCCCAACCGCTGGTTCCAGTGGTCTTTTTCCGCGTCCGACCATCCCGTGTAAAGCACGATATCGGTCGGCGCGACCAGAAGGCCATCGTTCAGCTTGGCGATATGGTCCTTGACCACCGGGTTGGCGAAATGGTTTTCCACCGCCTCGGCCCCGTCGAAGATCTCAAGCCAGCGATAGGTCACGGCTTGGGGCGTTTCGGCGACCCGGGTCAGGGCATGCACCAGCATCTTCGGCTCGGTTTCCTTGCATTTCCTGTCGATCTCGACGCCCGCGGCCTCGTATTCGGCGCAGCGGTCGGGATGGACGTGTTCGAAGGCTTCCAGAACCACAAGGGCGGCGGCGTTCGGGGTGTCGGTCATGTCTGCTCCTGTTTCAGCGGATGGCACGCCCGTCGGACGCGCGGAAGAAATGCAACTTGTCCAGATCGAAATGGATCTGGCGCCGCTCGCCCGGTTCGGCGCGGGTGCCCGCGGCCACCTGGCCGGTGAACTTGGCATCGCCCGCCTGCCCGATCAAAAGGGTGTGGGGGCCCAGCGGTTCGATATCCAGCACCTCGATTTCGACAGAGGCACCCGATCCACCCCGGTCGTGGGTATGTTCGGGACGGATGCCCATGACGCACGCCTCGCCCGCGTGAGGCCTCAGCACATCGACGCGATCGGCGGGAATGGCGAAATCGGCACCGGCGGGGCCGCGGAAGAACAGCTCATCACCGACCTGTTCCAGCCGTCCTTCCAGCATGTTCATGCTGGGCGCACCGATGAAACCGGCGACGAACAGGTTGGCGGGCCGTTCATAGAGCGTGATCGGATCGGCGGCCTGTTCGACCACCCCCGCGCGCAGCACGACGACACGGTCGGCCATGGTCATCGCCTCGACCTGATCGTGGGTGACATAGACCATCGTGGTCTTCAGACGGCGGTGCAACTGCTTGATCTCGACTCGCATCTCGACCCTGAGCTTGGCATCGAGGTTCGACAACGGCTCGTCGAACAGGAACACGTCGGGGTCACGCACGATGGCACGCCCGATGGCCACGCGCTGACGCTGACCGCCCGACAGCGCGCCGGGCTTGCGATCGAGGTATTCGGTCAGGTTCAGGATACGGGCCGCATCGTCGATGGCCTTGGCGGCCTCGGCCTTGGGGACGCCGCGCACCTTCATGCCATAGCCGATGTTGTCGCGCACGCTCATGTGCGGATAGAGCGCGTAGGACTGGAACACCATGGCGCAGTTGCGCAGACCGGGGCGCAGGGTGGTGACATCGCGCTTGCCGATGGTCATCTTGCCGCCCGACTGGGTTTCCAGACCCGCGATCATGCGCAGGGTCGTCGACTTGCCGCACCCCGAAGGGCCGACCAGGACGACGAATTCACCCTCTTCGATCTCGAGGTCCATGGGCGGGATCACCTCAACCGATCCATAGGATTTCGTGACGCCGCTGAGGGTAATGTTTGCCATTCGGGTCTCTCTTCTTGACGGGGCGAAGACGTGTGGGGGGCACCGCCCGCCGGGGCGGGCAGTGCCGATGGTCAGATGATGCGTTACTTCGCGGGCAGGCCCATGGACGCACGATAGGCGGCCAGTTGGGTGTCACGACCGAACTGTTCGGTCAGATCGTCCCAGCCTGCGGCCACGGTATCCAGCGCCTCTTGCGGGGTCACCTCGCCGGCCAGCGCACGCGACAGCTCGATCTCCAGGATCTCGGTATACGAGAAATAGCCCGGCAGACGCATGTCCAGCGCCACGTTGTCGGCCGTCACGGCGTCACGCTGGGCGCCGAGGTATTCGTCGGCCTCACGCTCGGAGAACAGCTTGGACCACAGCTCCTTGTTGGTGGTGTGCGAGATCCGATAGGGGTTCACGCCTGTCCCACCCGTCACCGTGGCCTGGCCCGACACTTCGGGGCTGGACAGATACGAGATGAAATCCCAGGCCGCTTCCTGGTTTTCCGAGCTTTGCGGCACCGCAGCCTGCCAGCCGCCGAACGCCATGAACGAGGTGTCGACGGGTTCGTCGAAGGTGTCCCATTCGCCGGTCTTGTAGTTGTAGACCTCGGTCGACGAGGGCAGCGTGGCCGACCCGACATTGCCCGCAACGGTCGATTGCTCGGGGTCGGCGGCGATCACGCCGGTGTCGCCCCAGCCGATGGATTGCGCCACCTGGCCACCCGCGAAGGCGGCGTTGACCTCGCCGAACGAGAAGTTCAGCGCCGAGGGCGGTGCCAGCTTGGACGCGCGGATGTATTCCTCGAGCCCGCGCAACCACGCCGGATTGTTGACCTGGGCGTCCATGGTTTCGGGATCGAAGAACATCGCGCCCGGCAGGTCGGGGTGGGATGCATAGGCGGCGACGTGGCTGAACAGGAACCAGAACTGCTGGCCGCCGCGGCGGAACGCCTCGGCCGTGCCATAGACGCCGTCAACCTCGTTCTGGAAGAACTCAGCAATGTCCAGGTATTCCGTCCAGGTCTTGGGCACGGCCAGATCGCGGCCGTATTTCTCCTTGAACGCGGTCTTGTTCGCCTCGTCCTCGAACAGGTCGATGCGATAGGTATAGGTGTGAACGTCGCCGTCCATGGTCTGCGACAGCACCTTGTCGTTCCAGACCATCAGTGCCTCGCGATACACGGGCGCGATGTCCATCCAGTCATCGCCCTCCTGATACTTGGCGGGCATTTCGGTCAGGAACGGGGTGAAGTCCGGCGCCCAAGCGGGGGCGAAGGCGATCAGGTCGAACGAATTGTCACCCGCCGACAGGGTCGTGACGATCTTCGGATACAGCTCGGACCACGGAAATTCGACCACCTTGACCGTGCCGCATGTCTTTTCCGCCCAACCTTCGGCCGCCAGCGACAGCGCCGACGCGATATAGGGGCCGGTCTGCGTGGTGGCCGTGATCTCGACGCCCGTATAGTCGGGCGAACAGGCCATCGCCGTTCCCGCCGCGATGGACAGTGCCGCGGCACCTACCGTCGTTCTCAACCTAAGGGTCATGTTATTCCTCCCAGAAATTGGCCCCGTTTTTCGGTGACCGTTGCAAAAACTACTTGACCGCGCCACTCAGCAGGCCGGACTTCATCAGCCGTCCCAGCAATGCGGCAACGACAACCATCGGAATGATCGCCACCAGCGCGGCGGCGGAAATCGCCCACCATTCATCGCCCCGCTGGCTGTTCTGCCCGGCAATCAGCACCGGCAGGGTCTGCCATTCGGAATTGGTCAGGAACAGCGCGAACAGGAATTCATTCCAGGTGAAGGCCAGCGTGATCACGAAGGTCGCGATCAGACCCGGCCGGCACATCGGCAGCACGATGCCGAAGAAGATCCGCCAGTGCGGCACGTTGTCGACCATCGCCGCCTCTTCCACCTCAAGCGGCAGCGCCGAGATGAAATCACGCATCAGCCAGACGACAATCGGCAGCGAAAAGGCGACATAGGCCAGCGTCAGGCCCAGATAGGTATCGGTCATCTTGAAGCCCAGCTTGCCCATCTCGGTATAGAGCAGGAACAGCGCAAAGGCGACGACGATGGGCGGGAACAGGCGCTGGCTGACGAACCAGAAGACGATGTCGTCGTTGCCCATCACCTTGCCGGGCAACGGAAAGCGGTTGATGAACACCGACAGGGCCAACGCGACGCAGAACGCCAGGATCGAGGCGCTCGCGGGCGCGATGCCCATCACGTCGCGCCCCAGAAGAAAGCCGCCCATGGCGACGACCACGAACGCCACCCCCGACAACAGCCGCACCCGGAACGGAAACCGCACCAGCGCATAGGCCGCCATCGCCCCCAACAGCGTGGCGAACACCGAAGACGACAGAGCGACGATGGACGACGACCAGAAGTTGGAAAAGAATTCGCCCCGCGTGCCCGACAACAGTTCGCGCCACGCCTTCAGCGTCGGCTGAAAATCGACGAACGGCAGATAGGTCGGCCCGCCGACCACGTCGGGCGGTGTCTTCAGCGATGTGATCGCCACCCAGTAGAGGGGGAAGATCGTGAAAAGGAACCACGCGCAGCAGCAGACGAAGGCCAGCCAGCGGCGCGATCCCGACAGGTCGCGAACGCTCATTTGTACTTCTCCAGATAGGGCTTCAGCAGCGCGAGATAGACAAGGCTGAGGATCAGCACCACGGCCAGGAACAGGAAGCTGAGCGCCGAGGTATAGCCCAGGTTGAACTTCTTGAACCCCTCCTGATAGGCGAACAGCGTCAGAGTTTCCGTCGCGATGCCCGGCCCGCCACCCGTCATGACGAACACGGTGTCGATGATCTTGAAGCTTTCGACGATGCGGATGAAGATCACCGCGGCCGAAATGGGCAGCATCATCGGAAAGGTGATGCTCCAGAACTGCTGCCAAGGCGATGCGCCCTCAAGCTCGGCCGCCTCGTAGACGTCATCGGGCAAACCCTGAAGGCCGGCCAAAAGCAGCAGGATCACGAAGGGCGTCCATTGCCAGATCTCGACCGCGATCAGCGACCCCAGCGCCCAGTTGGCATCGGTCAGATACGGCAGGTTGGGAAACCCGAGGAAACTGGCGACCTGGTTCAGCGGCCCCATGGACGGGTTCAGGATCTGGCGCGCCATCAGGGCGACGGCGACCGGGGCCACCAGCATCGGCATCAGAAACGAGGTGCGGAAGAAATCGGCGCCGCGCACCCGCTTGGCCAGCGCCAGCGCCAGCGCGAAACCGATGATGAACTGGATGGCCACGGCCGTGAACGCGATGATGGATGTCGTCTTGACCGTCTGCCAGAATCGCGGATTTTGCAGAAGGTCGGCGTAATTGTCCAAACCGACAAAGCGCGCGGGCATCGGCGGCACAAGGCGCAGCGACATGAAACTGTTGGCCAGCGAAAAGATCAGCGGAAAGATCGCCATGGCCAGCACGACCAGGAAGGCAGGCCAGAGGAAGAAATACTTTACCGGATCGTCGCGCGTCATTGCATTGCTCCGACCCGACGCAACAGCGCATCGATATCCGCCCGTTCGGGCATCGCCGGGGCCGTGCCGCGCCGCGACACCGCAATGCCCGCCGTCGCACAGCCGAAGCGCACGGCGTCCTGCACCGCGCGGCCTTCCGACAGGGCCGTGGCAAAACCGCCGATGAAGGCATCGCCGGCGCCCGACGTGTCGATGACCGGCGCGTCCGATATCGCCGGAACCAGAACGCTGATGTCGGCGGAATGGATATAGACGCCCTTTTCGCCAAGCGTGATCAGCGCGGTCCCGACGCCGCGTTTAAGGAAATCGGCTCCGGCGCGGCGCGCGTCGTCTTCGGTTTCGATCTCGAACCCGACAATGGCCGCGGCTTCGCTTTCGTTGGGCACGAAATAATCCGACAGGCCATAACAGGCGTCGTCGAACGGATTGGCCGGGGCGGGGTTGAAGACCGTCGTCACCCCTGCCCCGCGCGCGATGCGCAAGGCTTCCAGCGCGGCATCGGCGGGCTGTTCCAGCTGGGTGACGAACACCCGTGCGCCTTCGATCACGTCGCGGCGGGCGCGCACATCCTCGACCGAGATGGTGCCGGCGGCACCGGGATAGACGATGATCGCGTTGTCGCCGGTCGTGTCGTTGACGAAGATGAACGCGGCCCCCGTCGGCATGTCGTCCATCACGTCGAGTTCGGGCGTCACGCCGGATTGCTCATAGATCTCAAGCGCCATCTTGCCGAACGGATCGTTGCCGATCTTGGACATGAAACGCACCGGCGCCCCGGCACGCGCCGCCGCGACGGCCTGGTTGGATCCCTTGCCGCCCGGCCCCAGGGTAAATCCGCTGCCCGAGATCGTCTCGCCGATCTTCGGCATCCGGCTGGCCAGATAGGCCGTGTCCGCAACATAGATCCCGAGGATCGCAATCCCCTCGCCCTGTGCCATCCTTCGTTCCTCCCTGTCGCGGTTCGATCATGCGCCGTAGGGCACCCAGATATTCTTGACCTGCGTCGCCTGACGCAGGAACGTCTCGCCTTCGGCGGTGGGCGCCGTCCAGTCCCACGCCCGCCCGTTGTCGGTGAACGTGCGCTTGAGGTTGCCCGCCGACAGCCGCTCGACCGTCTCGCCCAGTTCCGCCGTGCCGAACGCCCAGAGTGCATTCACGTCGTTGTGTTTGGCAAGTTCTTTGCCCAGCGCGAGGCCATCGCCCGTGACGATGTTCAGAACCCCCGCCGGCAGGTCCGACGTTTCGGCCACCTGGTAGAAATCCGTCACCGACAGCGGGTGCGCCTCTGACGGCACCGCGACCACGCGGTTGCCGGTGGCGATCAGCGGCGCAACGGTCGACACAAAGCCCAGAAGCGGCGCCTCGGGCGGGCAGATCACGCCGACGACACCGATCGCCTCGGGCACGGCCAGCGCCAGACCGCGCATGGGCGGCATGTGCACGACACCTTCGTATTTGTCGGCCCAGGCACCATAGGTGAACAGCCGCGCCACAGATGCGGCCACTTCGGCCCGGGCCTTGTCGGCCTTCACGCCGGTCATATCGCGCAGGCGGGCGGCAAACTCGTCAGCCCGGGCCGACAGGTTTTCGCCCAGATAATACAGGATCTGCGCGCGGTTGTGCTGGCTCTTGCCGCCCCAGCTTGCAGCGGCGCGCGCCGCCTCGACCGCGTTGCGGATGTCCTTGCGGTTGCCGACGCCGACCTCGCCCAGGATCTGGCCGTCGGCGCCGATCACCGGGGCCGAATGGTTGCCGTCCGGGCGCGCCTGCTTGCCACCGATGAACAGCTTGGCCGTCCGATCCACCGTCTGCGGTGCGAACCCCTTCGGTTTGGCGGGCGTGATGACCTTGCGAACCGGCGCCTTGTCGAAGGCGCGGGGGCGCAGGTAATCGTAACACCCCTCGCGCCCACCTTCGCGGCCGAACCCGCTTTCCTTGACGCCGCCGAAACCCACGCCCGCGTCCATCACGTTGGTGCAGTTCACCCAGACGATCCCGGCCTCGACCCCGGCGGCGATCTCCAGCGCCTGGTTGATGTCCTCGCTCCAGATGCTTGCGGCCAGGCCATAGCGCGAGTGGTTGGCCAGTTGCAGCGCCTCGTCGGGGGTGCGGAAGGTCATCGAAACCGCGACGGGGCCGAAGATCTCCTCGGTCGCCGCTTCGCAGGTCGCGGGCACGTTGCACAGCACGGTCGGCGGATAGAAGGTGCCGCCATCGGGCATTTCCATGTCGGCCTGCACCAGTTCGGCCCCTTCGGCCACGGCGCGATCCACCATGCCGGCGATGCGCGCGCGTTGATCGGCGTCGATCACCGCACCCATGTCGATCGTCTTGTCCAGCGAGGTGCCGATCCGCAGCCCCTGGATCCGCGCCGCCAGACGGGTGTGGAAATCGCGCGCCACGCCCTCCTGCACCAGGATGCGTGAGCCGGCACAGCAGACCTGGCCCTGGTTGAACCAGATCGCATCGACCACGCCCTCGACGGCGGCGTCCAGATCCGCATCCTCGAACACCACGAAGGGCGACTTGCCGCCAAGTTCCAGCGTCAGCGACTTGCCGCTGCCCGCCGTCATCTGGCGGATCTTGCGCCCCACCTCGGTCGAGCCGGTGAACGCCACCTTGTCCACCCCGTCATGGCCCGCGATCAGCGCGCCGGTGTCGCCCGCGCCCGTCACGATGTTCAGCACACCGTCGGGCAGACCCGCGGCCTGCGCCAGTTCGGCAAACAACAGCGCGCTCAGCGGCGTCGCCTCGGCGGGTTTCAGCACCACCGCATTGCCCAGCGCCAGCGCCGGCGCGATCTTCCACGACAGCATCAGGAAGGGGAAGTTCCACGGAATGATCTGGCCGATCACGCCCAGCGGCGCGTGGTCGGGGAACTGGCTGTCCTGCAACTGTGCCCAGCCGGCGTGGTGATAGAAGTGGCGCGCGGCCAGCGGGATGTCGATATCGCGCGTCTCGCGGATCGGCTTGCCGTTGTCCAGCGCCTCGACCACCGCGATCAGGCGCGCGTTGCGCTGGATGATCCGCGCCAGGGCATACAGCTTCAGCGCGCGTTCATGGCCGGGCAGCGCGGCCCATGCCTTCTGCGCCTTGCGCGCGGCGGTCACGGCGCTGTCGACGTCGCCCTGCGTGCCTTCGGAAATGCGCGCCAGCACCTTGCCGGTGGCCGGCTCCACGGTGTCGAACCCGTCGCCCGGATCGGTGAACCGACCGGCGATGAAATGGCCGAACCGGTTGTGATACGATGCCAACCACGCACGCGCGGCGGAATCGTCTTCGTTGCTGGGTGCGTAATCCATGCTGTCGAAAAAGCTCGCTACATTCATGCCGGTCATCCGATCGGGTGGCGGTTGTGGGCGCTGTAGGCGCCGGTGACGCGGTGTTCCAGCTGGCGTTCGATATCGGCCAGCAGCGATGAGGCGCCGATGCGGAACAGGTCGGGCTCCAGCCATTCCCGGCCCAGTTCTTCCTTCATCAGGGCGAAATAGGTCAGCACGTCCTTGGCCTTCGACACACCGCCTGCGGGCTTATAGCCCACCTTGACGCCGGTCATCGCCTGATACTGGCGGATCGCCCGCACCATGGTCAGCGATACCGGCAGGGTGGCGTTGACGCTTTCCTTGCCGGTGGATGTCTTGATGAAATCGGCCCCCGCCATCATGCAGACCAAGCTGGCCTTGGCGACATTGCGCAGGGTCTTGAGATCGCCGGTGGCCAGGATCGCCTTGACGTGGGCGTCGCCACAGGCCGCGCGATACTCCTGCATCTCGCGATACAGCGCCTCCCAGTTGCCCGTCAGCACATGTTCGCGGGTGATGACGATGTCGATCTCGGCGGCGCCATCGGCCACCGATGCCTCGATCTCGGCCAGCTTGGTGGCGTGCGGGCTGAGGCCGGCGGGAAATCCGGTCGACACGGCAGCCACCGGGATCCCGGTGCCCTTCAGGGCATCAACCGCAGTGGCCACGAACCGGTGATAGACGCAGACGGCGCCGGTGGTGATGCGTCGATCCCCCATGCCCAGTGCGGCCAGCAGGTCGGGGCGCACGGGGCGTGCGGCCTTGGCGCACAGGCGGCGCACGCGGCCTTCGGTATCGTCGCCATTCAGGGTGGTCAGGTCGATGCAGGTCACCGCCTTCAGCAGCCACGCGCTCTGCGCATCCCCCTTGACCGCGCGCCGGCCCGGCAAGGCGGCGGTGCGCCGTTCGCTGGCCGAGCGGTTGACCCGCACCGCCTCGATCAACGCCAGGTCCAGCGGCATGCCAGTATTGCGGTGGGCGTCGGACGGCTGCACCGTCAGGGATGCGGAAGGCCGGGACAAGGCTGCGTCGGGCATCGGATCCTCGTTTCATCTTGTGCGCGGCACAGACACGCCGCGTTCAGCACAATCCAAGTGTATCGGGCAAAAATGTTGCAAAGGCAACTCTTTTTTGTTAATTTCCTATCACACCCGCCGGAGGCGAAACCCCATGCCGAACCAACGCAATACCGCCCGCCCTGCGGGCAAGAAAGAAGCGCGGATGCGACAGCTTCACCAGGCGGTCGCGCAGGCCAAGAGCCTGCATGTCCGTGAGGCGGCCGAGCTTCTGGACGTGTCGGAAATGACCGTGCGCCGCGACATCCGCGAGAATGAAGACATCCTTCAATTCCTGGGGGGACATATCGTTCTTGCCGATGACGGATCACACCGTGCGCCCTATGACCTGGCCGACGCGGCAGACCGAAAGCGACCGGCCAAGCAGGCCGCCTGCGCCGCCTGCGCGCCCCTGCTGCGGCCCCAGCAGACGGTGTTCCTCGATTGCGGCACCACGGTGGCCCACCTGGTCGACCTGATCCCGACCGATATGGACCTGACCGTGATCTGCTATGCCCTCAACATCGCCGACATGGCGGTGCGCCGCCCGAACATCAGGCTGGTGATGCTGGGCGGAATCTACGACGGGCCCACGGCATCGTTCTATCCGGTCCACGAAGACGCAACCCTCGAGGCCTTCGCCATCAACTGCGCCTTCATGAGCGCGGCCGGCGTCGCGCCACAGCTTGGCGCAACCTGCACGACATTCCGCGAAGCGGCGGTCAAACGCGCCGCCATGGCGCGGGCGCAGACCTCGGTCCTGGTGGTCGACCGCTCGAAGTTCGGCCAGGTCGCGGCGGCGGCCTTCGCCCCCCTCAAAAATTTCGCCAGGATCGCGACCGAAGATGGCTTGGCACCGCCTGAAACCTTGTTCGGCTAGACCCGCCGCCTGCGCCCCCGCTCATTACCGGCGACGGCTCGTCTCCACGCCCGTTGCCGCCCGACGCGGCGCCCGGCGCGTCCCACGGGCGCCAAACCGCCCGCAGGGCAAATCGCGTGCGCCGCAGGCGCGCCGTTCGGTCACTTCGGGTCAGGCGGCGTTGTCGGTGTCCTGACGCGACCACAGGTCGGCATAGCGACCGGCGCGGCGCAACAGCGCGGCGTGGGTGCCACGCTCGACGATCTCGCCGTTTTCCAGCACCACGATCTCGTCCGCGTCGGCGATGGTCGACAGGCGGTGCGCGATCACCAGCACGGTCCGCCCCTGCCCCAGCCCCTTCAATTGTCCCTGGATCTCGCCTTCGGTCGCGGTGTCCAGCGCACTGGTCGCCTCGTCCAGCAGCAGGATCGGCGGATCCTTCAGCAGGGTCCGGGCGATGCCCACCCGCTGCTTTTCACCGCCCGACAGCTTCAGGCCACGCTCGCCCACCGCGGTATCGTATCCTTCGGGCAGCGCCGTGATGAAATCGTGGATCCGGGCCGCCCGCGCCACCGCCTCGATCTCGGCGAAACTGGCGTCGGGGCGCGCGTAGGCGATGTTATAGCGGATCGTATCGTTGAACAGCACCGTATCCTGCGGCACCACCCCGATCGCCGCGTGCAGCGAATCCTGCGTCACATCCCGCACGTCCTGTCCGTCGATGGTGACGCGGCCCGCGGTCACGTCATAGAACCGGAACAGCAAGCGGCCCAGCGTCGACTTGCCCGACCCCGACGACCCCACGATCGCCAGCGTCCGACCCGGCGGGATCGTCAGATCGACCCCCCGCAGGATCGGGCGCGCGGCGTCATAGCCGAACACGACACCCTCGAAGCGCACCTCGCCGCCGTCCACGCGCAAAGCCTTCGCGCCGGGCTTGTCCTGCACCTCGGACGGCTGTTCGAGAAGGCCGAACATCTGCGCCATATCCACCAGCGCCTGGCGGATCTCGCGATAGACGGTCCCGAGAAAGTTCAGCGGCATGGTGATCTGGATCATGTAGGCATTGACCATGACGAAATCCCCCACGGTCAGCGTGCCGGCCGACACACCCTGCGCCGCCATGACCATGACCACCACCAGCCCGGTGGTGATCAACAGGGACTGCCCGAAGTTCAGGAACGCCAGCGAATACGACGTGCGCAGCGCCGCGGCCACGTATCGGCCCATGGCCCCGTCATAGCGTTCGGCCTCGCGCGCCTCGGCACCGAAATACTTCACCGTCTCGAAATTCAACAGCGAATCGATGGCCTTCTGGTTGGCGTCGGTGTCCTCGGCGTTCATCTCGCGGCGGATCTTGACCCGCAGCTCGGTCACCACGAAGGTGAACCAGATATAAAGGCCGATGGTCACGCAGACGACCACCAGGTACCAGATGTCGAAGGCCACCGCCAAGACCACCGCGATCATCAGCAGTTCCAGAAGCAGCGGGCCGATGGAAAACAGCAGGAACCGCAACAGGAACTCGACCCCCTTCACGCCGCGTTCGATGATCCGGCTCAGCCCGCCGGTCTTGCGCGTGATGTGATAGCGCATGGACATGCGGTGGATGTGTGTGAAGGTCTCCAGCGCCAACTGGCGCAGCGCGCGCTGGCCGACGCGCGCAAACACCGCATCGCGCAGTTGTTGGAACCCGACGTTCATCAGCCGCGCCACGCCGTATGCGACGGTCAGACCGACCGCCCCCGCGCCCAGGGTCCACGCCGCATCCGCCGACGCTTCACCCGAAAGCGCATCGACGGCGGCCTTGTAGAAGAACGGCGTGCCCACCGCGATGATCTTGGCCACCAGCAGCAGCAGCAACGAGATGACGACGCGCCGCTTCACCCATCCCTGGCCCGCGGGCCAGAGATAGGGCGCGACGCGCCGGATGACGGCGGCGCCGGAACTGTCGATGGTGTCCCCCGCCGGGGTTTGCGCAGCGGCAGCTTTTCGGGACATCTGGACCTCGGGTTGGACGAACGTCAGAACCTAGGCTCGCGGGCCGCCATTGACCAGAGCGCACCGCCCGGACCCGCCAGCCGACAATCAGTCGGGAATGGCGAACACCTGCCCGGGATAGATCAGGTCGGGATCACGGATCTTGTCGGCGTTCGCCTCGAACACCCGGACATAGAGAACCCCCTGGCCATACCGCTCGCGCGCGATCCGCCACAGGGTGAACCCCGGCTGGACGGTAACGGCCGAGACCTCGTCGCGTTGTGCGGCGTCGGGCAGTTCGGCAAGCTCCGCCGCGCTGGCGGGTTTGAACGGCGTCTCGGCGCGCGAGGTGACATCGCCGTCCTCGTCCACCTCGTCGACCCGCAGGGTATAGACCCGCGAATCGACGGCCGGCAGGTCGGCGCGCCATTGTCCGTTCGGTGCCACAGGCACCGTCATGATCGCCCGATTGTCGAGATAGAGACGCACGAAACCGGCGCCGGTGCCGCGTCCGCCCAGCACCACGTCGCCCGACCGGTCGTATCCGATGGAATCGATCACGACGTTGCTCAGCGCGCGGGGCGCGGGGCCGGGATCCTGAAGCACGCGCACCCCGTCGGCATCCGCCACCAGAAGGCGCGGCGCGGCATCGGGCATGGCCGGACCGTCGGCCGCCGTGGCCGGCGCATCCGGGGCGTCCGCCCCGGCGGGCGTCGCCGGCGCGTCGCCACCACGCATCTGGGCGGCGACCTCGGCCGGCGGCTGGCGCAGGTCCGACGGGGGCGACGCGCCTTCCACTGGCCCCGCGGCCGGATCCGGCGCGCGGCCGGCATCCTGCAACGCGGTGCTGGCACCGGCCGGAAGCGCGGGTGGCGAGACATCATTCTCGGCCAGCGCGGCGATGCGCGGCGCGGCCGCCACCCCGGCATCGGGCCTGCTGCCCGGCGCGGGCGATCCGCCGGCGTGCGGTGACGGCCCGGCCCCTGTCGGTTCAGCCGGCGGCGTGGCAGTCGCACCAGTGCCGGGCTGCGGATGTCGCGCGGCCACCTGCGGATCGGCAACGGAATCGGCCACGGGATCCTGCGGCACCACGATCACGGTGTTGGCCGAGACCACGGGCGCGAAATCGCCAACAGCACTTTCCAGCGACAGCGTGCGCGTCGCCTGTGACGGCGGAATCTCCAGCAACGCCACGAAGCCGCCATCGGCTCCGGCACGCACCGCGGCGATGTCCGTGCGGTCCAACAGCACCGACACTTCGGATCCCGGGGCGGCGCGACCGGCGATCAGGGCATTGCCGTCGGCTTCGATCCGCACGACATCGATCTGGGGCGCCATGACCTGTGGGTCGGCAGGCGGGATGTTGTCGGCCGGTGCGGCGGGGGAACGGTCGTCGGCAGCGGTTTCGTCCGACGGCGCAGCGGCCTCGGAGACATCGGTCGATGCAACGGAGTCCGGCGCAGCGGCCGCAGGCGCGTCAGCCGCTTCGATGACCGCCGGCTTGGCACCCGGGTCGGTGACGGGCGGTGGGGGCGCGTCCTGATCCGGCCGATCGCCTGCCACGTCCGTTGCTCCGGCTTCGCGATCCGGGGTCGGCGCGACTTTTGCGGGGTCGGCGCGCGCAGCGTCCTCCGGTTCGCGGGGGGCTGGCTTTTGCTCCTCGACCGGGGCGATTGCCAGCGACGGCCCATCGGTGCTGGGGTCTTTGGCCAACGTGACGGTCGGATCGGCGGCGCTGAGGGCGTCGCGCGGCGCCGGGGTGCGGGCGGCGAAAAACAGATACGCCCCGCCGACGACAAGCACGCCCGAGACCACCCCCGCGACCATCGCCCCTGCCCTTGTCGGTTTCGCAAACGCAAACGCCATGCGACACTCCTCAATCCTGCGACCGGACAGGCCGGGTCGCGCGACCATAGCAACCGACATCCAGACGGTCAAAAGCCGCAATTCCACCGACAGCGCCCCCCGTCAAGCCGAACCGGATATCGCCACAGTATCCGCGACGCCGTGTTGCGCGGCCATTTCCGACGTGGGGGCCTGTGGTGGATCGTGGGCGAATAGCGGTCGACAAACCCGGGGCGTCATGACGATACTCGGGACAAGGCGACCGCCGTCGGCTTGGCCACGCCGGTCCACGCCGCCCGCGGTCGGGCTGAACCAATGCGAAGGCTCGCGCGTTTGGCCGTGAATCCAAGGGGAGACCAGGAATGCAACTGCTGATCAGTCACACGACATCCGATCCCGCCGCATGGCGACGCTGGTTCTCGGAGGACCGCGAAAACCAGGGCAAGGCCGGGCTGACGATGCTGCAGCTCTGGGTGGAGACCGGCAATCCGAACACCATGTGGGCCCTGTTCGAGGTCAGCGACCGCGACGATGCCCAGCCCTGGGTCGACAACCTGACCGCCGGGATGGCCACGAAACGGGCGCAGGTGACCGATATGGCGTATCATTTCCTTGAAACCGCCTAGATCGGGATTGTGATGACCACCGAACTTACCGTCCTGACGCTGGCTGCGCTGTTGCAGGCGGTGCAGTTCGTTCTTTTCGCCGTGCCCGCGAACCGCGATCTCGGGCCCGGCTATACCATGTCGGCCCGCGACCGCCCGCCCAGCCGCGATCTTTCGCCCGTCGCGGGCCGTCTCGGGCGGGCGCTGGCGAACCACTTCGAAGGGTTGATCTTGTTCGCGGTCGCGGTGGGCGTGATCCAGATGTCGGGGCAGAACTCGGCCCTGACCGGCGGCTGTGCGTGGGTCTATCTGATCGCCCGCATCGCGTATGTCCCGGCCTACGCCTTCGGGTGGAACCCCGGCAGGTCGGTGATCTGGGGCGTCGGATTTCTTGCGACGGTGGTCATGTTGCTGGCCGCGCTTGTCTGATCGTTGTATGACGTGGCCGTGCCGTTCCGGTGCCTGACCATTCCAATTCCGTGACCCCGAAGGAGACCCCATGTCCAGCTATGACGTCATCGTTATCGGTTCCGGCCCCGGCGGCTATGTCTGTGCCATCCGCTGTGCGCAGCTGGGCCTGAAGACCGCTTGTGTCGAGGGGCGCGAAACCTTGGGCGGCACCTGTCTGAACGTTGGCTGCATCCCGTCCAAGGCGCTGCTGCACGCCACCCACATGCTGCACGAGGCCGAGCATAATTTCGCGGCCATGGGATTGAAGGGCAAATCGCCGTCCGTCGACTGGAACCAGATGCTGTCCTACAAGGATGACACCATCGCCCAAAACACGAAGGGTATCGAATTCCTGTTCGAGAAGAACAAGATCGACTGGATCAAGGGCTGGGCGTCGATCCCCGAGGCGGGCCGCGTCAAGGTCGGCGACGAGGTGCACGAGGCCAAGAACATCGTCATCGCATCAGGATCCGAGGTTGCGTCGCTGAAGGGCGTCGAGGTGGACGAGAAGACCGTGGTGTCGTCCACCGGCGCGCTGAAACTGAACAAGATCCCGAAAACCATGGTGGTCATCGGCGCCGGGGTGATCGGGCTTGAAATGGGATCCGTCTATTCGCGGCTGGGCGCCGAGGTCACCGTGGTCGAATACCTGGACGCAATCACGCCGGGCATGGACGCCGAGGTGCAGAAAAGCTTCAAGCGGTTGCTGGAAAAGCAGGGGTTGAAGTTCGTCATGGGCGCCGCCGTCTCGGGCGTCGAGACCGGCAAGGGCAAGGCGAAAACCACCTATAAACTGCGCAAGGACGACAGCGAACACACCGTCGAGTCCGACGTCGTGCTGCTGGCCACGGGGCGCAAGCCGTTCACCGACGGTCTGGGCCTGTCAGACCTTGGCGTGAAGGTATCCGACCGCGGCATGATCGAAACCGACGATCACTGGGCCACGTCGGTCAAGGGCATTTATGCCATCGGCGACGCAATCAAGGGTCCGATGCTGGCCCACAAGGCCGAAGACGAAGGCATGGCCGTGGCCGAGGTTCTGGCCGGCAAGTCGGGCCATGTGAATTACGGCGTGATTCCGTCGGTCATCTATACCCATCCCGAGGTGGCCAGTGTCGGGCAGACCGAAGAACAGCTGAAAGAGGCCGGAACCCCCTACAAGGTCGGCAAATTCTCGTTCATGGGCAATGGCCGGGCCAAGGCGAACTTTGCCGCCGACGGTTTCGTCAAGATCCTGGCTCACAAGGACACCGACCGCATTCTGGGCGCCCATATCATCGGCCCGATGGCGGGCGATCTGATCCACGAGGTCTGTGTGGCAATGGAATTCGGCGCCGCCGCGCAGGATCTGGCGATGACCTGTCACGCCCACCCCACCTATTCCGAAGCGGTGCGCGAAGCGGCGCTGGCCTGTGGCGACGGCGCGATCCACGCCTGACCCTGTGCCGGGCCGCCCCACCGGCGGTCCGGCCTGTCACATCCTCGGTTGACGCAAGCGTGCGCACGGGGAACCCTGTGATGGATCATTGCGCAACCAGCGAAGGATGCCGTTTGTGAGCGATTCCCCGACCATCGACATTCTGGACAAACTCGTCGCCTTCCCGACGGTCAGCCGCGACAGCAACCTGGGGCTGATCGACTGGGTGCAGGATTATCTGGCCCGGCGCGGTTTCGATTGTCACCGCGTGACCGATCCGACCGGGCAGAAGGCCGGCCTGTTCGCGCGCATCGGGCCCGCCGGCGATGGTGGCATCATGCTTTCGGCCCACACCGATGTCGTTCCCATCGACGGTCAGACATGGACCAGCGATCCGTTCCGCTTGGCCGCGCGTGACGGGCGGCTTTACGGCCGCGGCACCTGTGACATGAAGGGATTTCTGGCCTGCATGCTGGCGGTGGCCGACAAGGCCGCGGGAAAGACGCTGCGCGAACCGCTGAAACTGGCAATTTCCTATGACGAGGAAATCGGCTGTATCGGGATCAGCCACATGATCGACCAACTGGCACCGACCATCGGCCTGCCCCGTTATTGCATCGTGGGCGAGCCGACGGACCTGACCCTGATCACGGGCCACAAGGGCAAATCCACCATGCGCGCGACCTGTCACGGCACCGCCGGCCATTCATCCCTGGCGCCGCAGTTCCTGAACGCCTTGCATCTGGCGACGGATTTTATCGGAGCGATCCGCGCCGCACAGGACGATTGCCGTCACAACGGACCGCAGGATGCGGCCTACAGCGTGCCCTTTTCCACGCTGCATGTCGGCAAGCTGGAAGGCGGCGCCGCGCTGAACATGGTGCCCGAGACCGCCGTGATCGATTTCGAGTTGCGGCACCTGGCGCAGGATCCGGCCGATCCGATTCTCGGGCGGTTGCGCGACGACGCCGCGGCAATCGTCGCCGAGGCCGCGAAACAGCACCCCGAAGCCGCCATCGACATCACCGCGATCAGTTCGTATCCCGGCCTGGAAACGCCGTCGGAATCCCCCATCGTCGGCTGGATTTCAAAGTTCATGGATCTTCCCGACGGCCGCACGCCCGACACCGGCAAGGTCAGCTTCGGCACCGAGGCCGGGTGCTTTGCGCAGGTCGGCATCCCCAGTGTTGTCTGCGGCCCCGGTTCGATCCTTCAGGCGCACAAGCCCGATGAATTCATCGCCGTGTCCGAACTGGCGCGGTGTGATGCGATGCTGGCCGCGATTCTTGCGTCAATCGCCGACGACTGAGGCGCCCGTGCCGGGTGCCGCCACCTGCGTCACCGGGCGCTGCAACGCGTTCCACAGGGTTTCGGCGGCGTCGTCGGCGGCCTTCGTCGGGGCGAACAGCGCGATCCGCATCTCGCGGCTCCAATCGCCATCGTCCAGACGCGCCAGCCGCCCCCGGTTCAGATCGTCGATGACCATGCGTTCGGGCAGCCAGGCGATGCCTGCGCCGGCCAGACACATGCCCTTCACCGCCTCGGCAAAGGCATCCGTGTGCCGCGGCCGCAGCCACAACCGCCCCGGACCCGACGCCGCGATATGCGCCACCACCGATCCCAGGAAAGACGTCGGATCATAGGCCAGCAACGGCAGCGGGTCATGCGGCGTGCCGGGAAAGCGCCAGCCGTTTTGCCGCATCGCCGTCCGGGCCGCGACGGGCACCATCCGTTCGGTGCCGATATCGACACTTCTGAACAGGTCCGGATCCAGCCCCAGCGGCACCGGCTCATACCGGTAACAGACCAGCAGATCGCACACCCCCTGCGACAGCAGATCGAAGCACAGCGCGACGTTGTCGGAAAACACACGGGCCTGAAGCGTGGGATCCCGCCGGTAAAGCGGGGCCAGCCGATGGGCCAGATGATTCGAGGCGATCGAATGCGGCGCGGCGATGCGCAACACCCGGCCGCTCGGGCTGGCGCTGTCCCGGATGGCGTCGCGCGCCTGTTGCAGACCCGTGATCATCTGGCGCGCCACGGGCAGGAACGTCTCGCCCGCGTCGGTCAGTTGCACGGGATATCGGGTGCGGTCGATCAGCGGGGTGTCCAGCCACACCTCAAGCGCCTTGATCCGTCGGCTGAGGGCGGATTGCGTGATGTGGCGTTGCTGCGCGGCCTGGGTAAAGCTGCGCGTGGCCTCGAGGCAGATGAAATCCTGCAGCCAATTCATGTCCATGCCCGCTGTTAGCCAAGATCCTGACAACCCACAACTATGCACGTTCGGAATAAAACCATTCAAACTCGGAATTTGCGATGACCCGTGCAATCCCTATGCTGAAGCCCGAGCCGTTTGGAACGTGCCAAGAGTCATCGGGAGCCTTTCATGTATCTTTCACGCTTCGCACGGGTGCGCCTTGGGCATTTTCCGACCGCCCTTGAACGACTCGACAACCTGACCCGCCATCTGGGCGGCCCCGAGATCTGGATCAAGCGGGACGATTGTACCGGCCTGGCCACCGGCGGCAACAAGACCCGCAAGCTGGAATTCCTGGTCGGCGATGCCCTGGCCCAGGGGGCCGATACGCTGGTGACGCAGGGGGCGACCCAGTCGAACCACGTGCGCCAGACGGCGGCGGCGGCCTGCAAGACCGGCCTGCGCTGTCATGCCCTGCTGGAGCAGCGGGTGACAAACATGGGTGACGCCTATTCCACCTCGGGCAACGTCCTGATGGATGACATCATGGGCTGTGAATACGAAGAGCGCCCCGAAGGTCTGGACATGAACGCCGAGGGCGAGGCGTTGGCGGAAAAACTGCGAACGCAGGGGCGCAAGCCCTATTTCATTCCCGGCGGCGGATCGAACACCATCGGCGCGCTGGGCTATGTCGCCTGCGCCAATGAAATGGTCCAGCAGTTCGACGATGAACGCCTGACCGTCGATGCGATCGTCCACGCCACCGGCAGCACCGGCACCCAGGCGGGCTTGTTGGCCGGGCTGCACGCCATGAACGTCGACATTCCGGTGATGGGCGTTTCCGTGCGCGCGCCCGAAGACAAGCAGCGCGCGAACGTCCATCGCCTGGCCGTGGCCACCGCCGACCTCTTGGGCGCGCGCGGCGATCTGCCCCAGTCGCGTGTCGCGGTCGACGACACCGAGGTGGGCGGCGGATACGGCCAGCCGACCGATGCGATGGTCGACGCCATCGCGCTTCTTGCCCGCCAGGAAGGCATCCTTCTGGATCCCGTGTATTCCGGCAAGGGATTCGCCGGTTTGTTGTCTATGATCCGGCGCGGCGTATTGACCAAAGGTCAGCGGGTTGTTTTCATACATACCGGCGGTTCGTCGGCCCTGTTTGCCTACGGCCATCTGTTTTCGCGACAGACCGCACCCACACGCGCCATCTGAGCGCAGGACGCGAGCAACGATAGAAAGCCGGCGCCGAAAGCCAAGCCGGTGCATCCACACCAAGGAGGAGACCCCCATGACAATCTCGACACGAGTGTGCTTTACCGCACCCGCCCTTGCGGCCTGCGTCGCCCTTGCCATCGGCACCACCGGCGCCGCCGCGCAGAGCGTGACGCTGAGCTTTGCGACCAACACGGCGCCCAACAACATGCGCGGCGAGGCCGAGACCATCTTCATCGAAGAGCTGCAGAAGGCGTCGAACGGCGAAATCAATGTCGTTCCCTATTGGGGATCGTCGCTGATGGAGGGCGCCGAGATCCTGGGCGGCGTGCGCGACGGCGTGGCCGACATGGGCTTCATCAACATCAACTATTACCCCAACCAGCTGCTTCTCAACAGTGCCTACAACCTGTTCCCCAAGGGGCCGTCGACCTATGAGAACATCTCGTGGGCGTTCGACCAGATGTATGAACAGGTGCCCGAGCTGAGCGAGGAATTCGCCGGACAGGGCCAGCGCATCGTCTATAAATACGGCGTCACCCCCTATGCCGGTGCCTTCAAGTCGCCGGTCACCAAACTGGACGACATGAAGAACCTGCGCGTGCGGGCGGCAAGCCGCTGGTATCTGAACATGCTGGACGGTGCGGGCGCCACGCCGGTGTCGATGCCCTGGGGCGATGTCTATCAGGGGCTTCAGACGGGCGCCATCGACGGCGTGTTCACCAACATCGACGGCATCCACCGCGCCAGCCTGGACGAGGCGGCGCAGAACATCTTCTTCATGCCGGACCTGTGGCTTGCCATTCCGTTCATCATCACGATGAACGAGGACAAGTATCAGGCGCTGAGCGATGAACACAAAGAGGCGTTCGCCAAGGCCGACGCCGCCGCACGCGAACGCTTCAGCGCGGTGTGGGACAGCACCATCGCCGACATCCTGAAGGCCCAGGAAGACGCCGGATACACCATCGTCATGGCCTCGCCCGAGGACGTCGAAGCCTTCACCACCCTGCCGGACGTGCAGAAGAACCAGGAAATCTGGTCCGAAGAGGCGAAGGCCGCCGGTGTCGAGAACCCCGAGAAAATCCTCGAAGGGTTCGATTCGGTGATCTCGGAAGCCGTCAACCGCTGATCGGGCACCTGCCTGTTCAACATCCGCGCCGGACCCCCTGTCCGGCGCGGAACAGAGTCCGAAATGGAGCGCGTGATGATCGCCAGATCTATTGATTTCGCCACCAACATCCTGGCCGAACTCTGCGGCTGGTTCCTGCTTGTCGTGATGGGGTTGATCATCGTCGACCTGGTCAGCCGCGCCCTTGGCACGCCGATCTACGGCGTGTCGGAAAGCGCCATGTTCGTGATGATCGCCATCGTCTATCTTGGCCTGCCCTATGCCGAAAAGATGAAGGCACACGTGCGGGTCGAGCTGGTCCTCGACGCGCTGCCGGGCCGGCTGTCGGCGATCGTGGATCTGGCGATGTACCTGCTGGTGGTCGGCACGATGCTGGTCGTGTTCTACGCAGTCGTGATCAACGCCTGGGGGTCTTACGGCTCGCGCCAGGCCATTGCCGGGCCGACGCCGCTGGTCGTGTGGCCGGTCAAATTCGTGATGGTGGCAGGGCTGCTGCTCTATGTCGTGCAGATCGTCATCAATGTCGGACAGGCCGTCCGCACGATCATCCGGGCCGATGCCCCCACTGCCGGAGACGCCTGACTATGGATCTGTTCACACTGGTTGGCATCGGCGGCATTGTCGCGCTGTTGACGTTGCTCCTGCTGGGCATGCACCTTGCGGTGACGTTTCTTCTGGTCGGGCTGGGCGGCGTTGCCATCCTGCTGAACCAGAAGGCGGCGCTGTCGCTGATCGGCGAGACGATGTATTCCGCCATCGCCACGCCGACCTATACCGTTCTGCCGCTGTTCGTGCTGATGGGCGCCTTCGCCGCCGCCAGCGGCTTTGCCGAACAGGCCTATCGATCGATCCACAAGGCGGCGGCAGGGGTGCCCGGATCGCTGGCCATCGCCACGTCCTTCGGCAGCGCGGCCTTCGCCACCATCTGTGGCTCGTCCCTGGCCACGGCCAGCGTGTTCGGGCGCATCGCCTATCCCGAGATGCGCCGCTATGGCTATGACCGGGCGTTCGCCCTGGGCTCGATTGCCTGTTCCGGCACGTTCGCCAGCATGATCCCGCCCTCGGGCATGTTCATCCTGTTCGCGATCTTCACCGAAACGTCGGTCGGGCGGCTGTTCATGGCGGGGATCGTGCCGGGTGTGATCACCGCGACCGTCTATGCCATCTCGATGTATCTGCGCGCCCGCGCCAACCCGAAACTGGCCCCCATGGCACCCGAGGAAAAGGACGTCTCGCCCGTTGAACGGGTGCGCGCGCTGGGCGGTCTGTGGCAGATCGCACTGCTGGGCACCATCGTCATCGGCGGCATGTATGCCGGGTTCTTCACGGCGACCGAGGCGGGCGCCATCGGCGCCGTGGGCACGCTGCTGTTCGGTCTGGCCAACGGGCCCCTGCGCCGCTTTGCGACCTTCCGCGGCGCCCTGCGCGAATCGGCCGAGATCACGGCGATGCTGTTCTTCATCATCGTCGGTGCGCTGTTCTTCAGCCGCTTCCTCGGGCTGTCGCGGATCCCCTATAACCTGACCCTGTTCCTTGAAAGCTGGGACGTGCACCGGCATGTCATCCTGGCGCTGATCCTGGCGACCTGGTTCGTTCTGGGGATGCTGATCGTGCAGACGGCGGTGTTCGCGCTGACCCTGCCGATCCTGTTCCCCATCGTCGTCAACCTCGGGTATGATCCGATCTGGTTCTGCGTAATCGCGATGAAGATGAACGAGATCGCAGGGGTCACGCCCCCCGTGGGGCTGAACGCGTTCAGCCTGGCGGGATCGGCGGGCAAGGACGTGCGCGTCGATCACGTGTATCGCGGCGTCTTCCCCTTCATCCTGTGCGATCTGGTGGTTCTGCTGCTGCTGATCGCGGTTCCGGGGATCGTGACCTTCCTGCCCAACATGATGTTCGACTGAAACGGGAAAACCTAATGCAAACCGGATATGACGTCATTCTGCGGGGCGGCCTGGTGGTCGACCCGGCCAACGGTGTGAACCGCGTTGCCGATGTCGCGCTGAGCGGCGGCAAGGTGGCCGAGGTCGGCGAGGTCACGCGGCCGGCCAAGGCCGAGCGGGATTGCACCGGCCTGGTGGTCATGCCGGGGATCATCGATTCCCACGTGCACCTGTCACCGTGGCTGGGCGGCGCGCCGGGGCATCGGATGCTGGCGCTGGCGGGCGTGACGTTCGCGCTGGATCTGGCCGGGCCGATCGACGGCGTGACGCGGTTCGCCGCCAGCCATGGCTGCGGGCTGACCATCGGCTGCATCGACTATGTCCGGCCGGGGCATACCGTGTCGTCCGTCGATCCCCAGTCCGACGAATTGCGCGACACGCTGGCGCGGGCGCGCAAATCGGGCGCCATCGGGCTGAAGCTGCTGGGCGGGCATTTCCCGATGACGCCAGAAGCCTCGGGCCGGATCATCCAGGTCTGCGCCGATGCCGGTGCCTATGTCGCCTGTCACTCGGGCACCCTGAACACGCCGCAGAACATCGACGGGATGCGCGAATCCTGCGAGGCGGCGGCGGGCAACCCCCTGCACCTGGCGCATATCAACAGCTATACGCGCGGTCTGGACAAATCGGCCCTGGTCGAGGCGGAAGAGGCGATCGCCCTGATCAACGCCAACCCCAACATCTGGGCCGAATCCTATCTGGCGCCGATCAACGGCAACTCGGGCAAATGCGCCAACGGCATTCCCGAAAGCGTGGCAACCGAACGCAACCTGGAACGCGGCGGGTTCGCCCCCACCAAGGACGGCCTGGCCGACGCCATCGCCGCCGGATGGGCCATGGTCCACCTGCCCCGCGACGGTGTTCACGTCCTTCAGGGCGGCCCCGAGGGCCTGGCCGCGTGGCAGCAGGCCGAAACCGACATCGGGATCAGCTTCATGGCGAATCCGCCCGAACCGCGCCTGCACCTGGCGACCGCGAAACGCGCCGACGGCAGCTTTGCCATCGACGGGCTGGCGACGGACGGCGGCGGCATTCCGCGCAACGATCTGTGTTCGCGTGGCCTGGCCCTGGTGCATCTGGACGCGCTCAGCCTTGAAGGGTTCGTGATCAAGACCGCCGTCAATCCGGCGCGCGTGCTGGGGCTTTCGGCGCGCAAGGGGCATCTGGGCGTCGGCGCCGACGCGGATGTGACCGTGATCGACCTGGCGCGCCTGACCCCGGTGGCCAGCTATGGCGGCGGCAAACCGATCCTTGCCGACGGTCAGGTTGTCGGAACCGGCTGCACGATGATGGTGCCGCCCGAAGGCGCCGATCATGTGCGCGGTCTGGGGCTGAACGTGCTGATTGCCGAGGCGGGAACGATGATTCCCCGCCGCGCGGAGGCTGCACCGGCGCCATGACAGCGGGCGACGGCATGGCCGACGATATCGCCTATCGCGTCCATGGTGCCGGACCGAACCTGTTGCTGGTGTCCGGGCTGAACGGCCAGGGCCGGTTCTGGGACGCCGTGACGCCATCGCTTGCCGAACGCTTTCGCGTGCTGACCTATGATCAGCGGGGCTGTGGCGCCACGCCCGACGATGGCGCCGACTGGAGCATCGGAAGCCTCGCAACCGACGCCTTGGCCCTAGCCGATGCGATGTTCGGCGCGGCCCCCTTCGCGGTGATCGGCCATTCCACGGGTGGCGCCATTGCCCAGCACATGGCAGCCACCCATCCCGACCGCATCCGCGCGGTGGGCCTGTCGGGCACATGGATGCAGGCCGATGCCTATATGCATGCCCTGTTCGGGCTGAGGCAGGCGTTGCTGGCGCGCGCGCCCGATCTGGACCCTCTGCTCAGCAACATCCTGCGCCTGCCGCCCGAGGCGTTCCGCCCGCCGGACCCCCATGTTGCACTGGACCGCAGCGTCACGACCCGCCGCATCGACGCGCTGATCGCGCACCGGGGCGACCGGCTGGTCGGTCGGATCACCGCGCCCGCGCTGGTGATCGGCGCGCAGGATGACCGCATCGTGCCGCCGCATCTTTCGGTCGCGCTGCACAAGGCACTGGCGCGCAGCACGCTGTGCATGCTGGACGAAGGCGGACATTTCTTCGTCCAGACGCAACCGCAAGTTTTTGCCGGCCATGTTCTGAAGTGGCTGACACCGCTGTTGCATCCGCCTCACATCAACGGCTGAGCCGCGGTGATTTTCATCGCCCTTCCTTTGTGCGATACTGGACGCGCGTCTTTCCATGGTGCCTGATCGATGAAGATTTTCCTGATTGCCGACGATCTTACCGGCGCGCTCGATGCCTCGGTCGCCTTCGCCGCGCGGGGCATGTCGGTTTTGTGCGCCTGCACGCCCGACGCGCTGAGCGAGGCCGTCAGACAGGCCCCCGACGTCGTCGCCGTTTCGACCAACAGTCGGGATCTGGACCAGGGCCAGGCGGTTTCCCGCCTGAGCGACGTTCTGGAACAGGCACGCGCGACCCGCCACTGGCCCGATCTGATCGTGTTCAAGAAGGTGGATAGCCGGCTGAAGGGGCATATCGGCGCCGAGATGTCCGTTCTGGCGCGCCACAGGTCCGATGGGTTGATTTGTCCGGCGGTTCCGCGCCTCGGCCGGTTCGTGCGCAACGGCGCGGTCTGCGGCGCCGGGGTAGATGAACCAATTCCGGTCGCCGACAGGATCGGTGGGCACGCGGGCCGGATTCTGGATGCCGAGCGTCAGGAAGACCTGGACGCCGCGCTGGCCACGGCCGCGCTTTCGGCGCTGTATGTCGGCGCCGCAGGCCTGGCCGAGGCGTTGGCGCGGCGCATGACCGGGCGCGCCGATCCCGGGATGCCGCCCCGCGTGCGCCCCCCTGCCCTTCTGGCAATCGGCTCGCGCGATCCGGTGACTTTGGCGCAAATCGAGGGGTTCGATCCCTTTGTTGCTCCCAACGGTCAGGTTCCGCCATCCCCCGCCGACCCCGCCGCGATCCGGATGGTTCAGCTGGGCCCCGGCACCGGCCCCGTCCCGCCCGAGGTCGCGAGCGAGAGATTTGCCGACGGCCTGGCCACATGGGTCAGGCGACAGCAGCCCGCGACGCTGTTCGTGTGCGGTGGTGCGACCACCGCCGCGGTCTTGCGCGTGCTGAACTGCACATTGGTGCGCATCGCGGGTGAAATCCTGCCCGGCCTGCCGGTGTCGCGGATGGTGGACGGATGTCCGGGGCTTACCCTGATCACCAAATCCGGCGGCTTCGGCGCGCCGGACACCCTGCACCACCTGGCGCGCAAGCTGAACGCCGCTACGGATTGAGCCGCCAGCGGTCGGCCCGGCTCAGCGCGGACCGGCGACAAGCCGGCCGGCATAATCCAGCGCGGCCAGCATGTTGACGTGATTGGCCTTGCCGGTTCCGGCAATGTCGAAGGCCGTGCCGTGATCGACCGAACAGCGGTCGATCGGCAGCCCCAGCGACACGTTGACCGCGGTGTCAAACGCGATCAGCTTGATCGGGATATGCCCCTGATCGTGGTATTGCGCGATCACCAGGTCGAACGCGCCGGTGTTGGCGCGGTGATACACCGTGTCGGCCGGGATCGGGCCTTCGACGTTGATCCCCTCGGCCTTGGCCAGTTCCACGCCGGGCGCGATCTGGGTGTCGTCCTCGGTGCCGAAAAGGCCGTCTTCGCCGCAATGCGGGTTGATCCCGGCGACGGCGATGCGCGGGTTCTCGACGCCCATCCGCTGAAAGTGCCGGTGCCCGGTGCGAATCGTCTCAAGCACACGTTCGGGCGTCGCGCGTCCGATGGCATCGCGCAACGATACGTGGGTCGAGACATGCAACACGTTCAACGTCGGCGAAGCCAGCAACATCCAGCTGGATTTCGCACCGGTCAGATGGGCCAGCATGCCGGTATGACCGTCGTAATGGTGCCCGGCGGCATTCAGCGCCGCCTTGTTGATCGGTGCGGTGACGATACAGCCTGCCTCGCCCTGCATCGACATCCCGACGGCCCGTTCGATGAAACGGAACGCGGCCTCGCCACAGGCGGGCGACAGCGTGCCGAAGGTGCCGGGCAGGCCATCGACAGGCACATGGATCACCGAAAGCGCCCCATCCGGCGCCGCTGTGCCGAAATCGGCCAGCGCTAGATCCAGATCGCAGGCCGCCAGAGCCCGCTCAAGCGTCGGACGATCTCCGATCACCGCATAGCGCGCACGATCCGCGGCCGACAGGCTGGCCAGCGCCTTGACGGTCACCTCGGGCCCGACCCCCGAGGGATCGCCCATCGTGATGACGATTGGTTTGTCGGACATATCGCTTCCTGCCTTCGCTGATGTGACACCCGGGGTGATCTCACGGGTGATAACAGCCAATGACGGCGGCGTGAATACGGCGCGCCCGGGCTTCGCGCATGTTTCGCCCGGGTCGCGACCGTATCCGTTGGCATACCGTTCACACAATCGCGCGGCGGCCGCGCGATCATATGCACCCTTGCGTCATTCCCGCGCGTGGGACCCGATCACAGTTCCGGTTGCAACCATCCGGCGTTGCCCACGGCGGTGAAATAGTCCTTGATCGCCGCTGCGTTCTTGAAGCGGGACAGTATGTCATTGCTGCCTTGCTTGACCAAGGACGATGCCATTTGGTTGGATTGCGCCACGCCGAGGAAGGTGCACACCTCCGAGTTGAAATTTGAGCTGAACATATCCCGGTAAGAGATATGCATCGCCGGGTTGCGCAGACCCTTGAGCCAGTGCGTGAACAGATAGTCGGACGTTGCCATCTCACGGGCAACCTGTGCCACCCGGCGCGGGCCTGCTTCAATGGGCTCGCGGTCCACCTCGGATGCCTTTCTCGTGGCCCATTGTTTCGTCTGCACGGCCTTCATGTGCGAAGCGACCTGGGCCAGCTTGTTGTCCCGGCGCAAGCTGAGGATGCGGATGTCGGGGTTGTCCCGAATGTAGTCTAGGATCTCGGGGTGGTGGCCGATCATCCATTTCGCCCCTACAGCGGTCGCACCGCTGAACGTGTCCCACTTGTAGAACTCGTCGAGATAGTCCGCCGGAGCAATGTCCCGATCCAGAAGTGTCTTTGCCTCGCGGTTCACCCAGCCTATGCCGATTACGCCATGCGGAGCAACGCACATCGGCGTGGGAGTTCAGGAGCGTCATGAGATAAGTGGTGCCACTGCGCGGCAGCCCGGCAATTAGAAAACGTCGTGTCATGGTTACAAGTCCCAACAAGGTTACCGGTCGCCATCTGGCAGACCAGTGTTCGCAGCTGTCGCATGGATCATCGGACGCGATATTGTTCCGCAACGCGCGGCTCACCAAAGCGAAACCCATGGGGCTGACTGCGCGCGGCGCGCGCCGCGACCTGGCGCGCGCGCCAAGCCCCACACCATGGGACGGCCATGCGTGGAACACCAGCACGCTTATCGACGCTCGATACGATTTGCATGCGGCGCAAGGACACATGTCCGGTTCTCGTCCCGAACATGAAGGCGGAAGCAAAAATCCACACCTTTTCCGCCGGTTCGCCGGAATGGCGACAGCGGCTCGTCTCATGGGCAGGGGCACCCGGCAATGGCGGTGCCGAAGCCATCCTGAAAGCCGAAGCATGCGCACGTCACGACTGGAACAGGCCCACACGGCCCCTGCCACGACCCCTACGGCGCGACAAACCCAACACCGTTGCGCAGGCGGGGATCCGGAAGACCGCAAGTCAGCAAAGCGAGAGAATGGTGGGTGATGAGGGATTTGAACCCCCGACATCTTCGATGTGAACGAAGCGCTCTACCACTGAGCTAATCACCCGACGGGGTGGTGTTAAACGTCCTTTTCGGCCGACGCAAGAGGGTCATCGGGTTTTGGCATGGCCGAAGGCTGGCGGATGCGCGCGATGGTTACGGTGCCGTTGGATTTCACCTTGGTGCGGTTGACCGCGAGCTTGCCGAACGGCGGGAGGTTCATCTCTCGCCCGTCGGCAAGGGCTTGGCCCAGGGCGGCAAGCGTGGCTTCGACCGCGGCCTTGGCGTCTTTCTTCTTCAACCCCGAGGTCGCGGCGACCTGTTCGATCAGATCGGGCTTTTTCAGCGGCGCATCGGCCACCACCGGCGAAACCTCGGCCACCAGGGTCATGGGCGAGTCGGCTGTCGTGGCATCCGGATCGAATTCGTCTTGCATGGTTGCTGCCTCTTTCTTTGGTTTCGGGCAGCGTAAACCATAAAGTCCACCGTGTCAGGATCGTCCGGAGGAAGCGTCATCGCACCCTGTCACGAACGATCCATGGCCGGTTGAAACGTCAACTCACCCGGCCATGCGGCAGGCGCAAACGAAAAGGGCGGACGCATCGGTATCGCGCGTCCGCCCTGGTCTTGTGATCGCGATCAGTGGGCGACCGCACCTGCGCCGGACTCGCTCCGACGCTCAAGTGCGGCCTTCGCGGCCGCCGCTTCTTCGGCGGCCTCGTCCCATTCGATCGGCTCCGGCTTGCGCACCAGCGCGTGCTCCAGAACCTCGGACACGTGGGTGACCGGAATGATCGTCAGACCTTGCTTCACGTTGTCCGGGATCTCGGTCAGATCCTTGGCGTTTTCCTGCGGGATCAGGACCGTGGTGATTCCCCCCCTGAGGGCGGCCAGCAGTTTTTCCTTCAATCCGCCGATGGGCATCGCGTTGCCGCGCAGCGACACCTCGCCGGTCATGGCGATATCCTTCCTGACCGGAATCTTGGTCAGAACCGACACGATGCTGGTCACCATGGCCAGTCCCGCGCTCGGCCCGTCCTTGGGCGTCGCACCGTCAGGCACGTGAACGTGAATGTCAGTCGTGTCGAACTTGGTCGGCTTCACCCCGATGGTCGGGCTGATGGACCGCACATAGGACGACGCGGCGTCGATGCTTTCCTTCATCACATCGCCCAGCTTGCCGGTGGTCTTCATCCGACCCTTGCCGGGCAGGCGCAGCGCCTCGATCGACAGCAATTCACCGCCCACCGACGTCCAGGCCAGGCCGGTCACGACACCCACCTGATCCTCGGTTTCGGCCAGGCCATAGCGGTGCTTCTTGACCCCCAGGAAATCTTCCAGGTTCTCGGGCGTCACCACCACCTTGGTTTCGGACTTGCGCACGATCCGCGTCACCGCCTTACGTGCCAGCTTGGCGATTTCACGTTCGAGGTTCCGCACGCCCGCCTCGCGGGTGTAGGTGCGGATCACTTCCATCAACGCCTCGTCGGTGATCTCGAACTCGCCCTTCTTCAGGCCGTGGTTCTTGATCTGCTTGGCGATCAGGTGCCGTTTGGCGATCTCGGATTTCTCGTCCTCGGTGTAACCCGACAGCGGGATGATCTCCATCCGGTCCAGAAGCGGGCCCGGCATGTTGTAGGAGTTCGCCGTCGTCAGGAACATGACGTTGGACAGGTCATATTCGACCTCGAGATAGTGATCGACAAAGGTGCCGTTCTGTTCGGGATCAAGCACCTCAAGCATGGCCGACGCCGGATCGCCCCGGAAATCCTGACCCATCTTGTCGATTTCATCGAGCAGGATCAGCGGGTTGGTCGTCTTTGCCTTCTTCAGCGCCTGGATGATCTTGCCCGGCATCGACCCGATGTAGGTGCGTCGGTGGCCGCGAATTTCGGATTCGTCGCGCACCCCGCCCAGCGAGATGCGGATGAACTCGCGTCCCGTTGCCTTGGCCACGGATTTGCCAAGCGACGTCTTGCCGACACCCGGGGGGCCGACAAGGCACATGATCGGGCCTTTCAGCTTCTTGCTGCGCTGCTGCACCGCCAGGTATTCGACGATCCGTTCCTTGACCTTGTCGAGGCTGTAGTGGTCGTCATCCAGCACCTTCTGGGCATGGGTCAGATCCTTCTTGACGCGCGACTTCACGCCCCACGGGATCGACAGCATCCACTCGAGATAGTTGCGCACGACCGTTGCCTCGGCCGACATGGGCGACATGTTCTTCAGCTTCTTGATCTCGGCGTCGGCCTTTTCGCGGGCTTCCTTCGACAGTTTCGTCTCGGAAATCCGCTTTTCCAGTTCGGCAACTTCATTGCCGCCCTCTTCGCCGTCACCCAGTTCCTTCTGGATCGCCTTCATCTGTTCGTTCAGGTAATACTCGCGCTGGGTGCGCTCCATCTGCGATTTCACGCGGGTCTTGATCTTGCGCTCGACCTGAAGGACAGACATCTCGCCCTGCATCAGGCCAAAGATCTTCTCCAGCCGCTCGGACACTGCCAGCGTTTCCAGAAGATCCTGCTTCTGATTCACCTCGACGCCCAGATGGCCCGCGACCAGATCGGCCAGCTTGCCCGATTCGCGCGTCTCCGAAACGGAAGCCAGCGCTTCTTCGGGGATGTTCTTCTTGACCTTGGCGTAACGTTCGAATTCCTCGCCGACCGACCGCACCAGTGCCGCGGCGGCATCGGTGTCACCTTCGGTTTCTTCCAGAAGTTCGGCGTGGGCTTCGAAGAAGCGGTCGTTCTCGACATAGTCGGTGATCTTGACCCGCGACCGGCCTTCCACCAGAACCTTCACGGTTCCGTCGGGAAGTTTCAGCAATTGCAGGACGTTGGCAAGAACGCCGATCTGATAGATCCCGTCGGTCGTCGGGTCGTCGACGCCGGGGTCGATCTGTGACGACAGCAGGATCTGCTTGTCGTCGGCCATGACTTCCTCGAGGGCGCGCACGGATTTGTCGCGCCCGACGAACAAGGGCACGATCATGTGCGGAAACACCACGATGTCACGCAGGGGCAACACGGGGAAAGATTGGCTGAGTTGCTCGGTCATGTTTTTATCCTTGGTTGGCAAGAAGGCACCTGTCCCGCATCGCGGCAACATCGACCCTCTCCAGTCTCGCTGAATTATCTGGTATCTGAACCGGATAGTTCAACCTTGGCCCGTCAATCTAGGCCGACATATTGCATTTTGCAGGCCGCGCGGGCAAGGCGGATCGCCCTGCGGCACACCGGATTGGCCGGATCTCTGCTGATCCTGACCCGGATGCCCTTGCGTGATCGCGAACGGCGGTTTCAGATCGGATCGATGTCGCCGGCACGGCGCGCGGTGTGGAAATCGGCCTCCCAACTGGCAAAGGTTCCCGCGGCGATGGCGTCGCGCATGCCCTGCATGATGTCCTGGAAATACGTCAGGTTGTGCCAGGTCAGAAGCATGCCCGAAATCATCTCGCCCGCGCGGAACACGTGGTGCAGATAGGCGCGTGAATAGCCGCGGCAAGCGGGACAGCGGCATTCCTCGTCCAGGGGCCGCGGATCTTCCTGATGGCGCGCGTTCTTGATGTTCACGACGCCGTGACGGGTGAACGCCTGCCCCGTGCGCCCCGAACGTGACGGCAGAACGCAATCCATCATGTCGATGCCACGCTTGACCGCACCGACGATATCGTCGGGCTTGCCCACCCCCATCAGATAGCGTGGCTTGTCCACCGGAAGCACGCCGGTCGCGTGGTCGAGACAGCCGAACATCGCCTCCTGCCCCTCGCCCACCGCCAGACCGCCGACGGCATAGCCGTCAAACCCGATGTCGATCAGCGCGCGCGCACTTTCGGCGCGCAGATCGGGTTCCAGTCCGCCCTGCTGGATCCCGAACAATGCGTGACCGGGGCGGTCGCCAAAGGCGTCGCGCGACCGCTGCGCCCAGCGCATGGAAAGGGCCATCGACTCGGCGATCCGTTCGCGCGACGCGGGCAAGGCCGGACATTCATCGAAACACATCACGATGTCAGAGCCCAGCAGCCGCTGGATCTCCATGCTGCGTTCTGGGGTCAGCTCATGCTTCGATCCATCGATGTGCGAACGGAAGGTCACGCCCTTTTCCGTCAGCTTGCGCAGATCCGACAGGCTCATCACCTGAAAGCCGCCGGAATCGGTCAGGATCGGCCGGTCCCAGTTCATGAACCGGTGCAGCCCGCCCAGCCGCGCGATCCGTTCTGCTGTGGGCCGCAGCATCAGGTGATAGGTGTTGCCCAACAGGATATCGGCGCCGGTCTGGCGCACGCTTTCGGGCAACATGGCCTTGACCGTGGCGGCAGTGCCGACAGGCATGAAGGCGGGCGTGCGGATCTGGCCGCGCGGCGTGTCGATGACGCCGGTGCGCGAGGCGCCATCGGTGGCGTGCAGGGCGAAGGAAAATCGGTGTGTCATGATCTGTCTTCTACGCCGGGGCGGCGCAAACGCAAGGTCGGCGTATCGGCGGGTGGCAATGGCCCCGCGATCCGCGCTATGACCGGAGAGGCACCACAAACCGGAACCCACCGATGACCGACACGTCCGAAACGCCGTTCCGCCTTGGATGGGAAGAATGGTGCGCCCTGCCCGACCTGGGCCTGCCTGCGCTGAAGGCCAAGGTGGACACCGGGGCGCGCACCTCGGCGCTGCACGCCTTCGACGTCGAACCCTTCGGCCCGGCCGCGAAACCGAAGGTCCGGTTCACCGTGCGCCCGATTCCGGGCCGGCACGACCTGACCATCGCCTGTTCCGCACCGATCGCCGACCGGCGCGAGGTCACCTCCAGCAACGGCGAGACCGAGTTTCGCTATGTCATCGAAAGCCGCATCGCCATGGGCGGACGTGAATGGCCGGTGCAGCTGACGCTGACGGATCGTGGTGCGATGGCGTATCGGATGCTGCTGGGGCGACAGGCGATCGGCGCCGACATGGTGGTCGCGCCGGCCGAACGATTGTGCCAGCCGGAACTGGATTACAGCCCCTATCACACGGCCAAGGTGCGCGCGGCGGCCCCCGACCGCGCGCTGCGCCTTGCGATCCTGTCGCGCGAGGCGGCCAGCTTTACCGCGCGCCGACTGGTGGAAGAGGCGGAAAAACGCGGCCACGGGATCGAGGTGATCGACACCACCCGCTGTTACATGGCGATCAACGCCATCGCCCCCGAAGTGCATTACGACGGCAAGCGGCTGCCCCGGTATGATGCCGTGATCCCGCGCATCGGCCCGGCGATCACGCCCTATGGCACTGCCGTGATCCGGCAGTTCGAAACCATCGGCACCCACTGCGTCAACGGCTCGCAGGGGATCATGGCCTCGCGCGACCGGATCTTCGCCCAGCAGGTGCTGGCGCGCTATCATATCGGAATGCCCGCCACCGCCTTTGCCGCATCGCCCAAGGACAACGCGAACCTGATCGGCCTTGTCGGCCGGGCGCCACTGCTGATCAAGCTGCTGGATCCGGGCCAGGGCACATCGGTGCTGGCCGAAAGTCGCGCGGCCGCCACATCGGTGATCGACGCCTTCCGGGGCCTGCGGGCCAATTTCCTTGTTCAGGATTACCTCAAGGACGACGCGGCGGGTGCCATCCGCTGTCTCGTGCTGGCGGGCAAGGTCGTGGCGTCGATCCGCCGCCCCGATCCCGATACGCCCGCGACATCGATCAAACTGCGCCGCAGCGAACGCGACACCGCCGTGCGGGCGGTGCGCGCGTTCAAGCTGGGCTTCGCCACCGTGGATTTCCTGCGCACGTCAGACGGGCCGAAAGTGCTGGGCATCAACGCCACGCCGGGGCTGGAGCCGCTGGAGACGGCCAGCGGGCTGAACCTTGCCGCCGGCTTGATCGACGCGATCGAGAAACGCGTGCGCCCGGCGCCGGTGCGCAAGCGTCGGGGCGAATGATGCGCCGGTTCATCCTGATGCTGGCGGCACTTGCCGCCATCGCATGGGCCCCTGCGCGCGGTCTTGCCCAGGATCCGTGGTTCGAGATCGACAGCCTGAACCCGGGCCTGCCCCCCCCCGCCGAAACGGTGAACCGGCGGACGGCCTATTCCGCGATGGAAACCTTCATCGACAGCGTCGAGGCCGGACGCAGCATGGACGCCGCCCATGTCCTGAACCTTGCCGACGTTCCCGAAGAACGGCAGGCAACCGTCGGGCCCGAACTGGCCAACAGACTGGGTCGGCTGATGGACCGGAACGTGCTGATCCCGTGGCGCCGCCTTCTGGACCGGCCCGACAACCTGGACGCGCGGGCCAGTGGCGACAGCGCCACGGCCGGCAGCGCGCGGCAGTCGATCCTGATCTCGTATGTCGACGGCCCCCGGCGCGAAGTCGAAATCCGCCTGAACCGGGTCAAGCCGCCCAACGGCGATCCGGTCTGGGTGTTCTCGCGCGAAACGGTCAACCGGATCGACACGCTTTATGCCATCCACGGCCCGACCCGGCTGGAACGCATGCTGCCCGAGCATCTGCGCCGCGAGGCGATCTGGGGCCTGGCGTGGTGGGAGCTGATCGCGCTGCCGCTGTTGCTGGCACTGGCCGCGCTTGCGGGGTGGTCCAGCTATCGGATGTTCGAATGGCGCTCGCGCAAGGCCGACGGCGGCTGGCAGACGGCGGCGCTGCACGCCCTGCGCTGGCCGTCGGTAATCGCGGTGGTGACATCGGTGGTCTGGATCGCGACCGGTTCGCTGGTCGTCTTCTCGGGCCCGATTTCGGCGGTCATGAACCCGTTGATCGTGATCGGCTATGTCCTGGCCTTCATGTTGTTCGCGCTGCAGATGATCGACACCGCCATGCGACGGTTCGTCACGTTCGACATGGGCGAGCTGTCGGAACACGGCCGCGACGACAGCCGGACCCTGGCCACGGCGATGAGCGCGGCGCGCCGCGTTCTGGTGATCCTTGCCACCGTCGTCTCCGTCGGCATCGTCCTGTCAGCGGCCCAGCTTTCATCGCGTCTGGGCCTGTCGTTGCTGGCGTCGGCGGGTGCGCTGACGCTGATTCTGGGCTTTGCCGCGCGCCGGGTGCTGGGCAATATCCTGGCCTCGATGCAGATCATGCTGAACCGTTCGGCCCGGATCGGTGATCAGATCAACTTCGAAGGCCAATGGTGCACGGTGGAACGCATCCATTTCACCTTCGTGCAGCTCAAGGTGTGGAACGGTGACCGCCTTGTGGTGCCGGTCGAACGTTTCGTGTCCGACAGTTTCCTGAGCTATACGCTGGCCCAGACCAGCCAGGTGCGAACGATCCGCATCACCCTGGCCCATTCCGCCGATCTGGATGCCGTGCGCGAGGCGTTCAACGCCATCGTCCGCGATCATGACGGCGTCAGCGATCCGGACAACGCGCAGATGAAGATGGTCGATCAGGACGCCTTCGGCCCGGTCGCGCGCTTTCAGATTCCGGTGGAAAACCCCGATGTGGGCTGGGCCGCGGAATGCGAGGTGCGCGAGGCGTTGCTGAGCAAGCTGCAACAGATGGACCGCGACGCCGATCACCCGATCCTGCCCCGCGCCACCTTCGATGACGTGACGGGCTGAAACCACCACTGGACGCGCCAACGTCGAATCCTTATATATTCACTCAACTAATCGACGAGGATTCCATGACCGCAGAGAACGCCGCACCTATGGAAGGCGCACCATTGATCCGCCCGTCATCGACCGATCACCCGCTTTACGACCAGCTGGTCGAAGCCTGCCGATCCGTTTATGATCCCGAGATCCCCGTTAACATCTACGATCTGGGTCTGATTTACACCATCGAGATCAGCGCCGAGAACGATGTTCTGGTCCTGATGACCCTGACGGCGCCGGGCTGTCCCGTCGCCGGTGAGATGCCCGGTTGGGTGGCCGACGCGATCAGCCCGGTGCCCGGCGTCAAGTCCGTTGATGTCGAAATGGTCTGGGATCCGCCCTGGGGCATGGACATGATGTCGGATGAGGCCCGGCTTGAACTGGGCTTCATGTAGGGCGCATATCGGCGATCAGGCGTTCGATCGCCACCTTCGCCCGCTTTCGTGACCGGCGCATGTCTTGAGCCATGATGGCAAAGCCCCTAGATTGGGTAAAAGACCGAAAGGACGTGCAATGTTCGGAATACCCGGCAAGCAAGCCGTAAGCCTGACCCCCGCCGCGCAACGCCAGATCTCGCGCCTGATGGCCCGCGACAACCATCAGGGCCTGCGGATCGGCGTCAAGAAGGGCGGCTGCGCGGGCATGGAATACACCATGGATTACGTCACCGAGGTCGATCCCCACGACGAATTGGTCGAGGTCGATGGCGCCCGCGTGATGATCGCCCCGATGGCGCAGATGTTCCTGTTCGGCACCGAGATCGACTATGAAACATCGCTGCTGGAATCGGGCTTCAAGTTCCGCAATCCCAACGTCACGGACGCCTGCGGTTGTGGTGAATCGATCAAGTTCAAGGACGTGAGCGAGCTGGAAACCACCCCGCCCGACGCCTAGGCGCCACGCTCAGCCCTCGCGCCGTGCGGCGCGGGCGCTGAACGGGATCGACACGAGGTAAGCCAGCGTCACCACCGACAGCGTTACCCAGGTATACGTCAGCAGCGCGGCGATGAAGCCGATCACGGCAATCATCAGGTAACGCGCCCGTTCCCGCGCGATGGTCGTCTTCTTGATCGAATAGGTCGGGATCCGGCTGACCATCAGCAGGCCGACCGCGACGATCCAGGCGCTGATCGCCAGTTCGGGCAAGGGATCGTCGGGCGCGACCTCGAACGTGAAGAACAGATACATCGGCAACATGACCAGAACGGCACCTGCAGGCGCCGGGACGCCGACGAAGAAATCGCTGGGCCCGTCGTCGGCGCCGCTGCGGCTTCCGACGTTGAAGCGTGCCAGGCGGATAACGCAGCAGACGGCAAAGATCAGCAGCGCGATCCAGCCTTCGTTGCGCAATTCGGCCAGCCCCCAGAGATAAACCAGAAGCACCGGCGCCACGCCGAAATTGACGAAATCGGCCAGCGAATCCAGCTCGGCCCCGATTTCGCTTTCGCTTTTGAGCATCCGCGCGACGCGCCCGTCCAGCCCGTCCAGCACACCGGCGAGCAGGATCAGACGCACCGCACGCTCGAAATTGCCCTCGATCCCGAAGCGGATCGCCGACAGACCGGCGGCGATGGCCGCCAGCGTCAGCAGGTTCGGCAGAAGCTGAACGATAAGCATCTCGGATTTGGGCGATTTCTCGGGCGGCATCAGGTCGTTCATTGGACGTGTCCCCGGCGCGCGTCCTCGTCGCTGGTCAGATCCGCGATCACGGTTTCGCCCGCCACCATCGTCTGGCCGACCGCCACCAGCGGCGCGACGCCATCGGGCAGATAGACATCGACCCGGCTGCCGAAACGGATCAACCCGAACCGCTCGCCGGTGCCGAGGGTGGCGTTGGCCCCGGTGAAACAGACAATGCGCCGCGCCACCAGCCCGGCAATCTGCACCACCGCGATGCGTCGCCCGTCGGCGATTTCAAGACACATGGAATTGCGTTCGTTGTCCGACGATGCCTTGTCCAGCGAGGCGTTGAAGAACTTGCCGGGGCGATAGGCCACGGTTTCAACGCGCCCGGCGATGGGCGCGCGGTTCACGTGGCAGTTGAAGACGTTCATGAACACGCTGACCCGCGTCAGGGCCGCATCGCCCATGTCCAGCTCGGCCGGGGGCACGGCCGGTTCGATCAGCGAAATCAAGCCGTCCGCCGGGCTGACCAACAGGCCCTCGCGGCGCGGCGTCACGCGCTGTGGATCACGAAAGAAGTAATAGCACCAGACCGTTGCGCCGACGCCGATCCATCCCAGCGGCTCCCACAGAAAGAACAGGACCAGCGCGATGGCGGCGAATATGGCGACGAACCGCCGCCCCTCGGGGTGCATCGGTTTGACGAAGGTGGACATCATGTTCATGGCGCAGGTTTCCTTCCGCTTGCGGCGCGCGACAGGTCCGGCGCCGAAGTGGCGCGATATCTGCCAGAAACCGCGCGCTTTCACAATGGCGCAAAGCCCCGCGGGCATTTGCCCGCGCCCGTCATCCGGGGTATCCCTGTGGCAACGCAAACGCAAAGGATCACATCATGAGCGCACCCCGCAAGATCGCCGCCGGCAACTGGAAGATGAACGGAACCGCCGATGCCCTGGCCGAGGTCGAGGCCCTGCTGAAAGAGCACGCGAAACCCGGATGCGACATGGTGCTGTGTCCGCCCGCCACGTTGCTGCATCGCATGGCAGGTATCGCCGACAAGGGCGCGCTGGCGGTCGGCGGTCAGGATTGCCATGCCAGATCCTCGGGCGCGCACACCGGTGACATCTCGGCCGCGATGCTGCAGGACGCGGGCGCCACCCATGTCATCACCGGCCATTCCGAGCGCCGCACCGACCACGGCGAAACCGACGAAGACGTGCGGGCCAAGACCGAGGCCGCCCATGCCGCCGGATTGATCGCCATCGTCTGCATCGGCGAAACGCTGGAGCAGCGCGACGCCGGCACCACCCTGGACATCGTCGCCGCGCAACTGGGCGGATCGGTGCCCGATGGTGCGACCGCGGAAAACACCGTGATCGCCTATGAACCGGTCTGGGCCATCGGCACCGGCCGCGTGCCCGAGATCGACCAGATCGCCGAGGTGCATGATTTCCTGCGCGCGCGGCTGGAATCGCGGTTCGGCGAAAAGGGCGCGCTGATGTCGCTGCTTTACGGCGGATCGGTGAAACCCGCCAACGCGGCCGAGATCTTTGCCGTGACCAACGTGAACGGCGCATTGGTGGGCGGTGCATCACTGAAAGCGGCCGATTTCGGCGGCATCGTCGCGGCGTTGGGCAAATCCTGAGTCCTACCGCCCGGGGCCTGCCGTGACGTCGTGCTGATACAGCCAGTCGAACTTGCGCAGCATGGCCCCGGGCGCCACCTTGCCGATCCCGCGCAATCCGGCGTGGGCAATGCCGCGCACCAGCGGATTTGACAGGTGATAGTTGCGCGCATTGGCATTGGCCGCGGCGATCGCACGAATGACCCGCGGGCGGCGCAACGCCTGATACCGCGCCAGACCTTCGGGTTGCGCAAACCGATCCAGGCAATCGGCCAGCACCCAGGCATCTTCAAGCGCGAGGTTCGCGCCCTGGGCGAGAAACGGCAATGTCGGATGCGCGGCATCGCCCAGCAGGGCAAGCCGCCGCGAGTGCCATGTCGCCGCCACCGGATGGCGGAACAACCCCCACAGAAACCCGGTCTCCACTCGGCTCAGGGTGTCGCGCACGCCGGGACAGAACCCGGCAAAGGCGGCGCGGAACGCATCGGGATCCGCCGGGTGCGACCATCCCTCGGCCTGCCATTCCGCCTGCTCGACCACACCCACAAGATTGATCAGGGCCCCGTCGCGCAGGGGATAGCGCACCAGATGGCGGCCCGGTCCCATGAACACCTCGGCCCGCGCCGGTGGTTTGCCGGTCGCGCGCACCAGTGCGCGAAAGGCCGTCTGGCCGGTAAACGCAGGCGCACGGGCGCCGTTCAGCACACCGCGCACCACGGAATGCAGCCCGTCCGCCCCGATCGCCAGCGGCGCCGCACCCGACCCGCCCAGACTGACGCCGCCCGACGTCTCGCGCAGGGTCTCGACGGCCTGGCCCACCTGGATGTCGACACCAGCGGCCAACGTCGCCTTGGCCAGCATGTCGACCAGGTCACCGCGATGAACAAGGAAATACGCGCGGTCCGACAGGTCCATCGCCGCCACCCGCCGCCCGGTCGCGCCATCCCGCAACACGACCGCCTGATTGGCAATCCCGATGCGGCGCAGTTCATCGGCCAGGCCCAGTGCCGTCAGCACCGCAACTCCATTGGGTGAAATCTGAAGCCCGGCCCCGATGTCGCCGTCCAGGCGCGGCGCACGTTCCAGAACGCGCACCCGCGCGCCGCGCTGCGCCGCCGCCAATGCCACGCTCAGCCCCGCGATACCGCCACCGATGACCGTGATCCGACGCCCCGAGATCATTCCGCCGTCTCCCTGCCCTGAACGCAAAACACCGGAGCGTTCCCACCCCGGCGCAGACGTTCGCCTCGTCATGTCACCGCCGCCCGTGAACACCGGCGCGGCGGTCTGGATCAATCGTCGCGATGCACCTTCTCGCGCCGCTCATGACGTTCCTGCGCCTCGAGGCTCAGCGTGGCGATGGGTCGGGCGTCCAGACGCTTGAGCGAGATCGGCTCGCCGGTTTCTTCGCAATATCCGTATTCACCCTCTTCGATTCGCCGCAGCGCCGAATCGATCTTGGCGACCAGCTTGCGCTGACGATCCCGTGTGCGCAACTCGAGCGAGCGATCGGTTTCCTCGGATGCACGGTCCGCGACGTCGGGGATGTTGCGGGTGCCATCCTGAAGGCCCTGCACCGTGCTCTTGCTGTCGTCCAGAAGGTCATTGCGCCAGTTCAGAAGCTTGCGGCGGAAATATTCCACCTGCCGCGCGTTCATGAACGGTTCGTCCTCGGCAGGACGATAGTCGTCCGGCAGAAATGTCTCCACCTTCATGGAATCTCCCCTATGTTTCGCCGGCGATGTGTCGCTGTTCGGGTCAACCATCCCAGTGCTCCCTCGGCGGTGGGATAGACCAACAGACCTGCCTTGTCACTAGGCTTTGACGGGTTCATTGTGCCGCAGTGGGCAAGATGAAGCGCGCCAGACAGGGAATTGATAGATCAATGAAATTCACCGGCACCGATACCTATGTCGCGACGGGCGACCTGACTGTCGCGGTCAATGCCGCCGTGACCCTGCAACGCCCCCTGCTGGTCAAGGGCGAACCGGGCACCGGCAAGACCGAACTGGCCCGCCAGGTGGCCGGTGCCCTGGGCCTGGAAATGATTGAATGGCACGTCAAGTCGACGACGCGCGCGCAACAGGGCCTGTATGAATACGACGCCGTATCGCGGCTTCGCGACAGCCAGCTGGGTGATTCGCGAATCAACGACGTCGCCAACTACATCCGGCGCGGCAAGCTGTGGCAGGCGTTCACCAGCCCCGAACGCTGCGTGCTGCTGATCGACGAGGTCGACAAGGCCGACATCGAATTCCCGAACGACCTGTTGCAGGAACTCGACCGGATGGAGTTCCACGTCTACGAGACCGGCGAAACCGTCACCGCCCGCCACCGCCCCATCGTCATCATCACCTCCAACAACGAAAAGGAACTGCCCGACGCCTTCCTGCGCCGCTGTTTCTTTCACTATATCCGCTTTCCCGACCCCGAGACGCTGAAGAAGATCGTTCGCGTCCACCACCCCGACATCAAGGACGCGCTGCTGACCGCCGCCCTGACGCAGTTCTTCGAATTGCGCGAAACGCCGGGCCTGAAAAAGAAACCGTCAACCTCGGAAGTGCTGGACTGGCTGAAACTGCTGCTGGCCGAGGATCTGGATGCCGAAGACCTCAGGCGGGGCGGCGCCGACGCGCTGCCAAAGCTGCACGGCGCGCTGCTGAAGAACGAACAGGATGTGCATCTGTTCGAACGGCTGGCGTTCATGGCCCGCGGCAAACGATGACCCCGGCGCGGTCCGCCTTCGTGCGTGGCTGGCGGGCGGGCCGCTGCGCGGCACAGCCGCGCGGCCGGGGTGCACGACAGCACGCGCGACACGGTGAACGCTGATGCTGTATATCCTGACCCACGACATCCTGCCGGTCTTTGCCATGCTCGCGCTGGGGTTCGCCATGGGGCGCACCGGCAAGGCACAGCGCGGCGAAGCCGTCGCGTTGAACCGCATGGCCTTCCTCGTGCTGCAACCGCCGCTGCTGTTCCTGCTGATGATCGACATCGATCTGCCGTCGTTCGACGCGACCGCGCTGGGCCTTTATGCCTTGTGTGAAATCTCGGCCTTCAGCATCGCCTTCGCCGTTGCGCGCTTCGTTTTCCGGCGCGAAACGCTCGAGGCATTTCTGTTGGGCATGGCGGTGATCTTCGTCAACACCCTGCTCTACATCTGGCCCATCGCCGTGCTGATCCACGGCCCCGAGGGCGCGTTGCCCGTCACCGCCATCGTCGCCTGGGATTCGGCCGTCGCCTTTCCGTTCTTCATCATCGCGATGGAGATCTTCACCGGCAAGGGTCAGATCCGCGCCACCCTGGGCCGGATCGCCATGAACCCGGTGATCCTGGCCATCGTGATCGGCCTTTCGATCAACCTCTCGGGCGTTCCCGTCCCCGAACCGATCAAGACCGCGGCCGCGTTCGCCGGGGCCGCGGCGGCGCCGATCACTCTGTTCGCGCTTGGCGTGATCCTGTCGGGCCACCGGATCGCGCCGACCCCCGTCATTGCCGGCATCGCCGGCCTCAAGCTGCTGATGTTTCCGGCGTTCGTGTTCGGCGCGCTCAGCATGATGTCGGCCGGCAACGCCTGGGCTGACCTCTTCGTGATGACGGCGGCGGGGCCGTCGGGTGCCATGGCTTTCTCTCTCGCACTTCTTTACGGTGTGCGTACCGATGCCATCGCTCCGGTCATCATCTGGACCAGCACCCTGTCCCTCCTGTCCCTGGCCTATCTCGCATGAGCAACATCACGATCCGCCCCCTCGCCACCGACGATCGCGCCGAATGGTCCCGGCTTTGGCGCGCTTATCTTGCGTTCTACAACACGGAACTGCCGCCGCACATCTATGACAGCACCTTCGCGCGCCTGCTGGGCGACGATCCGCAGGATTTCAACGGCTTCATCGCGGAAATCGACGGCAGACCGGTGGGCCTGACGCATTACCTGTTCCATCGCCACGGCTGGAAGATCGAGAATACCTGCTATCTTCAAGATCTCTACGCCGATCCCGAGGTCCGCGGCCAAGGCGTTGGCCGGGCGCTGATCGAAGCGGTCTATGACGCCGCGGACGCTGCCGGGGCGCCTTCGGTCTATTGGCTGACCCAGGACTTCAACGCCGAGGCGCGGCAGCTCTATGACCGGATCGCCACGCTGACGCCCTTCGTGAAATACGCCCGCCCATGATCCGCACCGCGCTTGCCTGTCTGGCCCTTGTCGCGATGGCCGCCTGCGCGGCGCCACCCGGCGATCCGGCCTCGCGGCGCGACGCCACGGTGTCGCAACTGCCGCCGATGAAGGTGTTCACGACGCCGCGCGTCACACAACCGACGCGCTCGAACGCCTCGATCGCGGATGATTTCCTGAACCTGTCGTTTGTCCTGGAAAGCGGCCGCACCCTGCCCGTCTTCACCCGGTTCGAAGGCCCGGTGACGGTGCGCGTCACCGGCAGTGCACCGGCCAGCCTGTTTCGCGATCTCGACCGGCTGATCGGGCGCTTGCGCCAGGAAGCGGACATCGACATCTCGCGTGTGCGCCCGGATGCCGACGCCTCGATCACCATCGACATGATCCCGCGGCGCGATCTCCAGCGCGCCGTGCCGCAGGCGGCCTGTTTCGTCGTGCCGCGCGTCGATACCTGGCAGTCGTTCCGCCGCAACCGGCGGTCCGCCATGACCGACTGGACCACCCTGAAGGTGCGCGAGAAGATGGCGGTGTTCATTCCGGCCGACGTGTCGCCACAGGAAGTCCGCGATTGCCTGCACGAAGAACTGGCACAGGCCCTGGGTCCGCTCAACGACATGTATTCGCTGACGGATTCCGTGTTCAACGATGACAACTTCCATACCGTCCTGACCGGGTTCGACATGCTGATCCTGCGCGCCACCTATGACGACGCCCTGCAGTCGGGGATGGATCGAAACACCGTGGCGGCGCGTCTGCCCGCCATCCTGAACCGGCTGAATCCACGCGGCGCCGGCGTGCGCACCGCACCGCGTGCCGCCACCCCGCGCATCTGGATCGATCAGGTGGAAACCGCGCTGACCGCGCGCATCCCCACCGCCCGCCGCGCCACCGCGGCCAAGAATGCCGTCACGATCGCGCGGGCGGGAAACTGGAACGACAACCGGCTGGCGTTTTCCCTGTTCGCGCTCGGGCGGCTTTCGCTGGGGCGCGAGCCCGAACTGGCGCTGGCGTCGTTCCTGCAGGCAGGCAGCATCTATGGCGCCAATCCCGAAACCCGGATCCACGCGGCCCATATCGCCATGCAACTGGCCGCCTTCGCCATGTCGTCGGGGCAACCCGATATCGCCATCGAGATCGTCGATTTTCATGTCGACACGGTGCGGGACGCCGAAAACGCCGCCCTTCTGGCGACGCTGCTGCTGGTCAAGGCCGGCGCGCTGGATGCGATGGGCAAAACCGCCGCCGCGGCCCGGGTCCGGCGCGAAAGCCTTGGCTGGGCGCGTTACGGATTCGGGTCGGACGCCGAAGTCAGAAGCCGTGTCGCGGAAATCGCGGCTCTCATTCCACGCCGCCGGGAGGGCGCCTCTTGATCATCCTCATCTTCACGTTTCTGTCCGCGCTCTGGGGCGGTCTTCTGGCCCGGCGTCGCAAGGGCAACCGTCTGGATATCGCGCAATACGCCGCCGGGTTCGGCATCATCGGCGCGCTGATCGGTCTGTTCCTCACGATTATCCTGTCGCGCACCCTCTGAACGCCGATGTTCCTGCCGTTCTTCGATCAGTTGCGCGCCCACAAGGTTCCGGTGTCCCTGCGCGAATTCCTGGCGTTTCTCGAAGGGCTGCGCGCGGATCTGGTGACCTTCGATCCCGACGGCTTCTATCACCTGTCCCGCGCGATCATGGTCAAGGACGAACGCCACATCGACCGGTTCGATCGCGCCTTCGCGGCCAGCTTTCGCGGCCTTGAGGCGATCACCCCCGAACAGGTTCTGAACGCCATCGACCTGCCCGACGACTGGTTGCGCAAGATGGCCGAGAAACACCTGTCCGAGGCCGAAAAGTCCGAGATCGAGGCGCTTGGCGGGTTCGATGCCCTGATGGACACGTTGAGGAAACGGCTGGAGGAACAGAAGGGCCGCCATCAGGGCGGCAACAAGTGGATCGGCACCGCCGGCACGTCGCCGTTCGGCGCCTACGGCTACAACCCCGAAGGCATCAGGATCGGCCAGCCCGAATCGCGCCACCAGCGCGCGGTCAAGGTCTGGGACCGGCGCGAGTTTCGCGATTTCGACGATACGGTCGAACTGGGCACGCGCAACATCAAGGTTGCGCTGAAGCGGCTTCGCAAATGGGCGCGGGACGGCGCGAACGAGGAGGTCGATCTGCCCGGCACCATCCGTGCCACCGCCGAACAGGGCTGGCTGGACGTCAAGACCCGGCCCAAGCGGCGCAACGCCGTCAAGGTTCTTCTGTTTCTCGACGTCGGCGGCTCGATGGATCCGCACATCAAGGTGGTGGAAGAGCTGTTCTCGGCCGCGCGGGCCGAATTTCGCCATCTCGAACACTTCTATTTCCACAACTGCCTGTATGAAGGCGTCTGGCGCGACAATTCCCGCCGCTGGAACGCGCAGATCCCGACCCATGACGTGCTGCGCACCTATGGGTCGGACTACAAATGCATATTCGTCGGTGATGCGTCGATGTCACCCTATGAATTGCTGTATCCCGGCGGCGCCAACGAACACATGAACGCCGAACCCGGCCAGCTCTGGCTGCAACGCGCCCAGGACCAATGGCCCGACCACCTGTGGCTGAACCCCTTGCCGGAATCCCATTGGCGCCATACCCAGAGCCTGGCCATGATCCGCGATCAATTCGGTCACGACCGCATGGTCCCGATGACCCTTTCCGGCCTTGAACGCGGCATGAAGGTCTTGGCGCACTGAGCGACGGCGCCGCGCTCAGGCGCCGCCGGCCATCCAAGCGTTTCGCGCGAAAGCCTCAGGCCAGCATGCCGGTGTCGCCACAGACCGAAATCGCCTGGCCGGAAATGGTGCGCCCGCGATCCGAGGCCAGGAACAGGATCTGGTCGGCGATCTGTTCCGGCGTCACGTATTCCTTGATCGAGGTATAGGAAAACGCCGTCGCCTCGACCTCGTCGAAGCTGCGGCCCTGCTGCTGGGCCTTGGCCTCCATCACGCGGCGCTGACGATCCCCGGCGACCAGACCCGGCAGGATGGCGTTCGCGCGCACGCCATGGGGGCCGAGTTCGATGGACAACGACTTGGTAAAACCGATCACGCCCCATTTTGCGGCCGCATAGGGGGTGCGCAACCCGAACCCCACGCGGCCCGCCATGGACGACAGGTTGACGATGGATCCATTCGCGCTGGCCTTCAGCGCCTCGACCGCCAGGCGCGTGGTGTTGAACTGACCCGTCAGGCAGACCTGAACGCAGCGGTCCCAATCATCGGGTGCGATATCCTGCACCGCGCCGGTCGGCCCGGCGATGCCGGCGTTGTTCACCAGGCAATCCAGCCCGCCCAGATCGCCCAGTGCCGCCGCCATGAAATCGGACACCGATGCGCGGTCGGCGACATCGCAGCGGTGTGTCGTGATCTTCGGATCGCTGTCGCCCAACGCCTCAAGCGCGGCGGCGTCCATGTCGCAGATGACCACGCGCGCGCCTTCCGCAACGAAGGCCCGCGCAATGGCACGTCCGATCCCCGCGGCGCCCGCCGTCACGATCACCCGGTGCCCGCTCAATCCCAGATCCATGTCCCGCTCCCTTGTTCCGTGCCGCGGTATCGCTAGGATGGCGCGACCCTCGGACACCCGGAGCACCATCATGCCAAAAGGATACTGGATCGCCAACAACATCGTGCACGATCCCGAAACCTATGACCGATACAAGGCCGCGAACGGCGCCGTCTTCGCCCGCTACGGCGCGCGGTTCCTGGTGCGTGGGGGCCGGCAGAAAGGTGTCGAAGGCGACATCTTTCCGCGGACGGTGGTGATCGAATTTCCCAGCTATGCCGACGCGCTGGCGTGCTATGACGATCCCGGTTACGTGACCGCCAAGGCAATCCGCGATCCGGTGTCCGAAGCCCGGGTCGTAATCGTCGAAGGGTATGACGGCTGACCCTTCCCCTTTGCACTGGCACGCGGTAGCAGGGCGTCATGCTGTCCTATCAACATGGCTATCACGCGGGCAACGCGGCGGACGTGCATAAGCACGCGCTGCTGGCGGCCGTGCTGTCCTATATGACGCGCAAGGACAAGCCGCTGGGCTATACCGAAACCCATGCCGGGCGCGGCCTGTATGACCTGGGCGCCCCCGAGGCGGTCAAGACCGGCGAGGCCGCAGCGGGAATCGGGCGGGCGGAACATCTGTTGCCCGCCGATCATCCCTATCGCGCCAGCCTGGCGCGGATCCGCGCGAAACACGGCCAAACGGCCTATCCCGGATCGCCGCTGATCGCCGCCGACCTGCTGCGCCCCACCGACACGCTAACGCTGGCCGAACTGCACCCCGGCGAACACGCGGCGCTGTGCGACGCCATGGCTGGCCAGGGCGCCGTGATCAGCAAGATCGACGGTCTGGCGATGGCGCTGTCCAAGGCGCCGCCACGGCCGCGGCGCGGGCTGCTGTTGTGCGACCCGAGTTACGAGGTCAAGGCCGATTATGACGCCATCGCCCGCTGGCTGCCCCAGGTCCACGCGAAATGGAACGTCGGCGTCCTGATGCTGTGGTATCCGATCCTGACCGATGGGCGCCATCGCCCCATGGTGGCACAGATCCGCGCCCTGATTCCGGCGGCCAGCGTGCACGAAGTCGCTTTCGCGCCGGCCCGTCCCGGCCACGGGATGCGCGGCAGCGGGATGATCACCGTCAATGCGCCCTATGGAATGGAAAAAGAGACCGCCCTTCTGGACGATCTCTTCATGAAACTGCGCTGAGCGCGGAGCCGAAACCGCCGGTCAGAAATCCAGCGTGATGCGGCGGGTCAGGCCGATCCGCACGCCATATTGATCGCGATCTCCCTGACGCACGATCGGGCTGTCCGCGGCGTCGTTGGTGAAACGGTCCCAGGTGACCGCGCCCTCGACCCCCCAGTTGTCCGAGATGCGATATTTCGCGCCCAGCTCGACCCCCGCACTGATCACGCCGCCATCGGCGTTGAATGCGCCCAGCGCACCGCCACTGGCCAGGGATTCCGCAGCGGTCACACCGAAATACGTCGAGGCATACTTGTCCGACCCCAGGGTGACCCGCGGGCCGAGCGACAGCGACAGCCGGTCGGTCGGGTGCATCTTCACGTCGGCGCCCAGTTCGCCGACAAAGGCATTGTGCCCGATGACACCGTAACGCACGTCTGCGAACGCATCGAAATAGCGCGACTGGTATCCCAGCCCAAGGCCCAGTTCGACGCTGGCGTCGATGTCGCGCAGTCCGGTCAGTTCGCGGTAATCGCTGGCGTCACGCTCGCCGACATAGGCGAAGGCGCCGCGCAGGCCGAATCCCTCGGGCTGATACAGCGGATCGGTCGATCCGAACGTCCGCCCGCCCGGCAACTTCAGGAACCGCAAGCTCAGCCCGAAATCCGGACCCAGCCCGTAGTCGTCGGACCCGAAGTATTCGGGCCGCGCCGAAAGACCGCCACGCACCGAAAAGACCAGATCCGGGCTGCTGGCCACGGGCGCCGCATACTGCGGTGCAGGCTCGGCCGCCGGAATGGAAAGATCGCCCGCAGACGCCAGACCGGGCGCGAAGGCCGTCACGAAGGCAAGGAGAGCGGTACTGGCAGAACGGAACATGGCGAGTTGATTCCCTATGGGATGGTTGGCAGCTGACACGCTACATATAGCATTCTGCGCGTCGAGAAAGGGGGCGGCGCATAAACCTCACCAAGGTGACAAATTCGCCAGACCCGCCGGTGGCTGTTCCAACCCTTTTCCCGACGCCGCTGCCACTCTATATCAACGGGATGTTTGCTGATCTCATCCGCCGCCTCACCGATACCGGCCCCGCCCCCCTGCCCGACACCGACGCGCGCCTTGCGCTCGCCGCGCTGCTGGTGCGCATCGCACGCACCGACGGCGATTATTCGACCGTCGAAATCGACCGGATCGACCGGGTTCTGGCCAACCGCCACGGCCTGTCGCCCGCCGATGCCGCCGCGCTGCGGCGTGACGCCGAAGCCCTGGAACAGGAGGCGCCCGACACCGTGCGTTTCACCCGCGCCATCAAGCATGCCGTGCCGCTGGAAGACCGCACCGAGATTGTCGAATCGCTTTGGGAGATCGTTCTTGCCGACGGTCAGCGCGACGACGACGAAGATGCGCTGATGCGTCTCGTGGCGCCGATGCTGGGCCTGAACGACCGCGACAGCAACTTCGCGCGTCAGCGGGTGGAAAAGCGGCGCGGCTGAACGCATCACTGGCGCCCCCCGCCACGCCGCCATGGGTGTCGCCGGTCGCGCCCTGCCAGCCCTTTTCGGGCAATACGACCCGGTTTCCCTTGCGTCACGGCGCGATTGACAATTGCAATGCATGGAAAATTCCGCCCTTATCGCAGCCAAACCTGCGAAAGGCCCTGCATTCCCGTGACCGACACCGACCCGCCCGTCATCGAGATCCGCGACCTGCACAAAAGCTATGGCGCGCTGGAAGTGCTGAAGGGTATCGACATGGTGGCCCCGCGCGGTCACGTCGTCTCGCTGATCGGGTCGTCCGGTTCGGGCAAATCGACGCTGTTGCGCTGTGCCAACCTGCTGGAAGACAGCCAGCAGGGCGAAATCCTGTTCGAGGGCGAACCGATCCGCTGGAAGGGCACAGACATGGCCCGCCATCCGGCCGACCGCAAACAGGTGACGCGGATCCGCACCAATCTTTCGATGGTGTTCCAGCAATTCAACCTCTGGGCCCACATGACGATCCTGCAGAACGTCATGGAGGCACCGGTGACGGTGCTGAAACGCGACGTCGCCGAGGTCGAACAGAAGGCGCGTGAATACCTCGACAAGGTGGGAATCGGCGACAAGGCCGACGCCTATCCGGCGATGCTGTCGGGCGGCCAGCAACAGCGCGCCGCCATTGCGCGCGCCCTGTGCATGGAACCCCGCGCGCTGTTGTTCGACGAACCGACATCGGCGCTGGACCCCGAACTGGAGCAGGAAGTCGTGCGCGTCATCAAGGCGCTGGCCGATGAGGGGCGCACCATGCTTCTGGTCACCCACGACATGAACATGGCGCGCGACTGCTCGGATCAGGTCGTGTTCCTGCACCAAGGCCTGATCGAGGAACAGGGCACCCCCGAACGCCTGTTCGGGGCGCCGGAAACGGACCGCCTGCGCCAGTTTCTGAACGTCACCGGCGCGACGTAAACCACCGAAAGCCACTCAAGAACCATCAAGGGAGACGACAATGAAAACACTCATCCTGACGACCGCTGCCCTCGCGCTCAGCGCCGGCCTTGCCAGCGCACAGACCGTGCGCCTGGGAACCGAGGGCGCCTACCCCCCCTACAACTTCATCAACGACGCCGGCGAAGTCGCGGGCTTCGAGCGTGAATTGGGCGACAAACTGTGCGAGTTGGCGGAAAAGACCTGTGAATGGGTCACCAACGACTGGGATTCGATCATCCCCAACCTCGTCTCGGGCAACTACGACGCGATCATCGCCGGGATGAGCATCACCCCCGAACGCGAGGAAGTCGTGGCGTTCTCGCAGAACTATACCCCGCCCTCGCCTTCGGCCTATGCCGCCCTGTCGGCCGACGTCGATCTGGAAAACGGCGTGATCGCGGCGCAGACCGGCACGATCCAGGCCAACCACGTCGTCGACACCGGCGCCACCCTGCTGGAATTTCCCAACCCCGATGAAACCGTCGCCGCCGTGCGCAACGGCGAAGCCGACGCCGCCATGGCCGACAAGGATTTCCTGATCCCGGTCGTCGAAGGCGATCCCGACATGGTTTTCGTCGGCGAAGACATTCCGCTGGGCGGCGGCATCGGCATGGCGTTCCGCAAGTCCGACCCCGAACTGCGCGAGGCATTCACGGCCGCGATCCAGACCATGAAGGACGACGGCTCCCTGAACGAGCTGATCATCAAGTGGCTGGGCGAAGACAGCCCGCGCTTCTGATCCGAACCAGACGGCAGGGGCGGTACACCGCCGCCCCTGCTTCTTGCCGATCCAAATACTCCACGACACGGCCCGCCACCCACGCCACGCCGGAAGGGACGCAACCATCCTCAGCTGCACCGACCCCAAAACGCTCGAAGGGCTGCACTGGCTCGCATGCTACCTGACCACGGGCAAGCATATGGCCTTCTATGCCTCGTTCGGGACCGTGCTGTTGCTGCTGGCGGTGACGGCGCCGGTGGCCTTGGCGTTCGGCTTTGGCGGCGCCATGGCGGCACGCAGCCACTTCGCGCCGCTCAGGTGGTTCGGACAGGGCTATACCGCCATCGTGCGCGGCGTGCCCGATATCGCCTTCTTCCTGTTTTTCGTGATCGCGCTGGACCAGGCCATCGAATACCTGCGTCACAAGGTCAGATGCCCCGACTGGGATCAGCCGATCCGCCAGGGCAGCGATTTCGTCGTCTGCCAGGCGGCCAAGATGCCGCTGTCGACATCGCCCCAATGGGTGCATGAGACCTATGGTTTCGCAATCGCCGTCTTCACCTTCGCCATCGTCTTCGGCGCCTTCGCCGCCAACGTCCTCTATGGTGCCATGCGCGCCGTGCCCCATGGCCAGATCGAAACCGCCGAGGCCTATGGCATGTCCCAGCGCCAGAGCTTCTGGCGTGTCCTCGTGCCGCAGATGTGGATCTTCGCGCTTCCCGGACTGTCGAACCTGTGGATGATCCTCATCAAGGCCACGCCGCTTCTGTTCCTGCTCGGGGTCGAGGATATCGTCTATTGGGCGCGCGAGCTTGGGGGCTCGAAAACCGACATCTTCGAATATCCCCATCCCGATTGGCGCCTGTATTACTTCCTTGCGCTGCTGGTGTTCTATCTCGTGCTGACGCGGCTGTCCGAGATCGTGCTCAAGCGCATCACCCATCGGCTGTCGCGGGGGCAGGCCACTGCCTTGGGCGAAGCCCAGAGAAAGGCGGCGGCATGAGCTGCCTTGAAACCGTCCAGGCCTATGCCTTCCGGTCAATCGGGCTGGGCGAACGGCTTTTGCCGCGCTCGGATTTCACGCTGTGCGAACAGGTGACGCTGATCGGGTCGGGCCTGATCTGGAACATCTATTTCGGCGTTCTTGCCTTGGCCTTCGGGTTTTTCCTGGCCACCGCCATCGCATTGGCCAAGGCGGCCCGCAGCCCATGGCTGCGCAAGCCGGCCGAATGGTTCATCTTCATCTTCCGCGGCTCGCCCCTGTTCATCCAGTTCTTCCTGGCCTACGAAATGTTCGTTCTGCTGCCCAAGGTGGGCTTTCCCGTCAACCTCGGGTTTGTCGAAATCACCCTGGCCACATCCTTCCTGACCAAGGCCTGGGCCGGTGCGCTGATCGTGCTGTTCCTGAACACCGCCGCCTATTCCGCCGAGATCTTCCACGGTGCGCTCAACTCGATCCCGAAGGGCGATATCGAGGCCGCGGACGCCTATGGCTTCACCGGCTGGACGCGGTTTCGCAAGATCACCTGGCCGACGATGCTGCGCCTGGCCTGGCCCGCCTATACGAACGAGGCGATCTTCCTGTTCCACGCCACCACGCTGGTCTATTTTTCCGGCTTTCCGGCGTGGCAGCAGCGGGGCGATGCACTGTATTACGCCAGCTATTTCGCGGACAAGACGTTCAACCCGTTCATCCCCTATCCGATCCTGGCCGGTTATTTCATCCTGCTGACACTCTGCGTGATCACGATTTTCGGCCTTGTGAACAGCCGCCTGAACCGGCATCTGCCTGCCGAGCGACGGCAAAAACTGCGCGTGCGCCCACAGGTGATAAGATGAATCTGGAAGACCACCCCGAAATCAAGACGATCCGCGTCGCGGCCTCCGATCTGAACGGCCAGGCCCGCGGCAAGCGGATGCCGGCCCACCTGGCGCCGAAGGTGATGACAGACGGCACAAGGTTTCCGCTGTCGGTGATGTTCCTCGACATCTGGGGCGAGGATATCGACGACAGCCCGCTGGTGCACCATGCCGGCGATCCCGATGGCGTGCTGTTCCCCACCGAACGCGGCTTGGTGCCGATGCCCTGGCTGGAGGCCCCCACCGCGCTGTTGCCGCTGTGGATGTTCCACGAGGACGGAACACCCTTTGGCGGCGATCCGCGCCATGCGCTTGCCAACATCCAGAAACGGTTCAAGGACAAAGGGTTGACCCCGGTCGTTGCCACCGAACTTGAATTCTACCTGATTGACGATTCCGGCAAGGATCTGCGCGTGCCGCTGTCGCCCCGGTCGGGCAAGCGGCGCACCGGCGCCGAGATCCTGTCATTGCGGGCGCTGGATGCGTGGGATAGGTTTTTCACCGATCTCTATGACGCCTGCGAGGCGATGGACATTCCCGCGGAAACCGTGATCTCCGAAGCGGGACGGGGCCAGTTCGAGGTCAACCTGACCCATGTGGCCGACCCGTTGAAGGCCGCGGACGACGCCTTCCTGTTCAAGCTGCTGGTGCGCGGCATGGCCCGCAAGCACGGGTTCGCCGCGTCGTTCATGGCCAAACCCTATGCCGAACATTCGGGCAACGGGATGCACGTGCATTTCTCGGTTCTGAACGCGGCCGGCGAGAACATCTTCGACAACGGTGGCGCCGAAGGCACCGAGGCCTTGCACCACGCCATTGCCGGCTGCATGGCGGCGATGCCCGGATCGACCCTGCTGTTCGCGCCCCACGGCAACAGCTATGACCGGTTCGTGCCGGGCGCCCATGCCCCCACCGCCATCGCCTGGGGGTACGAGAACCGGACCGCCGCGATCCGCGTGCCCGGCGGCAATCACAAGGCGCGGCGCATCGAACACCGCGTGGCGGGCGGCGACGTGAACCCGTACCTGATGATCGCGGCGATTCTGGGCGCGGCGCTGAACGGCCTGGAAGACGGCAGGATGCCACCCCCCGCCATCACCGGCAACGCCTACACCATGGATCTGCCGCGGATGCCGACGACATGGGATGCGGCCATCGACGCCTTCGAAAAGGACCCCCATATTGCGCGGATCCTGCCCGCAGAGATGATTTCGAACTTCGTGATGACGAAGCGACAGGAGTTGTTCTATCTCGCCGAGTTGAGCGAGGACGAGAAGGTCGAACTGTATCTCGACACCGTCTAGAAACGGAGCGCCTGCGGCGCACGCGATTGTTTGCGTCGCGCTGCGCGCGCCGCGCCGCCTCCGGCGGGAGTATTTCGGTCGGTAAGAAGCCCCGGTGTGCCTAGAACCCCAGGCGGTCGCGCAGGCCGAACCAGGTCATCGCAAGCGCGAGGAGCGGCGCGCGCAGGGTCGGTCCGCCGGGAAAACGCGCGCCGGGCAACCGGGCCATCGCATCGAAGCGACCAGCGTCGCCCGCGATCGCGTCGGCCATCATGCGGCCCGCCATCGTGGCCATGGCGACACCGTGGCCCGAATAGCCGGACGCGGTATAGACGCCACGATCGCGCGCGAAATGCGGCATCCGGTTCATCGTGATGGCCAGCGTGCCGCCCCAGGCATGGGTCAGCGGGACGTCGGCCAGTTGCGGATAGATCTCCAGCATCGGTTTGCGCACCACCGCCCGGATGTCGCGCGGAAAGCGATAGCCATAGCTTTCGCCGCCTCCGAACAGCAGGCGGTTATCTTCGGACAAGCGCCAGTAGTTCACGACGAAGCGATCGTCCGCCACGGCGATGTCGCGCGCAAGGATGTCGCGTGCGCGCGCCCCGAGGGGTTCCGTCGCGACGATGAAGTTGTTGATCGGCATGACCCGTGCGGCGACGTTCCGCTCAAGTCCGCCAAGGTATCCGTTCGCCGCCAACACGACGTGATCGGCGGTGACGATCCCGGTTTCGGTCTCGACCCGGTGGCGAGCGCCGCGGCGAAGATGGGTCGCGCGCGTCGTCTCGCAGATCCTGACGCCGGCGGTTGCGGCCGCACGCGCCAGGCCCAGCGCGAAGCGCAGCGGGTGCAGATGCCCCGCGCCGTGGTCGAGTGATCCGCCGACGAAGGCGGTCGAGCCGATCAGATCGCGGATCGCGGCCCGGTCCAGCGGTTCGATCCCGTCATAGCCATAGATCCGCGCCAAACGGTCGGCATACCGGTGTTCGTGGTCGACATCGCGCGGACGGCGGAAGGCGTGGACGACACCGGGGCGCCATGCGGCGTCGATCCCGTGGTGCGCGATCAGGTGCTGCACCAGGGCCTTGGCATCCTCGGCGATGGTCCACAGCAGGCGCGCGTCGCCGGGGGCGTGGCGTTCCAGCCATGACTGGTCCTGGCGCTGGCCGCTGCCCACCTGTCCGCCATTGCGCCCCGACGCGCCGAAGCCGACGCGCTGCGCCTCGATCAGGATGACGGACAGGCCCGATTGCGCCAGGTGCAGCGCCGCCGACAGCCCCGTATAGCCGCCGCCGATGACGCAGACATCGGCGCGCGCGTCGCCCGAAAGCGGCGCGAAGGGCGCCAAGGGCGGCGCGGTTTCGGCATACCACGACGCGGGATAGACGCCGGAGCGATCGTTGGCGGTGAGAAGGTCCATCGCCCAGATATGCGCCGCGCGGGCGTCCGTGCCAAGCCCCGGCGCGTTGGGTCTGGCGACATCACCGCGCGTGCCGGGGCGCTAGACGTTCATCAGCAGGTGCTCGCGCTCCCAAGGCGAGATGACCTGAAGGAATTCGTCGATCTCGGTGCGTTTGACGATGGAATAGACACGGCCGAATTCGGGGCCCAGAAGCGCCTGCATCTCGTGCGCCTCGTCAAACAGGTCCAGCGCATCGAGCAGGCCGCGGGGGATATCCTCTTCCGCCGAATAGGCGTCGCCGCTGAATTCGGCGGTGGGATCGATGGCGTTGACCATGCCGAGATAGCCGCAGGCCAGCGAGGCGGCGATGGCCAGATAGGGATTGCAATCCATCCCCGCCAAGCGGTTTTCGATGCGCCGCGCGTCGGGGCCTGAGATCGGCACGCGCAGGCCCGTGGTGCGGTTGTCGCGGCCCCATTCCAGGTTGATCGGCGCGGCGTGATCCTTCACATACCGCCGATAGCTGTTGACGTAGGGCGCCAGCACCGCGATCACGCTGGGCAGATGGCGCTGCATCCCGCCGATGAAGTGGTGGAACATCGCGGTCTCGCCCCCCACGTCATCCGAGAACAACGTCTTGTCCGTTTCCAGATCCTCGACCGAATGGTGGATGTGCATCGCGCTGCCCGGTTCGCCCTCGATCGGCTTGGCCATGAAGGTGGCGAAGCAATCGTGGCGCAGGGCCGCCTCGCGGATCAGGCGTTTGAAATAGAAGATCTCGTCGGCCAGCTTGACCGGATCGCCATGGCGCAGGTTGATCTCAAGCTGTCCGGCGCCGCCTTCCTGGGTGATGCCGTCGATCTCGAACCCCTGAGCCTCGGCGAAATCGTAGATGTCGTCGATCACCGGGCCATATTCGTCCACCGCACTCATGGAATAGGCCTGGCGGGCGGCGGCGGGGCGGCCCGAGCGGCCCATCATCGGCTCGATCACCTTGGCCGGGTCGATGTTGCGCGCGACAAGGTAGAATTCCATTTCCGGCGCGATGACGGGCTTCCAGCCCTTGGCGTGATAGGCCGCCATCACCCGTTTCAGCACGTTGCGCGGCGCCATCGGCACCGGATCACCCGATTGCAGGAAGGCGTCGTGAATCACCTGCACCGTCCAGTCGGCGGTCCAGGGCGCAGCGCGGGCAGTGGAAAAGTCAGGCTTGAGGATCATGTCAGGCTCGGTGAAGCCTTCGGCCCCCGCCGCGTCGGCCCAGCTTCCGGTGATGGTCTGGAAGAAGATCGAATTGGGCAGGAAGAACTGCGTCTGGCGGGCGAACTTGGACGCCGGCATGGCCTTGCCGCGCGCGATGCCGCTGGTGTCCGAGATGATGCATTCGACTTCGTCCAGACGGCGATCTTCAAGGAAGTCACGGGTGGCGGCGGGGATCCTGGTGATCCAGTCGGCGTCAGGCTGCGACATGAGCGGCCTCGATCAGGAAACGGGCCAGACGATCGCCCATGGCCGCGTTGTCCAGCGGCTCGGACAGCCGCGCGCGGGCGCGTTCCAGCAGCGGGTCGGGCACCACGCCCTTGCCCCGTGTGTCGATCAGGGTTTCGATGGCGTTGGCGTCGAATTCGGGATGCGGCTGAACCGTCAGGATGGTGTCGCCATAGGCCAGCGCGGCATGGGCACAGAAATCGGACGCGCCGACGGTGCGCGCCGTATCGGGCGGCACGGTCACCTGGTCCTGGTGCCAGGCATTCAGGCGAAAGGGGGTGCCTTCGATGACATAGGGCACCTGCCCCACCGACCAGCCGCCGTTGAATTTCTCGACCTTGCCGCCGAGGGCCCGGGCGATGATCTGATGGCCGAAACAGATGCCGACCATCGGCCGGCCGGCGGCGTGGATGTCGCGGATCAAGGTTTCCAGCGGCGGGATCCACGGATGATCCTCGTACGCGCCGTGCTTGCTTCCGGTGATCAGCCAGCCGTCGGCGGCGTCGATGCCATCGGGGAACGCGCCGTCCACCACCCGCCATGTGGTGAACGTCAGCCCGTGACCATCGAGAAGGCGTGCGAACAGGTCGGGATAATCCCCTCCTTCCGCCTTGAGCGTATCCGGCGCGAGGCCGGTCTGTAGGATGCCGATATGCATGGATCACCGAAGATTGAGGAACGGCACGATCCTAGCCCACATCGCGGGCGCACGGAATGGGAATTGCGAGGCCCGCATATCATCGCACGCCGACCTGCGACAAACGCCGGGGGTCACGGCAATCGCTCTCGCCTCCGGGGTGCAGGTGGGGTAAAATGGGCGTGCAAACAGGTTTTGCAGACCCGACAGACAAGGCCCCGCCATGCGTGATACCGCCGACGCCCCTCCCGCCGCCACGTTGTCGGCCCATGACGCCGATCCGATTCCCGACGCGGCCCGCGCCGCCATCGGTGCGCTGCTGACCTCGGGCGATTTGTTTCGCTATACGGCGGATGCGAATGCGCCGGTAACGCTGCTTGAACGCGACTTCGCGGCGCTGATGGGATCGCGGTATGCGCTGGCCGTGGCTTCGTGTTCCGCGGCGCTGTTCCTCGCCATGCGCGCGCTGGATCTGCCGCGCGGAGCACGTGTTCTGACGCCGGCGTTCACCTTTGCCGCCGTGCCTTCGTCCATCCTCCACGCCGACTGCACGCCGGTGCTGATCGAATGCGGTGCCGATTACCGGATCGACCTGGCGGATTTCGAGGCCAAGCTGGCCGGCGCCGACGCGGTCCTGATCAGCCACATGCGCGGCCACACATCCGACATGGATGCGATCATGGCGCTGGCCGATGCGCGCGGCCTGCCGGTGATCGAGGATGCGGCCCATTCGCTGGGCACCACATGGCACGGGCGCAAGATCGGCACGATCGGGCGGATCGGCTGTTTCTCGTTCCAGTCCTACAAGATGGTGAACGCGGGCGAAGGCGGCATCCTGATCACCGACGACGCCGATCTGATCGCGCGCGCCGTGATCATGTCCGGCGCATACGAACACAACTGGAAGAAACACGCGCCCGATGCGGCATTGGCGGCCGCGTTTGCCCGCTGGCAGAACCGCCTGCCGCTCTACAACACGCGGATGTCGAACCTGTCGGCGGCCGTGGCCCACCCGCAACTGGCCGAACTGCCGGCGCGGATTGCGGCAGGGCGGCGCAATCATGACCGGCTGGCCGAACGGCTGGTGACGTCGCGCCACATCGGCGTGCCCGCCCCCCTGGTCGGCGAGGCGCGCGCACCTGATTCGATCCAGTTCAACCTGCACGACATGGACGCGGCACAGGTCGCGGCCTTCGTCGATGGGGCATCGGCCAATGGCGTCAAGGTTCAGGTCTTCGGCAGCTCGCGCGATAACGCGCGTGCCTTCTGGAACTGGGGATTTTTGGGGTCGCAGCCCGATCTGCCGATGACCCGCGCGATGCTGATGCGGGCCTGTGACGTGCGCCTGCCCGTCAGGCTGAGCGTGACCGAAATCGACGCCATCGCCGACGCGTTGCTGGATGCGGTGCAGATCGCCACGGCCCGCCCCCGGGCGTTCGGCACCTGAACCGCCCGCGCGACGCCACGGACCATCGCGTCCGGCGATAACGACGATTGATCCGGGCGGCGCGCAGGCGTAGCGTCGCGGCAACCCTGATGCGGAGACAAAAGATGCCCGACGACGTGAAAACCTTCGCCCCCAACAGCTGGGAAGCGCGCGCCGACGCCCATTCCTTCTATGGCTTTACCGACCTGCCTTCGGTCGAGCGGCGCGGCATGGTGGTGCTGACCCACGGCGAAGGTCCCTATGTGATCGACGTGCACGGCAACCGGTATCTGGATGGAAACGCGGGCCTGTGGAACATGGTCGCCGGCTTCGACCACCCGGAAATGGCGGCCGCCGCCAAGGCGCAGTACGATCGTTTTCCGGGGTATCATTCGTTCTTCGGGCGGATGTCGGACCAGACCGTGATGCTGAGCGAGAAGCTGATCGAGGTGTCGCCGTTCGAACGGGGCCGCGTGTTCTATACCAACTCGGGGTCCGAGGCGAACGACACCATGGTCAAGATGCTGTGGTTCCTGGGCCGTGCCGAAGGCAAGCCCCAGCGCACCAAGATCCTGACCCGCAAGAACGGATACCACGGGGTGACGGTGGTGGCATCATCGATGACCGGCAAACCCTATAACGAGGTTTTCGGCCTGCCCCTGCCCGGGTTCATCCATCTGACCTGTCCGCATTACTGGCGCGAGGGCCAGGATGGTGAAAGCGAGGCCGACTTCACCGCCCGCATGGCGCAGGAGCTGGAAGACACGATCGCGCGCGAAGGTGCCGACACCATCGCCGCCTTCGTCGCGGAACCCGTCATGGGTGCGGGCGGCGTGATCCCCCCGTCGGACGGGTATTTCCAGGCCGTTGCACCGATCCTGAAGAAACACGGCATCCCGCTGGTCGCGGACGAGGTGATCTGTGGCTTCGGGCGCACCGGCGAGATGTGGGGTTCGCAGACCTATGGATTCATGCCCGACGCGATCATCAGCTCCAAGGCGCTGACCGCGGGATATTTCCCCATGGGCGCGGTGATCCTTGGCCCCGACCTTTCGGACCGCCTTCAGGCGGCGGTCGAGGAGATCGAGGAATTTCCTCACGGCTTTACCGCATCGGGCCATCCGGTCGGATGCGCCATCGCATTGAAGGCGATCGACCTGATCGAGAACGGCCTGCTGGAACAGGCGCGCGGGCTGATCCCGCAGTTCGAGGCAGGGCTGAACCGGCTGGCCGAGATGGACAACATCGGCGAGGCGCGCGGCAAGGGGTTGATGGGCGCCCTGGAGGCGGTGAAGGACAAGGCCGACAAGACGCCGTTCGACGGCTCGCTGTCGGTGTCGGAACGCATCGCCAACACCTGCACGGATCACGGGCTGATCTGCCGGCCGCTGGGCCAGGCCATCGTCCTGTGCCCGGCCTTCGTGATGACACCTGCGCAGATGGACGAGATGTTCGAGCGTCTGGAAGTGTCGCTGAAAAAGGTCTTTGCCGAAGTCGCGTGAGGCGAGCGGCGGATGGGGGGCCAGCCCCCCGTCCCTTCGGGACACCCCCCGGAGTTGATGGGGCAAGAAAAAGCCGTGACAAGGCTGAGTCCGGGGGCTGCGGCAAGACATCTGGACAGATGGCTGGCCGCTTTGATTGCGGTGGTGATGGGGTGGGCGGCTGGTTGTTGGCCGATGGGGACGCCGGCGACCGAGCGGTGGCATGCAAAACTGAACGCAATGCCGCACCTGCGTGCCCGCCCTTTCTTTTTCTGCGGCACTGCCATACCCTCGCCGTGCCGCACCGCAAAATACGGAGAGTCCATTGGCCGATAACACCTCGCCGTTGCTGATAAAGCGGTATGCCAGCCGCCGTCTGTATAACACCGAGACCAGCGATTACGTCACGCTCGAGGATATCGCCCGCTTCATTCGCGCCGGGCGCGAGGTGCAGATCATCGATCTGAAGTCCGGCGACGATCTGACGCGCCAATACCTGCTTCAGATCATCGCCGAGCATGAGAGCCGGGGAGAAAACGTGCTGCCGCTGGGCGTGCTGACCGATCTGGTCCGCAGCTATACCAGCCAGGCGCAATCAGTGGTGCCGCAGTTCCTGGCGATGAGTTTCGACATGCTGCGCGACCGCCAGTCCAAGGTCATGGAAAACGTGATGAACCCGATGTCGGCCATGCCCGGTTACGAGGCAATGCGCGCGCAGCAAAGGGCATTCATCCAGGCCATGACCGGCGGCATGATCCCCCAGACGCCGGATCCGGATGACACCGAAAACGAGGCATCCGCCGACAAGGATGAATTGCGCGACATCCGCGCCCAATTGGCCGAGATGCAGGAAAAGCTGAGCAAGCTTGGAAAGTAGAAGCCGCGGTGCGTCGGCAGCGGCCGGACCTGCACACGAGGTTCGCGACGGCCGACGCCTGCGGCAAACGCAAAATGGGCGGCGATGATATCGCCGCCCAAGTGTTTGACTGTCGGTGTTTCCACGTCGCAGACCTGTTGCGTCCTGCGGGAAAGAACCATCGAAGATCTGTCACCAAACACGATGATGGTGCAGCCGACCCACCCTGCCGTCGAAGTGGCAGGGTGGTGGCGATGCATCATCCGTTCGCGCCTTACTTGGCGGTTGCGGTCGCTTTCTTGGCGGCGGCGGTCATGTCGTCGCTGGCCTTCTTGGCGGCGGCGGACATTTCCTGACCGGCGTCCTTGCCGGCGGCCATCATGATCTCGACGGTTTCCATCTGGACCTTCTTCGCGATCTCGGCGAAGGCGGCCATCGATTCGCTGGTCATCTCGGCCTGGGCCGACGCGAAATCCGAGATCGACTTCTGGTAGTCGGCCGGCTCGGCTTTCGACTTGGAGACGTCGCTCATCTTGGCGATGGTGCCCTTGGTCCAGGCGGTCGAGACTTCGGTCGACTTTTCGGCAGCTTCCAGCGCGACCTGCGACATCTTTTCGCCGAACGCCGTGTAGGATTTGAAGCTGTCCTGGAACGCGCTCATGTCCATCGGGAACGCCGACATCATGTCCTGCATGGTCTTGGTGTAGTCTTGGGTCTTCGTAGCCATGGTAATGCTCCTAGCCTTTTGCAGGGCGCACCCCGCGTTGTTCATGGAGCGTATATGCATGCCGCACCGCAGCATTTCAAGTGTTATTCTGCGCTGCAGCAAAAAAAGTTCCGCTAGGTCACCGCAGGGCCGGTGCGTGCCTCGGGCGCTGCCACCACATAGGTGCCCGGCGCCGGCGCCAGCACGCCATCGCCGCCGTCGCCCGGGGTGCGTGCCGCGACCAGGGTGCCGGACTTCTTTTTCAGCCAAGCCTCCCACCGGGGCCACCACGACCCTTCGTGGAACGTGGCAGCCGCCTGCCAGTCGGCAGGGTCCTGGGGCCAGGCGGTGTTGGTGTAATGGCCGTATTTCTTCTTGCTCGGCGGATTGACGATGCCGGCGATATGGCCGGATTGCGACAGGATGAATGTCTTCGACCGACTGCCCATGGACTTGATTCCGTCATAGCTCGACGTCCAGGCGGCGATGTGATCCGTCTCGCAGGCAATGGCGCAGAGCGGCACCTTGACGTCGGAAATATGCAGGGTTTCACCTAGCAGATCGAAACCGCCCGTGGCGAATTCGTTGCGCTGACAGAGGCCGCGCAGGTATTGCATCGCCATTTTCGCCGGCAGGTTCGTGCCATCGCCGTTCCAGTACAACAGATCGAAGGCCGGTGGAGCCTCGCCCATCATGTAGCTGCGAATAGCCGGCTGATAGATCAGGTCGTTGCTGCGCAGGTATGAGAACGTGCGCGCCATGTAGAAGGATTCGAGAATGCCCTTCTGCGTCACCTCCCGCTCCAATCCATCGACGAAATCGTCGTTCAGGAACACCCCGACCTCGCCCTGATCGGTGAAATCGGTGAGCGTGGTGAAGAAGGTGGCGGAATTGACCGAAGGATCGCCCCGCTTGTCCAACAGGCTGAGCGTCAGCGACAGCGTGGTGCCGGCGATGCAGTATCCGACGACGTTGATGCGGTCGACCGCGCAGATCGTTTTGACCTGATCGATGGCGGTCAGATAACCCTTCTCGATGTAATCCTCCAGGCCGGTGTCGGCGAAGGAGGCATCGGGATTCACCCATGAGACGACGAACAGGGTATATCCCTGTTCGACAATCCAGTTGATCAGCGAATTCTGCGGTTTCAGATCGAGAATGTAGAACTTGTTGATCCACGGCGGAAAGATCAGCAGCGGCGTCTTGCGCACCTTTTCGGTCTTCGGCGCGTATTGGATCAGCTCGAACAATTCGTTGCGAAAGACGACCGATCCTTCGGTCGTGGCGATATTCTCGCCGACCGTGAACGCCTTCTTGTCGGCAAGGCTGACCAAAAGCTCGCCCTCGGACGCCTCGATATCCCGCACAAGGTTTTCCAGGCCGTCGACCAGGCTCTGGCCTTCGGTTTCGACCGCCTTGGCCAGCGCATCGGGATTGGTGGCCAGGAAATTCGTCGGGCTGAACATGTCCACGATCTGCTGTGTGAAATATCTCACACGCTTGCGGTCGCGTTCATCCAGCCCGTCGAGTTCGTTCAGGGCGCCTGATATCGCCTCGGACGAGATCAGGTATTGCTGCTTGATATAGTTGAAATAGGGGTTGGTGTCCCACAGCGGGTTCTTGAACCGCCGGTCGCTGGGCCCCGTATCGGGTGGCGGCGCCAGCTTGCCCTGGGCCAGCGTCTGGTGCGCTTCGATGTAATGTTTCATGGCCTTGGACCAATAGGACACCTGGTGTTCCATCATCTTGGCCGGGTTCGCGATCATCTCGGTCATATAGGCGGTTGCGGTCTTGTGGATCAGGTCATCGCCGGGGCCCTGAAGGCTTTTGGGCACCTGACGCTTGTCCGACAGCGCCGCGACAAGACGGGCAGAAAGGGCCTCGACCTTGGCCAAATTCCGGTTCATCAATTCGGACGTAGCGGCAGTATCGAAGGTTTCACCGGATTCTTTTGTTGTCATGTGACCTGTTCCGCCCTATTTCGCTGCGCAGCAGCATTCGCACGTTTCCCCCAGCATAGCGTTTTCCACGCCTTGGGGCAAAGCGATGATTATTCGCCGGGATACCCGGTACAGGAGTCACGATGCGTTATATGGCGACCTACGACTTGATGGAGACCATGCGGAACACGAACCAGTGGTTGGGCGCAACCGCATCGGCCATCGGGCGAATCCCGTCCACCGGCCTGATCCCGCACCCCATGTTCGGAATGATGGCTGCCTGGGGTGATGTGACCGAACGCAGTTTCGCACGCATGACGACCAAGCCCGACTGGGGCATCCATTCGATGCTGGGCCTCGACGGGCGCGATCAGGTCGTGACCGTCAATGTCGAGCTCAAGCGCCCGTTCGGGGATCTGATCCGTTTCGACGTGTCGAACCGTCCGCCGCGCACGCGGCGCATCCTGCTGGTCGCGCCGATGTCGGGGCATTATGCGACGCTGGTACGCTCGACCGTCGTTTCGCTGCTGCCCGATGCCGACGTCTGGGTCACCGACTGGCACAATGCCCGCGACATCCCGGTCAGCCAGGGCAAGTTCGACGTCGAGGACTACACCCGCTATCTGGCCGATTTCATGCGTCACATGGGCCCCGATACCCATGTGATCGCCGTCTGTCAGCCCGCGCCGCTGGCCCTGGCCGCGACCGCCCTGCTGGCCGAAGAGGACCCCGACGCCCAGCCCAGCAGCCTGACCTTGATCGGCGGTCCGATCGACCCCGATGCCGCGGACACCGACGTCACCGATTTCGGCCGCCGCGTGACCATGGGACAGTTGGAAAAGTTCGTGATTCAGCGCGTCGGCTTCAACCACGCCGGCGCCGGGCGCATGGTGTATCCGGGCCTGTTGCAGCTGACCTCGTTCATCTCGATGAACCTCGAGACGCACGTTCAGGCCTTCGTTGACCAGATCATGCGCACCGCACAGGGGCAGGCCGGCGATTTCGACCGGCACAACAAGTTCTACGACGAATACCTCGCGGTCATGGACATGCCGGCGGAATTCTATCTGTCGACCGTCGAACGCGTGTTCAAACGGGGCGAGATCGCGAAAAACGAGTTTGTCGTCGATGGCAAGCCGGTCGATCTGGGCAAGATCACGACCGTCGCGGTCAAGACCGTCGAGGGTGAGAAGGATGATATCAGCGCGCCGGGCCAATGCGTCGCGGCGCTGGATCTGTTGACTGGTCTGCCCGACAGCAAGAAGGCGCGCCACCTGGAACCCGGTGCCGGCCATTACGGCATCTTCGCCGGCAAAAGCTGGCGCAACAATATCCGGCCGCTGGTTCTGGACTTCATCGACGCCAACAGCTTTGAAACCGCCCAGACCACACGCGCCCTGGCACAACGCAAATCCGTGCGCGGCACCCCCGAGGCGCCGGTGGCCCCCGAGGCCGACGACGCCCACACCGCCGTCTGAGACGCCCACAACGGCATGAACCGGCCTGCCCCTTCCGGGGTTGGGCCGGTCAGCCGGGGCGCATCACCTTTGACGCAACAGGTAAGTGTCGGGAACGCGCGTCATCCACCGCTCCAGCGTCGCGGTCAGATCGGCCGAGGCTTCGATCATCGGCAGGTGCCCCGCCCCTTCGATCACGACGAGATCGGCGCGCGGCACCAGGCCGGCCATGAATTCGTGCCGCCGCGGAAGGTGCAACCCGTCTTCGGCGCCACAACAGACCAGGACCGGCACCTTAATCTGGCGCATGATGCGCTGCTGGTCGGGCCGGCGTTGCAGGGCGCGCGCCTGGCGCAGATAGGTCTCGGCGCCCAGTTCAACCCCCATCGCCCGCAGAAACGCCGCGACGTCCCCGCGATAGGGGGTATCCGCCAGCGCACGCTCGGGAATCTCGCCCGCCAGGGCCTCGGCCAGGCGACCGGCCTTGGCCTGCACCATCCGCACCTCGCGTTCCGCCGCGGCGGGGGGTGTCTCGGACAGGCAATTCGTTGAAATCAGGGCCAGTCGTGACACCCGTTCAGGCGCCCGACGGAAAATTTCCATGGCGACCATGCCACCCAGGGAATGACCGGCCAGCGCGAACCGGGGTGGCGCGGTCAGAAGGACGGCATCGGCCATGTCCTCGACACTGTCGGCCGCGCCCCAATTGGCCAGATGCAAGGTATGCATCGCCGACATCGCCTCGATCTGGGCGCCCCAGATCCGCATGTCGGACATGAACCCGGGAAGAAGAACCAGAGGTTCGGTCTGATGTGCCATGGGGCGCGCCGTCCAGATGAAGGAAGAAGGGGTGCAAGCCATCTGACCGATGGTTCAATCCCCCAAGGGTAAGTGCGGACATCCCCCCGCACAACCCACGATCCCGTCACCGGCATGTTATGGCTCATATCATATCACGACATTATGGCCGATCTCGAGGCGTTTCAGAACGCGATAACAGCAAATATCCAACAATCAGGCGTCAGTCGCCGCGATCACCTCGGCAATCGCCGTCTCGATCAGCGACAGGCATTCGGGCGACGAAAAACGGTGGTCGGCGCCTTTCACGAGGGTCAGTCGCGCATCGGCCGCATCGATATGATCCAACAGGCGCAAGGCCACCGAGACGTCCACATCCACATCAGCCGTGCCCTGCAAAAGACGCACGGGACGCGACACCGCCAGTGGCGTGCGCAACACCAGGTTTTCGCGTCCGTCCTCGATCAGGCGGCGGGTGATGACATAGGGGCTGTCGGCATATTCCGACGGCAGTTCGACGCGCCCGGTGTCCGACAACGCGGCCTTCTGAGCGTCCGAAAACCCGGCCCACATGCTGTCTTCCGTAAAATCCGGCGCCGCGGCGATACCGACCAGCCCGGCAACCCTTTGCGGCATGTCACGCGCCACTAGGCACGCAATCCAGCCGCCCATGGACGACCCCACCAGAACCTGTGGCCCGTCTGTCAATCCCGCGATGGCCGCCTTGGCGTCGGTCGCCCAGTCACCGATGGCGCCATCCTCGAACGCACCCGACGACTGGCCGTGGCCGGAATAGTCGAACCGCAGAAAGGCGCGCCCGTTGGCCCGTGCCCATGCCTCGAGATGCACGGCCTTCGTGCCCTCCATGTCGGACTTGAATCCGCCCAGGAACACGACCCCCGGCCCCGCGCCTGCGCTGCGGTGATAGGCGATGCGCCGTCCGCTGTCGGTTTGCAGAAAATCGACCATGGTGTGCTCCGTCTGCTGATCCGTTCGCGTGATAGGACATCGCGCGCCACAGGAAAACCACCCACCGTGATCCACGGCGCCAAACGCTTGACACCCCCGGCCACGCGCCCTACCCCGACGCCATCAACCCGCAACCGGGCGCTTCGTAGGCGCCAAACCGACGAGGATCATGTGCGATGACACAGATTTCCCTGACCTTCCCCGATGGCAATTCGCGCGATTTCGACGCAGGCGTGACCGCCGCCGAGGTGGCCAAATCCATCTCGACCTCGCTGGGCAAGAAGGCGATCTCGGCCACCGTGAACGGGGCGCACTGGGATCTGGCCTGGCCCATCGAGACTGATTCCGCGATTGCAATCAACACCATGGCCGACGACGCTCCGGCGCTCGAGCTGATCCGCCACGACCTGGCCCACATCATGGCCCGCGCGGTCCAGCAGATCTGGCCGGACGTGAAGGTCACGATCGGCCCGGTGCGCGACAATGGCTGGTTCTACGACTTCGACCGCGCAGAACCCTTCACCCCCGAAGACCTGGGCCGGATCGAGGCGACGATGAAAGAGATCATCAACGCCCGCGATCCCGTGCGCACCGAAATCTGGGATCGCGACCGCGCCAAGGCCCATTACGAGGCCGCCGGAGAGCCGTTCAAGATCGAACTGATCGACCGCATTCCGGGTGATGAGCCGTTGCGGATGTATTGGCACGGCGACTGGCAGGATCTGTGCCGCGGCCCGCACCTGCAACATACCGGTCAGGTGCCTGCTGACGGGTTCAAGCTGATGAACGTCGCGGGCGCCTATTGGCTGGGCGATTCGTCGCGTCCGATGCTGCAGCGGATTTACGGCGTTGCGTTCCGCAACCGTCAGGACCTGAAGGCCCATCTGACGATGCTGGAAGAGGCGGCGCTGCGCGATCACCGCAAGCTGGGCCGTGAAATGGACCTGTTCCACTTTCAGGAGGAAGCGCCGGGCCGCGTCTTCTGGCACCCCAACGGCTGGCGGATCTATACGCAACTTCAGGACTACATGCGCCGACGCCAATATGGCGACGGCTATGTCGAGGTGAACACCCCCCAGGTTGTCGACCGCAAGCTTTGGGTCGAAAGTGGTCATTGGGACAATTACCAGGAACACATGTTCATCGTCGAGGTCGAGGAAGAGCACGCCCAGCAAAAGGCGATCAACGCGCTGAAGCCGATGAACTGTCCCTGTCACGTCCAGGTTTTCAACCAGGGTCTGAAATCATACCGCGACCTGCCGCTGCGCATGGCCGAATTCGGCGCGTGCAACCGATACGAACCCTCGGGCGCGCTGCACGGCCTGATGCGGGTGCGCGGTTTCACCCAGGACGACGCGCATATCTTCTGCACCGAGGAACAGATCGAGGCCGAGACGGCCAAGTTCATCACCCTGCTGGCATCGGTCTACAAGGATCTGGGGTTCGAAACCTTCGACATCAAACTGTCGACCCGACCGGAAAAGCGGGTGGGATCCGAGGAATCCTGGGATTACGTCGAGGCCGCGCTGGAGAACGCGATCAAGGCCACCGGCACCCCCTATGAGATCGATCCCGGCGAAGGCGCGTTCTATGGTCCCAAGCTGGATTTCAAGCTGACCGACGCCATCGGGCGCCAGTGGCAGTGCGGCACGTTCCAGGTCGACCCGAACCTGCCCGAGCGGCTGGATGCGACCTATATCGGTGCGGATTCGGCCAAACACCGGCCCTTCATGCTGCACCGCGCCATCCTTGGCAGTTTCGAACGGTTCATCGGCATCCTGATCGAGAACTTCGCCGGCCGCCTGCCCTTCTGGCTGGCGCCCCGCCAGGTGGTTGTCGCCTCGATCGTGTCGGACGCCGATGACTTCACCCACGAGGTCGCGGCCGCCCTGCGGGCCGTCGGCGTGCGGGCCGAAACCGACATCCGCAACGAGAAGATCAACTACAAGGTGCGCGAACACTCACTGGGCAAGGTGCCGGTGATCCTGGCCATCGGTGCGCGCGAGGTCGAGGAACGCACGGTCTCCATGCGCCGCCTGGGCCAGAAGCAGTCGCGCACGCTGTCATTGGACGCCGCGATCGACGAACTGCGTCAAGAGGCGCTGCCGCCCGACCTGCGAGACGCCGACCGCTGATCCACAAGACGAAAAGACCCGCATCCCGTGCGGGTCTTTTCACGTCAGTCGCCCAAACCCTTGCCGGTCGGGATGCCCTTCTGGGTCGGGATATATTCCCGATGCACCCGGCGCACCTTGTGCACCTTGCGTTTGACCGGATGCTGCATCGCCTGCTGATAGGTAATGTGCTGGTTCGGCACGCCACAGCAGATCGTGCCATCAATCGTGACCGGCTGAAGCCCCGGCGGACAGTAGTTCGCCGACGCAGCGTAGGGGTAAAGGGGCGGCCCGCCGGCGGCGGCCACCGTGGGTGCCGCCAGCATCACTGCCGCCAGTCCTGATCTCAGATATCGTCCGGTTCCCATGAATCCCCCCTTATGGTTTGACGGGCCCGGATATCCCGACAGGATAATCGCCCCGGCCACCAGCCTAGCCGCCTGATTTCGCGCGGTCAATTTCCGCGCCGCGTCAGCGGTTGGTTTGCGGCCCCGCAGATAGATCTTTTGATCATTTCGACAGCTCCCCGCACCGGCATCTCCCGGTGGACGGGCAGGATTTTGAGTATTTGAGGCAAGAAAAAACCTGATCTCTCACTGATCCAAATACTCATATCCCACCCGTTCCACGGGTTCATTGCTGACGGGTGAAGATCAGGCCCTGGCTGTCCTGCAACGTGATGGGGCCACCTTCATAGCCGGGATCGATCCCTGGCGTTTTGAGCGCCAGCGCCCAGCCCTCGCCATCAAACCCGGGAATCTCGAAGGCGAGCGGATCCATCTCGTTTGTGGGTTTGCCCTCCATGTGCAGAAGGGCGAAGATCTGTTCGCCGTCCGGGCCGGTGCGCAACGACCGGAACAGGGTGCGCCCGTCGATTGGTGTCATGTAATCGAAGTGGTCGCCTTTCCTGAAGGCATCGCGCAGCCATGGCCGATCGCGGCGGAAGTTCCGCAGATCGAGGCAGAACGAGGTCTGCGCCGGTGCCAGTTGCGAGAAATGCCCGGCGACGTTGCAATATTCGTGCATGTCGTCCATCCACGCACGCGCGCAGGTCTTGAGTTTTTCGACCGTATAGGGGTGCGGGCCGGCCAGTTCGGGTTCTGCCCTGTTCAGCAGGCGGGCGATTTCGTTCAAATCATATTCCGTGACGTCCACCAAGGCCGGCAGGAATTCGAAGAACCGGGCCAGATCCTCGCGCGTCTCGAAGCCCAGCGCCTTCAGTCGATGAAAGTTCGACGGCACGGAATAGCAATATTCATCGACCTGCCATTTCAGCGAGATCGCCTCTTCCGCAACCACCTTGACGCCGTAGGTGTCGTCCTGATTGCGGATGAAGCCCCAACTGGCGCGCGCTGTGGCGTTCAGGAAATCCATCGGCACGCCGGGCAGGACCGCATAGGTCAGGGCGTGGACCACGGGGTTGTCATAGGCCTTCGCGAGGATCTCCATCCGGGTCGAGCCCAGCCGCGTGTTCACGTTCGACTTGATCGACACTTGGGTGCCGCGGCGCAGGGTATCGTGGTTCGAGGTGCCCGAGATCCAGTTCTGTCCGACGCTGAGCATTTCGGACAGCCGCCAGTATTTCGACAGCCAATAGGTATAGAGGAACGGCGTGTTGTGCGCAAAGGTCAGTGGCCCCCACTGGAACACGTCATCGTCGCGCTGAACCTCGATCACCGACCGGTAGTCCGATGACAGCTCCCAGTCTTCGTCGGGCCAGGGGCGGCCATCCTCGAAAATGAACCACGGGCGATAGGTGGTGCCGCAGACCTGTTGTTCGACGTCGGCCATCTTTTGCAGGTAATCGTCGTCGTGCTTCAGCTTGTGGGCGCTGGGATCCCAGAACTTGAAATCCTGCGCCCCGTCCACGCGCACGCCATCGGCGCCGAAATTCACCTTGCGGCGCTGCATCTCCAGCAGGATCGCGCGCACCGCGGGGTTCTGGTAATCCAGATTCTGGCCATACATGTTCGGCCCGGCGAAATAGTGGGCATTCAGCGCCTCGAGCCCCTGGTTGTCGGAATGTCCGAACACCACGTCGAAGATCAGCTTCTTCTTGCGTTTGGGAAAGTTGTGCAGGACGGCCGCGAAATCCACCAATTCGTCCGGTCGTCCGCTTTCCAGCAGGATCGGATTCACCGTCGCCATGCCGGATATGACGATGTCGTATCCCCAGTTGGTCGTGTTGGGCCGGGTCAGCGATACGGTCACCGTCGCGTCGTCGGGCTCGGATTCCTGCCAGAACCCGGGGCCTGTTTCATAGACGGTGGTGGGTTCGACCGGCAGAAGCTGAACCGCCTCGTAGCCGAGGAAAAGCTGATCCGCCGGCTCGAGCGGCAGGCCATCGGCCACCCGCTGGGACAGGCGTTCATAGTGGCGTGTCAGACTGGCCAGCGTGCCGCCTGCCGTGGCGGTGGGCACATGGATCTGGAGGATGTTCATCGTCGGGCCGAACTTGTGCGGCTCGGGCCCCTGCGACGCGCGGTAATAATCGGCGTCGGCCCGCCCGGCGTGCATCGACGCGGTATCGTAGAGTTCGGCTGGGGCGAAGGCGCCATAGGGCAGAGATGCCGCCAGCGGATCGAAGATCCGCCGCCAACGGCCATCGGCGTCCTTCCAGACCAGGGAATAGAAATCGCCGACCCGGTCGCGCCGCCCGGCGATCATCCCGCGCACCACGGCAAAGGTGTGGGATTCGTATCGCACGGTCGGCACCAGAACCCGTTCGAACGTGACGTCCTGGTGCATCTGCGTCAGGTCCAGAGGCTCGTGCGATGACAGCACTTCGAGATAGACATCGCCCTCGGGGATCCGCTTTTCCAAGAGCTCCGGCGTCCAGAAGGCAAAGCTGGCCACGTCGCCGTCGATGTGTCCGCCCATGCGACGGGCGATCTGCTGTTCGGCGGCAAACACCGTCTCCGACCTCGTGGTCAGCTCAAGGCACTCGGCTGCAAGAGCCTGGGCCGCTTCGCCGTCGTGGCTTATCCGCTCGCTCAGGGGCATAGGTTGGTCTCCGGTGTCAACGCGTCGGTCAGGGCCAAGCTAAGCTGCCGTGGCACGGTGTCCACCCCCACCGGGCCGGCGGGGACAAAGAACTGCGCTCAGGCCGCGCCGGGAAAGCGGACGTTGCGCCCTTCTTCGCGGAAGTCGGCAAAGCCGAACGGCCAGACCACGCCGGGCCAGCGCAGCTCCATCTGGCCCAGACGCGGGCGATAGACGGCGGTGTAGAGCGTGCCGAACCCCTGATCGAACGCGGTGGAATACAACGGCGGTTTGAGAAAGGCGTTGATGAACTTGTCTTCGGGATCGCGGTGCAGCGCCATGCGGTGCAGCAGGAACCGCTCCCGTTCGACCGTGGCGGTGAACCGGGCATGGCTGACCCATTCCACCGATTCCTGGTGGTTGGTGGCCACGGCGGCGTTGCTGATCGCCGTCTCGCGGTCGGGCGACATATAGGCGGTCAGGTAATTGCGCGCCGCATCCAGCACGGTCACGTTATAGGACATATGCGTCGGGATCCGCGCCAGGACCTTGCCCGCCTGCGCGGCTGTGGTGCAGGTTTCCAGCACATAGCGAAGGATCAGCGGCACACCGAATCCCTGGCCGACGATCCGCCGCCCCCCGAAGGTCAGCGAAACAGCAAGGCCGGCATCATTCATCCCGTCGACCAGCCCCCATAACCCGTCCGAGGTGCCGATCACCCGACGGCCGGTCCAGGCCGTGGACAACGTCAATGAATCGAATGCCTTGTGGTTGTAGTCATAGTTGCGCACCAGCACCGGTTCCTGCCCCGACCACACGGCCTGGGAACAGGCCGAAAGATACGGCGGCGGATTGTAGAACGACAGGAAGCGCGCCGCCTGATCGCCGCCGCCGGCCAGTTCGCACAACCGGTCATAAAGCCCCAGGATTTCGGGCATGTGGCTGGCGATGGCCTGTCGGCATTCGGTGTATTTCGGGCGCGCGGCATCGCCGTCGGACGCCCACCAACGGTGATAGTCCGGCCAATATTCACGGAACAGCCCGGCCCATTTCGGGCCGGGCACCGGTTCGGAGAGCGCCCGCCAGAGCATGTTTACATGATCTTGAACGCCGGATCGGCCAGGGCCGGACCGGCCTGCGCCACCGGAAGCGCCTTGCCCGACACCGATCGCTTGATGCCATGGATCCACTTCTTCGCGCGTTCGTTGAGATCGAAACTCTTGGTCATCGACCGGCCGCGCGTCACCAGGATGCCGATATCGGCGCCCTCATAGCGGTAATCGCCCGGTTGCAGGATCCGCAGGAAGAACGCCTCGTTTTCCGACTCGACCGCGCGGCGGTGATAGTCGAAGCGGTCATAGACGACACGGCCGTCCTCCAGCATCTTGTAGATCCCGGTTTCCGGCGCCTCGGTGCAGATATCGACGCTGTCGTCAGTGTGCTTGATCACCATCTGCGACCATGAATCGATCATGTCGGGGTTGGCCCAGCGGTTGTTCAATTCGTCGACGTCCAAGCTGAACTTCTTCTTTGAGAACTCAAGCAGGTGGAACAGGAACAGCGGCGCATCGGCATGGGCGAACGCGGCGTGGTTGGTCATCGACGATGCGCCGGTGATGCGCGGGTTCAATTCGCCCAGCCACAGGTCGCCAGTCTTCTTGTCGATCAGGAAGTCCAGCTCGAAATATCCGCGATAACCTTCCTTGCGCAGTTGTTCACCGAACTTGAAGGTCAGGTCGCGCGCATGGTTGCGCACCTTCGGCGGGAACGCCGTGGACAGGATTTCGTTGCCGCACCAGCCGCCGCGATAGGGCGTCAGTTCCTTGAAGCCGACCAGTTCGGTCATCAGCGGGCCGACGATGGTGCCTTCCTTGGTGGCGCAAGCCTCGATCGCCGATCCGCGGCAGTCGATCCGCTTCATGATCTTGATCTCGCCCTCGCCGATGATTTCCGACTGGTGGCGGCGGAAATCCTCTTCGGACTTGATGAAGAACGTCGTGTGCCCGCTGTCACCGAACGCCGATTGCAGCACCAGATCGTGACCGATCCCGGCCTTCTCGGTGATCTCGCGCAGATGCTCATAGCTTTTGACTTCGGCCAGGGTGTTGGGCACCGATGGCACGCCGGCCTTGTTGCCGATGCGGACGGTTTCGATCTTGTTGTCCATGGCCTGGCGCAGCTTGGCCTTGGGGAACCAGACATCGGCGCCCAGTTCCTTGGACAGGCGTTCGGTCTCCTCGTCGAACATCAGGAACACGAACTTGGGCTTGCCACCGCGCCGCTTGATGAAGTCGATGACCTCCTTGTGCTGAAGCAGGTAGTTGTTGATGTCCTCGATGCTCTGGAACTCGGCGTGCGGCTGTTCGGACGGGCAGAACACGTTCGGATGCTTGCCGCCGTAACAGTCGATATAGCAGATGTATTTGAAATTCTTCACCCATTCGTCGATGCCAAGCAGGTTGAAGTTGGTCGCCGAGATGAAATAGATCGGATCCTCGTTGCGGTGAAAGAACCGCCGGATCTCCGAGATGTTGTTCAGCTGGGTTGTGGCCATGGTGTTTTCTCCCTGTATTTTCGTTATTCGGCGGCTGTCGAAAGACGCCCCTGCGCAACGGCGGCCAGCGCCTCGGACGTGAACACCCGCAGGCCCAGATCGGGGCGGTATCCGTGGATCTCGCTCACGTCGAGGGCGCGCATGAAGGCCAGGATCTCGTGGCTGATGACCTGCCCCGGCACGAGGATCGGAAAGCCGGGCGGATAAGGAATGATGAAGCTGGCCGAGACGATTTCGTGTCCCGCGTCCATCGCCGCCTTCAGCGACCCGTCGAGTTCCAGATAGTCGCAGTTGTTGTCGTCATAGGCCAGAAAGAACGCCGAGCGGATGTCGCCTTCGGGGGTCCTGTCGTCGGCGCGGAAGGAATCGTGAAACCGCGAGAAATCGGGCAGCGGTGGCAGATCCTCGCGCAGGTTCTTCACCCGCTTGTCGAACCCCTTGCGTTCCATCAGCGAGGCGTCGTCCAGCAGATCGTCAAGGCCGTTGGCGATCTCGACCAGCACTTCGATCAGATAGGCGACGGACGAGCGCGTGGTGCCGATGTTGGTCATGAACAACACCGTGTTGCGCGACGTCTTGTTGATCTGGATGCCGTATTTATCCATCAGGATCCGGGTCTTGAACGTATCGCCGTCCCATCCCGTGCCCCCCACGGCCAGCGTCACACGGGTCGGATCAAGGACGAATTCATCCTTCTGCCAGCTTTCCCACATGTCGGTCCAGCCCAGTTCACTGTCGTAATAGAACTGCACCCCGCTTTCGCGGTGGTTTTCGGGAATCATGTCACCCGCCGCCAGAACCTTGAAATACTTGTTCAAAAGCGGGTGGTCCGAAATCGCCCGGCGCATCGACATCGCCGCCTCGATCTGGCGCTGCACGAATTCGAACCCTTCCAGTTCGACCTGCCGTCGCCCCACATCCAGCGAGGCGATGATCTGATAGTTCGGCGAAGTCGACGTATGGGTCATGTAGGCTTCGCGGAACGACGCCTCGACCTCGCCCTTGAAGTCCTGGTCGTTGACGTGAATCATCGACCCTTGGCGCAGGGACGTCAGCGTTTTGTGTGTCGATTGCGTGGCATAGGCGCGCACGCGGGCGTCCGGCGACGGGATCAGCCGTGTGTTCAACAACGTTTCCGTGTCCGCGCCCTCAAGCTCGATCTGCTGCGCCTCGTAGGCGGCGACATGCTCGGGCGATTTCAGTCGCGGGCGCATCATGTTGGCGGCGTTCATGGCGGTGCGGCCGCGATAGGTCGGGTTGAAGCGCGCGAAGGCGAACCATGCCTCGTCCCACAGGAACACGAGGTCGGGCTTGATGGCCAGGCATTCCTCCATCACCCGTTCGACGTTATAGACCAGGCCATCGAAGGTGCAGTTCGTCAGCAACAGCATCCGCACGCGGTCAAGCTTGCCCTCGGCCTTCAGTTCCAGAAGCTGTTTCTTGATCTCGCGCAGCGGCACGGCGCCATACATCGAGTATTCGTTCAACGGATAGCTGTCGAGATAGCAGACCTGCGCCCCCGCCAGCACCATGCCGTAATGGTGCGACTTGTGGCAGTCGCGGTCGACCAGCACGATGTCGCCCGGCCGGATCAGCGCCTGCACCACGATCTTGTTGCAGGTGGACGTGCCGTTGGTGGCAAAGAATGTCTGTTTCGATCCGAACGCGCGCGAGGCAAGCTCCTGCGCCTCCTTGATCGGGCCGTGGGGTTCCAGAAGCGAATCCAGCCCGCCCGACGTGGCCGAGGTTTCGGCCAGAAAGATGTTGGGCCCGTAAAACGCACCCATGTCCTGAATCCAGTGGCTGCGCGTGATCGACTTGCCGCGCGAGATCGGCATCGCGTGAAAGACGCCGGTGGGCTGTTTGGAATATTCCACCAGCGCCGTGAAGAACGGCGTCTTGTTGCGGGCCTGAACGCCGCGCAGGATGTTCAGGTGCAGCTCCATGAAGTCTTCCTGATTGTAGAAGACCCGCCGGCAGATCCCCAGATCGAGCCCGGCAATTTCTTCAACCGACCGTTCGGTGACCAGGTAGGCGTCCAGTTCCGGGCGCACCTTGGCGATCATCCGGCACAGCTCGGGGCCATAGTTTTCGGGTTGCAGCGAATCGATGTATTCCGCGCCGCCCGCGCGCAGCAGGAAGCGGGCCAGAATGTCGTGATCCAGCTTGGATTTCAGGGCCAGGCCGGGGCGCACCACGATGGCCTGGATGTTGTGGTTGAACAGAACCGCCGTCAGCGCATCCTCGATGGACCGCACGACCACCGCTTCATAGACGAACGGATCTTCGGGGCGGCGCATGCGGGTGACGTTGGACTTGACCCACTTTTCCTGATGCTCGTTCACGTCATCGACGATCAGCACCTCGAAATAGGGCTTCAGCATCGCCCGCGCCTCGGGCGATTGCATCGCCTCGTCGTCCGCTTCGTCGGCGTCGCTCAGATCGCGGTCCAGCGGGATGTGACGGCGGCGATAGGCGCCGGTCGTCAGCGCGCGGGTCACCCGCTGGGTCGCGAAGGCCAGATCGCCAAGGCTGCCGTGTTCGAACTGGCGGCGCATGTGATCGAAGGCCGACATGCCGGGAAACGCCCAATAGGGTTCGATCACCGCAAGGCTGCGGAACAGCTCCTCGACCCGCCCGCGCAGCTTCTTGACGTCACGCGCGGACGGATCGCGGGACAGGGCGCCGGTGGCATCCCTCAGCGCGCTCCACCGGTCTGATCGCAGCTGGATCGCCGAATAGTAGTCGTTGACGGAATGCATCCTGTTTCTCCCTGTTGAACCTTGGCGGTTGCCTTACTTGCCGGGGCCCTTGCCTACGATGGTGCCGCCCGGAAATCCGGGCGCCACAGTGCCGATGGGCGCCGGCGACGTGGCTTCGCCGGGGCTTCCGACGACGGTGCCACCCGCGAAACCGGGCGCGACGGTGCCGGTTCCGGCCCCCGCAATCGTGTCGGCGGGCACATCGACGTGCAGGCCGGCGCGCGTTCCCTGGTGTGGTATCGCCAGCGGGCCCAGCGTGTGCAGATAGGCGTCGGTGCCGCTGGTGCGATCATAGACCGAGAAATCGGTCGATCGGTCGCGGAACGACTTCAGAACCTGCCCCAGGCCCTTCATGCCGGTTTCGCGCTGGCGGCGCACCATCGACAGATCGACCTCGATCGGGAACATGTCCTCCTGCCCTGCCGACTGGTGCAGGATCGTGCTGGCCGGATCGACCACGATGGACTTGCCGACGCCGCCCGCACCAAGACCGTTCACGGCAAAGACATAGCACTGGAACTGCGCCGCGGTGGCGCGCGCGATGGACAATTCGGCGTCGCGGTCGGTGGTGCCGGTAAGAACCGGGTTCAGCAGAACTTCGGCGCCCATCGAGGTCAGCATCCGCGTGGTTTCGGGGAACCAGATATCATAGCAGATCGACAGACCGAACCGACCCACATCGGGCACGTCGAAGACGCAGAATTCGGTGCCTGCGGCAATCCCGGCCTCGTAGGGGCGGAACGGGAACATCTTGGCATACCGACGGATGATCTCGCCCTCGGGGTTGATGACCACCGAGGTGTTGAAGATCTGGCCATCGGGCGCGGTCATGAACATCGATCCGGGGATCAGCCAGACGCGATGCTTGCGGGCGGCGGCACAGAACCGGTCCAGCGTTTCGTTCTCGGGCAGCTGCGAAAACTTGTCGAGCGGGCCAAACGGCGCAAGCTCGGAAAACAGGACCATCTGGGTCCAGGGAAAGCGCGCCATCAGGATGTCCAGACGCTGGATCATGCCGTCGACGTTGGGATGCAGGGCGTGGACGTGCATTTGCACGCCGGCGATCGCAAAGGGGGTCATTGTGTTTCGTCCTGAGCTGCGGCGGACCGATGGATCCGCCGCCAATATGGGGTTGCGCGCCGAGGGCAGCAGCCGGAACCTGACATTCCGGCCCGGCCCCTATGCGGCGCGTGCATCGGGCCGACGCGCGGCGTTGGCGGCGCGTCCGCGTTGCAGGAACACCACAAGCGCCAGAAGCGCAAGGGCCGGGATGAACATCAGGTACTTCGACGGCTGCGCTGTTGGCTTCAGCACGCGCACCACTTCCTGGTCCCAATCGAACCCGGCACCGGCCGCCGGGCTGCCATAGGTGACGTCGTCGATGATCATCTTGTCGCCATCCTCGCGGAAGGTCAGGCCCGCATTTTCCAGCTTTTCCTCACCCGTGGCGCCGGGACCGATGGGCAGGATCGCGACGAACTCCAGCGGATCGCCGAAGTCGCCGACACCCAGCACCCGGATGCGAAGCTCGCTCCCCGCGGGGGTCGCATCGGCGGCGGCCGCGATCTCGGACGGGTCGGCCTCGACGTAGGGGGGCGAGACGTAATCCATCCAGAAACCGGGCCGGAACAAGGTGAAAGCGATCAAAAGCAGCGCGATCGATTCATAGATCCGGTTGCGGGTCAGGAACCATCCCTGGGTCGCCGCCGCGAACAGCAGCATCGCCACCGTCGCGACAATGAAGACAAAGACGCCCTGCACGATCGTCACGTCGATCAGCAACAACTCGGTGTTGAAGATGAACAGGAACGGCAACGCGGCGGTGCGCAGCGAATAGAAGAACGCCACCAGACCTGTCTTGATCGGATCGCCCCCCGACACCGCCGCCGCCGCGAAACTGGCAAGGCCGACGGGCGGTGTGACATCCGCCATGATGCCGAAGTAGAACACGAAAAGGTGAACCGCGATCAGCGGCACGATCAGTCCGTTCTGCTGGCCCAGCGTCACGATGACCGGCGCCAGCAGGGCCGACACGACGATGTAGTTCGCCGTCGTCGGCAGCCCCATTCCAAGGATCAGCGACAGGATCGCCGTCAGGAACAGGATCGCCAGGATGTTGCCACCCGACAGCACCTCGACCACATCGGCCAGCGAGGCGCCGACCCCGGTCTGCGACACGACACCGACGATGATGCCCGCCGTCGCCGTGGCGATGCCGATGCCGATCATGTTGCGCGCGCCGGTGACCAGACCGTCGATCAGATCCATGAACCCGGCACGGAAATCCGATGCCATATGGCTGGTGCCACGCATCAGTTCCGTCAGCGGACGCTGGGTCAGCAGGATGAAGATCATGAACGCCGACGCCCAGAAGGCCGACAGGCCGGGCGACAGGCGGTCCACCATCAGCGCCCAGACCAGCACCACCACCGGCAGGATGAAGTGCAGACCGGCACGCGCTGTCGGACCCGGCAGCGGCAGCGATGTCACCTCGGCGTTGGGGTCGTCCATCTTCAGCGGCGCCTCGCGGCTGGCGACATACAGCAGCGCGACATAGACGACCGTCAGGAAGACAAAGACGATATAGCCGGCAGTCTGCGGGAACGCCGGGCGAAGCCAGCCCATGCCGTAATAGACGCCAAACGACAGCGCACAGATCACCGCAATGGCAAAGGCGATGCCGATCAGCCGCTGGACGATGGGTTTCGGTGTATAGGCGCGCGGCAGACCCTGCATCCCGGCCTTCATCGCCTCGAGATGCACGATATAGACCAGCGCGATATAGCTGATGACAGCGGGCAGGAAGGCGTGTTTGACCACGTCGAAATACGGGATCCCGACATATTCGACCATTAGGAACGCGGCCGCTCCCATGACGGGCGGCATGATCTGGCCGTTGACCGATGACGCAACCTCGACCGCGCCGGCCTTCTCGGAACTGAAGCCGACCTTTTTCATCAGCGGAATGGTGAACGTGCCGGTGGTCACGACGTTGGCGATGGACGAGCCCGAGATCAGGCCGGTCATGGCCGACGCGACGACCGCCGCCTTGGCCGGGCCGCCGCGCATGTGACCCATCAGCGAAAACGCCACCTGGATGAAGTAATTGCCCGCCCCGGCCTTGTCCAGAAGCGAGCCGAACAGCACGAACAGGAACACGAACGACGTCGACACTCCCAGCGCGATACCGAACACGCCTTCGGTGGTGATCCACTGGTGGTTGACGATTTCGGACAGGGAATTGCCCTTGTGGGCGATGATGCCAGGCATCTGCGGGCCCAGAACGGTATAGATCAGGAACACCGAGGCGACGATCATCAGCGCCGGCCCCAGGGCACGGCGCGTTGCTTCAAGCAGGATCAGCAGGCCGAAGACGGCGGCGACGAAATCCTGCGTGATCGGTGCGCCGACCCGGTTGGCAATGTCACGATAGAAGATCAGCAGGTAAAGCGCGCACAACGCCCCGACCAGCGCCAGCGCCCATTCCCAGATCGGCACCCGGTTCTTGGGCGATCCAAGCAGGACGGTGGCAACGACGAACAGCGCGGGGATCGGGATCCACCAAGTCGCGGTGCCGTCCTTGGCGCTGATCATGAACAGCGCGGCCAGCAACAGCGGCGCCACGATGCCCAGGGCAACCTGGAATTTCGTCCTAGCCGCCGGAAACGCCATGATGCCGAGAAAGACCGCAAAGCCGAGATGGATCGAGCGGGCAAGGGTGTCGTTGAACAGACCGAACGGTGACGCGATGTAAAGCTGGAACAACGACCACGCCAGCGCGACCAGCGTCAGGAACAGACCGATCGGGCCGGCAACGGCCCGCCCACCCGTGTCTGACGATGCCACCAGTTCGTCGAGTTCGTTCGCGCTCAATCCGCCCCGATCGCCCGTCGCCCCGAGTTCGACGGCGGCCGCCTGTTGCTGGTCCTGGTCCCGCTTTTCCGTGTCCGACATACATTTTTCCCCGTTGGCGCGCCCCGTTTTTCCGGTGACGTCAGCTTATTTGGTCGTCGTCTTTTCGCGCTCCCGGGGGGCGGCGCGACACCGCCCCCCGAAAGTTCGGCGCCGATTACATCAGGCCGGCTTCCTTGTAGTACTTCTCGGCCCCGGCGTGGAGCGGAGCGGAGTTGCCGTCGGCGATCATGCCCTCTTTGGTCAGGGTCTCGAACGCCGGGTGCAGCTTCTTGAAGCGGTCGAAGTTGTCGAATACCGCCTTGACGACTTCATAGACGACATCCTCGGGCACATCGGCCGAGGTCACGAACGTCGCCTTCACGCCGAAGGTCTGGGTATCCTCGGGCGATCCGGGATACATGCCGCCGGGGATGGTCGCCTTGGCGTAATAGGGGTTGTCGGCGATCAGCTTGTCGATCGCTTCCCCGTCCACGGTCACCAGGTTCGATTCGACGGTCGAGGCCGCTTCCTGGATCGAACCGTTGGGATGGCCGACGGTATAGGTGATCGCGTCGACCTTGTTGTCGCCCAATGCGGCGGCCTGTTCGGCCGGCTTCAGCTCGGACGCCAGCGAAAAGTCGCCCTTGGTCCATCCCTTGGCTTCCAGCACGACGTCCATCGTCGCCGCCGAACCGGAGCCCGGGTTGCCCACGTTGACGCGCTTGCCCTTCATGTCGTCGAAGTTGGCGATGTTGGCGTCCTGGCGGGCCATGATCGTGAACGGTTCGCCATGGACGGAAAACACCGCGCGCAGCTTGTCGAACTTGTCACCCTCGTATTCCGAGGTGCCGTTGTAGGCGTGGTATTGCCAGTCGGACTGGGCCACGCCCATGTCCATGTCGCCCGCCTTGATCGCGTTGATGTTGGCGATCGATCCGCCGGTGGACGGCGCGGTGCACTTCAGGCCGGATTCGGCGCTGTTGCGGTTCACCAGGCGACAGATCGACTGTCCGACCACGAAATAGACGCCGGTCTGACCACCGGTTCCGATGGTGATGAAGCGTTCCTGGGCGACAGCGGCGGTTCCCGCAAGCATCGCACCAACCATCGCGGTATATCTGAGCGTTTTCATTGATTTCTCCCGTTTCGAAACGCACGCCCCCGGTCGAGCCAGAGGCGCATTATATCCCCGCGGCCAGAGCCGCAGGTTTTTGAACGTCGCGGCCGGACGTTGAACGCCGGCCCCGACCTACCCTTCACCTCAAGTGGTTTTCCGGCGCGCGTCAACAGCTTAGTGCGGCAACACGCCCCGGCATCGGGGGTGCCTTGCAGCCTAGCCGCGTCTATTATTCTGCACAAGCGTTCTGGACGCATCGGTCGAAAGGACATGATGTGTCACCTGCAGTGCGCCGTCCAATATCCCGTTTTTCAAGCAAAAAGGGCGCCGGAAATATCCGGCGCCCTGATGAATTGGATCGATCCGAGTGGCTTATTATTTCGCCAATTCCGCCATCGCGTCGGCCAATGCCGCCTCGAACATGGCCATGCCTTCCGCCACGATAGCGTCCGGCGCCGTGATCGGCACCATGATGCGGATCGCGTTGCCGTGCATGCCACAGCCCAGCAGAATCAGTCCGCGCTTCAGGGCGTGGGCGATGATCGCCTTGGCCAGTCCGGCGTCCGGTGTGGCGCTTTCGAAGTCGGTGACGAATTCGACCGCCAGCATCGCGCCGAGGCCACGGATGTCCCACATCCGGTTCGGACACAGGCGCGCGCCCATCTCGGAGAACTGCGCGCGCAGCCGCTCGCCCAGCAGAGTCGAGCGCTCCAGCAGGTTCTCTTCCTCGATCACGTCGATGGCCGCCAGGGCTGCGGCACAGGCGACGGGGTTGCCGCCATAGGTGCCGCCCAGACCGCCGGGGGCCATGGCGTCCATGATCTCGGCGCGGCCGATCACGCCGGCCAGGGGATAGCCGCCGGCCATGGATTTCGCCACGGTGATCAGATCGGGCACGACGCCGGAATGTTCGATGGCGAACCATTTGCCGGTGCGCGCGAAACCCGACTGGATTTCGTCCGCGATCAGCAGGATGCCGTGCTTGTCACAGATTTCGCGCAGCGCGATCAGCATCTCGGCCGGAACCGGCACATATCCACCCTCGCCCAGCACGGGTTCGATGATGATGGCGGCCACGCGGTCGGGCTGTGCGTCGGTCAGGAACAGGTTTTCCAGACCCTTCAGCGCATCGGCGACGGTGATGCCGTCGCGCACCGACGGGAACGGCGCGCGGAAGATGTCGGCCGGGAACGGCCCGACGTCCTTCTTGTAAGGCGACACCTTGCCGGTCATGCCCAGCGTCATCAGCGTGCGGCCGTGATAGGCGCCGGTGAAGGCGATGACACCCGGGCGCCCGGTGGCGGCGCGGGCGATCTTGACCGCGTTTTCGACGGCTTCGGCGCCGGTGGTGACCAACAGCGTCTTGCGCGCCACATCGCCGGGGGCCAGCGCGTTCAGCCGTTCGGCCAGCGCGACATAGCCTTCATACTGCACGACCTGGAACGAGGTGTGGGTGAAATGCGCTTCCTGCTCCATCGCGGCGGCGATGACGCGGGGATGCCGGTGACCGGTGTTCAGCACCGCGATGCCGCCGACGAAATCGATATAGCGGTTGCCCTCGACGTCCCAGACTTCGGCGTTTTCGGCATGGGCGGCGAACACGGGCGCGGCGGATGCGACACCGCGCGGCACGGCGGCCTCGCGACGCGACAACAGGTCCGAATTGCTCTGGGTGGCAAAGGGTTCGGACGTCACCAGCTCCATCTTCGGAGCGGTATGGGCCGCTGCCTTGGTGCGGGACTTGCGGGGTGTCTTTGCAGTGGCCATGAACGTATCCTCTCGTCCGAAAAAACCTGAGCTGTTGAAAATCCTCATTACGCTGTCGATTATAGTTGTCAAATCAAATTGCGTTACGAGGGCAGATTCCCGCGCATCTTGATATTGCAATCGTAAGCGGTCAAACCCCGCGGCACCGTCAAAAGGGATATGGCATGGACATCGGCAGCAGACTTCAGGCGGTGCGCAAGCGCCACGGGCTGTCGCAACGCGAACTGGCGGCGCGCGCCGGGCTGACCAACGGCACCATCTCGCTGATCGAGAAGAACCGGACATCGCCCTCGGTCGCGTCGCTGAAAAGCCTGCTGGACGCCATCCCGATGAGCATGTCCGAGTTCTTTTCGTCGTTCGAGGAGGAAGCGCGCAACCGCCGCGTCTTCTTTCGCGCCGACGAATTCACCGAACTGGCCCCCGCCGGCGCCAACGGTCTGTCGCTGCGCCAGCTGGGGGATGCGACGCGCCATTCGCTTCAGGTGCTGCACGAAACCTACCCCCCCGGCGCCGACACCGGCCCCAAGGCGATCTCGCACACCGGCGAGGAAGCCGGGGTGGTCGTGCGCGGCCAGATCGAGGTGACTGTGGACGGCCAGACAAGCGTCCTGAGCCCCGGCGACGGCTACCTCTTCGACAGCACCCTGCCCCACCGGTTCAGGAACACGTCCGACGCCGTGTGCGAAATCATCAGCGCCTGCACACCGCCGACGTTCTGACGCAGCGGGTGCCGTGCGAACGGGCCGTCTTGACCCCCGCCACCATCCGCTTACTCAGGAGGGGGCACAGGTATCGGAGAGATCATCATGGGCAATCTTCGCGACGCCGCCGCCGATACGGCCGACCCGCCCCGCCATTTCAACATCTTCATCGTGGCCCAGGAGGGGCGGCTTGCCCATGAGGCCGCGCTGTTCGCCGCATCGCTGCGCGAAAGCGATCCTGGATTTACCGGCAAACTGATCATCGGCGAACCCCAGCCCGGCCCGCTGTGGCCCGATGATCCGCGCATCCGCAACGCCGACCTGCGCGCCCTGCTGACGGATCATTTCGGGGCCGAGATCCGGCCGTTCGAATCGCACCATTTCGGCGCCGGCTATCCGAACGGCAACAAGATCGAAGGCCTGTCCTGCCTGCCCGCGGGCGAACCCTTCGTCTTTTTCGACAGCGATACGTTGATCACCGGGCCGCTGTCACGCCTGCCGTTCGATTTCAACCGCCCGTCCGCGTCCATGCGTCGCGAAGGAACATGGCCCCGGATCGAGCTTTACGGCCCCGGATATACCGAGATCTGGAAATCGCTTCATGATCGGTTCGGGCTGGATTTCGCGTCGTCCTTGGACCTGTCGCAGCCGGACGAATACTGGCAACGGTATCTGTATTTCAACGCCGGCTGGTTCTTCCATTCCGACCCGGCGGCGTTCGGCGCGCGGTTCCTCGATTATGCGCTGACGATCCGCGATGATCCGCCGCGCGAATTGGTCTGCCAGCAGATGTTTCCCTGGCTGGATCAGGTGGCGCTGCCGCTGGTGGTGCATTCCTTCGGAGGCGGGCGCCATACCCTGCCCCAAGGCACGCTGGATGGCAGCCATTCATGCCATTACCGGATGCTGCCACTGCTTTACGCGCGCGAAAGCGACGCGGTGGTGGACCTGGTCGAGCGTATCGCCGCGCCGAACCGGGTCAAGAAGGTGCTGAAGGACTGGAAGCCGCTGCGCAAGATGGTGCTGCACGGCCAGGGGCGCAAGGTGCGCGCGCTGTTCGATCAAGACGACCTGCCGCGCCGCGAACAGGCGATCCGCAATCGGATTCGCAAGAACGGGTTCTGGATGCGCTAGCAGCGCGCGCTTTCCGCCGCGCTGTCGGGCGTCGTTGATCACCTGCGCCCTTTGCACTAAAGCCACGACAAACAATGAAAGGGATGCGTTCTCATGTCCGACACCACCTATGGCTTCGACACCTTGCAGATCCACGCCGGATCGCGGCCCGACCCGGCCACCGGCGCGCGCCAGACGCCGATCTATCAGACTACGGCCTATGTGTTCCGCGATGCCGATCACGCCGCCGCGCTGTTCAACCTGCAAGAGGTCGGATACATCTATTCGCGCCTGACCAACCCCACGGTCGCGGTATTGCAGGAACGGATCGCAACCCTGGAAGGCGGCGTCGGCGCGGTGTGCTGTTCGTCGGGTCACGCGGCCCAGATCATGGCGCTGTTCCCGCTGATGTCGCCGGGCAAGAACATCATCGCCTCCACGCGCCTCTATGGCGGAACGGTCACGCAATTCACCCAGACGATCAAACGCTTCGGCTGGTCCGCGACCTTTGTCGACTTCGACGACACCGATGCCGTCAAGGCCGCCATCAACGATGACACCCGCGCCATCTTCGGCGAAGCGATCGCCAACCCCGGCGGCTATATCATGGACGTGCGCGCCATTGCCGACATCGCCGATGCCGCCGGTATCCCGCTGATCGTCGACAACACCACGGCCACGCCATACCTGTGCCGCCCGTTCGATCACGGCGCGTCGCTGGTCGTGCACTCCACCACCAAGTACCTGACCGGCAACGGCACCGTCACCGGCGGCTGCATCGTCGATTCGGGCAAATTCGACTGGTCGGCATCGGACAAGTTCCCGTCGCTCAGCCAGCCGGAACCCGCCTATCACGGCCTCAAGTTCCACGAGACGTTCGGCCCCCTGGCCTATACCTTCCACGGCATCGCCATCGGGCTGCGCGACCTCGGCATGACGATGAACCCGCAGGCGGCGCATTACACGCTGATGGGGATCGAAACCCTGAGCCTGCGCATGGAACGCCACGTCGAGAACGCGGTGAAGGTGGCCAAGTGGCTCGAGGACGATCCGCGCGTCGAATACGTCACCTATGCCGGGCTGGAAAGCTCGCCCTATTACGAGCGGACGAAAACCGTCTGCCCGCGCGGCGCCGGCGGCCTGTTCACCTTTGCGGTCAAGGGCGGCTATGACGCCTGCGTGAAACTGATCGAGGCGCTCGAGATCTTCTCGCACGTGGCGAACCTTGGCGATACCCGGTCGCTGGTGATCCATTCGGCCTCGACCACCCACCGCCAGCTGGACGAAGCCCAGCAGCGCGCGGCCGGTGCGGCCCCGGAACTCGTGCGCCTGTCCATCGGCACCGAGAACGTCGAAGACCTGATCGCCGATCTGGATCAGGCCCTGGCCAAGGCCACCGCCTGACACGGGCGGTCGTGTGGTGCGGGCATCCGATACAGCCCCGCGCCACACGATCGGGGCATATCGGCTTCCCTCCCTTCGCGGGCCACTGTAATGCACGGGCCAACGACCAGCTTTTGAGTTTCGGCCGCCATGCCCAGAGATGCACACCCCAACAGCGAGCCCGAGATTCTCGAGTTCCTTGCGCTGTCCGACGATGCGTTCTGCATCTGTCGGATGGTCGATGATGCGGACGGGTCTGCGCCGGACTTCGTGATCACCCGGCCCAATCCCGCTTTTGCCCGCATCACCGGCATCGGCGACGCCGAGGGTCGCACCGCGCTTGAGCTGTTTTCGGGGGTGGATCCCGCGTTCATCGCCAAATGCGCCGAAATCGTCCAGGCGCGCAAACCGCACCGCTTCTGTCATTTCCAACCGGCATTCAAACGCGATTTCGACGTGTTCGTCGCGCCCCTGTCGGCCCCCGGCCATTTCGCGCTGACCTTTCGCGACATCAGCCGCGCCCGGCGTCTTGCCGCGCGCCGGGACAACGATCTGAAACGGGCCCGCGCGATGCTGGTCGAGCTGAACCACCGCGTGATGAACAGTCTCAGCATGATTTCCGGGATCGTCGCCATGGAAGCGCGCAAGCGCAGCAATCCCGACGTCACCCGCCCGCTGGTGAAGGTCCGCGACCGGGTTCATGCGCTTGCCGTGCTCTACAAGACCCTGAACAGCGCCGACACGGTGGACCGGGTGCAGGCCGACACCTATCTCGGCGCGGTGCTGGACGGTCTGGCGCAATCGGTGACCGATGCCTCACGCGTGATCCTCCGGCCGCATCTGGATGCCATCCCCCTCAGCACGCGCACGGCGGTGCCGCTGGGCCTGATCGTCAACGAACTGGTGACGAATGCGCTGAAATACGCGTTCACCGACAAGGCACAGGGCCGGATCGATGTCAGCCTGACGCGCGATGGCGCCAAGCTGCGCCTGCAGGTTGCCGACGACGGTGGCGGCATGGGCCACGGCCTTATCCTGGGCAGCGGTGCGGGCAGCAAGCTGACCGAGGCGTTCGTCACGCAGATCGACGGTGAAAGCCGGCTGGAAAGCTCGTCCGACGGCACCACCGTCACCGTCTGGTTTCCCGATTACCTGGACGGCCACGATCCCGACGGGGGCGACGCCTGACGCATCGCCCCGCGTTTTCGATCACGGCTGCGGCGAAAGCGCGAAGACGATCCGCACACCGGCCTGCACGTCCAGCGTGCCCTCGGCCGCCGGCATCGACCGCATGACGGACGCTTCCATCATCGGCATCGGGCCACCGCCGGTCTGCGTCTCGTCCATCTCGATCACGCCACCTATCGTTTGCCCCGCCGCGTCCGCGAACAGCGCGGCCTTGTCCTGTGCATCCTGCACCGCGGCGCGGCGCGCGGCATTTTCGGCCTCGTCCGGGTCGGACAAGGCAAAGCGCAGCCCGCCGAAACTGTTGCCGCCGGCCTTGGCTGCAGCGTCGATCACGGCGCCGAGCCGGTCAAGATCACGCACCCGCACGTTCAGATCGGACGACGCGCGATACATCGTCGGCGCGCGCGGCGCATCCTCGTACCGCTCGCCATAGACCGGCGACAGCGACAGGCCGCTGGTCTGCAGATCGCCAGCCTCGATCCCGCTGTCGCGCAGCGCCGCCAGAATCTTCTCCATCGTGGCGCTGGCCGCGTCGAATGCGGCCGTTGCCGCAGAATCCTCAGTCTGCACGCCCAGCGTCAGGATGGCCATGTCCGGCACCACCGAAACGCTGCCCTCGCCCATCACCGTCAGGCGCCCGGCGTCCGGCGTTGCAGCAGCGTCCTGCGCGCGCGCCGCCGTGCCAAGCGGCAGCGCGCACATCGCGCAGACCGCCAGGGCCGCTTTCCATCCCGCTCGTCCTTGCTCCATCCTCATCGTGAACCCTTTCCTTGGGATTTTCGGTTTGTTAACATTGATACTCGATTAACGGACCGAAAGCTGTTTTGTATTTTTCGGCGGAAAGCTGCTACAGATCCGCCTGAACCGGGCCGGGGACTCCCGCGCGCGTCGACACATGGTAGACCGCTGATATGAAGCCGAATTTCTCACTCGATCTTTCCCCGTCCGGAATCAGACTGTTCGATCTGACCCAGGAGCCGCCCGTCCTGCTGGGCGAGGTTTCACTGTCCGATCCCGATTTCGATACCAATATCACCGACCTGCGCAACCGCGCGGCCGAATCCAGCGACCTGCCGATGACCACCCAGGTGGTCATCCCGAATTCCGAAATCCTGTTCACGACGCTGGATCATCCCGAGGTGTCCGCTGGCACCGGGAACGGCCAGCGCAAGGCGGCCCGTGAAGCCGCCGTGCGCGACGAGTTGGACGGGATGACGCCCTATCCGCTGGATGATCTCGTCTATATCTGGCGTCTGAAGAACCGCAAGGAACTGTCGGTAGCGGCCGTCGCGCGGGAAACGCTGGCCGAAGCCGAAGCCTTCGCGGTGGGCAAATCGTTCAATCCGGTGCGATTCCTTGCCGTGCCCGAGGCCGGCAAATTCGGCGGGCCGATCAACTTCGGACCAACGGCATTGCTGCGCAGCCGACAAGCGGCCGAGGCCAAGGCGGAAGCCGAAGCCGCCGCATTGGAAGCCGCCGCCGAAGAACTGCGTGCCCACGACCTGGCAAACGCAGCGGCCGACGCGGCAAAATCGGAAACGGCAAACCCAGAGGTGCCCGCCCGCGCGGACAAGCAGGCGGAACCGGCCAGCGCGCCCAAGGACAAGGCAGAAAGCAAGCCTGCACCGGCTGAGGCCAAGGCGCCGGTCGTTGAACCCGTCCGCGAATCAGGCGGCGAAGAGGCCGTGGAATCGGCCACCGGCAGCCGCACGAAGGCGTCGGACCGCGGTGATGACACCGCGGTGAAAGGCGACAAACCGCCGAAGCCCGCCCCGGCCGCGGATGCCGAACCACGGAAAAAGCCGCCGCCCCCCGTGCCCGCGACGGCCGAGGTCCCCGCGCAAGCCGGCACCCCCGATGCACCGGTCAAGACGGCGGACGCCCCGTCCGTTCCTGCCAAGCGCCCGCCATCGGCGCCGCCAGGACGCGCGCCGCTGAACGCCGATACCGCAGCGGCGATGGAATTCGACGAGATTCCCCCTGTTCCGCTGTCGTTTTCCTCACGGCGCAAACCGGCGGCTACGCCGGCACCCGGTGCCGAGGGCAGCGAAAGCCGCCTCAGCCGACTGGCGGCGCGGTTCGGGGCCGGCCCCGACGGCCCGCCGGACGTGCCGGGCGCCGATGTTCCGCCGCCACCACCGCGTCGCGCCCCCCTGCCCGACCTGCCCGGACGAGCGCCCAAGCCCGCCACCGACGCCCGCGCCGATGGTTCCGCTGCGCCCCTGCGTGGCACCGCCGGCGAAACCCCGAAGCCCGGCGCACGCCGCCCCCTTGCAGGCGGACAGCCCCGCGTCACACCCACCGGCACGCCGCCCGCCGCCGAGCGCGCGGCCGAAAGCCTCAAGGCAGCGCCGTCCACCGTTGCGCCCCGATCGCGCCTGAACGAAGCCGAGGCGATGACGGTTTTCGGCGCCCGCAGCCAGACCAGAACATCGCGCGCCATCCTGCCGGTTGTGATCGGTCTTGTGGTCGCGGTGATCCTTGCCGTTGGCGTCTGGACCGCGTTTTTCGTGTTGGGCGACCGCGACGTGGTTGGCGACGATGGCAGCGAAACCGCAGCCGAGGTCGCGCGGCTTGCCGATCCGGTCTCCTCTGCCTCGCAAGACCCGGCGCCCGAAACCGCCGAGTCCGCAACGCCCGAACCCGCCCTGCCCGAGCAGGCGGCGACCGAGGCACCGGCATCCCCGGAAACCGAGATCGCGGCGCTGCCGGGCAACGCCATGGATTCGGCCGAAACGCCCGGCGCAAGTTCCGCGCCGGAACCCGATGCCCGGGTCGATACCGCCGCCCCCCGTGCACCCAGCGCACCGCCGGCCGCGGAAATCCAGCCGACGACCGAAACCGATGCACCGGCCCCCCTGCCTGCGCGTCCGTCGCCCGACCCGCTGCAGCGCGCCTTGGCCGAAACGCCGATGGACGGCGATTCCGTCGTCTCGCGCTATGCCACCACCGGAATCTGGAACCGCGCCCCGGACAATCCCGAAGCGCCGACCATTGATCGCATCGACGAACTTTATGCCGCTTCGGTGGACGACAGCATCGCCAGCCGCGATGTCGCGCGTCTGCCCGATCCCGCCGCACCCGCGCTGCCCGCATCGCCAACGCCCCCGGCACCGCCTGGACGCACCTTCGATCTGGACGACCGCGGCCTGGTTCAGGCCACCCCGGACGGCGCGGTGTCGCCCGAGGGGATCGTCGTGACCCAAGGGCCGCCGCCCATCACGCCACCCGACAGACCGGCGCGCCCCGCCTCTCTTGCGCCGACGCCCGCAACCCAGCCGGATCTGCCGCGCATCCGACCGCGGGATCGGCCCGCCGACGCCGCACCCGTCAACGAGCAGACCACGCTCGACACCGATCGGATCGCGCCGCAAGTCGAATTGCCGGGCATCACACCCCGTCCGCGACCCGAGAGCATCGCCGCCGCCGCGCCCTCGCCCGGAGACGCCGCGGCCGAAGCCACGCGCGCCGCGAGCCTGCTGGTCGCACGGGCCGCCGTTCCGCCCCGCGCGGCACCGGCCGATCTGGTGATCGACACCCCCGTCTCGTCGGACGCTGTCCGCGAAGCACTGGAACAGGCGCTGGAGCCCACGGAACCGGTCAGCCCGTTCGCGGTCGCACAGTCCCGAACGCCGCGGCAACGCCCGGCCGGTCTGGCTGCCGCCGCGGCGAAACGGCTCGCCGCAGCGCCCGCGCCCCAAGTCGCCACGCCAGCGCCCCGGACCGCCACGACCACCCAGGTCGCCAGCGCGGCCGCCGTCACCACACCGCGCATCCCGAGCAAGGCATCGGTCACACAGCGCGCCACGATCAAGAAGGCGATCAACCTGGGCAAGGTCAACCTGATCGGCGTCTACGGCAGCACATCGAACCGTCGGGCCCTCGTTCGCCTGCCTTCGGGGAAATTCGTCAAGGTCAAGGTCGGAGACAGCGTCGATGGCGGTCGCGTGGCCGCGATCGGTCAAAGCAACCTCAGCTATACCAAGCGGGGGCGCAACGTGACATTGTCCATGCCCAACGGCTAACCGGCACTTGGGCGGGCGCGCCTAGTGGCGCGCCCCCTTGGTCGGCAATGCGCACCGCGAACGCCACTCCTAGTGCCGGGCGCATGACTCCCGCTTCTTTGTTGATCTTCCGGCGGCACCCGGCGATTGTCTGACACCGCCCCCAAGAGACACCCTTATGGAATCCTTCCTCTATCAGGCTTCGATCTATCTGGCCGCCGCGGTTCTCGCGGTGCCGATCGCCGCACGTCTGGGGCTGGGATCGGTCCTCGGCTATCTCGCGGCGGGCATCATAATCGGCCCCGTGGTGCACCTGGTCGGCGCCGAGGCCACCGAATGGCAGCATTTCGCCGAATTCGGCGTCGTCATGATGCTGTTCGTGATCGGCCTCGAGCTTGAGCCGCGCGCGCTCTGGGCCATGCGCCATCGATTGATCGGTCTGGGCGGCCTTCAGGTGCTGTTGACCATGGGCCTGATCAGCGGGGCGGCCATCGCCCTGTCGATCCCGGTCAACCAGGCCGTCGCGATCGGCATGATCTTCGCGCTGTCCTCCACCGCCATCGTGCTGCAAACCCTGTCGGAAAAGGGGTTGATCCAGACGTCAGGGGGGCGTTCGATGTTTTCGGTCCTGCTGACCCAGGACGTGGCCGTCATCCCGATGCTGACCCTGCTTCCGCTGCTGGCGCTGCAAGGGGCGGCCGACGGCGTGGCTTCGGGGGGCCGGGGCGATGCGCCGGCACACCCGCCGGCTGTCCACGGCCAAACCCTCGATTCGGCCGCTGAAATCGTCGACGACGTCGGCGACGCCACACAGGTGATGACATCGGGCGAGCCGGCAAAAGCCGCCGAAGCGGCCGTCAGCCTGGTGCAAAGCCTGCCGGCCTGGGGGATCACGCTGGTCACCGTGGCGGCTGTCGGGCTGATCGTGATCTTCGGCGCCTTCGGCACCCGCCCGATCTTCCGCTTCGTGCACACCGCCCGCCTGCGCGAGCTTCACGTCGCGCTCGCATTGCTGATCGTGATCTCGATCGCGTTCCTGATGACCGTGGTCGGTCTCTCGCCTGCCCTCGGCACGTTTCTCGCCGGCGTCGTCCTGGCCAACTCCGAGTTCCGCCATCAGCTGGTCGCGGATATCGAGCCGTTCAAGGGCCTGTTGCTGGGGTTGTTCTTCATAACGGTGGGTGCGGGCGTCAACTTTACCGTGTTCTTCGCCGAACCCTTCGTGCTGCTGGGCCTGACCCTGGCCGTGATGGCGATCAAGGGCTGCGTGCTTTTCTTTCTTGCGCTCATCTTCCGGATCAGGGGGCGCGACCGCTGGCTTTTCACCCTCGGATTGGCGCAGGCCGGCGAATTCGGCTTCGTGCTGGTCTCGTTCTCGTTATCGACCAACGTCTTGCCGATGGAGCTGGCCCAGGAAATTCTGTTGGTGGTCGCCCTCTCGATGCTGCTGACACCCCTGTTCTTCATCGCCTACGAGGCGGTGTCCAAGCGCATCACCGACACCACCGACAACCCCGACCCGGACGAAATCGACGACCAGCAACCCATCATCATCGCCGGCGTCGGCCGCTTCGGCCAGGTGATCAACCGAATGATCCAGACCGCCGGGTTCAAGACCACGGTGCTGGATCACAACCTCACCACCATCCAGGTCATGCGCAAGTTCGGCTTCAAGGGCTTTTTCGGCGACCCGACCCGCCCCGAATTGCTCCACGCCGCGGGAATCGAAAACGCCCGCGTGCTGGTCGTCGCCATGGATGGCCGCCAGGCCGCGATCAACCTCGTCACCCATGCCCGGGCGGTCCGTCCCGACCTGCATATCGTCGCCCGCGCCTACGACCGCGTGCATGTCTATGAACTTTATGCCGCGGGCGCCAACGACATCGTGCGCGAGATGTTCGACAGCTCTCTGCGCGCGGGCCGCTATGTTCTCGAACACATGGGCATTCCCGACTATGAAGCTGTCGAAATGGAACACGAGTTCTTCAGGATGGATCGCCGGGCCATGCTGGAGCTGGCCGGCCTGTGGGAGCCGGGCAAGCCCGTCGAGGAAAACGAGGCCTATGTCGCCCGCGCGCGCGAGCTGAACAAGGATCTCGAAACCGCGCTCGTCCAACGCCTCCAGGAGCGGCGGGCCCGCACCGGCGACGATGATTGAGGCGCGCGGCCGTTGGCGCACGCTGTGGCTTCTTACTGACTGAAATACTCCCGCGCGGAGCGCACTGCGACGCTCACCACGCCATGCCGCAGGGGCGCATGATCACCCGTCCGCAACCCCGGCTTCGTCGAAGGTTGCCATGCCTGAATGACAGGCAAGCGCGCCCTTCAGCACACCGATTGCCAGCGCCGCCCCCGATGCCTCGCCCAGGCGCAGGCCAAGCGACAACAGCGGCAACTTGCCCAGTTTTTCAAGCAGCGCCCCATGGGCTCCTTCGGCCGACAGGTGTCCGGCAACGCAATGATCCAGCGCACCCGGCGCCATCAGCGCCAGCGGTGCAACGGCGGCCGTGCAGACGAACCCGTCCAGGATCACCGGGATCCGCCGGGCGCGCGCATGCATCACCGCGCCTGCGATGGCGGCCATCTCGCGCCCGCCGAACCGGCGCAGCGCCTCCAGCGGATCATCGCTCATCGGGCCGTGAAAGGCCAGTCCGGCATCGACCACGGCCCGCTTGCCGGCCAGCGCGGTATCGTCCACCCCGGTGCCGCGTCCGGTCCAGGCGGTCGCGCCGCCACCGAACAGGGCCGCGGATACGGCGGCGGCGGCTGTCGTGTTGCCGATGCCCATCTCGCCGACGACGATCAGATCCGCATCCGACGCCACCGCGTCCCATCCGGCCGACAGCGCGGCGTCGAATTCGACCGGGTCCATGGCGGGGGCCAGGGTGAAATCCGCGGTCGGCCGCTCCAGCGTCAGCGCGTGAATGTCGATGCGGGCGCCGAACGCGCGGGCCAGTTGATTGATTGCGGCGCCGCCGGTGCGGAAGTTCGCGACCATCTGCACCGTCACCTCGGGCGGAAACGCCGACACGCCGCGGGCGGCGACGCCGTGATTGCCGGCGAACACGATCACCTGGGGCCGCGCCAGCGTGGGGCGCGCGTCGCCCCGCCATCCGGCATACCATTGTGCGAGATCTTCGAGTCGGCCCAGGGCACCCGCGGGCTTCGTCAACCGGCTGTTGCGCGCTGCGGCGCCAGCGCGCGCCGTTTCGTCCGCGACGGACAAGTCGGCCAGGTGCGTGCGCAGGGCATCGCCGGTCAGGGAATGTTCGGTCATTGCATGTCGCCTCGTTCCGGTTCACCTGCCGGTCTGTTAGCGTTCGCCGTGTTGACATGACAGCCGGAAATCGTCCCATGCCCGACAAAACCGACCTGCCCCGCGCGGGTGACCTCCTGGCTGCGCTCGGCCTGCTGACCCGGCTTCCCCTGCCCGCCGCGGCACACGGTCATGGACAGCGTGGCGCGCGCGCGGCGTGGGCATGGCCTGTCGCCGGCGCGGTGGTGGGCACCCTGTCGGGCGCGATCGGCGCATTGGGGATGCAGGTCGGCATCTCGGCCACCTTTGCAGCCGGGCTGACCTTGGCCACCAGCGCGGCCATGACCGGGGCGCTTCACGAGGACGGGTTGGCCGATACGGTTGACGGGTTCTGGGGCGGCTCGACCCCGGAACGGCGTCTGGCGATCATGAAGGACAGCCAGATCGGCAGTTACGGCACCATCGCGCTGATCGTGTCATTCGGGTTGCGTTGGTCCGCCTTGGCGACGCTGTTCACGCTGGGCGCGGGGTGGGTCGCCGTGATTGCCGCCGGCGCGCTGTCCCGCGCGCCAATGGCCTTTGTCTCGCGCCACCTTGCGTCTGCCCGCCCCGGCGGGTTGTCGGTGTTGGTCGGCCGACCGTCGGCACGCGCGGCCCTTCTCGGCGCCTTGCTTGCCCTGACAGTCGCGCTGGTGTGCACGGGTGTCGCGGCTTTTGTGGCTCTTGCGGTCATTGCCCTGACCACCTGGGCGCTGGCCAAACTGGCCCGGCGCCGGATCGGCGGGCAGACCGGCGATGTTCTGGGCGCGGCCCAGCAACTGGCTGAAATCGGCGCGCTTGGCGTGTTCGCCGCCATGCTTGGTGGGTAACGACAAAAAAACGCCGCCCGGTGTGATCCGGACGGCAATGTCTTGCACTGTGATGTGGGAGCTTCAGGCCGCGGCGGCGCGGCTGATCAGGACGTCGCCGACCTGCTTCTGGGCCAGCGTTTCATCGCCGCCGCTGACGGCAGCCACTTCGCGGGTCAGACGCTCGAGCGCGGCTTCGTAAAGCTGACGCTCGGAATAGCTCTGTTCGCGCTGGTCGTCGCTGCGGTGCAGATCGCGCACCACTTCGGCGATGGCGATCAGGTCGCCCGAGTTGATCTTCTGTTCATATTCCTGCGCACGCCGCGACCACATGGCCTTCTTGACCTTGGCCTTGCCCTTCAGCGTCGTCATCGCCTGCGTCACGATATCGGGGGACGACAGCGAACGCATGCCCACTTCGGTTGCCTTGTGGGTCGGCACGCGCAACGTCATCTTGTCTTTCTCGAACGAAATCACGAACAGTTCCAGCGTCATGCCGGCGATATCCTGCTCTTCGATCGACACGATCTGGCCGACGCCGTGCGCCGGATAGACAACGTATTCGTTCGGGCGGAATTCCAGTTTCTTAGTCTTGCTCATTCGGACACTCTTTCCCATCTCGATCCCAGGTCGCAAAGCAGCCATCAACGGCGAGGGCGTCCACCCTCGACCGCAGATGGTCATTCCGATGTCAGGTCAAACCTTGTCGCGCAGCAGTGCGCGTCATCCCCAAATCGTATGCAGCAGCCTTCCATGTGCTTTGAACATAACACAAAAATCGCCATACGGGAAGATGCCGCAACTGCAGCGCCGAAACGTCATGAAAACATGACCGAATCCGGCAAACGGCGACGCTGCGCCGCAGCATGAAGTGCCGAATCGATTGCGCGGCTCAGCCGCCCTCGCCCGGCTTTTCCGAGAAATACTTGGCCATCTTGCCTTCCTCGCCATCGCGTTCCTCGGCCTCGGGCAGAGGATCCTTCTTGCTGATGATGACAGGCCAGGCTTCCGAGTATTTGCGATTGAACTCGACCCATTGATCCATGTCGGGTTCGGTGTCCGGACGGATCGCGTCGGCGGGGCATTCGGGTTCGCACACGCCACAGTCGATGCATTCGTCAGGATGGATCACCAGCATGTTTTCGCCTTCGTAAAAGCAATCCACCGGGCACACTTCGACGCAGTCGGTGTATTTGCAGGCAATGCAATTGTCGGTGACAATATAGGTCATTGGGCCGGTCCACTTCAGATTCGCCCTGACCTAGCCCAGCGATCCGGATCATTCAAGCGGCCCCTCGCGCATCCGCGCAACCTGTGCCGCCATGTCGCGCCGGGCCTTTCCCGTGGGTCGTCCGCCGCTTTCGCGGCGCACGACATCGGGGGTCACGATCTCGGTCGGGGTTCGGTCATGGTACAGAAGTTGCGCTTCGGGGGCCGGCCCCCGCCGTGTTCCGCAGTCGCAGACTTCCACCACGCGCACCACCTGCCCTTGTGGAAAGGTCAGAACGTCGCCCGGGCCGACGACGCGTGCAGGTTTTCCCGCACGCTCGCCGTTGATGCGCAGGTGCCCCGATGTCACCAGTTTGGCGGCGATCCCGCGCGTCTTGAAGAATCGCGCGAACCACAGCCACTTGTCGACCCGGATCGAGGACCGCTCGTCGCCGGTCACGTCACGATTTGTCCTTCAGTCCCATTAGCGCTGCGGCGAAGGGATTGTCGGGGTCGATCTGTTTCTCGCGCCGGGCCGGTCGGGCCTCGAACGACTTGGCCGGTTTCGTATCGGCGCCACCGCCACGGGCAGGCTTGCCACGGGGCGCCTTGTTGCGGCCCTGCTGAGGCTTGTCGCCGGCGCGCCCATCGGGACGGGTGCGCTTGTTCCTCGCGGCGCCGGGGCCTTCGCGCCGGTTGCCGCCCCAGCGGAAGGTATAGAAGACCTCGGTTTCGGTCGGTGCCGTTTCCGTCCCCGTTACCGACGCCTGCGTCATGTCATCGGGCAATCCGGTTTCCGGCTGCGCCGCGTCGGGCGATTCGCCGGGGCGGTCGACGTTCTGCTGTCCCGGCATGTTCTGACGCTGATCGGTGTCGAGTGCGGCGGCCAGATCCGGATCGCCGGGACGCTCCATCGCGATATCTGTCGCCAGGCTTTCGACGTCGACTTCGGCGGGATTGACGGGCATCTCCTCGGGTGCGGGCGCGCTGCCGGCGGGTGGGATCAGCGGTGCGTCGTCCGGCACGGTATCGGGGGCCTCGACCGGCGGCCCCTGAGGGGATTCGTCGGGCGCCTGACCCGGAAGTTCGGCAGGCGGTTCAGCCGGTGTTTCGGACGGCTGATCGCCCGGCGCTTCGTCAGGCGCGGGTGCCGGCGGATCCTGGGGCACGTCGGTCAGGGGCGTGTCTGCCGCCTTGGGCGCTGCCTTGACCTTGGGGCGTTCGCCCTTTTCGGCGCGGTAACCCAAACCCTGCATCAGTCCGGCGAATTGCTCCAGCGTCATGCCGGTGATCGACAGCATGTCGGCCTTCGCCTCGAACCCGGCACGGCTGTTTTCGCCGCGCAGCATGTCCGCCAGCCGCTCAAGCATGTCGATGCGAATCGCCCGTTCGCCCGCTGCGCGATACCCGGACATCAGGTGTGCGCCCTCGGGCAGGCTGGCATTCACCGGGATCGTCACCAGGCCCGGCGGCGGACTTTCGGGGAAATCGTCCAATCCCTTGGACAGCGACCACAGCACCAAGCGCAGGCGCGTCGGTGCAGGTTTCAGCAGCAGGGGCAGGAAAATCGTGAACTGGCCGAAGCGGATGCCATGCTTGCGCAACGACGCGCGCGCGTCCTGGTCCAGCTCCTTGACCTCTCCGGCGACAGACTCGCGGGGAAGAACCCCCATCGTCTCGATCATCCGGAAGGCAAAACCGCGCGCCAAGCCGGCCAACGTCTCGTCGCGCTGCATCGCCAGCAGCGGCTCGAACAGGGTCGAGACGCGCCGGTCGATGAAATGTTGCAACCGGCGCTGCACCTTCTGCGCCACCTCGGGTCCACCTTCGTCGTCCACGAAGGCTTCGACACCGGGCTTCATCGGATCCGAGCCGGCGACCAGCTTGCCCACCGCCATGTCGCCCCACATCAGGCCGCCCTGTTCGGTAAAGTCGATTTCCGTATCCGGAGCGTTATAGAACCGGTCGGCGCGCAAGTGGAACTCGGGCTTCAGCGCCGCGATTGCCGCCTGGCGCAGGGTTTTCGCCTCGTCAGGCGAGGCGGATTGGTCCTGGTGGAACCGGAAGCCCTGCAAGCGTCCCAATGCCTGACCTTCGACGGTCACTTCACCCTTATCGTTCACCTCGGCCACAAGGCTCTCCTTTTGCTTGAGCCGGCGCAACAGCACGGACGTGCGCCGGTCCACAAATCTCTGCGTCAGCGCACTGTGCAATGCGTCCGACAGACGGTCTTCTACGGCACGGGTTGCCCCGCGCCAATGGCTTTCGTCATCAACCCAACCCTTGCGCTGTGCAACATACGTCCACGTCCGGATAAAGGCCAATCGCTTGGACAACGCGTCTATGTCGCCATCGGTTCGATCGATCCGCTTAATTTGTCGTGCAAGCCAATCGTCGGGCACCCGACCCCATTCGCACAGGAACCCGAAGATGCGTTCCAGCATGTTGGCGTGCTCACCCTTCGAGATACCCCGGAAGTCGGGAATCCGGCACACATCCCACAACAGCCGCACCCCCCTGGCGTCGGTGCAGCGGGCTGCGACCTCGGGGATGTCGATCAGCGTCTTCAACGCGGTCAGATCGTCGGCTTCGCGCGCGCGCGCCAGCCAGTCGGCATCGCCCGGCTCAAGCAGGCCGGGTGTGTCGCAGGGCGCTTCGAGGCTGCGGATCAGGGCGTGCGCGGTGCCGAATTCCAGCCGCGCGTTGCGCCATTGCAGGCGTTTCAGCGGGGTGAACCGGTGGTCGGTGATCGCCTGGACCACGCCTTCGTCCAGCGGCGGCGCCTCGCCCGTCACGCCGAACGTGCCGTCGGTCATGTATCGGCCGGCCCGGCCCGCGATCTGCGCCAATTCGTTCGGCGCCAGCGTGCGCATCCGCCGGCCGTCGAACTTGGACAGGCCGGAAAAGGCCACATGCCCGATGTCCAGGTTCAGCCCCATGCCGATGGCGTCGGTGGCGACCAGGAAATCCACGTCGCCGTTCTGATACATCTCGACCTGCGCGTTGCGCGTGCGTGGCGACAGCGCGCCCATAACAACGGCCGCGCCACCCTTCTGGCGGCGAATCAGCTCGGCGATGGCATAAACGTTGTCGACCGAGAATCCGACGATGGCGCTGCGCGGTCGCATCCGCGAAATCTTCTTGGCTCCGGTATAGATGAGGGTCGAGAACCGCTCGCGGCGCAGGAACTGGGCCTTGGGCACCAGCGCCGCGATGGCGCCGCGCATGGTTTCGGCCCCCATGAACAACGTCTCGTGGGTGCCGCGACTGCGCAGCAGGCGGTCGGTGAACACGTGACCACGCTCGGGATCGGCGCACAGCTGGATTTCATCGATCGCCAGGAAATCGGCGCCCATCCCCTCGGGCATCGCCTCGACCGTGCAGACCCAGTATTGGGCGCGCTCGGGCACGATCCGTTCCTCGCCGGTGACAAGGGCCACCACCGACGGGCCGCGCGCCGCGACGATCTTGTCATAGACCTCGCGCGCAAGCAGGCGCAGCGGCAGGCCGATGATGCCCGTGCGATAGCCCAGCATCCGATCGATGGCATAATGCGTCTTGCCGGTGTTGGTGGGTCCGAGAACGGCGGTGATCCGCCCTGACGTGTCCATGGCTGTTCTTTCGATGGCCGCGTTCGGGGGCAACAGACAACAAAGTGCCGCCGCTCACAAGGCGGGGGAGCGGGGAATGTTCAGATCTGCACACCATCGGCCAGCGTGCCCAGGCGCAGCACGGCCTGTGCGGCGTGTTCATCGTTCGGGTTGATGTCCAGCACCCGCCGCCAGGTCGCCAGGGCGTCGGTCTGAAAGCCCAACTCCTCCTGTATCGATGCAAGGCCGGCCATGGCGCCGAAATGGCGCGGGTTCAGGGCAAGGGCGCTGCGGATATCGGCAAGCGACAGGCCATAACGGCCCAGCCGGAAATATGCCGTCGCCCGTGCATTGTATCCTTCGGCGAAGTGGGGCGCGTGGTCGATCAGCGCGCCGAAATGATCGGCGGCCTTGGCGAATTCCTCGGCCTCCATGCTGTCGCGGCCCCGTTTCAGCAGCAAATCCATCGCCGGCGAGCCGGATTTCGACCATTCGGTCCAGATCCGGTCGACGATGGCGGGCGCGGCATCCGCGTCCGCCGCTTTCAGCGTCTCGAACAGCGCGTCCAGATCGCCCTGTTGCGCCCGCAGGGGAAGTGCGGCGAAGATCGTGATCGCGAATGCCGCCACGGCACATTTGAGATATTGCATGAACCACCTCATATCAGGTTGGTATAATAGCGCAGAACGCCAGAAACACACCCCGTTTGCCATCACGATAAAGAGGATTTGACATGAGTGACCTGATCAACGACGCCGTCACAACCCTGAACGCGAAGATCGGCGACTTCGACGGATCGGCCAAGTTCGTCATCGAAGACGAAGGCTGCATCATGCTGGACAGCGATGGCGCGCGCGCCGGCGACGAACCGGCCGCAGTCACGATGAACGCCGACGCCGATACCTTCCGCGAGATCATCGAAGGCGATCTGAACCCGACAACGGCGTTCATGTCCGGCCGTCTGACGATCGACGGCGACATGGGCCAGGCGATGAAACTTGCCTCGGCTCTTGCCTGAAACATGAACGCGGCCCCCTTTTACGCCGACATCGCGGATGCACCCGACGGCCCGTCCTGTAACTGGATCACCACCAGCGACGGATTGCGGCTTCGCATGGCGGCCTGGAAGCCGGGGCCGCGCGGCACCGTGCTGCTGTTTCCCGGCCGCACCGAATATATCGAGAAATACGGCCGCACAGCGCGCGAATTTGCCGATCGCGGCTTTGCCATGGTGGCGGTGGACTGGCGCGGCCAGGGATTGTCGGACCGTATCCACGACGATCCCCACAGCGGCCATGTCGACCACTTCCCCGACTATCAGGCCGACGTCGCCGCCATCGTGAGGGCAGCCCGCGCAATGGACACGCCGCGCCCGTTCTATCTTGTCGCCCACTCCATGGGCGGCGCGATCGGCCTGCGCGCGCTCTATGAGGGGCTGGATGTGCCGGCCGTCGCGTTTTCGGCGCCGATGTGGGGCATCACCATGGCTGCGGGCCTGCGTCCGGTGGCATGGTCACTGTCGTGGGCGGGCCGGTCGCTGGGGTTTTCGAACCGCTATGCGCCGGGCACCAACGGCCGCGCCTATGTGTCCGACACCGGTTTCGCCGACAACCTGCTGACCCAGGATCCCGAGATGTGGACCTATATGCACCGCCAGATCGAGGCGCATCCCGACCTGATCATCGGTGGCCCGTCGCTGCATTGGCTGCACGAAGCGCTGAGCGAGACACGCGCGCTGGCCGCGCGCCCGTCGCCCGATGTGCCCGCGCTGACCTGGGTCGGCGACTGCGAGGCGATCGTCGATCGCACACGGATCGACGCGCGCATGGCGCACTGGAAGAACGGCACCCTGGAGGTGATCCCGACCGCCCGGCACGAGGTGATGATGGAGACGCCGGCGATTCGCGCCCGGTTCTTCGACGCCGCCGCCGCCCTGTTCACCGCCAACGGCTGAGCGTGACCCTTAGCGGCGTCATCGCGGTGTGGCTGATCCTGATCAACGGGATCACCGTCGCGGCATTCGGTATCGACAAGAGGCGCGCCGAGATGCGCGAATGGCGCATCCCGGAACATACGCTGCTGAAACTTGCACTGATTGGCGGCTCGCCCGGGGCGAAACTGGCGCAATGGCGGTTTCGCCACAAGACGCGCAAACGCCCGTTTGCCGGACGCCTGAACCTGATCGTCGCGCTTCAGATCGCGGCCCTTGCGGCATGGATCGCGCTGGGGTGGTGACCTCAGGGCGCGAACACTTCCTGGCGCTGGCGTCCCAGCACGCCCACCTCGGCCTCGACCACATCACCCGGCTTCAGATAGACCTGCGGACGCCGCCCCATGCCGACGCCGGAGGGTGATCCCGTGGCGATGATGTCGCCGGGATGCAGCGACATGAATTGCGAGACATAGGATATCAGCCGCACGACCGGAAAGATCATGTTCGAGGTGTGTCCGTCCTGCATGATCTTGCCGTTCACCCAGGTCCGCAGCGTCATGTTCTGGGGATCGCCCGCCTCGTCCGGCGTGACCAGCCAGGGGCCGACCGGCCCGAAGGTATCGGCGGATTTGCCCTTGGTCCACTGGCCCGCGCGTTCGATCTGAAACTCGCGATCGCTCAGGTCGTTGACGGTGACATAGCCGGCCACGTGGCTCAGCGCGTCGGCCTCGGTGATGTTCTTGCCGTGGCGGCCGATGACGACGCCCAGTTCGACTTCCCAATCCGCCTTCTGCGATCCTTTCGGCAGATCGATGCGATCGGTCGGACCGCACAACGCCGACGTCGCCTTCAGGAAGATGATCGGCTCGCGCGGGGGCTGCATGCCGTTTTCACGGGCGTGATCGGTATAGTTCATGCCGACGCAAATGTATTTGCCGACATGGGCCACCGGCATTCCCAGGCGCGGTGTGCCGTCCACCAGCGGAAACTGGCGCGGGTCGATTGCATCAAGCCGGTCCAGCGCGGCGCCCGCCAGGTCACCGACGGAATCCGAGATGTCGCGCAGGGCGCCGTTGTCGTCGAGAACGCCGGGCCGTTCTGACCCGACTGCACCGAACCGCAGAAAACGCATATCAATCTCCGAGACCAACGCGCGGACAAGACGGCAGGCACGCCGGAACGTCAAGTCATGGGCGCGCAAAATGCCACCGCGCGCCGCGCCGGGCCGATGGCGTCAAAGCCGGATTTCGTCGAACCCCCGATACAGCACCTCGGACCATGCCGCGCGCATCCGGTGGAACGCCGGATCGTCCGGCTCGATCCGGCGCTGCCGGGCGACCTTCATCTGGTCCGCCTCGATCACCACCAGGTCCAGCGGCATGCCGACAGACAGGTTCGAGCGGAGGGTCGAATCCATCGAAAGCAGAACCGCCTTCTGCGCGTCGACCAACGAGGTGTCCATGTTCACCACCCGATCGAGAATCGGCTTGCCGTACTTGTGCTCGCCCAGCTGAAGAAACGGGGTGTCCGATGTCGCTTCGATGAAATTGCCCTCGGGATAGACCAGGAACATGCGCATCGCACCACCGCGCCGCTGGCCCGCCACCAGCACCGTGGCCGCCGCATTCTGCGACATGGCGTTCATTCTGGCCGAGATGTCGCCGGCCGCGTCCGACAGGGTGTTCCCGACGATTTCGGCCACCTGCAACATCGTCTCGGCCTGCATGATCGACGGTCTTGCCGCCCCTTCGGCCGCGTCGATCCCGTCGCGCAGGCGCGCGATGACAGCTTGCGTCACCGACAGCGATCCGGCCGTCATGATCGCGACGACCCGTTCACCGGGCTCCTCGAACGTGAACATCTTGCGATAGGTCGAAACGTGATCCAACCCGGCATGGGTGCGCGTGTCCGACAACAGGACCATGCCCGCGTTCAGCAACATTCCCACGCAATAGGTCATCTCATCACCGCCGTCCTGATCCAAGCACGTGCCGCGCCCGGCGAACCCGGCTGCCAAGCGGTCGTGATGGATCACTGCACACCGCCCTTCCCAGGGCGTCAAGGCGATTGGCGCATCCGGGGCCCAGACGTCGGCGGCCCGAAACGTCATCGACAATACCCGGCGCCGGACAATCCCGCCGTCCCGCTGGCCGGGCGACGGGCGCGCCCTATCTGGCGTTTCATGGCCGACGCGCTTCTCACCTTTACCGATCGCGGTATCCACTGCCCCGCTGGCGATTTCCACATCGACCCGTGGCGTCCGGTCGATCGCGCGCTGATCACCCATGGCCACGCCGACCATGCCCGCCCCGGCCACGCGCGGTATCTGGCCACCGCCGCCGCGGCCCCCGTGATGCGTCACCGGCTGGGCGATATCCACCTTGAAACCGTGCGCTATGGCGAACGCATCATGTTCAACGATGTGGCCGTCTCGTTCCATCCCGCCGGCCATGTGCCCGGCTCGGCGCAGATCCGCGTCGAACGGGGCGGCGAAATCTGGGTCGCCTCCGGCGATTACAAGCTTGAGAACGACGGTTTGTCCGAACCATTCGAGCCGGTCAGATGCCACGCCTTCATCACCGAAAGCACCTTTGGCCTGCCGGTATTCAAGTGGAAGCCACAGGCCGAAACCGCCCGGGCGCTGAACGCGTGGTGGGCGGCCAACGCGGCGAACGGACAGGCGACGATCCTCGGCGCCTATGCGCTGGGCAAGGCGCAGCGCCTGCTGTCGTTGCTGGACCCCGACATCGGTCCGATCCTGACCCATGGCGCGGTCGAAAACACCAACGCGATCATGCGCGCCCAGGGAATTGCCCTGCCCGACACCACGCTGGTGACGCCCGATCTGAAGCCCAAGGATCATCCCGGCGCCCTGATCCTGGCCACGCCCTCGGCCCTCGGCACGCCTTGGGCGCGACGGTTCGCCCCCGCCTCCAGCGGTTTCGCAAGCGGCTGGATGGCGCTGCGCGGGGTGCGCCGCCGTCGTGCCGCCGACCGCGGCTTCGTGATGTCCGACCATGCCGATTGGAGCGGTCTGAACCAGGCGATCCGCGAAACCGGGGCCGAGCGGATTTTCGTCACCCATGGATACACCTCGATCTTCAGCCGCTGGCTGGCGGATCAGGGATACGACGCGGCGGTGGTGCAAACCGACTTCGGCGGTGAATCCCTCGATGGCGAGGATGCGGCATGAGCGCGCGCGCCACATCCGCGGGCGGCACCCCATGAACCGCTTTGCCGCCCTGTTCACCCGGCTGGATCAGACCACGAAGACAACGCTGAAGGTCGCCGCCCTGGCGGATTACCTGACCGAGGCGCCCGAGGATGACCGCCTGTGGACCATCGCGCTTTTGTCCGGACGCCGGCCAAAACGCACCGTCACCACGGGCCTGCTGCGCACCTGGGCCGCCGAACGCGCGTCGATCCCCCTGTGGCTGTTCGAGGAATCCTATCCCATCGTCGGCGACCTGGCCGAAACCATCGCCCTGATCCTGCCGCCCCCGTCCCATGCGACGGACCTGTCGCTGAGCCACTGGATCGGCGTGATCCGCGGACTGTCGGCACTGGACGAACCGGCGCGAAAGCGCGCCGTTCTCGCCGCATGGGACCAGATGGAAACGACCCAGCGCTTTGTTTTCAACAAGCTCATCACCGGCGGCTTCCGCATGGGCGTGTCGCAGAAGCTGATGACGCGCGCACTGTCCAAGGCCACCGGCATCGACGAGCCGGACCTTGCCCATCGCCTGATGGGAAACTGGACGCCCGAGACACAATCCTTCGAAAGCCTGGTGCTCACACCCGACCCCTCGGCCGACCTGTCTAAACCCTATCCGTTCTACCTCGCCTATCAGCTCGATGATCCGCCCGACGCCCTGGGCGACCCCGCGCAGTGGGCTGCCGAATGGAAATGGGACGGCATCCGTGGGCAACTCATCGTGCGGCAGGGGCAATTCCACCTCTGGAGCCGGGGTGAGGAGCTGATCACCGACCGCTTTCCCGAATTCGCCCGCGCCGCCGATCACCTGCCCGACGGCACGGTGCTGGACGGCGAACTGCTGGCCTGGAAGGATGGAAAGCCGATGCCGTTCAACGCCTTGCAGAAACGTCTGGGGCGCAAGACGGTGCCGAAGAAACTGCTGGCCGAGGCGCCGGTGATCCTGCGTGCCTATGACCTGATCGAACACGGCGGCGAGGATATCCGCCAGACCCCCTTCATCGAACGTCGCCAGCGGCTGGAAACACTTGTCGGGTCCGTTCCGTCCGACGCGCCGCTGCGGCTGTCGGAACGCATTCCCTTCACGGATTGGTCGCACCTTGCAAGCCTGCGGCAAACCTCCCGTGACCGCCATGCCGAGGGGCTGATGCTGAAACGCAACGACAGCCCCTACCGCGACGGGCGCAAGAAGGGCGATTGGTGGAAGTGGAAGGTCGATCCGCTGACCATCGACGCCGTGATGATCTATGCCCAGCAGGGCCACGGCCGGCGCGCCAACCTGTTCACCGATTTCACCTTCGCCGTGCGCGACGGCGAAAATCTGGTCCCGTTCACCAAGGCTTACAGCGGCCTGACCGACGCCGAATTCAACCGTATCACCGCCTGGGTCCGCAAGAACACGCTGGAACGTTTCGGACCGGTGCGCCGGGTGAGACCCGAACATGTGTTCGAGATCGCCTTCGAAGGCATCCAGAAATCACCGCGGCACAAATCCGGCGTCGCGCTGCGCTTTCCGCGCATGTCGCGCTGGCGCCATGACAAACCCGTGTCCGAAGCGAACACCCTGGCCGATCTCAAGGACATGCTGGCCGCCTATGGCTGACGTCCCTGGCTTCTTGCCGACCGAAATACTCCCGCCGGAGGCGTCGACACTGGCAACCGGCGACCACGCCTCATATGTTCCCATCAACCCAAGCAAAGAGGCCCCCATGCAAACTCCCGTCTTCGACGCCAACGCGCCCCATGGTCAGGACTTCGGCGATCTTCCCGAGTGGGATCTGACCGATCTCTACCCGGCCGAGGATGCGCCCGAACTGACGCGCGATCTGGACTGGCTGGAAACCGCCTGCGCCGATTTCGCCGCCACATACGAAGGCAAGCTGGCGGATCTTGACGCCGCGGGGATGCTCGGGTGTGTTCACGCCTATGAAAAGATCGACGGCGTCGCCGGACGCATCATGTCGTTCGCGGGGTTGCGGTATTACCAGAACACCACCGATCCGCACCGGGCCAAGTTCATGTCCGACATGCAGGACAAGATCACCACGTTCACCACGCCGCTGGTGTTTTTCTCGCTCGAAATCAACCGCATCCCCGACGCCGATCTCGAAGCGCTGTTCACCGCGAACGGCGATCTGGCCCGCTATGAACCGGTGTTCGCGCGGCTGCGCGCCATGCGCCCCCACCAGTTGTCGGATGAGCTTGAGCGGTTCCTGCACGACCAGTCGACCGTCGGTGCCGCCGCCTGGAACCGTCTGTTCGACGAAACCATTGCCGGCCTGACCTTCGAGATCGACGGCGAGGATCTGGGCATCGAGGCCACGCTGAACCTGCTGACAGATCCCGACCGTGCCCGCCGCGAAATGGGCGCGCGCGAACTTGCCCGGGTGTTCGGCAAGAACATCGCGCTGTTCGCCCGGGTCCACAACACGTTGGCCAAGGAGAAGGAGATCGAGGATCGTTGGCGCAAGATGCCGACGCCCCAGACCGGGCGTCACCTTGCCAACCACGTCGAACCCGAAGTGGTCGAGGCGTTGCGCAACGCCGTCGTTGCCGCCTATCCCCGCCTGTCGCACCGCTATTACGAGCTGAAGCGAAAATGGCTGGGTCTCGACACGCTTGAGGTCTGGGACCGCAACGCCCCCCTGCCGCTGGAAGATCCCAAGACCGTCGGATGGGATCGCGCGCGCGAGATGGTGATGGATGCCTATGCGGATTTCTCGCCCGAAATGGCCGATCTGACGACGCCGTTCTTCGAAAAGGGCTGGATCGATGCGGGCGTGAAACCCGGCAAGGCCCCCGGTGCCTTTGCCCATCCAACCGTCACCGACGTGCACCCCTACGTGATGTTGAACTACCTTGGAAAACCGCGCGACGTGATGACACTGGCCCATGAACTGGGCCACGGCGTGCATCAGGTGCTGGCCGCCGATCAGGGCGAATTGCTGGCGTCGACCCCCCTCACGCTGGCCGAAACCGCCAGTGTGTTCGGCGAGATGCTGACCTTCCGCAAGCTGCTGGCCAGCGCGCAGACCAAGGCCGAGCGCAAGGTCCTGCTGGCCGGCAAGGTCGAGGACATGATCAACACCGTCGTGCGCCAGATCGCGTTCTACGATTTCGAATGCAAGCTGCACGAGGCGCGGCGCGGTGGCGAATTGACCCCCGATGACATCAACGCGCTGTGGATGTCGGTGCAGGGCGAATCGCTGGGCCCGGCGTTCAGCTTCATGGACGGATATGAAACCTTCTGGGCCTATGTGCCGCATTTCGTCCACTCGCCCTTCTACGTCTATGCCTATGCCTTCGGTGACGGGTTGGTGAACGCCCTTTATGCGGTTTATGAGGAAGGCAGCCCCGGCTTTCAGGAAAAGTATTTCGAGATGCTGAAAGCCGGCGGATCCAAGCACCACAAGGAACTTCTGGCGCCCTTTGGCCTCGATGCGTCGGACCCGGCGTTCTGGGACAAGGGGCTTTCGATGATCGAAGGTTTCATCGACGAATTGGAAGCCATGGAGGATTGATCCCCTGATGCATCCGGTGGCGTCCCAGGGCGCGCCGGATGCATCTTATTTATGCCAAATAGTCGCGTTAACCTTTCACCGTTGATCGAAAGCGGATCGGAGCGCGACCCATGGACCCCTTGTTTCTCGGAAATATCGCCGCGCTGATCGGATTGCTGTCGGCGTCTTTCCTGGATTTCGGATCGCTTCTGGGGGACGACGACGAGTCTGCCGACGATACCCCGCCCGACAACGCGCAACCGACGATCGTGCCGCTCGACTTTCCGGGGACCGAGGGCGCCGACAGCTTCACGTCGGTGTCCGATGCCGATGCCCGCTATGACCTGTTGGGCGGCGACGACAGTGTGGCGGCCGGGTTCGGCGACGACACGATCAATGCCGGCGCCGGCGACGACAGCGTGCAGGCGCGGGTGGGCGATGACCTTGTGACGCTGGGCGACGGGAATGACACGGCCGCCGGCGGTTTTGGCGACGACACCCTTGCCGGCGACGCGGGCAACGACAGCATCCTTGGCGACTCGGGCCGCGATTCGATCAGCGGTGGTTATGGCGACGACACGCTGGAAGGCGGTGACGACGACGATACGCTAAACGGTGACGCGGGCGACGATCTGCTTTACGGGGGGGCCGGGGCCGATCTGTTGCGCGGCGGTGCGGGCGACGACACGCTGAACGGCCTTTACGATGACACGACCCTGTCGCGCACCGTCGATCCCGATCTGGCCGACACGCTTGAGGGTGGCGACGGCGACGACCGTCTGATCCTCGGCGCCGCCGACACCGCGACCGGCGGCACCGGCAACGACCAGTTCGTCCTGGACGACGCCATCGGCCAACCCGACGCCGACGCCGACGCCGACACCGCCGGCCCCGCTGTCATCACCGATTTCGATGCCGACGACGACATGCTAGTGCTGGAATACGACGGCGACACGATGCCGGAGCTGACCATCGAAATGACGGCGGCCACCGACACGACCCAAGCGGCCGCCGTGATCCTGGCGAATGGTCAGGCGGTCGCGCAGCTGCCGGGCATCGAGGATCTGACCCTGGCACAGATCGAACTGGTGCGCGTCTGAGTCGGCTCAGCCTGCCGCGAACGCCATGTCGATCATCCGCTGCGTGCCACGGCTGAACTCCAGCGGACAGGGATAGGGCGTGCCGTCGCGCAAGGATCGCCCGAACGCCTCGACCTGCAGAACATACTGGTTCACGGCGGGAAAGCGATGGGTCGTCACTTCCATTGCCGCGTTCTCGATCTCCAGTTGCGCCTCGCAGAAGACCCCGGCGTTGAACGGCCCCTTCACCGTCATGCGCCCCTTGTCGCCATGGAACGTCATGCGCTGGCTGGGGAACATCCGGGTCGACACGACGCAGTTGTAGCGGAACCCCGGAAAATCAGCACCGATGTGCGCGAAGGTGTCAACGTCGTTCTCGAACGTCAGCCTTGCGTCGACGCCCGAAGGCTCGGCCCCCGTCACGAACCGCGCCGACCCGAAGGTATAGACCCCGATATCACGCAGTCCCCCACCCCCGGTTTCGGGACGGTTGCGGATATTCTCCATGTCGGTGTTGTTGTAGGCAAAGACACCATCGACATACATCAGCCGGCCGATCGCGCCTTCGGCATACAGCCGTTGCGCCAGTTGCCAGTTGGGATGGTGCACGATCATATAGGCTTCGGCCGCCAGCTTGCCGGCCGCATCCCGGGCCGCGATCAGATCGTCGAAGTCGGATTCGACCATGGCAATCGGCTTTTCGCACAATACATGCTTGCCCGCGGCCAGCGCCTTTTTCGTCCATTCCACGTGCAGATGGTTGGGCAGCGGAATGTAAACCGCATCGATTTCGTCATCCGCAAGAAGCGCATCATAGCTGTCATGAACGCGCAGGCGGGGCTGAAACGCGCGAAACCCGTCGGCCTTGTCGGGCGACGACGTGGCCAGCGCCACCAGATCCGCGCCCTTGGCGGCGTGAATCGCCGGACCCATGTGCTGACGCGCGAAGTTCGACGCCCCCAGTATGCCCCACCGAATGGCCTGTTCCATGCTGTCCTCCCAAACACCTTGACCACAGCCTAGGCATCCGCTGCGACGAAGGAAATGCCCGGGACAAAAAAGAAAACGCCGCCCCGATCCGATCGGGCCGGCGTCATCGAAACCATCGGTGGCGGGATCAGGCGGTCGCCATCATTCCCTTTTCGCGCGCCAGATCCTTCATGCGCTTTTGCAGCTTCTCGAACGCGCGCACCTCGATCTGGCGAATCCGCTCGCGGCTGACGTCGTATTGCCCGGACAGTTCTTCCAGCGTGACGGGCTGATCCTCCAGCCGGCGCTGCATCAGGATGTCTTTTTCGCGATCGTTCAGCACATCCATCGCTTCCAGCAACAGCGCACGGCGCGTCTCCAACTCATCGCGCTGCTCGTAATCCGTCGCCTGGTCGGCGTCCTCATCCTCGAGCCAGTCCTGCCACTGCGCGGCACCCTCGCCATCCTGCGAGATCGTGGCGTTCAACGACGCATCGCCCCCCGACAAACGCCGGTTCATCGAAATCACCTCGGCCTCGGTCACGCTGAGGTCGTGGGCGATCTTGGCCACGTGTTCGGGACGCAGGTCGCCGTCCTCCAGCGCGCCGATCCGCGCCTTCGCCTTGCGCAGGTTGAAGAACAGCTTTTTCTGCGCGCTGGTGGTGCCCAGCTTGACCATCGACCACGACCGCAGAACGTATTCCTGGATCGAGGCCCGGATCCACCACATCGCATAGGTGGCCAGGCGGAACCCCTTCTCGGGGTCGAATTTCTTGACCGCCTGCATCAGGCCGACGTTCGCCTCGGAAATCACCTCGGCCTGGGGCAAGCCATAGCCGCGGTATCCCATGGCGATCTTGGCCGCCAAACGCAGGTGCGACGTCACCATCTGGTGCGCGGCGTCGGTATCGCCGTCCTCGGCCCACCGCTTGGCAAGCATGTATTCCTCGTCAGGCTCAAGCATGGGGAACTTGCGGATCTCCTGAAGATACCGGTTCAACCCCTGCTCGGGAGACGGTGCGGGAAGATTTGCATAACTGGCCATGATAGAGTCCCTGTCCTTACCTCATGTTTCGAGGCTTAACATTGCAGATAGTAAACGATTCGGTTCACTTCAAGTGCAGCCCCCTTGTATCACGTTCAAACGTCCCAATGCTGCGTTCCGGTCCGTTCTGACACCGTTTGTCACGCGGATGTGACGGCATCACGCCCGCGCAGCACCGTCAGAAGTTCTGCGAAGTCCGTCGGCACCGGCGAGTCGAACATCATCTCGGCGCCACTGACAGGATGGCGAAACCCCAGCGACGCGGCGTGAAGCGCCTGACGCCCGAACCCATCGACAGCCGCGGCCACATCCGCCCCCAGCGCCTTGGCCGACGCCCGGCGCCGCCCGCCATAGGTCTGATCGCCGACCAGTGCATGACCGGCATGCGACATATGCACTCTGATCTGGTGCGTGCGCCCGGTTTCCAGGCGACAGGCGACAAGGGCCAGCGTGTCGAAGGTTTCGACCACCTCCACCCGGGTGACCGCGTGACGCCCGCCCTGGAACAAAACCGCCTGACGCTGGCGGTCGGTGCGGTGACGCGCCAGATGGGTGGTGATCTTCATCACCGCGCCGGCCTCGAAACTGACGCCGCGCGTGCCCCGCAAACGGGGATCGGCGGCATCGGGCACGCCGTGACACAACGCCAGATAAAGGCGCGCGGCGGTATGCGCCTCGAACTGCGCCGCCAGACCGTGATGCGCCGCGTCGCTCTTGGCCACGACCAGAAGGCCGCTGGTGTCCTTGTCGATGCGATGCACGATACCCGGCCGCTTCGCGCCCCCGACGCCTGACAATTCGCCACCGAAATGGTGCAACAGCGCGTTGACCAGGGTGCCGCCGGGCGTCCCGGGCGCCGGGTGAACAACCATGCCCGCCGGTTTGTCGATCACGATCAGATCGGCGTCCTCGTGCACGATGTTCAGCGCAATGTCTTCCGGGCCGATATGGCTGTCGCGCGCCTCGGGCAATGCGATCTCGACCACGTCGCCCGCCGCCACCCGCGCCTTCTGATCGCACACCATTGCCCCGTTGACGCGCACCGCGCCCTCGGCGATCAGGCGCGCCAGTCGCGACCGGCTCAGGTGCGCCGCCTCTGGCACGTCCCGCGCCAACGCCTTATCAAGACGCGGCGGCGGTGCTTCCGCGATGACGACACGCAGGGATTGGATCGACATGGACGACTCTCCGCTGGACCCCGGACTGAACCGGGGGCTGCACATGCTCAAATGGCTGGTGACCGGATTGACGGCCACCATGATGGCTGGGCTGATAGTGCTGATCTGGCTGTTTGTCACCCGCTTCCCCGATCGCGCCGACGTGCCGTTGCCGGATGCCGTGACGCTGCCGTCGGGCACCACGGTCACGGCCTTCACCCGCGGCCCCGACTGGTTTGCCGTGGTGACGGACGACGATCGCATCCTGATCCTCGATGCGTCCACCGGCACCGTCCGCCAGACCGTGACGATCACGCGCGACGACTAAGCCGGTTTTTTCTTGCTTGAAATACTCATGCGCGCAGCGCACCGCCGAAGGCGGAACAGGCCCGGATTGCCCGGATGCAAAACGATGAGAGGAAAATGGTACCACCTCCTGGTCTCGAACCAGGGACCTCTTGATCCACAATCAAGCGCTCTAACCAACTGAGCTAAGGCGGCACGGGCCTTCATTTAGCTTTCCCGGCCGCACGATGCAAGAGGCGGATTGTCGAAAATCACCTCCATATCAGCGCAAATGCCTTGTCACCGCCCGGTGCCTCGCGATACCCCGGATTGACCTTGAACGGAGGATCCCATGGGTATCAACAAGGAAAGCGACATCACCGCAAATCTTCAGATCGGCCCGACATCGGTCGGCACCGTGCGGCTGTTCGTCGAAGGCGATGGCATCGAAGTGCCGCTGGATTTCGATCCCGACGAAGCCGACGAGATCGCCGAGGAGATCCGCGCCGCCGCCACCCAGGCCCGTGCCTTGGCGGCCAAGCCGCGAAAGTGACCGCGCGCTGAGCCGCGCACCCCTTGGCCCAAGCCGCGTTTGCGGCTTCACGTCGCAAGAATTTTGCGCCATATCGCGGGCGCACCAACCCGGAGGTTCCCATGCACGACATTCGCGCGCTTCGCGACGATCCATCCGCATTCGATACGGCCATGGCCCGTCGCGGTTTGTCCGGCATGGCGGACCAGGTGCTGACGCTGGACGATGCACGCCGGGCCGCGATCCTGGCGGCCGAAACCGCCAAGGCGGATCAGAACGCCGCCAGCAAGCAGGTCGGCGCCGCCAAGGCCGCCGGTGACGACGCGACCTTCGAAACCCTGCGCGCCACCGTCGCCGCCAAGAAGGCCGAAGTGGCCGAGATGGAAACCGAGGCCAAGCGTCTCGATCGCGAGCTGAACGATCTTTTGCTGACCCTGCCCAACATCCTGGACACCGACGTGCCGCCGGGCCGGGATGAGGCCGACAACCTGGAAATCCACCGCTGGGGCACGCCGCGCAGCTTTGATTTCGCGCCGGTCGAACATTATCAACTGCCCGCCGCCCGCGGTCTGGATTTCGCCACCGCCGGCAAACTGTCGGGAAGCCGGTTCGTCGTGCTGCGCGGTGCCATGGCGCGCGTGCACCGCGCCCTGTCGCAGTTCATGCTGGACATCCACACCACCGAACACGGGCTGGAGGAAACCAACGCCCCCGTTCTGGTGCGCGACGAGGCGATGGTGGGCACCAACCAGCTGCCGAAGTTCGCCGAGGACAGCTATCGCACGACCAACGGCTGGTGGCTGATCCCGACCTCCGAGGTGACACTGACCAACTCGGTGCGCGAGACGACGCTGGACGCCGCCGACCTGCCGGTCCGGCTGACGGCCCACTCGCTGTGCTTTCGCTCCGAAGCGGGATCGGCCGGCAAGGACACATCGGGAATGCTGCGCCAGCACCAGTTCGAGAAGGTGGAAATGGTCAGCATCGTCGCGCCCGACGCATCCGAGGCCGAACATGACCGGATGACGGATTGTGCCAAGGCGATTCTCGAACGGTTGGGCCTGCCCTATCGCGTGATGCTGTTGTGCGAAGGCGATACGGGGTTCGGTGCGCGCCGCACCCATGACCTGGAAGTCTGGCTGCCGGGGCAGGACACCTACCGCGAAATCTCGTCCGTCTCGAACACCGGCGCCTTCCAGGCCCGCCGCATGAACGCCCGGTTCAAGCCGAAGGATGGCGCAAAGCCCGAATTCGTCCACACCCTGAACGGATCCGGCCTGGCCGTCGGCCGGTGCCTGATCGCGGTGCTGGAAAACGGGCAACAGGCCGATGGTTCGGTCGACCTGCCTGCCGCGCTGCACCCTTGGCTGGGTGGCAAGACCCGCATCACGGCCGAGGGCGCGCTGGCCTGACGGCGGATCATCCCGTCATGCGCTGTTCCGCACGCCCTTGGCGGCGCCGGGACAGCGCTTGAACCGCCCGGCGTTCACGACCGGCCCTTACTGCACGCGAAGCAAAAGGCAGTTGCCGGCGGGGATGCGTTCTGCCACCAATGCGCCATGAAAGCTGTTCTTGTCCTGATCGTTGCGATCGCCTTTGCCGTGTCGCCATTGCTGACCCCCGACTTCGGCGGGTTCGATCCCGACCTTTATCCGGTGCCACAGTCGGATCCACCCGTGCAACCGGCAGGATACGCGTTTTCGATCTGGGGGCCGATCTATCTGTGGCTTCTGGTCCACGCCGCGTTCGGCGTCTGGAAGCGACGCGAGGCCGCCGATTGGGACCGCACGCGCCTTCCGCTGACGGTTTCGCTTGCCGTAGGGGCGGCCTGGCTGCCTGTTGCGCTGGTCAGCCCCTTGGCGGCGACCGCGATGATCTGGGTGATGCTGATCACGGCGCTGGTCGCGCTTGTTGCCGCGCCGCGCCGCGATCGCTGGTTGGCGCGCGCGCCACTGGGCCTTTATGCCGGATGGCTGACCGCGGCCAGTTGCGTGTCGATCGGATTGGTTCTGGCCGGTTGGGGCTGGACGTCGCAAAGCGTCGCGGCGTGGATTTCGCTGCTGGTGGCGCTGGCGCTGGGTGCCGCGATGCTGCGCGCCCGCCCGGCCCCGGGGTATGGCCTGGCGCTGGTCTGGGCGCTGATCGCCGTGGCGGTGCAGAACTGGAACCGCAACGCCGACCTGGTCGCGCTGGCCGCGGTCGGCGCCATCCTGATTGCCGGTCTCACCGTCGTCGGGATGCGCGCACAGCGCAAGGCCAGGCCGGCCGCCTGACCGTCGCCGGCTTCAACTGTCGGCGCGCCCCTTTCCCAGATGCTTGCGCAACCGTGACGGGGTCGATTTCGTGCGGTTCTTGTAGGGGTTTTCATCCCCCTGCCCGCGAAACCACAATCGGATCGGCGTGCCTGGCATATCGAAATCCAGCCGCAATCCGTTGACCAGATACCGTGAATAGCTGGCCGGCATCTTGTCGGGATAGGAACACATCACCACGAACCCCGGCGGCCGCGTCTTGGCCTGGGTCATATACCGCAGCTTGATGCGCCGCCCGCCCGGTGCGGGGGGCGGATGCGCCTCCATCATGCCGGTCAGCCAGCGGTTCAGATGCGCGGTGGTCACGCGTCGGTTCCAGACCTCGTGCGCCTTGATCACCGCCGCCTGCAACCGGTCCAGCCCGCGCCCGGTCTTGGCCGAGACAGTCACCAGCGGCGCACCCTTGAGTTGCGGCAGAAGGCGTTCGAACTCTTCGCGCAACAGCTTGATCTTGTTCGACTTGTCGTCCTCAAGATCCCACTTGTTGACAGCGATCACCACCGCCCGCCCCTCGCGTTCGGCCAGATCCGCGATGCGCAGGTCCTGCTGCTCGAACGGCACTTCGACGTCCAGCAGGACGATCACGACCTCGGCGAATTTCACCGCCCGCAGGCCGTCGGAGACCGACAGCTTTTCCAGCTTTTCCTGAACCCGCGCCTTCTTGCGCATGCCTGCGGTGTCGAACAGGCGCACGGGCACCGGTCCGTCGGGCCCGGGCCAGTCCATGTTGACCGAGATCGCGTCCCGGGTGATGCCCGCCTCGGGGCCGGTCAGCATCCGTTCCTCGCCCAGGAACTCGTTCACCAGCGTCGATTTTCCGGCGTTCGGACGGCCGACGATGGCCACCTGAAGCGGTTTCGCGCGGGTGGGCACGCGGGGGCCGTCGCTTTCGCCGTCCTCGTCCACGTCGATGTCGGTTTCCGGCGTGTCCGTCGCCGTCGCGGTTTTCAGCGCGGCGTCGAACTGGTCCGACAGGGGGCGCAATTGTTCATAGAGGTCGTTCAGCCCTTCGCCATGTTCCGCCGACAGGCGGATCGGTTCACCCAGGCCCAGCGAATAGGCCTCGATCACGCCACCGTCCGCCGCGCGGCCCTCGGCCTTGTTGGCGGCCAGGATGACGTGGCTGTTCTTCTTGCGCAGGATTTCGGCAAAGACCTGGTCCGCGGGAAGGATCCCGACCCGCGCGTCGATCAGGAACAGGCAGACATCGGCCAGCTCCACCGCCCGCTCGGTCAGGCGGCGCATCCGGCCCTGAAGGCTGTCGTCGGTCGCTTCCTCCAAGCCGGCGGAATCGATCACGGTGAAGCGCAGATCGCCCAGCCGCGCCTCGCCCTCGCGCAGATCGCGGGTGACACCGGGCTGATCATCGACCAGCGCCAGGCGCTTGCCGACCAGGCGGTTGAACAGGGTGGATTTGCCCACGTTGGGGCGGCCGACGATGGCCAGGGTAAAGCTCATGATGCCCTCACGGCGAAGTGGAAGCCCGCGCCATATACCCTAAGGCGCCTAACGGAAAGCGTGAAGATCACCGTCCCGCGACACGACATAGAGTGTCCGGCCTGCAACGACCGGGTTGGTCGCCGCACCACCGGGCAAGGTCACGGTCGAGGTCAGCAGCCCGGTTTCCGGCGAGAACGCGCGCAGAACACCGTCGCCCGACGCGACCCAAAGCTGTCCGCCGGCCAGAACCGGGCCATAGTTGCCCACCACCGCCTTGCGTTTCTTTGCCGACGGCTTGACGAAGAACGGCAACGGCGTGCCCCAGATGCGTTCGCCGGTTTCCGCGTCAAGGCGGATCAGCTCGCCGATGTCGGACACCGCAAAGACCGACCCGCCGGCGACCACCACCGGGCTCATCGCGCCTTCGGGCGCCGACCAGACCTGTGCGCCGCCCGACAGCTCGAACGCGGCGATGCGCCCGGACGAGCTGCCGACATAGACGCGCGATCCGACGATGACCGGATCGCCGCTGATGTCGCGGATCCGGGCATAGACGCGGCCCTTGCGGGTGCCCGCCACGGTGCCGCCCCAGATCTTCGCGCCGCCCTGACGCAACACGCCCGCAACTTCGCCCGTGGCGAAGGGAAAGATCGCCAGCCGGTCGTTCACGGCCGGTGCGGCGCCGCCGACGACACCCAGATCGCTGGGCAGTCCCGACATGGTCCAGCGCACGCGCCCGTTCGACGTGTCGATGGCCCAGCCGACGCTGTCGCGGGTGGCGACATAGACGAAATCGCCGACCACTGTGGGGGCACCGGCAGGCGCGGCGCCCAGTTCCTGGGTCCAGCGTTCACGCCCGGTCGCGACGTCCAGCGCGACCAGATCGCCAAAGTTGGTGGTGACGAACAACGTATCGCCCGCCACGGCCAGGCCCGCGCCCGAGGCATCGCCCGGATTGTCGCCCGGCGGGGTCAGGTCGACCGACCACGCCAACGCGCCGTTCAAGCCGTGGGCGGTGACCCGGGCCATGCTGTCGACCGTGAAGATCCGCCCGCCCGCGACGACGGGATCGGCGCTGATCCGGTGGCGGCGTCCGTCGCCTTCGCCAATCTTCGCGGTCCAGATCCGGCCAACGCTCGGCGCCAGCGCGGGATGGGCGATGGAATGGGTCGCGCTGCCGGCTTTCTGGGTCCAGCTGTCGTTCACCTGTGGTGCGGGCAGCGCGATCGCGCGCGACACATCGGGCGCCGCTTCGGCGGCATCGCCGCTCAGATCCGCGCGCAGGTCCAGGCGTTCGCCGGTCAGGATGACTTCGGGTTCGGCACAGGCGCCGAGCAGCGCGAGTACGCTCAGCGCGGCAAGAACCGGTTTCACTTGCATCATCACTCCGCTCTCCCGCCCTTGATCACCGCGCCACTCTCAGGTGGCGTCCAGCGTTCCGCCCAGCGCCACAATCAACTGTGACGCCCTGCGACGCAAGCCTTCGCTGACGCGGTCCGCGGCCAGGATGCCTTTCAGCCGCTCGATGGCCTGGTCGGTCTGGCCCTGCGCCACCTCGGCGATGGCCGTCTGTTCCAGCGCCAGCAAACGGTAAGGCGCGCCCGGTGTCGTCAACGCCGCCAGCCGTTCGACCCGCGCAGCGGGATCCAACGCGTCACCCTCGGCGATCACCGCCTTGAGGGCGGCCAGATCGCGATACACCGCATCCAGATCGGCCCGTGCCGCCACGGCGTTCAGTGTCTCGGCGTCGGCGGTGGTCGCGTCCGCACCCGCGTCGGCGGCATACATCGCGATGATGGCAGCCTGGGACGGGTTCGCCGGGGCGATTCCGGCCAGCGCGGTCTTGCGCGCCTCGGGGTCTTCGTTTTCCAGCGCCGCCAACAGCAAATCGCCGAACGCGCGCGCGGCTTCGGTCTGCTGCGCCTTGCGCCATTCGGAAAACGCTGCGGCGCCGACCAGCAGCAGCACAAGCGCCACGGCGATCCAGCCATAGCGACGCATCATCGCGAACAGGCGGTCGCGGCGGACCTCCTCGTTGACCTCTTCGATGAAACTGTCGTTGTTGCTCACCGGCGCTCTCCCTGATTTCGCGCCTCTCTTACCCCCAAGGACGCCCGAGGGACAAGGGCGGCGCCATGCATGGTTGCCAAGCATCGCTTGCGGCCACAACAGAAAAAGTCTAATCTGAACCCCCCGGTTCAGCGTATCCCTATGACGAACGCGCGGGGTGCTGGGCAACAACCCGGACCATCGACCACATCACGCGCGGTGACCGTTGCCGATCCGCCCAATGGGAATACCATGCGCCTGTTTTCCGTCCTGACTGCCGTAGTGGTTGCCGTTACGCTTTACCTGCTGGTGTTCGAACGGGATGCCGTCCTGTCGTTCGCGGGCAACGACACATTGGCGGGCGCGGCGGCAGAGGACGCGCCGGACACCGACAACGCCGTGTCGGTGGTGGCGCTTCGCACGCAGGCACGCGACATCGACAGCGCGGTCCTGCTGCGCGGGCGCACCGAAGCGGCGCGCCAGGTCACGGTGTCGGCGGAAACCAGCGGGCGCATCATCTCGCCGCCCCTGCGCAAGGGGGCCTTTGTCGAAACCGGACAGCTTTTGTGCGAACTGGACCCCGGCGTGCGCAAGGCGCAACTGGCTGAGGCCGAAGCCCGGCTGGTCGAGGCCCGCGCCCGCGGCCCCGAGGCGACCGCCCGCATCGCCGAGGCCCAAGCCCGGCTGAGCGAGGCGGAAATCAACGACAACGCCGCATCCCGCCTGTCCGAAGGCGGCTTCGCCAGCCAGACCCGGGTGGCACAGACGGCGGCAGCGGTCGAATCGGCCCGCGCCGCCATCGAATCCGCGAAATCCGGTCTTAACGCTGTCGAATCGGGAATCCAGGCCGCCGAGGCTGCCGTGGCCGCCGCATCGCGCGAAATCGAAAAGCTGCGGATCCTCGCGCCGTTTTCCGGCCTGCTGGAAACCGATACGGCCGAGCTGGGCACGCTGATGCAGCCCGGCGCGCTGTGTGCCACCATCATCCAGCTGGATCCGATCAAGCTGATCGGGTTCGTCCCCGAAATGCAGGTTGATCGGGTCGAGGTGGGCGCACCCGCCGCGGCGCGCCTGGCCACCGGGCGCGCGATACAGGGGCGCGTCAGCTTCCTGTCGCGGGTGTCGGACGATGCGACCCGCACGTTCCGCGCCGAAATCGACGTGCCCAACCCCGACCTGACCCTGCGGGACGGGCAAACCGTCGAGATCATGATTTCCGCCGAAGGGACCAGCGCGCATCTTTTGCCGCAATCGGCGATGACGCTGAACGATGACGGCGATCTGGGGGTTCGGGTGGTGGACGGCGGCAACACCGCCCGGTTCCTGCCGATCACCATCGTTCGCGACACGCCCGAAGGGATCTGGATCACCGGCCTGCCCGACACCGCCGATGTGATCGTCGTCGGCCAGGAATACGTCATCGACGGCGTTGCGGTGAAACCGACCTATCGCAGCGGAGCCGGCGAATGACCGGCATCGTCGACTGGGCGGCATCGCGCGCACGCATGGTCATCGCCTTCATCGCGCTGTCGATCCTGGCCGGCGTCTTCGCCTATGTCTCGCTTCCCAAAGAGGGCGAGCCGGATATCGAGATCCCCGCCCTGTTCGTTTCGGTTCCCTTTCCCGGCATCAGCGCCGAGGACAGCGAGAAGCTGTTGGTCAAGCCGATGGAGACCGAGCTTTCCGATCTGGACGGGTTGAAGAAGATTACCGGCACCGCATCGGAAAACTATGCCGGTGTCGCACTGGAGTTCGAATTCGGCTGGGACAAGAGCAAGATCCTGGCCGACGTGCGCACCCGCATGAACACGGTCGAGGCAAAATTCCCGACGGGGGCCGAGAAATACTCGATCAACGAGATCAACTTTTCCGAATTTCCGATCATCATCGTCAACCTGACGGGGGATCTGCCCGAACGCACCCTGCTGCGCGTTGCCAAGGATCTTCAGGACCGGCTGGAATCGCTTGATCCCGTTCTGGAAGCGGCGTTGGCGGGCGAGCGCGACGAGATGCTGGAAGTGCTGATCGATCCGCTGCGTCTGGAAGCCTACAACGTTACGGCGAACGAGTTGATCGGCGTGGTGCAGAACAACAACCTGCTGATCGCTGCCGACAAGGTCGAAACCGAAACCGGCGCCTTCGCGGTGAAGATCCCGTCGTCCTTCGACGACCAGCGCGACATCTACAGCCTGCCGATCAAGGCCGACGGTGACCGCGTCGTCACCCTGGGCGAGTTGGCGGACATCCGGCTGACCTTCGAGGACCGCACCGGCACCGCCCGGTTCAACGGCGAAACCACGGTTGCGTTGCAGGTGGTCAAGCGCAAGGGGTTCAACCTGATCGACACCGCGGCGCTGGTGCGCGCCGAAGTCGAAAAGGCCCGCGCCGCCTGGCCCGCCGACCTGCGTCAGGCGATCAACGTCGGCACCTCGAACGACCAGTCGCGGCAGGTCAATTCCATGGTGCAACAGCTGGAAGGGTCGGTCCTGACCGCCATCGCGCTGGTGATGATCGTGGTGCTGGCGGCGCTGGGGCTGCGTTCGGCCCTGCTGGTCGGGTTCGCGATCCCCACGTCCTTCCTGCTGTGTTTCGTCCTGCTGGGCCTGATGGGCATCACCATTTCGAACATCGTGATGTTCGGGCTGATCCTGGCGGTGGGCATGCTGGTGGACGGCGCCATCGTGGTGGTCGAATACGCCGATCGACGCATCGACGAGGGCACCGGTCCCATGACCGCCTTCACCGAGGCGGCGAAGCGCATGTTCTGGCCCATCGTGTCGTCCACCGCCACGACGCTCTGCGCATTCCTGCCGATGCTGTTCTGGCCCGGCGTGCCGGGTGAGTTCATGGGCATGCTGCCGGTCACCCTGATTTTCGTTCTGTCCGCCTCGCTGGTTGTGGCGCTGGTGTACCTGCCGGTCATGGGCGGTGTCGCGGGCCGTATGTCGCGGATGTTCGGCGGCGCGTCCGATTTCCTGCGCGCGTCGTTGCCGTGGTGGCTGCGCGCGGCTCTGGTCCTGCCGGCGGCGGCGTTGCTGTTCGTAGCGGCAATGCAACTTCTGAACCCCGCCTACCTGTTTCCGGGCGGCAATCCCCTGCCCCCGGTGGCGCAGATCCTGCCAGGAGCGGCGCTGTTCCTGCTGGGCTGGGTGCTGATCACCATCACCATGGGCGCCGCCGCCATCCGCCGGGCGCCGAAACGTGTGACCGCGGGCCGTCGCCGCACCCTGTTTGGCCATTTCACGCAACTGATCGCGGGCAATCCGATCATGCCCGTCGTCGCCATCGGCGCCGTGATCTTCTTCGTGATCTCGGTGTTCGGCTATTTCGGTGCCAACAACAACGGGGTCGAGTTCTTCGTGGAAAGCGAACCGGAACAAGCGATCGTCTATGTCCAGGCGCGCGGCAACCTGTCACTGCCCGAAAAGGATGCCCTGCTGCGCGAGGTCGAGGATATCGTGCTGACCACCAAGGGCATCCAGAGCGCCTTTGCTTTTGCGGGCGAAGGCGGGCTGAATGCCAACACCGGCGGCGCCACCGGACCGCTGGACGCCATCGGCCAGGTCCAGATCGAACTGATCCCGTGGGAAGACCGACCCGCCTTTGCGCGCGCGCATCCCGACGATGTGGCGCTGGACGATCTGGACGGCAACACCGTGATCGCCAACCTTCAGGATCAGCTGGCGACCATTCCGGGCATCCGCACCGAGGTGATGAACCTGGCCATGGGACCGGCCTCGGCCAAACCGGTGCACCTGCGCCTGAAGGGCGACGATTTCGCGGCCCTGCGCGAGGCCGCGGCCATCGTTCGCGCCCGGTTCGAGGCCACCGAGGGGCTGATCGGCATCGAAGACACCCGCCCCCTGCCCGGCATCGACTGGCAGATCGACGTCGATGTGGAAAAGGCCGGGCGTTACGGCGCCGATGTGATGACCGTGGGCGGCATGGTGCAACTGGTGACGCGGGGCCTGCTGCTGGACACCATGCGCGTGCCATCGTCCGACGAAGAGATCGAGATCCGCGTGCGCCTGCCCGAACGCGACCGCGTGCTGTCGACGCTGGACAATCTCAAGGTGCGCACGTCGCTGGGGCTGGTGCCGCTGTCCAACTTCATCACCCGCGAACCGGTGCCGAAGCTGGGCCAGATCGACCGCATCGATCAGCAGCGTTTCTTCGACGTCAAGGCCGGCGTGACGGTGGGCCTGACCAAACCGGGCCCCGACGGCAAGGCCGTGCCGGTCAACCCGAACGAGCGTATCGAGACGCTGACCGAATGGCTGGAAGGCGAAACGCCCCTGCCCGATGGCGTGACTTGGGAATGGACCGGCGATCAGGAGGATCAGGCCGAATCCGGCGCCTTTCTGATGAAGGCCTTCGCCGGGGCGCTGGGCCTGATGTTCATCATCCTGCTGGCCCAATTCAACAGCTTCTACAACGCGGTCCTGGTGCTGCTGGCGGTGGTTCTGTCGACCGCCGGCTGCCTGATCGGGATGCTGGTGATGAACCAGCCGTTCTCGATCATCATGACCGGCACCGGGATCGTCGCGCTGGCCGGGATCGTGGTGAACAACAACATCGTGCTGATCGACACCTATCAGGATTACGCACGCTACATGCCCCGTACCGAAGCCGTGGTGCGCACCGCCGAAGACCGGATCCGCCCGGTCCTGCTGACCACCATTACCACCATGGCGGGCCTCGCGCCGATGATGTTCGGCCTGTCGCTGGATTTCATCGGCGGCGGCTATACCATCGACAGCCCCACGGCCCTGTGGTGGAAGCAACTGGCGACGGCGGTTGTTTTCGGCCTTGGCATCGCCACGGTCCTGACGCTGATCTTTACGCCGGCGATGTTGGCGGCGCGGATCTGGGCCGAACGGGGCGCCTATCGGTCGGTGCGGGCGCTGAAATCCCTGGGCAACCGCAGCGCCCGGCGCGATCTTGCGAACCTGCGTGCCGCGCGCAAGATCCAATCGCCGGAAATCCTTTGGGATGTCGAAACCCCGACGCCGGCCGCCGTGACCCTGCGCGCGGCCGAGTGAAGCCGGCACACCGCTGACTTGAACCGGGGGCGGCTGCGCCCCCCTGCCCGTCAATCCCCCGAAACCACGCCATTTTTCGCGCACCTTCTGTCCCATGCCGCGCAGTTTTTACCGCACGTCAACATTTCCGCTCTGACTTTTGCGAAAGTTTACCATACGGTCGCGCCAAACCGCATCCAAGCAAGCGAAGTGACCGATGACGAAGCCACAAATTCACACGATGGAAGAATTGTCCGCGGCCATAGGCGTGTCGCGCCCAACCCTGTCGCGCTATTTTCAGGACCCCGCCAAGGTCAGCCGGTCGTCGGTCGAGCGGATCAGGCGCGGGCTGGAAAAGGTCGATTACACGCCGAACTTTTTCGCGACCCGCATGAACCGGAAGACGACCGGCATGATCGGCGTGATCATCCCCTACCTCAACGACCTGTTCTTCACCCGGCTTCTGGAATCGATCGAGCGGGCGGCGATGAGCGCCGGTTACACCGTCATCACCCAATGCTCGCATTCCGACCCCAAGATCGAGATGCGCGCCGCCGAGACATTTCTGTCGATGAGCGTCGATGGCGCGATCGTCGCGCCGTTGGGCAACCACAGCGATCTGGGAGTCTATGAACGACTGAACGCGCGGCTGCCGTTCGTGCTGATGGATTCACGCCCCAAGTCATTGACAGACGTAGACTTTATCGGAACGGACCACGTTCAGAGCACGGGCATGATCACCGAATACCTGTGCCGTGTCGGCGGCCCGCCCGTGTTTCTTGCCATGCCGCGCGTCAACTTTAACGCGCGGGAACGCGAGAATGCCTATATCGCCAAGATGCAGGAACTGGGCTTTGAGCCGGTGGTGATCGGAACCGAAGAAATCCGGCCCGACTGGCATTTCGAGGCGCATGGCCGGGCCGTTCTGGATCAGCACTTCTCGAAGGGGCAGTTGATCGAGTCGTCGATCCTGTGCGCCAACGACCGTGTCGCCATCGGCGCCCTGCGGGCCGCCGCACAGCACGGGCTGGAACCCGGCGCCCGGCGCCGGGGCGGATTGCGAATCGCAGGCCACGACGATTATCCCCTGTGCCCCTTCACAACCCCCGCCTTGACGACCATCGCCCAGGACGTGACCGAGATCGGCCAGGCAGCCGTGGACCGGCTGCTGGAAAAGTTGCGCGCGGAAAACACGACCGAGAATCAGGTCATTATGCTGATCGATGGCACACTTAAAATACGAGAATCGGCCTGAGGCGCATCGCTTACTGCGCCACAACATCAGTTTTTGAAATTAAAAGTTGACGCAAGGCAATCTCCTCCTCTAAGTTTAACGCATGTAAAAATACTTTAGGGAGGTCTAGGATGAACACGAAGCGGATATTGCGCGGCACCACCGTCGGACTGGGACTGATTGCCGGTCTCGCCTCGGTTGCGGTTGCGGAAGAAATCACCATCGCAACGGTGAACAACGGCGACATGGTGCGCATGCAGGCCCTGTCGTCGAACTGGGAAGAAGCCACCGGCAACACGATCAACTGGGTCGTGCTGGAAGAAAACGTGCTGCGCCAGAACGTGACCACCGACATTTCCACCGGCGGCGGTCAATACGACGTCATGACGATCGGCACCTACGAGGCGCCGATCTGGGGTCGCAACGATTGGCTGGTTTCGCTGAACGAGGGCATGGCCGACGACTGGAATGCCGATGATCTGCTGCCCGCGATCCGGGGCGGCCTGACCGTGGACGGCACCCTGTATGCCGCGCCGTTCTATGGCGAAAGCTCGATGGTGATGTATCGCACCGACCTGATGGAAAAGGCCGGCATGGAAATGCCCGATGCGCCGACCTGGGACTTCATCCGTGAAGCCGCCGCCGCGATGACCGACCGCGACAACGAAATCAACGGTATCTGTGCCCGCGGCAAGGCCGGCTGGGGCGAGAACATGGCGTTCCTGACCGCCATGTCCAATTCGTTCGGCGCGCGCTGGTTCGACATGGACTGGAAACCCCAGTTCGACAGCCAGGAATGGGCCGATACGATCGACTTCTACCTGGGCATGATGAAGGAATCCGGCCCCGCCGGTGCCGCCAACAACGGCTTCAACGAAAACCTGACGCTGTTCCAGCAGGGCAAGTGCGGCATGTGGATCGACGCCACCGTGGCCGCATCCTTCGTGACCAACCCCGAGGATTCCACCGTCGCCGACAAGGTCGGCTTTGCCCTGGCCCCCGACAACGGGCTTGGCAAGCGTGGCAACTGGCTGTGGGCGTGGTCGCTGGCGATCCCCGCCTCGTCACAGAAGGTCGACGTGGCCAAGGATTTCGTCAGCTGGGCAACCAGCCAAGGCTATACCGAACTGGTGGCCGAGAACGAAGGCTGGGCGAACGTGCCCCCGGGCACCCGCACGTCGCTGTATGAGAACCAGGCGTATCTGGATGCGGCGCCGTTCGCCGAGATGACCCTGCAGTCGATCAATTCCGCCGACCCGCAGAACCCCACCGTTCAGGACGTGCCCTATACCGGCATCCAGTTCGTCGCGATCCCGGAATTCGCAGGGATTGCAAACCAGGTCGGCCAGCAACTCTCGAACGCCCTCGCCGGCAACCAGACCGGCGAAGAAGCGCTGAAAAATGCCCAGGCGCTGACGGTCGAGGAAATGGAAGCCGCCGGCTACTGAGCCGTCGAACATCGTCCGGGGGCGGCTTCGCCCGCCCCCGGAACGCCCGTTCGGGGCTTTTCGCGGCGCGCTTTCGCGATCTCCGAAAGATCCCGGTCATTCTGTGGGGAGGAGCCAGACATGGCGACAGAACATTCCAGGTCATCCGCACGCATCATGATTGCCCCAGCAGTCTTCGTGCTACTGGTGTGGATGCTGGTGCCGCTGTGCATGACGCTTTACTTTTCATTCGCCGACTACCGCCCGATGCGCGCGACGTTCGATGCCTGGATCGGGTTCGACAACTATGTGTCGTTCCTGACGTCGTCATCGTTCCTGTCCTCGCTGGGCACGACCCTGTTGATGGTCGGCGGCATCCTGATCATCACGATCACCGGCGGCATCGGTCTGGCCCTGCTGCTGGATCAGCCGATGTTCGGCCAGGGGATCGTGCGGATCCTTGTAATCGCGCCGTTCTTCGTCATGCCGACGGTGTCGGCGCTGGTCTGGAAGAACATGTTCTTCAACGTCGACAACGGGCTGTTTTCCTATCTGTTCAAGTTCTTCGGCGCACAGCCCTATGATTTCCTGTCGCAATCGCCACTGTTGTCGATTGTCGTCATCGTGGCGTGGCAGTGGTTGCCCTTCGCGACGCTGATCCTGCTGACGGCGGTGCAATCGCTGTCCAGCGAACAGCTGGAAGCGGCGGAAATGGACGGCGCGCCACCGATCGCACGCTTCTGGTACATGATCCTGCCGCACCTCAGCCGCGCCATCACCGTCGTGATCCTGATCCAGACGATCTTCCTGCTGTCGATCTTCGCGGAAATCTTCGTCACCACCAACGGCGCCTTCGGCACCCGCACGCTGACCTACCTGGTCTATCAGCGCGTACTGGAAAGCCAGAACATCGGTCTCGGCTCTGCCGGGGGGATCGTCGCCGTCATCCTTGCCAATATCGTTGCCATCTTCCTGATGCGCATCGTCGGCAAGAACCTCGACAATTGAAGGGGCCCGGAAATGGCACGCGCAATCACACCCCGCAAGAAGATCATGTGGACGGCCCTGTCCTGGGGCATCGGGCTTCTGATCTTCTTTCCCATCCTCTGGACCTTCCTGACCAGCTTCAAATCCGAAGCGACAGCGATCTCGGATCCGCCGGTCTGGTTCTTGTTCGACTGGACGACCGAAAACTATACCACGGTTCTGGAACGCTCGAACTATCCGCTGGCGCTGATGAACTCGATCGTCATCGCCGTGGGGTCCACCATCCTGGGCATCATCATCGCGGTGCCCGCCGCCTGGGCCATGGCCTTTGTTCCCGGCAAGCGCACCAAGGACGTGTTGCTGTGGATGCTGTCGACCAAGATGCTGCCTGCGGTCGGCGTTCTGTATCCGCTGGTCCTGATCGCCAAGTATTTCGGCATCATGGACAGCCGGATCCTGCTGGTGATGATCCTGATGCTGATCAACCTGCCGATCATCGTCTGGATGCTCTACACCTACTTCCGCGAGATTCCGGGCGAGATCCTTGAAGCGGCGCGGATGGACGGTGCCAGCCTGAAGAACGAGATCATCTATGTGCTGACGCCCATGGCGGTTCCGGGCATCGCCTCGACCATCCTTCTGAACATCATCCTGGCCTGGAACGAGGCGTTCTGGACCATCATCCTGACCACCGTGAACGCGGCACCGCTGACCAAGTTCATCGCCAGTTTCTCGGCCCCCGAGGGATTGTTCTACGCCAAGCTTTCCGCCGCCTCGATCATGGCCATCGCGCCGATCCTCATCATGGGCTGGTTCAGCCAGAAACAACTCGTCCGGGGCCTGACCTTCGGCGCGGTCAAATAGGGAGACCACCATGGGACGCATTACACTCGACAAGGTGCAAAAGAAATTCCGCGACGTCGAAGTCATTCCGCCACTGGACCTGACCGTGGAAGACGGGGAGTTCGTGGTCTTCGTCGGCCCCTCGGGGTGCGGCAAGTCCACCCTGCTGCGCCTGATCGCCGGGCTTGAGGATGTGTCGGGCGGCGAAATCCGCATCGACGGCAAGCCCGCCACCGACCTGCCCCCCGCCAAGCGGGGCCTCGCGATGGTGTTCCAATCCTATGCGCTCTATCCGCATATGTCGGTGCGCAAGAACATCGCCTTCCCGATGAAGATGGCGGGCATGGATCAGGCCGAACAGGACCGCCGCATCGCCAAGGCGGCCGAGGCGCTGAACCTGACCGATTACCTCGACCGCCGCCCCGGCCAGCTTTCGGGCGGCCAGCGTCAGCGCGTCGCCATCGGCCGCGCCATCGTGCGTGAACCCGCGGCCTTCCTGTTCGACGAACCGCTGTCGAACCTCGATGCCGCCCTGCGCGTCGGCATGCGCATGGAAATCAGCGAACTGCACAGCACGCTGAAGACCACGATGATCTATGTCACCCATGACCAGGTCGAAGCGATGACCATGGCCGACAAGATCGTCGTCCTGCGTGCGGGCAACATCGAACAGGTCGGCTCGCCGCTGGAACTGTATCGCGCGCCGCGCAATACCTTCGTGGCCGGCTTCATCGGCAGCCCCAAGATGAACCTGATGCACGGCGCCGCGGCGGCGCGGCATGATGCCACCACCATCGGCATCCGCCCCGAGCATCTGGATGTCGTCGAAACCGGCGGCACCTTCACGTGCAAGGTCGGCGTTTCCGAACATCTGGGGTCCGACACGTTCTTCCACGTCCATATCCCCGAAATGGACGAACCGATGACCGTGCGCGCGGGGGGCGAGGTCGGCCTGCGCCATGGCGACACGATCCACCTTGAACCGCAAGCCGACAAGATTCACCGTTTTGACGCAAGAGGACTGAGAATCGCATGACCCGCCTGACCAACAAATCGGCCCTGATCACCGGCTCTGCCCGCGGCATCGGTCGCGGCTTTGCCGAACGTTTCGTCGCCGAAGGCGCGCAGGTGGCCATCGGCGACATCAACCTCGAGGCAGCCAAGGCCACCGCCGCCGAACTGGGCGAAGGCGCCTATGCGGTGCAGTTGGACGTCACCGATCAGGCCAGCATCGACGCGGCCATCGCCAGAGTCGTCGCCCAGACCGGCAAGCTGGACATCCTGATCAACAATGCGGCCCTGTTCGACGCCGCCGAAACCGTCGACATCACGCGCGACTCGTTCGACCGTCTCTATGCCGTCAACGTCGCGGGCACCCTGTTCACCATGCAGGCCGCCGCGAGGCAGATGATTGCCCAGGGCCACGGTGGCAAGATCATCAACATGGCGTCGCAGGCGGGACGGCGCGGCGAACCCCTGGTCCTGGTCTATTGCTCGACCAAGGCCGCCGTGATCTCGATGACGCAATCGGCCGGGCTGAACCTGATAAAACACGGCATCAACGTGAACGCCATCGCGCCCGGCGTGGTGGACGGCGAACACTGGGAACACGTCGATGCGACCTTCGCGCGGCTGGAAGGCAAGAAGCCCGGCCAGAAAAAGGCCGAAGTCGCCGCCGGCGTGCCCGCCGGACGGTTCGCGGTGCCCGCCGATCTGACCGGCATGGCGGTGTTCCTGGCTTCGTCCGAGGCCGATTACATCGTCTCGCAAACCTACAACGTCGATGGCGGCCAGTGGATGAGCTGAGCCTTCGCCCGCCGCACCGTCCCGTCACCCAACCCTGAAGGAAGCCCCGGCCATGGCCACGCCCCTGTCCCTTGCCACCCTGCCCGACCTGCCCGACAGCGTGCGCGTGCCATCCTATGCGCGCGACGACCTGACGGCGGGTATCGTCCATATCGGCCTTGGCAACTTTCACCGCGCCCACCAGGCGTGGTATCTGCACCGGCTGATGGACGCGGGTCTGGCCCACGACTGGGCAATCCTGGGGGCCGGGGTGCGCCCCGCGGATGCGGCCCAGCGCCAGCGGATGCTGGCTCAGGATTGCCTGACGACGCTGATCGAACTCGATCCCTCGGGCAAATCGGCCGAGGTGACGGGATCGATGATCGGCTTTGTCCCGGTCGAAGACGGCAACGCGCCCCTGATCGCGCACATGGCACAGCCCTCGATCCGCATCGTTTCGCTGACAGTGACCGAAGGCGGCTATTACCAGACCGGCGCGGGCGGCTTTGACGCCGGCCATGCCGACATGGTGCATGATGCGGCCAACCCCGACACCCCGCGCAGCGCCTTCGGCGCGATGGTCGCGGCACTGCGCCTGCGCCGCGATACGGACGCCGGGCCGTTCACCTGCCAAAGCTGCGACAACCTGCAAGGCAACGGCGACATCCTGCGCCAGACCGTGGTCGGCCTTGCCCGCCTGTCCGATGCCACGCTGGCCGACTGGATCGACGCGCATTGCACATTCCCGAACGCGATGGTCGATTGCATCGTCCCCGCCACCGGCCCGTCCGAACTGGAACTGGCGCGCGCTTTCGGCGTCGCCGACACCGTGCCCGTCACCCACGAGAACTTCCGCCAATGGGTGATCGAAGACCGCTTCTGCGCCGGGCGGCCGGATTGGGACAAGGTCGGCGCGACCTTCACCGATGACGTCCACAGTTTCGAGACGATGAAGATCCGGCTGCTGAACGGCGGCCACCAGGTGATCGCCAACGCCGGCGAGATCCTGTCGGTGGAAACGATTGCCGATTGCATGGCGCATCCCCTGATCCACGGCCTGCTGCGTCGCGTCGAACAGGACGAGATCGTGCCCCACGTCGCCGCCGTTCCGGGCATGACCCCGCTGGCGTATGTCGACCTGATCGACCGCCGCTTTGCCAACCCGCAGATCCGCGACACCACCCGCCGGGTGGCCTTTGACGGATCGTCGCGCCACACCGGCTTCATCGTGCCGACGATCCGCGACGGTTTGAAATCGGGCACGCCGGTCACCGGCCTCGCCCTGGTCGAGGCACTGTGGGCCCGCATGTGCGAAGGCACCCGCGAAGACGGAAGCACGATTGCGCCGAACGATCCGATCTGGGACGATCTGCAACAGGCCGCGCGGGCGGCGCGGGAACGTCCCATGGCATGGCTTGAGCAAGACCGCCTTTACGGCGACCTGGCGCAGGCGAAACCGTTTGCCGAGGCTTTCGACCGCTGGCTGACCATGATCTGGCGCGACGGAACGGAAGCCACCCTGCGGACCTACCTGGCCTGACGCTCCGCGGCGCCACCAAGCCACAGGCTGGCGCGTCCGGCGACGGACGGGCGTGGCGACGGCGTCACCCCTCGCGCGGACGCGGCCGGGTCGGGATCTCTTTCAGCAAGCCACCGACCCCCATGGCGGCGATATCGGCGTCGGTGATGGCGATGCCACAGACGACCCGCTGCAAGACCCAGTCGGCCCCGTTCAGCGCCGGCGAGCGGGCACAGCCGGGCAACCCGATCACCGGCCGCCCGCCAAGATCGCCGATGAACAGCAGGTTGCCGGGATCCACGGGCATCCCATAGCGATGCACATGCCCCCCCGCGCGCACCACCGCCATCGGTCCGACATCGCGAATGTCCGACGTGGCCGAGGCGGTCAGGATCAGCAGCAGATCGCCGCCGGCCCCCTTCAGCGCCGCGGCCAGGGGGGCTTCGTCGTGGGCCACCAGAACCTTGTCGCCCATCGTCAATCCGAGCGTCGCCATGCGCCCGGCCACGGCCCGGTCGCCCTTTGCCCCGTCATCGCCCGACGTCGTGGTCTGGATCAACGTGACGGTGGACAGGGCTGTCGGCGCCATGGCGATGGCCCCCTGCGCGACCGTCTCGGCCTGCGCCAGGGCCGCGCCCGGCGTGGCATAGGGGATGATCTTGATCGTCGCGACCATCCCGCCCTCGGCCGTGTGGTGCCATTCGGGAACCGTGGCCACGGTGATCGACGGGTCCATGCCGTTGATCGCGTTCACCGCCGCGCGGTCGATCCGCACGACGCCGCGCACGGTGGAATAGAGGTTCACCCGCCCCGTCGCCGCCTTCGACGCACGCAGGCCCGAGGCCGCCGGATCGTCCCCGATCAGCGCATCGGCCAGACGCGTTGCGGCCGCATCCTCGTGCACGTCGCCGGGGCCGGGTCGGGCCACGACGACCGATGCCACACCCGCCACCGTCAACTGTGCGATATGGTCCTCGCCCAGCGTCAGCCCCTTGCGCAGCCGCACCTCGGGCGTGCGCACGGAATGGGCCAGGATCGCACCAATGGCGCGCGCAACGGGGATCTCGCCGAAGTCCATCAGTTCTGCCGCAAACGTTGGGTGATCTCGGCCATCACCGCCACGGCGATTTCCGCCGGCGACCGCGCGCCGATGTTCAGGCCGACCGGCGCGTGGATCCGCCCGATGTCGTCGGCGCCGAACCCCTGCTCCTCCAGCCGAGCCACGCGTTTGGCATGGGTGCGGGTCGAGCCGAGGCAGCCCAGATAGAACACCGGCGCCCGCAGCGCCGTCACGATCGCCGGATCGTCCAGCTTGGGATCGTGGGTCAGGGTGACGACCGCCGTGCGCGCGTCGAGGCCGTATTCGGTCAGCGCCGCGTCCGGCCACTCGTGAATCAGCGTCTCGCCGGGGAAGCGCGCGGCCGACGCGAACGCCTCGCGCGGGTCCACCAGAACGGCATCGTATCCGGTCAGCCGCGCCAGTTGCATCAAGGGCTGGGCGATATGCACGCCACCGACGACGACCATGCGCAGCGGTGGATTGTGGATCGACACATAGGTCTCGCCGTCGTCCTCGAAGCCGGACCGATCCTGGCGGAAGCGGTCGGCGAACGCCGCGGCATCGGTCAGCTTTCGCGTCCAGCCTGTCGTGTTCACGACATAGGCCACCTGTTCGCGCACCGCCCGCCGCGCCACCAGATCGGCCAGCAGATCCTCGGGGATGTCGGTTCCGACGGGTTCCACCAGCACCCGGATGCGGCCGCCACAGGCCAGGCCGACCGCGAATGCCTCGTCATCGCTGACACCGAATTCCAGGATGCGCGCGCCGCCCTTTTCAACGGCGTCCAATGCCTCGGCCACGACCGCGCCTTCGACACAGCCCCCCGAGACCGAGCCGGCAATCTCGCCCGCGCCCGAAATGGCCAACTGGCTGCCCACCGGGCGTGGCGCCGATCCCCAGGTTTCGATCACGGTGGCCAGCACGGCGCCCTTGCCCGCGCGATGCCATGCCAAGGCGGTTTCGGGAATGTCGTCGAATCCGGGGGTCATGGGATGCTCCTTTGGGGCATCCTTTCCCACCACGGCGCCCCTGTCCAGAGCAGCGCCGCCGCGCCAGCATTCGGTGCGGCATGAAAAAGGGCCGCCCCGTTTCCGGAGCGGCCCACGATCATCTCACCAGCCAGCGTTACCTCGACGCGACCTGCAACAACGGCGTGATGCGGCGGAGTTCGGCGCGGCGGTTGGCGGCCTCGGCCGTGTCGGTCTCGACCTTCAGATCGCTTTCACCATAACCCTGCACCACCAGGTTTTCCGGCGGAACGTCGAAATATTCGGTCAGCGCCAAGGCCAGGCTCTCGGCGCGGCGGTCCGACAGGATCAGGTTGGTGGCGGCGGAACCGACGGCATCGGTGTGGCCTTCGACAAGGAAGATCTCGTTCGGGTTACGCTCGATCGCCTCGCGGATTTGAAGACCCAGATCGGCCAGCTTTTCCGCCTCTTCCGGGCGGATCGCTGCGGATCCGGTTTCAAACCTGATGCTTTCGACGGCAATCGAGGGGGCCAGATCGCGTACCTGCTTGATCTGGCGCACCTGCGCCAGCGTGAAGCGGCGATCGAATACGCCTTCACGCTCCAGCGCCGCACGCAATGCATCGTCGTTTCCGGCGCTCACCGTCTTGGCGGGTTCGGGAAGTTTCGAGACGTCGACCGGTTCGGCCGCCTGCGTGTCGTCGATCAGCATGACTTCTGTGCCATCCGTCCGCACCAAGGCACGGCGCACCACGCGCAGTTCGGGGTCACGCACGGTGATCACCTGGCTGCCGTCTTCGCGTGTCACGACCGAACGGGTCGAACCGTCGTCGAACGTGCGGGTCTGCACCTGATTGCCGGGCTGGCGCAAAAGGGCGTCATCGTCCTTGATCACCTGGTATTGTCCGTCCGAGGACGAGACAACCACACGGTCGGGCGATGTCGAGATGACTTCGCGGTTGCCGCGGATGATCGCGCCGACGCCCAGCGCGCCGACACCGACGGCAAGCGCCTTTTCGAACTTGGAAAGTCCGGCGAAACCGTCCTTGTCCTTTTTCGGGGCGGTGGCTTCGGCGTTGATCTGGCCTTCGAAGTCCTCGTCCGACGAGCGGGCGGTTTCCTCGGTCACCGTCTCTTCTTCGACTTCGCCCTCATTGGTGTCCATGGTGGCACCCAAGGCCGCTGCTGCGGTCGCCGCAAGGTCGGCAAGCGGATCGTTCTTTTCGCCAGACCCGTCCGCCGCCTGCTCGGCCGCGGAATCGGCTTCCTTCTTGGCGTTTGCCGCCTTCCGGGCCTCGCGCTCGGCCTTTTTCTGGGCCTTCATGGTCTTGGCGTTATCATCGCCGGCAGGATCGGTTGCGGCATCTGCCGCTGTGCCGGCATTCTCGGTTGCCTCCTTGGCGCCTTCCGTTGCCTTGCGGGCCGCCTCCATCGCGTCGGATTTGGCATCTTCGGCAGCTTTGCGAGCTTCGGCTTCGGCATTTTGCGCCTTGTCGGCGGCGTCGGCCTTGTTGGCCTTCATCTCGCCCTTGGCGTCCTGTTTCTTGTCAGCCTGCTTCTCGCCCTTGGCGTTCTGCTTCTTGTCAGCCTTCTGTTCGGCAGATTCGGCCTGCTTGGGCTTCTTGCGCGGCTTCTGTTCCACCTCGGCCGGCGCCAAATCCGATTCTGCTGCTGCAGACGCCTCCGGCGCTTCCTCGGCCTCGACTTTTGTTTCCGCCGCAGCCTCAGCCTCAGCCGGCTGCTGTTCCGCATCCGCTTCTGCCGATTGCTGCTCCGCCTCGGCCGGCTCCTGTTCCGCCTCCATTTCGGCCGGCTCGGCCTTGCTGTCTTCAGCCGCCTCGGCCTGGGCGTCTTGACCTGCAAGACCGTCCATCAAACCTTCGGCAAGGGCCTTGGGGTCGCAATTCTGGGGGTCGGCGGCACAGGCCTCGATCGCTTCCTTGTTCGCCGCGTTTTGTGCGGGAAGGATCGTGGGGGTTACCAGGGACAGGCCCGCCAAAAGGGCCGTCGTGGTTCTGAGCGAGGTTCGCATGGCAAAAGTCCTTCGGTCATTCGGATGAGATGCACATCTCTTGACCCCATCAACGCCATGACGCGGTGCCAGTTCCGTGCCCGCGGTCCATTGCCTGCACGGCGCGCATCATTCCGCCCAACCTGTTTGCGTCCGCCGCACCGGCCGGGCCGGCCAGGGCGCGCGCCAATGCCGCGATCGAATCGATGTTGTGCCCGGCCCGCAATGAATCGACATGGGGCAACATCGCCCGGATTCCGCCGGCACGGGGCGCAAACCCGTCGAAACGGAGCAGCGGGTTGACCCAGATCACCTGGCGCGCCGACAGATGCAGGCGTTCGCATTCGCGCGCCAGCATGGCCGGGTCGTCACGTTCAAGCCCGTCGGTGATCAGCACGACCACCGCGCCCTGCCCCAGCACCCGACGCGACCAGTCGCGGTTGAACGCGTGCAGGCAATCGCCGATCCGCGTGCCGCCCTCCCAATCCTGCGCCTCGGCCCCGGCCGCTGCCAGCGCGGCATCGACATCGCGACGCGCCAGGTGGCGGGTGATGTTGGTCAGGCGCGTGCCGAAGGTGAACGCATGGACCCGCGCCCAGCCCGCGCCCTTGTGGTTCGACACGGCGTGCAGGAAATGCAGCACGGCGCGCGAATAACTGCTCATCGAGCCGGAAATGTCGCAGAGCGCCACGAGGTTGGGCCAGCGTTCCCGCCGCGATTTGGTCGCGAACCCCTGCATCTCGCCACCCCGACGCATGGAGGCGCGCAGGGTGGCGCGCCAGTCCGCCATCGCGCCGTGCCGGTCGGCCATGGTGCGGCGCGACGGCAGCGGGCGCACCGGCAGCGACATCTGTGCGAGGATGCGCTTGGCCTCGGCCATCTCGGCGTTGCTCATCTGTTCGAAGTCAAGCGAGCGCAGGCGTTCTTCGGAGGACATGGTGCGAGAGGCGTCGATCTCGATCTCTTCGCCCTCGGGTTCGGGCAGGTGCGGCGCGTCCCGCGCGACCCCCTCAAGAAGCGCCTCGGCCGCGCGTTTTTCGCCCGGTTTGGCGCGCCGTTCCTCGTGGGTGCCGCGCACCGCCGGGGTCAGCAGCGACATCATGTGTTCCAGATAGCGCGGATCGCGCCAGTAGAGGCGGAAGATCTGGTCGAACACCGCCCGCTGTTCGGGGCGCGAGACGAAACACCCCGACAGCGTCCAGTAGAAATCGCGTCGGTCAGTGAACCCCGCCGCCGCGACGGCGCGGATCGCGTCCATCACGCGCCCCGGGCCGATGGGCAGACCGGCGTTGCGCAGCGCCCGCGCGAACCAGGTGATGTTGTGCGTCAGCCTGGGGTTTTCGGGCAGGTCGAGATCGGGAAGTTTCACCATCGCCGGTTTCGCCTTTGGCGGGCCGCCGGGGGCTGTCTGCCCCCGGACCCCCGAGAGTGTATCGGGCAAGACAAAGCCGGACGCGTCATGCCGGGAAAAGCTGGCTGCGGACCTCGTCCAGCAGGCGCGTGGCCTCGGCGCCCTGGATGCGCTGGATGTCGTCCTGATATTTCAGGATCGCACCCAGGGTGTCGGCGATGACCTCGGGAGAGAGTTCGATCATGTCGAGCGCCAGCAGGCATTTCGCCCAGTCGACGGTTTCGGCCACGCCCGGCTTCTTGAACAGGTCTTCGGTGCGCAGGGCCTGGATGAAGGCCACGACCTCGCGGCTGAGCGTTTCGGCGGCTTCCGGTGCGCGGGCCTGGAGGATCTCGATCTCGCGGGCGAAGTCGGGGTAGTCGACCCAGTGATACAGGCATCGGCGTTTCAGCGCATCGTGCACCTCGCGGGTGCGGTTGCTGGTCAGGATCACGATCGGGGGTTCGGGCGCCGTGATGGTGCCGAGTTCGGGGATTGTGACCGCGAAATCCGACAGCGCCTCGAGCAGGAACGCCTCGAACGGCTCGTCGGTGCGGTCCAGCTCGTCGATCAGCAAAACCGGCGCGCCGTTCGCATGGGGCCGCATGGCGCGCAGCAGCGGACGTTCGATCAGATAGTCTTCCGAGAACAGCTCGGCCTTCAGCGCCCCGCGATCGGCGGACCCGGCGGCTTCGGCGGTGCGGATCGCGATCATCTGTTCGGCGAAGTTCCATTCATAGACCGCCGAGGCCGCATCAAGACCCTCATAGCATTGCAGCCGGATCAGGTCGCGCCCGAGACCGGCCGCGATGGCCTTGGCGATCTCGGTCTTGCCGACGCCGGCCTCGCCTTCCAGGAACAGCGGCCGGCCCAGTTTCAGCGCGAGGAACGTGATCACTGCAAGCGGCCGGTCGCAGACGTAATCCTGCGCGCCCAGCATCTGTTGCACCGCGTCGATCGATCCAGGTATTTCGGTCATGCAGCCCCCTTCTTGTTGGGATCATAGCTGCATCTGGCCGCGGCGGCGTCAAGCCGCACCGCCCGCATTGCGCCGGTTTCGCCGGAGCGGTATAGTTTCGCCGACCGCCCGGAGGAGATTGCGCGATGAACCAGACCACCCCGATTGCCGCCAAGGACGCCCCAGACCTGTCGCGATTCACCTGGGACGATCCGCTGCTGATCGAAGAGCAGCTGACCGAAGACGAGCGGATGCTGCGCGATGCCGCCCGCGCCTTTGCCCAGGACGTGTTGCAGCCGCGCGTGATCGACGCCTATCGCGAGGAAACCAGCGATCCGGCGCTGTTCCCGAAAATGGGTGAAGCTGGCCTTCTGGGCGCCACCCTGCCCGAGGAATACGGCGGCCTTGGCGCAGGATACGTCACCTATGGCCTGATCGCGCGCGAGATCGAGCGGGTGGATTCCGGTTACAGGTCGATGATGTCGGTGCAATCGTCGTTGGTGATCTATCCGATCCACGCCTACGGCACCGAAGAGCAGCGTCGGAAATACCTGCCGGGCCTCTGCGACGGTTCGCTGATCGGCTGTTTCGGGCTGACCGAACCCGATGCCGGGTCTGATCCGGGCGGCATGAAGACGGTGGCCAAGAAGATTGACGGCGGCTATCGCATTTCCGGCGCGAAGATGTGGATCTCCAATTCGCCCTTCGCCGATGTCTTTGTCGTCTGGGCGAAATCCGAAGCCCACGGCGGAAAGATCAAGGGGTTCGTTCTGGAAAAAGGCATGAAGGGCCTGAGCGCGCCGACGATCAAGGGCAAGCTGTCGCTGCGCGCCTCGACCACCGGCGAGATCGTCATGGACGGCGTCGAGGTGGGCGAGGATGCGCTGCTGCCGAACGTCGAGGGCCTCAAGGGGCCGTTCGGGTGCCTGAACCGGGCGCGGTATGGCATTTCCTGGGGCGTCATGGGGGCGGCCGAATTCTGCTGGCACGGTGCGCGTCAATACGGGCTGGACCGCAAGCAGTTCGGCAAGCCGCTGGCCCAGACGCAACTGTTCCAGAAGAAGCTGGCCGACATGCAGACCGAAATCACGCTGGGGCTGCAAGGCTCGCTGCGGGTCGGACGGCTGATGGAAGAAGGCCGCGCCGCGCCCGAGATGATCTCGATGATGAAGCGCAACAACTGCGGCAAGGCGCTGGAGGTGGCGCGGCTTGCCCGCGACATGCACGGCGGCAACGGGATTTCCGAGGAATACCAGGTGATCCGCCACATGGTGAACCTTGAAACGGTCAACACCTATGAAGGCACCCACGATGTTCACGCCCTGATCCTGGGCCGTGCACAGACCGGGTTGCAGGCGTTCTTCTGACGCCGACGATGGCCTTGGTGCGTCCCCTGCTGGGTGTGCTCATCCTGCTGGCCCTCGCGGCCACGGGATTTGCGCATCAGCCGCCCAACGCGGGCCTTGAACGGTTCATCGCCGCGGGCGGTGATCGGTCGGCGATCTGTGCCGACACCGGCCGCACCGGCCACCTGCACGACGCGGGCCCCTGCGACGCCTGCCGCCTTGTCGGCGCCGCCGTGTTGCCCCCCCTGACCGCGGCCATGACCCGCACCCCGAAGACGTGGGCGGTTCGCGCCCGCGTCGCCCTTGGTTTCCTTCCTGTCCGCCCGCGTGATCCCGCGATCGGCCCCCGCGCGCCCCCGCCGGTGGCGTGAGTCGACCGACGATCACAGGACAATGGGCCCCCGCGCCCGACACAGGAAAGACACCCAGATGAACCCCATCCTTACCCGCGCCGCTGCGACGCTGTTTCTCATGACCGCGACGACCGGGGCGTTTGCCCATGACTACACGCTCGGCGATCTGGCGATCGCACACCCGATGGCCTATGCGACGACCCCGGTCAGCAAGACCACGGGTGGCTTCATGACCATCACCAACACCGGCGATACGGACGACACGCTGCTCGAGGTGCGCGGCGACGTGCCCCGTATCGAACTGCACACCACCGAAATGTCCGATGGCATCGCCAAGATGATGAAACAGGACGGGATCCGTATTCCGGCCGGCGAAACCGTCACCCTGGAACACGGCGGCTTTCATGTCATGTTCATGGGGCTCAACCAGCAACTGCACGAAGGTGAGAAGCTGCCGGTGACGTTGGTGTTCCAGAATGCCGGCACCATCGATATCGAATTCGACATCGAACCGCGCGACGGTGGCACCAGCGGCCATTCCGGCCACGGCAACTGATCGCAAAGCGATATGTCCTGCGCCAGGCACGCCGTGGCGCAGGTCCACCGATCACGGGGCTTGCCGGCTTGGCGTCCGGCCCTGTTTCTTACCGATACAAATACTCGAAAATCCTGCGCCAGCCCCCTTCACAACGGCAGCATGGTCGTCGATTTCAACTCTTCCATCGACAGCAACGCCGTGACGTTATGGATCTTCACCTCGGAGATCAGCGCCTGGTAGAAGACATCGTAGGCCCGCGCGTTCCTGACCCGCACCTTCAGGATATAGTCGATATCGCCGGCCAGGCGGTGCGCTTCCTGGACTTCGGGGCGCGCGCGCAGGGCCTCGAGAAACCGCGCCTGCCACTGGGCATCATGTTCGGACGTGCGGATCAGCACGAAAAAACACGCCTCGAACCCCAGGGCCTCGGCGTCCAGGCGCACGGTGTGCTGGCTGATCACGCCCGCCTCGCGCAGCTTGCGAATCCGGTTCCAGACCGGCGTCTTCGACGAGCCCACGATGCGGGCGATGTCGTCCATCGACCGGCTGGCATCCTGCTGAAGCGCGGACAGGATGCGCCGATCCATGTCATCGATGCGGACGGGCATTCGCGTTTCCTTTCCTGCTGATGCCAAATGTTCCAATATCCCCGTATTGCAGGACGTATGTCCTTATTGAAAGCGGAATATAGCCTTAGATCGGAATAATGTTCTATGTTTCCGTCAAGAAACAGGGAACGACCATGAAACATTTTCCGATTTTCCTTGCCGTCGAAGGCCGCCGGATCGTCCTGTCGGGGGGCGGTGACGCCGCGCTGGCCAAGTTGCGGCTGCTGATGAAGACCGAGGCGCGGCTGACCGTTTTCGCCACCGACCCCGCGCCGGACATCCGCGACTGGGCCGCCGCCGGTCGCCTGACCCTGATCGAACGGGCGATGCAACCCGGCGACGCGCTGTGCGCCGCGCTGTTCTATGGCGCCGACGAAGATCCGGCCGAGGATGCGCGCACCGCTGCCATTGCCCACGCCGATGGCGCGCTGGTCAACATCGTCGATAACCTGCACGACAGCCAGTTCATCACCCCCGCCATCGTCGATCGCGACCCCGTGGTCGTGGCGATCGGCACCGAAGGCGCGGCCCCGGTGCTGGCCCGCGCGATCAAGAAGGATCTGGAAGACCGCCTGCCCCCCGTGCTGGGCACCCTCGCCCGCATCGGCAAGGCATTTCGCGCCCGGGTCGAGGCGCTGCCGTTCGGCGCACCGCGCCGCGCCTTCTGGTCGGACTATTATTTCGCGGCCGGTCCTCGCGCGCTGAACACGGGCGGCGAAGGCGCACTGGACGACACGCTTGCCACCCTGTTGACCGATCACCTGAATGCGGCGCCGAAACCCGGCCGCGTCGAATTCGTCGGCGCCGGCCCGGGCGATCCAGAACTTCTGACCCTCAAGGCGCGGCGCGCGCTGCACGAGGCCGACGTGGTGATCCACGACCGCCTGGTCAGCGCCGAGATCCTGGAACTGGTCCGCCGCGAGGCGACCCTGATCGACGCCGGCAAGGAAGGGTTCGGAAAATCCATGGCCCAGGGCGACATCGACGCGCTGATCGTCGAACACGGAACCCGGGGCGCCCATGTCGTGCGGCTGAAATCCGGCGATCCCACGGTGTTCGGACGGCTCGACGAAGAGATCGAGGCGGTCGAGGCGGCGGGCCTTGCCTGGTCCATCGTGCCCGGCATCACCGCCGCCAGCGCGGCCGTCGCGGGCATCGGGCAAAGCCTGACACGGCGCGGCCGCAATGCCTCGGTCCGTTTCATCACCGGCCACGACACCAAGGGCTTCGCCGATCACGACTGGGCCACCCTGGCCCAGCCGGGCGAGGTGGCGGCGATCTATATGGGCAAACGGTCGGCTCGGTTCTTCCAGGGGCGCCTGCTGATGCACGGTGCCGATCCGGCCACGCCCGTCACGGTGATCGAAAACGCCTCGCGCCCCGATCAGCGCGTCATCGCGACAACGCTGTCAGAGCTTGAACCGACCTTGACGCGCGCCGCGCTGACCGGTCCCGCGCTGACCCTGTTCGGCCTGGCCCCGCGCGCTGCTGCAAAATTGAACGTCCTGCCGGATCACGGCGGGGAACACGAACCCGAAAAGTCCATTCAGGAGGCGTTCGCATGAGCCGTCAATTCACTCCGAAGGTCATCACCGCCAACGCCCTTCTCGAGGGCGACGCGATCTGGCTGACCGCCGAGGACACCTGGAGCCGCGACATCGCCGACGCCGAACTGATCGACGACGAGGCGCACGCCCAGCTGCGCCTGCTGTTCGCGCAATCGCAGAAGGATCGGGTGGTGGGCGCCTATCTGGCCGAGGCCCGCGCCGATGGCGGCATCCCGCAACCCGTGCATTTCCGCGAGAGGTTCCGCACCCGCGGGCCGTCCAACTATCGCCACGGAAAACAGCTCGCCTCCTAGGGCGCGCGCATCCCCCCGAACCATCCGCTGACCGACATTCCCGCAGGAGCCTTGCAGATGTATCGCTATACCGAATTCGACGACGCCTTCGTGCGGACCCGCGCCGCACAGTTCCGCCAGCAGGTCGCGCGCCGCATCGACGGCTCGCTCAGCGAGGATGAATTCCGGCCGCTGCGCCTGATGAACGGTCTTTATCTGCAACTGCACGCCTATATGCTGCGCGTCGCCATCCCCTATGGCACGCTGAACAGTGCCCAGATGCGGCAGTTGGCGATGATCGCCGAACGTTGGGACAAGGGGTATGGCCATTTCACCACCCGCCAGAACATCCAGTTCAACTGGCCTGCCCTGAAGGACGTGCCCGACATCATAGATGCGCTGGCGGATGTCGGGATGCATTCGATCCAGACCTCGGGCAACACGATCCGCAACGTCACCGCCGATCACTTTGCCGGCGCCACGGCGGACGAGATCGCCGATCCGCGCCCGGTGGCGGAATTGCTGCGCCAATGGTCCACCGACCATCCCGAATTCCAGTTCCTGCCGCGCAAGTTCAAGATCGCCGTGACCGGCGCCGAAGCCGACCGCGCGGTGATCCGCTCGCACGACATCGGCATCCAGATCGTGAGGAACGACGCCGGGGAAACGGGATACCGGATGATCGTCGGCGGTGGTCTGGGCCGCACGCCCATGGTGGGCAAGGTGATCCGCGACTTCCTGCCTGCGGCCGATCTGCTGCCCTATGCCGAGGCGATCGTTTCGGTCTACAACCAGCTGGGACGCCGCGACAACAAGTTCAAGGCGCGCGTCAAGATCACCGTGCACGAGCACGGGATCGACGCGATCCGCGCCCGGGTCGAGGACCGGTTCGCGCAGGTGAGGTCGCAGTTTTCGGGCGTTGATCAGCACCTGCTGCGCGATATCGAAGCCGCCTTCGCCCCCCCGGCCTGGAAGACTGCCGATACCGCGCCCTTCGACGCCGCGCAGGCCGATCCGCTGTTTCGCAGCTGGGCCGACACCAACCTGTCGCCCCACCGCAACCCGGACTATGCCATCGTTTCGGTATCGCTGAAGAAACCGGGCGCGACGCCGGGGGATGCGACGGCGGCGCAGATGCGCCTGCTGGCCGATCTGGCCGAAACCCTGGGCCACGACGAATTGCGCATCAGTCACGAGCAGAACGTGATCCTGCCCCATGTCCATAAATCCGACCTGCCGGCGCTGCACGCCGCGTTGCGCGCGGCGGATCTGGCGACGGCGAACATCGGGCTGATTTCGGACATCATCGCCTGCCCGGGCATGGATTACTGCGCCCTGGCCACCGCCCGTTCGATCCCCATCGCCCAGAAAATCGCGACCCGTTTCGACGATCTCAAGCTGGAACACGAGATCGGCGCGCTGAAGATCAAGATCTCGGGCTGCATCAACGCCTGTGGACACCACCACGTCGGCCATATCGGGATTCTCGGGCTGGACCGCGCCGGGGTCGAGAATTACCAGATCACGCTGGGCGGCGACGGCACCGAAACGACCGTGATCGGCGAACGCGCCGGCCCCGGATTTTCCGCCGATCAGATCGTTCCGGCGATCGAGCGGCTGATCCATGCCTATCTGGACCTGCGCGCCGGGCCGGTCGAGACGTTCCTGCAAACCTATCGCAGGCTGGGCCTGTCGCCGTTCAAGGCGGCGCTTTACCTGGAGGTGCGGGCCAATGCCGCTTGAGGCGCCGCTGGCCCCCGTCGCGGAACGTGTGGCGGACCTGAACCGCCGTTATGCGCACCATTCGGCCTCGGCCGTCCTAGAACACGCGCTGAGCGACCCGCAGGTCGGATCCATCGCCATGGTCTCGTCCTTCGGTGCCGAGTCGGTGGCATTGCTGCACATGGTCGCGGTCATCGACCGCAGCGTGCCGGTGCTTTTCCTCGACACCGAGATGCTGTTCCACGAAACGCTGGCCTATCAGCGCGACGTCGCGGAACGGCTGCGCTTGGGCGATGTGCGGGTGATCACGCCCGACCGCGATGCGCTGTTCCTGAACGATCCCGATGCGATCCTGCACCGCAGCGATCCCGACGCCTGCTGTGCGCTCCGCAAGACACGGCCGCTGCTGACGGCGCTGGCGCCGTTCGATGGCTGGATCACCGGACGCAAGAGGTATCAGGGCGCCACCCGCGCCGCCCTGGATTTTTTCGAGGTCGAGCCGGGAACGGAGCGCATCAAGGTCAACCCCCTGGCCCATTGGCACCGCGACGACGTGCAGGAATACATGATCAACAATCGCCTGCCCCGTCATCCGCTGGTGGCGCAGGGGTTCCGGTCGATCGGGTGCGCACCCTGCACCGCACCGGTGGCACAGGGCGAGGACGACCGCGCCGGACGCTGGCGCGGCCGCGCCAAGGACGAATGCGGCATCCACTTTGTCGAAGGTCGCCTGGTGCGCGGCGCAGCATGAGCGCGGCGCCGGTGCTGTCCCGACCGGCCATCGGTGCGCCGCCCGGACCGGTGCAATGAGTATTTGGATCAATGAGAAGCCCCGCCGCGGGTTTCACAAGCGAGGTATGAGATGAGCGTGATTGTAACCGATACGGGGTTCGGCCCCGAGACGCTGACCCGGGGCGCGAACGGCGCGGAACCTCTTGAGGTGACGGCGGACACCGATCCCGAAACCCTGTCGTTTGACGGGATCACGGCGATCGTGGTCGAATTCACGGGATTCAGCGACGGGCGCGGATTTACCATTGCCCGGCGGCTGCGACAGCGGGGATACACCGGGCGGCTGCGCGCGCGCGGGCATGTCATCGCGGATCAATACACCATGGCCCGGCGGTGCGGGTTCGACGAGGTCGAAATCGACGCGGCCCTGGCGGCGCGCCAACCCGAGGCCCAATGGCTGGCCCGGGCCGATTGGCGGGCGCATGATTATCAGTCGCGCTTGCGCGGCACCCGCGACAACCGGGCGCATCCCTGATGGCGCCGTGCCGAAACCCCATCGAACCGGGGCGGCGGCACTTTTCCGACCCTCATTTGTCTGCTAACGAACAACGGACCTCCCGATGAACGAGCATGTGACCGTGACTGTGACACCCACCCTTCCCGACGCCCAGACGGTGACCGACGTGCGCCACTGGACGGACCGCCTGTTTTCCTTCCGCGTGACCCGGCCCGCGTCGCTGCGGTTTCGGTCGGGGGAATTCGTGATGATCGGCCTGATGGGTGATCCGGATCCCAAGACCGGACGTCAGAAGCCGCTGTTGCGCGCCTATTCCATTGCCTCGCCGGCCTGGGATGACGAGTTGGAGTTTTATTCGATCAAGGTGCAGGACGGACCGCTGACCAGTCGCCTGCAACACATCAAGGCGGGCGATCAGATCATCCTGCGGCCCAAGCCGGTGGGCACCCTGGTGCATGATGCGTTGCTGCCCGGCAAGCGGCTGTGGTTTTTCGCCACCGGCACCGGAATCGCACCCTTCGCGTCGCTGATTCGCGAACCGCAGACCTATGAGGATTACGAAGACGTCATCCTCACCCACACCTGCCGCGATGTTGCCGAACTGGAATACGGGCGGCTTCTGGTCGAAGAGATCAAGTCCGACGAGATGATGCGCGAGCTGACCGAGGGCGGTGTCGACAAGCTGCGGTATTATCCGACCACGACGCGGGAACACAGTGCCCGGATGGGCCGGGTGACCGACAAGCTGCGCTCGGGCGAGATCTTTGCCGACCTCGGCGTGCCCCCCATGTCGCGCGAGACGGACCGCGCCATGGTCTGCGGCTCCATGGGGCTGAACATCGACATGAAAGAAATCCTCGAGGGGTTCGGCCTGCGCGAGGGGGCGAACAGCGAGCCGGCCGAGTATGTCGTCGAAAAGGCCTTTGTCGGCTGACGGGGGCGATTCGGCGGCGCGGCAGACGCGGATGGTGACGATTTCGATTGTCGACCGGTGAACGAGACCGCCGGAACGCCCGGCGTGCCCGCCGATCGGCCGCATTCGCGCTGATGCGTCGGGGATTTTCGCCCGACCGGCACCCGACATGTCAAAGGCAGCTTGAATAGCCCGCCCGTGGTGGCTATTTTCCGCCATAAGCAACAAAACAAGGATGACCACCATCGCTCGCAGACCTCACAACGCCCCGCCCCAGCGCGATACCGGCCCCCGCGTCAACGACCGTATCCGCGCGCCGGAGATTCGCCTGATCGGTGCGGAAGGCGAAAACATCGGTGTCGTGACACCGGAACGTGGTATGCAACTGGCCGAACAGGCCGGGCTGGATCTGGTCGAGATTTCGCCAAACGCCGCGCCCCCTGTCGTCAAGATCATGGACTTCGGCAAGTTCAAGTACGAGACGCAGAAGCGTGAGAACGAAGCACGCAAGAAGCAGAAGATCATCGACATCAAGGAGGTCAAGTTCCGCCCGAACACCGACACCCACGATTACGATGTGAAGATGCGCAACGTCGTCAAGTTCCTGGAAGGCGGCGACAAGGTGAAGGTGACCCTGCGTTTCCGCGGCCGCGAGATGGCCCACCAGAACCTGGGACGTGCGCTGCTCGAACGGATCGCGGAAGACACCAAGGAACTCGGCAAGGTCGAGAACTTTCCCAAGATCGAAGGCCGGCAGATGGTCATGCTGATCGGCCCCCTGAACAAATGATCCGGCCGGGCGCGGCGGCATGACCGGCGCGCCCACTTCGGGGCATACGTCGTGTTATATCCGGTCGCGCGAGCCGGACGCAGCGGACGACAGGTTGTTCTCGCGCGTCGTGGCACGCAATTCACCACCGACGATCGCGGCGTTGTCGCCCTGGCTGACCGGGTTGCACGGAACCGTTCTTGAAATCGGTTGCGGCACCGGACAGCATGCGGCGCAGTTCGCACTTGCGTTTCCCCACCTGACATGGCTGGCGAGCGATATCCATCCGGCGCATCGCGCATCGGCGCAGGCCTGGGCGCGCGAACTGGGCGTCGATATGCCACGACCCCTTGATCTGGACGCGGCCGCACAGTGGGGCGGAGCGGTCGGACGGCTGGCAGCGGTTGTTGCGATGAACGTGATCCATATCGCACCACCCGCCGTCATGCAGGGGATCATAGCGGGCGCGGGACAGGCGCTCGATCGTGGCGGTCTTCTGGTGTTTTACGGACCGTTCATCGAACCGGGCGTGGACACGGGCCCCGGCAACATCGCGTTCGATGCGGCGCTGCGGGCCGATGATCCGCGATGGGGTCTGCGCGACACCGGCGCGGTGCGCGCGCTGGGTCAGGCCGCGGGCCTGTCGTTCACCGCATTGATCGCGGTGCCGGCGAACAATCGCATCCTGATCCTGCGCCGCGACTGACCCCGGATCAGAGCGTCACGCAGGCGTCGAAGCCGCCGAAAATCATCCGCTTTCCATCGATCGGTGTGCTTTGCATCAGTTCCTCGGCGCGGGGGTTGCCCATGACCGCCCCCATGCAGGCATCGCGCGTCGCCTTGTCGGGATAGGTGATCACGCAGACCGCACAGGTTTCGTCCGCTTCCATCTTCACCGCCCGGGGAAACGACGTGAGTTCGCCCATCGGCACGTCCTGCCCCCAGCATTCGAGATATCCGAGGGCGCCGTTTCCGCGGAAGATCTCGCCCATTTCCGCGGATATGGCGACATAAGCCGCGCGTTCGGCGGTCTTCACCGCGGCCACCATGACATCGACATACATGGGCTGTCCTTTCGGGTTTTCGGGTCGCGCCCAGCATAGCGGCCACCGCCACCGCGTCATCGCATTTCAGGGCGTGATGCCGATCGCCCCGCGCCAGTCGCGAACATAGCGCGTCAGCGCCGGATCGGGCGGCACGGTTTGCGCGACCGCGTTGCCGGCCCCCCGGGGCGCGAACAACAGCGCCGCACCAAGGCTGGTTCCGGTGGCCGATTCGGTGGCCGAGACGGGTTTTCCGCAGGCCGTGGCCAACATGCGCAACCAATCGGCGTTGCGCGCGAAAGACCCCTCGACGACGATCGGCCCCCGTGCGCCGATCTGGTCCAGCGCGTTGGCCGTCAGCAATGCAAGGTAATAGGATACGGCAACCGCGCAGGTGCCCGAGCCAGGCGCGGGTGCTGGCCCCTGCCACCGGGGCGCGCGGGCCGTGAACGCGCCAGTGGCGTTCGGGTCCGGCAACAGCATGATCCGCTGATCCGACACGGCGCGGATGGCGGCGGCGTCGGGGACGCCGGTCATCCCCTGTGTCAGGGTTTCATAGGTGCGCCCGCCCATGAAACGCACCGACGGCGACGGATTGCCCATGGCATCGGTGTTGATCTGCGTGTCTTCCGCCGGCGCACGCTGTTCGGCGCCCACGGCCATGACGACGATCCAGGTGCCGGTGGACACCACCGAGAACGGCGCCGGTCGTGCCAGCAGATAGGGATAGAGCGACGCGTTCGAATCGTGGATGCCACAGACCACCGGCGTGTCGGCACTCAGCCCGCAACGCGCCGCGATTTCGGGAAGGACCGGGCCGAGGATGTCGTCCGGGCGACGCCGGGGCGCGATCTTGTGCTGGATTCCCAGCTGCGCGCACAGGGGCGACAATGCGCCCTGCCCCGGCAGCCACAGGTCGCTGTGACAGCCCAGCGATGTGACGTCGCAGGACCGCACGCCGGTCAGTCTGAACGCCCAGTATTGCGGATAGGTCAGAACCGTCGCCGTTCGCGCCGCCAGACCGGGATCGCGCGCGAACTGCCAGTGGATCTGCGCGCCCAGGTTCAATCCGCCCGGCAGGCGGGGTGTTCCAGTGTCGGCGAAATCGGGGCGCAGGCGATCATATTCCGCGGCCACGCTATCCGGCCCCGGATCCTCGTAATCCAGGATCGGCACGGCCAGGTTGCCCGCCGCGTCCAGCAATGCGCCGCTGGCGCCATGGGTCGTTACCGCGATGCCATCGACCCCGAACCGGCCCTGGAAAACCGCCAAACCGTCAAGGATGAACTGCCAATGCCCTTCGGTGTCGAAATGGCGATAGGGTGGCGCCGCGAGCGGCGTGTTGGGGCGGGTCAGCACCGCCAGTTCGCTGCCGCTGTCCAGACCGACCATCGCCAGTTTCACGTTGGTCTTGCCGATATCGATGACAGAAATCCGGCGCATGATACCTCCATCGCTCACGGGAAACAGGTGCGGCGCGCCCTCATGCCCGCCATTTCGACCAAAGCCGCGGCAGCGCGATCACCCCGATCAGCAGACAGCCGATCAGGATCGACATCACGATCCCCGGCACGTTCAGCAGGCCAAGCCCGAACGTCACCAGCCCCATCACGAAGGCGGCGATCACGACGCCGGGGATGGTGCCCGATCCGCCCAGGATCGACACGCCGCCCAGCACGACCATCGTCACCACCTCAAGCTCCATCCCGAAGGCGATCGACGGGCGTGTCGATCCCAGGCGCGAGGTCAAGCAGATCGCGGCGACCCCTGACATCAGCCCGGTCAGCAGGAACAGGATGAACTTGACGCGGCCCACCCGGATGCCGGAAAACATCGCCGCCGTGGGGTTGTTGCCGATGGCATAGACCGCGCGCCCGAAGTTGGTCTTGTGCAGCAAGACGCCGAAACCGACGGCCAGCACTGTGAAGAACACCATCTCCCAGGTGATCACCCACCAGACATAGCCTTGGCCGAACACCGCGAAGCCCGCCGGATAGCCGCCATAGGCGCCGTCGCCCAGGACGATATAGCTGATGCCGCGAAACAGGCTCATCGTGCCGATGGTCACGACGATGGACGGCAGGCCAAGGCCCGTGACCAGCGCACCGTTGAACGCGCCGCACGCCAGCCCCACCCCCAGACCGATCAGGGTCAGCGGCACAGGCCCCATCCCGACCTGCGCCGCCGCCCCCATGGCGGTGGACGCCAGTGCGATGATCGCGGCCACCGACAGGTCGATTTCGCCCGACACGATCAACAGCGCCATGGCGAAGGCGATCATCGCCTTTTCGGTAAAGTTGAACGTGGCATCCGACAGGTTCCAGGCGTTCAGGAAATACGGGCTGGCGAAACTGTTCAGGACGAAGATCGCCACCGCCACCAGCAACAACAGCGACTCCCAGCTTTTCAGGCGCGTCTCCAGCGGGCTTTTCAGGCGGTCGGGAATGTGGCGTTCGCTGATGCTCATGTCACGTGCTCCGCCGATTTCAGGATCACGCGGCCCCTCGTGCGGTTGGCCCGGGTGTTCAGCGCGACCGCGATCACGATGGCCGCGCCGGAAATCGCCAGCTGCCAGAACGGCGAGATGTCGACGACCGGCAACGCGTTCTTGATCACACCCAGAAACAGCGCCCCCAGAACCGCGCCCCCGACGGACCCGATACCGCCCGATATGGCGATACCCCCGATCACGCAGGCGGCAACGACGTCCAGCTCGAACCCAGACGCGATGTCGACATAGGCGACGGCATAGCGCGCGATCCAAAGGTATCCCGCGAGCCCGGCCAATGCACCCGCCAGGGTGAAGGCCCAGAATTGGGTGCGCCCCACATCGATCCCGGTATAGACCGCCGCGTTCGGATTGCCCCCCACGGCATAGAACGCCCGCCCCAGCGGCGTGCGCGTCAGGACCAGCGCCACCAGCGCGATCACGACGACAGCGATCCACGTCAGCATCGACACGCCCAGGAACGTGGCGCGGGGCAGCGCGCGGAAGGCGACCGTCATTTCATGGCTGTTCACCCAGGTGCCCCCCGACATCAGGAAGATCGTGCCACGATAGATCGTCATTGTGCCCAGCGTGACGACGATCGGCGGGATGTCCAGCTTCCAGACCAGAACACCGTTGATCGCGCCCAGGAAAGCCCCCAGCGCGACGGCAAAGGCCACGATCACGACCACCGGCACCCCGGGCATGGCCACGTTCAGCAACGCGCAGGCCATGCCGGTCAACGCCAGGTTGGCGGCCACCGACAGGTCGATGCAGCGGGTCAGGATCACCACCATCTGCCCCAGGGTCAGGATGATCAGAAGCGAGGTGTCGTTGAACACCCGCAACAGGTTGGCGGGCGCGACAAAGGCCGGAAATCGGATCGCGATCAGCGCCAGCAGCGCGACCAGCGCGCCCAGCAGGATCGCCTCGCGCGAGGCCAGGAAACGTGTGACGATCATGGGTCTTCTCCAATGCCCGCGGCGTGGCGCACCAGGGTTTCGGGCGTCAGCCCGTCGCCGTCCAACTCGGCCACAATGCGTCCTTCGCGCATGACGATGACCCGGTCCGACATGCCCAGGATCTCGGGGATTTCCGAGCTGACCATGATCACGGCCAGCCCCTCGGCCGCCAGTTCGGCCATGAACTCATGCACCGCCGCCTTCGATCCGATGTCGATCCCCTTGGTCGGCTCGTCGAGGATGATCACCTTGGGCCTTGTCGCCAGCCATTTGGCGATCACGACCTTCTGCTGGTTGCCCCCCGACAGGTTCCCCACCGCCTGATCCAACGATGCCGCGCGCAGATCCAGCCGTTCGGTGTATTGACGCGCCAGCCTGAACTCCTCGGCCAGGCGCAGGAAGCCGTTGTGCGACGTGACGTGCAGCGACGGCAGCGTGACGTTCTGAAAGATCGGCAGCGCGCGGATCGTGCCCTGGGCGCCGCGATCCTCGGGCACATAGACGATGCCGGCCGCCACCGCCTCGGCCGGCGATCGCAGCACACGCACCTTGCCGTCGATGCGCACCGCGCCCTTGGACGGTTTGGTGATGCCGAACAGCGCCTGCATGAATTCCGACCGCCCGGCCCCGACCAAGCCGTAAAAGCCCAGGATTTCGCCGCGATGCAGGGCAAAGTTGATGTCGGCGAATTCGGTCGGGTGGTCATAGCCGGCGACGCGCAGCACCTCGGTCCCGGCCAGCCGTTCCCGTTTGGGAAAGATCTGATCGACCGGGCGGCCGACCATCATCTGCACCAACGCGCCTTGATCGACATCGTCCATGGCGCCCTCGCCCACGAACTGCCCGTCGCGGAACACGGTATAACGGTCGGCAATGCGGAAGATCTCGTCAAACTTGTGGCTGATGAACAGGATCGCCTTGCCCTGCGCCTTGAGCTGGTCGACCAGATCGTAAAGCTCGGTGATTTCCTTGTGCGACAGGGCCGCGGTGGGTTCGTCCATGACCACGACACGGGCATCCACCGACAGCGCGCGGGCGATGGCGACCAGATGCTTCTTGGCGATGCCGAGGTCATGCAGCTTCAACCCCGGATCGAACGTGGCACCGATGTCGCGCAGGATCGCGCCCGACCGCTCCATCATCGCCGCGGTGTCGATCAGGCCGAAACGGGTGCGCGGAGCGTGGCCCAGAAAGATGTTTTCGGCCACCGAAAGATCGTCGAACAGCACGGTTTCCTGATGGATCGCCGTGATGCCCGCCGCGGCGGCGTGCTGGGCCGTGGGAAAATGCACCTCGGCCCCGTCCAGCAGGATCCGCCCGCCGTCGGGCTGATAGATGCCGGTCAGGATCTTGACCAGCGTGGACTTCCCGGCGCCGTTTTCTCCGATCAGGGCGGTCACCTGGCCCGCAAACAGGCGCAGCGTCACATCAGACAGCGCCCGGACCCCCGGGAACAGCTTGCTGACGCCCTCAAGCGCAAGGATTTCCGGATCTGACATGAAAACCGATCATTTCGAAGGTGGTCCGGCGCGGCATCCTGGACGCCGCGCCGGGACTGACGGATCAGAAGACCGACTTGAACTCGTCGATGTTGCTGGCGTCATAGGTGAACGGTTCGGACATGGCCGCTTCGTTGTTGTCGTCCAGCGTGATCGCGCCCATGCGCCCCATCTGGATTTCGGCGCCCGGCGCGGCTTCAGCGCCCTCGATCAGCTCATGCACCAGCATCGTGGCCGAATACCCGAGGTCGATGGGGTTCCAGATCGCGAACGACTTGGAAGCACCGGAATCGATGGCCCCGGCCATTTCCGACGGCAGGCCCAGACCGGTGACGTTGATTTCGCCGATCTTGCCCGCGTCCGCCACGGCCTGGGCCGCGGCGACGACACCGACCGACGTCGGCGCGATGATCGCGTCGAGATCGGGATAGGACTGCATCAAACCCTGCGCCTCGCGATAGGATTTGTCCGACAGGTCGTCGCCGTAAACGGTCGCGACCACCTCGATGTTCGGATAATCGCCCATCACCTTGTTCATCTCGGCGATCCACGAATTCTGGTTCGTCGCGGTCGAGGTGCCGGACAATACGGCAACCTTGCCGCCGTCGGGCAGATGATCGGCCGCCAGCTTGATGATGGTCTGGCCGATCAGCGCATCCGAGGACGGTGCAAGGTGCAGGTTCCGGCCGTCCTTGGCAACGCCGGAATCGAACGACACCACCTTGATGCCGCGCTGCATCGCCTTCTTCAGGGCGGGCACCAGCGCATCCTGGTCGTTGGCGGAAATCACGATGCCGTCGACCTGTTGCGCGATCAGCGAATTGATCATCTCGATCTGGCCTTCGGCCGTCGGGGCGGTGGGGCCGACATAGATGATCTCGACATCGCCCAGCTCGGCCGCGGCTTCCTCGGCGCCCTTGCCGGCCGCCTCAAAGAACCCGTTGCCCAGCGCCTTGACCACCATGGCGATACGCACGTCGGCGGCCTGTGCCCCCCCGGCAAACATCGCCGCCGCCGCGACACCGGTCATCATCGTTCTGAAAATACTCATGGTTTCCTCCCTGGAGTATGGTTGTCCTTCACGCCTTTCACGACGCTTCCTCGACTTGCGCGCCACCCACCGGCACCACGATCAGCCGAACATCCGCCGCCTCAAGGGCCGCCGCCATCATGTCCGGTATCCCCTCGTCGGTGATCAGCACGGCAATCCGCGCCAAGGCGCACAGCACCAGCGGCGAGCGGTTGGCGAACTTGGAACTGTCCGCCAGCACCACCAGATCATCGGCCTGGTCGATCAGCTTCTGTTCCGCCTGCACCAGCAAGGGATCGCTTTCCATCAGACCGAACGGGGCGATGCCATGGGCCCCCATGAACATGCGGCGCGCATGCACATGCTGGGTGCCGTCACCGTCGAACGGCGACAACACGATGTTCTGTTCGCGATAGATGGTTCCCGACGGCAGGCTGACCGTGTTCTTGGAATGCTTCAGCAGATGCTGCGCCATGGGAAACGAGTTGGTGAAGACGCTGACCCGGCGATTGACCAGCATGTGAACCATTTGAAACGTCGTCGTGCCGCCATTGATGATGATCGAATCGCCGTCGTCGCACAATTCGACGGCGGCCTGCGCGATCGCCTGTTTCTGGCGGATGTTGATCGTTTCGTTGACGGAAAACGGCCGCCCCACCAACCCCGTCTGCTGGGTCGGGTGCAGCGATTCCGCACCGCCCCGCACACGGCGCAGGCGTTTCTGGGTGTGCAGGGTGGCAATGTCGCGCCGGATCGTCGCCTCGGATGCGCCGGTAAGCTCGCACAGTTCGCCCACCTTCATGACGGGACGATCCTGAACCGCTGAGAGAATGATCCTGTGGCGTTCCTGTTCGTGCATTCGACCCTCCGACACCGGCACGATGCGAGGGGAGTCGGGGTCTGTCAATCACCAAAAATCAAAGCCGATCATATTGCGACCGCAAAAGACCGAAGTTGATTGTTCGTGATTGACAAAAGCCGGTGCCGCCACGCAGGATCCGCGCAACGGCACGCCCTGTGACGGGGCGCACGAATGGGGATGAACATGCTAGAACCGGCGCCCGCGCGGCTTGAAAACAAATGGGATGACGCGCGCGCAGAGCGGATGAGCGAGTCGGAAAAACTGCTGTATCGCTCGAACCTTCTGGGGTCGGACAAGCGCATCACCAACTATGGCGGCGGCAATACCTCGGCCAAGGTGCGCGAGCGTGATCCGCTGACCGGCGAGACGGTCGAGGTGCTGTGGGTCAAGGGATCGGGCGGCGATGTCGGGTCGATCAGGATGGACGGCTTCGCCACCCTCTACATGGACAAGCTGAACGCGCTGAAGGGGTTGTATCGCGGACCCGCGCATGAGGACGAAATGGTGGGATACCTGCCCCATTGCACCTTTGCGCTGAACCCGCGCGCTGCATCCATCGACACGCCCCTGCACGCCTATGTTCCGAAGAAACACGTCGATCACATGCACCCCGACGCGATCATCGCCATCGCGGCCGCCAGCGATTCAAGGGCCCTGACGGCCCAGATCTTTGGCGACCGCATCGGCTGGCTGCCGTGGAAGCGGCCGGGATACGAACTGGGCCTGTGGCTGGAGGAATTCTGTGCCGACAACCCCGACGCGCAGGGCGTGGTTCTGGAATCCCACGGCCTGTTTACCTGGCACGACGACGCGCGCGCCTGTTACGACCTGACGCTGGACGTGATCCAGACGGCGATGGATTGGTTCGCCGAAAAGACCGCCGACACACCGGCGTTCGGCGGCGCCGTCCATCAAAGCCCGGCACCGGATGACCGCCGCGCGACGGCCGCCCGCCTGATGCCGGCGATCCGCGGCATGGTATCGGGCAGCCAGAACATGGTTGGCCATTTCGACGACTCCGACGCGGTGCTGGAGTTCGTGAACGCGCGCGACATGGCCGACCTTGCCGCCCTTGGCACCTCGTGCCCCGATCATTTCCTGCGCACCAAGATCCGCCCGCTGGTGGTGGATTTCGACCCCGCCAACCCCGACGTGGACGCCACGCTGGACGGCCTGCCGGCGGCGGTCGCCGCCTATCGCGAGGATTACGCCGCCTATTACGAGCGCTGCAAACACGACAACAGCCCGCCGTTGCGCGACCCCAACGCGGTGGTCTATCTGGTGCCGGGCGTCGGCATGATCACCTTCGCCAAGGACAAGGCGACGGCGCGGATCTCGGCGGAATTCTATGTCAACGCGATCAACGTCATGCGCGGCGCGTCCGCCGTTTCACAATATCGCGGTCTTCCTGAACAGGAAGCCTTCGACATCGAATACTGGCTGTTGGAAGAGGCCAAGCTGCAACGCATGCCGGCGCCCAAATCGCTGGCGGGCCGGGTCGCGCTGATCACCGGCGGCGCCGGTGGAATCGGCACGGCAACGGCCGAACGTTACCTGCGCGAAGGCGCCTGCGTCATGTTGGCCGACATCGACAGGCCCGCGCTGGGTGCCGCCGCCGACCGGCTTGCCGACGCCTTCGGGCGCGACGTGGTGCGCCAGGTGATCATGGACGTCACGGATGAAGGCGCCGTCGCCGCCGCCTACCGCGACTTGTCCATCGAATACGGCGGCATCGATATCCTGGTGTCGAACGCCGGGATCGCATCCTCGGCCCCGATCGAGGACACGACGCTGGATCTGTGGAACCGCAACATGGACATCCTGTCGACCGGGTATTTCCTGGTCAGTCGCGCGGCCTTCCGCGTGATGCGCGTGCAGGATATCGGCGGTGCCATCGTGTTCGTCGCCTCGAAGAACGGGCTGGCCGCATCGCCCAACGCCGCCGCCTATTGCACCGCCAAGGCGGCCGAGATCCATCTGGCCCGCTGTCTGGCGCTGGAAGGGGCCGGGGCGGGCATCCGGGTCAACGTGGTGAACCCCGACGCGGTGCTGCGTGGATCCAAGATCTGGTCGGGCGACTGGCTGGACCAGCGGGCCGACACCTACAAGACCGACAAGGAGGGGCTGGAGGAGATGTATCGCGAACGGTCCTTGCTGAAACGGTCGGTCTTTCCCGAGGACATCGCCGAGGCCGCGTATTTCCTGGTTTCCGATGCCTCGTCCAAGTCCACGGGCAACATCATCAACGTGGATGCGGGCAACGTCCAGTCGTTCCCCCGATAGGAGAGCCGCCATGATCGAGCCGTCCGTCATCGAAGCAGAAAACGCGCGGGCCAAGGCAGATCTGCGCGCCGATTATGCCGCCCTCGGCGAACATCTGGACCGGCGCGGGATCGACATCGACGCCATCAAGACCCGCGTCGCCGCCTATGGCATCGCGGTGCCGTCCTGGGGTGTCGGCACCGGCGGCACCCGCTTTGCCCGCTTCCCCGGCCCGGGCGAGCCGCGCGACATCTTCGACAAGCTGGAAGATTGCGCCGTGATCCACCGGCTGGGGTGCGCGACGCCCTCGGTGTCGCTGCATATCCCGTGGGACCGGCAGCCGGCGGCGGATCTGAAATCCAAGGCCCAAGAGGTCGGCCTGACCTTCGATGCGATGAATTCCAACACCTTTCAGGATCACGAGGGCCAGGCGCAAAGCTATAAATTCGGCTCGCTCAGTCACACCGATCCGGCGACGCGCGCGCAGGCCGTCGAACACAACCTTGAATGCATCGAGATCGGCCGGGCCATCGGATCGAAGGCGCTGACCGTCTGGGTCGGCGACGGTTCGAACTTTCCCGGTCAGGTGCATTTCACCCGGCAATTCGAACGCTACCTCGACGCCGCCAAACAGATCTATGCCGCGCTGCCCGATGATTGGCGGCTGTTTTCCGAACACAAGATGTACGAACCCGCGTTCTATTCCACGGTGGTTCAGGACTGGGGCACCAACCTGATGATCGCGCAGGAGCTGGGCGACAAAGCGCACTGCCTGGTCGATCTGGGCCATCACGCGCCGAACGTGAACATCGAGATGATCGTCGCCCGCCTGATCCATGCGGGCAAGCTGGGCGGGTTCCACTTCAACGATTCGAAATACGGCGACGACGATCTGGACACCGCCGCCATCGACCCGTTCCGCCTGTTCCTGGTGTTCAACGAACTGGTCGACGCCGAAGACACCCCCGGCTTCGACCCCGCCCACATGCTGGACCAGAGCCACAACGTCACCGATCCCATCGAATCGCTGATGACATCCGCGAACGAGGTGCGCCGCGCCTATGCACAGGCGCTGTTGGTGGACCGCGCGGCCTTGGCGGGCTTTCAACAGGAAAACGACGCGATGATGGCGGCGCAATGTCTGAAGCGCGCGTTCCGCACCGATGTCGAGCCGATCCTGGCCATGGCGCGTCTGGAACAGGGCGGCGCAATCGACCCGGTCGCCACGTTCCGCGCCGCGGGCTATCGCGCACGGGTGGCGCAGGAACGTCCCGCGGTCAGCGGTGCGGGGGGCGGCATCGTCTGACGCGGCTGCACGCACCGCGATTTTATGCCGTGATGCATCGCCCCCGCCGATCCGTGCCTTATGTTGCGTTGCACAAGCGAGGGATCCATGGCCAACACGCACCGCAACGACCTGACCATATACGATGACGTCGCCGATCGGTGGTGGTCGGACGATATCCGCTGGGTCCGGACCTTGAAGAACATGGTGCCCGGCCGGCTGAAGTGGTTCGATCGCCACATCCACTGGAGCGGCAAGGACGTGCTGGACCTGGGCTGTGCCGGCGGGTTCGTGGCCGAAGCGCTGGACGATCGCGGCGCCATCGTCACCGGCATCGATCCGGCGAAGGATGCCATCGCCGCCGCACGCACCCATGCGGCCGCCAACGACCGCCAGATCGCCTATCACGTCGGTGTCGGCGAAGACCTGCCCTATCCCGACCAAGCCTTCGATGCCGTCGTGTCGGTCGATGTTCTCGAACATGTCGCGGATCTCGATCTCTGCCTGCGGCAGGTCGCCCGCGTCCTGCGGCCGGGGGGCCTGTTCCTGTTCGACACGATCAACCGCAACCCCCTGGCCCGTTTCGCCACGATCACCATGGCCGAGGACGTGCTGCGTCTGCTGCCCCAGGGCACCCACGATCCGGCCCTGTTCATCAAGCCCGCCGAATTGCGCGAAAGCCTGCGTGCGGCCGGCCTGAGCCCCGGCACCTTCACCGGCCTTGGCCCGCGCGGGATCAACCGGCGTGGCGACATGATCTTCGGGCGTCTGCCGACGACCGCGATCATCTATATGGGAACGGCGCGCCTGGCGGGTTGATCACGCCGAAAGATGGCGCGCGATCAGGTCACGCACCGCGACGCGCGCGCGCAACCGCGCGGCCAGCAGGAACATGCCGCCAAATTTGCGTTGCAGATACAGCACGTCGATGGGCAGCGGCGGCGGCACGAACCCTTCATCGGCAAGGCGCAAGGCGTCGGCCTGAAGGCGCCGCGCCAGATCCTCGGTCGCGAAATCAATGGGCGCCGGATCACGCAGGCGGGCAAAGACCATCCCGATCAGCCGCAAGACAAGATCGCGGTGCGCCGCACTGGTGGTGCTGTCGAACAGGCCCAGCGCCGCCGCGGCGGTGTGGATCCTGTCGCCATCGCCAGCCATCCCGGCGCACATCAGCGCACGATACCGCGCGACAACCTCTGGCGCGATGTCGCGCGTCGCCCCGAAATCCAGCAGCACGATCCGCTGGCCTTCGGGATCGTATCTGTAATTGGCGAAGTTCGGATCGCTCTGCACCGTGCCGTGGGTGAACAGTTCGGTCAGTGTCAGGTCGATCAGGTCACGGGCGATGGCGTCGCGACAGTCGGGCGGCTGATCGTCGAGCGTATCCATCGCGCGCCCGGGCATCCATGACATCGCCAGGATACGCGGCGTCGTCAGATCCGGCCGCACGTCTGCCACCGCGAACCGATGATCCCCGGCCAACAGCGCGGCATACCGCGCCTGCTGCCGGGCTTCGCGCAGGTAATCGGTTTCCTCATGCAACTGAAGGCGCGCCGCCTCCAGGTAGGGCGCAAGATCCAGGCCGCGCGGCACCAGCCCCGTCATGCGGATCAGCGCGCCGACATTCGCCACATCGCTGTCGATGCTCCGGGCGACACCGGGGTATTGCACCTTGATCGCCAGATCGGTGCCGTCGCGCAGGCGGGCACGGTGCACCTGCCCGATCGAGGCCGCCGCCACGGGGCGGACATCGAAGCGGGCGAAACGCGCCGTCCAATCCGCACCCCATTCGCCGCCCAGCACTTGTTTCAATTGCGACGGCGGCATGAAATCCGCATTCTCGCGCAGCCGCGCCATGATGGTGGCCAGTTCGGGTGGTAGAACATCGCCGCTGTCCATCGACAGCAGTTGGCCCACCTTCATCGCGGCGCCGCGCATCCGGGCCAGCCGGTCGGCGATGCGCGCGATATTGGCCGGCGTCATCAACAGCTCACGCGCGCTCTGCCGGCGCCCCTGACCCAGGGCGCGCAACTGCCCCAGCGCCATGTTTCCGGCCAGACCTGACGCCATGGAACCAAGGTGCGCAAGGCGGCCGATCCGCCCTGTGGGCACCCGGCGCCCGCCCGGCAGGTCGTCGTGATCCCGCGCCATGCCCTAGATCAGCCGCGCCGCGGCCACAGCCACATCCGCATGAAAGACCCGCCCGATGCCCAGTATGCCGATCCGCCGCAACGCCGCGGGATCGAAAGCGGCGTCGGTCTTGTGGGGGGCGAAGGCGGCAAACGGGAGACGCAGGCTCTGCCATTCAGGGGTGGCACGGAATTCGGTGCGGAACGATTGCCACGGACGCACAAGATCCGTGGTGCGCAGCCGCAGGTCATAGTGTTCGCCGTTGCCGATCACGTCGATCTCGACACCATCGAAGGCCGACGCGTCGAACGCGCCACCGTCCGGACACAGATCGAACGCCATCTGAACGAACCCACCGTCGTTCTCGAGCGAGACATCGCCGGTCAGACGATGGGCGGGTCGCCCTGACACGGGTTCATCCGTCAGACGACCCCGCGACACACCGCCCATGACGGTGTCGGCGACATATTCCCACTTCGCATCCAGCAGCATTCAAACCTCCGCCCGCATCCGCAATTTCGTCGGATGACCTAGCGCCGGATGGCGGATTGCAAGCGGCAGGCGCGGTCTAGGTCCAATGCATCTGCTGGCCACCGGGCAAGGCGGCACGCGCCGCCATCGGCACGTCGTATGGCAAACCGGCCGAGTCGCAGAACCCGATCACCCAATCGTCATCCTGCGTGAGAAAGTCGAGCACGGCCGCCAGAAACCCCGGATCGTTCATGCCATCCTTGACGCCGGCCAGCGATACACCGCTGGCGCCCAGGAAAACCGGCAGAAGTTCGTCGTTTTCGGCCAGCCAGGCCAGGACCTGCAACCCGACCGTTTCGGCGCGCTCCTGCTGCATCGCGAAATCCTTAATGGTCCACTAAGCATTTCTTAACACTTCCGGACCAAAGGTGAAGAACGAGGTGATAATTTTATGTGAATGGAGGCAGTCATGCCTGGGCGTATCTTGATTGCCGACGATGTCGCGACCAACCGGATCGTTTTGAAGGTCAAGCTTTCGACCGCCCATTACCGCGTGACCCAATGTTCCAGCGCCGCGGAAACCCGAAGGATCGCGCGCGCGCAACAGACCGATCTGATCGTCATGGCCGCCGGCCTGCCCGACTGCAACAGCGCCGTGCTGTGTCGTCAGCTCAAGGCGGATCCGGCAACCGCCCGGATCCCGCTGTTGGTGCTGTTCGATCACAAGGATGCCGCCGCCCGTCTGGAGGTGTTGAAGGCCGGGGCCGACGATGTGCTTTGTGCCCCGTTCGACGATACCGCGCTGCTGGCGCGGGTCCGGAACCTGCTGCGCGCGCGCGAAACCGATGACGAACTGGAACGCCGCGATTTGACGGCCTGTCAGATGGGATTCGCGGAAGCGGCCACACCGATGGAAACCCAGGGCCGCGTCGGGCTGATCGGCATGCGGGCCGAACAATCGCTGGGCTGGAAATCGGGGCTGCGCGGGCGGCTGTCGCACCGGGTCGAGGTGATGGATGCCGCCGCGGCCATGGCGCTGGACGATCCCGCCCGCTGTCCCGATCTGTTCTGCATCGCAACGGATCTGGGCGAGCCGGGCGGCGGGATGCGCCTGATGTCCGAATTGCGCAGCCGCCAGGCGACCCGTCACGCCGCGATCCTCATGGTGCATCCGGCGGGTGCGGCGGGCGATCAGATCACCGCGCTGGACCTGGGGGCGAACGGATTGCTGGAACAGGGGTTCGATCCGGCCGAGCTGGCGCTGCGGATCGATCGCCAGATGATGCGCAAGCGTCGGGTCGATCGGCTGCGCGCCTCGGTGGAAACCGGGTTGCGGATGGCCGCGACTGACCCGCTGACCGGGCTGTTCAACCGCCGCTATGCCGATCATCACCTGGGGCTTCTGGCGCGCCAGGCTGTCGCCGCAGGCACCGAGTTTGCCGTGATGATGGTGGATATCGATCACTTCAAGGGGGTGAACGACACCCTGGGCCATGCGGCCGGCGACCGGGTGCTGACCGCGGTGGCCGAGGCGCTGCGCGACAACCTGCGCGGTGTCGACCTGGTGGCGCGCTATGGCGGCGAGGAGTTCCTGATCGCTCTGCCCGAAAGTTCGCCCGAGGCCGCCGCGCGCACCGCGGATCGGCTGCGCCGGTGCGTCGCCGACCTGCGGCCGGCGATCCCCGGCCGCCCCCCGGCGCGCGTCACGGTCAGCATCGGTGTGGCGATTGCCGGAAGCGGGCCGATGGACCGCACCATGCACCGCGCCGATTGCGCGCTTTACCTGGCCAAGAGCAGCGGACGCAACCGGATCGAGATCGCACCCCCCGATGCCGAACCGCAGCATGGGCGAACCGCCGACGCCGCCCGCGCGCCCGTTGCGGCGAACAGCCCTCAGTCCCGCTTGCGCGGCCCCCTGTGCAGCGATCTGTCCAGCCGGTCAGTATAGGCGGCGCGCTGCGCGGGATCCATGGCCGCGATCTGTTCGACCAATGCCGCCTCGCCCAGGCGCTGACGGTCGAACAGCGCGGTGCGCTGCGCCTCGAGCAGGCGCAACAGGGCGTCGGGGTCGAACGGTTCGTTCCGCAGCACCTCCAGCGTCTGTTCGAACCGGGCGCGCACCTGGGCACGATTTTCGCGCAACGCGCTGTCGGGCAGCGCGGCCCGCTCGAGCAGGGCCGCACGATCCTGCGGCGTCAGCGCCATCACGAACGGCACGTTGCCGAACGCCCGGATCCGCGGATCCGGTCGTCCGTCGCGGCGCTTGTCATGGTGCCCGCCGCCGAAGATCAGCCCGAACGCCACCGCGCAGACAACCAGCAGGTTCAGCGCAAGCGATGCGATCAGCACCCACCGCAGCCATGGTCCTGGGCGATCGTCCATTGTCATCCCTCCGCTGAAAGGCTGTCGAAGCCGGGCATCAGGTCTTCCAGCTCATAGGATGCAACGGCCGCGCCTTCGAAGCCCAGACCGCTCTGCACCGCAATGAAGGCTGCCGGTTGCGCGATTCCGATCCAGACCCCGGCCAGCGCCGCAGCCGACAGGCCCGCCAGCGAAGGCCACCCCCCAAGCGCGCCCAGCACGCGACCCCAGGGTGAAACACGCCTTGCGGCAGCCACCCGTGCCGGTGTCGCCGCCACTGCATCGGCCATGATCCGCGCGAACAGGTCGTCCGACATCGCCGGTGCCGACCGGCGCGCGTTTTCGAACAGGGCGTCGAGGCCGGCGTCCGTGTGATCGTCTTTGGCGTCATTCATATCCCAGCTCCCCGCGTCGCGGCATCAGCATTGCCGTCAACGCCCGTTTGCCACGGGCGGTCAGACTTTCGACCGCTGCCGTGCCGATGTCCATCACTTCGGCGATTTCCGGGTTCGCCATCCCTTCGATGTGGCGCAGGACCACCGCCTGGCGCTGGCGATCCGGCAGGGCGCGCAGGGCCGCGTTCAACGCGTCCGCGCGATCCGCGTCCAGCATCCGTTCGGCCACGTCCGGCGCGTCGTCTTCCGGCTCGTCCACGGCGCCGATGTCCACGGCCCGGCCGGCACGGCGCAAGCGGTCGAGACACAGGTTGGTCGCGACCCTGAACACCCACGTCGACACCTTGGCGCGGTCCGGCTCCCAATCGGGGGCGATCCGCCACAGGCGCAGCATGGCCTCCTGCGTCACGTCCTCGGCTTCGGCCCGGTCGCCCCCCAGCATCCTTGTGCAATACCCCAGGACACGCGGCGCGATCCGCAGGGTCAGCACCCGCGCGGCACCCAGATCACCGGCCGCAAAGGCAGCCAGCAGCGCCGCGTCGCCGGACGCGGCTGGATCGGAAGCTGGGGTGGTCATCGCGGTGGTGGTATCCCATGGTGGTCTCGTCGGCAACGGCCATCGGCCTGGTCGGGCGGGAGCGCCGATCACCGCTCCCGCCCTCTCGGGGTCAGCCGCCCTTGTGCATGCGGTGGCCCTTGTCACGGCCGTGACGCTTGCCGTGGCGTTCGGCCATTTTCTCCATGGCGGCGTTGTACTCGGCCTCGGAGACCGAACCGTTTCCGTCGGTGTCGGCGCGTTCCAGCATCCGCCCGCCGCGATCACCCTTGCCGCGCATGCCGTCGAGTTCGCTGCGATCCAGGGCGCCATCGTCGTTGCGGTCCATCCGCTCGATCATCCGGGCGGCGCGATCCTGATTCCGGTCCTTCGCGCGCTGCATCATCTCGGCTTCCATCTCGGCCGCCGAAATCGCGCCGTTCCCGTCGGTATCGACCGCGTCGAAACGGGCCGCGGCATGGGCGTCAAGATCGCCCTGGTCGATGGCACCGTCGCCATTCACGTCCAGTTCGCTGAAGGTCGGCGGCGTCATCATCCGGCCCTTGGCCGCCGCCAGCGGCGCCGTGAGGCCCAGGGCCACCGTGCCTGCGGCGAGGATCATGAACGAGCGGGCGAAAACTGTTGTCGGTTTCATCGTGATATCCTTGGTTGGTTGTTCCGGCGGTCGGGTGTCGTCCGCCTTCCTGTTCTCTCAACGGACCAGCGGCAGGTTTCCGTCGCGATTTTTTTATTCTTTTCCAGCCGACGCAACGACACGGCCTTCGCGACATCCAGACGCGGCGACATTTTGGGGCTTACTTTCTATACCGGGCGCAATATCACTGACGCAGCGATTAGAAGTCTGGACAACCGATGTATGACAATCCCCCCTCCGACGACCGCGTGTTGCATTCCGACACGGCGTCGACGGACGAGCGAGACATGCGCTCGGCCCTCTTGCGCGGCTGGCGCCGGCGGTGTCCCTGTTGCGGCACCGGCCCCTTGCTCAAGGGATATCTGAAGCTGCGTGACCGGTGTGCGGTCTGCGCCCAGGACATGACCCACGCCCGCGCCGACGACGGACCCGCCTATCTGACGATCCTGATCGTCGGGCACATCATGGCACCGGCGCTGTTGTGGGTGTTCGTGGCGTTCCGCCCCGAACCGCTGATCCTCGCAACCCTGTTTTCGGTGGGCTGCGTGGCGCTGTCGCTGTATCTTCTGCCCCGATTGAAAGGGCTGATCGTGGGGGTGCAATGGGCCCGCCACATGCACGGTTTCTGACGCAACCACGGGACGGGATTCGGGCAATGGACAAGACGGCCGTGCGCGATGCCGCGACGATCATTCTGGTGCGCGATGCCGCCACCCACCCCCAGGTCCTGATGGGCCAGCGGGGGGCGGGTGCCGCCTTCATGCCATCCAAGTTCGTCTTTCCGGGCGGCGCGATCGATTCCACCGACACCGCCATTCCCATGGCCCGCGCGATGAACGGGCTGTGCAAGGCACGGCTGGCCGAGGGATCGGGGCGGCTTGACCCGCTGGCCATCGTCGCCGCCGCGATTCGCGAGTTGTGGGAGGAAACCGGCCTGATCCTGGGCCGGCCGCATCGCTGGCCCGGCAAACCGCCGCCGCCCTGGGTCGATTTCGCCGCCACCGGACACCTGCCGTCGCCGGCCGGGTTGCGGTTCGTGTTCCGGGCGCTGACCCCACCGGGGCGGCCGCGCCGTTTCGACGCCCGGTTCCTGTTGGCCGACGCCGCCATGATCTCGGGTGATCCCGACGACTTCTCGCGCGCCTCCGACGAGCTGTCGCATCTTCAATGGATCCCCCTGGCGCGCGCCCGCGAGTTCGATCTTCCCTTCATCACCGAAGTCGTCCTGGCCGAAGTCGCCGCCCGCCTGCCCGACCTGAACGCGCCCGAAACCGTGCCCTATTTCCGCAACGACGACGAAGAAAGCCTGTTCCTGCGCCTCGGGGGCACGGACGAGCCGCCATGAGACGACGCGACGCGGATCTCATGTGATGCGGTTTTGCCATCGCCATGGCCGCGCCGAAAATCTTGCCTGAAAATCGCGCTGACAGCTTGAAATGGCCGGGCGATCCGCATATCTTCCAGGGTGTCAGGGCAACCTGACTATGGTGATAAACGCGCAGGTAATACGCGGATTGGACCCGGGGGCGGTACCCGGCGGCTCCACCAAACATCCCTTATTGGGGGAATATGGGGCCGAAACAGGATCGACAAACGTCTAAAGCTGTGGCTTTCACTCGGTGAGCTACCACCGATATCGGTGCATATAGTATAGTTGCCAATAACAACCATGCTCCGGTCGCTGTCGCAGCGTAAGCTGTCACAAGACCGATTCTTAAGTCCCTAGGCCTTGCAGCTTAGGGCGGGGTCCGCAGGCACCTGGCAACAGAAGCCTGCACTAATTCCTCCCAGCCGGCTTGATATTTCCCCGATCCGCAGATTTTCGCGGGCGACAGCCTTTGCGCCTCGGGCGGCGTGATCGTGTCGTCTGCACCGGCGCACGCGACGACGGGCGAAAAAACCCGCCCCTTGCCCTTGGCTTCCCTCTCCAAACGGATATTGTATGGCCAACTTTGGCGAGGGACGACAGCATGTCGCGCAGGATCGATTACGGGAACCTGATGCACCGGGCGATGCGCGGGTTGATCCAGGAAGTGCTGAGCGGCGTCGCCGCCAACGGCCTTCCGGGCGAGCATCACTTTTTCATCACCTTCGACACCCTCCACCCCGACGTCGAGATCGCCGACTGGCTGTCCGACCGGTATCCCGAAGAGATGACCGTCGTCATGCAACATTGGTATGACAACCTGAATGTCACCGATGACGGCTTTGCCGTGACGCTGAATTTCGGCGACAACCCCGAACCGCTCTATATTCCCTATGACGCGATCCGCACCTTCGTCGACCCGTCGGTCGAATTCGGCCTGCGCTTCGAGACCCAGGAAAGCAGCGGCGAGGACGACACCCCCCCGGTCGAGGAAGACGCGCCCGACACCACGCAGGCACCGGCCGCGCAGGTTGTCAGCCTCGACAGCTTCCGCAAGACCTGAGCACAGGGCCGGGATGCCGCGACCGGACAGTTGAAAACCCCACCCCCATGGAGGTCAGAATGACCGCGACCCGCACCGAAACCGACAGCTTCGGCCCCCTTGAAGTGCCCGCAGACAAGTACTGGGGCGCCCAGACCCAACGGTCGATCCTGAATTTTCCGATCGGTTGGGAAAAACAGCCGGTCGCGATCGTCCGTGCGTTGGGCGTGATCAAACAGGCCTGTGCCATCGCCAACCGCGACCGCGGCGCGCTGGACGCGAAACTGGCCGAGCCGATCATTCAGGCCGCCTCGGAAGTCGTGGCGGGCAAGTTCGACGACAACTTCCCGCTGGTCGTCTGGCAGACCGGATCGGGCACCCAGAGCAACATGAACGCGAACGAAGTGATCGCAAACCGCGCCATCGAGATCCTCGGAGGCACCATCGGATCGAAGGATCCCGTGCACCCCAACGATCACTGCAACATGGGGCAGTCGTCGAACGACACCTTCCCGACCGCCATGCACATCGCAACCGCAACCACGGCCCGCGATGTCCTGATCCCGGGGCTGGAAAAGCTGCACGCGGCACTGGAAGCCAAGGTCAAGCAGTTTGACGGCATCATCAAGATCGGCCGTACCCACACGATGGACGCCACACCCCTGACCCTGGCGCAGGAGTTTTCCGGCTATACCCATCAGGTGGCCATGGGCATCAAGCGGGTGAAAGCCGCCCTGCCCCATATCCACGAACTGGCCCAGGGCGGCACAGCGGTCGGAACCGGGCTGAACACCCCCAAGGGCTGGGGCGAGACGGTGGCCGGTCATATGGCCGACATCACCGGCATCCCGTTCGTGACGGCCCCCAACAAGTTTGAAGCCCTGGCCGCCCACGACGCCATGGTGGAAATGTCCGGCGCGTTGAAAACCGTGGCCGCATCGCTGTTCAAGATCGCCAACGACATCCGGCTGCTGGGCTCGGGCCCGCGCTGCGGCCTCGGCGAATTGATGCTGCCCGAAAACGAGCCCGGATCGTCGATCATGCCCGGCAAGGTCAACCCGACCCAGTGCGAAGCGCTGACCCAGGTCTGTGCCCATGTCTTCGGCAATGACGCCGCCGTCGGCTTCGCCGGCTCGCAGGGACATTTCGAGCTGAACGTCTACAAGCCCATGATGGCCTACAACGTGTTGCAATCCATGCAGCTTCTGGGCGACGCCGCGACCGCTTTCACCGACAATTGCGTCACGGGGATCGAGGCGAATACCGATCGTATCACGAAAATCATGAACGAATCTCTGATGCTGGTCACCGCCCTGGCCCCCACCATCGGTTATGACAACGCCACGACGGTCGCCAAGACGGCACACAAGAACGGCACGACCCTGAAGGAAGAGGCGATCAACCTTGGGTTCGTCGACGCCGCCACCTTCGATCAGGTCGTGCGCCCGGAAAAGATGATCGGACCCAAGTGAGCGACAAGCCCGTCAACTTGAACCGCGCCCGCAAGCTGCGCGATCTGGCCGAACGCAAGGCGAAGGCCGATGCCAACGCCATCAAGCACGGCCGCACGAAGGGCCAGCGTGTGCTGGATGCGACACGCAACGCGCGGGCGCGCACGGTTCTCGACAGGCACCGGATCGAGGATGAATGACCGGCCGAAAAAGCACTCGCTGACACTGAAGGGCCATCGCACCTCGGTCTCGCTGGAAGACGATTTCTGGATCGCCTTCCGCGACATCGCCGCCGCTCAGGGGCGCCCGATCAACGATCTCGCGGCCGAGATCGACGCCGCCCGCGATCCCGAAACCGGTCTTGCGACGGCAATTCGGCTCCATGTCCTGCGGGCCTTGCGCGGCGCTGCAGCCAGGGATTGAGTATTTGAAGCAAGAAAAAGCCGAAAGACGATCCTTCTGGTTTTTTCTTGCCTTAAATACTCAGCGCGCAGCGCCCGGCCGACGGCCGGATATCATTCCAGGTCGGTCTGGACCCAGCAATCGCTCATGTGCACGTCGAGGGTGCGCAATCGGCCGGGGCCGAGGTTTCGAAAGCTGTGCGGGATCGTGGCAGGTCCGACCAGCACGTCGCCGGCATGGGCCGTCAGTTGCTGATCGCCGATGGTATAGGCCGCACTGCCTTCGAGGATGATGAAGATCTCGGCGTAGGGGTGCCAGTGCAGCTTCGGCCCTTTCCCGACTTCTTCGGTTTCAAAGAACAGCAGCGTGGCGTCGACCCCGAGGTCGACGCCTTCGACATGGCCGCGCCAGTCTTCGCCGGCCTTGCGGAAGGCAGACGCCAGAAGGTGCACCGCGCCGCTCTTGTCCTCAGGCCCCATGGTTTCGGATGAACGACACCAGCGCGCGGGTCGATCCGTCCTTGTCGGCGCCGTCTTCCTGGCCCGTCACCACCGGTTGCAGCGCGACGGCCAGTTCCTTACCCAACTCGACCCCCCACTGATCGAACGAGTTGATGCCCAGCAGCACACCTTCGACGAACACCCTATGTTCATAGAGCGCGATGATCTGGCCCAGGATGAACGGCGTGAGTTGCGGATAGACCAGTGTTGTCGACGGCCGGTTGCCCGGGAAAACCCGGTGGCGTGCCTGACGCTCCAGCTCGTCGCCGTCGAAACCCTTCTTCTGCATCAGGGCGCGTGCGGCTTCCAGCGTGCGGCCCCGCATCAGGGCTTCGGATTGGGCAAGGCAGTTGGCGATCAGCAATTCGTGATGGTGCGACAGTTCGTCTTCGAACCCCCTGGCGCCGACCATGAACTCGCACGGCACGACGCGGGTGCCCTGATGGATCAGCTGATAGAACGCGTGCTGGCCGTTGGTGCCCGGCTCGCCCCAGACGACGGGGCCGGTATCGACGGGCACCGGCGTGCCGTCCATCTGCACCGACTTGCCGTTGCTCTCCATCTCGAGCTGTTGAAGATAGGCCGGCAGGCGCAGCAGCCGCTGTTCATAGGGCAGCACGGCGCGGCTGGCATAGCCGCAGCCCTGGTTGTGCCAGATCCCAGTCAGGGCCAGAATGATCGGCATGTTGTCCAGCGGCGCCGCGGTGCGAAAATGGTTGTCCATCGCCTCGCCCCCGGCCAGGAACGCCCGGAACGCGTCGGGCCCGATGGCGATCATCAGCGGCAGGCCGATCGGCCCCCAGATCGAATAGCGCCCGCCGACCCAATCCTCGAAGCCGAAGACACGCTCGGGCGCGATGCCGAAATCGGCGGTCTTTTCGGCCGCCGTGGACAGCGCGGCGAACTGGGCGCCCGCGTCGGCGACCTTTTCCGACATCCAGGCCTTGGCGGTGGCGGCATTGGTCATCGTCTCGATCGTGGTGAACGTCTTTGAGGCCACGATCACCAGCGTCGTGGTCGCGTCCAGCCCCGCCAACGTGTCGGCGATATGGGCGCCGTCGACGTTGCTGACGTAATGCACCCGCGGCCCGCCGTGATAGGGCGCCAGGGCGAGCGTCGCCATGACCGGGCCGAGGTCGGATCCGCCGATGCCGATGTTCACCACGTCGGTGATCCGCCCGCCCTGCCCGGTGAAGCGGCCCGAGCGCACGGCATCGGCGAAATCACCCATGCGCGACAGCGTGTCCAGCACACCCGGCATCACGTCAGCGCCATCGACCGTCACCGGCGTGCCGGTCAGGTTGCGCAGGGCGGTATGCAGCACCGCGCGCCCTTCGGTGTCGTTGATCGGCTGGCCCGAGAACATCGCATCCCGCTTGTCCGCAAGGCCGGCCTTGTCGCACAGGCCGATCAGCAGATCGCGGGTTTCCGCGTCGATGTTGGTCTTGGAATAATCGAACAGCATGTCGCCCGCCCGCACCGAAAACGCCTCGGCCCGGTCGTCGTCGAACAGATCGAGGATCTGGCGGTCGGCCACCTCGGCGGCCTTCGATTTCAGGTCTTTCCACATGGTCGGGCTCCGTCGGTCAGATAAGGAAATGGCTCAGGGTGCCCAATGCACGGTCGCGTCGTTCAGCACCACGTTCACCGGCGCCTCGCGGGTCGACAGGCCGCGGGCCTTGTCCAGCGCCGCGCGCTTGGCGTCGCCGGTGATGACGATATGGATCGACATGGCGCCCGACAGCACCGGCGCGGTCAGGGTGATACGGGGTTCCGGCGCGCCGTCAGCCCGCATCGCCATGAGGGGCGGCGCGTTCGATGCCAGCGCATCGTCCAACCGGTCGGCACCGGGAAACAGCGACGCGATGTGCATATCGGTTCCCATGCCCAGCAGCAGAACCGACAGGGGCAGTTCCGGCGTGACACCTTCTGCCAGCCGATCGAGGCACTCTTCCGGCGTTTCGCAATCGTCGTAGAGCGGCACATATCGCGCCGCCGCCGCCTTCTCGGTCAGCAGGCGCTGGCGCAACAGCCGGGTGTTCGAGCGTTCCGAGCTTTCGGGCACCCAGCGTTCATCGGTCAGCATGACACTGACGCGGTCCCAATCCAGGCTGGTCGCGGCCAGCGTGTCGAACACCGGCCCCGGCGTGGTGCCTCCGGGCACGGCGAACGACACCCGGTCGTGGGTCGACAACGCCTGATTGAGCTTGCTGGCCAGTTTGTCGGCCAGCTGCATCATCATCATCTCGGCGTCTTTGTATTCGATCAGTTCCATCGCTCAGCCTCGCTTTATCGTCTCAACCCGAAGGATACGACAACGGCGCGTCCGCGTCACGCTGTTGTCATTCCTTGATTTCGCGCCATTTCCGGCCGTCCCGCATCAACAGCATCTGCGCGTCCTCGGGTCCGGAGGTGCCGGGCTCGTAAGGTTTCGGCGCCTCGCCCCTCTGCTCCCACCCTTCGATGATCGGATCGGTCCAGGCCCAGGCCGCCTCGACCTCGTCACCGCGCATGAACAGGGTCTGGTTGCCCCGGATCACGTCCATGATCAGCCGTTCGTAGGCATCGCGCACCTCTTCCGCTTCCGGCCCCAACGCATCGGCGAACGTCATGTCCAACGGCACATCGACCAAGCGCATGCCCCCCGGCCCCGGTTCCTTGATCGTCACGCCCAGGTTGATCCCCTCGTTGGGTTGCAGGCGGATCGTCAGGATGTTGCGGTGGGTGCCGGCCTTCTGGCCGAAGATCGCGTGCGGTGCGTCCTTGAACACCACCGCGATTTCGCTTTGCCGCGCCTTCAGCTTCTTGCCGGTGCGAATGAAGAACGGGGTGTCGGCCCAGCGCCAGTTCGACACATGCACCCGCATGGCGATGAAGCTTTCGCTCAGCGACCGGGGGTTTTCGACGTCGTCACGATAGGACGGCTCGCCGGATTTCGCCTCGTATTGACCACGCACGATGTGGTGGCTGGGCACCGGTTCCAGCGCGCGGATCACCTTCAGCTTTTCGTCACGCACCGAATCGGGCGAAAACCGCGACGGCGGCTCCATCGCGATCAGGCACAACAGCTGCATCAGGTGATTCTGCACCATGTCCCGCATGGCACCCGATTTGTCGTAATAGGTGCCGCGCCCGCCCACGCCGACCGTTTCGGCGACGGTGATCTGGATGTGATCGACGTATTGCGCGTTCCACAGGGGTTCGAACAGCACGTTGGCAAACCGGACGGCCATCAGGTTCTGCACCGTCTCCTTGCCCAGGTAGTGGTCGATCCGATAGATCTGCGTTTCATCGAAATGTTCGGCCAGCGTCGCGTTCAGCGCCCTGGCACTTTCCAGGTCGCGGCCGAACGGCTTTTCCACGACGATCCGCGTGTTCTCGTGCGCGATGCCGTGTTCGTGCAGGCGTTCCGCCAAGGCGCCGAACAGGCTGGGCGCGACCGAGAAGTAAAAGGCGTTGATCACGTCCTTGCGCACCGTCTTTGCCAGCTTCTTCCAGCCGCCGGTGCCCATGGCGTCGATCGTGACGAAATGCACCAGGTTCAGGAAGCCGTCGACCTGCTGGGGGTCCAGCTCGGCCTTGGTGACGAACTCCTCCAGCGCGTCGCGAACGATGGCGCGGTATTCGTCGTCACTGTGCTCGGATCGTGAGGCGCCGATCACGCGCGCGTCGTCGGTCATCTGGCCGGCGGCGAAACGCCGGAACAGACCAGGCAGGATCTTGCGGCGGGCCAGATCGCCGGTTCCGCCAAAAATGACCAGATCGAACGCGTCGACCGGAATGACTCGTGAGACCATGGTTCACCTCGTGTGTTCCTGCGCCAGCTTTCCGTTAGCGCTAACCGTTTTCCATTCGCGTCATACTGCCCGCATTGCGTCCTGTCTAGCAGGGCCAATCGGCTTCACAACCACGTCATGGCCGTTTGCCGGGGTTTTCGACACGGACGCTGCGGGTTAACTGAACCGGATCAATTGCCCGGAGCGTCCCGATGAAAGACAATGTCCCGACCCTGGATCCGGCAAAATTCCGTGATCCCGCCATCACCGCAACGGGCCAGCCCCGCGCGACCGTGGCCCTCAGCAATCCGCAAACACTCTGGTTCAACACGGGAACGCTCTGCAACATCGAATGCGCCAATTGCTATATCGCCAGCTCGCCGACCAACGATGCGCTGGTCTATATCACCGCGGCAGAGGTGGCCGATTACCTCGACCAGCTCGAACAGCGGCGCTGGAATGTGCGCGAGATCGCGTTTACCGGGGGCGAACCCTTCATGAACCCCGACATGATCGCCATGGCCCGGACCGCGTTGGATCGCGGCTATGACGTTCTGATCCTGACCAACGCCATGCGCCCGATGATGCGCAAGTCGGTGCGCGCCGGATTGGCGGCCCTGAACGATGATTTCCCCGGCCGCTTGACGCTGCGTATCTCGGTCGATCACCACAGCGCGGCCCTGCATGACGATGAACGCGGCGCGGGTGCGTTCGCGAAAACCATCGACGGCATGATCTGGCTGCGCGATGCGGCCATCCCCATGGCCGTGGCCGGACGCACCGTCTGGGGCGACACCGACGCCGACAGCCGCGCGGGATATGCGGCGCTGTTCGCCGAACACGGCTTTGCCATCGATGCCTACAACCCCGCCATGACGGTGCTGTTCCCGGAAATGGACGAAAACGTCGATGTTCCCGAAATCACGACCGCCTGCTGGGACATCCTGAACCTGTCGCCCGACTCGGTGATGTGCGCGTCGTCCCGCATGGTGGTGAAACGACGCGGGGCCGAACGGCCGGCCGTGCTGGCCTGCACGCTGCTGCCTTATTCGCCGGAGTTCGAGCTCGGTGCGACCCTGGCCGAGGCCGAACGCGACGTTGCGCTGAACCACCCGCATTGCGCCAAGTTCTGTGTCCTCGGCGGGGCCAGCTGTTCGGGCTGACACGGCCCGATGCGGGACGGTGGGTGGGGCGTCGGCGCAGCCGCGCGTCACCCCGTCCCACCGAAGCATCGCCAGTGCACCCCTACTTCAGCTCGATCTCGATAAAGCTCATCGTCTCGCTTCCGCGGTTGATGACGTTGTGCTCGACCCCCTCGCTCTTGCGATAGGCGGTTCCGGCCGGAACATCGGTTTCCTGAACGCCGTCAGCCGTCTCCAGCCGCATCATGCACCGGGTCAGCGTGGTGATGACGTAATCGTGCCCATGGCGATGCCAGCCCGTCTCGGCGCCCGGCTCGAAATCGAACCGTGTGACGATGACCCGTTCATCCTCGATCAATTTTGTAGCTGTGCACGACATATCGAATTCCCTTCCGCCTGTGGTCCACGACCCTGTTGCTTGCCCAAGCGTAACAGACGGCCTGTCACGCAGCCACTGCATACGCGCGGCCCATCTTCCACGTTACACAGACCGTTGTCGCAGAATCGCGTCGGCCTGCTCTGCGCATTCGACGCCGACGGCGCGCACGGCCTCGACCAGTTCCTCCAGTTGGGCGGTCAGGACGGTCGCGTTGCGCCGGATCAGGCCGATCGCCCGCACCGGTTCGGGTGCGGCGAAACGCACGGCGCACACCGGCGCCGATCTGACCTCGATCGGAACCGCCATCTGCGGGATCAGCGTCGCACCGACCCCCGCGCCGACCATCTGAACCAGCGTCGACAGGGATGATCCGTCCAGTTCTCCGCGCCGGCCCGATGCCGCGATGTTGCAGAACGACAGCGCCCGGTCGCGAAAACAATGCCCGTCCTCCAGCAGCAGCAGCCGCATGTTCACCAGATGCTCGGCCCGCGGCACCGGATTGGCTTCCACCTCGGCATGGCGCACCAGAAGCAGGGGTTCGTCGAACAGATGCGTCTCGATCAATCCCGCCTGCCCGACCGGCAGCGCGACGATCGCCGCGTCGATCCGCCCCTCGTCCAGTTCCTGAACCAGACGCGACGTGAGCGTTTCGCGCACGTGGATGTCCACCCCCGCGTCCGATGCACGCAGGCGCGCCAGCAGCGCAGGCAGCAGATACGGCGCGATGGTCGGAATCACCCCCAGCCGCAAGCGCGTCGATCGACCATCCTCGGCCATGGCCGCCAGCTCTTTCAAGCCATCGACGGCGCGCAGGATGTCGCGAACCCGCTCGACCATGTCCGCCCCAAGCGCCGTCAGCCGCACCTGGCGCGAATCCCGCTCGAACAGCTTGTGACCCAGGATGTCTTCCAGCCGCGCGATCTGAACCGACAGGGCCGGTTGCGAAATCGCGCAGGCTTCGGCGGCATGGCCGAACTGTCGATGGCGCGCCAGCGCATCGAAATACCGCAACTGGCGCAGGGTCAGACCATCCATAATCAAATCCTATCGTTACCATCCGAAAATACAACTTAAACTAATCATTGGTCCGTGCCAGAACCTTCCCACTCAACCGTGGTCAAAGGAGAGCGAAATGGACGGCAATCAGGGTGATATCGCGAAATGCCCCGTCATGCATGGCGGAACCAGCCACACACGGCACGGCGCCCGGTCGAACCGCGACTGGTGGCCGAACCAGTTGAACCTGAAGATCCTGCACCAGAACACGCCGGCGGCGAATCCCCTGTCCGATTTCGACTATCGTGCCGCCTTCAACGGCTTGGACCTGCCGGCGATCAAGGCCGACCTGACCGCCCTGATGACCGACAGCCAGGACTGGTGGCCGGCGGATTATGGCCATTATGGCCCATTCTTCATCCGCATGGCCTGGCATTCCGCCGGCACCTATCGCACCGGTGACGGGCGTGGCGGGTCGACCAGCGGCAGTCAGCGTTTCGCGCCGCTGAATTCGTGGCCCGACAACGGCAACCTGGACAAGGCGCGCCGCCTGCTCTGGCCGATCAAGCAGAAATACGGCGATGCGATCTCGTGGGCCGATCTCTACATCCTCACCGGCAACGTCGCGCTGGAATCCATGGGCTTCAAGACCTTCGGCTTCGGCGGCGGGCGCGAGGACATCTTCGAGCCCGAAGAAGACATCTACTGGGGCATGGAAGACGAATGGCTGGGCACCCGTGATGTCCGCTATGACAAGGGGGCCGACGGCCAGGGGCGTTACCTGGAAAACCCGCTGGCCGCCGTGCAGATGGGCCTGATCTATGTCAATCCCGAAGGGCCCAACGGCAACCCGGATCCGCAGCTGTCGGCCAATGACATCCGCGACACGTTCGCCCGCATGGCCATGAACGACGAAGAAACCGTTGCACTGACCGCCGGCGGCCACACCTTCGGCAAGTGCCACGGCGCCGGTGACGCCGCGCACGTCGGGGCGGAACCCGAAGGCGCGGCAATCAACGAGATGGGCCTCGGCTGGAAGAACTCTTGGGAATCGGGGATGGGCGTGCACACCATCACCTCGGGCCTTGAAGGGGCCTGGACCGCGACACCGACCAGGTGGGACAACAGCTATTTCGAGACGCTGCTGGGCAACGAATGGGAGCTGACGAAATCCCCCGCCGGCGCGCAGCAGTGGAAACCGGTCGGCGATGCGGCCGCCGGCACCGTGCCCGATGCCCACGATCCGTCGCGCCGTCATCAGCCGATGATGACGACGGCGGACATGGCAATGAAGGTCGATCCGGCGTATCGCAGGATCTCCGAGCGTTTCCACGCGAACCCCGAAGAATTCGCCGATGCCTTCGCGCGCGCGTGGTTCAAGCTCTGTCACCGCGACATGGGGCCGAAGGTGCGGTATCTGGGCGCCGAGGTGCCCGACGAAGACCTGATCTGGCAGGATCCGGTGCCGGCGGTCGATCATCCATTGATCGACGCGTCGGACATCGCGGACCTGAAGGCAAGGATCCTTGGCTCGGGGCTGACGGTTTCCGAACTGGTGTTCACCGCATGGTCGTCGGCCTCGACGTTCCGGGGATCGGACCGGCGCGGCGGTGCCAACGGCGCGCGCATCCGCCTTGCGCCGCAGAAGGATTGGGAGGTCAACCGCCCGGCGCAACTGGCGCGCGTGCTGGACGTGTTCGAATCGATCAGGTCCGACTTCGAATCCGGCGGCAAGAGGGTATCTCTGGCCGATCTGATCGTTCTGGGCGGAACGGCCGCGGTGGAAAAGGCCGCGCGCGATGCGGGTCACGCCGTCGACGTGCCCTTCACACCCGGCCGCACCGATGCCACGGACGAACAGACCGACGCCGAAAGCTTCGAACCGCTGGAGCCCCAGGCCGATGGTTTCCGCAACTTCCTCAGGTCGAACCTGTCGGTGTCGGCCGAGGAATTGCTGGTGGACCGTGCGCAACTTCTGACGCTCAGCGCGCCGGAAATGACCGTTCTGGTGGGCGGCCTGCGCGTGCTGGAGACAAACACCGGCGACAACCGGCACGGCATTTTCACCGACCGGCCCGGCGTCCTGAGCAACGATTTCTTCAGCAATCTGCTGGATATGCGCACAGGCTGGAGCGACATCGACGGGTCGGACGCCGAATTCGAAGGCCGCGACCGCGCCACGGGCGAGGTCAAGTGGACCGCGACGCGCGCCGACCTGGTGTTCGGATCGAACTCGCAACTGCGGGCGATCTGTGAGGTCTACGGCGCGGCCGACAGCGAACAGCGGTTCGTGCGCGATTTCGTCGCCGCCTGGACCAAGGTCATGATGCTGGATCGTTTCGACCTGGCCTGATCGACCGCCCGAGAGATGGAAACGCCCCGGCCCGCGCCGGGGTGTTTCATTCCGTTCAGCCGACCGCACGTGCGGCCAGAACGCCGACCCAGACGCTGACCCCGGTCAGGACCGTGCCCCAGAGTCCATCGATCGCCACCTGTTGCAGCGACCAGTCGCGCATCACCGAATAGCTGGTGAATTCGTACGTGCCATAGGCGATCGCACCCAGCAGCATGCCGTTCAACAGCGCCGCCGTGGGATCATTGGCGCGCAGCGCCGGGATCGATACCAGCCACAGGGCGCCTGCGACATAGAACAGGTAAAACACCACAGCGGCCCCCAAACGCGGCGATTCGAGCACGGCGTCCCCCAGGTGTTTGACGAACAGCGGCTTCATCACTGTGCGCAGCATGACTGCGTCAGCCGCCAGGAAAACGGCGCTGGTGACGATATAGAGAACGGCGATCTGCATGGGGATACTCCGGCTTTGGGTTCCGAGTATCTACGCGGCAACCGCCGATCCGGTTGCAATTTAGACGTTATTCCAGGAACGCGGCCTGAACGCCGCTGTCCCATCCGAGGTAAAGCCGCTCTTCGGTTTCGATCACCGGGCGCTTCATAAGGGTCGGATGGGCGGCCAGTTGCTCTTCCGCGTCCGACGCCTTCATCCAGTCCGACAGCCCCCGATAGGTGGTCGAGGCGCGGTTGACCAGACGGTCACCGAACTGGCCGATGAACCGGTCCCATTCGGACGCGCTCAGCGGATCGGCGCGGATATCGCGGAACGTCACATCGTGCCCTGCCCCCTCCAGCGCCTTGATCGCTTTCTTGCAGGTGTCGCATGTGGGAATGCCGTAAACAGTGAGGGTCGTCATCGGGTCTGGCCATGATTAAGGAACGATGTCGTGATCATGACGTGAATGCACGGGATTGTCATCCTGTCAGTTCGCCGCGATTCACCGCCGCAGCCATTCGTGCAGGACACACGCAGGGTCGTCAGCGCGCAGCTTCTGCGAGCCGAGACTGCGCCAATGCGACAGGTCCACGTCGGGAAAATACGCGTCGGCATCGGGCACCACGGTGTCGACCTCGGTGATCAAAAGCCGATCCGCCGCAGCCATCAGAGCGGCGTAGATGCGCGCGCCGCCGATGCCATAGATCCGCCGGTGCCCCTGTGTTTCGGCAAAGGCGACGGCTGCCATCGGATCGGCAAAGACGTGTTCGGCATCCAGCGCCGTCGAGGACGAAACGACAAGGTTCAACCGGTTCTTCAGCGGCTTCACCGGCAGGCTTTCCCAGGTTCGCCGCCCCATGATCAACGCGCCGCCCGTCGTCTCGCGCTGGAAGAACGCCAGATCCTCGGGTGCGCGCCACGGAATGGCGCCGTTTTTCCCGATCGCCCCATCCCGGGCGCGGGCGACCACCAGCGACAGCATCAGACCGCCACCGGCGCGCGGATCGCCGGATCGGGATCGTAATCCAGCACCTCGAAATCATCATAGGTGAAATCGAAGATCGACGGCACGTCACGCCGGATATTCAGGCGCGGCAGCGGCTTGGGCGTGCGTGCCAGTTGTGTTGCCACCTGCTCCATGTGGTTGGAATAGATATGCGCATCGCCAATCGAGTGGATGAAATCGCCGGGCACATAGCCGGTGACATGGGCCAGCATGTGGGTCAGCAGCGCATAGGACGCGATGTTGAACGGCACGCCCAGAAACATGTCGGCAGACCGTTGATAGAGTTGCAGGTGCAGCGTCCCGTTCAATACCCGCACCTGCCACAGCGTATGGCACGGCGGCAGCGCCATGTCCGGCACCTCGCCCGGGTTCCACGCCGACACGATCAACCGGCGACTGTCGGGCGTCTTGCGGATCGCATCGACCAGATCGGCGATCTGATCGATGGTGCGCGCCCGATACAGCGCGCCCTCATCGTCCGATGTTCCTGTCGGCACCAGCGCCGGGAAATGCCGCCACTGCGCGCCGTAAACCGGCCCGAGGTCGCCATTCGCATCGGCCCATTCATTCCAGATCGAGACGCCGTTCTCGTTCAGATAACGGATGTTGGTATCGCCCGACAGGAACCACAGAAGTTCGTGGATGATCGACCGCAGATGCACCTTTTTCGTCGTGACCAGAGGAAATCCGTCGGCCAGCCGATACCGCTGCTGCATTCCGAAACACGACAGGGTGCCGGTGCCGGTGCGGTCGTCGGACGGCGTTCCGTGCTCCAGGATATGACGCAAGGCGGAATGATATTGTTGCATGGCGCGAATCCTCGCCTGTCGGGAATCAGGGCGACGGCCTTGTCGCCGTCCCGCACTTGGACCACGAAAATGGTGTAGCTTTCAACACACGGCAGACCGCAAAAGGCCAAGCGATCACACCGTTGCTTGACACATCAGCGGACCCGCTGCGACAAATCGGCAAAACAAAGCAGTGGACAGGCACACCATGATCCCCAGATACATCGCCCTCGGGGCCTTCCTTGCGCTTGCCGCATGCGGAAGCGACGCGAACAACCCCTTCGATCCGACCGATGGCAATGACGGATCCGAGAATGGCGGCGCGGGTGACGATGGCACTCCGATTTCGCGCGAAGGTCTGCCGCCGGGCACCGCCAGTCCCACACCCGACAACTCGATTTTCCGGCGCGAAGCGCTGACAGAAGACGGCAACGGATTCGCCCGCGATATCTCGTACGACGGCACAACCGACACGTTCACCGTGAACAATCTGGCATTCGATGGCGATACCGAAGGGCGTAGCGATTACATCCGCGCCTCGGCGGTCAGCAGCCTTGGACCCTTCGCCGTCTATGAAAACACCGATCCTGCCGTCGACCTGATAAACGGTCGGCCGGTCAGCCAATTCGCGTACCGCGCCATCTACGGCGTATCTACCAGTGGCAATTCCGAATTCGCCATCGTGCGGACCGGCAGCTACATACCCTATGGTTTCGGCGGCTTCATCTACCAGCGCGACGGCGGGGTGACCCTGCCGACAACCGGACAAGGGTCGTATGAAGGCTCCTATGCCGGCCTGCGCGATTTCAACAGCAGGGGCGGACTGGAATACACCTCGGCTGACGCCGCCATCGAGGTCGATTTCGAAGATTTCAACAGCGGTCAGGGCGTCCGGGCGGCGTTCACCAACCGGCGGATCTTCGACATTCTGGGCCAGGACGTAACCCAGGACGTCATCGCCGCATATAACGCCGACAATCCCGACGGGCGAATCGGAGCCTTGCCGATGATCCAGTTCCGGGTCGGTGCCGGCACCACCGATCCGAACGGCGAGATCCTGGGCGATGCCTATTCGATCCTGGGCAATAGCGAGTTCGAAAGCGGCAATTACTATGCGGTGGTATCGGGCCAGGACGCGGCAGAGATCACCGGTGTCGTTGTCATCACCTCGACCGATCCGCGTCCGGATTTCGGGACGGTTCGCGAAACCGGCGGCTTCATCGTCTACCGTAATCCCTGAGGCCCGAATGCTGCGTTCCGCCTGCCTGGCCATGTCCCTGGTCCTGTGCCCAGTATCGCTGGCGCAGGCCCAGACGCTGACCCCGAACGACATGCGCGCGGCCGCGATCCGCGCCGTGGGGGTGGGCGATGCGCGCGCGGCGCTGACGCTGACCGACGCATTGCTGGCGCGTGACGCCGGCGATTCGGTGGCGCTGAACGTCCGCTCGCGGGCATTGCGCAACCTTGGGCAGTATGCGGCCGCCGAAAAGGCCGGGCGGCAAGCGTGGAGCATTGCGGACACACCGGCCGAAAAGTTCAGCGCGGCCACCCTGGTGGCGCAGGCCCTGGCCTCGGACGGCAAGAAGACGCGCGCGCAGTTCTGGTTGCGCCGCGCGGCCCACAACGCGCCGAGCGAGAACCGCCGCCGCCAGGCCATCCGCGATTTTCGCTATGTGCAGGCGTCGAACCCGCTGCAGACCAGCCTCAGCTTCAACATCTCGCCGACGTCGAACGCAAACAACGGATCGACAACCGACACGTTCAACTGGTTCGGCCTGCCGCTGACCCTGAACGGCACCGCCCGCGCGCTTTCGGGGGTGCAGTATTCCGCCTCGGGCGCCTTCCGGTATCGTCTGAAGGAAAGCGCGACGGCGAAAACCGACCTGACGCTCAGCCTGCAGCATCAGACCTATTCGCTGTCGAGCGAAGCCAAATCCATCGCCCCGGATGCCAAGGGGTCGGATTTCGCTTTTACCGCCGCACAGCTGACCTTGGGGCGTGAATGGATCACGGGCCGCGGCGCAAAGAAGCGGTTCACCGGCACGCGGCTGACGCTTGGCAAAAACTGGTATGGCGGCGATGCGTTGACCGACTATGCCCGGATCGGCGCCTACACCCGGTTTCAGGTGAGCCCGACTTCGATAGCGCAGGTCGGGTTGGACCTGGAAACCCAGAAACGCCACGACGGCGGCGGCGACACCGCCAATGCGGTGGCGCTGGACGGAACGCTGTATCGCACGCTTGCAAACGGGGCGCGCGTCAGCTTTGGCGGCAATTTGCGCCGTTCCGTGTCAGACCGCGACGATCTCGATTTCACCTTCGGGAGCGTGGTGGCAAGCTATCAATTGCCGAAACCGGTGCTTGGGGCCTTCGTGACCCTGCGCGGCGAACTTGCGGTGCGCGAATTCGATGACAGCCCGTACACGATCGACGGACGACGCGATGTCACGAAAGGTTTGGGCCTGGAGTTGTTCTTTGCCGAAACCGATTTCTACGGCTTTGCACCGACCGTCTCGCTGAACGGAAACACGCGGGATTCGGACGTCGATCTGTATGACACCCGCAACCTTGGTGTCGAGGTCGGATTTCGCTCGGTCTTCTGAGGCCGGCGGCGCGGAAACGACCCCTGTCAAACCGGTGCCAAATCACTATGCTGCCACCGGCAAGACAGGAGGCATCTATGAAAATCAAGTATCTGCATACCATGGTCCGGGTGAAGGACCTCGAGAAATCCAAGGCGTTCTATGAACTGCTGGGCCTCGTCGAGACGCGCCGCAAGGACAGCGAAAGCGGGCGGTTCTCGCTGGTGTTCATGTCACCGCCGGGTCAGGAAGACGCCGCGGTCGAGATGACGTGGAACTGGGACGGCGACGATGGCCTGCCCAGCGACAGCAGGCACTTCGGTCATCTGGCCTATAGCGTCGAGAATATCTATGACATCTGCCAACACCTGATGGACAACGGCGTGACCATTAACCGCCCGCCCCGCGACGGGCACATGGCGTTCGTCCGCTCGCCCGACAACATCTCGGTCGAACTGCTGCAGATGGGCGATCCGCTTGAAAAGCAGGAACCCTGGGCAAGCATGGAAAACACCGGCCACTGGTGAGCGGTAAGGGCGGGATGGGCAACACCCTTCCCGCCCGCGCCGTCGGTTCGGCCCCGGGGGCCGGATGGCCGCCCGCTAATAGATATAGCGGATCTGGTCGGTCCAATACCGTTCGACGCGGCGCAGGGACGCATTGATGACTTCGATCCCATCCGCGCCCAGCACGCCGCGCGATTGCAGGCCGTCGGCATGGCGCGCGAACAGCTTGTGCACCACGTCATGCACCGCGCGCCCCTTCGGGGTCAGCTTCACGCGGACCGCGCGCCGGTCGATACCGCACCGCTGGTGATGCATGTATTCCATCTCGACCAGCTTCTTGAGATTGTAGGACACGTTCGAGCCCTGGTAATAGCCGCGGCTCTTGAGCTCGCCCGCCGTGACCTCGTGATCACCGACGTTGAACAGCAACAGCGCCTGCACGGGATTGATCTCGAGCACGCCCATCCGTTCGAATTCGTCTTTCAGAACGTCCAGCAGCAAACGATGCAGGCGTTCGACAAGAGAAAGACAATCCAGGTATTCGGACATGAAACCGCGATCGCCGACGCTGTCCAAACGTTCATGCACACTCATCATTCTCTCCGCCATCAACTGTTCCGGGGTCCAGCTTTGACGCAGAAAACTTAATTAAACGCAAACTTCAGGATGATCCGCCTCAACGGGCGCCGGCGTGGCGCGCGATATCCGAAATCAGCGCGTCATAATGGGCCGGTACCGGCGTCTGGCCGGTGACCCATTGATAGAGATCGTGATCGTTTTCCGACAACAGGGCGTCGTAAAGATCCAGATCGCCCGGCGTCAGCCGGTCCAGCCCGGCGTCGGAATAGGCGCCCAGGATCAGGTCCATCTCCTTGATCCCACGGCGCATGCTGCGCATGGCCAACCGCTTCAGGCGATGCTCGCGGCTTTCATGATCCATCGGCAACACCCGTGCGCACAGCGGTCTTGAGCCGCTTTTCCAGCCGGCCGATACGGTCCGCCATGCGCGTCAGATCACTTTGGGTCTGGCGCAGGTCGGTCAGGATATCCTTGATATCGGCAGGCATTTCCTGGGTTTCGTCCGGATTGGGCAGGCCCTCGCCCTCACCAGTCAACAACCAGCGCAACGATACGTTCAGCAATCCCGACAGCATCGCCAGACGGTTCGCGCGCGGTTCGGACAGGTCGTTCTCCCACGCCGCAAGGGTCTTCAGCTTGACACCGACGCGGCGCGCCAGGTCTTCCTGGCTCATCCCCACGAAACCACGCGCATCGGCCAGGCGATCGCCGAAGGTGGCCGTGTCGTTCGAATACCAGTTCCGCGCGTCGTCGGCGTCCGGATCGGTCGCGGTTGCGCTCATCACATTCTCCCTGATTTCGGCTTTGCCCGGCCGGATCCGTGATTGGGCTTGATCCGGTATCGCAACAATCCTAGGACAAACCAACCAGATTTGCCACCGGGAGACGACCATGGACTTCCTGTCCGCGACATTGAACCGCGTCAAGCCCAGCCCGACGATCGCCGTCTCCACCAAGGCGGCCGAGTTGAAGGCCGCCGGCCGGGACGTCATCGGCCTGGGCGCTGGCGAGCCGGATTTCGACACGCCCGACAACATCAAGGAAGCCGCGAAAGCGGCCATCGATGCGGGCAAGACGAAATACACCGCCGTCGACGGCATCGCCGAGCTGAAACAGGCGATCTGTGCCAAGTTCAAGCGCGAGAACGGGCTGGACTACACCCCGGCACAGGTCAGTGTGGGCACCGGCGGCAAGCAGATCCTGTATAACGCGCTGATGGCGACACTGAATCCGGGCGACGAGGTGGTGATCCCCGCCCCCTATTGGGTCAGCTATCCCGACATGGTCCTGTTGGCCGGGGGCACGCCGGTGTTCGCCGAAGCATCGATGCAGACCGGTTTCAAGCTGACCGCCGATCAACTGGAATCGGCGATCACGGACAAGACGAAATGGCTGATCTTCAATTCGCCGTCCAACCCCACCGGGGCGGGCTATACCCGTGACGAGTTGAAGGCGCTGACCGACGTGCTGCTGCGCCATCCCCATGTCTGGGTGATGACCGACGACATGTATGAACACCTGACGTTCGGCGATTTCACGTTCTGCACCCCGGCCGAGGTCGAACCGAAGCTGTATGACCGCACGCTGACCTGCAACGGCGTGTCGAAAGCCTATGCCATGACCGGATGGCGCATCGGCTATGCCGCCGGGCCGGAACATCTGATCCGGGCCATGCGCAAGATCCAGTCGCAAAGCACATCGAACCCCAGTTCAATCAGCCAGTGGGCCGCGGTCGAGGCGCTGAACGGGCCACAGGATTTCCTGGCCGAGAACCGCGCGGTCTTTGAACGCCGCCGCGATCTGGTGGTGTCGATGCTGAACGACGCCGAAGGGTTGCGATGCCCCGTTCCCGACGGCGCCTTCTATGTCTATCCGTCCATCTCGGGCTGCATCGGCAAGACATCGGCCGGCGGCGTAAAGATCGTGGACGACGAAACCTTCGCCACCGCCCTGCTGGAAGAGACCGGCGTCGCGGTGGTGTTCGGCGCCGCCTTCGGCCTGTCACCCTATTTCCGCGTCAGCTATGCCACGTCGGACGACGCACTGCGCGAGGCCTGCACGCGGATTCAGACGTTCTGTGCCGGCCTGACCTAGGCGCATCATGTCCGCTGACCTGCCCGACTATTACTTTCGTATCCGTGACAACGGCGCGTTCGTGTTCAGGGTCGAACAGGATCCGCGCCAGCGGCGGATCGAGACGAACCAGATTGCGGTGGTCAACATCCGCAACAACGAGGTCAAGCCCCACGGCAGCCACGCCCTGACGCCCGAGGATCTGGCCGCCATCGAAGACTGGATGATCCGTCGCCGCGAAACTCTGGCACGGCGCGAGGTCGACGATATCCACCGCGCGGTGGATTTCCTGAACACCACCACCCACTGGCTGCAAAGCCGCGCCACCGACGATCAGATCGATGCGGTCACCGACGATCTGCTGCTGGCCATGCACGATCTGCGCAGTGTTCTGGTGCGCAAGAAGGCCGAACGCGCCATGCGGGACGTCGCCGACTGAGGCTTGGCCTTAGCAACGTTTCACGCGCAGCATGGCCGTGAACGGAGCATCGCGAGGGGATCACGATGCTCCGATAAAAATTACTCGGACAGGTTTTCAGCCACGTTGAGAAGCCCGAAACCGGCACCGATCAGGGCCAGCACGGTGCGCACACGCACCACCGGGCTTTCGGTCGCAAGAACGACATCGCCCGGCTGAATTTCCATGTTGCGCGCACTGAACAGACCGTCAGTCGTTGTCATGTCGATGGCAAAAACCACCCGTTCCTCGCGCGGGCCAAGCTGCCCCGCCGCAAGGGCAGCCCGCGGATATTCCCGCAGGACCAGAACACCCTGCGCATCGGCCCGGCTGTCGGCCAGACCACCGATCATGGAAATCGCCTCGAGCGCGGTAATGCGATCGCGATTGAAATAGACGATTTCCTCCTTGCCGGACGCGCCAAGAGACATGAAGAACCGATCGTCCTCTTCGACGATCACCTTGTCGCCGCCGGTCAAGACGGCATCAAGGCCGGGATTCTCGTAAAGCCGCTCGACCGTGGTCAGATAGGTTTGCGACCCCCGCTGCAGACGCACCCGCGGGTTGCGCAACGTCGGCGGAATACCCCCGCCTTGCGAGATCAGCGACAACACCGAAAAATTGCGATCCGGCAAGGGGAAGCTGCCCGGATTGCTGACGCCGGCCACCAGATCAACCGTGTTCTGGCGTCCCGCCTCCAGCGACAACTGAACCTGCGCCGATGGTGAAATCGGCCCAAGCTGCCCCTGGATCGCCTCGCGCGCGCGGTCCGGTGACATTCCTGCGATGCGGATGTCGCCGACATAGGGAATGAAGACCCGCCCCGACGGCGATACCTTCATCGCGCCAAGCGATGCGACCCGATCACCGCTGGACAGCAGAAGCGAATTGTCCTGGTTGTCCCAGATCTGGATGTTGACGGTATCGCCGGCCTGAATCAGCTGGCCGCTCGATCCCTTCGAGGCGCGCGGCCAGCCGTGGGAATACTCGGGGTTGACGTCGGGCCAGGCCTGGAGCGTCGGTAGAAGCGACCGATTGACGGTGTAGAAGGCAAAGCCCGCCGGATCGGTGTCGGACTTCGACGTGATTTCGGAACGCAACGCCGAACCTTGCGGCAATCCCCCGCAGGCGGACAGCGCAAGGGTCAGACCCAACGACAAAACGAATCCCGTTTTCATAACCGGCATGATATCTCCCCGAGGCAATCCGGCGTCGTCAACCGGATCTGGCAGTCTGCAACCGGTTCCCCGGCCTTGGAAAACTGGTTACATCACGAGCGCAGCAGGTGACAGGAATATTGAGATGGATGAGCCGGTTTTTCTGGGCGGACAGGCCCGGGTGGCCCGATTGGCGGTTTTTCGCTGGCCCGGACGCCGCCCGCTGACGTTTGCGCGACGTCCCGGACCCGGCATCGACACCGTCTGGAACATGGAAGACCCGCCACCACCGGCGCAGGCGGCATCGGTCGTCGTGAACTTTGCCGGCGTCACGCCGGGCCCGGACGCGCCGCTGGCGCGCAACACCGATCTGGCACTTGCGGGGCTGGCCGCGGCGCGGGCCTGGGGTGCGCGACACTATTTCGTGATGTCGTCCTCGGCCGTGTACGGCGATACCGGGCCCGAACCGGCCGCCGAATCCCGCGCACCGCACCCGGTGAACGCCTATGGGGCGGCGAAACTGGCCATGGAACAGGCCGTGCTGGACGCGGCTGGCGCCACGGACGGCCCCAAGGTCACCATCCTGCGGCTGGCGAATGTCGCCGGTGCCGGCCAACCCTTCGATGCGGCGTGCGCGGCGGCGGGGGCGCCCATATCGCTGCACCGCTTCGCGGACGGGCGCGGCCCCAGCCGCAGCTTTATCGGGCCCCTGACCCTGGCGCGCTGTCTGCATGCGCTGTGCAACCGCGCCGCCGCGCGTGATCCGATACCGGCAGTTTTGAACGTGGCCGCGTCCCCGCCCGCGGCCATGTCCGACATCCTCACCGCGCTGGGAACGCCGTTCGACTGGGTCGACGCGCCGCCCGGCGCGCTGCAACATGTGCATCTGGATACCCGCCTTCTGGCGACGCTTTGTGCGGACATCGACATGGATGGCGGCGCCGCGAGAACGCTGGTAAGCGAGGCCGACACATCACAAGCCGGGGATCCGACATGACACGACGCAAACGCATTTTCGACCTTGCGTTGGCCGCCCTGTTGATCGTTCTGCTCGGACCGCTGTTCGTTGTGCTTGTCGTGCTGCTGATGCTGGCCGGGCACAGACCGCTGTTTTACGGCTCGGAGCGTATGTCGACGCCGACACAGGCCTTCACCCTTTGGAAGCTGCGCACCATGCGCGTCAACACCGGCGCCGAGACGGGCGTCTCGGGCGGCGACAAGACGGCGCGAATCACGCGGATCGGCCGCCTGCTGCGCCGCACCCGCCTGGACGAGCTTCCGCAGATCTGGAACATCCTGCGCGGCGACATGAGCTTTGTCGGCCCCCGCCCGCCGTTGCGCGAATATGTCGAACGCTTTCCCGACATCTATGGTGACGTTCTGAAATCACCCCCGGGGGTGACCGGGCTTGCCACGCTTCGGTTTCACCGTCACGAAGAACGTCTGTTGGCCAACTGCACCAGCGCCGCTGAAACCGACGCGGTCTATGCCCGGCGCTGCGTGCCGCGCAAGGCCGCCATCGACTTGATTTACCAGAGAAATCAATCGATGTGCTACGATCTCAAGCTGATCGGCCAGACCTTCAGCCGGCTTATTCCGAAATCGTGACACCCGCCACCGGCGTGGCCGCCGGTACATTCGCGCGGCGCCCCTGGGGCACTGTTTCGATCTGGAAAGCGCCGCGTTCGGGATTGATCCACTGAACGGACTTCCGGATCGTGCCGTCAGCCTCGATCCAATACCGGTTCTCGAAGGCGGCATCTTCGCCGGCGCAGGTTTCCACCACCAGGCGTGCCGAGCTGGCGACACCGGTGACAACCACGCGGTTCTGCCCTGCGTCGGCCAGGGTGCAGAAATAGCGCGCCCGCTGGATCAGTTCATTGCCGCCGAGATAATAGTGATCACGCACCACCGATCCGCGGTCGCGGCGCACATCCGGCACCTCGGCCGACATCAGGTCATCCCCATAGCCACGGGTCGCCACGACCACCCCCTCGCGCAAGGTCAGCGTGATGCCGTCGGCCGAGCGCCAGATCACGTTGCCATTGCGGTCGGACACGATGCCGATCACCGCGTCGCTCTTCGTGCCCAGATCCGTCAGGACCAGAAGAGGCCTGCCGAAAGACCGCAACTCGGCATCGGTGGCCGTCACACCGCCGGTCTTGGCGGCCCGGCTGGCCGCGATGGATCCGATCGCCGCCCGCCCCAGGTCGGTCACGTCGTTGCCGCCGCTGTCGCTTCCGCCGGTGCATCCCGCAAGCAGGGCCGCGGCGGCCATCATCAGCGGCGCAACCCGCCTGCCGGCTTTCCGCCCCACGCCAAACCCGGTTTTCATCGCCACACGCGCCCCCACTGGTCTTCCATCGCGGGGCGGTGATAGCCGCGCACCTTTTCATAAAGCCGACCACCCACGTTCAGCTTCGCGCCGCCGTCCCGCGTGACGGGTCGGATCGTCGTGCCGAGGGTGTAGGTATCGGGCGTGCCAAGGAACCAGGACACGGGAATTTCCAGGCGGATCCCCTTGTCGAACGACCCCTCGCCAAAGTCTTCGGACGAGACATCGGTCAGCGTGGCGAAGGCCCCGACCTTCCAGCCGTTGCGGAATTCGCGGTCGAGATACAGCGTCGCACCGTAATCGCCGGCCAGATAGCGGCCCACATCGACCTGCGCGTGATAGCCGTTTTCGAACGAGTAATAGGCCGACATATGGCCGGTCACGACGTCATAGTCACGAAACCCGAACATCAGGTCGAAATCGCGCTGGCGGACGTAGTTCAGCTCGGCCCCAAGGGCGAAGCGGCTGCTGACCGGCTTCCACAGCAGTTCACCCGATACCCCGCCGAACATCCGTTCGAGATAGCCCAGCGAAACACGTCCATACAGGTCATGGCCGGGCTTGAAGTAATATGCCGCCTGAAGGTTCTCGATCGACGGATCGCCTTCGCGGGCATAGGCCACGCCCTCGGTCCGCACCCCGGGCAGGCGCGAATTGGCCGTGCGGGTGGCATCGCCGATGTTGCCCACCGCCTGCTTGCGCACCGCGCCCGAAAAGATCAGCCCCGGCGTCGGTTCATAGGACGCCTTGAGTTCGGCGCCGAATTCGTAGCGGACAGGTTCGGACGGATCGAAATAGCTGAACCGCGTATAGGGGCCCAACGACCACTGGAAGCGCGGCACGAATTCCGTGTTGATGACCGACCCGGCGGGGCGTTGCCCGGCGTCGGAAAACCCGGCGACCGCCAGCAGGCGGTTCGATCCGTTCGGCGCGCTTTCCAGCGCCTCGACATCGGACCGGCGCAGGGTCACCGCCGAGGCGGGCAAGCCATCCACGACCGGCACGATGCGGAAGGTTTCGACCGATGCCGGCATGGCTGCGGTCAGCGCCCGCATGACCCGGCCGACAAACTGGGCCGACGCATCGTAACGGCTGTTGCGCACCCTTATATCGACGCTGTCCTCATCGACGGCCATGGATTCGATCGTTATCCCCTCGGGTTCCAGCAGGGATTGCGTGACCGTCAACAGGTTCTTCGTGGCCTTGGGCGACCGGGTCCATTGCGTGCCGAAGGCGTCGGGGTCGGACCCGCGCGACGGGCGGGCGATGACCGGCTGCGGCGCGGCGGCGCGACTGCCGTTGATGGCGGGGTTGTAGGGGTTGAACGACAGGTTGACGTTCACGCCCAGTTCCGAGCCATACATGTAGTACCCGCCCACGGTCAGGGCATCGCTGTAACGATAATCGAACCCGAAGTTCAGGGGCGACTTGCGTTCGAGGATGGCGGTGCCGCGCCCGGCCGGATCCCGGCCGGTTTCGATGGTATAGGCGTCCGATGAATATTCGGCCATCAGGGTCAGGTTGTCGTTCACCTTGTATTCAACGCCGGCAAACGGCGCCGCGGGACCGCGAAACCACTGGTCATAGTTCGGTTTGCCGCCCGTTCCGATGAAGAAGAACGGCCGGTCGCCAAACGGCGAGCCGATGTCGTTGTAGGATCCCAGACGCCCCCATCCCAGGCCGCCCGAGACCCGAAGCTTCGGTGACAGGGTCTTGGTCGCAACGACATATTCGCCCGACAGCAGTCCGGTGCCGACAAAATCCTGAAGGCCGATCTTGACGGCGGGAAGATACCTGCTTTCGTCCAGCACCCGCAGCGAGATGTCGAAGCTGCGGTCGTAGTAATCCTCGAACCCGACGTAGTTCAGTCCGCCGAAGCGTGAATACCGAAAGCTGCCTTCGACCCGGGGCAGCATCTGGAACGACAGCGTCGATCGCGTGACGCCGCCAAAGGACGATACAGTCACCGAAAGCTGCCCGTCCGGCTGGCTGATGGCACTGGGAGTGTCGATCAGGCCGGTTACGCCGTAGAAGTTCAACCCCGGCCGGTCGGCGAAGCCCGCGTCGTTCTGGGCTTGGACAACATTCCACCCCACCAGCGACAGGGTCGCCCCAAGCGTTCCGGCGACAATTGCACGGCGCGAAGATGTCGAACGTTGCGTCACGGGCGATTTCCTGGCTCAGACGGATGCATCGACGCAGTCCGACAATCGGCGGTATTGTAACGCCTCATGGGGTGGTGCTGCAATCGGTAGGATAGGGATTTCGCGCGGCAGCCGATGCGCGCGCAAGGATGTGCCTTTATTCCAACGGCAAGGACGCGCGATGCCGGGATGTCAGGCGCTGTCGGACGCCGCGGCCGACCGCGATTCCTCGTATCCTTCGACCCAGCGTTGGGCGACGGCCAGCGCGGCCATTTCGTTGCCCGTAGCCATCGCCTCGCGCAGGGCGCGGATGGCCGAGGCGACCTCGATCTCGGACAGGTGGGCCTCGTGGGCGGCAAAGATCTTTTCATGGGCGGTGGTGACGTGCCCTTCGCCGATCAACAGTTCTTCGTGCAGCTTTTCACCCGGCCGCAAGCCGACTTCCCGGATCTCGATATCGCCTTCGGGATTGTTTTCGTCGCGCACGGTATATCCGGCCTGCTGGATCACGCTTTGCGCCATGTCCCAAATGCGGCGCGACTTGCCCATGTCCAGGACGAAGACCTCGCCGCCCTTGGCGAAAGATCCCGCCATCAGGACCAGGCTGACCGCCTCTTCGATGGTCATGAAGAACCGGGTGACGTCCCGGTGCGTGACGGTCACGGGCCCGCCGCGCGCGATCTGCTCCTGAAACAAGGGCACGACCGATCCCGACGATCCCAGCACGTTGCCGAACCGCACCATCGCGAACACCGTGTCGGGGGATCTTGCGGCCAGGTCCTGGACCACCAGTTCGGCCAGCCGCTTGGAGGCGCCCATCACGTTGGTCGGACGCACGGCCTTGTCCGACGAGATCAGGATGAAACGTTCGACACCCGCCTCGCGGGCTTCGCGGGCCATGGTCCATGTGCCCAGGACGTTGTTGGCAAGACCGACCAGCGGATTGTCCTCGACGATCGGAACGTGCTTGTAGGCCGCGGCATGCATCACGACCTTGATGTCGTGCTCCTGCAACACGCGGCGGACAAGCCGCGGTTCGGTGACCGAACCGAGGACCGAGATGATCTGGGTTCCGACCTTTTCCGCCAGGGGCCGCAGGTTCTTCTCGACTTCGTAAAGCGCGTATTCGCTGATTTCGAAGATCACCAGCTTGGCGGGCTTGCACCACAACACCTGGCGACACAGTTCGGACCCGATGGAGCCGCCACCGCCCGTGACCATGACGTTGCGCCCGGCCACATGGGTGCACCCGGCGTTCAGGCTGCGATCGAACGGCTTGCGCCCCAGGAACCGCGAAGGCGGCACCGGGACCAGTTTGTCGACGATGTTCTCCTCTTCACCGATCAGCTGTGAAAAGCTGGGCAAGGCCTGGACCTCAAGCCCCATCTGTTCCAGCCGCCACGCGATCTGCGTCCGCTTGGGATGCGCCAGCGACGGCATGGCCAACAGGATGCGATCGACCGATTTCAGACGCACGATGTTGGCGATGTTGATCGGCGCAAGCACGGGAAGGCCGCTCATCGTCAGGCCCTGAAGCGCGGTGTTGTCATCGACGAAGGCGACCGGATCGATCGTCTCGTGGACACTCAGCGCACGCGCCAGTTGCCGCCCCGTGTGACCGGCCCCATAGATCAGAACCCGGCACCGCGCGTTCATCCGCCGATAGATCGCTTTCAGCGTCTCCAGCATGATCACCCGCGTGCTGGCTGAAAACACCAGATACACGATGCCGAAAACGACATAGGTTCCGATGGACACCGACAAGCCCGAAATCTGGTGCAACGCCGCACTGCACAAGGCCACCAACAGCGACAACAGCGACAGCCGGCCCATGCAGGACAGGTCGAAATCCTTCAGGCGGATGCGGGGAATGCGCAGGAACGTCGAAATCGCCCCGGTCAGGATGACCAGCAACGCAATAAGCAACAGGCTTTGCGAACCGATGGCGAACGTGCGCCCGCTCTCATACTGAACGGCAAGTGTGAACAGATAGGCCAACGGTACAAGGGCAAGGTCGACACCAAGAAGCACGATCCGCTTCTGATAGGGTGACAGAGAGATCAGGTGCTTCTTGATACGATCCATGACTGGCAGTCCCAAAATCGACATAAAAAAAATATCTTCATGGGCGGCCGTGCGACCCCCCCGCAATATCGTCCAAATGTTGCCTGTAATCGAAAGCAGCCCCCGATGCCTTGTTATACGCCCGTTCACTTTTTTACGACAATACCATTTTTCTGCGTGTGCGAAATATCGCCCACGCGCCGATGATCTTACAATCTCATTAGATATCAGCGTGTTACGGCATAAACCTACCACCCTTGGCAGACTCGATACGTGCCAGGAGGCGACAGCGCGCACAGCGACGCGCCGCCAGACCCGGATCGAATCGCCCGCGCTGCCCCTTCGGTCGCCGCGATCAGCGAACGGCCTTGAGACCGGCGTGGGTCAGAATCTTGTTGCGGTCAAGTTCGGCGATGGCGTCCAGCTTGTCGAGAACGGCCAGAAATGTCTCGAGTTCATGGCGATCCAGCGCGTTCAGCAAGGCGTCATGCCGGGCCTTCATGTGCGGGATCATCGCCGCAAGCACCTTGCGGCCGGCCGGCGTGACCTCGATCATCAGGATACGGCGGTCGTTCAGGTTGTTCGACAACTCCAGAAGGCCCGATTTGCGCATGTTATGCAGTGCGCGCGAGATTTGCGCCGGATCGTAGCCGGTCTTTTCCGCCAGTTTGCGGGATGAGTCGATGTCCTCGACCCAAATCGCTGACAGCACCCGCCAATTGCTGAGGCTGATGTCGAACTGCGACAGGATCGCCGTCGCCTGGACGCTCAGCGCCTGATGCAACCTCGCAACCCGGTGGCTTATGATCCGCTCCAGATCCTCGACACCGCCCCGCTCGTCGGCCAAAACACCGACCACCTCGATCTCATACCCCATGCCGCTCGCCCTTAACGTGTAATAAAACGTCGCGCATCGCCCCCATACGCTGACACCTCTTTGCCACGGGTTCCTTGAGATGTCAAAAAGGGGGCTTTCAAATGCGGGTTTTTCCGCCGACAGCGGTTTCTGGCCCTAACGTCGGCGAATGGTCGCCGGCTCAGCGGCGGCCCTTGCGCAGATCGTCGAAGGCGCGCAACTCGGCGATCAGGGCCGGCATCGCGTCCAGTGGGATCATGTTCGGCCCGTCGCTGGGCGCGGTATCGGGATCTTGGTGGGTTTCGATGAACAGCCCCGCGACCCCGACGGCGCAGGCGGCCCGTGCCAGGACCGGCGCGAACTCGCGCTGTCCGCCCGACGAACCGCCCTGCCCGCTCGGCTGCTGCACCGAATGGGTGGCGTCGAAGATCACTGGATAGCCGGTTTCGGCCATGATCGGCAGGGCGCGGAAATCGGTGACGAGCGCATTGTATCCAAACGACGCCCCCCGTTCGCACAGCATGATCCGGTCGTTCCCGGTCGAGGCGATCTTGGCCGCCACGCGCGTCATGTCCCACGGGGCCAGGAATTGGCCCTTCTTCACGTTCACCGCCCGCCCGGTGTGCCCGGCGGCCAGCAACAGGTCGGTCTGGCGGCACAGGAACGCGGGGATCTGCAAGACGTCGACCACATTCCCCGCCGCGCGCACCTGTTCCACATCATGCACATCGGTGATGACAGGACAGCCGAAATCGTCTCGCACCCTTTCCAGAATCCGCAATCCCGCGTCGATCCCGACGCCCCGTTCGGCGTTCAGCGACGTGCGGTTGGCCTTGTCGAAGCTGGCCTTGAAGATGAACCGCGTGCCGGTCGCCGCGCAGGCGCGCGCGATGCCCTCGGCCATCATCAGGCTGTGATCCAGCGATTCGATCTGGCATGGCCCGGCAATCAGGACGAACGGCGCGTCGCCGCCCACATCGATGTCGTCGATCCGCACGCTCATGCCATCCCCCGCAACACGGTTTCGATCCGGGCCACGTCGTTGGGGTTGTTCAACTCCCAGAACACCCGGCCCCGCGCTTCGACGATCACGCAGCGCACCGCGCGCCCGTTTTCGAGGAACCGCAACTGCTCCAGCCCTTCCAGCCGCTCCATCCGGCCGGTCGGCCAGCCGACATAGGCGGCCAGCGCGGCGGGGCGATAGGCATAGATGCCGACATGGTGATAGACCGGCAGATCGTCGGACATCCGCTTGCCCGGATCGATATAGGGCAGGACTTCCTTGCTGAAATACATCGCGTGCTGCTTGGCGTCGAAAACGGCGGTGGTGCCGCCGACACGTCCGGCCTGTCGGTCCTCGATGAAATGGCCATAGGTCAGCGCATCGCAATGCACCACCGGTGTTGCGACCTCGGCCGCCTGGTCCACGCGCATCGCCTCGATCAGATCCTCGACGAACCATGGCGGGGTCAGGGGCGCGTCGCCCTGCACGTTGACGATCAGGTCGGCGTCGATGCCGTGGCGCGTCAGCGCGTCGGCACAGCGCTCGGTGCCGTTCTCGCAGGTGTCCGAAGTCATCAGCACCGACGCGCCGAACGCTTCGGCCGCGTCGCGGATGCGATCGTCATCGGTCACGACATGCACCCCATCGACCCCGCGCACCGCCAGCGCGGCCTCCCACGTCAGGTGGATCAGGCTTTTGCGCGTGCCATCGGGCAAGGTCAGCATCGCCAGGGGTTTGCCCGGATACCGGGTCGAGGCATAGCGCGCGGGGATCAGGATGACGGTCTTCATGGCGGCCCTTTCCGTTTGCGCGCGACCCTAGTGAAGCCTGCGCGCCAAGACCACGCCAAAACGCCGCAGCGTCGCCCCTTGTGCGCGCGGCGCCAGAACGTATAGTGAACACATGACACAGCGCACCCTACAGGAAAAGCTGGCGATCCTGTCGGACGCCGCCAAATACGACGCCTCCTGCGCGTCCAGCGGGACCGACCGGCGCAACTCGCGCGATGGTTCGGGACTCGGCAGCAGCGGGGGGTCGGGCATCTGCCATGCCTACACCCCCGACGGGCGCTGCATCTCGCTGCTCAAGATCCTGATGACGAATTTCTGCATCTTCGACTGCGCGTATTGCGTGAATCGCGTGTCGTCGAACGTGGAACGCGCCCGCTTCACCCCCGAGGAGGTGGTGAGTCTGACGCTGGAATTCTATCGTCGCAATTATATCGAAGGGTTGTTCCTGTCGTCCGGCATCATCCGCTCGCCGGACGTGACCATGGCCGACATGGTGCGCATCGCCCGCACCCTGCGAATCGAGCACAACTTTCGCGGCTACATTCATCTGAAAACCATTCCCGATGCCGATCCCGACCTGATCGCCGAGGCGGGGCTGCACGCCGACCGCCTGTCGATCAATGTCGAACTGCCGACCGATGCGGCGGTGAAATCCTTTGCCCCCGAAAAGAACCCCGAGGGGATCCGCCGCGCCATGGCCGATGTGCGCCTGCGCAAGGACGCCAGCAAGGAGCGCAGCCATACCGGCAAGCGGCCGCCGCGATTCGCTCCGGCCGGGCAAAGCACGCAGATGATTGTCGGCGCTGACGGGTCGACCGACGCGACCGTTCTGGGCCAGACGACGCGGCTCTATTCCAGTTACAAGCTGAAGCGGGTGTATTATTCGGCGTTTTCGCCGATCCCGGATTCGTCCTCTAAACTGCCGCTGATCCGCCCGCCGCTCGCGCGCGAACACCGGCTGTATCAGGCCGATTGGCTGCTGCGGTTCTATGGCTTCGACGTGGCCGAGATCACGGGAGCGACCACCGATGGCAATCTTGATCTCGACATCGATCCGAAACTGGCCTGGGCCCTGGCCAATCGCCATCATTTCCCGGTCGACGTGAATCGCGCGGCGCGCGAGATGCTGTTGCGGGTGCCGGGGTTCGGCACCAAGACCGTGGCACGCATCCTGACCACCCGCCGCCACCGCACCCTGCGCCACGGCGATCTGCAACGCATGGGCGCCAGCCTGAAGAAGGCGCGCCCGTTCATCACGCTGGTCGACTGGTCGCCGGGCGCGGTTCTGGACAGCGCCGGGTTGCGCGCCCGCTTTGCGCCGCCGCCGGAACAGCTTTCGTTGTTCTGATGCACGCCGTCACCCTGCCCCTGCAAGGCACGGATCATGGGTTTCGTGATGCCGCGCGCCGGCTGATCGGGGCTGCGGTCGCACCCGATCAGGTGTCATGGCACCACGGCAGCGCCGCACCCGACCTGTTCGGCGGATCGCAGGCCCTGCCGGCGACCGGCGCGCCGATCAACGTGCCGCGCGCCTTCGTCGAGTTGATGAACGCGGTGGTCTGGCATTCCGACCCCGAACGCTTCGCCCGGCTTTACGCGCTTTTGTGGCGGTTGCGCGATACGCCCGGCGCGTTGCAGGACCGCGCCGACCCGGCCATGGCACGACTGCGCAAGCTGGAAAAGGAGGTGCGCCGCGACAAGCACAAGATGACCGCCTTCGTGCGCTTTCGCGAGTTGGACGCCGACGGACCCCGACGCGCGTTTGCCGCGTGGTTCGAGCCGACGCATTTCATCACCGAACCCACCGCGCCATTCTTTGCGCGCCGGTTTGGCGACATGGACTGGATCATTCAGACCCCGCACCTGACCGCGCATTTCGAGAACGGCACGCTGCGGTTTTCAGACGGCGCGCCGAAACCGCCCCTGCCCGACGATGCGACCGAAGATCTGTGGCGGACGTATTTCACCAACATCTTCAATCCCGCCCGCCTGAAGGTGAAGGCGATGCAGTCGGAAATGCCCAAGAAATACTGGAAGAACCTGCCCGAGGCCGATCTGATCCCCGGCCTGATCGCCAACGCTCAGTCGCGCGCCCGCGCCATGCAGGACGCCGCGCCGACGCTGCCGCCGGTGTTCAGCGATCGCATCCTGTCGCGCCCCAAGCCGCCCGACACCCGGCCCGAGCTTCACCGACAGCTTTCCGCCTGCACACGCTGCCCGCTGCACGCCGATGCGACCCAGGCGGTGCCGGGCGAAGGGCCGCTGGATGCGCCCCTGATGATCGTCGGCGAACAGCCGGGCGACGAAGAGGATCTGACCGGTCGTCCCTTCACCGGCCCCGCCGGCCAGTTGTTCGACCGGATCGCGCGCGAGGCGGGTCTGGACCGCTCGGCCGCTTACGTCACCAATGCGGTGAAACACTTCAAGTTCACGCCACGCGGCAAGCGGCGCATTCACCAGCGGCCGAACAATGACGAGGTTCAGGCCTGCCGATGGTGGCTGGATGCGGAACGCGCGCTGATCGAACCCCGGCTGATCCTGGCGCTGGGGGCCACCGCCGCCGGAACGCTGACCGGCAACGGCAAGGCGATCACGACGCGGCGGGGCACTGTCGAGGCAACAACGGACGGCACGCCGGTGTTCCTGACCGTGCACCCTTCCTATCTGTTGCGCCTGCCCGACGCCGCGCTGCGCGCCCAGGAAACCGCGCGGTTCCGGGAAGATCTGCGAACGGTGGCGGCGATGATCGCCGCCCCCTGACGTCAGGTGTTGAACAGGAAGTGCAGCACATCGCCGTCCTTGACGGTGTATCCCTTGCCCTCGACCCGCATCTTGCCCGCGTCCTTGGCCGCCGTTTCACCGCCCAGGGTGACAAAATCGTCGAAGGCGATGGTTTCGGCGCGGATGAAGCCCTTTTCGAAATCGCCGTGGATCACCCCCGCCGCGCGGGGGGCCAGGGTGCCTTCACGGATGGTCCAGGCGCGGGCTTCCTTCGGGCCGACGGTGAAATAGGTCTGAAGCCCCAGCAACTCGTATCCCGCCTGAATCAGACGATCCAGACCGGCCTGCTCCAGCCCCAGTTCGGTCAAGAACATTTCAGCCTCTTCGGGGTCAAGCTGGCTGATCTCCTCCTCGATCCGGGCAGAGATCACGACCGTTCCGGCCCCTTCGGCCGCGGCCCGTTCGACCACCTTGTCCGACAGGGCGTTGCCCGTGGCCGCGTCGTCCTCGGACACGTTGCAGACGTAAAGGATCGGCTTGGCCGTCAGCAACTGCAACAGCCGCCAGGCGCGCTGATCGTCTTCGGCCACCTCGACCGTGCGCGCAGGCTTGCCCGCTTCCAGGACCGCAAGCGCGTCCTTCAGCAGCCGCTCCTGCTGCACCGCTTCCTTGTCACCGCCGCGCACCTTGCGCGACAGCCCGGCAAGGCGGCGTTCGACAGAATCCAGATCGGCCAGCATCAGTTCCGTTTCGATGGTATCGGCGTCGGCCATGGGATCGACGCGGTTTTCCACATGGGTCACGTCGCCATCCTCGAAACAGCGCAACACATGGGCCACCGCGTCACATTCGCGGATGTTCGCCAAAAACTGGTTGCCCAGTCCCTCGCCCTTGCTGGCGCCTTTCACCAGACCGGCGATGTCGACAAACGTCATGCGCGTCGGGATGACCTGTTTCGATCCGGCAATCTGGGCCAGCTTGTCCAGCCGTGCGTCGGGCACTGCCACCTCGCCCACGTTGGGTTCGATGGTGCAGAACGGAAAATTCGCAGCCTGCGCCGCCGCCGTGCGGGTCAGCGCGTTGAACAGGGTGGATTTGCCGACGTTCGGCAGACCCACGATCCCCATCTTGAAACCCATCGACGCTCTCCTTTTCGACGCGCCCCAAGGCGCCTGCAATCCGCAGGGTGTCTAGGGCGGCGCGGCGTGCTGTGCAAGCGGGCGTCAGGCGCCACGGCGATCCGCGTGGGCCTGATAAATCAGCACCCAGGCCAGCAGGATGAAGATCGGATGGCCAAGACCGCCCGATATGATGATCGACGGCAGCCAGATCACGAAAACGATGATCGACAGGAAGATGCGGCCGATCAGCAGGATCGACAGCGGCGGCAGAAACAGGGCAAGGACATAATTCATGATCCAACAGATAGGCGTGCGATGCGCAAATGGAAGACCCCGGCCCGCGATGACGATTGCAAAATGCCGCGCCCGCCGTCACAAGGATTGCCGGGACCGAAGGAGACAGACATGACACGGATCGACGCCAAATTTGCCGAACTCAGGGCCGCCGGGCGCAAGGCCTTCGTATCCTACATCATGGCGGGCGATCCCGACTTCGACACCTCGCTGGCGCTGGTGCGCGGACTGCCCGACGCGGGGGTCGACATCATCGAACTGGGCGTGCCGTTCACCGACCCGATGGCCGACGGCGGCACGATCCAGGTGGCCGGACAACGCGCGCTTGCCGCCGGCATGACCCTGCAGCGCACGCTGGACCTGGCGCGCGCCTTCCGCGAAGACGACGACACGACGCCGATCGTGCTGATGGGATATTACAATCCGATCTATTCGCGCGGGGTCGATCGGTTCCTGGAAGACGCCAAATCGGCCGGGATCGACGGGCTGATCGTGGTCGACCTGCCCCCCGAGGAAGACGATGAACTGTGCATTCCGGCGCAAAAGGCCGGCCTGAACTTCATCCGCCTGGCCACCCCCACCACCGATGACGCACGCCTCCCCAAGGTTCTGACCAATACCAGCGGCTTCGTCTATTACGTCTCGATCATCGGCATCACCGGCGCCGCCGCACCCGAAGCCACCGACGTCGCGCCCGAGGTCGCCCGCATCAAGGCCAGGACCGACCTGCCCGTGATCGTCGGCTTCGGCATCCGCACCCCCGAGGCCAGCGAGGCCATCGCAGGCATCGCCGACGGCTGCGTCGTCGGCTCGGCCATTGTCGGTGAACTGGCCAAGGGTCGCCCCGTCGATGAAGTGCTGAGCTTCGTTCGCGGACTGGCCGAAGGCGCACACCGGGCCTGAGCGGCGGTGTTCAGGCCGCTGCGGGAAGGATCAGAACCGGCTGATCCTTCTCGTCGGCGGCCCGCTCGATATATTCGCGACCATTGACGCCAAGCTCGACAAGCCGTTGGCCCAAAGACGGGATCGAGGCCATGCGCAACCGCGTTTCCGATGCCAGTGCCGCGATGCGCGCCGCCCCCTCATTGCCGGAAGACAGGCGCTTGGCCATCTCGTCGCGCGGCATGTCGAACGCAAGCCTGCGCAAATGGTCGGTCTGCCGCACGGCCCTGTCGCGCGCGGTCGTCTTGTGGTCCAACCAGAACAGGGCGCGCGTCTGCGCCGTGCCGCACAGCGAGATTGCCGTCAGCAATGCGTGCAACAGCGCCTCGTCCACCTTGGCGGCGATGACCAGTTTGCGCGTGCCCTCGGTGAGATGCCCGAATTTCTCGTGCAGCACGCTTTCGGCAGCCGTGACCACCTGCACCGCGTCTCTGCGGTGGGGGGCTTCGGTCAGGCGGTCGAGCTGCGTTTCCACGTCGGTGATCGTCTTTTCCAGATCGATCTCGCGCAGTTTCGCCGGAAGACCGTCAATGCGCGTTGCAATATCCTGGACGTCGCGGCGGATGGCCGCCATGCGGTTCAGCATGATGGCCGTGCTTGCAACCGTCACGCCGATGCCGGCGACCGAGGTCACGAGGGATGCGATCTGGACGGTTTGCAGGCTTCCCATCATCTCCTGCATCACGTCGATTTTTTTCTTGATCTGCTGGTTTTGAACAAGGTTCGCCACCGCGCCGCCCACCTGCGCCGCCGCGCTGACAGGCCCCAAGGGTACGGCCGTGGCGTTGCTCAGAAGCGATTGCAGCATGCCGGTTTCCTGAAGATGTCCGACGATGCGGCCCGTTTCGGCACTTTTCAGGATCGAGCCATAACGCTGGATCGCTCCCGCTGCATAATCAAACGCCAATTCATTGGGTATGCCAAAAGGTATCGCGCCAATGGTCATTGCACGGCCTCCATACGAGTTTTTGCGATACGGTCTATGTGGGAGCGCATGACCGACAGGGTCGATGCGTCGTTCGATAAATCCACGATCTGCGTCCGCAGCCAGCCTTCGATCCGGTCCTGAATGCGGGTTCTTGCACGACGTCGCCCCCCACTCATCCGCCAAGGCCCGGTCGCAGCGAGCACGACCACGCTAACGACGGGTGCGAGAAACCGGAAACGGGCGGACGTGGTGGTCGCTATCGTCTTCGTCGAAGCAGCAACCCCGAGAGAGCCGACCGACACCGCGCCCCCACCAAAGAACGACGCCGAATCCAGAAGGGACGGCTCGACGTGCTCAAGTGATCCTTCCAGTCGTTCCATCGAGACATCGGCAGACTCCTGAAGCGTTGCGGCAATGCGTCGGTTGAAACCATCGACATCCGCGGCAATCTGTTTGCGGATCTTTGATCTGCGCGATGAAAACGGCAGCATCAGGTCGGGATCCGTCAGGTTTTCAATCAATTCGTTGGCGTTCAACAGAAGCCATGCCAGCATCGCGTTGCATTCGGTCTGCACGCGGACGCGTTCGCCCTCCCACCAATCCGTGATCTCACAGAGAACGATTTCGTTATGATAATCCAAGGCGCCACCACAATTTCCGATCCCTCGATCGTGCATCGCGTTCGAGAAATTACAAGCGCAAACAACGTTGAGTTCGCCGGCGGTCAGCGCTAATCATTCCTGACCACGCCCATCCCGGAAAGGCCCCGCCATGCCCGTCATCACCGAAATCGAGGATCTCAAGCGCATCTACAGGCGGCGTGTGCCCAAGATGTTCTATGATTACTGCGAAAGCGGCTCGTGGACCGAACAGACGTTTCGCGACAACGTGTCGGACTTCGACCTGCTGCGCCTGCGTCAGAGGGTTGCCGTGGACATGGCGGGCCGGTCGACCAAGACGCAGATGATCGGCGAGGACGTGTCGATGCCCGTCGCCCTGGCACCCGTCGGCATGACCGGGATGCAGCACGCCGACGGCGAGATCCTAGCGGCCAAGGCGGCCGAGAAAAAGGGCGTGCCGTTCACCCTGTCCACCATGTCGATCTGTTCGATCGAGGACGTCGCGCGCCACACGACCAAGCCGTTCTGGTTCCAGGTCTATACCCTGAAGGACACCGATTTCATGGAGCGGCTGTTCCAGCGCGCCCATGCCGCCAAGTGTTCGGCCATCGTCATCACGGTCGATCTGCAAATCCTCGGCCAGCGGCACAAGGACATCCGCAACGGGTTGTCAGCGCCGCCAAAGCTGACGCCGAAATCGGTGGCCAACATGATGACCAAGGTGCCATGGGGCCTTGAGATGCTGCGCACCGAACGCCGACAGTTCGGCAATATCGTCGGCCATGCCAAGGGGGTCAGCGATCCCTCGTCGCTGTCCTCGTGGACGGCTGAGGCGTTCGATCCGTCGCTGGATTGGGACCGCATCGCCGAATTCAAGCGGATGTGGGGCGGCAAGGTGATCCTGAAAGGCATCCTTGACGCCGATGACGCGCGCCGCGCCGTCGACGTGGGGGCCGATGCCATCATCGTCTCGAACCACGGCGGGCGACAGTTGGACGGCGCGCTGAGTTCGATCCGCACCCTGCCCGAGATCGTGGCGGCCGTGGGCGATCAGGTGGAAATCCATCTGGATTCGGGCATCCGGTCGGGTCAGGACGTGCTGAAGGCGGTCGCCATGGGCGCCAAGGGCACCTATATCGGGCGCGCCTTCGTCTATGGCCTGGGAGCCATGGGCCAGCAGGGCGTGGAAACCGCGCTGGACGTGATCCACAAGGAGCTGGACATCACGATGGCCCTGTGCGGCAAGAAGGACATCAACGACGTCGACCGCGATATCCTGTTGATCGACGACGAATTCCACCGCTGGCGGCGCAACATCTGACCTTGCCCGGCGACACGGGCAGGCGAAAGTCCGCCAAAGCGGACGTGCCATGGCATATGACCCGTCGCCGGGTGAAAAATGTTCCTGACAGCACCGATGGGCCGATCTATGTATCGGTCCGGTTCAGTGCGGAGAATTCACATTGGGGCAGGCATTCCGGGTCAACGGCTATCAGAACAACTGGCAGCGTAATCCTGTCGTCACCACGTTCGACGATGGCGGTTTTCTGATCGTTTACGAAAGCTACATCAACGACTACGGCGACGGCCCCGTCGCGACGGCGATCCTGGCACAACGCTATGACAGCGACGGGGAACCGGTGGGATTCGAAACCCTGGTCTTCGGGGCTGACGGCACCAGTGCGACCGATGCCGGTGTCGCCACGCTTGACGATGGCGGATACGTGGTGACCTGGGTCTATGATGACTACGACGACATTCTCACGATCCGGGAGCGAGTGTTTGTCCGGGCGTTCGATGCCGACGGAACACCGCGCACCGAAATACTGCGTGTGGACACCGTCCCGGCAGACGACGCCGGCGCGCCCGAGGTTTTCGCGACCGCAAACGGTTCTCTGTTTGCGGCCTTGTCAAGCGGGGTTGCGATCTGTCCGTTCGGGGTCATGGTTCTCTCCGAGGTCGCATTCATCGTGTTTGTCCGCGCCTCATGATGGTTTTCGGTGGTGGATCGTCTCCAATGTGGTTTGCGGATTGCGCGGCAACCGCCACGTCCCAACCGTTTGTACGAGATCGATCAACCTCCGTCCCGTCGGGACGTCTCTTCCCGCCCGTCCGGCGAGAATTCAGTTCAGGCAGTGGCCTCCTGTGTCCATTGATAGTCGTTTCCTGACTTCCAGAGTGTCAGCATCAGCACAGCGATCTTGCGTGCCGTGGCGACGGCGGCTTTGCGGAACCCGCGCCGCCCGGCCAATCGAACCGCCCAGGATTTCAACGTCGAGAAGCGTTTTACCTGTCTGATGACGCAGGACCCCGCTTCAAACAGAAGCCCGCGCATCGTGGCATCACCGCACTTGGAGACACGGCCTGACCAATCCATTTCACCTGATTGGTGTCGCCTCGGCGTCAGGCCAAGGAATACCCCTACATCAGAGGTTTTGCTGAACCGACTGGGATCATCGACAAGTGCGACGAAGCTGAGTGACACAATTGGGCCGACACCTGGGATGGTCATCAGGCGGCACGTGATCGGGTTGCTCTTGGATTTTGCCTTTAACGCGCGATCAAAGTCGGCGGTCGCCTTGCAGAGCGTGATGTGGGCAGCGATGAACCCGTCTGCGATGGTGCGCAGCACCGGATCGGTCTCGCCAGCGGCGGCCAGTTGATCACGGAACCCCTGTCTTTGCTGCGTCTGGCCGATCCCGGTCATGCGGATGCCAAAGGTCTTCAGGACGCCTCGGATGTGCCCTTCCAGATCCTTGCGCAACCGGATCAAACGTTCCCGCCCTCCGACCAAGGCACGCAACCGATCGGATTCTTCGCTGCGGATGTGAACCGGGGTGAACCAGTTCATTCGAGCGAGTTGCGCGAGGCCTTCTGCATCGGCGCTGTCCGACTTGTTCAGCCGCGCGGACAAACTCTTATGAGCCTTGCGGGCATCGATGCAGATTGCGGGCAAACCCAGTTGCACCATTCCACGTTGAAGCCAGATCGAAAGCTGCCCGCTTTCATGCACGATCCGCTTGGGCGCCAGAGATCGGTTCCTGAGCCAACCTGCCACCCCTTCCGGATCAGCCGGCGCGGTGCCCTGCGCCACAACCTCCCCATCGTCATCAACAACACAGATCGAAACTTCTTTGAGTGATACGTCTAATCCTGCATAATTAGTCATGGTCGTTCTCCTCAAGGCTGGTTTCCATGAGGCCAGTATACCGGACCTCGCTCGCCACTGGAGAGCGGCCGCCGCAATCACACCATGTGGTTTCAAAGTCATCTACAGCGCCGACGACAGCGCCAGCAATCAGCAGGACGAGTTGTTCACACAGCAATTCGCCGCCGACGGCACGCCTGTGGGCGCCAATACGCTGCTCAACATCAACGAACGCCAGTTTGATCAGCTTTTCACCCGTGTCGCGCCTCTCAGCGGCGGAAACACAATCACGATCTGGAACAGCGAAGGCAGCTTCCCGACGCCCGGCGATCTGGACAGCAACGAGGTGCGCGGCACGATCACCGACCCGAACGGCAACACGATCAGGGCGGATTTCAGCCTGACGATGAACTTCGGCACCGTCGGAAGCGTGTTCAACAGCACCGGCGGCGGAATCGACGTGGCCGCGTTACAGGACGGTGGCTTCGTCGTAACGAACAAGAACTACGACTGGGAACTGGGGTTCGATACCGAAGACACCTCGTATTACACCATGCTTCGGTTCTTCGACGCCGCGGGCAACCAGACCGGCCCGGCCACAATCGTCGATGCCAGCGATGATTTGCCGGGATCGACCCGGGTGGTACAGCTCAAGACAGGGGAAATCGTCGTCGTCTGGGATCAGGACGACGATACGCCCGGCTTTGTCGGCGATACCGTCTATGGCCGGATGTTCACGGCGACCGGACAGGCCCTGACCGGCAGGTTCGATGTCGCGCCAAGCGTTCCAAGTTTCTTTACCCAGGAAGATCCCGAAATCGAGGCACTGGCAGGCGGCGGTTTCATCGTCGCGTTCATGTCCGAATACATCGACGACGACGACGACGGGGTTGCCGCGCGGATCTTCGGACGTGCGACCACCGGCGACGATCGGCTGGGCGTGGATGCCACCGGTCAGATGCTCGGGCTTGCGGGCAACGACCATCTGACCGGTGACGGGCGCGCTAACCGTCTTGGCGGTGGCCTTGGCAACGACACGATGGATGGGCTGGGCAACGCCGATACGCTGGACGGTGGCAGCGGTGACGACCTGCTGCGCGGCGGCGACGGTGACGATCTGCTGATCTTCGGCCTGGGACGCGACACGGTCGCGGGCGGCGGTGGAAACGATCTGTTCGCCGCACGCGGTGACACGCAGACGACCGGCGGCATGCTGAACGGCGGCGCGGGTATCGACACACTGGATCTTTCGGCGGTTACCGCCCCCGGTGGCGTGGTCGTTTCCCTGGGTGGCGGCGGGTTCAGCATCGCCGGTCCGACCGACAGGATTTGGGGCGTCGAGAACGTGATCGGCTCGGACGGCGCGGACAGCGTCAGCGGCACGGGTGCGAACAACCTGATGCTGGGGGGCGGCGGCGGCGACACGCTGCGCGGGTTCATGGGCGATGACACCCTGTCCGGCGGCACCGGCGACGATACGCTTGTCGGGGCGGCCGGCGATGACCGGCTGCGCGGCGAAGGCGGGCGCGACGATCTGAACGGCGGCGGCGGCAACGACGCGCTGTTCGGGGGCATCCACGACGACACGCTGACCGGCGGCAACGGCGGCGATACCCTTCTGGGCGAGGGCGGTGATGACACGCTCTTTGCAGGCGGCGGCGCGGATCGGGCATTTGGCGGCAATGGCGCCGATCTTCTGATCGGTGGTGCGGGCGACGACCTTCTGGTCGGCGGAAATGGCGCCGACCGGCTGATCGGCGGGGGTGGCAACGACGTGCACATCGGCGGTTCGGGCGACGACACGCTGGCGGGTGGTGGCGGCAACGACCGGATGATCGGCGGAGCGGGACGCGATACGTTCATCTTCCGGCCGGGCGACGGCATGGACACCATTGTCGGGTTCGACGCCGGAGCCGACACCCTGCGCCTCGCGTCGGGTTTCTGGGGCGGCGGTCTGACGGTGTCACAGGTGATCGCCACCTACGCCACCGCGTCGGGCGCCGGCGTGACCTTCACCTTCGACGATGCCGAGCGCGTGTTTCTGAGCGGCGTAACGGGTCTTCAGGATCTGGCGGGCGGCATCGACATCTTTTGACCCTGCGGGTCTTGATGCCGACGGTCCCCCGCCGCCCGGGGGTTCAGCGGCTGAAACCTGCCGTCCGGCTTTCATGGGTGGCACCAAGCTGCGCCAGCGCCTCGCGCACCTGATCGCTGGCAGGGCCGTAGACCGTGAAGCTGACCGGCTTGAAACAGGCAAAGAACCGTTCGGCGTAAAGCGACGCGAAATTGGCCAGGTGTTTCATCACCGCATCGGAATCCTCGTATCTCTCCAAGGACGTGCAGCGGGTTTCGTCGGCGTTCATGTAGTATTCATAATGCAAGGCGCCGGGTTCGTCCGCTTCGGTCGTCTCGACCATCTCGTCCAGCAAGGGCCGGGCGTGATCCGCCTTGCCTGCCCGAATATCCATCACCATGACCCACTCAACGTTGTCGCTCATCTTCGTCCCTTTTGATAAATCCTCGCGGGACGCTATGCGCCGGGGCGGTCCGGGTCAACGCCGCAAAGCCGTTGCCGCACCCGCGCCGGGCGCGTATTGCAACCGCCAGCTCCGAGCCGGAGACCGAACATGACCGCGACCATCACCACCGTTGACGACGACACCCTGTTCGGGCTGCGCTGGGATCGGGGAGTCGAAGACCTTCTCGGCCCGCTCGACCGGCTTTACGGGCATGTCACCGGGATGGAGGGTTTCACCGCCCGCCTGCGCGCCCTGCTGGAGGAAAAATGGCGGGCGCGCCCGGCCGATCTGCGCGCGCTGGACCTGGCGCGCGACATCGACCCCGGCTGGTTCCTGAGCCAGCGGATGATCGGATACGTCTTCTATGTCGATCGCTTCGCCGGCAACCTGCGCGCGGTGCCCGAAACGATCCCGTATCTGCAAAGCCTTGGCGTAACCTACGCCCACTTCATGCCCTGCCTCAAGCCGCGCCCGGGTGCCAATGACGGTGGCTATGCTGTGATGGACTACGGCGCCATCGACCCGCGGCTGGGCACGATGCAGGACTTTCGCACCACGACCAGGGCCATGCGCGACGCGGGGATCTCGACCTGCATCGACATGGTCTTGAACCACACGGCGAAGGAACACGCCTGGGATGTGAAGGCGCGGGCCGGTGATCCGTTCCATCAGGCGTTCTATCGGATGTTCGATACCGACCTGATCCCGCGTCAGTATGAACAAACCCTGCTGGACGTGTTTCCCGATCAGGCTCCGGGCAATTTCACCTGGTATCCGGAAATCGGAAAATGGGTCTGGACCACGTTCAACGAATACCAATGGGATCTGAACTGGGAAAATCCCGAGGTGTTTCTGGCCGTTCTCGGCATCATCCTGGATCTGGCCAACAACGGCGCCGAGGTGATGCGCCTGGACGCGGTCGCCTTCATGTGGAAACGCATGGGCACCACCTGTTAGAACCTGCCCGAGGTGCATGACCTGCTGCAGGCCATCGTCCAAGCCACCCGCATCGCCGCGCCCGCCGTGATTCACAAGGCCGAGGCCATCGTGGCGCCCCACGACCTGGTCCCCTACCTGGGTCAGGGCCGCCATACAGGGCGCGAAAGCAATCTGGCCTATCACAACAGCCTGATGGTGCAGTTCTGGTCGTCGCTGGCCAGCGGCGACACCGCGATGATGACCGACGTGCTGGACCGTCATTTCCCGGCGTCGTTCCGCCGCGCACAATGGGCGACCTATATCCGGTGCCACGACGACATCGGCTGGGCCATCACCGAAGACGATGCCGAACGCCATCCACCCCTAACCGGGCCCGGCCACCGGACATTCCTGACCGATTTCTACACCGGCCACTGCCCCGGCAGTTTCGCGCGCGGGCAGGATTTCCAGGTGAACGAGACGACCGGGGATCGGCGCACCAACGGCACCTTCGCGTCGCTTGCTGGTCTCGAAATCGCGATAGAGCGGGGCGATCCGGGCCTGATCAGCCTGGCCGTGGACCGGATCCTCATGGGGCATGCCCTGATCGCGGCGTTCGGGGGGATGCCGCTGATCTATATGGGGGACGAGATCGGGATGCTGAACGACCGGTCATACCTCGACGATCCCGACCTGGCGCCCGACAGCCGCTGGATGCAGCGTCCGGTGATGGATTGGGCCACCGCGCGCACGGCCGCGCGCGCCGATACGCCCCAGGGCTGGATCTGGCGCGGGGTGCGGCACATCATGGCGCGGCGCAAGGTGACGCCGCAACTGGCCGGCGGTGTCGCGACCGAAATCCTGCCCCTGGCCAACCGCGCGCTGTTCGCCCTGCGTCGCCCCGGTGACGTGGCCGCGCTGACCGCCGTCTTCAACTTTTCCGGCCACTGGCAGACGGTTCGCGGAGCTGACCTGGGGTTGCACACCGGCACCCCCTATTTCGACACGCTGGCGGGGCAGCCCGCGATGGATGGCGGGGGCCTGCTGTCGCTGCCGCCCCATGGCCGTGTCTGGTTGGTTCCTGAAAGCTGACGGCCGACGTTTGAGGCTTTTCAAAGGATCCGATCCGTTCTATACGCGCGCGTTCATGGGCGGACACCCTTGGAGGCCGCCTTTCATTCTTATCTCAGGAGATCGACACATGGCTGGACAAATCCCAGACATTACAGCGATGCCGCGCGCGGGGACAGGCAAGGGGGCCGCCCGCACCGCACGTCGCGAGGGCATGGTGCCCGGCGTAGTCTACGGCGGCGGCGAAGATCCGGTTGCCATCAACCTGCCCTTCAACGCGCTGATGAAGAACCTCAAGGCCGGACGCTTCCTGGCCCAGTTGTTCAACCTCAAGCTGGAAGGCCACGACGACGTGCGCGTCATCTGCCGCTCGGTTCAGCGCCATGTCGTCAAGGATCTGCCGATCCACGTCGATTTCATGCGCCTGCGCCGCACCAGCCGTGTGTCGCTGTTCATCCCCGTCGAAGTGGTGGGCGAAGACGAATGCCCGGCCCTGCGCAAGGGCGGCGTGCTGACCATGGTGCGCCCCGAGGTCGAACTGCGCTGCACCGCCGGCGACATCCCGGAAAAGATCACGATCTCGATCGCGGGTCTGGAGATCGGCGATACCGTCACGATCAAATCCGTCACCCTGCCCGAGGGCACGCGCCCGACGATCGACCGTGATTTCGTCATCGCGAACCTGTCGGCACCGGCCGGCCTGCTGTCGTCGGAAGACGAAGATGACAACGACGCGCCCGAGGCGGACGAAGTTCCGACCACCGGCGACGACGCCGAAAGCTGATCGTCTTCGCGTCCTGCGGGACCGGCGGCAAAATCGGACGGGGTGCGGTAATCCGCGCCCCGTTTTCATGTCGGCCACGTTGCACCGGGCGACGCCCCACCGTAGGCTGAGGGTTCAAAAACGGAGAGACGCAGCCATGCGCCTGCTTGTCGGCCTGGGGAACCCCGGCCCGAAATATGCCCGCAACCGGCACAACATCGGCTTTCTGGCGCTGGATCAGATCGCCGCGGATCACGGCTTTGCGCCGTTTCGTGCCAAGTTCCAGGGCCGGGTCAGCGAGGGCAGCATCAAGGGTGAAAAGGTCGTGTTGCTGAAGCCCGAGACATTCATGAACGAATCCGGCCGTTCGGTCGGCGAGGCGATGCGTTTTTACAAGCTCTCCCCGGCCGATATCGCCGTCTTTCACGACGAGATCGACCTTGCCCCCGGCAAGATCCGGGTGAAACAGGGGGGCGGACATGCCGGGCACAACGGTCTGCGATCGCTGCACGCCCATATCGGCCCCGAATATCAGCGTGTGCGCATGGGGGTCGGACATCCGGGCCACAAGGATGCCGTGCCCGGATACGTCCTGCGCGATTTCCCGAAAGCCGACGAAGGTTGGCTGGACGATGTCCTGCGCGGTGTCGGTGACGGTGCCGGGGCATTGGTGACGGGTGACGCACCGGGCTTCATGAACGCGGTCGCGCGGCGTCTGAACCCGCCGCGCCCGTCGACAGGCACCGCGCCGAAGGCGGCAGAGCCGAAGACCGAAAGACCCCAAGATGCCGCGCCCGATGTTCAGCGTTCACCGTTGCAACGTCTGGCCGACCGCTTTCGCTGAGTAACGGAGTTCCCATGAAACAAGAGCCATCCGTCAACGTTCTGGGCGGCGACCTGGAACCCTGTTCGACCGCGCCCATGACCGGGTTCTTCCGCGACGGCCATTGCAACACCTGTGCCCAGGACAGTGGCAGCCACACGGTCTGTGCCGTCATGACAGCCGAGTTTCTGGCCTTCTCGAAATACCTCGGCAATGACCTGAGCACGCCGCGGCCCGAATTCGGATTTGCCGGCCTTTGCCCCGGCGACCGCTGGTGCCTGTGCGCTGGCCGCTTTCTTCAGGCCCATGACGAGGGGTGCGCGCCCCGGGTTGCATTGCAGGCAACACACCTGCGCGCGTTGGACATCGTTCCGCTGGGTGTCCTGCAGGAGTATGCGATCACCGACCGCTGACCCTGTGAGCGGCCGGCCGCGACACCGGACCCTGACAGCATGAAAACGCCGCCCCCGGAAACCGGAGGCGGCGCGAAGTGATGACAGTGCAGATCGTTTACTGCGCGGTGAACGTCATGAAGATCGGATCACCTTCGTCACGTGCCGGGCTGTCGACTTCGGCTTGGCCCATGTTGCCTTCGAACACCTCGTTGTCGTTCGTCTCGGTGTAGATCTGGGCGACGTACGACTGGCCGGGCACCAGAGGCTTCTGGAGCATCACCTGGATGTCCGAGTTCGGGCCGGCCATCAGCGGCGCATAGCCGATGTGGGCGCCGGTGATCGCGACGTTCTGATCGTCGACCTCGTGAATGACCAAATAACCTTTCTGCGCGGCTTGGACGCCGGCGAACGTCGCCGTGTCGCCCGAGGCGACGACGCCTTCTTCAAACACCGATGGCGCGGTTGCACCCTGTGCGAAGGCGGCACCGGAGGTTCCCAGCGCCAGCATCGAGACAAGAGCGACGGACAGAAGCTTTTGTTTTTTCAGTTCGTTACGCATTGTGTGCTCCTTTGTAGCAAAGTTACACAGTGAACGTCCCCTCGCCGCTTTCGTTCCAGCGTTCCCGTCGCGATTCTCGGTTTGCCGATCACTTAAGGGTGAGTTTCAGGTCGCACCCGACATGTCCCAGCCAAGGTGATTTGCCACGGTGAAGATATCCTTGTCGCCGCGACCGCACATGTTCATGCAAATGATGTGATCTTTCGGCAGATCCGGCGCGATCTTCATCACATGGGCCAAGGCATGGGACGGCTCCAGCGCGGGAATGATCCCTTCCATCGCACAGGACAACTGGAACGCCTCCAGCGCCTCATCGTCGGTGATCGCGACATATTGCGCCCGCCCGATGTCATGCAGCCAGGCGTGTTCCGGGCCGATCCCCGGATAATCCAGCCCCGCCGAAATCGAGAAGCCCTCGAGGATCTGGCCGTCGTCGTCCTGCAGCAGATAGGTCCGGTTGCCGTGCAGCACGCCGGGACGTCCGCCGGCCAGCGATGCACAATGCTCCATCTTCATGTTCACGCCCTTGCCGCCGGCTTCGACGCCGATGATCGCGACCTCCTTGTCGTCGAGGAAGGGATAGAACAGGCCCATGGCGTTGGACCCGCCGCCGATCGCCGCGATCACGGTGTCGGGCAGACGGTTTTCGGCGGCCATCATCTGTTCGCGCACCTCCTTGCCGATGATCGACTGGAAATCGCGCACCATCGCCGGATAGGGATGCGGCCCCGCCACCGTGCCGATGCAATAGAACGTGTCGCGCACGTTGGTCACCCAGTCGCGCAACGCATCGTTCATCGCGTCCTTCAGCGTGCCACGCCCCGACGTCACCGGCACGACCTCGGCCCCGAGCAGCTTCATGCGGAACACGTTGGGCGATTGCCGCTTGACGTCGTGGGCGCCCATGTAGACGACGCATTGCAAGCCGAACTTGGCACAGACGGTGGCCGTGGCGACGCCGTGCTGGCCTGCTCCGGTTTCCGCGATGATCCGCGTCTTGCCCATGCGCCGCGCCAACAGGATCTGGCCCAGCACGTTATTGATCTTGTGCGCGCCGGTGTGGTTCAACTCATCCCGCTTGAGATACACCTTGGCCCCGCCAAGATGCTGCGTCAGCCGTTCGGCGAAATACAGCGGACTGGGACGGCCCACGTAATGGGTCCACAGATCGTTCATCTCGGCCCAGAAGGCATCATCGGTCTTGGCCTTGTCATATTCGGCCTCGAGACTGAGGATGAGGGGCATCAGCGTTTCGGATACGAACCGGCCGCCGAAATCTCCGAAACGGCCGTTCTCGTCAGGGCCGTTCATGAAGCTGTTGAACAGATCGTCTGCCATTGGGATCTCCGCGAAAATGAGGCCCCCCTTCCTATCGCGGGCGCGGCGCACGGTAAAGCGATCCCCATCGCCCGACCATATCATTCCGGTGGTCAGGGCGTGTCGGCCGTCAGAAGCTTCTTGAAACCGACGTGGGACGGCACGAACCCGAGATCGGCGTAAAAGGCATGCGCCCGATCGCGCCGCGCGTCGCTGGTGAACTGAAGCAGGCCACATCCGGCCGCCCGCGCCCGACCCTCCGCGTCGCGCATCAATGCGCCACCGATCCCCTGGCCGCGCAACGCCGAGGCCACGCGCACGCCTTCGATCTGCGCGCGGCGGGTGGCCGTCCGCGAAAGCCCGCGAATGAACGTGATATGATAGGTCGCCACAATCCGATCCGCGCGGCGGCCGACGATCAGATGGTTCGCGGCCTCGTCCGCCATCAGGCGAAATGCCGCCTCGTAATGTGCAAGGTCGTCGCCTTCGCGTGCCGTGCCCAACCCATCGTCCGTCAGAAGGTCGACAATGGCCGCGACATCCCCGAAATCGGCATCGGTCCAGGTCAGCTCCATCGACGTTCTCTCCAAGAGCGGTATGTTCGGATCCTCAATGAAGTTCGGTCGGGATATCTTCGACGCCAGCCGAACGATCAGGCGTCCCGCAGCGCCGCCACGAACGCCTGCATCAGCGCGGGATCCTTCACGCCGGGGGCGCTTTCGATGCCGGACGACACATCGACCTGGCGTGCGCCGGTCATGCGAACGGCCGTTGCAACCGTCTGCGGCGTCAGGCCACCGGCCAGCATCCATGGAACGGGCCAGCGACGCCCCGCCAGAAGCGACCAGTCGAAGGCCAGGCCGTTGCCGCCCGGAAGGACCGCGCCGGGATCCGGCTTGGCGTCGACCAGAAGCTGATCGGCAACGCGGCCATAGGTATCGAGCGCCGCAAGATCTGCTTTTCCGGCCACTCCGACCGCCTTCATCACGGGCAGGCCGAAGCGTGCGCGCACCTCCGTCACCCGATCGGGCGACTCGCGCCCATGCAGTTGCAGCATGTCGATGGGCACGGTGTCCAGGATGTGATCCAGCGCGGCATCGTCGGCATCGACGGTCAGCGCGACCTTGCAGATCCCGGCCGGCACCTCCAGCGCCAGGCCGGCGGCCTGCGCCGGATCCACGTTGCGCGGCGATCGCGGGAAAAACACGAACCCCACATAGGTGGCACCCGCCTCGGCCGCCGCGACGATATCGGCGGGGCGGGACAGGCCACAGAACTTGGCCCGCACCTCAGCCATGGCGGGCAAACCGGCCGTGTCCGATCATTCCAACAGCGCCAGAACGTCGTCGCCGCGGCCCGAGGGGCTTTTCATGCGCGACACCTCGGACTTCAGGGCTTCGGCCTCGCGCCGTTTGCGGGCCGCTTCGGCGCGGTACTTGTGTTCGCGCAGCCATTCCCAGACGAAACCGACCAGGACACCGAACGCGACACTGAGAAGGATCACCATGAACAACGGCAGGCTGACCGACCGGTGCCAGCCCAGATAGGCCCCCACGTCGGCGGGGATCAGTTGAAGCGTGACGATTTCGCGGTTGGCCAGGGCCACGACCACGAGGATGACCATGAGGACAATCAACACGGCATAGCGGAGATAACGCATTCGGTTTCCTATTTCTCGTTCAGGCGATCACGCAGCAGCTTGCCGGTCTTGAAGAACGGCACATGTTTTTCTTCAACGGGAACGGCTTCACCGGTGCGCGGGTTGCGTCCGATCCTTGCGTCGCGCTTCTTGACCGAAAAGGCGCCGAAGCCGCGCAACTCGACCCGGTCGCCGCGCGCCATGGCGCCGATGATTTCCTCGAAGATCGTGTTCACGATCTTTTCGACATCCCGCTGGTATAAATGAGGATTGTCGTCGGCGATCTTCTGGATCAATTCCGAGCGGATCATCAGTTTTCCCCCTATGTCGACGTCCCACGGTCGTTTCTCGCCGGGCTTGTGGCGGAAGTATAGAAGAAATAATTGCGACGCGAAACTGCCGAGACCGGCTTCGATCCAGCTATCTTTTCGCCAAACTTCTGTTTTTCTGTGGCAAATCGAACCGAACCATGCCTCGGCCCGCATACGGCGTTAGCGCAATCGCCGCCGCGCCCGGGCATTTATGGGCAATGATTCGCCGGCATGGAGAACCGCCAGACGAAAACACCCCCGCATCCTGCGATGCGGGGGTGTTTGTGCAACCTGTGTCGGGCTGCGGATCAGTTGTCGCCCTTCAGCGCCGCGCCAAGGATATCGCCCAGCGACGCGCCCGAGTCGGACGAGCCGTATTGTTCGACGGCTTCCTTTTCTTCGGCGATCTCGCGGGCCTTGATCGACAGGCCCAGACGGCGGGTCTTCTGATCGACGTTCGTGACGCGAACGTCGACCTTGTCACCGACCTGGAACCGCTCGGGGCGCTGTTCGGCACGATCGCGCGACAGGTCCGAACGACGGATGAAGGATTTGGCGCCCTCATACTCGACCTCGATGCCGCCATCCTCGATCGACGTCACGGTCACCGTGATGATCGAACCGCGACGCACACCTTCGGTGGCACCGGTGAACGAATCGTCCAGCGCCTTGATCGAAAGCGAGATCCGCTCCTTCTCGACGTCCACTTCGGTGACCACGGCCTGAACCACGTCGCCCTTCTGATAGGACTGGATGGCTTCTTCGCCACGCTGGTCCCAGGACAGGTCGGACAGGTGCACCATGCCGTCGATGTCGTTGTCCAGACCGACGAACAGACCGAATTCGGTGATGTTCTTGACGTCGCCCTCGACCTGCGTGCCCTCGGGATGGGTTTCGGCGAACACTTCCCACGGGTTGCGCATGGTCTGCTTCAGACCCAGCGACACGCGGCGCTTGGCCGGATCGATCTCCAGAACCATGACCTCGACCTCTTGCGAGGTGGACACGATCTTGCCCGGGTGGACGTTCTTCTTGGTCCAGGACATCTCGGACACGTGCACAAGGCCCTCGACGCCCGGCTCCAGCTCGACGAACGCACCATAGTCGGTGATGTTGGTCACGCGGCCGGTGTGCGACGATTCGATCGGGAACTTGATCTCGACCGAATCCCACGGATCCGCCTGCAGCTGCTTCATGCCAAGGCTGATGCGGTGGGTTTCCTTGTTGATCTTGATGACCTGCACCTTGACGGTCTCGCCGATCGACAGGATCTCGGACGGGTGGTTGACCCGGCGCCATGCCATGTCGGTGACGTGCAACAGGCCGTCGACACCGCCCAGATCCACGAATGCACCATATTCGGTGATGTTCTTGACCACACCGTCCACGGCCTGGCCTTCGGTCAGGTTGCCGATGACCTCGGCACGCTGCTCGGCGCGGCTTTCTTCCAGGATGGCGCGACGCGACACGACGATGTTGCCCCGGCGGCGGTCCATCTTGAGGATCTGGAACGGCTGCTTCAGACCCATCAGCGGGCCGGCATCGCGCACGGGGCGCACATCGACCTGCGAACCGGGCAGGAACGCAACGGCGCCGCCCAGATCGACGGTGAAGCCGCCCTTGACACGACCAAAGATCGCGCCTTCGACGCGGTTCTCGTCGGCATAGGCCTTTTCCAAGCGGTCCCAGGCTTCCTCGCGGCGGGCCATTTCACGGGAAATGACGGCTTCGCCCTTGGCGTTCTCGACCTGGCGCAGGAAGACTTCGACTTCGTCGCCGACGTTCACGTTGGGCTGTTCGCCCGGCTCTGCGAATTCCTTCAGCTCGACGCGGCCTTCCATCTTGTAGCCGACGTCGATGATGGCCTGGCCCGCCTCGATGGCGATGACCCGGCCCTTGACGACAGAACCCTCGTCGGGGGTATCGATCTCGAAGCTTTCGTTCAGGAGGGCTTCGAATTCCTCCATGGATGCGGATGCGCTCATGTGGCGGTATCGTCCTTTTTCATCGTTTTCTGGCCGTGCGGTTGTCTCCGCCGGTCTTTCGGTTTCCATTGGTCGCGGGCCCGGGCCGGGCGGGAAAAAAACGAGGGCCGGCTGAACCGACCCTGCATCCCCCGTCACCGAAGCTGTTTCCGCCCCTTCGACAGCCGCGCGTATACGTCACATAAGCACCAAAGACAAGGGCGGCAGCGCAATGCAACCTGCACGGCCCGATACCGCTCCATCCTGCTTTTTCTTGCCCTAAATACTCACGGCGCCACGCCTCCACGCGCGCGACGCCGGTTTCACGACGTGCCGTTGCCGCGGGCGTCCATGGTGCGTCGGATCACGGTGCAGGCGGCCTCGATGGCGTCGTCGATGCCCATCGACGAGGTGTCGATCAGAACCGCGTCGTCGGCGGGCTTCATCGGTGCGCTTGCGCGGGCGGCATCGCGGGTGTCGCGCTGGCGCAGATCGGCCAGCACCTGCGCCAGCGTCACGGTATCGCCCCGCGCGCACAACTCGGCGTGGCGACGCCCGGCGCGCACGGCATCGCTGGCGGTGATGAACAGCTTGGTGTCGGCGTCGGGGCAGATCACGGTGCCGATGTCGCGCCCGTCCAGCACCGCGCCCCCGCTGCGCCGCGCGAAGGCGTGCTGAAAGTCCAGCAGGGCGGCGCGCACCTTCGGATCGACGGCAACCCGGCTGGCGGCCTGCGCCACGTCACCACCGCGCAGATCGGGACGGTCCAGATCGCTGGCCCGCAGGTTCCGCGCAGCCTCAAGCGGATCCTCGCCGTCCATCATCCGCCGCCCCGTCGCCCGGTACAGCAGGCCGGTATCCAGATGCGCAAAGCCGAAGCGTTCGGCCACGGCCCGCGCGATCGTGCCCTTGCCGCTGGCCGCCGGGCCATCGATTGCTACTGTAAATGCCATGCGTCCCCGCCCCATTCGTGGACATTCAGGTTAAACCGCGCACCGGGCGAAGAAAAGCGGCAACCGTCCTATTCGGCGCTGGCGACGTCGTCGCGCCCGGCGTTGCGGAACCAGCGCACGATCTTCTTGCGGTCCTCGTCGGGCAGTTCGGTGATGTTGGCCGGCGGCATGGCGTGCGACACGCCCGATTGCAGATAGATCTGGCGCGCTTCGCGGGCAATGTCGTTGGCGGTTTCCAGATAGACGCCCTTGGGCGCCCACCGGATCCCGTCCCAGCCGGGTTCGCGGGCGTGGCACATGGAACAGCGCCCCATCACGATATCGCTCACCTCCTCAAAACCCGCGGCGCTGGCATAGACCTGCTCGTGCGCCGTCATCTCCTGCGCGTCCAGCGCGTCGTAATCGCCGTCCCATGTGTTCGCGGTCGACAGCCAGGCCAGCACGATGAACAGGATGACGGTCCCCGCCCATGTCCAGGTCGGCACCGGTTTGCGCATGTGCATCGTGTTGAAGTAATGCCGGATCAGCACGCCGATCAAAAACACCAGCGACGCGATGATCCAGGTGTATTCCGTCGCGAACGCCAGCGGATAGTGGTTCGACAGCATCAAAAACAGCACCGGCAGTGTCAGGTAATTGTTGTGGGTGCTGCGCAGCTTGGCGATCTTGCCGTATTTCGGATCCGGCGTGCGCCCGGCCTTCAGGTCGTCGACGACGATCCGCTGGTTCGGCATGATGATGAAGAACACGTTGGCCGTCATGATCGTCGCGGTGAAGGCGCCAAGGTGCAGCATCGCGGCGCGGCCCGTGAAGATCTGGTTATACCCCCACGACATGGCCACCAGGATGACGAACAGCAACAGCATCAGGACCGTCGGTTTTTCCCCCAGAGGCGATTTGCAAAGGAAATCATAGGCGATCCAGCCGATGGTCAGCGATCCGGCGGAAATCGCGATCGCCTGCCACACGGCCAGGTCCGCCTTGGCCGGATCGATCAGGAACAACTCGGCCCCGACCCAATAGACGATCATCAGCATCGCCGCGCCCGAAATCCAGGTCCAGTAGCTTTCCCATTTGAACCAGGTCAGGTGTTCGGGCATTGCCGCCGGCGCGACCAGGTATTTCTGGATATGATAGAAGCCGCCGCCATGCACCTGCCATTCCTCGCCGTCGGCCGGGCCGTTGATGTTGCGGTTCAGACCAAGGTCGAGCGCGACGAAATAGAACGACGATCCGATCCACGCGATCGCGGTGATGACATGCAGCCAGCGCACCGCGAAGGCGAACCAGTCCCACATGATGGCGAAATCGTACATTGGCGGTTTCCTCCCTGCTTGTGGATCGACCCTATCGCACGGACGAATTTTCAACCATGTTCGGCGTGGAACAAGCAGCGTCAAATAAAACCGAAGAATGTCCTATCTCGACAACATCCGCACCTTCGTCAGGGTCTATGAACTGGGCAGCATGTCGGCGGCCGCGCGCGACCAGCGGATTTCGCCCGCCGTCGCCTCGGCCCGGATGACCCAGCTGGAACATCATCTGGGCGTGCGCCTGTTTCAGCGCACAACGCGCAGTCTGTCGCCCACCGAACAGGGCACGATCTTTTACGAAGGCGCCTGTGCGATCCTCGAATCGGTGGAACAGGCCGAAGCGGGCGTCGCCGATATCACCGAAAACCCCCGCGGCACGTTGCACATCGCGGCACCCCTGGGGTTGGGCCGGCGGCTGATCGCGCCGCACATCCCGGACTTTTCAACGAAATATCCCGACGTGACGGTGCGCCTGCGGCTGAGCGATCGCAAGATCGACCTGACCGCCGAGGGGCTGGACGTCGCCTTCATCCTGGGCCGTCCCGAGGATTCGACCCTCAGGATCCGCAAGATCGCGGATTGCGACCGCGTGCTGTGCGCCAGCCCCGATTATATTGCGCGCCACGGCCACCCGATGTCGGGCGGCGAGATCGACAAGGGCCAGCACAACTGCCTGAACCTGCGGTTTCCCGGGGCGCCCGAATTTCAGTGGGAGCTGAAGACGCCGAGCGGGGCCGCGCGGTTCGAGGTGCGCGGCCGGTTCGAATCCGACGACGGCGACGTTCTGACCGCCTGGGCGCTGGCTGGCGCGGGAATCGTGATGAAACCCACGTTCGAGATCGCCGATCACCTGCAAAGCGGCGCGTTGATCCGGGTGGCCGAAGACACGCCGCCCTTGCCCGTGCAACTGGCCTGCCTCTATGCCCATCGGCGCCATCAGGATCCGAAGGCGCGATTGTTCATGGAATTCATGATCGCCCGGATGACCGCGGCACTGCGCGCGCCCTAGCTGCCGCGATAGGTCGAATAGCCGAACGGCGACAGCAGCAGCGGCACATGGTAGTGGCTGGCCTCGGACATCCCGAACCGCAACGGGATCAGGTCAAGGAACCGGGGATCTTCCGCCGGAACGCCGCAGGCATCCAGATATGCGCCCGCGTGAAACACCAGCTCATAGGTGCCGGTTTCGAACTCGGCTTCGGGCAGGATCTGGCTGTCGGTGCGCCCGTCGGCGTTGGTGGTCAGTGCGCGCAGGTGGGTGCGGGTGTCGCCGTCAATTCGATAGAGGTCGATCTTCAACCCTTCGGCGGGGCAGCCGCGGGCGGTGTCCAGAACATGGGTGGTCAGGTATCCGGGCATCGTGCGTCCTCTTGCTGTTTCACCCACCCTGCCCCGGCACGGGCACGGACGGAAGCGGGCCTGCGCGCATGGGTGCTTTCGATATTAATTGATAATCCGCGCCCCCGTTGCGCAGTATCGTGGCGCGACAAAGGAGATCCGAAATGAACCGCTATCCCCGCGACTTGCAAGGTTACGGCGCCAACCCGCCCGATCCGAAATGGCCGAACGACGCGAAGATCGCCGTTCAGATCGTGCTGAACTATGAAGAGGGCGGCGAGAACAACATCCTGCACGGCGATCCCGCGTCCGAGGCGTTCCTGTCGGAAATCGTCGGGGCGGCGCAATGGCCGGGTCAGCGTCACGCGAACATGGAATCGATCTATGAATACGGGGCGCGCGCCGGGTTCTGGCGGCTGCACCGGATGCTGAAGGACCTGCCGATCACGGTTTACGGCGTCGCCAGCGCATTGGCCCGCTCGCCCGAGCAGGTAGCCGCAATGATCGCGGCGGATTGGGAGATGGCGTCGCACGGTCTGAAATGGATCGAACACAAGGACATGCCCGAGGATCAGGAACGCGCCGCCATCGCCGAGGCGATCGCCCTGCACACCGAAGTCACCGGCACGCCGCCGCGGGGCTGGTATTGCGGACGCTCGTCCGGCAACACCATTCGACTGGCCGCCGAAACCGGGCAATTCGCCTATGTCGCCGACGCCTATGCCGACGACCTGCCTTACTGGCAGGAATACGGCGACCGGGATCAGTTGATCGTGCCCTATACGCTCGATTGCAACGACATGCGCTTTGCGACGCCGCAGGGGTTCAACTCGGGCGATCAGTTCTTCTGCTATCTGCGCGATTCCTTCGACACGCTGTATCGTGAAGGCTGTGACGGGGCGCCGAAGATGCTGTCGGTCGGTCTGCATTGCCGCCTGGTTGGCCGTCCCGGCCGGGCCGAGGCGCTGCGCCGGTTCCTCGACCATGCCCGCGGCCATGATGGCGTCTGGTTCGCCACCCGCGCACAGATCGCCGATCACTGGGCCAAGGTGCATCCCCATGTGCGCCATGTTCGGCCCAGCGCGATGGATCGTGAGACATTCGTGGCGAAATACGGCAGCATTTTCGAACATTCGCCCTGGATCGCAGAAGCGGCGCATGACGGCGAACTGGGCGCGGCCAACGACACGGCGATTGGATTGCACAATGCCTTGGCCCGCGTGTTCCGCCGCGCAGATGCCGATCAGCGGCTGGGCGTGCTGACGGCCCACCCCGACCTGGCGGGCAAGCTGGCAGCGGCACGGCAACTGACCGCGGAATCGACGGCCGAACAGGCCGGTGCCGGTCTGGACCTGCTGAGCGACGAGGAACGCGCGACATTCACCCGCCTGAACGACGCCTATGTGGCCAGGAACGGGTTCCCCTTCATCATCGCCGTGCGCGACCATGACAAGGCCAGCATCCTGTCGGCCTTCCAGCGGCGGCTGGAACAGGACCGCGACACCGAATTCGCCGAGGCCTGCCGCCAGGTCGAACGCATTGCGCTGCACCGCTTGAAAGGAATCCTGCCATGAGCCGCGAGATCAAGGCCGAACCGCTGACCGCTGCCGCCTTCGCCCCCTACGGCGATGTGCTGGAGGTGTCGGGCAACCCCGACAAGATGATCAACGCCGGGCTGTGTGGCCGCCACCACGACCGCGCCACGCTGGATTTCGGCGACGGGCGCGCGGGGATCAGCATCTTCGACGCACAGGCGCGCGCCCTGCCCCACACCCTGGACCTGGTCGAACGTCACCCCGACGGATCCCAGGCCTTCGTGCCGATGCACCGGAACGAATGGCTGGTGGTCGTGGCCCCCGATGAGGGCGGCAAACCCGGCACGCCGGTGGCGTTCATCGCCGCGCCGGGTCAGGGGGTGAACTTTCACCGGGGCACATGGCACGGCGTTCTGACGCCGCTGCACGCGCCCGGCCTGTTCGCCGTGATCGACCGGATCGGTGATGGCGCGAACCTTGAGGAGGTGCCGCTGGATCCGGTCTGGACCATCACCGCCTGACGTCAGGCTGACGAAACGCGAAACGCCCGCCGGATCGCTCCGGCGGGCGTTTTTTCATGTCGGTGTCGTGAAAACCCGCTTACGTTTCGCGCGCCGATCGGCCCGGCTTTTGCGCCGGGCCGCGGGTTTCAGTGCGCGCCGTCCGAAGCCAGCGCCGCCTTGCGCGCCTCGTCTTCCGCATCGACGGTGGTGCCGTTCAGCAGCGCATTCAGCGCCACGGCCCAGATCGACGCCAGCAGGATGCCGCTTTCGATCAGCGGGTGCCAGGCGTGGGGCAGATGGATCTTGAAGTCGGGCGCGATCAGCGGGATCATTCCGGCGCCCAGCGAGATGGCGACGATCAGACCGTTGAACTTGTTGGTCTTGAAATCGACACCGCCGAGGATGCGAACCCCGGTGGCCGCCACCATGCCGAACATGACAAGGCCCGCACCGCCCAGCACGGCAACCGGCAGCGCCTCGACCACCGCGCCCATCTTGGGGATCAGGCCCAGCACGATCATGATCGCGCCGCCCATGACACAGACATAGCGTGACCGGATGCCGGTCACCCCCACCAGGCCGACGTTCTGGCTGAACGAGGTATAGGGGAAGGTATTGAACACACCGCCGATCAGCGTGCCCAAGCCATCAGTGCGCAACCCGGCGGACAATGTCGTGCGCTCAAGCTTGGTGCCGCACATTTCGGACAGGGCCAGGAACATGCCCGTGGATTCGATCATCACGACGATCATGACCAGCGTCATGGTGATGATCATGACCGGATCGAAGATGGGCAGACCGAAATGGAACGGTGTGATCAGCGCGAACCACTTGGCGGTGCCGACATGGTCGAAATGCATCATGCCCATGACCGATGCCGCGATGGCACCGACGATGATGCCCAGCAGGACCGCGATGTTCGCCCAGAACCCGCGTGCGAATTTCATCACGGCGATGATGGTGAACAGCACCAAGAATGCGATGGCCATGCTGGGGATCGTCGCATAGTTCGGATTCTCGATCGACGGGGCAACCCTCAGCCCGTCGGGAATGGCCGGGATTACGCCCGCGTCCAGCATCCCCCCGACCTTTTCCAGCCAGGCCAGATGTTCGGGGTCGATGATCTTGGGCGCGGTCGGACCCACCGGCAGGCCGAAGATCCAGTTGATGCCGATCCGCATCAGGGTGACGCCGATGACCAGGATGATCGTGCCGGTCACGACCGGCGGAAAGAACCGCAGCATCCGGCTGACCAGCGGCGCGATCAGCATGGCGATGATGCCCGCGCCGATGATCGCGCCAAAGATCATGCGCGCGCCTTCGGTGCCCGGATTGGCGGCGCCGATGGCGACCATGGGGCCGACCGAGGCGAAGGTGACGCCCATCATGACCGGCAGCTTGACGCCGAAATACTTGGACGCGCCCAGCGACTGGATGATCGTGACGACGCCGCAGACGAACAGATCGGCGGAAATCAGGAACGCGACCTCGGCCGGTTGCAGGCCAAGAACCCGCCCGACGATCAGCGGCACGGCAATCGCCCCCGCATACATCACCAGAACGTGCTGAAGACCCAGCGTGAACAGCTTTGGCGCCGCGATGCGTTCATTGACCGCATCGGGCGGGATCGTGGGGGTCTGGGTAACGGACATCTAAAGGTTTCCTCCCTTGAATTACTCCCGGTGCCACCGATGGCTTTCGATCATCGGCGGCCGGCAAATTGGTGTCGGGCCGCACTGCGGCCCGGCCGCCCGTCAGCCCCGCGCCAGCGGCAGCGCGGCGTGGCGGTTCACGTCCTTGTACAGCAGATAGCGGAACGGCCCCGGCCCGCCGGCGTAACAGGCCTGCGGGCAGAAGGCGCGCAGCCACATGAAATCGCCGGCCTCGACCTCGACCCAGTCGCGGTTCAGCGCATAGACGGCCTTGCCCTCCAGCACATACAGGCCGTGTTCCATCACGTGGGTCTCCAGGAACGGGATCACCCCGCCCGGTTGCAGCGTGACGATTGTCACGTGCATGTCATGGCGCAGGTCGGCCGGATCGACAAAGCGTGTCGTGGCCCATGCACCGTTGGTGTCGGGCATGACCGTCGGCGCGATGTCGCCTTCGTTCAGGATCAGCGGATCGGGCCGGTCGATGCCCTCGGCGGCGACATAGGCCTTGCGGATCCAGTGAAACCGCGTGATCGCATCCTTGCCGTTCATCAGGCTCCAGTCCGCGCCTGCCGGAATATAGGCATATCCGCCTTCGGCCATGTCGTGCGCCGTGCCCTCGATCGTCAGGGTGAAACCGCCCTCGACGACGAACAGCACGCCTTGCGCCCCGGCGTCCGCCTCGGGGCGGGTCGATCCTCCGCCCGGCTGCACTTCCATGATGTATTGCGAAAACGTCTCGGCAAAGCCGGTCATCGGGCGCGCGATGACCCACAGGCGCGTGGCGTCCCAATGGGGCAGGAAACTGGTGGTGATGTCGCGCATGGTGCCGTGCGGAATGACGGCATAGGCATCGGTGAACACCGCCCGCCCGGTCAGCAGTTCGGTTTGCGGCGGGTGGCCGCCGTGGGGGGCGAAATATCTGGGTGCGGTCATCACATTCTCCGGCAATCAGGTCTGGGCCCGATCATCCGGCATGGCGTGTTGGTGCGGAAGCCGCACAATCGCTAAGGTTCTATCGCCATTTATTGAAGATCGCGGGGGATCCCACACTCAGCGCAGGAAGAACAGCACCGTCATCACCGCCCCCACGGCCACCACGAAACCGCGCAGAAGGTCGGTGCGCACGATGCGGCGGCTGACCTTGGCACCGATGTATCCACCCGTCGCCGTGGCCAGCGCCAGGATCAGCGCGACATCCCAGGCGATCAGGTCGGCGACGATGAACATCACCGCCGATACCACAGACAGGATCGCCGACATCAGGCTTTTCAGCCCGTTCATCCCGTGAATATCGACGAACCCGATCAACCCGAAGGTCGCCAGCAGCATGATGCCGAGGCCACCGTTGAAATAACCGCCATAGACCGACACCGCCAGAACCGCGCCCCCCGACACAAGCGGACCGGCCCCCGCCCGCCCGGACGCGCGCAGTCGCTGCAACAGCGCGGGCCCGACTGCGAACAACAGTGTCGCAATCCCGAGAAGCCACGGCACCACACCGGCGAACACCGCGCCGGGGGTCACCATCAGCAGCAGCGCACCCACCGCACCGCCGGCCACGGCGATCTGCATCAGCGTGCGCAGCCGCAGCGCCCCTTCGGCCCGCACATCACGCCGGAAGGCCCAGGCGCTCAGAACATAGCCGGGCACCGCGGTCAGGGTTGCCGTGGCATTGGCCGAGATCGGCGCGATCCCCAGCCAGACCAGCGCCGGGAAGGTAACGAACGTGCCACCGCCGGCGACCGCGTTCAGCGCCCCGGCAAACAGCCCGGCGAGGATCAGCACCAGCATGTCCATCGTGTCGTGTCCCCGTGATTGTCGAAGGTGCGGCGCCGGACAACGGCCGACGCGCAAGGCGCGACCGGCCGCGATGGGCGGCGCCGTGCCGGATCGTCAGTCGCGCCGCAGATCTGCGCCCAGCGCGCCCATCAACGGCTCGAAGATCGGGAAGGACGTGGTGATCGGCCCGGCGTCGTCCACCGTGACCGCCGCCTGTGCCGCCATCCCCGCGATCAGGAACGACATCGCGATCCGGTGATCCAGACGCGACGCACAGGTCGCGCCACCGGGCAAGCCGCCCGGACCCATGCCGGTGACGCGCCACCAATCCTCGCCCTCGTCCACAATCGCCCCGCAGGCCCGCAGCCCCTGGGCCATGGCGTCGATCCGGTCGCTTTCCTTGACGCGCAGCTCTTTCACCCCCTGCATGTCGGTCACGCCTTCGGCAAAACAGGCGACAACCGACAGGATCGGGTATTCGTCGATCATGCTGGCCGCGCGCTCGGGCGGCACGGCGATGCCCTTCATGTCGGGCGAGAAGCGCGCGCGCAGGTCGGCCACAGGCTCGCCACCCTCGGTGCGCTCGTTCTCATAGGTCAGATCGGCGCCCATCTCGCGCAAGGTGGTGAACAGGCCGGCGCGCGTGGGGTTCAGACCGATCCCCGGCACCAGCACGTCGGACCCTTCGACGATCAGCGCCGCGCAGACGGGAAATGCCGCGGAACTGGGATCGCGCGGCACGGCAATCTCCTGGGGTTGCAGTTCCGGCTGGCCGGTCAGGGTGATGACGTGGCCTTCGTGCGTCTCCTCGACCTCGATCTTCGCGCCAAAGCCGGCCAGCATCCGTTCGGTATGATCGCGCGTCGCCTCGCGCTCGATCACCACGGTGTCGCCACGCACGTTCAACCCGGCCAGCAGGATCGCCGATTTCACCTGCGCCGACGGCACCGGCGTGGCATAGCGCACGGCGACCGGGTCGGCCGCACCCACCAGGGTCATCGGCAACCGCCCGCCGCGCCGGCCGTAAGCCGCCGTGCCGAACAACGCCAACGGGTCGGTCACCCGCCCCATGGGCCGCCCGTTCAGCGACGCATCGCCGGTGAAGGTCGCCGTGATCGGTGTCGTCGCCATGGCCCCCATGATCAGACGCACGCCGGTGCCCGAGTTGCCGCAATCGATGACGTCGTCGGGTTCCCCGAAACCGCCGACGCCGACGCCATGCACGGACCACGCGCCGCCGCCGTGATCGGTGACCTCGGCCCCGAAGGCCCGCATGGCGCGCGCGGTGTCCAGCACGTCCTGCCCTTCCAGCAGGCCGGTGATGCGCGTCTCGCCCACCGCCATGGCGCCCAGGATCAGCGACCGGTGCGAGATCGACTTGTCCCCCGGCACCTCGGCCACACCGTGCAGGGGCGCACCCGAACGCGCGGTCATCGGAATCGGTTTGCCATGGGCGGACATACCCGCGCCTCCTTCTGCGTCTTGGGAAATCGCGCGGATACTACGCAAGACACCGCCGCGCGCAATGGCCGAGTGGTCCCAGCGGCCCGCCGTAAAAGCCACGCCCCACGAAGTTACCGCGCCAATCTGGAAATTATGCAGTGCAGAGCGGGCGCGCATGGGAGGTGCGAACGCATAGAACGCGAATATATCCCGCAATGGCGCGCTCAAACGGCAGGCTTGAACTCTGCCATGCATTCCGCGTAGCGTGATCTTCGGGAAATTATGCACGTTGGAGGGAATCTTGCAGAGCATTGGCGACTCCCTTGGCCTGGCGTTTGCATTGGTTCTGTCCGGTGATGCGGATCTGCTCGAGATCGTGCTGCTGTCGCTGCGGGTCAGCCTGACGGCGACGTTCGTGGCCTGCGTGATCGGGCTGCCGATCGGCGCGCTGGTTGCCATCGGCCGGTTCCGCGGGCGCGCCTTCGTGCTGATCGTGATGAACGCCCTGATGGGTCTGCCGCCCGTGGTGGTGGGTCTGTTGGTGTATCTGCACTTTTCACGCTCCGGCCCGCTGGGGTTCCTGGGGCTGCTGTACACGCCCACCGCGATGATCGTGGCGCAGACGATCCTGATCGCGCCCATCGTCGCCGCGTTGTCGCGGCAGGTTCTGGAAGATCTGCACACCGAATACGCCGAACAATTCAGATCGCTGTGCCTGACGCGCTTGCAGACGGTGCGCGCGCTGCTGTGGGACGCGCGTTATTCGCTGCTGACGGTCGGCCTGGCCGGGTTCGGGCGCGCGGTGGCCGAGGTCGGCGCGGTGATCATCGTGGGCGGCAACATCGACCACCTGACGCGTGTGATGACCACCGCCATCGCGCTGGAGACATCCAAGGGAGACTTGGCGCTGGCGCTGGCGCTGGGGATCATCCTGCTGGTCATCGCACTGGGTGTGAACGCCGCCGTGCAATCTGTGCGCATGACGGCGGCGCGGTATGCCTATGTCTGACGCGATGATCCTTCCGTCGGTGTGCGCCGCGAACACGGCCCGGGGCGCGCTGATCCTGCCCTTGACGGTGCGTGGCCTGGCGCTGCGTTTTGGTGACACGCGGGTTCTGGAGGGGCTGGACCTTGACCTGGGACCGACCGGCTGCACCATGGTCATGGGGCCGAACGGTGCCGGGAAAAGCCTGCTGCTGAAGCTTCTGCACGGGCTGATGCCGCCCAGTGCGGGGCGCATCGACTGGGCCGGACACGCGCCCGCGACCGTCACCATGCGCCAGGCGCTGGTGTTTCAAAAGCCGGTCCTGCTGCGCCGGTCGGTGGCGGCCAACCTCGATTTCGTGCTGAAGGCGCGCGGGCGCCGTGCCTTCGGGCGCGCCGCCCTGCTGGAGCGTATCGGGCTGAGCCACAAGGCCGATCAGCCCGCCCGCCTGTTGTCGGGCGGCGAGGCCCAGCGCCTTGCCCTGGCGCGTGCCCTTGCCACCGAACCCGACGTTCTGTTCCTGGACGAACCCACGGCCAGCCTGGATCCCGCCTCGGTGCTGGCCATCGAGGGGATCGTCGCCGAGGCGCAGGCCCGCGGCGTGCGCATCATCTTCGTCACCCACGATGTCGGACAGGCGCGCCGCCTGGCGGATGACGTCGTCTTTCTGCACGGCGGACGCGTGGTGGAACACAGCCGCGCCGCCGACTTCTTTCCCGAACCGCAGTCGGATGCGGCGCGGGATTACCTGAACGGCAGGATTGTCGTCTGAACACGCAAGGAAGGGAGACACCAAATGCTTGCAAGAACACTCGGGGCGGCCACCGTCGCATTGCTTCTCGGGGGGGCCGCGTGGGCGCAGGACCAGTCGATCATCGTCCAGTCCACCACATCCACCGCCAATTCCGGCCTCTATGATTACCTCCTGCCGATCTTTCAGCAGGACACCGGCATCCAGGTCAACGTCGTGGCGGTCGGCACGGGCCAAGCGATCAAGAATGCCGAAAACTGCGACGGCGACGTGCTTCTGGTGCATGCGAAGCCATCGGAGGAGGCGTTCGTCAAGGCGGGCTTCGGCACCGATCGCACCGACCTGATGTACAATGATTTCGTCATCGTCGGCGCAGGCGACGATCCGGCGGGCGTGGGCGGCATGACCGACGTTCAGGCCGCCTTGGGCAAGATCGCCGAACAGGGCGCGTTGTTCGCCTCACGCGGGGACGACAGCGGCACCCACAAGAAGGAGATGGCGCTGTGGAAGGACAGCGGCGTCGATCCGACCACCGCTTCGGGCGATTGGTATCGCGAAACCGGCTCGGGCATGGGGGCCACGCTGAACGCGGGGATCGGCATGGGCGCTTATGTCATGACCGATCGCGCCACCTGGATCAGCTTCGACAACAAGCAGGATTACGCGATCCACGTCGAGGGTGACGAGGACATGTTCAACCAGTATGGCGTGATCCCGGTAAACCCGGAAAAATGCCCGTCGGTCAACGCCGAGGCCGCGCGCACCTTTGCCGACTGGCTGATCTCGGACAAGGGACAGGACACGATCGCGGGCTTCAAGATCGCCGATCAGCAGTTGTTCTTTCCAAACGCACCGGACAATTGATAGGCTTGTTGGGGCGGTGCCGTTGCCCTGCCCCGACAAACCGAACGGATCGCAATGCCAGACCCTGCCGTGCCGGACCACGAATATCTGACCGTCAGGGAACTGGCCGAACTGTTGCGCCTGAAAGAACGCAAGGTCTACGACCTGGCGGCGTCGGGGGCTGTTCCCTGCTCGAAAGCCACCGGCAAGCTGCTGTTCCCGGCCGCCGAGATCCGGCAGTGGATCGCACAGGGCCAGTCGGGCGGCCCCTCGGTCGCCGCCGCGCGTCCCCTTGCCCGTCCGCCGATCGTGTTGGGAAGCCACGATCCCCTTCTTGATTGGGCGATCCGGCAATCGCGCTGTGGGCTTGCCACCTTCTACGACGGCTCGCTCGACGGACTGGCGCGTTTCGTCCGGGGCGAAGGCGTAATCACCGGTCTGCACATCCACGACGCGGCTTCGGACCGCTGGAACACGGCGGCCGCGGCGCGTGTCGCCGCCGACCAGAACGCGGTCCTGATCTCGTTCGCCAGGCGGCGGCGTGGCCTGGTCTATCGGGCCGGGGAAAAGGCGCTGGCGCGGCTGTCCGACCTGGCGGGCCGCCGCGTCGTCCCGCGCCAGGCGGAATCCGGCACCGACGCATTGTTCCGCGAATTGGCCGGCAAGGAAAACCTCGCGCTTTCGGACCTGGAGTTCAGCGAAGTGGCCCGCACGGAAGACGCCGCCGTCGAGGCGGTTAGGCGCGGCCACGCCGATGCGGCATTCGGCCTGGAAGCGGTGGCGCACAGTTATGGCCTGGAATTCGCGCCGATCATCGAAGAGGAATTCGCCCTGCTGATCGATCGCAAGTCATGGTTCGACACACCGGTGCAGACCCTCGTCGCGTTTTGTTCGGATCGGCAATTCGCCGCCCGCGCAAAGGAATACGGCGGTTATGACATCGGCGTATTTGGCGAAGTCGGGTGGAACGCCTGACGGAATATATCGGAATCGCTTGCTGCCTTCGGTGAATGACCGGCACGGATCCGATCACGCGGGACAAGCGCCATTGCATCGCACGAGAACGCCAATTCCGTTTATTCAGGTTATCATACATTCGGGCATCGATGGTTCGAATTAGCCACCCGCCTTAAATGCGGCGATGTCCCGCCCAAACATCACGTGATGATCCGACAACCGGAACTTTGGCGCATGGCGGAGGTTGTAGCTGCAACCGACACACAACCGAAAGGAGGTTGCCATGGATCATTCGAAACATACGCCGCTTGGCACGCATGAGCTGAATGCTGCAACCGTCACCGACGCCGACGTCTACGGCCCTGACGACAACAACATCGGAACGGTCTCCCACCTTCACGGAACCGGAGCCGCCGCACAGGTGGTGGTCGATGTGGGTGGTTTTCTGGGATTGGGCGCCAAGCCGGTGGCCCTGCCGGCAAGCAGCCTGAATTTCATGCGCGACGAAAACGGTAAGGTCCACGCCACGACCACGATGACGAAGGACCAACTGAAGGATCTTCCCGAACACAAGGATTGATCCCGATCCGCAAATACCACTGTTTTTCTGAAACCCCGCCCGTTTCCACGTGCGGGGTTTTTGGCATGAAACGCACCCTGCGGCGGGGCGAAGTGTTTCCAGCCCACGCGCGCAGAAAACCCGGAACATATCACGACATCGTCAGTTAGTTTCCATGAAACAGCAGCAGGCATGTCGAGAGGACAAGACCATGAACGGACTCATCTATCTGATTGGCCTCGTCGTGATCGTCGTCGCCATCCTCAGCCTTATTGCATAACCGAAAGGACCGTCCACATGACCCCTTCCAACACGACACCCGGATCGACGACGGACGAAGCCATCGCCGATACCAAAGACGCCGCGTCGAACGTGGCCGAAACCCTGAAATCCGATGCGCAGGAAATGGTCGGCAAGGCGACCGGCGAAGCATCCCGCGCCGCCCACAAGATGCAGCACGACGCCGCCGGCGAGGTCAAGGACGTCGCGTCGGCCCTGCGCACTGCCGCAGACGAGCTGCGCAGTGGATCGCCGCAGGAACGCACGTTCAGCCAGATGGCCGATGGCCTGGCCGAAGTGTCGGAAACGCTGCGCGACAAGGACTTCGGTGAAATGATGAGCGACGTGAACAGCTTCGCCCGTCGCAACCCGATGATTTTCCTCGGAGGTGCCGCATTGCTTGGCTTCGCCGCCACCCGGTTCGCCAAGGCCAGCGCATCCGACGCCCGGGGATCAGCCACCTCCGGTTCTAGAACGTCAGGTGCCCGTGCACCCGCCAGCCGCGCATCCGACCCGGTCCGGCCCGCGCCCGCCGGCGTTACGGCAACGCCATCGGCGGCCCCCTCTTCGGCCGCGTTCCGCGCAACCGATCCGACGACGCCGTCTTCCGGCGGCGCCACCACGAACAAGACCGGAGCCTGAACATGACCACCGAAAAATCCACAGGTAATCTTCTGAGTGATGCATTGACCCAGGTCAGCAGCCTCGTGCGCAACGAGGTCGATCTGGCCCGGGCCGAAATCAACGAGAACCTCAACCAGGCCGCCGTGGCCCTGGGCATGATCGTCGGCGCCGTCGTCGTCTTTCTGACCGCCCTGAACGTGCTGTCGGCGGCCGTCGTCGCGGGCCTGACCGAAGCGGGAATTCCCGGCGGCTGGTCGGCCCTGATCGTCGGCGTGATCTTCGCCGTCATCGGTTACGGCATGCTGAAGAAGGGCACCAATGACCTCAAGCTCAGCTCGCTCGCTCCCACCCGGACCGCCAAGAACGTGAAGCGCGACGCCAACGCTGTAAAGGAAACCTACAATGACTGATCACCGCTCCCCCGAAGAGATCGAACGCGACATCGAACGTCAGCGCGCCGGTCTGACCGACACCCTTGACGATCTTCAGGACCGCTTTTCCATTGATGGCATCGTGCGCCAGGTCGGCGACCAGTTCCGTGAACATGGCGGCGACATCGGCGCATCCATCTCGCGATCCGTGCGCGAAAACCCCATGGCGCTGGCGCTGACCGGGGTCGGTCTGGCCTGGATGATTTTCGGCAACCGCGACGGCGCCGAAAGTGGCCGCGATCGCGCCCCTGCACGCCCCCACCGGACGGTCAGCCACACGCGGCGCCGGGTGGATTACGGCCGGCAGGATCCGTTCGAGAACGAGCCCAGCCACGACAGCCGCCCCGGCCGCGCACGTGGCATCGCAGGGCCCGGCAATACGCCGGCCTGGTTGCGCGACGATGACGACGATCACGATCTGCACGGCCGTTACCACGACCAAGACGACGATCACAGCCTTGGGGACCAGGTGCGCGCAGCCCGCGAAAAGGCCGGACAGCGCGTCACCTCGGCCGCCGGTTCCGTCTCGGACAGCGCATCGGCGGCTGCCGGTGCCGTATCCGGCGCCACGTCGGATGCCGCCGACAAGGCACGCGGTGCAGGCGAACGGGTGGCAGCCGGCGTCAAGGATGTCGGCGCCCGCGCGGGTGAGGCCGCCAGCCATGCCGCAGACCGCGCAGCACACCTGCGCGACCGCCTGTCCGAAGGCACCGAAAGCCTGAGCGAAGAGGCCCGTGAACGGGTGATCGCGGCCCGCCAACGCGCCATCGAAGCGCGCGACGCGGCAGCCGGCTATGCCCGGCAGGGGCGTGATCGCGCGGCAGACCTGTTCGATGAACAACCGCTGATCGGCGGTGCTCTGGCGCTTGCCCTTGGTGCGGCCATCGGTGCGGCCCTGCCCCGCACCCGCATGGAAGACGCCTATATGGGCGAGACCAGCGATGAGTTGATCGACGAGGCCGAACGCATCTATGCGGAAGAGCGCGACAAGGCCACGAAGGTCGCCCGCGCCGCCATGGACGAGGTCCGCGATGTCGCCAGGGAAGCCTCGGCCGAGGTCAAGCAGAAGGCCGCGGACGCCAAGGCCGAAGCTGACGACAAGGCGCCGGCCGACACCGCCGCCCAGGCCGTCGCCGACCGTGCCAAGGAGGCTGGCCAGCGCGTCGCGGACGCGGCAAGCGCCGAGGCCGACAAGCAGGATCTGGGCAAGCCCCGGACCTGAGCTTTCGACCAAGCCAGCGGCCCGCCCGGATCCGGGTGGGCCGTCATGCAATCCAGCCGGAGAAATACCCTTCCATGACACGCGGACGCGACGCCGAAACCCCCAATGAAATTCCCAAGCCGGGTTGGAAGGATATCCTTCTGCGGGTCAAGGACGAGATCGCGAAGGATCACGTGGGACTGATCGCCGCCGGCGTCGCTTTCTATGGCCTGCTGGCCCTGTTCCCGGCCATCACCGCCCTGATGGCGCTGGCCGGCCTGGTGCTTGAGCCCTCCGAAGTCACGGCGCAAATCGAAAGCCTCGCCACCGTCATCCCGGACCAGGCCGCCGACATCATAATCGGCCAGGCGGTCGAGGTTGCGGGCTCGCAGAACGGCGGTCTTGGTCTTGCGCTTCTGCTCGGCCTCGGGCTTGCCCTCTATTCCGCATCGAAGGGCGTCGGCAGCCTGATGGAGGGTCTTAACGTCGCCTATGACGAAGACGAAAGCCGCGGTTTCATCAAGCTCACGCTGGTCAAGCTGGGGCTGACGCTGTTGCTGATCGTCGGGCTGGTGGCCGGTCTTGGCGCGACACTGGCCCTGCCCGCCGTGCTGTCGTTCCTCAACCTGCCGGATTGGTTGAACACGGTGCTGGGCCTTGCGCGCTGGGTGATCTTGGGGGTGCTGACCCTCGGCGGGCTGGGCGCGCTTTACCGCTGGGGTCCGTCGCGCGAGGATGCACAGTGGAAATGGCTTGCTCCCGGCACCTTGGCGGCCTGTGCGCTCTGGCTCATCGGCTCGCTCGCGTTCTCGGTCTATGTCGCGAATTTCGCCAGCTACAATGAAAGTTTCGGCAGCATGGCGGGGGTCATCATCCTGCTGATGTGGCTGTGGCTGTCGGCCTATGTCGTGCTGATGGGGGCCGAGTTGAACGCCGAAATCGAAGCCCAGACCGCCCGCGACACGACAACCGGCACGCGCGAACCGATGGGCGCGCGCGGCGCCGAGAAAGCGGACCGGCTGGGCGAAACCAGCGCATGAACATGACCCCGGCCTGACCGCGGGGCGAACGATATGTGCCAGGTGAACCTTCTTCGGTGCACTAGGCATGGATGATTCACCAGTTACAGCACAAGCCCAGCGACTGGCGGCGTGGGGCAACCCGATACGACAGATGCCTTGGGGTGTTCTTGTCTGCCATCGCTCTCGCCGCCATCGTCATGTTCTGGCTATGAACCAGGAACGAGCCCGGACCCTTAACAAGTCCGCTCTGATCATTTTATAATTCAATCAAGGTGTTCCTTTTATTCGGGCGGTCAATCTGGTCGCGCGGTGCAGTCTTCGACGGCATTTCGCCACGCTCACGATCGCTTTTCAGGTTCGCTGCCCGCAACCTTTGTCAGGGCGTTCAGGTCTTGCCGAAGGGCATCTGTATCGCCCTCCAGCCTGCGCTCGATTTCATCGTGGGTCGCGATCCAGATCGGAATGGCCTGTTCCAGCAAGGACAGGCCATCGTCGGTCAGGGTCAAACGGCGGGCACGGCGGTCCCTTGCGTCGGGTGTGACCCGCAGCAATCCGCGACGCTCCAGCGGTTTGAGGTTCGCCGTCAGCGTCGTGCGATCCATCGCCAGCAGGTCGGCGACCGATCCGACCGTCGGCGGTTCGGGCCGGTTCAAGGATATCAGGATCGAGAATTGCCCGCTGCGCAGCCCGACAGGGCGCAGCGCCTCATCGAAACGGCGCGCGACGGCACGGGCCGCGCGTTGCGCGTGCAGGCACAGGCAACTGTCCCGCACGCGCAATGTCATGCCGAAAGTGGCGTGTTTGGAAACGGGATTTGACATGACGCGATTTACCTTGATATCAACTTAATAGTCAAACGACTCGCGGATCGGGGATGGCGACAGGCCGATCCGGGCGCGGATCAAGCTGTGAGGTCGAAAGACCATTCTGCGCGACACTGACCCGAACGGCGGGGCCGGTCGGTATCCGACACTTTGATGCCAGACGTTTCATGCTGCCGACGGAAAAGGAAACGCCATGACCCAGATGATCTTCATCAACCTTCCGGTTGCAGATGTTGACGCCTCCGCGCGTTTTTACGAGGCGGTCGGCGCAACGAGAAACGACACCTTCTCGGACGAGAGTTGCGCGAGCATGTTGATCAGCGACACCATCACCGCCATGCTGCTGTCGCACGGCCGTTGGCGCGATTTCACGTCGAAGCAGATACCGGATGCCAAGACATCCGCGCAGGTGTTGCTGTGTCTTTCGATGGAAAGCCGCGCGGCCTGCGACGCGGCAGTTGACGCCGTGGTCAAGGCCGGCGGCGTTGCCGACCCCGTCCCGAAACAGGATCACGGCTTCATGTATGGCCGGTCCTACGAGGATCCTGACGGACACATCTGGGAGGTGATGTGGATGGATCGCGCGGGGATGGAAAGGTCCATGGCCGCCGAACGCTGAATGTCCCGAGGCACCCGGGTGCGACAACGTCCTTTGCGAGATAAAGCATTTTGAAAACAAGGAAGAACGTCCATGGCCAACCGCGACGGAACCCCGATCTGGTATGAGTTGATGACCGACGCGCCGGATGCGGCGCAGGATTTTTATGGCAGCGTCATGGGCTGGAAATTCCGGAAACCGCCCGGCGGGTTGGATCGGGATTACCGCATCTTTTCCACACCGGATGGCGAAGGCGTCGGCGGCGTGATGCGCACGCCAGATCATGCGAAGGGACGGCCCGCCAAATGGGACGTCTATTTCGGCGTGGCGGACGTGGACGCCATGTCAACCAAGGTCAAGAAACTGGGCGGCCGCATCCACATGGAGCCGCAGGACATCCCCGGCGTCGGCCGTTTTGCCTTTGTCTCCGACCCCCGGGGCGCCACGTTCTATCTGATGCGGGGCGACAGCGACGGCCAAAGCACCGCCTTTGCGCCGATGAAGGTCGGGCATTGCAGCTGGAACGAACTGGTCACCTCCGACCAGGTGGCGGCGCTGGAGTTCTATGGCAAGCTTTTCGGCTGGAAAAAGACCGGCGCGATGCCGATGGGGCCGAACGGAGATTATACGTTCTTCGGGCAAGATAATATCGACATGATCGGCGCGATGATGAACGCGGAAAAAGTGGGCGAAGCGCCGTTCTGGAACTTTGCCTTCAACGTGCCCGACATCGACACGGCGAAAGCGGCGGTCGAGACGGGCGGCGGCATCGTCACCCATGGGCCGATGGAGTTGCCGGGCGACGAAGGTGACTGGCTGATCCAGACGAACGATCCGCAGGGGGCCAAGGCGATGTTCGTCGGCAAGCGCAATCAAGGAGCCGAATGATGGACAAGATCAGCACTTTCCTGTGGTTCGACGGGCAAGCCGAGGCGGCGGCGGAATTCTATACCGGCCTGTTTCCCGACAGCCGCATCGACCAGACGACCCGTTCACCGATGGATTATCCCGGCGGCAATGAAGGTGATGTGATTACCGTCGACTTCACGTTATCGGGCCGCAGTTTCATCGCCATGAACGGCGGCCCTGACCATCCCTTCACCGACGCGATTTCGCTTTCCATCGACTGTGCCGATCAGGCCGAAGTCGATCGCTACTGGGGCGCGCTGGCCGAGGGCGGTGAGCCGGTGATGTGCGGCTGGATCAGGGACCGTTTCGGCCTCTCCTGGCAGGTCACGCCCCGAATACTGCCGCAACTTCTGGCCGATCCGGACCGGGCAAAGGCGAAGCGGGTGATGGAGGCGATGGGCCAGATGGTGAAGATCGATGTGGCCGCGATCGAGGCAGCCGCAAACGGAGACGCGTGATGAAGGACAGCAACCTCACCGTCACGGCCTACGACTGGGTGCCCCATTTTGCACAGGGCCACGTGCGCGACCTGCGTGTCCGGTGGGCACTGGAGGAGGCAGGGTTTTCCTACAACGTCGAAGTCATGCCGCAAGGGACACAGAAGAAGCCTCCACATCTGAAGCGACAACCGTTCGGGCAAATCCCCACACTTGAAATCGATGGTCGCAGCATGTTCGAAAGCGGCGCGATCGTCTGGCGTATCGCCGAGGCAAGCTCTGCCCTGCTGCCGGGCGATGGTGCGGCCAGGGACCAGGTGCTTTCGTGGGTTTTCGCCGGCCTCAACACGATCGAGCCGCCGATCGCGATGCTTGCAACGCTGGAATTGTTCGTGACCGACAAGGATGCCGCCGCGCGGCTGCGCCCGGAAATCGCGGCCATGGTCGCCGGCGTTCTGAACAGGTTCGTCGCCGCCCTGGCAGACGCGCCACATATCGTCGGCGATTTCTCGGTCGCCGATATCGTGCTGACGACGGTGCTGCGCGATGTGCCCGCCGATCTGCTGAACGAACGTCCATCACTGCACGCCTATGTCGAGCGGCACACATCCCGGCCGGCATTCAAGACAGCATTGGCCGGGCAGATGAAGCCATTCGTTGAGAACGCCGCGAAATATGAAGATGCGACCTGAAGCGGGACGGTATGGAAAAGACCGTGATTGGCCGGAACAGCAAGGTATAAGGTCGAACCGTCAACGGTATTGACCACAGCGCGACAAGACGGAGCAGGAACGCCATGGCCGACTACACCTTCTTCTTCAACCCGATGAGCCGGGCACAGATCGCCCGCTGGGCCCTGCACGAAGCAGGCGCGGACTATGATCCCGTCATGGTGCCATGGGAGGACAAACCCGCGGCGCTGATCCATGCGAACCCCATGGCCAAGGTGCCGACGATCATCCACCACCATTCCGACGGCGACCGGACCGTCAGCGAGGCGGCCGCCATCTGCCATTATCTGGCCGAGGCCGAAGCGCCGGACCTCTTGCCGAATGACAGCGAGAAGGCCGATTATTTCCGCTGGCTGTTCTTCGCCGCCGGCCCGCTGGAGCAGGCCATCACCGCAAAGGCGCTTGGCTGGACGGTCAGCGACGAGCAGCAGGTCATGGCCGGGTTCGGCAGCTATGCGCGGACGGTCGATGCGCTGGAAGACTGGTTTTCAGCCCACGATTACGTCTGTGGCGTGCGGTTTACCCTGGCGGATGTCTATGTCGGCAGCGCGGTCGACTGGGGCCTTCAGTTCAAATCGCTGCCGGAACGCGCGGCCTTTTCCGACTACCAGGCACGCATTGTCGAACGCCCTGCCTACAAGGCGGCGAAGGCGATCGACAACAGGCTGATCGAAGAGATGCAGGCATGAAGGTCAACCATGTGTTCATCAGCATCCACGCGGCAGATTTCATCGCCCAGTCCGACTGGTGGGCCAGGCTGATATCCCGCCCCCGGGACCGCGTGCCGATGCCGTCATGCCATGAATGGGACCTGACCGGGCATGTCCTGTTTCAGGTGCTCGACAGCGCCGAGGGCCACGGCCGCGCGACCGTGACGATGCATGTTCCCGACCTCGATGCCGAGATCGCACGGCTGACGACGGTCGGGATCGACCTGCCGGAACCGGTGACGATCGAGGGTTTCGACACCTTGCGCTATGTCGAATTCACCGATCCCGAAGGAAATACGGTCGGCTTGCTGGATGGCGCCTGAACCCGCATCGGCGACGCAAGGGATTTGACCCATTCATATCGAAAGCGCCGGTCGTTGCCCTCGAAATCCTGAATGTATTACCTCCGTGTTGCGCGCCCCGAAGCCAACTGCGGACGTATGCTATGGCAATTGCGGTCCGAAACCTGTCAATTGCGGCAAGTTTGCCCGCAGATGACACCAGCCGCGGCCGGGTCCTAAAACCACTGCCCGGGTTCCATCAGTCCGAGATCCATGAGTTGCTGGCTTTCCCAGCTGAACGGGACCGAGTTGCGCCATTTGAAGCTTTCGATGCCGTCGCGTGACCCCGGGTTGAGACGCAGCGCCTTGGCCGTCCGGAACGAACAGATCGCCGCGGTCAGGTTGTTGTGCCATTTGCAGGCATAGGTGTTGTATTCGGGCACGTTGAAGGTGTGATCGGCCCGCAGCGCCAGACCGGGGCGCGCGCGGAACAGGCCGATCCGGTCGATCTTGCGGCGTTTCCAGGGAACATGCTCTTCGTAACGCCAGCGCAATCCGCCGAAGAAGTCGAGCTGCCTTTCCATCGGCGCCCAGTCATTGTCGGGATCCTTGCGCGCCAACGCGTAATATCCCGACTTGTCCAGCCAGGCATCGCCGGGATCGACCGCATCGGGATGTGCGGCCAGATCGCCGGCGTAAAGGTCGATCACATAGGTCAGCAGAGCATCGCGCCGCTCTTCGGTGTGAAAGGTCAACATCTCGCCGACCGACCGGCTTTCGGCAAAAGGATGAAACAGGTATTCCGCGTTGAAGCCGTAATACATCCAGATCCCCGGCCCCTTCGCAATCACCGCGTTCACGGCCGCCAGCATGGCATCGGCGCCGCGTGGGTCGTGATCGACGCGGATGATCACGGGCGTGGCGCCGTCGGCCATGGGCCGGCCCTGGGGTGCGACCTCGAACGTCGTTTCGCTGGGGGCGAAGACCATGATGGTGGCGAAACCGGCGCGCAGGTGGTGGGCGATGGTGCTGTCGATCTCGACCGGATCCTCGGCCAGCAGGATGGCAACCGGACCCTTGCCCAGCGGAAACCGGGCGGATTTGAACGCGGCGAGCGATCGGTGGTGCATGGGCGGATTCCGGCGTTGCGCGATGTCGGCGCAGGGTGGCCCGGACCGGCCGCCGATTGCAAGCCCGCGACCGATGCGATAGTCACCGGCGCAAGCGACAGGAGACGGGCATGGGCCAGGGCAAGAAGCTGTTCATCAAGACCTACGGGTGCCAGATGAACGTCTATGACAGCGAACGCATGGCCGAGGCGATGGGCACCCGCGACTATGCCCTGACCGACCGGCCTGACGATGCCGACATGATCCTGCTGAACACCTGCCACATCCGCGAAAAGGCGGCCGAAAAGGTATATTCCGAACTGGGCCGCATGAAGGCGCTGAAGGTCGGCCGCCCCGACCTGAAGATCGGCGTGGCCGGCTGCGTGGCCCAGGCGGAAGGGGCCGAGATCATGCGCCGCGCGCCGATGGTCGACCTGGTGGTGGGGCCGCAAAGCTATCACCGGTTGCCCGCGATGTCGGACGCACTGGCACGCGGCGAACGCGCCCTGGACACCGATTTTCCCGAGGAAGACAAGTTCGCCCACTTGGCGGCCCGCCCCAAGGCGCAGCGCGCGCCGTCGGCGTTCCTGACGGTGCAGGAAGGCTGTGACAAGTTCTGCGCCTTCTGCGTCGTGCCCTATACCCGCGGCGCCGAGGTATCGCGCCCGGCCGCGCGGATCATCGAGGAAGCCCGCGATCTGGTCGAACGCGGTGTGCGCGAGATCACGCTGTTGGGGCAGAACGTGAACGCCTATCACGGGCACGATGGCGGGCTTGCAGGGCTGATCCGCGATCTGGCCGGCATCGACGGGCTGGCGCGCATCCGCTATACCACCAGTCACCCCAACGACATGGATGACGCCCTGATCGCCGCCCATGGCGAGGTCGAACAGCTGATGCCCTATCTGCACCTGCCCGTGCAATCGGGCAGCGACAAGGTGTTGAAGGCGATGAACCGCAAGCACACCGCCGAATCTTACCTGCGCCTGATCGAGCGGATCCGCGCCATGCGCCCCGACATCCTGTTTTCAGGCGATTTCATCGTCGGCTTCCCGGGCGAGGACGAGGCCGATTTTGACGCCACAATGGACCTGGTGCGCGCCGTGCACTACGGCCAGTGCTACAGTTTCAAGTATTCCACCCGCCCCGGAACCCCCGCCGCCGAACGCCCGCAGGTCGACGAGGACGCCAAGGCCGACCGTCTGAAACGGTTGCAGTCATTGCTGGGTGAACAGCAGCGGGCCAGCCAGGATGCGATGATCGGGCGCGAGGTCGGCGTTCTGTTCGAAAAACCCGGCCGGCGCGCCGGGCAGATGGGCGGCAAATCGGACCATCTGCACGCCGTTCACGTTCAGGCCGATGTCGCCCCCGGCACGCTGTCGCGGGTGCGCATCACCGGCAGCGCGGCGAATTCCTTGTCGGGCGAGCTGATCTGAGCGATGGCGCCACGCCCCGAAGCGGGGCATGGCGGTGGCACACGGTTCAGTTCTTGGGCGCGTTGCGGATGATGCGCTTGACCTCGGCCAGCATGTTCTGAAGGTTGCCGACCAGGTTCTGGTCGCGGCAGACCCGCTCGCCGATGGCCTGTGCGGCGGGCTGCGAATATCCGACGGCCACCAGGCTGTCGATGAACTTGCCGTTGGGGCGATCCCAGATCACCTCGCGCCAGGGCCCGCGATAGCAGCTGACGATGATCGTCTGACCGTTCCACGCATAACCGTTCAGCGTGTTATGCGCATGGTTTCCATGATGGTGCCCGTGATAGTTCGACGCCCCCGCCTGGGTGGCCGCCGCAACCAGAAGCCCTGCACACAGCATTCCTGTTTTCATGTCGTTTTCCCTTCGGTGTTCCATTCGAGGGTTGCCGGCGGCAACCGATGTTCCTGCGCCCGATCGGCGGGTGCCATGCTGTCTTGTCCGGCCCACGGTTCGATAATTTGGGCACGGGATCGACATGTTTCTGCCATAAACCATCGGGCAGAATTAAGCTTTTGGCAAGAAATTGGGCTCAAGACAGGCGCTTTGTTCACGCCTGGGCATCAAAGCTGCGCATTCCAACAGGATTGGCCAGCAAGCAGGGTGTTCCGATTCCGGCAAGGCGATCGACCCGCGCAAACGGGGCGATCTGGCGGGGAAGAACGCAGAATCAGGCTTTCCAACATGCCGAATTGCAGTATTGTTCAAGAGCATACAAAAAACGGGGGATGCGCGGGCGGCTGCCATACTGGCCCGGTGCTCCGATTTTCAAGGGAGAACAGTGTGTCGAGACACATCAATTTCGCACGCGCCGCCTTCGGGGCCGCCATGATCGCCGCCACCACGCTGGGGATGGCCGCCCCCGCCGAAGCGCAGCAGCGCCGCGCGATCGGCACCATCTGGATCGACCCCGACGGGTGTGAACACTGGGTGCGCGACGACGGCTGGGAAGGCTACATGAGCGCGCGACTGACCCGCCAGGGCAAGCCGGTCTGCCACAAGGTCGAAACCTGCGCCGTGATGAATTCCGACCAGTTGTTCGCGACCGACAGCTATCACATCAATCACGCCGGCAAACAGCGCCTGACCAGCTTCTTCCGCTCGGCGGGCGCGCGGGCCTATACGATCATCGGCCACACCGACAGCCGCGCATCGGATGAATACAACCTGCGCCTGTCCTACAACCGCGCCAATTCCGTCGCATCGCTGGCGGCCGGTGTCGGGGCGCCGATCATGGACGTGCGCGGCATGGGCGAACGCCAGCCCCGCGCATCGAACCAGACGGCGGCGGGCATGCAGGCCAACCGTCGCGTCGAAATCATTTGTGTAAGGTAACGCCATGAGATTCATTTCTTTCGTTCTGATTTCAGGCGCTCTGGCGGTGGCCGGGTGCGGCCAGAAAATCGACCAGACCGTCGACCGCGGCTTTGACACCAAGAGCCTCTCGAACCTGACCCGGACACCGGGCATCTGGGTCGATGGGGACGGGTGCGAACACTGGGCCATCGACGACGGCATCGAAGGTTATCAGGACAACCGTCTCGACCGCACGGGCAAGCCGATCTGCGGCCTGCTGCCGCCGTTCACGATCAACGGGCCGGATCGCGCCGGCTCGACCGTGGTCGACCCCATCTGATCGGGAGCTTCAGCTTCCGCTGCGCGGGCCGTCCGGCACAGGACGGCCCGTTTGCGTTGGGGGCTTGTGTCCGCGCAAGGCGTAAAACCGGCAAATTCAGGGATAATTCGCGCGGTTTGGCGTGCAGGGCTTGCACCCGGCGCAACGGATGACCACCATACGAACAACACAAATCGTCTGGAGCAAGTGTTGGGCCTTATCCCGCCGACCCCCCCGCAAAAAACCGGCATGCCGTCCGAGCAGCATGTCGAATTTCAAGACAACCGACTGCTGATCGAACTTTGCGGCGAATTCGACCGCAACATCGCGGCGATCGAACACGCGCTCGACGTTCAGATCATGCGCCGGGGCAATGACCTGGCGCTGGTCGGCGACGCCGATGCGCAGGCGCGCGCCGCCGAGGTATTGCGCGCCCTCTATACCCGCCTCGAAGCGGGCAAAACCATCGAACCCGGCGACATCGAGGCCGAACTGCGCATGGGACCGTCGCGCCAGCAGAAGGGCGTGCGCGATGGCGACCAGATCGAGATGTTCAAGAGCGGCCTGATCGAGATCAAGACGCGCAAGAAGCTGGTCGAACCGCGCACCGAGGCGCAGAAAGCATATGTCCGCAGCCTGTTCGACAACGAGCTGTGCTTCGGCATCGGCCCGGCGGGCACCGGCAAGACCTATCTGGCCGTCGCCGTGGGCGTGAACATGTTCATCGAAGGCCACGTCGACAAGATCATCCTGTCGCGCCCCGCCGTCGAGGCGGGTGAAAAGCTAGGCTATCTGCCGGGCGACATGAAGGACAAGGTCGATCCCTACATGCAGCCGCTCTATGACGCGCTGAACGATTTCCTGCCCGGAAAACAGGCGGCCAAGCTGATCGAGGAGAAGCGGATCGAGATCGCGCCGCTGGCCTTCATGCGCGGGCGCACGTTGTCCAACGCCTTCGTCGTGCTGGACGAGGCGCAGAACGCCACGACCATGCAGATGAAGATGTTCCTGACCCGGCTGGGCCAGGGATCGCGCATGGTCGTCACCGGCGACCGGACCCAGGTCGACCTGCCGCGCGGCGTCGGCAGCGGGTTGCAGGACGCCGAACGGTTGCTGAACGGCATTCCCCGGATCTCGTTCAACTACTTCACCGCCAAGGACGTCGTGCGCCACCCGCTTGTGGCGCGGATCATCGAGGCCTACGAGGCCGACGGCTGAGCGCGTCTCATTCAGGCAGGTAGCGGTCGATCAGCGTCCAGCCCGTTTCGCTGGACAGGATCGCCAGCACAGTTGCGTCAAGCGGCGCGCGCAACCCGGAGTCCGCGGGCAGCGCCATTGTGACATAGTGCGGATCGTAACGCGTCGTCACCACATGCAGATCGGTGTAATCCAGCCGATCGATCGCGGCACGCAGGGCCGGCGCGTTGAAGGCGACCCGCTCGACGATGCCGGCGTCCAGCGCCTGCAGCGCCTCTTCGATCGTGACATAGGGATGCAGTTCGGCCCGCTTGTCGGCAAGGTAGAGTTCGGCGGTGCTGTCCTCGACCACCGCGACGCTGCGCCCGACGAAATCCTCGGGCAGATGGGCGCCGCGGTTGGCGTCGGTCAGGGTGACGATGCTGGCCGTGAGGGCCGAACTGACCGCAAGACCGACCAGCATCCACAACATCGCCACCGCGCGCCCCGGCAGGGTGATCGGCGCCTTGTCGCCGTAACCGATGGTGGTCAGCGTGACGCCGGCCCACCAGAACCCGTCGCCCAGCCCGTCCAGCGTGCGACCGCCGCCGAACTGTTCATGATTCTTCTTGCGCTCGAACAGCCAGACCAGCGCGCCGACCGCGAACAGAAGTGCCGACAGCCACAGGACGACGGCCAGGAACTCCAGCGACAGGAAGGCGAACAGAAGGTTGCTCAGCAGCGGATCGCGAGTCGTCGCGATGCCCATGGTCGCCGTATAGATCGGCTGGGTCAGGTCGACCGCCTGGGCCCGTTCCGGTGTCGCGTTGATCGGCAGCGCCACGTCGATCCGGTCCGCCAACAGCGCATCGGTCGCGGTTCCCGGCTCAAGCGGGACGGTGGTCCAGTCGAGATCCAGCCGTTCCGCCGCCAACCGCCAGATGTCCATCGCCAACCCCAGGCTGGCGCCATCGCCCATGTTGACCGCGAAGGGCGGCAGATGTTCGACCCCGACGCGCAGCCGTTCCGGTTCGCCCCCCTGCGCGGGGTCCGGCGCGGATTGGGCGCTGGCCGAAAGGACGGGCGCCAGCGACAGCGCGATGAAGAAGGCAAGGCAGGACAGGATACGTGCGACAGAAGGCAAATGAGATCTCCGGCGGTTCGGGCGTGTTTACGGCTTGAACTTGTGGCATGGGCGCACGAAATCAAACACGAAACCGCGCCGGGGGATACCGTGACAGTCGAAACGATGATCGAGGATGAACGCTGGCACGACGTCGGCATCGCCGATCTGGCCGAACGCGCGGTCGCCGCGGCGCTGGCGCGCCTGGCGCCCGGATCGTGGGAGGTGTCGCTGCTGGCCTGCGACGATACGCGCATCGCGGCGCTGAACGCCACTTTCCGCGGCAAGGCGATTGCCACCAACGTGTTGTCATGGCCATCGGATGAACGCGGCGCCGCTGCACCCGGCGCGATGCCTGCCCTGCCCGATCCGCAGGATCCCGAACTGGGCGATCTGGCCATCGCATTCGACACCTGTGTTGCAGAAGCACGGGCCGGCGGTGTTGCGTTCGCCGACCATGTCACCCATCTTCTGATCCATGGCACCCTGCATCTTCTGGGGTTCGACCATGAAGACGACGCGGACGGCGATCTGATGGAACGGCTGGAAACGGAAATCCTGGCCACCCTGGGGATCGCCGACCCATATAGGGGATGACGCGACCGTCACCGGGCGGTAGACGTAAGTGCCTCTTGCAGGCGCGATATTTTGGAAAGGCATGATGGGCGACGAAGACGAGAGTTCGAGGCTGGCCGCACGGGACGTGCAGGCCGACCCCATGGACGACACCGAGCAACCGAACAGTCGTGGATTTTTCGGTCGCCTGTTCGAAGCCTTCGGCCCCGCCGACAGCGCATCCGAGAACGACGCCGACGAAGGCGATGACCGGGGCACGACGCCCCAGTCCCTGGGCCTTTCGAACCTGCGACGGATGCGCGTTTACGACGTGGCGATCCCGACGGTCGAAATCGTGTCGGTCTCGCAGGACATCGAGAAAGACGAACTGGTCCGCGTTTTCCGCGACAGCGGCATGACCCGTCTGCCCGTCTATGCCGACACGCCGGATCATCCCGTGGGCATGATCCACCTCAAGGACTTCGCGCTGTTGCATGGGTTCAACGGGGGGGAAACCCCGTTCGATCTGAAGTCGATGCTGCGCCCGCTGATCTATGCGCCGCCGTCGATGCCCATCGGCGTGCTGCTTCAGAAGATGCAGAACGACCGGATGCACATGGCCCTGGTGATCGACGAATACGGCGGGGTCGACGGCCTGGTCACCATCGAGGATCTGATCGAACAGGTCATCGGCGAGATCGAGGACGAGCATGACATCGCCGAGGGCAAGAACTGGACCGAGGAGAAACCCGGCGTTTATCTGGCACAGGCCAAGACGCCGCTGGACGAATTCGAGGACGAGATCGGCATGAAGCTGGTCGAGCCCGAGGACGAGGAAGAGATCGACACGCTGGGCGGTGTCGTCTTCGTGCTGACCGGCCGCGTGCCGGCCCGCGGCGAGGTGATCCCCCACCCCGCCGGCCCGCAATTCGAAATCGTCGATGCCGACCCGCGCCGCATCAAGCGGATCCGCGTGCGCATGGCCGGGGCCGAGCGTCCGGCGCCGACCCCCGGCGCCGTCGCGCCGAGCCAGTCGAAATCAATTGGCTGACACGGGCGGCGTGGTTTTCGGACAGATCGACGCGGCGGTCGGCCGGTCGCGGATCGCCGCCTGCCTGACGGGTGTCGCCGCGGGCCTGGGGCATGTGCCGTTCTCGCTTTTGCCGCTGTCCCTGCTGGCCTTTGCGCTGGCTTTCCTGCATCTCGCGCGGTCCGCGAGCGTGCGACAGGCGGCGATCATGGGCTGGTGGATCGGCACCGGGTATTTCGCCACGACCCTGCACTGGATCGTCGAGCCATTCCTGATCGACCTGGCCGCGACCGGATGGATGGCGCCTTTCGCGCTGGTGTTCATGGCCACGGGGTTCGCGTTGTTCTGGGGGGGCGCTTTCGCGCTGGCACACCGGATCTCGCGGCCCGGATGGTCACGCGCGCTGGCCTTTGCGGTGTGCCTTGGCGGGGCAGAGATGCTGCGCTCGTATGTGCTGACCGGGTTTCCCTGGGCGCTGATCGGATATGTCTGGAGCGAAACCGCCGGCGCGCAGATCGCCGCCTGGACCGGATCCTTCGCGCTTGGCGTGCTGACGCTGCTGGGCGCGGCGCTGGCCGTGCTGGTGGCGCAACGGCGGCACTGGGCGGGTGCGGTGGGGCTGATCGCCTTGTGGCTGCTGCCGCTCGGCATCGGCGCGCTGCGGCTGACCCCCGTGACGCAACCCGATGCAGATGCGTCGTTGATCCGGGTGGTTCAGCCGAACGCGCCGCAAGGCGAAAAGTGGGATCCCGACCGCGCGATGTTCTTTTTCGAACGCCAGTTGGATTTCACCGGGGCGCCCGGTGAAGACGGCCGGCCCGATCTGATCGTCTGGCCCGAAACGGCCATCCCGTTCCTTGCCGACTCGGGCCATCCCGCGCTGGCCGAGATATCCGCCCAGGGCGCCGGCCGCCCGGTCGCGGTGGGCGCCCAGCGCATGGAGGGGCCGCAAGCGTTCAACAGCCTTCTGGTGCTGGGACAGGACGGAATCGTCACCGACACCTATGACAAGCACCACCTGGTTCCGTTCGGCGAATACATCCCGTTCGGCGGTCTGGCACGGCTGATCGGCCTGCGTTCGTTTGCCGCACGGGACGGATACGGGTTTTCGGCTGGACCGGGGCCGCATCTGATCGATTTTGGTGCGCTGGGCCACGCCTTGCCGCTGATCTGTTACGAGGCGATCTTTCCGCAGGATCTGCGCGGCACCCCGCGCCCCGACTGGCTGCTCCAGATTACCAACGATGCCTGGTTCGGCACTTTTTCCGGGCCTTATCAGCACCTTGCACAGGCCCGGATGCGTACGATCGAACAGGGTCTGGCGATGGTGCGGGTGGCCAATACCGGCATTTCCGGGCTGATCGACGATCGCGGCCGCATGGTGGCACATCTGCCGCTGGGCCAGGCCGGATTTCTGGATGTCGCCCTGCCGCCGGCCGGGCCGCCGACGCCCTATGCCCGCAGCGGTGACATGCCGCTGGCGGTGTTGCTGATCGCGCTGTGCGGCGCACTGTGGTGGCATCGCCGCCGCGCGGCCATTGATCTTCGCCGGGACGGGATATAGATGCTCCGCTCATGCCCGCCGCAACGGCTTCCTGACGCGACCGGGTGATTTTTCAACGGAGCACGCCCCATGACACGCAAGAGCTATACCTTCACCTCGGAATCCGTTTCCGAAGGGCATCCCGACAAGGTCTGTGACCGGATCTCAGACGCCGTGCTGGACGCGTTGCTGAGCGAGGAATCCGAGGCGCGCGTCGCCTGTGAGACGTTTGCGACGACCAACCGCGTCGTCATCGGCGGCGAGGTCGGATTGAACGACAAGTCCCGCCTGAAAGAGGTGATGGGCAACATCGAGGACATCACCCGCGCCTGCATCAAGGACATCGGATACGAGCAGGACAAGTTCCACCACGCCACCTGCGAGATCACCAACCTTCTGCATTCCCAGTCCGCCCATATCGCCCAAGGTGTCAATGCCCGCGAGGGCAAGGACGAAGGCGCCGGCGACCAGGGAATCATGTTCGGCTTTGCCACCGACGAGACGCCCGAACTGATGCCCGCGCCGCTGCTGTATTCCCATGCCATCCTGAAACGGCTGGCCGAGGTCAGGAAGGACGGCACCGAACCCACCCTGCGCCCCGACGCCAAGTCGCAGTTGTCAGTCCGCTATGAGGATGGCAAGCCGGTGGGCGTCAGTTCCATCGTGCTGTCGACCCAGCACGCCTTCGAGACCCAGACCAGCGCCGATATCCGCGCCATCGTCGAGCCCTATATCCGCGAGGTTCTGCCCGATGGCTGGATCGACGATGACACCGTCTGGCACGTCAATCCGACCGGTGTCTTCGTCATCGGCGGACCCGACGGCGACGCGGGCCTGACCGGACGCAAGATCATCGTCGACACCTATGGCGGCGCAGCCCCCCACGGCGGTGGTGCGTTTTCCGGCAAGGATCCCACCAAGGTCGACCGCTCGGCCGCCTATGTGGCGCGGTATCTGGCCAAGAACGTGGTCGCGGCCGGACTGGCCGAAAAGTGCACGATCCAGCTGTCCTATGCCATCGGCGTCGCCCGGCCGCTGTCGATCTATGCCGATACCTTCGGCACAGGACGGGTCGATCCCGAAGCGATCGAGGCCGCAATTCCGAAGATCATCGATCTGACCCCCCGCGGCATCCGCGAGCATCTGAAGCTGAACCGTCCGATCTATGCCCGCACCGCCGCCTATGGCCATTTCGGCCGCGCGCCCGATGGGGACGGCGGATTCAGCTGGGAACGCACGGACCTGGTGGATGCGCTGAAGGCCGCGCTCTGATCCCGGACGCTCCGGCACCCGCCGAGGGTGCGGGAGCGCTCCGCGCGGGAGTATTTCGGTCGGTAAGAAGGGGGGCCGGGCGGATTACCGCATCGGCCGCATTGACCTTGGCACGCCGTGACGGCATCAGGCGGGCATGACTGAAAGACGACATCCTTCGGGCGCCCCGTGGCGCAATTTCTATGGCCGCTTCAAGGGCAAGACCCTGCGCGACAGCCAGAAGGCCTATCTGGACGAGGATCTGGCCGCCCTCTCACCGGGGCCGGTGGGCTGGGACGTGAACCCTGAACGCACCCCGCTGGAGCCGGGCGCGATCCTGGGCGGGCGGCCTTTGTGGCTGGAAATCGGCTTCGGCGGCGGCGAGCATCTGGTGCATCTGGCCGCCCGCAACCCCGACACCGGGATCATCGGCTGCGAGCCGTTCATCAACGGCGTGGCGATGCTGCTGGGCAAGATCCGCGCCGCCGGAACCGACAACATCGCCGTTCATCCAGGTGACGTGCGGGATCTGTTCGACGTCATGCCCGACGCGTCGATCACGCGGGCATATCTGCTGTATCCCGATCCCTGGCCGAAGGCGCGCCACCATCGCCGGCGCTTCGTCACCCCCGAGCACCTGGCGCCCCTCGCCCGGGTCATGGCGCCCGGGGCGTTGTTCCATGTCGCCACCGATATTCCCGACTATGTCCGCCAGACGCTGGAGGAGGTGCCGCGCCACGGGTTTCAGTGGCTGGCGCAAGGCGCACGGGATTGGCGCGAACCCTGGGACGGCTGGCTGTCGACGCGATATGAGCAGAAGGCCCTGCGCGAGAACAGGCGCCCCCATTACCTGGTGTTCAAGCGCCGATAGACGGATCGGTGTATCGCCGGTTCCGCTTTGTGCGCGGGGCACAGGACTGCCCTGACGGCGGGCGCGGCAATCCGCGCCTGTGGTCCGGGATCAAGTGCGGCGCAACCGGATCACGACGTCGACCTTGGCGATTTCGGTGCCGTCGGGTGCCTTGGGCAGGCTCGAAATCTCAAGCTGGTCGGCGGGCGCATCGGTCAGGCGGGCGCTGTCTTCCCAATAAAAATGCGGATGATCGTCCATCCGGGTGTCGAAATACGACTTGGTTCCGTCAACGGTCACTTCCTGCATCAACCCGGCATCGCAGAACGCGCGCAACGTGTTGTAAACCGTGGCAAGCGATACCGTTTCGCCGGCGTGGCGCGACGCGGCATACAGGCTTTCGGCCGTCACATGGCGGTTTTCGCCGTCGCCCACCAGCAGCGCCGCCAGCGACACGCGTTGCTTGGTCGGCCGCAACTCGGACCCGGACAGCCATTGAGCCCCCCGTTCCAGCGCGATATCCGTCATTTCCGTCTCAGCCTGTTCCATACCTTCTTATAAAGCGCGGCGAGGGCGATTTTCAATTGCAATCCGTTCGCACCTTTGGGGTGTTGCGGGACGCGTGGCGTGAATGGTAAAGGCAACCACCATATTGCCACGACCAGAGAGGGGCACGCCCGATGGCCGACTATCCGACACGTTTCGACAAGGACGACCTGCTGAAATGCGCCCGTGGCGAGCTTTTCGGCCCCGGCAACGCACAACTGCCCCTGCCGCCGATGCTGATGATGGACCGGATCACCGACATTTCGGCCGATGGCGGCGCCCACGGCAAGGGCCATGTCGTGGCCGAGTTCGACATCCACCCCGACCTCTGGTTCTTTGAATGCCACTTTCCCGGCAACCCGATCATGCCCGGCTGTCTGGGCCTGGATGGCCTGTGGCAACTGACCGGTTTCAATCTGGGCTGGCGCGGCTGGCAGGGCCAGGGGATGGCCCTGGGCGTGGGCGAGGTGAAGCTGACCGGCATGGTCAAGCCGGACCGCAAGATGCTGACCTATTACGTCGATTTCACCCGCGTCATCGACCGGCGCCTGAAGATGGGTGTGGCCGACGGCCGGGTTGTCGCCGACGGGGAAGAGATCTATGCCGTCAAGGACATGAAGGTCGGTCTTGCCACCGCCAGCAGCTGAGAGGAACGCCATGAGACGTGTCAAACCGGAGGTTCGCCCATGAGACGTGTCGTCGTCACCGGACTGGGCATCGTGTCGTCCATCGGAAACAACGCGGACGAGGTTCTGGCGTCGCTGAAGGCGGGCCGCTCGGGGATCGAGGCATCGCCGGAGATGGCCGAACACGGCTTTCGCTCACGTGTTGCCGGAACGCTGAAGATCGATCCGGCCGAGCATATCGACAAGCGCGCGCTGCGCTTCATGGGGCCGGGTGCCGCCTATGCCCATATCGCCATGCAACAGGCCATCGCCGACGCGGGGCTTGCGGAGTCGGACATCGTCAACCCGCGCACCGGGCTGGTGGCGGGGTCCGGCGGGCCGTCGACCTCGGCCATGTTCGCGGCACACCAGACGGTGCTGAAAACCGAGGCGACCAAGCGCATCGGCCCCTTTGCGGTGCCCAAATGCATGTCCTCGACGATTTCGGCCAATCTTTCGACGGCATTCAAGATCAAGGGCATCAACTATTCCATCACCTCGGCCTGTTCGACATCGCTGCATTGCATCGGCAACGCGGCCGAACAGATCATGCTGGGCAAGCAGGACGTGATGTTCGCCGGCGGCGGCGAGGAGCTGGACTGGACGCTGTCGTGCCTGTTCGACGCCATGGGCGCGATGTCGTCCAAGTTCAACGACACGCCCGAAAAGGCATCGCGCGCCTTCGACGCCAACCGCGACGGGTTCGTAATCTCAGGCGGCGGCGGCATCGTCGTGCTTGAGGAACTGGAACATGCGCGCGCCCGCGGTGCGACGATCTATGCCGAAGTCACGGGCTATGCCGCGACATCGGACGGGCACGACATGGTGGCGCCTTCGGGCGAAGGCGGCGAACGGGCCATGCGGCTGGCGCTGGAAACCCTGCCCGAAGGGCGCCGCGTCGGCTATATCAATGCCCACGGCACATCGACCCCCGTGGGAGACGTGGGCGAGATCGAGGCCGTGCGCCGGGTCTTCGGCACGGGATCGACGCCGCCCGTGTCCTCGACCAAGTCGATGACCGGCCATGCACAGGGGGCGGCCGGCGCCCTTGAAGCCATCTTCTGCCTGCTGATGCTGAAGCACGATTTCATTGCGCCGTCGATCAATGTCGAAACGCTGGACCCTGCCCTGTCGGCGGACGAGATCGCCACCGCGCGCGTGGACGATGCGGGGCTGGACACCGTGATGACCAACAGCTTCGGTTTCGGGGGCACCAACGGCTCGATGCTGTTGTCGAAATTCAAGGAATAGGAACCGCACATGGGCGAGCAGATGAAGGGCAAGCGCGGGCTGATCATGGGGGTGGCCAACGCCAATTCCATCGCCTGGGGCATCGCATCGGCCATGGCGGCCGAGGGGGCGGAACTGGCGTTTTCCTATCAGGGCGAAGCCTTCGGGAAGCGTGTCGAACCCCTGGCGGCCAGCGTCGGATCGTCGTTCCTGCTGGATGTGGACGTGTCGGACGACGCATCGATGGACGCGGCCTTTGCCCGGATCAAGGAGCAATGGGGCACATTGGATTTCGTCGTCCACGCCATCGCGTTTTCCGACAAGGCCGAGCTGACCGGGCGGTTCACCAACACGACACGGGCGAACTTTACCAATTCGTTGCAGATATCGTGCTACAGCTTCATCGACGTGGCCAAGCGCGCGTCCGAACTGATGCCCGACGGCGGATCGCTGATCACGCTGACCTATCAGGGGTCGAACCGGGTGACACCGTTCTACAACGTGATGGGCGTGGCCAAGGCGGCGCTGGAATCGGCGGTGCGTTATTTGGCGAATGACCTTGGGCCTGACGGTATCCGGGTCAACGCCGTGTCGCCCGGCCCGATGAAAACCCTGGCCGGGGCCGCCATCGGCGGCGCGCGCAAGACGTTCCGCCAGACCGAGGCGAACGCCCCACTGCGCGCCAACGCCACCCTAGCGGCGGTGGGCGGCACCGCCGTCTATCTGGCGTCCGACGCGGGGGCCTGCACGACCGGCGAGATCATCCGTGTCGACGGTGGCTATCACGTTCTGGGGATGCCGCAGCCCGAAAACCTCTGATGCGCGGGCTGACGCGCCGCCACGCCCTCGGCCTGTTGGCGGGGGCGTTCGCGCGCCCTGCCCTTGCGCTGGACGAAGGGTTTGCGCCGGCCCTGACCCTGGCCCGTCACATCAACCAACTGCACAGCATCGTCATTGCCTGGAAAGGCGAGGTTCACGCCGCCGAGGCGTTTCGTGGTCCGTCGCTGGACACGCCGGTGAATGTCAAATCCGTCTCCAAATCGCTGGTCTCGACCTTGGCGGGCGCAGCAGTGGAGCGTGGTGAGATCGACGGCATCGACACGCCCGTCGCCCCGTTCCTGAAACGCACCATCCCGCGGCGCGCGGACAAGCGGGTGCGGACCATCACGTTCGAACACCTGCTGGCCATGCAATCGGGGCTGACGCCGTTTGCCGGATCGACCTATGGCGCGTGGACCGCTGGCGATCACTGGATCTATCAGGCGTTTGCCGCCCCGATGCAGGCCGATCCGGGCACGGTCCGGCTGTATTCGACGGCCAACACCCATATCCTGGGCACCGCATTGGCCAATGCGGCCGGCATGGATCTGTGGCAACTGGCGAATGAACGGATCGGCGGCCCGCTGGACCTGCGCCTTGATCCGTGGACGAAGGATCCGCAGGGCAATTACCTGGGCGGCAATGACATGCGCGTGTCGCCCATGGGTCTGATGCGCTATGGCGAGGCCTATCGGCAGGACGGCATGTGGCAGAACGAACGCCTGACTTCTCCCGATTGGATCGCGCAAAGCTGGGAGCCGCGCACGATGGCGGACGTGCCGAACCATCAATACGGGTTGTCGTGGTTCCTGTGGGACGTTGACGGCGTGCGCGTGAACTATGCCAGAGGGTATGGCGGCCAGATGGTCTATGTCGTGCCCCAGCGCCAGCTGACGGTGGTCATGACCTCGGACAGCACGCGCCCGGCGCGGGTGGACGGCCACCTGAAAACCCTGCACGCGCTGTTTTCAGGGGCCGTCCTGCCCGTTACCCGCCCTGTGACGGGCGGATAGAACTTTCAGATTTCCGACATTTTACAGGACAAATCCCGCAAAATGCCGGTAATAAATCAGGAAATCCCGACAATTTCGACCGCGAAGGTCAAGTCCTTGCCGGCCAGCGGATGGTTGGCGTCCAAGGTGACTTCCTCGTCGGTGACCTCGGCCACGACAACCGGCATCGCCTGACCGTCGGGGGTCTGAACCTGCAGTTGGGTGCCGACTTCGGTCGGGATGTGGTCGGGGAACTGGGCGCGCGGAACCGCCTGGACACGCTCGGCCTGGTGATCGCCGTAAGCGTCGTTGGCGGGGATGGTCACGGTCTTTTCCTCACCCTCGGCCATGCCCTGAACGGCTGCATCGAGACCGGGGATAATCTGACCGGACCCCAGCTGAAACTCCAGCGGGTCACGCCCTTGCGAACTGTCGAAAACCGAACCGTCCGCGAGCGAGCCGGTGTAATGCATCTTTACGGTATCGCCTGCTTTGGCCTGTGCCATCGTATATATCCTTTCGATCTTTGCTGCGGCTCCGAATTGAGCCGCCAAGTCGGTCGTGAGGGTTTCAAATGGGGTTCCGAATGTAAACCCCAACCCCAAACGCCGAAAAAAACCGGTGCGCGCCACGAAAACCGGGGCAAACCGGCCCGCCTTTCCACCGCTGACGGCTTGTGCCACAAATGCAAAAAGCAACAAGCGGAGCGCGTGATGACGATCGCCACCTGCATCTTCGACGCCTATGGCACGCTGTTCGACGTCAGCGCCGCGGCCCGGCGCGCAGCCGCCGAACCTGGATACGAAGCGCTGGCCGGAACGTGGCAGGATCTGGCGGCCACGTGGCGGCGCAAACAGTTGGAATACAGTTGGTTGCGGGCCGTCACCGGCGATCATCGCGATTTCTGGCAGGTCACACAAGACGGCCTGGACTGGGCGCTGGAACAGGCCGATCTGACCGATCCCGCCCTGCGCGACCGGCTTCTGGCGCTTTACCGCGAACTCGATGCCTTTCCCGAGGTTCCCAAGATGCTGGGCCGATTGAAGGCGGCGGGGAAAACGACCGCGATCCTGTCCAACGGCACGCCCGACATGCTGGCAGCCGCCGTCTCATCGGCCGGGATCGGTGATTTGCTGGATGACACATTGTCAGTCGAATCGGTGGGCGTGTTCAAGCCCGACCGCCGCGTCTATGACCTGGTGGGCGCCCGGTTCGGCTGTGTGCCGGCGGATGTCCTGTTCGTATCCTCCAACGGCTGGGACGTGGCATCGGCGGCGCACTACGGATTTGCGACCGTTTGGGTCAACCGCGCAGGCGAGCCGACCGACCGGCTGTCCGCCCGCCCCGGCACGATCCTGAAAGACCTGACCGAAATTCCGGAGCTTGCCGCCTGATGCCCAGTTTCACGACCTCCGACGGCGTGTCGCTTCATTATACCGACAGCGGAGCGGGCACGCCGATCCTGTGCCTGCCCGGGTTGACCCGCAATGGCACCGATTTCGATTACGTTGCGCCATACCTCTCGGACAACCGGTTGATCCGGCTTGATTTCCGCGGGCGCGGAAAATCCGGCCACACCGACCCGGCCACATATGTATTGCCTGTCGAAGCACGCGATACGGTCGAATTGCTGGATCATCTCGGCCTTCGGAGAACGGGGATTCTGGGCACGTCGCGGGGCGGTCTGGTGGCCCTGATGCTGGCGGCGTCGCACCACGACCGCCTGCTCGGCATCGCCCTGAACGACATCGGGCCGGAAATAGATCCCGAGGGCCTGAAAGCGATCCAGGGATACATCGGGCGCACCCCCGCGGCGCGCACGCATGCCGAGGCGGCGGCGCTGATGGGCGAACGCATGTCGGGCTTTGCCAACGTGCCGGACGAGCGGTGGGCCGAAGAGGCACGCAAGCATTTCATCGCCACATCCGAGGGGTTGGCGTTGAACTATGACACCGCCATGGCCAACGCCTTTCGCACAGGCCAGCCCCAGCCGATTCCCGACATGTGGCCATTGTTCGACGCGACGGCGGGCCTGCCGCTGGCCTTGATCCGGGGCGCGAATTCGGACCTGCTCAGCCGCGAGACGGCCGAGGAAATGCGCCGTCGCCGGCCCGACATGATCTTCGCCGAGGTGCCGGATCGCGGGCACATCCCGTTTCTCGATGAGCCCGAAGCCGTGCGCGCATTGCAGGATTGGACCCGCCGCCTATGAACATCGAACGCATTCACGCCGCCGCCGCCCGCGCCCGCGGCCACATTCGCGAAACCCCGCTTCTGTCATCGCCTTTCCTGGACGAAATCGCCGGTCGGCGGGTCTGGATCAAGGCCGAGAACCTGCAACACACCGGCAGTTTCAAGGCACGCGGCGGCTGGGCGGCGGTTTCGGCCCTGACGCCGCAGCAGCGCGCCGCCGGCGTCATCGCCTTTTCATCGGGAAACCATGCCCAGGGGGTCGCCCGCGCCGCCCGCCTGATGGACACGCCGGCGGTCATCGTCATGCCATCCGATGCGCCCTCGGTGAAGATCGCCAACACACGCGCGTTGGGCGGCGAGGTGATCCTGTACGATCGGGCAACCGAGGACCGCGACGCCATTGGCGCCGAACTGGCCACGTCGCGCGGTCTGACCTTGATCAAACCTTTCGACGACCCGGAGGTCATCGCCGGCCAGGGCACCGTCGGACTGGAAATCGCCGCGCAAGCGGATGCGATCGGTATCGGCGCCGCCCAGGTTCTGGTCTGTTGCGGCGGTGGCGGGCTGACGGCGGGGATTGCCACAGCCTTGGAGAATCTCGCGCCTGACATGACGGTCCGCACGGTCGAACCCGAAGGCTTTGACGATGTCGCCCGCTCACTTTCCTCCGGGCGCATCGAACGCAACCCCGCCCTGACCGGCAGCATCTGTGACGCAATCATCACGCCGCAGCCCGGCAACCTGACGTTTCCGATCCTGCAACGGCTGTGCGGGGCGGGGATGGCTGTGTCCGACCATGAGGCGCTGCGCGCCATGGCGCTGGCCTTCGCCCATCTGAGGATCGTGCTGGAGCCGGGAGGGGCCGTCGCCCTGGCGGCCGCGCTGTTTCGGGGCAGCGACGACATGGGATCCGACGTGATCGCTGTGGCCTCGGGCGGCAACGTCGATACCGGCCGGTTTGTCGAAGCGCTGGCGCTTCTGGATTGACGGCGCTTCCGAGCCTGCCGCGCCAGAATTAAGGTCAGGTGAACAGAAACGAAATCACCAGCACCAGCCCCAGCCCGGCAATGCCGTATCGCATGGGCTTTTCCGGCACATACTGGATCAGGTGACCGCCCAGAAAGCCGCCGATCAGCCCGCCGATCAGCACGGTGCCCGCGGCGCGCCAATCGACAAGTCCCGACAGGCTCAGCGGGACAACGGCGACGGAATAGATGAAGAAGGCGATCAGGTTCTTCATGCCGTTGGCCCGCTGCAAGGTCAGACCCCCGGCAACCGACAGCACGGCGATCAGCATGAAACCAAGGCCCGCACCGAAATAGCCGCCGTAAAAACCCACGGCGAACATCAGCACGTCCGACGCTTTCTGAAGACGCCCGCCGGGAAACGCGCGCTGCATCAGGACCGTCAACTGGCGGCCAAGGACAATGGCGCCCACCGCCAGCAACAACAACAAGGGAATAACGGCCAGAAAGGCCTTTTCCGACGAAAAGATCAGGGCGATCGCCCCGAAAAACGCACCGACCAGCGCCGGCGCCATCTGGCGGACCAAGGCGCGGGGATCGCTGAACATTCCCTTGCGATTGACCCAGACAGCCGCGATCTGGGCCGGCCACATCGCCACCGCCCCGGTGGCGTTGGCGGCCAATGGCGGCAAGCCAGCGGCCAACAGCATGGGGAACACGAACAGCTTGGCGCCGCCCGCCGCGGCGTTCACGATACCCCCCACGATTCCCGCCACGAAAAAAAGAACAAGCTCGGCCATCCGTTTCAATCCTTCACGACAGCCGACACACGGCAGCACTTATCGATCATTTTTGGTTCGCAGGCGCCCCCGATGGCGCATATCAATCGCACTTTTGCAACAATTCGGCGTTGCGTCACCACCCGATCAAGAGAGCGACGTCATCCAGTCCAGCGTGGGTTCGGTCGGGCCGCCGGGCTTGTATTCGGCACCCAGCGGGGCGGTATAGCCCAACGACGCGATATGGTCGAACACATGGGAAAAGTTGATCTCGCCCACGTCCGGACGGCCCCGCGCCGGAACACCGGCGAACTGGATATGGCCGATGATATCCAGGTTCTGTTCCAGCCGATGCGACAGGTCACCTTCGGTCAGTTGCACATGATAGCAATCGAACATCAGGGCCAGGTTCGTCTCGTCCACCTCTTCAATGATGGCGCGCGCCTGGGCAGTGGTCTTCAGGAAATATCCCGGCGCGTCATACCGGTTCAGGGGTTCGATCAGGATCGAGATGCCATGGGGGGCCGCCGCCCGGCACGCATACCGCAGGTTGTCGACGAACGTGGCATGGGCCGACAGATCGCTGGTAAAACCCGCCATGACGTGGATCTTGCCGCATCCTATGGCTTTTGCATATTCCACAGCCTGATCAATGGCTTTCCTTGCGTCCTTCTCGCGCCGCGGAAGCGCGGAGAGTCCGTTTTCGCCGCCAGCGACATCGCCACGGCTGGTGTTCAGGCCCAGCATCGAAAGCCCGGTTTCTTCCAATGCCGCGATCACATCGGCCGTGGGCACATCATAGGGCCAATGGCATTCCACGGCGTCGAACCCATGGGCCTTGGCGGCACGGATGGCATCGGGCAAGGGCAGGTCAGCCCAAAGAAACCCCAGGTTCGCGGATAGTTTGGTCAATCGTCCCACTCCACATCAAAATGTGTCACCAGATCGGTGACCTGTTCATCGCTCAGCATGGTCGGAGAGAACCCGCGCATCAAGATCGCCAGACGGGCCGTATCCTCAAGCTCTTCGATGGCGTTGCACGCGGCTTCGACATCCTTGCCGGCCACAACCGGCCCGTGATTGGCCAGCATCACGGCAGACCGCTTGCCGGCGAGGCCGCGCACGGCGTCGCCCATGGCCGGATCACCCGGGCGGAAAAACGGCAGAAGTTTCACTTTTCCCATCTTCATGATCGCATAGGGCGTCATCGGGGGCAGAAAGTTGTCTTTATCGACACCCGGCATCATCGACCACGCGACCGAGTGACAGGAATGCAGATGCACGACGGCCCCGGCCGTGCTGCGCGTGTCATAGAACGCCGCGTGCAGCGGCATCTCTTTGGTGGGCGGATCGCCGTCGATCAATGTGCCCTTGGCGTCGAACCGCGACAACCGGCCGGGATCGAGCCGGCCGAAACTGGTGCCCGTGGGCGAAACCAGCAAGCCGCCATCGTCGGTCCGGGCCGAAATGTTGCCCGTGCTGCCCCCAGTCAGCCCGCGATCGAACATGGATTTCGCCAACAGGCAGATCTGCTCGCGCAGCGCGGTGTCCGTCATGGCGCGCCCGTCAGGATGGCGGCGGCCTTGACGAAGTAATCCTCGCCGCCGAAATTGCCTGATTTCAGGGCGATGACCAGATCCGGACCGGCGCGCAACGCCGGCACGCCTGGGTCGATTTCCGGCCCGATTTCAAGCCGTTCCAGCTTCAGCCCCTCGACCACGGCGCCCGAGGTTTCGCCGCCCGCCGTCAGGATCGCACCCACGCCCATGGCGCGGCAAAGCTGTGCCGTGGCCGCGAACAACCCCTCGATCGCCTCGGCGGATTTTTCACGACCGAACTGTTCCTGCACCCGCTTGACGACAGCCGGATCCGCCGAGGAATAGGCCAGCGGAATGCCGTCCTGCGACGTCAGCCACTGCGCCACCGTCTCGGGTGTCGTGGTGCCGTTGATGACTTCTTCGGCGACGATCTCGAACGTCGGATTGGTCTCGGCGTGCTTTTTCACCTGGGCCCGCGTCGCGTTGGAACACGACCCCGACAGCGCGATGCAGCGGCCGGGCTGCGGTGTCCATGCCGCCCCTGCCCCGCCTATCTTGCCGCGGCGTTCGAAATTGGCCGGCAGGCCCAGCGCCACGCCCGAGCCTCCGGTGATCAGCGACAGGCCATCGGCCGCTGCGCCGATTTCCATCAGATCGGCGTCGCGCAGGGCATCCACCACCAGCAGGCGCTTGCCTGCGTTGTCTTCGGCCTCCATCGCGGCGCGGATGGCATCGGCCCCCGCGAACACCGATTCAGCGCTGACGTGGCCCACCGCCAGCGACGTCTGGGGCGCCAGCCAGCGGCGGATGTCGGGGTCGGTCATTGGGGTCAGGGGATGGTTTTCCATGCCGGATTCGCTCAGCAGCTTGTCCTTGACGAACAGATGCCCCTGATAGATCGACCGCCCGGTGCCGGGAAAAGCCGGGCAGACGATGACCTTGTGCGCATCCAGACGTTCGGCCAGTGCCTCGGCCACCGGACCGATGTTGCCTTCGGCGGTGGAATCGAAGGTCGAGCAATACTTGAAGAAGAACTGCTCGCACCCCTGGGCCTGCAACCATTCCAGCGCTTCCAGCGACAGGCGCACCGCTTCTTTCGGGTCGATCGACCGCGATTTCAGCGCGACGACCCCCGCTTCCACATCATCATCGGCGGGTCCGGACGGCACGCCGGTGTATTGCACCACCTTCATGCCCTGCTTGGCCAGCGTGTTGGCCAGGTCGGACGAGCCGGTGAAATCATCGCCAATACAACCCAACAGCATCATTTCCCTCCCGGCAGCGTGATCCCGGCATTGCGGGCGTAAACTTTCGCGACAGCGGCGTCATCCTCGCGCCCCAATCCGGACCCGGATGCCGCAAGGAACTGTTGCAGCGCGGCGGCGGTCACGGGCGCACCGAATTTCGCCCCCTTGGCGATATCCAAGACGATGCCCAGATCCTTGGGCCAGATATCGACCGACGAATGAGGGGTGTAATCGCCCGATGCAATATGGGGCGCGCGGTTTTCCAGCATCCACGAGGTCCCCGCGCATTTCGGGATCACCTCGAGGAATTTCTCGGGTGTGACGCCCTGGGTCATGCCGAAGGTCAGCGCCTCGGCCATGGCGGCGATGTGGACCCCCGCCAGAAGCTGGTTCACCGCCTTCATGGCCGATCCCGCGCCCGCCTCGTCGCCCAGTTCGAACACGGTGGCGGCGCAGGCATCCAGCACCGGGCGCGCGGCGGCAAAGGTCTCGGGCGTTCCCGACGCCATGATCGACAAATCCCCCGACGCGGCCTTGGCCGAGCCGCCCGAGATCGGCGCATCCAGATACAGAACACCGGTTTCGGCGCAGCGCGCCGCCATGGCGCGGGCAAAATCGGGCGGAACGGTGGCGCAGGCCATGACGACGGCACCGGGTTTCAGCTGCGCCACGATGCCCGAATCGCCGAACAGCACCTCTTCGGTTTGCGCCGCGTTCAGCACGACCACGACGACCGCGTCCAGAGCGCCGGCGATATCGTCCAGCGCACCGGGTTCACCGCCTTCGGCCTGGAAGCGTTCGACCTGCGCCGGCGCGATATCGAAGCCGTGCGTCCGGTGTCCGGCGCGCAACACCGATTGCGCCATTCCGTACCCCATGGAACCCAGGCCGAAGACCGCCACCGATCTGCTGTCTGTCATGCGCTCTCTCCTGTTTGGTGTGCTGATTGGTCCGATGCCCATACCACCCCAGACAGCGCGAAAGGGCAAGTCATTCCGCGCTTTGATCGCCGGGAAAGACCGGCTAGACGCTGTCGGACCCGAACCGTCCAGAGTATGCCGATGCCCCTGCCCAACCCCGACGCCCGCACCATCGCCGCCCGTGTCCTGCACACCGAGGCCGCGGCGCTGAACCGCCTGGCCGACGACCTGCCGCCCGATTTCGAGCGTGTCGTCGCGCGGATCATCAAGCTGACCGGGCGGGTGATCGTGTCGGGGATCGGCAAATCGGGACATGTCGCGCGCAAGATCGCGGCGACCCTGGCCTCGACCGGCACGCCCGCGATGTTCGTCCATCCGTCCGAGGCCAGCCACGGCGATCTGGGCATGATCGACCCCGACGATGCCTGCCTGCTGATCTCGAACTCGGGCGAGACATCGGAACTGGGCGATATCATCACCTTCACGCGGCGCTTTTCGATCCCGCTGATCGCGGTGTCGGGGCGTGCGAACAGCACCCTGATGCTGGCCGCCGATCTGTGCCTGTTGCTGCCCGACGCGCCCGAAGCCTGCCCCATCGGCATGGCGCCCACGACATCGACCACCATGGCCCTGGCCCTTGGCGACGCGTTGGCGATTTCCCTGATGGAGGCGCGGGGCTTTGCCGCCGACCGGTTCCACGACTTTCACCCCGGCGGCAAGCTGGGCGCACAGATGACGCGGGTCGACCGGCTGATGCACGGGCCCGCCGATCTGCCGCTGGTGGCGCCCGGGATGGCCATGGGCGACACCCTGATCGAGATGACGTCAAAGGGGTTCGGCATCGCGGCCGTTGTGGCCGCCGATGGCACCCTGGCCGGGATCGTGACCGATGGCGATCTGCGCCGGAACATGGCCGACCTGATGAACCGCTCGGCCGGCGAGGTCGCAACGAAAGACCCCGTCACCATCGGCCCAGCCACCCTGGCGGCCGAGGCGCTGGCCATTCTGAACGCGCGCAAGATTTCCGTGCTGCTGGTGGTGGGCGAAGATCGCAAGCCCCTGGGGATCCTGCACATCCACGACCTGTTGCGCATCGGCGCCGCATGATCCGACCGCGCCGACAATTCGGCGCGGCAGGGTCGTTCGCCCTAAAGTTCATTCCAGGCGTTCAGGGCGCGACCGGCATACATGACCGCCGGGCCGCCGCCCATTTCCACCGCGATTTCCAGCACTTCGATCAGCGCGTCACGGCTGGCGCCCTGACGCTTGGCCGCATCGACATGATAGAGGATGCAATCGTCACACCCCTTCGCCACCGACAGGGCCACCGCGATCAATTCGCGCTGGCCGGTGTCAAAGGCGCCCGCCTGGGTGGCGACCCGGGACACCTTCGAGAAGGCGGTCATCATGTCGGGGGTCGCCTTTGCGAAACTCCCCATGCGCAGCTTGGCGGCGTTCAGTTGTTCCTTCGGTGTGCTCATGAAGGGATCATCCTTTCTCGTCCATGTCGAATTTGCCCGGGTCACGCCAGGTGGTGCACCGGCTGGCGGCCCGTCACCGGCGTATCGATCCCCTCCATCCGCGCCTTCAGTTGCAGCGCAAGGTAGTGGGAATAATGACGCGACTGGTGCAGGTTGCCGCCGTGAAACCACAAGCCGTCCTGTGCGGTGGGCTTCCACATGTTGCGCAGCTCGCCCTCCCATGGCCCCGGATCCTTTGTGGTCCCTGATCCGAGGCCCCAGCACTTGCCGACCTTGTCGGCGACCTCCTGGCTGATCAGTTGCGCGGCCCAGCCGTTCATCGGGCCGTATCCCGTGGCGTAAACGACCAGGTCGGCGGGCAGTTCGGTGCCGTCCTCAAGCTTCACGCCGGTTTCCGTCAGCTCGGACACCTGCCCCTGGCGGACCTTGATCTTGCCCTCGGCGACCAGTTCCGAGGCGCCGACGTCGATGTAATACCCCGACCCGCGCCGCAGATACTTGAGCAGCAGACCCGAGTCGTCCTCGCCGAAATCCAGCTTGAACCCCGCCGCATCCAGCCGCTTGTAGAAGTCGGCGTCGCGCTCTTTCGCCTTGTCATAGATCGGCGTCTGCGCCCCGGCCGTCAGCGCATAGGGAAGCGACGCAAATGTCATGTCCGCCCTGTCGGTCGTGATTCCGGCGGCCAGCGCCTCTTCGCTGTAAAGATCCTTCATGGCCAGATCGACCAGGGTTTCGCTGCGGATTACAAGGGTCGAAGACCGCTGAACCATCGTGACATCCGCGCCGTGTTCCCAGAGTTCGGCGCAAATGTCGTGGGCCGAATTGTTCGATCCGATGACGACCGCCTTCTTCCCCTCCCAACCGGTGCCGCCCTTGTGGGCGCTGGAATGGATCTGCGTGCCCCTGAAACGCGCGCGCCCCGGAAAATCGGGAATGTTGGGCATCCCCGAAAGCCCGGTGGCCAGCACCAGATGGCGCGGGTTCAACGTCACCTCTTCGCCGTCCCGGCGCACGCGCAGGGTCCATTCGCCCGATGCGTCGTCGTAACTGGCGCCCAGCGCCTCGGTCGAGGTCCAGAGGTTCAGCTCCATGACCTTGGCATACATTTCCAGCCAATCGCCGATCTTGTCCTTGGGGGTGAAGACCGGCCAGTTGTCGGGGAACGGCAGGTAAGGCATGTGGTCATACCAGACCGGATCATGCAGGCAGAGCGAACGATAGCGATTGCGCCAACTGTCGCCGGCGCGGGCGTTCTTCTCGATGATGATCGTCGGAACATCCATCTGGCGCAACCGGGCGCCCAGGGCCAGCCCACCCTGCCCGCCACCGATGATCACCACATAGGGCTGGGTCCGGTATCCCAGGTCGCGGGCTTCCGCCTCGCGGGTTTCCGACCACGTCTTGCGCCCCGCGTGAACGCCGTGGCTGACGCCCTTGGGGCGCCGGGGGCCGCGCCGCTCCTCGTGGTCCTTCAATTCGCTCATCGCCGTCAGAAGCGTTCGCGCACGCCCGTCGCGCAACCGCACATGGCCCTCGCCGCGGGCCGTGGCGGTCTGAAACGTCAGCCACGCCGATACCGTGCCGTCCGCGTCGGTTTCCGCCTCGCTGACGTTCCAGTCGGTGGGCGCGGTGGCGTTCAGGGTGTCGCGCAACATGTCGGCAATCGCATCGCGGCCTTCGAAGGTGGCGATGTTCCAGGTGAACGTCACAAGATCGCGCCAGTAACACTCGTCTCCGAACAACGCCGTCACCGCCGCGACATCACCCCGCTCCAGCGCATCCGCGAAGGATGTCACCCAGCGTTCTGCCTGCGTTGTCGCAGATTGATCAACCTCACCCATCTTTTCCTCCTCCTCAGGATCGATGTCGCAGCCCGGTCGCGTGATCGCCGGGCGCCCCGGGGATGGGACAGGCAATCGGTCGGACAAGTCAAGATCGGCATCAACACGACGGGGGGCCGGTCGTGGGGGGCACGAGGCACGAAGCCCACCCACCGAATGCATTGGGATTACGCGATGCCACTTTGCCTTGGCGGTAAAGCGGCGCATCGGTGACGCACCGCTGCTCAGGCCGCTTCGGCGGGTCGCACGACTTCGGCGGCGATGCGCTTCAGATCGGCATCCTCCAGCGTTTCACGCTCCAACAGGTCGGCGGCGGATTTTTCCAACAGCGCACGGTTTTCATCGAGCAATGTCATGGTGCGCTCGAAAATGCTGTCGATCACGCCCTTTACCGCGTGGTCCATCCGCTCGGCGGCGGCATCGCTGTAACGCCGTGTCAGCCACGACCCCTCGTCCGTGGTGCCCAGGAAATTCGGGCGCTCGCTGTCATAGCTGACATGGCCAAGATCGTCGTCCATGCCATACCGCGCCACCATCGAGCGGGCGATATCGGTGGCGCGCGCCAGATCGTCGGAGGCGCCGGTGGACAGATGGCCATAGATGATCTTTTCTGCCGCACGCCCGCCCAGCAACACCGCGATCTTGTTCTCAAGCTCTTTGCGGGTCATCAGGTAACGGTCCTCGGTGGGCCGTTGGATCGTATAGCCAAGCGCGCCGATCCCGCGCGGGATGATCGAGACCTTGTGCACCTCGTCCACGCCGGGCAGCGCCATGCCGACGATGGCATGGCCCATCTCGTGATGCGCGACGATCTCGCGTTCGCGTTCGTTCAGGCGGCGGTTCTTCTTCTCCAGCCCGGCGACGATGCGCTCGACCGCCTGTGTGAAATCCTTCATCTCGACCTTGTCGGCGCGCCGCCGTGTGGCCATCAGCGCCGCCTCGTTGACCAAGTTTGCCAGATCGGCACCGGAAAATCCGGTGGTCAGCGCCGCGATCTGGTCGGGGTCGACGTTGTCGGCCATCTTGATCTTCTTCGCATGAACGTTGAGGATCTGCACCCGCCCGACCCGGTCGGGGCGATCCACCAGAACGTGCCGGTCGAAGCGGCCCGCGCGCAACAGCGCAGGGTCGAGGATTTCGGGGCGGTTGGTCGCGGCCAGCAGCACCACGCCTTCCGAGGGATCGAACCCGTCCAGTTCGGTCAGCAGCTGGTTCAGCGTCTGTTCGCGTTCGTCATGGCCACCGGGTTGCTGGCCTGCGCTGCGCGAGCGGCCAAGTGCATCCAGTTCATCGACAAAGATGATGGCGGGTGCGGACTTGCGGGCCTGTTCGAACAAATCACGCACGCGGGCCGCGCCAACACCCACGAACATTTCCACGAATTCCGAACCGGAAATCGAATAGAACGGCACACCCGCCTCGCCCGCCACGGCACGCGCCAGCAGCGTCTTGCCGGTACCGGGCGGTCCGACCAGCAGCACACCCTTGGGCATCCGCGCGCCAAGACCGCCATAGCCGTCGGGATCTTTCAGGAACTCGACGATCTCCTCCAGTTCCTGCTTGGCCTCGTCGACGCCGGCCACGTCATCGAAACTGACCTTGGTGTCGCTTTCGACATAGACTTTGGCGCGGCTCTTGCCGATGGACATGAACCCGCCCATCCCCTGTCTTTCGGTGAACTTGCGGATGAAGAAGACCCAGATGCCGACGAAGATCAGCGCCGGAAGCACCCAGGACAAAAGGGTCGTGAACCATGTATTCTCGACAGCGCCGGTGAAGGTGACGTCGCGCCCCTCCAGCCGCGCCGCCATGTCCGGCGGCACCGTCGTGGTCACGAAACCCGTCTTGCCATCCTGCGCCTCCTTGAAGGTGCCGCGGATCGTGTCGGTGCCCACCAAGATCTCGGCAATCTCGCCGTTGTCGAGATAGGTCTCGAACTGGCTGTAGGGGATCGCCTCGATCGTCTGGCTTTCCACCCAGAGATCGCGCAGCAGCACGATGCCGAAGACCGCCAGCAGGACATACCAGAAATTGATCTGTGCCTTCTTGTCCATCGCCGCCCCCGCCGTGCCGTTTCACGTTCTCACAATAAAATCATAACTACCCTCTTGACAAGATTTTCAACCATTCCCAGCTGGTTGTATGCGGGATGCCGCTGCAAGGGTCCCCGAAGATGCTGGTGCGATCGAATGCGGGTGCATGGTGCAACGCGTTCTCCCCGTCATCGACCGCAAGGTACGGTTTGCGACCTTGCGTCTCGACACACGTGGCCGCCATGCGTCTTCGTGCCGGGTCGTCTCCGACCCCCTCCCTTCGCGACATCCCGCACGAAGACCGCTCGGCCGCCCCGATGCGGATGCCCGATGTTGTGACCACAAGAGGAGGAAACGATGTTGAGTCATGGATTGTCCCCCGCCCAGTGGGACCCCTTCGCCGAGTTGCGGCAACTGCAATCGCAGATGAACCGCATGTTCGATACCGGTGCGCGCGACGCCCGGACCGGCAACTGGCCGCCCGTCAACATGTGGCTGGGCGATGACAGCGTGGTCGTCACCGCCGAAATGCCGGGCGTCGCGCAGGACGATATCGACCTGACGGTGCGCGAGAACACCCTGATCATCGCAGGCACACGCAAAGCCACGACCGACGACAAGGATGCCGCCTGGCACCGCCGCGAGCGCCCCCTTGGCGAATTTTCGCGCAGCATCCGTCTGCCGCTGCGCGTCGATCCCGACAAGGTCGAGGCGCGGGCGAAGAATGGCATCCTCGAGATCGAGATGGGCCGACCCGACGCCGAACGGCCCCGCAAGATCAAGGTCAAGGCAATCTGACCCAGCTGCAAAGAGGAGCAGAGGCAATGACAAACGAAGTTACAAGAACCGGCGGTGATGTGGCCAGGACCGACAGCGAGAACACCCGCGACAGCGGCCCGATCTTCCGCCCCGCAACGGACATATTCGAGAAGGGCGACATGGTGACGGTGGTCATCGACATGCCGGGTGTCACCCCCGACAGTGTCGATGTCTCGCTCGAGAACCGCGCGCTCACTGTGCGCGGCACGTTCAACGCACCCGCCCCCGAAGGATATCGGCGCATCTACGCCGAATACGCGCCGGGCACGTTCGAGCGCGCGTTCAGCCTGCCCGATACGATCGACGCAGGTGCGATCGACGCCGTGCACCGCGATGGCGTGCTGACGCTGACCCTGAAAAAGAGCGAGGCCGCCAAGCCGAAACAGATCAAGGTCAAGGCCGCATGAGCGGCCATGGCCCGCGCGTAGAAAGGAGGAAACGACAATGGCATTCAGTGATCTCATTCCTTGGGCTCGGGACCGCAACCGGGTGAGCGAGCGCAGAGGGAACGACGACAATCCCCTCATATCCCTGCAGCGCGACCTGAACAGCGTATTCGAGGATTTCTGGGGGCGTTTCGACAACCCGTTCGCCGGAAGCCTGACGGCGGGCGGCCCGCACACCGACGTCTCTGAAACCGACGCGGCGATGCTGGTCTCGGTCGATCTGCCGGGCCTCGATGACAAGGATATCGAGGTGAACGTCACCGACGACATGCTGACGATCCGCGGCGAGCGTGCGGAAAAGACCGACAAGGACGGCTTCTCCGCACAGTCGCGGCGCAGTTTCCACCGGATGATCCCGGTGCCGCCGGGCGTGGACCCCGAAAAAGCCGAGGCCGAATTCAAGCGCGGCGTGCTGACGGTTACGCTGCCGAAAACCGAAGAGGCCAAGGCGCGTGTCAAAAGGATCGACGTAAAATCCGCCTGACCGGGTGCGGGCCGCAAGGCCCGCCCACACCGCTGCTGAAGAGCGCGAACGCCGATGGGTTGCGTTGGTGAGGTGTTTCACAAATGCTTCTGGTGTCTGATCGCCAGGCGCCCGCGTGCATTTCGTCGAAGTCGGCGGCCCATGCCCGGATCACAGCCCCGACGTGGGCCATGTTCCGGAACGTGGTCTCGTTCAGACGCTCATCGCGCGCCCGCCCGCTGAAACCTTCCACGAAGTCGTTCTGCATCGGTTTGCCCGGCGCGATGTAATGCCATTCGATCTAGGCTTCAGTAGCGACGGTTGAGATCGCGTTGCTTGCCACTTCGGTGCCGTTGTCGCTGACAATCATGCAGGGCGTTCCGCGGCGCGCGATCAGAGCTGTCAGTTCCCACGCCACCCTTCTGCCCGAGATCGACCTGTGCGGAAGCACCCCGAGGCTTTCCCGGGCGGCATGGTCGGTCACGTTCAGGATACGGAACCGTCAACCACAGGCACGCGGGTCTTGCACGAAATCCAGCGAACACCGGGCATTGGCCCGGACCTCGACCAGGATCGGTGCCCGGGCTCCCGCGGCATTGCGCGTGGCGCGCAGTTTGCGCACCGCCAGCCCTTCTTCGCCATGAGCCGATAGATGCGGTTGCTGCCTGAAGTCCCATCACCACCGCTTCGAAAGCATCCAACACGCGCTGCAAGTCATCGATGACTGGGTGGCCCATTATAACAACCGCCGCTCTTATCAAAAGCTTGCCATGCGCACGCCTGCCGACACATTCAGATCAGCGGCCTCCCCTGAGCCGATTCCGCTGGGTCGATACATCTGTGCGGCGCCATAGGCGCACAGGTCCCGCTCCAGCATCCGTTCGGCGCAGATCATGGGTTTCGCCCAAGGGAGCGCGTCTCGGCCGCTCAGAAGCTCCTCGCGGATGATCGCGCGTCCGGATTCGGGAATTGTGTGGAAGCCGCAGCGGGCAATCTCGGTGATCAGGCTTGTCGTGCCCGCACCCGGACCGCCCGTCACGACGCAGAAACGGCCGCCCATCGGCCATCCTCGGGTTTGACAGGAGAAGGGCTGCGAAGCAATCAATACGCCGAAAGGCGTGGATCAAGGCAGCATGGATTTTTTCAGGGAAACCAGCACCCGTCGATGTGGCAGAGAAAACTCCCTGTCGACAAAAACAATCCCAACCGGTGCTTTTCACGAAGGAATTGGTGGAGCCTAGCGGGATCGAACCGCTGACCTCCTGCATGCCATGCAGGCGCTCTCCCAGCTGAGCTAAGGCCCCGTTGTGACCGCCTTGCGACGGTTACAGGCGCGGTTTATGGGATGCGGCGGGGCAGTTCAAGCGAAAAAGCGACGCCGTCGTCACTGTTTTTCGCGCCCCCTGCCGCACCCCGTTCGCGCGGCGACGCACCGGCCGGAAATGGCCGGAACGCCGGGTCAGTCGTCGTCCGATGCGACATCCGCGATGTCGTCCAGCGACACGTCATCGTCATCGTCGTCTTCCAGAACGTCGTCACCAAGGCTGTTGTCCTTGCTGTCGTCGTCATCGTCCAGAACGACATCCTCGTCTTCGTTGACGTCCTTCTTGGCCGATTCCTTGTCGGCCTTGTCGGCCAGCATGGTGCGTGACCCCTTGCCGGTGTCCAGGACCACGACCTCGCCGGTGTAGGGGCTGATCACGGGATCTTTCCCGAGGTCGTAGAACCGCTTGCCGGTTGTCGGGCACACCCGCTTGGTGCCCCATTCTTCCTTGGGCATGGAATACCCTTTCCTGGTGATGGATCTGCGTCTGAATCGCTGCGACATGCCACAGCGCGGCGCGCGTGTCAAAGCCCGCCACGCGTGCGATTGCACTGGCCCGATGCGACGTGCAAGGTATATCGTGACGCGCGCAACCACCGGAGACGAACAGATGCAAGAGGCGGTTCTGCCCGGCACGCCGCCGATCGGCATCACGTTGCGCAAATCGACGCGCGCGCGGCGGATCTCGCTGCGGGTGTCGGGGCTGGACGGTCGGGTGACGCTGACCCTGCCGCCGCGCGTGCCGGTGGCCGAAGCCATGGGGTTCGTGCGCCAGAAGGAAGACTGGATCCGCCGCCAGCTGGCCGGACAGCCTGTATCGGTGACGGTGGGCCCCGGCACCGTTTTGCCCATCGACGGGCGCGAGCGGCGGATCGAAGCGGACGGCGGACGGGGCGTTCGGCTGGGCGATGCGGTGCTGCACGTGCCTGCCGGCGGGCAAACCGGTGCGCGTGTCGAAGGCTATCTGAGGCAGGTGGCGCGCGACCGGCTGGCGGCGGCATCGGATCGCCATGCCGCGACGCTGGGGGTCGGGTATGGCCGCCTGACCCTGCGCGACACCCGCTCGCGCTGGGGGTCATGTTCGTCGCAGGGGGATCTGATGTATTCTTGGCGGTTGATCCTGGCCCCGCCCGATGTGCTGGACTATGTCGCGGCGCATGAAATCGCGCACCGCGTGCGGATGGATCACTCGGCCGCGTTCTGGGCCGTGGTCGCGCAACTGATGCCGACCTATGACCGGCCGCGCGGCTGGCTGAAAATCAACGGCGCGGGCCTGCATCGCTGGCGGTTCCGGGCATGAACGGAGCCCAGCCATGTTGCTGAACCCGCGTCCCGCCGACAGCGGCATGGCGGCCCATGACCGCGTCTATCGTGCCCTGCGCGGCCAGATCATGCATGGCGAGATCGCGCCCGGCGTCGCCCTGACCCTGCGCGGCATCGGGCGACAGTTCGACGTGTCGATGACCCCCGCGCGCGAGGCGGTGCGCCGCCTGGTGGCCGAGGGTGCGCTGACGCTGTCGTCGTCGGGGCGTGTGTCCACCCCCGAACTGTCCAGCGAGCGGATCGAGGAGTTGGGCGCATTGCGCGCCCTGCTGGAGGTCGAGCTGGCGTCACGCGCCCTGCCCCGCGCCCACATCGCACTGATCGACCGGCTGGCGACGATCAACCACGCGCTGGCCGGCGTGATCGCGCGCCATGATGCGGTCGGATACATCCGCACCAACCTGGAGTTTCACCGCACGCTGTATCTGCGCGCACAGGCCCCGGCGATGCTGGCGATGTGCGAAACGGTCTGGCTGCAACTGGGGCCGACCATGCGGCGGTTGTATGGCCGCCTGATGCGCACGGACGTTCCGACGGGCCACCGCCTGATCCTGGCCGCGCTGCGGGCCGGTGACGAACCGGGACTGCGCCTGGCGGTGCGCAGCGACGTCACACAGGGGTTGCGGCTGCTGCTGGCCTAGGCCCCGGCGCGGCGCAGGCGGGACGCCCGTCGGGTGACGATCTGGCGGCGCACGAAGGCGATCAGGAAGACCGCCGTCAGGATCAGGATGATCGTCGGCGCCGGCGCGCTGTCGAGAAAGAAACTGGCGTAGGTGCCGGCCAGCATCGACGCCATGCACACCAGCACCGACACCCACAGCATGGTGGAAAACTTGCGCACCAGCAGGAACGCGATGGCCCCCGGTGCGATCAGCAGGCCCACGGCCAGGATCAGCCCCGCCGCCGACAGGGTCGCCACGATGGTCAGCGACAGGATCGCCAGCAACCCATAGTGCAGCCAGCCCACCCACAGCCCCGACGTGCGCGCCTGCACCGGATCAAAGCTGTGCAGCAGCCAGTCGCGCCACTTCAGACCCAGCAGCAGGGCGACCGCGGCGGAGATGACACCGGAGGTCAGCATCTCGTGACGCTCGACCCCCAGCATGTTGCCGAACAGGATGTGATCCAGATGCATGTCGGTGTCGATCGAGACATAGAGAACGATCCCCAGCCCGAACATCCCCGAGAACACGACGCCCATCACCGTGTCCTGTTTCACCCGGCTGTTCGACGCCAGGTATCCCGTGGCCGTCGCACAGAGCATCCCGGCGGCGAAGGCGCCGACGATCAATGGCAACCCGAAGATATAGGCCGCGACGATCCCGGGCAGCACCGCATGGCTGACCGCGTCGCCCATCAGCGCCCACCCCTTGAGCACAAGGAAACACGACAGCATCGCCGTCGGCACCGACACGATCATCGAGATCAGAAACGCATTCTGCATGAAGCCGAAGCGGAACGGCAGCATCAGGGTTTCGATATCCATCACGATACCTCGGCGCCTGGTGCGCGCCCGTCCAGCGCCGCCGCCGCCTTGCGCCGGGCCGCCAGGATTCCGTGTTTCGGCGCAAAGATGAACGCGGCAAGGAAGATCAGCGTCTGCAAGACCACGATCACGCCTCCCGTCGCCCCGTCGAGAAAGAAGCTGACATAGGCGCCGAGGAAGCTGGTGATCGCACCGATGGCGACCGACACCATGATCAGCCGTGGAAACCGGTCGCACAGCAGATACGCCGTCGCCCCCGGTGTCACCACCATGGCGATGACAAGGAACGCACCGACCGTCTGCATCGCTGCGACCACCGACGCCGACAGCAAGACGAAGAACACCGCCTTTAGCAGGCCGGGGCGCAGCCCGATGGTGCGCGCGTGGCTTTCGTCGAAGAACGTGACCATCAGATCCTTCCACTTGGCCAGCAGGATCGCCAGCGACACGAAACCGATGATCGCCAGTTGCAGGGTATCGCCCGGCGTGATGGCCAGGATGTTGCCCATGGTGATCGTCTGGATCGACACCGACATCGGGTTGACCGACACGATGAACAGGCCAAGACCGAAGAATGCCGTGAAGATCAGACCGATGATCACGTCCACCTTCAACCCCGAGCGTTCAGACAGGAACAGCATCGATCCCGCCGCCAGCCCGCCCGCCACGAACGCGCCCAGCGCAAACGGCAGCCCCAGGATATAGGCCCCCGCAACCCCCGGCACCACCGAATGGGACAGCGCATCGCCGATCAGCGACCAACCCTTCAACATCAGGTAACACGACAAAAAGGCGCAAACGCCGCCGACCAGCGCCGACACCCACATCGCATTGGTCATGTAGCCATAGGTGAACGGCAACAGCAGATGGTCGATCATTGGTTTTCCTCGATGCGCCGCGTCTTGTCGCCGTATTGCACCAGCGGGCGTTCATCGTCGGTGAAAATCGATACCGAGCGCGCGTCCTCGTCGTCATGCAGATCGGTGCCGCCCAGCGTGAAATGCCGCAGCACACCGCCGAACGCCTGTTCCAGGTTGGCCCGGGTAAAGGTGGTTTCGGTCGGACCATGGGCCAGCACCGTTCCCTTCACCAGGATGCAGCGGTCGCAGAATTCGGGGACCGACCCCAGGTTGTGGGTCGACACCAGCATCACGCGGCCCTCGTCGCGCAGATCGCGCAACAGGTTCACGATCTGGTCCTCGGTCTTGACGTCGACGCCGGTGAACGGCTCGTCCAGCAAGATCACCTGTCCGTCCTGCGCCAACGCCCGGGCCAGGAACACGCGCTTGCGCTGCCCGCCCGACAGTTCGCCGATCTGGCGATGCCGGAACTCCTGCATGTTGACGCGCCGCAGGGCCTGATCGACGGCGGCATGGTCGGCCGGTTTCGCGCGGCGCAGGAACCCCATGTGGCCATAGCGCCCCATCATCACCACGTCTTCGACCAGCACGGGGAAGGCCCAATCGACATCCTCGGATTGCGGCACATAGGCGACCAGGTTCTGCGACAGCGCCTCTTTCACGGTCAGCCCGAGAATGCGGATTTCACCGGCGGCGGCGGGCACGAAGCCCATGATCGCCTTGAACATCGTCGATTTGCCGGCACCGTTGACCCCGACCAGCGCGGTGATGGTGCCGCGCGGGATCGCGAAACTCGCGTCCCACAGGGCGGTGTGCCCGTTGCGATAGGTCACGGTCACGTCGCGCGCCATGATGCCCGCGTCGTCGTTTGCCCCGGTCCGTTCGTCCCGCATCCGTCGCCCCTCTTGCCCGATCCGGGCGTTCATCCCATGGTGGCCCGCGACGGATTTGCCGCAGGCCGGACTTTGCCGCGTTATTGCGGCGCCCCGGTCAGACCTTTCGCCACCGTGTCCGACGTGACCTTCAGCAGATCCAGATAGGTCGGCACCGGACCATCCGGCGCGCTCAGTGAATCGACATACAGCACGCCGCCATAGGCCGCACCGGTTTCACGCGCGACCTGCTGGGCGGGGGCGGTGTTCACCGTGCTTTCACAGAACACCACGGGGATGTCGTTGTTCCGCACCCCGTCGATCACGGCGCGCACCTGTTGCGGCGTGCCCACCTGGTCGGCATTCATCGGCCAGAGATACAATTCCCTAAGCCCGAAATCCCGCGCGAGATAACTGAAGGCCCCTTCGCAGGTTACCAGCCAACGCTGATCCTCGGGGATGGCCGCGATCTGTTCGCGCAGGGGCGCGATGGTGTCGCGCAACCGCGTCTTGTAGGTCTCGGCGTTGGCCGCATAGAGCGCCGCGTTGTCGGGGTCGGCCTCCGAAAACGCCGCCGCGATGTTGTCGACATAGATCAGGGCATTATCCAGACCCATCCAGGCATGGGGGTTCGGCTTGCCCTCATAGCTGCCCGAGTTGATGGAAATCGGATCAATCCCTTCGGTCAGGGTGACCGAGGGGATATCGCCGAGGTTGGACAGGAATTGTTCGAACCACAATTCCAGGTTCAGACCGTTGAACAGGATCAGGTCGGCATCATAGGCGCGCACGATGTCCTGGGGGGTCGGTTCATAACCGTGGATTTCGGCGCCCGGCTTGGTGATCGACACGACATCGGCGGCATCCCCCGCGACGTTCGCCGCCATGTCGGCCAGCACGGTAAAGGTCGTCACGACCTTCAGCCGGTCATCGGCGGCCGCGGCGCCACCGGCCACCAGCGCAATCATCGCGGTCGTCGAAATCATCCCGATCAGTCGTGACGGCATCGTGCACCTCCTTCGCGCGAAAACATTCATGCCGCCTTGTAAATGCAACTCACTCGCAAGTGTCAAGCAAAATGCGAACGATTCTCACCTGCGGCAATCGTCACGGCGCGCCCCGCGGGGCACGCCTGCCCGGTCGCGGGCTAGGCCGCCTCGCGCTTGGGGTTCTTCCCGAGGATGATCATCGACAGGATGTCGTCCTCGGTCACGTCCTCGACCCGCTCGGTGCCGACCAGTGCGCCGTTCTTCATCACCGACACCCGGTCGCACAGGTCCATCATCTCGCGCGTGTCGTGGGAGATCAGGAAGATGCCCAGGCCTTGCGATTTCAACTCCTTGATCAGATCCGCGACCATTTCGGTCTCATGCACGCCCAGCGCAGCGGTGGGTTCGTCCATGATGACGATCTTCGCATTGAAATACACCGCGCGGGCGATGGCGACCGACTGGCGCTGGCCGCCGGACAGGGCCGACACCGGCACGCTGAACTTCCGGAAGTTGGGGTTCAGCCGCGCCATGATCTTGCGCGTCTCGGCCTCCATCGCGGAATCGTCGACCAGCCCGAAGGCGCCGACGATCTCGCGCCCGAGGAACAGGTTGGCCGACGCATCCAGGTTGTCGGCCAGCGCCAGCGTCTGATAGATCGTCTCGATATGGTGGGTCCGCGCGTCGGCCGGACTGCGGATGTCGACCTTTTGCCCGTTGATCAGGATTTCACCGGAATCGGCCTTGTAGGCACCGGCAAGGATCTTGATCAGCGTCGATTTCCCCGCGCCGTTGTGGCCCAGCAATCCGACGACCTCGCCGGGGAACACGTCGATCGACACCCGGTCCACCGCCTGCACACCACCAAATGCGATCGAGATGTCGCGCATTTCCACCAGCGGCGTGCCGCTGCGGTCTATGTCTTCGGCCATGGCGTTACCCTCCCACGCGGCGGCGATAGATGATGTCGATCAGCACGGCGGCGACCAGGACCGATCCCACGACGATATTCTGCAACGGGGCGTCAACGCCGACCATCGCCATGCCCGATTGCAGCGACTGCATGATCAGCGCGCCCAGGATCGCACCATAGATCGTGCCTATCCCACCGGCCAGCGCGGTGCCGCCGATCACGGCCGCGGCGATCACGCGGAGTTCGTCCAGCGTGCCGATGTCGTTGGAATGGAATGTCAGGCGCGACGACGCGACCAGCCCGGCAATGCCGACCAGCACACCCATCAGCGCAAAGACCTTTACCGTCAGAAGGCGGGTGTTGATGCCGGAAAGTTCCGCCGCGTCGGGGTTGCCGCCCGTGGCAAAGACATAGCGGCCGAACCGCGTCTTGCGCGCGATCACCGTCATGACCACGGCCACCGCGATCAGCAGCAACACCGAAATCGGCAGGCCATAGGATGCGGTAAAGCCTTCGGGCACCGCGAGTCCGCGCGCTTCGAACTGGCGGGCCAGAACCCGCGCGGGGATGGTATAGGCGTTGAGGATGGCGATGAAGCCCATGATCGCGATCACGAAAATCGCCGCCACCGCGCCTTCGGCCCACATCGGTTTGACCGGAAAATCGTGGCGCAGCTTGGCGCGCCGGGACGCGAACAGGGCCAGGACCGCCGCGACCGACGCCAGGATGCCGAAGATCCAGGACCACGTCGCGCCCAGCGTGCCGTTGATGCCGCCGAACAGCTGAAACGTCTCGTTCAAGGGCCCGATCGTCTGGCCGTTGGTCAGATACCAGGCGACGTTGCGCCAGACCAGAAGCCCCCCCAGCGTGACGATGAACGCCGGAATCGACAGATAGCCGACCAGCCACCCCTGAAAGCCACCGATGACGGCCCCGGTCAGCAGCCCGGCCAGGATCGCGATCCACGCCAGCGCCGGCGAGCCCAGCGGGAGGCCCAGCAGATCGACCGCCCAGGCCGTCTGGGTCATCGCCATGACCGCCGAACAGGTCGCCAGCAGCGACCCCACCGCCAGGTCGATGTGGCGGGTGACGATGACGAACACCATCCCCGTCGCCATGATCGCCACCGACACCGTCTGGATCGTCAGGTTGAACAGGTTGCGCGGGGTCAGGAAGTTGCCGCCGGTCAGGATGTTGAACAGAACGCAGATCACCGCGAACGCCCCGATCATGCCCAACAGGCGCAGGTCGAGTTCAAGTTGGGCGAAGAGACTGCGGGACCGGCCTGGGTGCGGGCCTGTCGTGTCGGTCATGGGGGTGCTCCGGACGTGGCGGAAGGGATGGAACGGCCCCTGCGCCGCGTGTGGGCAGGGGCCGGATGCTGTGAGGCGGAATGCCCCGTCAGCGGATCAGTTGCAGGGGGCCGGACCGTCCGACACGCCCTGGCACAGCTCTTCCTGGCTGATCCAGCCGGCATCGACCACGACCGACAGGTTGTCGGCGGTCACCGGCACCGGCTCGAGGAATTCGGCCCACAGGGTCGTGCCCGCGGGCGACGTCCACTCCTCGGCGCCCTCGACGTCGGACATCTTGCCACCGCCGGCCAGCATCAGCGCGATTTCACCGGCGTTGCGGCCCAGATCGCGGCTGTCCTTCCAGACGCTGACCGTCTGGGTGCCTTGGGCGACACGGTTCAGCGCGGCGAAATCGGCGTCCTGACCCGATACCGGGATCCCGTCCAGCCCCTGCGCCGTCAACGCGGCCACCGCGCCGCCGGCCGTGCCGTCGTTCGATGCGACAACGGCGTCGACCTCGTTGTTGTTCTGGGTCAGCAGCTGTTCCATGTTGCGCTGTGCGTTGGCGGGCAGCCAGCCGTCGGTATAGGCCTCGCCGACGATCGTGATCTTGCCCGAATCGATGGCCTCCTGCAGCACTTCCTGCTGACCGCCGCGCAGGAAATCGGCGTTGGGATCGGTGGGCGAGCCCTTGATCATCACGTAATTGCCCTCGGGCGCGGCCTCAAGCACGGCGCGGGCCTGCATCCGGCCGACCTCGATGTTGTCGAAGGTCAGGTAGAAGGCGCGCGGATCCTCGATCAGGCGGTCATAGGCGATGACCGGAATGCCCGCATCGGCGGCGGCCTGAACGGCGGGGATGATCGCCTGGGTGTCCTGGGCCAGGATGATCAGCGCATCAACCCCCTGGGAGATCAGCGATTCGACATCCGAAAGCTGCTTGGCCGACGACGATTGCGCATCCGACGACAGGTATGCCGCGCCTGCCTCGTCCAGCGCGCCCTTGATGGCGGCCTCGTCGGTTTTCCAGCGTTCTTCCTGGAAGTTCGACCAGCTGACACCGACGGTCATGTCGGCCGCAAAGGCCATGGATGTAAGCGACGTGGACAGCGCGGCGGCTGCGAGCAAGGTAAGACGCATGGGGTTCCTCCAAAAATGCTGCCGCTTCAGGCGCGGCAGTCCGTTGCTTTATAAGACGGCAGCATGGCGCGACTTATTTCACCTGTCAAAATAAAATCATTGCGCAGCGGCAATTTTTTCATAACCTTTGTTGTGAAAACGGGTGGATCCGGGGCGGTTTTCGGAACTCGGCCAGTAAATCGCGAGAGTTATTATGGCTGTCGAAAGAATGACGGCGACCGATGAGACGGCGACTGATCGCCAGGGGTGCGGGCCACTGCGCCCGATTCGCACCGTCGGCGACGAAGCGACCACACCCCTGCGCCAGCAGATCTTCGAAGCGGTGCGCGCCACCGGCACCCTGTCGCGGGTCGAAGCCGCGCGCATCCTCGGCGTCAGCCCCGGGTCGGTCACCACGGCCACCACCGACCTGATCGCCGCGGGATACCTGGAAGAAATCACGGCATCGCCGCGCGACGGCGAACCCTCGGTGCGCGGTCGCCCACCCGTGGCGCTTGCCGTCTGCCCACGCGCCGGACTGGTGGCCGGCATCAAGATCGCCGAGGTCGCCCATTCCGCAATCCTGCTGGATTTCGCCGGCGAGGTTCTGGCCGACGTCGTCATGCCGGGCAGCGCACAGCCGATGTCACCGCCCGAGATCACGGCGCTGATCGACGATCTTCTCGCGCGGCTGTTGTCGCAGACGGGTCATGACCGCACCGATGTTCTGGCGGTGGGGGTCGGACTGCCCGGTTTCATCGATGGCGCGCGCGGCAGCGCGCTGTGGTCGCCGCTGCTTAAGACCCGTGATGTCGCGCTTGGACCGATGCTGTCGGACCACCTGCGCCTGCCGGTGATGATCGACAACGACGCCAATCTGCTGACCCTGGCCGAACTGTGGTTCGGCGACGGGCGCGACGTGGCGAATTTTGCCGTCGTCACGATCGAACACGGCGTCGGCATGGGGCTGGTGCTGAACAACCGGCTGTATCGCGGTGCGCGTGGCCTCGGCACCGAGCTGGGCCATACCAAGGTGCATCTGGACGGGGCCCTGTGCCGCTGTGGGCAACGCGGATGCCTTGAGGCTTATGTCGCCGATTACGCCCTGGTGCGCGAAGCCTCGACCGCGCTGGACTGGAACGCCTCGCAGGGCGGCGGGTCGGGCGCGATCCTGTCGCAGCTTTACGAGAACGCCAAGGCCGGAAACGGTGCCGCGCGGTCGATCTTCCGGCGCGCGGGACGCTATCTGGCGCTGGGTCTGGCCAACGTCAGCAACCTGTTCGATCCCGAGTTGATCATCCTGTCCGGCGAACGGATGGAGTTCGATTATCTTTACGCCGACGAGGTGCTGCGCGACATGAAACTGGCCACGATCCAGGTCGACCGCCCCGCGCCCCGGGTCGAAATCCACGTCTGGGGCGATCTGATCTGGGCGCGAGGCGCGGCCGCTTTGGCGTTGCAGCAGGTCACGACCGACCGCCTGGGCGCGCCCGGTGCGCTGGACGCGGCATGATCCGCCTGCTGTCCGCCCTGCTGTTGGCCGCCGGTCCCGCCCTCGCAGATCCGGCCTTCACCGATCGCGGCGCCGCCCTGCCCGTGCGCCACGTCTATTCCGGTGGCTGGTCGCATTTCGTCGGCGGCGGCGTCGCGGTGTTCGATTGCGACGATGACGGTCGCGCCGATCTGTTCGCGGCGGGCGGCGAGACGCCCGCGGTGCTGCTGCGCAACGTCACGACGACGGCGGGCGACATCACCTTTGCCATCGCGCCGCTGGACGACATCACCGGCGTCACCGGGGCCTATCCGCTGGATCTGGACGGTGACGACCTGTTGGACCTGTTCGTTCTGCGCAACGGCGCCAACCTGCTGTTGCGCGGCACCGGCGACTGCACCTTTACCGACGCCACCGCGGCGCTGAACCTGCCCGACGACGCCCGCTGGTCCACCGCGTTTTCCGCCACCTGGGAGGGCGGCAATACCCTGCCCACCCTGGCCGTGGGCAATTATGTCGATGCCACCAATCCTGATGGCCCCTTCGGCACCTGCGACATCAATCACCTGATCCGCCCCGACGGCGACCGGTATGGCCCACCGATGCCCCTGAAGCCGGGATATTGCGCACTGTCGATGCTGTTCACCGACTGGCGGCGGGACGGCGCGCCGATGCTGCGGATCTCGAACGATCGACATTATTATATCCGCGACGGTTACGAACAGATGTATGCGCTGGATCCCCTGCGCGAACTGGACGAAGAAGACGGCTGGCCGCGCCTGCATCTGTGGGGCATGGGCATCGCCAGCCGTGACCTGACCGGCGATGGCCTGCCCGAGGTGATGCTGACCTCCATGGGCGATCAGATGTTGATGACCAACGACGGCACCGGCTTCACCATGGTGCCCTATGCCACGGGCACCTATGCCCAGCGGCCGTTCACCGGCGACGATGGCCGCCCGTCCACCGGCTGGCACGCCGAATTCGGCGATATCGACAACGATGCCCGGCCCGACCTGTTCATCGCCAAGGGCAATGTCGACCAGATGCCGGGCATGGCCACACGCGATCCCAACAACCTGCTGATGCAAGGGGCGGACGGTCGGTTCGTCGAAAAGGCCGACGTGGCGGGCGTGGCGACCACCGCACGCTCGCGTGGGGCCGCCTTGGCCGATCTGAACGGCGATGGGCGGCTGGATCTGGTCGTCGTCAACCGTCGCGCCCCTCTGGAGGTCTGGCAGAACGTCACGCCCGACGCCGGCAACTGGCTGATGCTCGACATCCGGGGCGCGGCCCCGAACACCCGCGCCGTCGGCGCGATTGTCGAGGTGCGCACGGGCGACCGGGTGCAGACACAGGAAATCACCGTCGGCGGCGGTCACGTCTCGGGCAGCGCCCTGCCCCGCCATTTCGGACTGGGCCGCGCGACGCACGCCGAGGCGCGCGTGATCTGGCCCGACGGCAGCGCCACGGGGTGGCAGGCGATGGACGCGAATCGCACTGTGCGCTGGCGGCAGGGCGGCCAGCCGGAAGCCGCCCCCTGACGTGATCGCGGGCGCCGCTCCGCCCCTCGCATCACCGCATCAGAACATGCACCTCGTGAAAACCGCTGGCCGGATACACGGCCTTCCGGGCCGGGCGGTCGGGATCGCAGGTGATGCTTGACGTGCGGGCCAGAAGTTCTTCCAGGACCACCCGTAATTCCATGCGCGCCAGCGCAGCACCCGGACAGACATGGATGCCCGCGCCGTAAAGCAGGTTGTCTTCGGGGTTCCGGTCCAGTCGGAAGGCATCGGGATCGTCGAACACCCGGGGGTCACGATTCGCCGCGACCCAGTTGACGGTGACGCGCGCGCCGCTTTCCAGGGTGCGCCCGCCAATCTCGACCGGGCAGGTGGTGACGCGACGGTTCGTCACCAAGGGGCCGTGCAGGCGCAGGATCTCGTCCGCAGCCGCTTCGGCCAGGGCGGGATCGGCGCGCAGACGGTCCTGAACCTGGGGGTTGGCCGCGAGGTATTCGGCGATGATCCCGACCGACGCGGCGATGCTGCCGATTTCGCCCACGGTCCAGTTGCGCAGGATGCTGGTCAGCTCATCCTCGTTCAGGGGGCGACCGTGCACGGTTTCGTGGGTCAGGGCCACGGCCACGTCGGTTTCGGGCGTCGCGCCGGCGGCGACGCGCGCGGCGATCGTATCGCGGATCAGGGTCTGAAACTCGCCGGCGATGCGGGTCATCGCGGCGTGGTCACGCGCCAGCGTCGCCTGGTGATTGCGGGCGACCCAGTCGCGCAGGGCTTGGGCCAGGTCTTCGGGCCAGCCGAGGAAGGCGCATTGCACGCGCACCGCGAACGGATGCGCCAATGCGCCCATCAACTCGACCTTGCCGCGTTGCGCGTCGATCAGGTCGACCGCGATCTCGCGGCAGGTCGGCTCGAACGCATCAACGCGGCTTTGCGTGAAATACTTTTCGACGATCGGCCGCCAGGCGGTGTGTTCGGGCGGATCCATGCCGTTGGGCACCGTAAGCCGTTGCGAGACGACATTGCTGAACGTTTCGTGATCCTGCACCGCGCGCATGACATCGCCATGGCGGAACAGCGACCAGTGCATGTAATCACTGAAGGCCACCGGGCAGGTTTCGCGCATGTGGTCGTATGCGACACGTTGATCTGACTGAACCTCTTGCGATCGGGGATCCCAGTCAGGGGTCGGTGTATCGTTCATCGCTTGTGTCTCCTGTTTCGAAGTCCCGGCACGCACCGTCCGACAAGGAACGGTTGCCGCCACCACCAAAATGGGGCGCAGGACGTGCCGATGGACGTCAGTATCGGATCAAAGCGATGGCCTGTCCTTGTTCCATGTCACATTGGCGGGCGCATTCGAACGGTTGAATGTTCCTGCCGCCAGCGACGGTTGCGAGGTCGAGCAAGGCGCCGGCCCCCTGCGCGACGTTCCCGACCGATGCCCGGGCCACGTCGCGCAGCAGTGTCAGGCCGGCGACCGCGGGATCACACGAAACGGTTGACCCAGTTTTCGAGGATTTCCTGGCGGCCCGACTTCGGCTGCGGGTTGATGCCTTCGTCCAGCACGCGTTTCTGGATCGATGCCAGATCGCTGTCCAGCATCGCGCGCGCGCGGTCGTCCTGCCAGCCGGCATACCGTTCGGCCAGCGCATTTTCGAGTCCACCGTCTTCCAGCATGGCCGCCGCCGCCTTGAACCCGCGGGCGCAGACATCCATGCCGCCGACATGGGCGGCGATCAGGTCACGCGCATCCAGCGACTGGCGCCGCAGCTTGGCGTCGAAGTTGGTGCCGCCCTGGGTGAAACCACCCGCCTTCAGGATATGGTAATAGGCCAGCGCGACCTCGGGCACGTTGTTGGGAAACTGGTCGGTGTCCCAGCCGGACTGGTAATCGTTGCGGTTCATGTCGATCGAACCCAGCATCCCTTCGGCGCAGGCCACGGCGATCTCGTGTTCGAACGAATGGCCGGCAAGGATTGCGTGCCCCTGTTCGAGGTTCAGCTTGACCTCATTCTCCAGCCCGTATTTGCGCAGGAAGCCGATGCAGGTGGCGGCATCGTAATCATATTGGTGCTTGGACGGCTCCTGGGGCTTGGGTTCCACCAGGATCTGTCCCTTGAAGCCGATCTTGTGCTTGTAGTCGACAACCATGCTCAGGAACCGGCCCATGTGGTCCAACTCGGCCCCCATGTCGGTGTTCAGCAGGGTTTCATAGCCTTCGCGCCCGCCCCACAGCACATAGTTCTGACCGCCCAGCTTGTGCGTCGCATCCATGCACCCCTTCACCGTGGCGGCGGCAAAGGCGAACACGTCGGGGTCGGGGTTGGTCGACGCACCCGACATCCAGCGGCGGTCGGAAAACATGTTGGCGGTGCCCCAGAGGAGTTTGGTCTTCGCGCCTTCCATCTTGGTGCCGATGTAATCGGTGATCTCTTCCAGCGTCGACAGGTTGTCGGCGAAATTGCCCTGGTCGGGGCGCAAGTCGGCGTCGTGCCAGCAGAAGAACGGGGCGTTCAGGATCTCGAACATCTCGAACGCCACATCGGCCTTCAACTTGGCGTTGGCCATGGAATCCTGGGGATACCACGGGCGCTGGAACGTCTGCCCGCCGAACGGATCGCCCCCTTCCCATGCGAAGGAATGCCAATAGGCCACGGCAAAGCGCAGTTGATCCTCCAGCCGCTTGCCCCCGACCGTTTCATCGGCATCGTAATGGTGGAACGCCATCGGGTCCGTGCTGTCGCCGCCGGCGAATTTGACCGGCTCGATACCGTCGAAGAATCCTGTGCTCATCTGCTGTCTCTTTGCTGTGGTGTCTGATGTCTACTGCAATGCCGGATACAGCGCGCGATAGCGCTGCCAGCGTTCGGTGTACCGGTTTTGCAATCCTGCGACCGGATCGATGGTTTCGCCGATGTGGGGCGGCGTCATGATGTCGGCGGGGTCGCCCCCGGTATCGGCGGCGATGGCAAGGCGTGCGGCCCCCAGCGCGGCGCCGAATTCACCGCCCGCGGGGATCGACAGCGGCGTGCCCAGCGTGCTGGCCAGCGTTTGCAGCCAGAACGGCGAGCGCGCGCCGCCCCCCATGGCGATCACCGATGTCAGGATGGTGCCGGTGCCCTCGAGCGCCGACAGGCAATCGCGCAGGGCAAAGGACACGCCCTCGATCACCGCGCGGGTCAGATCGGCGGGGCCATGGCCCACGTCCAGCCCGATGAAGGCGCCGCGCACGCCCGCGTCATTGTGCGGCGTGCGTTCGCCCGACAGATAGGGCAGGAACAGAAGGTCCGAGGGGCCGTCGATGGTGTCGGGCAGTTGCGCGGCCAGATCGCCGGCGGATTGGCCGGTGTTGCGCGACAGCCAGTTCAGGCAATCGGTCGCGGCCAGGATGACGCCCATCTGATACCAGCGCCCCGGCACCGCGTGACAGAAGGTATGCACCGCAGAGGCGGGATCAGGCGCGCAGGCGTCCTTGGCCGCCAGCAGAACGCCCGAGGTGCCCAGCGACACGAACCCCTGCCCCTCGCGGAAACACCCCGCGCCACAGGCCGCGGCGGCGTTGTCGCCCGCGCCGCCCGCAACGACCACCGGGCCGCGAATACCCCAGCGTTCCGCCAATGTGTCGCGCAGATCGCCGCTGGGCGCGCTGCCCTCGACCAGCGCCGGCATCTGGTCGGCGCGCATGTGCCCGGCGGCCAGCGCCGCATCGGACCAGTCGCGCGCCGCCACGTCCAGCCACGCGGTGCCGGCACTGTCGGACATTTCGCCGACATGCCCGCCGGTCAGCCACAGGCGCAAGTAATCCTTGGGCAGAAGAACCTTGGCGACCTCGGCGAAAATCTCGGGTTCGTTCTGTTCGACCCACATCAGCTTGGGCGCGGTGAAGCCCGGAAAGACGATGTTGCCGGTGATCTCGCGGATCCGCGGCGTGACGTCCAGCATCGCCGCCTGTTCGGCCGAACGCGTGTCGTTCCACAGGATGCAAGGGCGCAGAACCCGGTCGGCCGCGTCCAGCAACGTCGCCCCGTGCATCTGGCCCGACAGGCCGATGCCACGCAGATCGGCCAGGGCGTCGGGGGCGCGGTCCTTCAGCGCGTCCAGCGCGGCTTCGCAGGCGGCGATCCAGTCGGCGGGATCCTGTTCGGACCAGCCATGGTGCGGGTGCGGATTGGGATAGCTCCGCTCGACGCTTTCGATCACGCGGCCGGCTGCATCCGTCAGGATCGCCTTCAATCCCGATGTTCCCAGATCCAGTCCCAGATACATGCAATTCTCCCGCTCTGCCGCGCGCAAGGTATTGTCGCCACTGTCGCGGCGTCAACAGCGGATCGTGATGATCCCGCCGCCCATCGCGGGGACATTGTCGCAGCGGCCGGGCCGGCGCGGCGACAGTTCCGGTTTCGCGGTTGCCTTGGGCGGCAAAGGTCTATTTGTGTCAGACCGAACGGGGACATGCATTTCATGACGCAGCAGCCAGTCATCATCGCGCAGGACATCAGCAAGCGTTTCAACGACTTTCAGGCGCTCGACCGGGTCAGCCTGACGGTCGATCCGGGCGAACGTGTGGTGATCTGCGGGCCGTCGGGATCGGGCAAGTCGACGTTGATCCGATGCTTCAACGGTCTTGAAACCCACGATGACGGCAAGTTGACCGTGGACGGGCGCGAGATGTCCGAGGGTTCGCCCCATATCCGACAGCTTCGCCAGGACGTCGGCATGGTCTTCCAGCAGTTCAACCTGTTCCCGCATCTGACGGTGCTGGAAAACCTGATGATCGGCCCGCGCAAGGTGCGCGGCCTGTCGCGGCACAAGGCCGAAGAATTGGCCCGCACCTATCTGGATCGCGTGCACATCCCCGAGCAGGCCGACAAGAAGCCCGAGCAATTGTCGGGTGGTCAACAGCAACGGGTCGCCATCGCCCGGGCGCTGTGCATGGAGCCGCGCGTGATGCTGTTCGACGAACCCACGTCGGCGCTGGACCCCGAGATGATCGGCGAGGTGCTGGACGTCATGGTCGACCTGGCCCAGTCGGGCATGACCATGGTGGTCGTCACGCACGAAATGGGGTTCGCGCGCAAGGTGGCCGACCGCATGGTGTTCATGGAGGCCGGCAGGATCGTCGAGATCGCGCCACCCGAGAAATTCTTCAGCAATCCCGAAACCCGGCGCGCGCAGAGGTTTCTGAACCAGATCCTCGGCCATTGATCCGTCTGCGCCGCATATTGAACCTGCGGGTGGTGGCGATCGCGCTGTATCTTGCGATCATGGCCACCATCATCTGGGCATCCTGGGCCGGTGCGCAGCGCATGGGATACAACTGGCAATGGTATCGCGTGCCGCAATACCTCTATACGCTCAGCGACGACGGCTTTCAGCCTGGCGAACTTCTGATCGGGCTCTGGGCATCGGTCAAGCTGTCGACAGCCGCCTTTGCGCTGGCGGTCGTGCTGGGCGGGGCGATCGCGATGCTGCGGCTGTCCGGGCTGATCGTCGGCCGGGGCCTTGCCGCGGTCTATCTCGAACTGATCCGCAACATCCCGCTGCTGGTTTTGCTTTACCTGTTCTACTATGTCCTCGGGCCGATCTTCGGGCTCGACCGCTGGGGCGCGGCGATCATAACCCTGGCAATCTTCCACTCGGCGCTGATTTCCGAGATCTTCCGCGCCGGCATAAACTCGGTCGCGCCCGGCCAATGGGAAGCGGCCGCCGCCATCGGCATGTCGCGCGGACAGGCCTTCCGCCATATCATCATCCCGCAATCCGTCCGCTTCATGTTGCCGCCCCTGACCGGCGAGGTCGTGCATCTGATCAAGTCTTCGGCCATCGTCAGTGTCATCGCGGTGGCCGAACTGACCACGGTTGGACGCAACATTATTTCCGATACATACATGAGCTTTGAAATCTGGTTCACGGTCGCTGCCGTATACCTTGTTCTGACCCTCTTGCTGTCGTTCGGCGTCTCGGTGCTGGAACGACGGTTCAAGACCGGCTGACACGCAACCTCAGGAGACGTCCCTATGTCGAACACCCGTAGAAAGGCCATGCTGCTAGGCCTTGCCTTTGCCGCGACCACCAGCACGATCGCCACCGCCCCGGCGCTGGCACAATCGGCCACCCAGGAATTGTCGCGCGAATCCGTGATCGAGACGATCAAGCAGGACGGCGTGATCCGCATCGGCCTGTCGGTGTTCGTGCCCTGGGCCATGCGCGATCTGAACGGTGAACTTGTCGGCTTTGAAATCGACGTGGGCCGGGCGTTGGCCGAAGACATGGGCGTCGATGTCGAATTCGTGCCGACATCATGGGACGGCGTGATCCCGGCCCTTGTCGCGGGCAACTTCGATGTCATCATCTCGGGCATGTCGATCACGGCGGAACGCAACCTGACCGTCAACTTCACCAACCCCTATGCCTATTCCGGTCTGACGATCTTGGCGAACACGGCCCTGACCGAAGGTTTCACGCTGGAAGACTATAACAGCCCCGACGTGACCTTCGCGGCCCGGCGCGGCGGCACGCCGTCGTCGGTGATCCAGCAACTGTTCCCGCAAGCGAAGCTTTTGCAATTCGACGAGGACGGCGCGGCCACCCAGGAAGTGCTGAACGGCAACGCCCACGCCACCATGGGCGCCGAACCCACCCCAAGCAGCGATGCGCGCCAGTATCCCGACGTCGTCAACGTGCCGTTCGACCGGACCTTCCTCGCCACCGGCGAAGGCTTCGCCGTGCGCAAGGGCGACCCCGACGCGCTGAACTTCTTCAACAACTGGATCGCCGTGCGAACCGCCTCGGGTTGGCTGAAAGAGCGTAACGATTATTGGTTCAAAGGCGACGACTGGGCCGATCAGGTCGCCAACTAAGACGCCGGCGTGCCCTCCTTCCTACGAAAACTCCGTTGGCCCGACATCCTGATCCTCGCCGTACTCGCCGGCGGGATCGGTTATGTCGTGGTCATGGTCGAGGGCACGCTGAACTATCAGTGGCGCTGGCACCTGATCCCCGACTATATCCTGCGCTGGCGCGAGGACCGGGGCGAATGGTTTGCCAACCTGCTGTTGCAGGGGCTGTTCACCACGATCCGCATCAGCCTCTATGCCGGCGTGCTGGCGCTCGCGCTGGGTGTGGTGCTGGGCATCGCGCGCTGCGCGACAAACCTGACGGTCCGCCTGCTGGCGCGCACCTATATGGAGTTGTTGCGCAATATCCCGCCCGTCGTCATCATCTTCATCTTCTTCTTCTTCCTGTCCCAGCAACTGATCGACGCGCTTGACCTGAACGCCTGGGCCCGCGACATCGCACGCGGCGACAACGCCGAAGTGTGGGAATTCTTCTTCGGCGACATGCGTCGCTTTCCGTCGCTGGTGTCGGGCGTGATCGTTCTGGCCCTGTTCGAATCGGCCTTCGTCGGCGAGATCGTCCGCGCCGGGCTTCAGTCCGTGCCAAACGGCCAACGGGAAGCCGCCCGCGCCATCGGCATGGGGCCGATCCAGGAAATGCGTTACGTCGTCCTGCCCCAGGCAATGCGCAAGGTGACCCCACCCATGGCCAACCAGTTCATCAGCCTGATCAAGGACAGCTCCATCATTTCGCTGATCTCGGTGCAGGATCTGACGTACAAGACGGTCGAACTGGTGGCATCCACCCGGTTGATCTTCGAAGCCTGGATCACCACGGCTGCCTTATATTTCGTACTGTGTTTCGGCCTCTCCATGCTGTTCCGCCGGCTTGAGCGCCCCAGTCGGCGCTCCTGACCCACGCGCGCGCAACCATGATCCTGAATTCAAATGCATGCAGCTTGTGTTGACCTTCCCGCTTTCTCACTTCTGGAACATCAGCAGACAGCAAGACCAGATTTCGTCCGTGCCTGAAGGGGAGAGATGGCTTGCCCCGCGTATTGCATCCCGGCATGGATTTGCCCGGCTTTTGTGGCGAGCGTTCAGCTTGCTTCGCGGGCCTTTCGCTCGGAGGCCACGGCGCTTTGGAAGCCGAGCGATGAATGCCGTCGGACCGCGTCGATGTATCTGGCCACGGCGTTTTCTGCTTGCTGGCGGATTTGCCACGCGACCAGCGAGATCAGCTCCGAATTGATTGTCTCGAGGAATGACCTGCCACCGGATTTTTCCTCCACGCTCGATGAAAGTCCGGCCCAACCTGAGGACGGACAATGAAGCGGACGAGTTTCACTGACGAACAGATCATAGGCATCCTGGTGGAGCACGAGGCAGGTGCGAAGTGCGCTGACCTGTGCCGAAAGTACGGCATGTCGGAAGAGACCTTCTACAACTGGAAAGCCAAGTTCGGCGGCATGACGGCGCCGGAGGCCAAGCGGCTGAAGGCGCTCGCGGATGAGAACGCCAAGCTGAAGAGGCTTCTGGCCGAACAGATGCTTGATCTGGCTGCGATGAAGGATCTGGTTTCAAAAAAGTAGGGCCCGCCGGGAAGCGCGAAGCCGTTGCGTATCTTAGGGCCGAGCATGGCCTGTCGGAACGGCGGCCTGTCACATCGTCGGCGCGGATCGAACGATGATCCGCCATCGATCTCGACGCGCGCCGGATACCGCGTTACGCGGTCGGCTGCGGGACTTGGCCAACGTGCGACGGCGGTTCGGTTGCCGCCGGCTGTTCGTGTTGCTGCGCCGCGAAGGCGAGCCGTCCGGCATCGTCCGGATCTACAGGCTCTACCGCGAGGAAGGGCTGACGGTGCGCAAGCGAAAGGCGCGACGCAAGGCCGTCGGGACGCGGGCGCAAATCTTGGTCGAGGCTTGGCCCAATGCGCGCTGGTCGCTGGGTTTCGTCCACGACCAGTTCGCGGGCGGCCAGCGCTTCCGGGTGCTCAACGTGGTCGACGACGTCACCCGTGAATGCCTCGCGGCAATCCCTGACACCTCGATCTCGGGGCGCCGTGTTGCGCGTGAACTGACGGCCCTGATCGACCGCCGCGGAAAGCCCGGCATGATTGTCAGCGACAATGGCACGGAACTGACCGATGACGCGATCCTGCGCTGGTGTTCCGAGCAACGGATCGAATGGCACTCCATCGTGCTGGGCAAGCCGATGCAGAACGGTTTCGTGGAGAGTTTCAATGGCCCCATGCGCGACGAACTGCTCAACGAGACCATGTTCCGCAACCTGGCTCATGCCCGCGTGGTGATCGCCACCTGGACTGCCGACCATAACACCGAACGCCCGCATTCGGCATTGGGTTACCAGACCCCGGTCGATTACGCGTGCACCCTCACCACCGCAATCGCCCGCCCCGCTGCGCGAGATGAAAGCTCCGCGCGGCGGGCGACTGCTCAACCTGCGCAAATCGGCCTAAACACCAACCGGGCTCCGCTCGCGGCTGGTTGAAGGTTCGGTGGCAGGTCAATCGCCGTGATCTGTTCTTCGCTGAAACGGCTTCTCTTCATCATCTGTCTCCTCAGTTGGAGAACAGGCTAACCTCAAGTCGAGGACTTTTCAGGGGAGCAGGTCACAGGTCAGGTGGATTGCGAAAAACGCATTCCGCGCGGCAGAGCAGCCTCGGAAATTGCCTTCGGCCGGAGTTATCTACCCATGGAACGCTTGTTCTATTGCGCCGTTTGAGCATTTATCTTGGGGATTATTGTTTTCACGTATCGAGAGATTTTGTGTTTCTTTCTAGGTTTGGCGGTGACCTACTCTCCCACGTCTTGAGACGCAGTACCATCGG
>NZ_NMZM01000003.1 GCF_002751875.1 Oceaniglobus indicus | reverse complement strand
GGCGTCGATCATCACGGTCTTCTCTTCGCCGTGGTCAGCCGCCAAACCAATAAGCATTTCGGCGAAGATGCCCTTTTCGCTCCATCGTTTCCAACGATTGTAGAGCGTCTTGTACAGCCCGTATTCACTGGGCGCATCCCTCCACCGTAAGCCATTGCGATTGATGAAGATAATACCACTCAAGACGCGCCGGTCATCGACACGGGGCTTGCCGTGGGACTTGGGGAAGAAGGGTTCAAGACGCGCCATCTGGGCGTCGGATAGCCAGAAAAGATCAGACATGTTCACCGCTCGATTTTCGACCCGTGAATCATGCAACCAGTCGAAAATCAATGGGTCCTGACCCTACAAGAAACCTGTTCATTCAAAGATTTTGACTGATCTTGCCAAGGATCCTAATTTTGATCTCGCCCAGTTCAAATCAACTTCTTCACGTTGGGTGCTATATCAAGAGTTTATGTCCTCCCTATATGATCGCGAGGCAGAAAAGAGAAACAGAAGTGATATCTCTACCAAGAGGAGGAGAACATTTATCGGTGACCTAGCTCTTTGGCTCTGGTTGGATAAAAATGCAAGTATCTCTTTTTCTTCTCACCAAATTCCGAAACAGCTTTATGGTGACATTGAGAGAGACGATGAGGATGACCTTGTGCCTCTTTGTCGTGAATTGCTGGTTGGCTCAATTCTTGAAAAGAAGTCTGGTGATACATTTTATTTTGGTCATCGATCATTTGCTGAGTTTATCGTAGCGGACAGAATGATCAACCGTCCACCAGAGCCAAAAGATCACGAGCGATACTCTGGTGTTTTCCGCGATGGCGTTCGCGAGTTCCTGATAGATTCTGGCAGCGCTGAAAACGTTAAAGCGTGGGCGAAAACCTTCTCCTATTCGACGGGTAGAATATCACAGGCATATATCGATTTCCTATCGGAACCTCACGGCGGGGTAGAGAGTTTTTCCAAGTCGCTTTACAGCAATTCTGTATGGAGAAAAATACTTGAGCCGTTCAAGACGTCTCTAATTCCGAATAGAACGAACTATCACACAGCATTGCAGTCATTGATTGACGCTGAAAGTCTTCCTTGGGCCTGGAGATACTGCTGGCTTACCCAATTGGATGGAGAGGGATGGAGTAACGCCGGTGGAGTCCGCGGTATGGGCTCCACCTCATTTGACCAACAGATTGCGATCAGCTTGCTTAATTCGCTTTTTCATAACATGCGAAAAAATCACAAAAATCTCTTCGTTACAGCAAAACATGTTGGCCTGCGTAAAATTTGTCACGAGGCATTAAAAACCTTTTAATTCGACGGAAGGGCTGAATTCGAGTTATCCCATCGGGTTCTCGGTACAGCTTGTGTTCGTGAGCTTAAGAGATACGGCATCGATTGGGACGGAGATCAAACATGGAGCGAACGATTGTTCACGATAAACACCGACGAAATATTTAAAAGACTATCACGACCTGCGCAAGACAACCTCCTGCTCTATTTGCAAGACGTTAGAAGCTGGAACAGCATCACTGAACGAAATGATGGAAACAACAGTCGGCGGGAGGTTAATCGTCCACAAAAGCCGTCGAAAGGCAAGGCTTTTCATGCTCCGCGCAACCGGGATCGACGTGGGTAACCATGTACGTTCCTTGGAAGGATGTGCACTTCACAGGACTGCGATGCCGAACTATACGGAGTCGACATCAGTATCGCCATCACTATCCACTTGGCTGAGCCGGGATCGAATGCGGAGCGACCGGCTCCAGTCGTCCGTTCCAGTTGACATGAATGTCGGCTCAGGGCCGCCTTGCGGAGCGGATACTTAGATTGAAAATTTCGTAGAGCTATCCCTAGCGACAAACACTTGTCGCCAAGGATGGTTCTTTCGGGAGTTCGAACAGTGCGTAGTTTAGTTTATACTGCTTTAGCGTTTATTTTCAACATCGTCGCGCGTTCTCTGGAGCTCCTTAAGCAGTATTTCCCAACGGCCCAGTTCCCTGAAGAGTGAGTTCGAGCTTATTCCGTTTAGGTGCCGATTTACGAGCGGCGCAGTTCTTTGTCGTTCTTGCATCTCGCTAGATGCTGCCATACGTCGCCGGCTTTCAGGCAAGGACGGGCGGCAGGGCCATTCAGCGGTTCGTCGTTGATGGGCGCGTGTCCGTAGATGTTCGTCAGGGCGTTGCGTTCGGCCCCTGTTAGGCCTTTCATCACCATCGGTCCAAGCAACAGGCTTTCGCTCAGGCATCCGTTGGCGAAGATGACCTCGTGGCGGTCGCAGGAAAAATGTGTCCAGGCGAAGGCTTTCCTGCCGTGCATGTGTCGGATGTGGCGCAAGGCAGCCAAGGATTTTGCCGGAACGAAAGCCTCGGTGTCGAACCGAGAGGCCAACTGTCTGCCGCCGACAAGCATGCGGTGTTGTGGTGACACGATCAGATCTTGTGTCGGCAGTCCGTTGCCCAGCGCACCGGCGGCGATCAGCACGGGCTTGTCAGTCGGTTTTGCGTCCTCCAGCGGATGGGCGCCGCGGTAAAGCCAGCGGATGGGTTGCGGGCCGTTGTCCAGCGTCATCACCAGATCACCAACTTGCAGATCGTCGATCAGGACATCGCCATCGGGCGTGCGGATGACAGTGCCGGGCGCAAAGCAGGCCACACCGGTGTTTTCGGTCGTGAAGCTGGAACTGTCGGCGGATGCGTCGGTGAAGGTGATCGAACCTTTGCCGAACCGGGTGTTGTCGGAATAGTCGGTCTTGCCGCCGTTCAGGTTTGTCGTGTTCGACTGGTTCAGGATGCCATCGTCAGCCTGGTCCGCGTGCAGATCCCAGATATCGTCGTAATAGCCGCTGAGGTCGATGAAGTCGTTGTTTTGGCTGTTCCCGTCCGAGAGGGTGCCGGTGTTGCCGGTGTTGAAATCCGTGATCGTGTCGTGACCGTCGCCTGGCGCATAGTCGAAGGTATCGGTGCCATCGCCACCCGAAAGCTGATCGTCGCCCGTGCCGCCGCTGATCCAATCGTTGCCACCGTCTCCGGCAAGGACATCATTGCCGGCTCCGCCGTCCACAGCGTCGTCGCCGTCACCTCCCGAAATGGTGTCATGGCCTTCATCGCCGCCCAGATAATCGTGGCCATCACCACCAAGCAAACTGTCATCGCCGATACCGCCGACGATCTCGTCGTCGCCCGTGCCACCATCGATCGTGTCGTTGCCGTCATCGCCGCTCAGGGCGTCGTCACCGGCATCGCCCCGGATGCTGTCATTGCCCTCGCCGCCGGTGATCCAGTCACTGCCACCGCCGCCATCGATAAGGTCGTCGCCCGCGCCACCATCGATCATGTCGTCGCCGGCATTGGCGAGGATCGTGTCATTGCCGGTCCCGCCATCGATCTCGTCGTGACCCGCGCCGGCCCGGATGTAATCGTTCCCGCTGCCACCGGTCACGAAGTTGTTTCCGTCGAGCGCGTAGATGGAATCGTCACCGGCATCGCCGTGCATGAAGTCGTTGCCGCCGCGATCCACAAGCAGGTCTGCGCCATCGCCACCCGAAAGGGTATCGTTGCCGGCAGCGCCGTTCAGCGTATCTCTGCCGGCCCCGCCTTGCAGGCTGTCGTCGCCCATGCCGCCGTCAAGCCTGTCATCGCCCGCACCGCCCAGCAGGGTGTCGTTGCCATCCTCGCCATAAAGGCGGTCAGCGTTATCGCCGCCGTCGATCCTGTCGTTACCCGTGCCACCGGAGAGGATATCGTTGCCGGACCCGCCGAAAAGGCTGTCGTTGCCGCCTTGCCCTTCGACGCGGATTCCGGTCGTATCGGCCGTGCCATCCACGATATCGGCCTGATCGGTCAGGACGACCTGCTCGATCTCGGTGAAGTTCAGCGTCGACGCGCCGTCGGTGATCGTTGGCGCCTTGCCGTCGCTGTAGGTGACCGTGACCGGGCCGGTCAGATTGGCCAGGTCGATGGTGTCGTGGTTGAAGCCGCCTTCGCCGCCGATAATGGTATCGCTGCCAAAGCCGTCGTCGATGACAAACGTGTCGCGGCCATCGCCGCCGGACATCAGGTCGTTGCCGCCCCCGCCTTCCAGCCGGTCGTCGCCTGCACCGCCGTCGATCGTGTCTTGACCCTGGCCGCCCTTGATCGTGTCGTCTCCGTCGCGGCCGTCGATCTGCATCCCGGCTGCATCGTCGCGGCCATCGACCAGATCGGAGTGCTCGGTCAGGACGATATGCTCGATCTCCGAGAAGGTCAGCGTCGAGGTGCCGTCGGTAATCGTGCCCGCCTTGTCGCCGGTATAGGTGACGGTAACCGGCGCGGTCAGTGCGCTGAGGTCGATGGTGTCGTGGTTCGCGCCGCCTTCGCCCCCGACAATCGTGTCGCTGCCAAAGCCGTCGTGAACCGCGAAGGTGTCGCTGCCGTCCCCGCCGATGAGGCTGTCGTCGCCGCTGCCGCCGCGCAGGCTGTCGTCGCCGGCCCCGCCATCCAGCCTGTCGTTGCCGTCCCCGCCGCCCAGGGTATCATTGCCGCTGAACGCCGCGATCGTATCGTTACCAGTGCCGCCCTCAAGACTGTCCTGGCGTTTGGTCCCGGCGATGGTGTTGTCGGGAGATTGCTCATATTCCTGCGCATCGAAGCTGGAATAGCTGGCTTCGGCGGCGCCGTTGGGTTGATAGGCTTTGGTCACCTTGTAGTTCGCGCCCGGCTGAATCGGGGCATCCGCCGCATAGCCGACCAGTGTGTTGTCGACATAGATGGCATGGACGGTCACCGTGGCATTGTCCGGGCCGATAAGTTCAAAGGCATGTTCCGCGAAGGCATAGCCGCTGGCGATGGGCGCGCCCGAGTGGCTTGTCACCACCGCCGTTTGCTGCGACCTGTCATCCACGTTGGTCTCGGCCGGATCGCCACTCAGCTTGGGGTCGTCATCGGTTACCGTCATGGTGCGCGCATGGGTCGAGTTCGACCAGTTCGCGTCAAGCCGGAATTCGTCGCCGGCGTTCGGGAACGCCCCGGCAGGGCCGGGAGTGGTCAGATTGGTCACATCCCACGGCGAAAGAAGGGTCACGGTATGGGTGGTCATCGGGTCCCCTGATCAACTGTTCGGCGATATGCACCAGCAGAAATCAGGAGGGACGCTATGCGTTAAATGCGAAGATGCCGTTAATCCTGCATGGCGGGCAGTGCAGGATTCATCGCCAGCCCTGGATCACTGGCCAGAAAAAAGCCGGTTCGCGGCGATCGGCCACGCACCGGCTATATATCGGGGTGGCTGCGACGCCCGTGATCGCGGGCGTTCCCGCCTATGCCGGTTTGCGCGCCAGCATGGTGGCAAACTGCAACTGGGCGCCGTTGTGCATCGTGCCGAGATCCTCGTTGTACTTGAGCATCTCCCACCCCTGGTAAAGCGCGCCGAGCTGGCCTTCGTTCAGGGTGAACGGAAACGCGATCGGGCAGGGGTGCGCCGTCGTATCCATGGCACATACGATCAGGTTGGCACCCCCGGGCACGGTATGGGCCTGCATGTCGGCGATCACTGTCTCCACGCGCCCGGGATCAAGAAACATCAGGGTAACGGTGCAGGAAATGAACCCGAAGTCAGCCTGCAACGCGGCCTGGTTGATGTCGTACACCTGTGCATCGACATTGCCGATGCCTTCCTGCGCGACGATGGATTGCAGCATGCCGATGGCATTGGCGTTGCTGTCCACTGCGGTGACGTTGAAGCCCTGCTCGCCCAGGTACAGGGCGTTGCGGCCGTTCGAGCACCCCATGTCCAACGCGTCGCATGGCGCGATGTGCTGGCACGCGTTGACCACTTCGCTGTGGGGCGGGTTCAGGCCGTGACGGCGGTTCAGATCTGTCATTTCCATCTCCGGTAGGGGCAAGACCTGTTCAAGATGCCTGGCACTGCGGGCATCCAACCGGCCGGCAGCGTGGGTTCATGGACAGAACGTCGATCACGCGTCGGGTATCAAGTCACAAGCGTAACGGCAACCTGCGATCAGGCACCTGCCGCGCAGGCGCGCGCCGGGCGGGTGCGGGAACGACACGGGACGCCCATGCGTTTGGCCGCAAGGAGGACAATCATGACCCTACGCTTTAAACAGATTTTGGCCGACGGGGTCGCCGAATGCTCTTACCTGCTCGGCGACGATTCGGCCCACACCTGCGCCGTTGTCGATCCGCGCCCCGACGTCGACATCTATCTTGAAACCGCGCGCCGCTTCGGCCTTGCCATCACCCATGTCTTCGAAACGCACATCCACGCCGATTTCCTGAGCGGCGCGCGCGAATTGGTGGACAGGCTTGGCGGGCAGGCCCGGTTGCACGTCAGCGCCGAGGCGGGTGCGCAATACGGTTTCGACCATGAACCGGTGCGCGACGGTGACGAATTCACCTTCGGCGACATGCGGATGAAGGCCCGTTTCACCCCCGGCCATACGCCCGAACACATGTCCTATCTCTTGTTCGACGCTGACACCGAGACGCCTTGGGGTGTTCTTTCGGGCGACGCCTTTTTCGTCGACAGCGTGGGCCGCCCCGACCTTCTGGGCAAGGACGAAACCGAGGAACTGGCCGAGCAGCTTTTTCATACCGTGCAGGACGTCTTCATGGCGCTTCCCGATGACGTCATCATCTATCCCTGCCACGGCGCCGGGTCGGCCTGTGGGCCGGACATCGGTGATCGGATGTCATCGACCATCGGGTACGAGCGGCGGTTCAACAGCTATGCGCAGATCAATGATCCGGAGACGTTCAAGCAGGCGATCCTGGGCGACGCGCCTCCGGTGCCGACACATTATCCGCGGACGAAGAAGGTGAACGCGGCCGGACCCGAGGTGTTGCGCAACCTGCCGCGAATCCCGCCGCTGACGGTCGCGCAATTCGGCAAGGCCGCCGAGGCTGACGCGCAGCTTCTGGATGTGCGCGATATGCTGGACTTCGGCGCGGGCCACGTGGGGGGCAGCATCAACATCGGCGCGCGGCCCGAACTGTCGGTTTGGGCGGGCTGGCTTCTTGATCCGGACAAGCCGATCTACCTGGTCCTGCACGATGACCGCGACCTGCCCGATGTCCTGCGCTTGCTCTGGCGCACGGGCTTTACCGACTTCGGCGGCTATCTTGCCGGCGGCATGGCGGCCTGGCGCGAAGCGGGACAGGAATTTGCCCAGATCCCCCAGATTTCGGTGCATGATTTGAAGCGGGCGGGGGATTTGCAACCGCTTGACGTGCGCAAGCCTGCCGAATGGAAGGACGGGCACGTCCCCCACGCCCGTCACGCCTTTCTCGGAGAGTTGCGGAACCGGATGACCGATCTCGAGCGTTCGGCACCCTATGCGACCTATTGCGCCAGCGGTTTTCGCGCCTCGATCGCCGCGAGCCTGCTGAAAAAAAATGGCTTTGATCGGGTGCACAACGTTCCGGGAAGCTGGAAGGCTTGGCAAGCCGCCAACTATGAAGTCGAAAAGCCAAGCTGAGGAGGACAAGATGCAAGATACCGTTCAGATCAATGACCGTTTCACGATTGCCAAGTTCGTGCCCGACGCCGAACAGATCCGGCAGGCGGCGCAGGAAGGCTTCAAATCGCTCGTCAACATGCAGACCCGTGATGAGACGGCGAAGCTGAAAATGAAACCGCAAGAAGAGGGGCAGGAGGCCGAGGACGCCGGGTTGGCATATCTCCATGAGCCGGTGGATGGAGCGGACCTGTCGGACAGCGTGGTTGACGAGTTCCGCCGGAAGGCGGCCGAGTTGCCGGCGCCGATGCTGGTGCATTGCGCGTCGGGCAAACGCTCGGGCGCGATGGTGATGATGCATGTCGGTTGCGAGCAGGGCATGACCGGCGACGAGGTCATCCAGAAGGCCGAAGAGATGGGCTTTGAATGCGACACATCGCAGCTCGAGAACTTCGTGAAGACCTACGTGGACAATCACAACGGACGATGACCCGGGCGTGCAGAAACCGGCCACGCCGCACCCTTGAAACAGGAAACGCCCCGGCATTGCAGCCGGGGCGTTCGGTCTGAAAAAGCGGCCGGGCGGTCAGTTGCCCGCGATCAGACCCAGCGATTCCAGCTTCAGCAGAACCTGGTGGGCGCAGTGATCGACATCCGTGCTTTCCGTCTCGATCCGCAGTTCCGGGTTCTCCGGCACGTCATAGGGGTCGGAAATGCCGGTGAATTCCTTGATCTTGCCCTCACGTGCCAGCTTGTAAAGGCCCTTGCGGTCGCGACGTTCGCATTCCTCGATGCTGGTGGCCACGTGCACTTCGACGAAGGCGCCGAAGGCTTCGACATCCTCGCGCACCGCGCGCCGGGTGGCGGCATAGGGGGCGATGGGTGCGCAGATCGCGATGCCGCCGTTCTTGGTGATCTCCGAGGCGACATACCCGATCCGGCGAATGTTCAGATCGCGGTGTTCCTTCGAGAAACCCAGCTCCGACGACAGGTTCTTGCGCACGATGTCGCCATCCAGAAGCGTCACCGGACGTCCGCCCATCTCCATCAGCTTGACCATCAGCGCGTTGGCGATGGTGGACTTGCCCGAGCCGGAGAAGCCGGTGAAGAACACGGTAAAGCCCTGTTGCGCGCGCGGCGGCTTGGTGCGGCGCAGTTCCTTGACGACTTCGGGGAACGAAAACCACTCGGGGATTTCCAGCCCTTCCTGAAGACGGCGGCGCAGTTCGGTGCCGCTGATGTTCAGGATCGTGACGTTGTCCTTGTCCTCGATCTCGTCCATCGGCTCGTATTGGGCGCGTTCCTGCACCCAGACCATGTGTTTGAAATCGACCATTTCGATTCCCATCTCTTCCTGATGGGTGCGGAACAGGTCCTGGGCGTCATAGGGGCCATAGAAATCCTCGCCGGCGCTGTTCTTGCCGGGTCCGGCATGGTCGCGTCCGACGATGAAATGGGTGCAGCCATAGTTCTTGCGGATCAGGCCATGCCAGATCGCCTCGCGCGGGCCGCCCATGCGCATCGCCAGCGGCAGCAATGACATGGTGGTGGTGGCGGCGGGATACTTGTCGATCACCGCTTCGTAACAGCGCACGCGCGTGAAATGGTCGACGTCGCCGGGTTTCGTCATGCCAACCGACGGGTGGATTAGCAGGTTCGCCTGGGCTTCCTTGGCAGCACGGAAGGTCAGTTCCTGGTGCGCCCGGTGCAGCGGGTTGCGCGTCTGGAACGCCACGACGCGGCGCCAGCCCATCTTGCGGAAATAGGCGCGCAATTCGTTCGGCGTGTCACGGCGGGCACGGAAATCGTAATGCACCGGCTGCTGGATGCCGGTGACGGGACCGCCCAGATAGACCTTGCCGGCCTGGTTGTGCAGATAGTTGACGGCGGGATGGGCGACATCATCGGCACCGAACACACCCTTTGCTTCGGCCGATTTGTTCGGCACCCAGTTGTCGGTGACGGTCATCGTGGCAAGAATCACGCCTTCCTGGTCGCGCAGCGCGATGTCCTGACCGGCGCTCAGCCCCTCGGCGAACTTTTCCGACACGTCCAGGGTGATCGGCATCGGCCACAATGCACCCGACGTCAGGCGCATGTCCTTGACCACGCCGTCATAGTCGGCCTCGCTCATGAAGCCCTTGAGGGGATTGAACCCGCCGTTCATCAACAGCTCGAGATCGCAGATCTGGCGCGGTGTCAGATCCCACGAGACCAGGTCGGCGGCCTCGGACTTCATCTTCTGAGCTGAATCGTAGGAGACGAAAAGCTCGGGAATGGGCACAAGATTGGGATTCTGCATAATGGATCTCGGTCAGGTCAGGGGTAAATGTAAGGGGGCGCGGACGCAGGGGTGCCCTAGCGAAGAAGATCACCGGTTGGCAAGCGCGCCGGAATCGATGTGCCGCGAAATCGGCGAAAAACCCACACAAGGGGCGGGTTTTCGCACGATCTCATCCCGAATGCAGTGCGGCTATGCGATCGCTGCAACGGTGGTGTCGGGCTGTGCCAGGTCTTCTTCGAGGAATCGCTGCGCATCCAGCGCGGCCATGCAGCCCATGCCGGCGCTGGTGACGGCCTGCCGATAGACGTGATCGGTCAGGTCGCCGGCGGCGAAAACACCCGGAATCGATGTTTCGGTGCTGCCGGGTTTGACCACGACATATCCGCCGTTGTGAGTTTCCAGCTGGTCCTTGACCAGTTCGGAGGCCGGCGCGTGACCGATGGCGACAAAGAACCCCGTGCAGCGGACTTCCGTGATCTCGCCGGTCTTGACGTTGCGGGCGCGCACGCCTTCGACGCCCAGCGGTTCCGCCGCACCGATGACGTCCTCGATCTGGTGGTCCCACAGGATTTCCACCTTCGGGTTCGCGAACAGCCGGTTCTGAAGGATCTTCTCGGCGCGCAATTCGTCGCGCCGGTGGATCAGCGTGACCTTCGATGCGAATTTCGTCAGGAACAGCGCCTCTTCCACGGCGGTGTTGCCGCCACCGGCCACCACGACCTCGGCGCCGCGATAGAAGAAGCCGTCGCATGTGGCACAGGCCGACACGCCGAAGCCCTTGAACTTCTCTTCCGACGGCAGGCCCAGCCATTTGGCCTGTGCCCCGGTCGCAAGGATCAATGCGTCGGCGGTATATGTCGTGCCGCTGTCGGTTTCGGCGGTGAACGGTCGTTTGGACAGATCGACCGAGGTGACGTAGTCCGACACGATCTCGGTGCCCATTTCCTTGGCGTGGGCCTCCATGCGCACCATCAAGTCAGGGCCCAGAACCGTTGCATCGCCCGGCCAGTTTTCGACATCCGTGGTGATGGTCAGCTGGCCACCCGGCTGCAGACCCTGGATCAGCACGGGTTCCAGCATGGCGCGGGCCGCATAGACGGCGGCGGTATATCCGGCCGGACCGGAGCCGATGATCAGAACCTTGACGTGGCGCGTCGTGGCCATGGGGTATCCCTTCGTTTTCTGTCGTGGCACGCATATAATGCGCGGCGTCGGGGATCGAAAGCCCCGACAGCGTTGCATACGTCGGAGCAGCGCACGCATTAACGATATTGCGCGCGGTTGAAATATAATTGCGTGTGGTTCAGTTCAGGCGTAAAGATCGCGACTTCACCACCCGGAGGCTTCCATGTCCGTTCACAAGCTGGATTCGATTGATCGCAAGATCCTGGCCGAACTTCAGGCCGACGGGCGCATGACCAATGTCGAACTGGCGCGCCGCGTCGGCATCTCGGCGCCGCCCTGCTTGCGTCGGGTGCGCACGCTCGAGGTATCGGGATATATCCTCGGATATCATGCGCGGGTCGATCCGCGGTCCTTGGGATTCGAGGTGCAGGTGTTCGCCATGGTCGGGCTGCAAAGCCAGGCCGAAGCGGACCTGAGCGCATTCGAGGCGCGCTGCCGCGACTGGCCCCTGGTGCGCGAGTGTCACATGTTGAACGGCGAGGTCGACTTCGTGCTGAAGTGCGTGGCACCCGACCTGTCGACGTTCCAGACCTTCCTGACCGAACAACTGACCGCGGCGGCCAACGTCGCCAGCGTCAAGACGTCGTTGGTGATCCGGGGCGCCAAGGATGAACCGGGCGTTCCCTTCGACGTGGTCGAACGGCGACTGAACCGCGACGCCTGATCGTTCACGACTCCGTCGGGCGCTCGCGTGTGTCCTGTCGCGGAAAGACAAGCCCGCCAAGGTCGGTGTATTGCCGGATATGCGGCAAGAGTCCCATCAGCAACGGTATTTGCGCGGGCTCCAGCCCCGAGCGGCGAAGCGGGCCGGGGTGCATGCTTTCGACTTCGACACCGTTGGCAAGAAACGTGTGATGGCGGGCAAATCCCAGATGGTAGACCATGATCGGCGAGGCCGGTCGCAACAGGAACACGTTTTCGCCGTCAACCAGGTGGTGCACCGGTTCCAGAACGCCCGTCGCGCCATGATCCGCCTGGGCCGAGCCCGAGCGATTCAGGATCCGTGCGCCGCCCCCCAGCATCAGGTCGGGCATGGGACGGCCCAGGCCCAGTGAATCGGCCGCGATGCGAAACATCGACAACGGTGGGGATTCGGTGTTGGCCGCGCCCGGCACGATGGTCAGACTGCCCACCCAATGCAGGACGGACGGGCCGTCCGAGGTGATGATCGTATCCCCCGGCATGAGGTCTTCGACGGCCACGGGCCCATCGAGGGTCGGAGCCAACGTGCCCCGTGCGAAGGCGGAAAACAGCATGTCGAACGCGGGGATCGCGGGCGCCAGGCGCATGGCATCCTGGACCTGTCCGTCATTGTCCAGCCATTGCAGGCTGACGCGCCGGGTCGGGCGTGGCGGCGCGTTCACGGTCGCCGGAGCATTGCGGTTGCGCACGTTCCATTGCGTGCTGACCCGGGGTTGGACGGTCGGGCCAGGTGCGGGACGTGAATACGGCATCGGGATGGACCTTTCGGTTTGACCGCCGTGAATCGGCCCCCACCGAAATTCGCGGCACGGCGACGTTCGACGATGTCAGGCCCACCGCCTTGGCGTAACCGTCCGGGCGGTTTTGCGGGCGGGCATGACGGTGATGGGGTGCCCGCTGCGGCGCGACGGGCCGGACCTTTGGTGGTTCAGGCGGACGCCACGCGGGGCGCCGTGTCGCGCGCCAGACGTGGCGCGGCGTCGGTCTTGGGCCTCTGCCACGGCACCGTCGGCAGCGGTTTCCGGGCTTCCTTCAGCGCACTTTCCAGCCATCGGCGTTTGGGGGGCATGTTGCGTCCTCACTGCTGCGTCACGGCGACAGGTGCCGCCTGGGTTTGCTTGCGTCAGGACGGTTATCGCGCCTGATTGGGGCGGCGGCGTGGCATAATTCAGGTGGGGTCACGGTCTTTTCGCGCAACTGTCACAGCCGGCGGCGGGCGTGGATCACAAGCGGATCGTCGAGATGAGGCGCCCGTAATCGGCCTGTCGCAGATGCACGGACCGGCGATACGAGAAGAACCGGTCGGGGTCGGCATAGGTGCAGTGCCGCGTCCAGGCTGCAAGGGCGATGCCCGCCTTGTTCAGCCGCATCAGCCCGAAACCGGGCAGATCGAAATGCATCCGGTCGCCGCGGCCCTGGGTGAAAAAGCGCGCGTGATCGGGATCGGCGGCGATGAAGGTGTCGACGAAATCCGGCCCGACCTCATAGTTGCGTTGCGAAATCGACGGGCCGATGACCGCGACGATACCGTCGCGCCGGGCGCCGGCGCCGACCATCGCATCGATCGTCGCTTCCAGCACACCGCCAAGCGCGCCTTGCCATCCCGCATGGGCCGCGCCGATCACGCCGCGTTCCGCATCGGCGAACAGAACCGGCTGGCAATCGGCGGTCAGCACCCCCAGCGCCAGGCCCGGGCGGGTGGTGACCATCGCATCGGCCTTCGGCAGCGGGCCATCGTGCGCGCCGTCGACCACGACCACATCGGCCGAATGAACCTGATCGAGACCGATCAGCGCGTCGGGCTGCACCCCCATGGCAGCGCAGACGCGGGCGCGGTTGATCTGCACCACCTCGGCCTGATCGCTTGAGCCGCGGCCACAGTTCAGCCCCGAGAATACCCCCGACGACGCCCCGCCGCGCCGCGTGAAAAAGCCGTGCCGCAGCGGCGCAAGATGGTCGTGGGTGATGGCTTCCAGTGTCATGGCCCTGTTCCCGGTGGCGCCGGTCCGTCCGATCCGAACAATGCCAGCACCTTGAACAATTGTCCCATTTCTTCGGGATGGGTCAACCGCCGATGCGCGGCGATGATCGTATCCGGCGCGCTTGCGGCCAGGCTTTGGGCGCGCTGGGCAATCCCGAGGCGTTCGAGAAACGTGCCTTGGGGGACAATGGCCGCGGCACGGGCCGGCGCGGCGGCGCGCGCCAGGGGGCCAAAGGCGACGTGGGCCGTAAGATCGCACGATCCCGGCGCCTCGAGCGGGCCGACCTGGCGATGTTCGCGCACCGCCTGAAGCGTGTCGCCCAACGACCAGTCGCTGCCGTAGTCGATGATCAGCGCGACGCCGCCGAAGCGGTCGATCCGCTGGCCGATGTCCTGGGCCAGGGCGGTGGCGGGCGCGCAGGTTTCGACCATGCCGCCATCCGGCACGGTATCGGGACGCCCGGTCAGATCGGGTGCCCCGACCGCCGCGGTCAGCCCGAACGCCAGCGCGCCGTCGCGCACGCCAACCACACGTTCGCGCCAGGTGTCGCCGTCGCGCAGGAACTGGCGCACCGGCAGCGCGTCGAAAAATTCGTTCGCCACCAGGAACAGCGGCAGATCGGGCAATCCGGTCACGGCATCGTGCCAGGCGGGGGCGTGATCGCCCAAACGTCGCGCCTGTTCGCCGCGCAGGGGGCGCGACGCTTCGACCAGATGCACCTGCATCGCGGCGTGAAAGCCCGGCACGCCGGCCGTGGCGCGCAGCACGTCGGCCATCAGCGTGCCCCGGCCCGGCCCCAACTCCGCCAGCGCAAAAGGGGTCGGGCGCCCGCGGTCAAGCCAGGCCTGTGCCAGGGAAAGGCCGATCAGCTCGCCGAACATCTGGCTGATCTCGGGGGCGGTGATGAAATCGCCCGCCACGCCCAGTGGATCGCGGGTGGTGTAATAGCCGTGCTCGGGGTGCAGCAGGCAGGCCGACATGTACGACGCCACGCTGATCGGGCCTTCGGCGGTAATCTGGCGGATCAGAAGCTGTTCCAGCGGCGTCATCGACGGGCCGAAGGTCGGATGCGGGCAAACACGATCAGACCGATGCCCAGCGCGATCATCGGCAGCGACAGAAGCTGTCCCATGGACAGGCCGGTTCCGGCGAGTTGCACGACATGGCCCATGGGATTGCCGGAATAGATGAACTGTGCGTCGGCCTCGCGGAAGAACTCGACGATGAAGCGCGCGGTGCCATAGCCCAGCACGAACATGCCCATGATCTGTCCCGGCCGCTTGAGCCATCCGCGCCGATAGACAAGGATCAGCAGCACCATGCCCAGAAGCAACCCCTCGAGTCCCGCTTCGTAGAGTTGCGAGGGGTGGCGCGCGCACAGGCCCTCGACCCCCGGGCAATCCTGCGCCCGCGCACCGGGAAAGACCACGGCCCAGGGCAAATCCGACGGCCGCCCCCACAGTTCGGCGTTGATGAAGTTGGCGATCCGGCCCAGCAACAGGCCGGGCGGGGTGCACAGCGCCATCAGGTCGAACAGGCTGAGCAGCGGGATGCCGCGCCGCGCCGCGAAACCGGCCCCCGCCAGCGCAACGCCCAGCATCCCGCCATGAAACGACATGCCCCCCTGCCAGACCATCGCGATCTCGGCCGGGTTGGCCAGGTAATAGGCAGGTTGATAAAACAGGACAAACCCCAGCCGCCCGCCGATGATGACGCCCAGGATGACCCATGTGATCAGATCGTCCACATCACCGGCCGGCATCGGCGCATGGTCGCGCGGCCACAGCGGGCCGCGTCGCAGGGTCGTCACGGCCAGACGCCATGCCAGCAGGATTCCGACGATATACGCCATGGCATACCAGCGCAGCGCCAGGGTGAAACCACCGATGTCGATCGAGAAGATGTCGGGGCCGATATCGGGGAAGGGCAGGATCATTTGCATGGCGGCAGGAAGGCCGCGATCTGCGCGCGGTGTCAACCTTGAGAATCCTCCGCCGTGCCGCCATATGTTCACAAACTGGAAAGGAACCTTGCCATGCAGACCCGCAACAAGATCGTCGATGACATCTCGCAACTGATGACCAATGCCATGGGCGTCGCCCAGGGCGCGCGAACCGAGGCCGAAACGGCGATGAAGGGCATGATCGACCGCTGGATGGCGGATCGTGATTTCGTCACCCGCGAGGAATTCGACGCCGTGCGCGCCATGGCCCAGAAGGCCCGTGAAGAGAACGAACAGTTGAAGGCCCGGCTGGACGCGATGAGCGCCGACAAGTCATAAGACCGCCCGGCGCTGGCGCTGCACACCGCCGTAGATTGCCTTGTCAGTTGGAAATGTCAGCCGCCAATGCGGCCCAGCCCCGGGGCCGTCACCGAAACCTGCCCCGTTGTCGCGGGCGGCGGAATTGCGCGCAAGCCGTTGAAATCACGCATTTGTGCGCATGTTTTCGCGATTTGGCCGGATTTTGGGCCGAATCATCCCTGTTATCCACAAAAACATCCTTTACAAGTCCGAATCTTTGCGCGCACCATATCTTGTGAGAACGGCGAGGGAACATCGCCGCAACGAGAAAATACACCAAGCTGTGGTGGGGCGGCGGTCCCGAAAACAGCGCGAGCACAGAGGCAGACATCATGTCGTTAGCAGAGCACTATTACGACTCTGACGATCTTCACCCGATCGATATCGTCGAGACACTGGCGGAACATAACGCGTGGGATTTCGACCGCGTCGGAGATGACCAGATCGCCATGGCCGTCGAGGGCCAATGGCGCACCTATTCGATCACGCTGGCCTGGTCGGCGATGGACGAAACGCTGCGCCTGATCTGCACCTTCGAGATGGAGCCGCCCGAAGACCGGCTTTCGGAAATCTACGAGACGCTGAACGCCACCAACGATCATTGCTGGGCGGGCGCCTTCACCTATTGGAATGCGCAAAAGCTGATGGTGTATCGGTATGGCCTGGTGCTGACCGGCGGACAGATGGCGGGCCCCGAACAGATCGACGCGATGATCGCGGCCGCCGTCACTTCGGCCGAGCGGTATTACCCGGCGTTCCAACTGGTCGCATGGGGCAATCGCGCGCCGGCGGACGCGATGCAGATCGCCATGGCCGAGGCTTACGGGCGCGCGTGATTCGGCCGTCTTAACCAAAAGGTTAACAAAAGGTTAACGTGATCGGGGAATCTTGGTATTCTCCGATCCATGCGCCTTGAAATCGAACTTGCGGCGGTCCTGTGCTCCCTCATCCTGGGGGGCGAGACAGAGGTCAGCCACCCCTACAGTGTCGGATATGACCTGCATCGCATCCGCGTGGATTGCGAAACGCCGGATGCCGTCATCGAAGTGGGGCTGGACAAGCGCTCGTCGCTTGACAGCCTGCAACAGGCGCTGTTCGCCGCCTCGCTCACCGGCAAGCGGCCCGTCATCGCGATGATCGACACCGACGGGCGCGAAGGCCCGTTCGAGTTGCGCATCCGCACGGCGGCGGAAATGGCCGGCGTGGATTACACCGTCTATCAGCGCCACGCCCTTATCCGCCTGCAGATGACCTGGTGGTTGCGCACGCTGGGGCGGCAGGCACCGGGAAGCTGACGCCATTCGCGCTTTACCTCGCGGCGTCCCGCGGTAGGGTCGGGCGCAAGGAGGATTCGTTCATGGATATGACTCATGTGCGCGACCGGGGCCTTGTGCTTCTGGGGTGCGGCAAGATGGGATCGGCGCTGTTGCAGGGATGGCTGAACGGCGGATTGCCGGCCGCATCGGTCTGGGTTCTCGATCCCGAGCCGTCGGATTGGCTGCGCACCCGGGAGGGGCTGCATCTGAACGAGGATCCGCCCGCAGACCCCGCGCTGGTGCTGGTGGCGGTCAAGCCGCAGATGATGGGCGATGCGTTGCCGACCCTGCAGGCGATGGGCGGCGGGCCGACCGTGTTTCTTTCGGTCGCGGCCGGAACGCCGATCCGCACGCTCGAGGCAAAGCTGGGCGCGGGCACGCCGGTGATCCGCGCCATGCCCAACACCCCGTCCGCCGTCGGGCGCGGCATCACCGCGCTGGTCGCGAACGACGCGGGGGCGCCATCGCTCGATCTGGCCGATGCATTGATGTCCGCCGTGGGACAGGTCGTGCGGCTGGAGGATGAGGCTGAGATGGATGCCGTGACCGCCGTGTCCGGGTCCGGCCCGGCCTATGTGTTCCACCTGATCGAAACATTGGCGGCCGCGGGCGAAGCCGAGGGCCTGGCGCCCGACCTGGCCCTGCGCTTGGCCAAGGCAACGGTGGGCGGCGCCGGGCAACTGGCCGAGGAGTCCGGCGAAACACCGGCGCAGTTGCGCATCAACGTGACGTCGCCCAACGGAACGACGGCGGCCGCACTCGCGGTGTTGATGAACGAGGATGACGGGTTTCCCGCATTGTTGAAACGGGCGGTGGCCGCCGCCGCCGACCGCGCGCGGGAGTTGGGTGCATGAGCGAGATCACCTATGACGATTTTCAGGCGGTGGATATCCGTGTCGGCGTGATCACCCGTGCCGAACCCTATCCCGAGGCGCGCAAGCCGGCGATCCGGCTGTGGGTCGATTTTGGCGGCGAGATCGGCGAGAAGCGGTCCTCGGCCCAGATCACCCGCCATTACACGCCCGAAGGGCTGATCGGACGCCAGGTTCTGGCGGTCGTCAACTTTCCGCCCCGTCAGATCGGCAAGGTGATGTCCGAGGTTCTGGTGCTGGGGGCCCCGGACGCCGACGGAGAAGTTGTTCTGCTCCGTCCCGACCATGATGTGCCCATCGGCGGGAGGATGTTTTGATGGCCGACCTGTTCATCACCCGCCGCCTGCCCGATGCCGTGCTCGAGCGTGCGGCCGAGCATTTCACGGTGACCCTGCGCGACGACACATCGCCCGTCACGGCGGCCGAGTTTTCCGATGCGCTGGGCCGCTATGACGCGATCCTGCCGACCCTGCGCGATGAATTGACCGCTGACGCCTTTGCCAATGCCGAACGGATCCGATGCCGGCTGCTGGCGAATTTCGGGGTCGGCTATAACCACATCGACGTCGCGGCGGCACGGGCAGCGGGTGTCGAGGTGTCGAACACGCCGGGGGCGGTGACCGATGCCACCGCCGATACCGCCATGGCGCTGATCCTTGCCACCTGCCGTCGCGCCGGCGAGGGCGAGCGGATGGTGCGCGCCGGACACTGGGAAGGGTGGCACCCCACGCAGCTTCTGGGCCAGCACGTCACGGGCCGCACCGTGGGCATCGTCGGGATGGGCCGGATCGGCCAGGCGATCGCGAAGCGGTGTCATTTCGGCTTCGGAATGGACGTGGTGTTCTACAACCGCTCGCAGGTGACGGATCTGCCATTTCCCGCGCGCCAGTTGCAGGGCGTGCAGGAGGTGGCACAGGCCGCGGACATCGTGGTCACCGCGGTGTCGGCAACGCCCCAGACCCACCACATGATCGGCGCCGAGGTGTTCGCGGCGATGAAGCCGACCGGCGTTTTCGTGAACATTGCGCGGGGCGACATCGTCAACGAGATGGCTCTGATCGCGGCACTGTCCGAGGGCCGTATCTTCGGCGCCGGCCTGGACGTCTATGAGTTCGAGCCGGACGTGCCGGAAGAGTTGATCGGCATGGATAACGTGACGCTGTTCCCGCATCTCGGGACGGCGACGCTGGAGGTTCGGACGGACATGGGGATGATGGCGGTCGACAACCTTGTGGCATTCTTCGACGACGGCAGCCTGCCGAACCGGGTGTGACCTGAACGAGGCGCCTGGCGGCGCCGCGCCATGTCCGCGTTTACGCCTTCGGCTGCAACGCGGCTGCGGGCGCTTGTGGCGGGTGTCAGTGCGGGTCGCCCATGGCGTCGCGCCAGTGGCGGCGGCAGAGCGAGACGTAGGTTTCGTTGCCGCCGATCTGGAATTGCGCGCCGGCCTTCGACGGTTTGCCCTCGGCGTCCTTGCGGATGACCATGGTTGCCTTGCGCCCGCAGTGACAGATCGTGCGGACCTCGCGAATCTGGTCGGCCACCGCCATCAGGGTGGCCGAGGCGGGAAAGAGGTTGCCCAGGAAATCGACCCGCAAACCATAGCACATCACCGGGATGCGCAGATCGTCGGCGACGCGCGCGAGTTGCCACACCTGTGCCGGTTCCAGAAAGTGTGCTTCGTCGAGGAACACGCAGTCGATTTTCTTGTCGCTGTCCCGTTGCGTGATGCGACCGAGCAGGTTGTCGCCGGGGGCGAAGGTGTCGGCGCTCTGCGCGATGCCGATGCGGGATTTGATGACGCCCTCGCCGGCCCGGGTGTCCAGCTTGGCGGTCAGCAGATAGGGGGTCATGCCGCGTTCGACGTAATTGTGCGCGGCCTGGAGCAGCAGGGTGGATTTGCCCGCGTTCATGGTCGAAAAGTTGAAATAGAGCTTGGCCATGGGCGCCGAACTAGCCCACGCGCGGCGGGGTGTGCAAGATGTTGATCGGTGCGCCTTGTCGATGTTCGCGGCGTATGACACCGCGCCATCGCGCCCCTGGCGGTTTCAGGCTGAGCTTTGGGTCGTGAAATCGGTCAGGATCCCGGCCAGGGCGGGCCAGTCGGTGAATTCGTGTTCGCCCTGGGCCGGATCGTAGTCGCGATCGCGCAGCACGACGTGACGGACCAGTTGAGCGGCGAAGTAATCATAGCTGCGGGTGCGCACGGCGCCGGCGATCGGCACCTCGGTGGTGGGCGTGAAGCCGGTGCGCATCTCCATCTCGACAAGATAGTCCTTGGCTTCGCGCATACCCTCGGGGAATGCGGCCGACAGGCTGACCGACAGCATGAGGGTGGGGACGCGGTTCAGGTCGTCCTTGCGGGCCGCCAGCAGCACCTCGAATTCGGTGGGGTGGCGGCGTTCGTGAACCGGCGCGGCAAGGATCACGGCATCGGCCCCGTCGATGTCGAGCCGGGCGCTGGGGTTCATCGCGTCCACGGTCGTGACGCTGTGCCCCGCGGCTCCAAGCGTTTCTTCGGCAAAGCGCGCGATCTTGCCGGTCTGGCCTTCGACGGTGGCGTAGAGGATGACGACATGCATGAGCGGCTCTCCTGTGCGGCGGGGCGTTGGAGAAAGACTAGGCAGTGCGCGCGCAAGGGACTTTGCGATGGATCAAGGTCGACGACAGGGCGGGTGGCGTCGCAGGTCGCCAACCGCCCCATGGATGTGAAGACGTCGGCCTGCCGGGTCGTGCGGATGACGGATCATCCGCACACCATAGTTGGCGGGGGGAGCGCCAAACCCTGACCTTGCCGAATTGACGCGATCTGGGGGGCTAAAGTTCGCTCACCCCTGCAACGCCCGCACGTCCAGCTCGCCTTCGTTGCGCGCCTGCATCGCCAGCGCCGCCGCGTGCGAGGCGGCGAGGGTCGTGAAATACGGGATCTTGTCCATCAGGGCGACGTTGCGCATGGTGCGCGAATCATCGACCGCGCGCGCGCCTTCGGTGGTGTTCATGACCAGCGCGATTTCGCCGTCCTTCATGAAATCGACGATCGAGCGGCCGCCTTCATGGACCTTGTTGACCTCGGCCGTTTCGATGCCGTTGGCCCGCAGGAAGGCGGCGGTGCCCTTGGTCGCCGTCAGATCCATGCCGATGGCGATCAGGATGCGGGCGGCTTCGACGAACTGGTCGGTCTTGTCCATGTCCTTGATCGACAGGAAGGCGGTACCGCTGGTCGGCAGGATCACGCCCGCGCCCATCTGGGCCTTCAGGAACGCGCGGGGGAAGGACCGGTCCCAGCCCATGACCTCGCCCGTGCTGCGCATTTCCGGGCCCAGCAGGGTATCGACGCCGGGGAAGCGGGCGAAGGGCAGCACGGCCTCTTTCACCGAGTACCAGGGCATGGCGGGATCGGCCAGGGTCATGGGATCGGCGAAGGGCAGCACGTCGTCGGGGCCGGTGCCGTCGGGATAGGGCGTACGCTGCGGGAAGTTGGCCAGCGGCTCGCCGGCCATCAGGCGGGCGGCGATACTGGCGATGGCGCTGTCGGTGGCCTTGGCGACGAAGGGAACGGTGCGCGAGGCCCGGGGATTGACCTCGAGCACATAGATCACATCGTCCTTGATGGCGAACTGCACGTTCATCAGTCCGACAACGCCCAGTTTCAGCGCCATGGCCGAGGCCTGTTTTTCCATCTCCGCGATGATCTCGTTGGACAGCGAATAAGGCGGCAGGGAACAGGCGCTGTCGCCGGAATGCACGCCGGCTTCTTCGATGTGCTGCATGACGCCGGCGATGTGGGTGTCGGTGCCGTCGCACAGGCAATCGACGTCGATTTCCACCGCGCCCGACAGATAGCTGTCGAGCAGCACGGGGTTGGCCCCCGACACGTTCACCGCGTCGCGGATATAACGGGCCAGGTGGGCGTCGTCGCGCACGATCTCCATGGCGCGGCCCCCCAGCACATAGGACGGGCGGATCACCAGCGGATAGCCGACCTTCTGGGCGATCTCCTGCGCCTCGGCGTCGGAACGGGCGATGCCGTTGACGGGCTGTTTCAGCCCCAGGTCGTTCAGCATGGCCTGGAACCGCTCGCGGTCCTCGGCCAGGTCGATGGCGTCCGGCGTGGTGCCGAGAATGGGAATGCCCGCATCCTGCAAGGCATTGGCCAGTTTCAGCGGGGTCTGGCCGCCGAACTGGACGATGACACCGTGCAGCGATCCGTTCTCCTGTTCGACGCGCAGGATCTCCATCACATGTTCGAACGTCAGCGGTTCGAAATACAGCCGGTCCGAGGTGTCGTAGTCGGTCGACACGGTTTCCGGGTTGCAGTTGATCATGATGGTTTCATAGCCCGTCGCCGACAGGGCATAGCAGGCGTGACAGCAGCAATAATCGAACTCGATCCCCTGGCCGATGCGGTTGGGACCACCGCCCAGGATAACCACCTTCTTGCGGTCGCTTGGCCGCGCCTCGCATTCCACGTCGCCCATGACCGGCGATTCATAGGTGGAATACATGTAAGGCGTCTGTGCCTCGAATTCGGCGGCGCAGGTGTCGATGCGCTTGAACACGGCGGTGACGCCAAGGTTGATGCGCGCGCGGCGCACCTGGTCTTCGTCGCGGCCCGTCAGATGGGCCAGCCGCGCGTCGGTGAACCCCATCATCTTCAGATGGCGCAACCCGTCTTCGGTGACGGGCAGGCCGTCCTTGCGAACTTCGGCCTCGGTGTCGATGATTTCGCGGATGCGCGCCATGAACCAGGGATCGAACTTGGTTGCGGCCAGAATATCTTCATCGGTCAATCCGTGGCGCATTGCCTGGGCGATGATGCGGATGCGGTCCGGCGTCTGGCGCGACAGGGCCGCGATGATCGAGGCATGGTCAGGGGCGCCGGGGATCTCGATCTCATCAAAGCCGGTCAGGCCGGTTTCGAGGGACGCCAACGCCTTCTGAAGCGATTCGTGGATCGTGCGGCCGATGGCCATCGCCTCGCCCACGGATTTCATCGCGGTGGACAGAAGCGGCTCGGAGCCGGGGAATTTTTCGAATGCGAAGCGCGGGATCTTGGTGACGACGTAATCGATCGACGGCTCGAACGACGCCGGGGTGACGCCGGTGATGTCGTTGTCCAGCTCGTCCAGGGTATACCCGACGGCCAGTTTCGCCGCGATCTTGGCGATGGGAAAGCCGGTGGCCTTGGACGCCAGCGCCGACGAGCGTGACACGCGCGGGTTCATTTCGATCACGACCATCCGGCCGTCGGCGGGGTTCACCGCCCATTGCACGTTGGAGCCACCGGTTTCCACGCCGATCTCGCGCAGAACGGCGATCGAGGCGCTGCGCATCGCCTGGTATTCCTTGTCGGTCAGGGTCAGCGCGGGGGCCACGGTGATCGAATCGCCGGTGTGCACGCCCATGGGATCGATGTTCTCGATCGAGCAGACGATGATCGCGTTGTCGGCACGGTCGCGCACGACCTCCATCTCGAACTCTTTCCAGCCCAGCAGCGATTCGTCGATCAGGATCTGGCCGACGGGCGACGCATCCATCCCCGAGCGGCAGAAATGTTCATATTCCTCGCGGTTGTAGGCGACGCCGCCGCCGGTGCCGCCCATGGTGAAGGCGGGGCGGATGATCGCAGGCAGGCCGATCTGTTCGAGCGCATCCAGCGCCAGCGAAACCCCGGCCGCCAGATCCTTCTTGCCGTCCTTCTTCTTGGGGGCGGTGACGATGGTGGCCTTGGGGTTCTCGATCCCGAGACGGTCCATCGCCTCGCGGAACAGCTTGCGGTCCTCGGCCATCTCGATGGCTTCGCGGGTGGCGCCGATCATCTCGACGTTGAATTTCTTCAGCACGCCCATTTCCTCGACCGCCAGGGCGGTGTTCAGCCCGGTCTGGCCGCCCATGGTGGGCAACAGGGCGTCGGGGCGTTCCTTCTCGATGATCTTGGCGACGATTTCGGGGGTGATCGGTTCGATATAGGTGGCGTCGGCCAGGCCCGGATCGGTCATGATCGTGGCCGGGTTCGAGTTGACCAGGATGACCCGATAGCCTTCTTCTTTCAGCGCCTTGCAGGCCTGCGCGCCGGAATAGTCGAACTCGCACGCCTGGCCGATGATGATGGGCCCCGCGCCGATGATCATGACGGACTTGATATCGGTTCTTTTCGGCATGGCCCGGACCCCCAGAGTGCAAATTCTTGGGGGTTATAGGGCTTGTCCGTCCGTACGCAAGGGGTGGTGGCCGGTCAGGGGCGCGGCACCGCGGCAGGTTGCGATCGCAACCGGCCCGTCAGCGACCCGAGGTGGGCCGGGCGCACGACCATGGCCACGGCGAGCAGGGCCATCGCCAGGGCGCCCGTCAGGCTGAGATTGCCGATCATGCTGTCGCCGACCGCCGGCAAGGTTAGCACCGGAATGCTGAGCGGCGCGAAGATCACGATCAGCGAACCGGCGCCCCAGCGTGGCAGGACCGCCGGGGCAAAGGCAACGGCCGCAAGGAAGTGATGCGACCAGGCCAGCGGCGACAGCAGCGACAGCACGATCATCGCGGCCGGCCACAACAGCACCGTGCCATGGCGCGCAAAGGCCCAGCCAAGAGCGCCGAGCGCGCCGATCAGCGCAACCTTGTTCAGCGCACCCCAGAGCGCGCCCTTCGCGACAACGCCGATCAGGCCCACGTCCTCGCCCCAGGATGGAACCGAGATCTGCGGCACCAGGAAATACTCCAACCCCGAGAAGCCACCGATCAGGCTGTCGAGCGAGAACGTCAGCGGCAGGATGATCGCGGTCTGAGAGATGGTGGAAAGCTGGTGCAGGAACGCGGCGTGCAACGGCCAGCCGGTCAACGCGACCGACAGGCCCGCGAGCACGGCACCGACGATTGCGAAACCGGCGACCGCGGCCCATTGACGCCGCGCCAGCAGGAACACCACGAACAGAACCGGAAACACCTTGATCGCGGCGGCGACCGCGAGAAGCGCACCGGCACTGACCTGGTCGTCGGCATGGAGGCGTTCGATCGCCAGCACCGTCAGGAAGGCGACAAGGATCTGCGGCTGGCCCTGGTCCAGTGCGATGGTCCCGATGATCGTGGCGTGAAAGATCAGCGCACCGATGAACAGGAAGATGGACAACCTGACAACACGTCCGGTCGCCCGCCACGCCAGCCAGCTTGTCAGCACACCCAGCACGACGTTCATGACATGCACGATCTGGGTGAAGCCGGCGAAGGTCATCATCTCGGTGACGCGCGCCATGATGGCCGCGGTCAGCGGCGGATAGATGAACGGGAAGATCTGGTTGTCATGGCCCGCGGCCACCGCCATCGGCACCCATTCAAGGGGCGGGCGGATGGTGAACAGCGTTTCCGATGGATAGACCAGATGCGGCACGCCCTCGGCCAGCGACTGACCGGCCAGCCAGAGCGCCAGAAGATCCGCCATGGGCGGATCGCCCAGAAGCGTCAGGACGCACAGCACGCCGACGCCCGCCAGCAACACCAGATCGGTCACGTTCAAGTCAGGTTTCGCCATCACCACCTCCCTGCATGATCGATCCTTGGCAGGTGCCCGTGGCGTGGCCGGGGCAGGTTCGGGGCAGAGTCGTGGCAAATCGGCTGCACTGCCGCCGGCGTCCTCAGCCGCCGGTGTCGCACATGTAATCGCGGGTCAGCGGCACGGCGTCCTTCCTGTGGGTCAGCTGGGTCTGGAACACCACCTGGCGGCCGTGGCGGAAGGTCTGTTCGCATGCCAGCAGATAGAACCGCCACATCCGGCAGAACCGGTCGTCATAAAGGGCGCGGGCCTTTTCGATGTTGGCGCTGAAGCGCTGCTCCCAATGGCGCAGCGTTTCGGCGTAATGCAGTCGCCAGACCTCGACATCGGTGACGTAGAGGTGTTCACGCTCGATCGCCGCAGTCATCTCGGACAGGGCGGGCACATAGCCGCCGGGAAAGATGTATTTCTCGATCCACGGGCTGGTGATGCCGGGCGGGGTGGAACGCCCGATGGTGTGGATCAGCGCGATGCCGTCCGGCGCCAGCAGGTCGTGGACGTGGCGGAAATACTCGCGGAAATGCGGCGCGCCGACGTGTTCGAACATGCCGACCGACACGATGCGATCGAATGTCTGGGTCAGGTGACGGTAATCCTGGATGCGAAAATCCACCTGGCCGTCCAGCCCCGCTGCCCGGGCGCGGGCCGTGGCAACGGCGTGCTGTTCGCGCGACAGCGTCACGCCGACGACCTGGGCGTCGTAATCCCGCGCCAGGGTCAGCCCCATGCCGCCCCAGCCGCAGCCGATGTCCAGCACCCGCATCCCCGGTTCGATCCTGAGCTTTTTGGCGATATGGGCCTTTTTCTGGGCCTGGGCCGCGTCCAGCGTGTCATCCGGATGGCGGAAATAGCCGCAAGAGTATTGCTTGTCGTCGTCCAGAAACAGATCATAGAGTTCGCCGGACAGGTCATAGTGATGCGCCACATTGGCCTGCGCGCGCCCGACCGGGTTCCATTGCCATGCCCATCGCAACCCCTTGCGCGCGCCGATCAGGGGGCGCTGCCACCATGCGGGCCGGCCCGACCACGTGTTGGCCACCGCCGCGTCCATGAAGCCGCGCAAATCGTCGCCCTCAATGATCAGCGTGCCGTCCATGTATCCTTCGCCGACCCCCAGATCGGGGGTGGTGGCGATGCGGCGCAGCAATGTCGGATCGGTTATCGTGACATCGAACGGTGTGCCGGTGCCGTCCCCCACCGTGATCAGGCGCCCGGAAGGCAGCGTGACACGCAGGGTTCCGCGCCGCCACAACTGCCTGAGGAAAGTTTCAAACACCGTTTCCCACATCGGTGCCTCCCGTTGGTTGCATTGCCGACACTTCGATTATCCGCATCCAGACGGCGAAATACAACATTATGCTGGCCGAACGGGTTCCTGCGCGGTGCGCGCTCCCTTGACTTCCCGCCCCATCACGGGTGTATCGGCCCCGAACCCATCGCCCCATGACCGCCCGCCGGAGAACAGCCATGCACGCATTCCGCAGCCATACCTGCGCCGATCTGACCAAAGCGAACGTGGGCGACACCGTGCGCTTGTCGGGCTGGGTCCACCGGGTGCGCGACCATGGCGGCATCCTGTTCATCGATCTGCGCGACCACTATGGCATGACACAGGTGCTGTGCGATCCGGATTCGGCCGCCTTCAAGGACGTCGAGAAGGTGCGCGCCGAATGGTGCATCCGCGTCGACGGCGAGGTGAAGGCGCGCGATGCCGACCTGGTGAACCCCAAGATCCCCACCGGCGAAATCGAGGTCTTCGTGCGCGGCATCGAGGTTCTGGGCGCCGCCGGCGAACTGCCGCTGCAGGTGTTCGGTGACCAGGAATACCCCGAGGAAACCCGTCTGCGGTATCGTTTCCTCGACCTGCGCCGTCAGGATCTGCACGACAACATCGTGCTGCGTTCAAACGTGGTGCGCGACCTGCGCCAGCGGATGTGGGATCAGGGGTTCAACGAATACCAGACACCGATCATCACCGCATCGTCGCCCGAAGGCGCGCGCGATTTCCTGGTGCCGAGCCGCCTGCACCCCGGCAAGTTCTATGCGCTGCCCCAGGCGCCGCAACAGTTCAAGCAATTGATCATGGTGTCGGGCTTCGACAAGTATTTCCAGATCGCGCCCTGTTTCCGCGACGAGGATCCGCGCGCCGACCGCTCGCCCACCGATTTCTATCAGCTCGACCTCGAGATGAGCTTTGTCGAACAGCAGGACGTGTTCGACACGATCCAGCCGGTAATGCAGGGTTGTTTCGAGAAGTTCGGCGGTGGCCGCCCGGTGAACACCGACTGGCCGCAGATCTCGTTCCGCGATTCCGCGCTGTGGTATGGCACCGACAAGCCCGACCTGCGCTGTCCGATCAAGATGCAGGTCGTGTCCGAGCATTTCGCCGGCTCGGGGTTTGCCATCTTCGCCAAGCTGCTGGAACAGGAAGGCACCGAAATCCGCGCCATCCCCGCCCCCAAGGGCGGATCGCGCAAGTTCTGCGACCGGATGAACGCCTTCGCCCAGAAGGAAGGGTTGCCGGGGATGGGGTATATCTTCTGGCGCGATCAGGGCGACGGGATCGAAGCCGCCGGCCCATTGGCCAAGAACATCGGTCCCGAGCGGACCGAGGCGATCCGCCAGCAGCTTGGCCTTGGCGTCGGCGATGCCGCGTTCTTCCTGGGCGGCAAGCCCGCGGCGTTCGAGCGGGTGGCGGGCAAGGCGCGCACGGTGATCGGCGAGGAGCTGGGGCTGACCGATCTGAACCGGTTCGAATTTGCATGGATCGTGGATTTCCCGATGTACGAGGCCGACGAGGAGACCGGAAAAGTGGACTTTTCCCACAATCCGTTCTCGATGCCCCAGGGCGGGATGGAGGCGTTGCAGGGCGATCCGCTGGACGTGCTGGGATACCAGTATGACCTGGCCTGCAACGGCTACGAGCTGGTCAGTGGCGCGATCCGGAACCACAAGCCCGAGATCATGTTCAAGGCGTTCGAACTGGCCGGATACGGCGAAGACGAGGTGCGCAAGCGGTTCGGCGGCATGGTCAACGCGTTCCAGTATGGCGCGCCGCCCCACGGCGGCTGCGCGGCGGGCATCGATCGCATGGTGATGCTGCTGGCGGACGAGGCGAACATCCGCGAGGTCATCATGTTCCCGATGAACCAGCGCGCCGAAGACCTGATGATGGGCGCGCCGAGCGAACCGCAGAACGAACAGTTGCGCGAATTGCGCCTGCGGGTGCTGCCGCCCGAAAGCTGACAGTGACGTGACGGGATGAAAGCGGCGGACCCCGACGGGTTCGCCGCCCCGGTCCGGTTCAATCCTCCAGCGAATCCTTGCGCTTTTCGTCGATCAGCTTGCGTTCTTCCTGCTTGCGCTTGAGAAAGCGGTCGCCGTATCCTTCGATTTCGCTGTCGGGAATGACGTCGCGGGCGCGGGTGAACACGTCCTGCTCCTCTTCGTCGATATGATGCAGGTAATCGTGTTCCAGCGTCTTGAATTTCTGCAGCCATCCCGACGATGACATGTCCATGTCGTTCAGTTCTTCCATCAGGTCATCCAGTTCCTGATGTTCGTGCACCGAATGGCGCGCGGCGTCCTGGCCCCAGGTCTTGGAGATCAGCTTGGAATAGAACGTCTCTTCCTCGGCGGCGGCGTGGGATTTGACGTCGTGATAGAATTTCGACCACGCGCTCTTGCGGCTGTCGCTGTCGCCCGATGTGTCACCGATCGTTTTCAGCAATTCGCGGTGGTCGTCGTGGTCCTGCTTGATGGCGTCATAGATGGATGGCATCCGGCTCTCCTTTGCGGGTGGGTGGGCGCGGCCCGTGGCCGGGGTCCGCGGGAGGATCAGTCCAGGGCGGCCACCATATCGTCGATGATGCCCGAGAAATAGGCGTCAAACCGGGCGTCGGGCTGGCGGATCATGAAATTCTCGGCCACGGGATCGACGGCCTCGGTCGTGCTGCGGGCCAGTTGCTGAATCGTGGCATGGCCGCAGAACGGCACGTAGAATTCGGAATATCCGCCCTCGTGCACCAAAACCACTTTGCCGTCGCACAGGTCATCGGCCAGATCCATCGTGCGTTCGGTCATGGCACGGAAGGTTTCCGCCGTCGCCATCATCCGGGCCAGCGGATCCATCAGCGCCGCGTCGAACCCGCAGGCAACGACGATGGCATCGGGGGCATAGGCGCGCAGGGCAGGCGCCACCAGCCGGTCGAAGGCTTCCAGATACCCCTTGTGGCCGGTACCGGCGGGCAAGGGGATGTTCAGGTTGAAGCCTTCGCCCTTGCCGCGGCCCCGGTCATCGAAGAACCCGGTGTCCTGCGGATAATTCCGGTCCTGATGGATCGAGATCGTCAGCACGTCGTCGCGGTCGTAGAAGATCGCTTCGGTCCCGTTGCCATGGTGCACGTCCCAATCCAGCACGGCGATGCGCTTTGCCTTGCCCTTCGCAAAGGCGTCCTCGATGGCGATGGCGATATTGGCCAGCAGGCAGAAACCGTTGGGCCGCTCGGGCAGGCAATGGTGCCCGGGCGGGCGCGACAGCGCATAGGCGTTGCTCAGCGTGCCATCCAGCACCTGCGCCAGCGCCGCCGTGGCCAGGCCGGCCGACAACGACGCGATTTCGAAACCGCCGGGGCCGAACGGGGTGCGGATGCCGATCTCGCCACCGCCGGAATCCGAGATCCGCTTGAATTCATCAAGGAACGACGTCGGATGGACCCGCAGCAATTGTTCGCGCGTCGCCTCGGGTGCCGATTGGGTCGCCAGTTCATCCCACAGGCCCGTCACCTGCATCATGTTCTTCAGGCGACGCTTGGTTTCGGGGCTTTCGGGCAGGCCGCCGGCCGCCATGGGCTGAACCAATCCGCCCACCGGCAGGTATTGCGCGTAATTGCCGCCGCCGTGCCAGAAACAGCGTTCGTCCCAGAAAAACCCGGTGGTCATGGCTTAGGCTCCTTTGCAATTCCCTCAGCCACCCTAGAATACCCGCATGACAAGTCCAGACCTCAGCCGTCTTGCCGTTCCGGGGGCAAGGATCGCCGTGCGGGTGACGCCACGCGCCGGCCTCACCCGTGTCGTTGATGGCGATCCGGTCAGAATCTACGTCACCACGGTGCCCGAGGACGGCAAGGCCACCGCCGCGGCCATCGAGGTTCTGGCGCGCGCGATGGGGGTGGCCAAGACACGGATCCATCTGGCGCGGGGCGCGAAAAGCCGCGACAAGGTGTTCGGGTTCGACTGAGCGGGCGCGCTCAGCCGTCGTCGCGCAGCCGATAGGCACCTTCGGGCAGGTCCAGCGCCGCGCCGAGATCGCGCAGCATCGCCATCGACAGCGTGATGCGTTGCACGGCCCCGCTGCGCGGATCGACCTGTTCAAGCGTGACGCAATCCTCGAAGGCATTGATCGTCACGTCCTCCTCGCGGTGGGGTGCGGCATCGTCGACCAGGGTCACCACGGTCGCGTCGAAATCGTGTTCTATGGTAAACATCGTTCACAAATCGGAAGGGCCGGGCCCGGTTGCAAGGGCGGATGTCACCGCAATCGGCGGATGCGCCGCCGGTGCATCGCGTAGAGCGCCGGCGCCAGCAGCCGTTCATACAACGCTTCGGACAGGGGGCGCACCATGGGGCGGCGGACCAGTCGCGCCAGCCAGCGCAGTTTCGGCAGCCGGTCCCACAGCGCGGCGAAGGCGGCGACGCCCGACAACAGTTTGCCGTTCTCGATCACATGCAGGCGCCGCGCCGCCGTTTCGGGCGTCAGGCCCCAGGCTGACAGATCGGCAGCGTCGATCCCCTGAAAGGTCAGCGGAAGACCGCGGCTTTCGGCCGTGCGCCGATAGGCGTCGATCTCGCGGCGGCAGACCGGGCAGGTGTGGTTGTAGATGACGATGATGTTTTCGGTCATTGCGTTGACATAAGCGCGAGATCCATGTTGCACAGCAAAAAGTCGCGCCCTGCGGCTGGTTGTCGGGCGCCGAGCGTCTATTGTGCCCCAGCAGCAAGGAGAACGGGCGATGCGTGGTTTTGCGATCCTGATGGTTCTGGCGCTGGCGGCCTGCAACGTCCAGCAACCCGTGGCCGTGCCTCCCGGACCCGTGGGGCAGGTCGTGGCACCCGCACCGGCGCCGCGCCCCGATGGCCGGATGGCGGCGCGCAATTTCATCAGTGTGATCGAAACCGTCGAACCCGTGGCCGAGCGTGAATGCCGGATGCGCACCCGCGGCGTGAATTGCGATTACGTGATCGCCGTCGACAGCCGCCCCGAAAGCCCGCCCAATGCGTTCCAGACCGTCGGCGAAGATGGCCGCCCGATCGTCGGCTTCACCATCGCCCTGATCGCCGAGGCGCGGAATGTCGATGAACTGGCGTTCATTCTGGGCCACGAGGCTGCGCATCACATCGAAGGTCACATCGACCGCGGGCGGCAGTCGGCCTATCAGGGGGCGGTGTTGGCCGGGATCCTGGCCACCGTCGGTGGTGTCGGCCCCGAACAGATCCGCGAGGCGCAGAACATCGGTGCAAGCATCGGCGCGCGCCGATACTCCAAGACGTTCGAACTTGAGGCCGATGCGCTGGGCACGATCATCGCCGCGCGGGCGGGATACGACCCGGTGCGCGGGGCGCAGTATTTTGCCCGCACCCCTGATCCCGGCAATGCGTTTCTGGGAACGCATCCCCCCAACGCGCAGCGGATCGAAACCGTCCGGCGCGTGGCGGCCGGCCTGTAGACTCGTCAACGATTCGAATCTAAGACTGTGGCAAATGACGTAACGTTCTGCATTCGGCTTGGACAGTGTTTTTGAAAGGCGGGTAATGCACGTTCCGATCCCGACATTGTTTCGCCGACCGCTTACAATTCAGGGAAAAAGCGTCACTTGTGCAAAAATTAAGTTGTGAACGCTTCGATACAACTTAGAGTTGTCTCATGCATGACACGAACCGGCCTTGGTCTGGCGAGAGCATGCAAGTCGTAACGAGTGCCCATAGTCCGGGCTTGTAGCGTTCTGCACCGTCACGGTGTCAATCGGCGTGACGGTGCGCCCAGTTTTCGAGGTAGCCATGATTGAAGATCTCAGACTCCACGGCGATCAGATCGGTCGGTTCGGTTCCGTCACGCTCGACCCGTCGGATGGGCCGCACGGCCGGTTGACGGTTCATGATGTGCGGGTTTTCGGTCAGGCCGAGATGGCTTTCATGCTTGAGCAGGAGTGCGCCTCCGATGCTGCGAAACCGGCCCGAACCTATCGGCTGCGCGAGGCCGATGGCGACGTGGTGGCGACCGGGCTGGTTGCGGACGTTCCGATCGATGCCGCCTTGGCCTCGGGGGCCCGCCATATCCTTCTGCGGGCGGGTCGCGAGCGGATCCTGGTCGATCTGAACGGTTTGCCCGGCCGCAAAGCCACGGTCAGCTACGCGGCATCGGGCGAACGCCTGGAATTGCCGGATCTTCGCGGCAAGGTGGCCGCGGTCCGTCGTGTGGCGCAGGTGGAACTGACTTTCGCCGCCGGAACCCGTATCGCCAGCGCCAAGGGCCGCCGCCCGATTGAGGATCTGCGCGCCGGTTCGCTGGTCTGGACCCTTGACCACGGGTTGCGTGCCGTGCGTGACGTGCGCCGCGAGCGGATCAGGTTCGGTGCGGCGAACGGCCATCTTCGGCCGGTCTGTATCTCGGCCTCGGCGCTGGGCCAGGGATGTCCGTCATCCGCGCTGCGCCTTGCCCCCGATCAGCGGGTTTCGGTGACGGGGTGGCGGGCCGAGCTGTTCTTTGGCCGCTCGCAGGCCATGATGCCGGCCAACGCGCTCTTGTCCCTGCCCGGAATCGCGCGGGACGACGAGGTGTCCGACGTCACCTATTGCACCCTCGTCTTCGACGATGCGGCGGTGATCGAGGTCGGTGGCATCCTGGCGGAAGGGACAAGCGTCGGTGTTCAACCCGCGGCCCATCGTCTGGCCCACCGCTCGGGCGCTGTTGCGGGGAACCATTGGCGCGACGACGAAGAACCGCGTGTGATCAACTGGGTCAGCGACTTCGACGAATAGGGCGCAGATCGACGGCGGTGGCGAACCTGGCTGCCACCGTCGACCCCTGGAACGGGGTGGTAGCTCCATGACGCGCAGTGATCCTGCGTCTGTCAGACCAGGCGACCCCAAAGGTCGTATTCATCCGCTTCGTCCACTTCGACCGAAACGATATCACCGGGCTTCAAGGTTTCGAAACCCTCGTCGATGAACAGCGTGCCGTCGATCTCGGGGGCGTCGCCCTTGGTGCGGCAGGTGGCGGCCTCGTCGTCGACGTCATCGACGATGACCTGCATCTGTCGCCCGACCTTTGCCGCCAGCTTGGCCGCGGAAATCCCCTGGGCCTTCTGCATGAACCGGTCCCACCGCTCCTGTTTCACCTCTGGCGCCACATGATCGCTGAGCGCGTTGGATCGTGCCCCGGCGACGTCCTCGTATTGAAAACAGCCGACCCGGTCCAGTTGTGCCTCGTCCAGCCAATCGAGAAGGGTCTGGAATTCGGCCTCGGTCTCTCCGGGATAACCGACGATGAAGGTCGAGCGCAGCGTGATCTCGGGGCAGATCGCACGCCAGGCCGCGATCTCGTCCAGCGTTCGCGCCGCCGCGGCCGGGCGTGCCATGCGTTTCAACGTGGCGGGATGGGCGTGCTGGAACGGGATATCCAGATACGGCAACACCAGCCCCTCGGCCATCAGCGGAATGAGATCGCGCACATGGGGATAGGGATAGACATAGTGAAGGCGCACCCAAGCCCCGAGCGATCCCAGATCGCGCGCCAGATCGGTGATGTGGGCGCGATGGCCCTGGGTTTCCGCGTGCTTCAGATCGACGCCATAGGCGCTGGTGTCCTGGCTGATGACCAGAAGCTCCCTCACCCCGGCCTCCACCAGTCGCTCGGCCTCGCGCAGGACGGCATGGGCCGGGCGCGACACAAGGCGGCCCCGCATGTCGGGGATGATGCAGAACTTGCACTTGTGGTTGCAGCCCTCGGAGATCTTGAGATAGCTGAAATGCCGCGGCGTCAGCGACACGCCGCTGGCGGGCAGCAGATCGATGAACGGATCGGGATCGGGCGGCACGGCGGCGTGAACGGCGTCCAGCACCTGTTCGTATTGATGCGGGCCGGTGACGGCCAGAACCCGGGGATGCGCCCCCGTGATGTATTCGGGATCGGCCCCCAGGCAGCCGGTCACGATGACGCGCCCGTTTTCCGCCAGCGCCTCGCCGATCGTTTCCAGGCTCTCGACCCGGGCCGAATCGAGAAAACCGCACGTGTTGACGATCACCGCGTCCGAACCGGCGTAATCCGGTGAGATGGCATAGCCTTCGGCCCGCAGCCGGGTCAGGATGCGTTCGGAATCGACCAACGCCTTGGGACATCCCAACGAAACCATGCCGATGGTGGGCTGGCGGCGCGGGCGCTTGCCGGCTGGCCGGGCGGGTGCGGGTGCGGCGTCCTGGATACGGGCGCGGGGGGCCAGATCGGGGCGCAGGTCGGGTGGGTTTTGTGACATTGCGCCGCTATATCGCAACTACGGGAGGTTTGGCCATTCCTGACGCAGCGCGCTGATGAAAAATCCGCAGCAGGTGTTGGCGGTGCATGGGCAACCCGCCGTCAGCCACGACCGCCAAACCGCCCGCAGGGCAAATCGCGTGGCGCTTGCGCCGCCTTTGGATCGGTTCGGTTGCGTGTCACCGCAAGATGTTGCGTGCGCCGTCGCGCTTGGACTAGGCTCGCGAAAACGGTGGAGAGTGGCGGATGCGGTGGATTTTCGGGGGGCTCCTGGCCGTTGTTGTCGTCGTCGTGCTGGCATTGGCCGCCCTGTTCCTGGTTCCCGCCGAACGGATCGCCGCGCTGGTGGCCGAGCGATTCGAGACCGCAACCGGCCGCGCCCTGACCATTTCGGGGGACGTGCGGCCGACCCTCTGGCCGGTGCTGGGTGTCACGGCCGATGGTGTCGCGGTGGCCAACGCCCCCTGGTCGGATCGCGGCCCCATGTTTCGGGCGCAACGCCTGAAGGTCGGCGTTGACGCGCTGTCGCTTCTGACCGGTGAGGTTCGCATCACGGAAATCGCCGCAACCGCGCCCGACATCCTGTTGGAGATCGGCCGCGACGGTATCGGCAACTGGACCTTGGGCCGCGTGCAGACCGAAGCGTCGCCCGCGCCCGCGCCGCCGGCAGAGACGACGCCGGCGCGTTGGTCGACCTTCAGTCTCGACAAGGCGGTGCTGCGCCAAGGCAGTCTGCAATTCGTCGATGCACAGGCGGGTGTCGATCGCGTGGTCTCTTCGGTCGATCTGGATCTTGCCGTCCCCGGTGTCGACGGGCGCAGCACCTTCGATCTGCGGGGACTGTCGAATGGTCAGCGTGTCACGGCGAAAGGCCATATCGACGGTTTGGCTGTCTTCTTCGATGGCGGCGCCGTTCCGCTGGCCGTGAACGTCGCTGCCGGTGGCACAAGCCTGTCATTGAACGGTCGGGGTGGTTTGAATCCGCCGGCGCTGGCCGGGCGGCTGGCCGGTGACTTCGGCGACCTGGCCGCCGTCACCCGTGCGCTGGGTATCGCGGATGTCGAATTGCCCACGGGTCTGGGGGCGGAGGCATTCACGGTGCAGGGTGATCTGACCGTCACGCCCGGCACGCTCAACCTGCGCGACACGACGCTGACCCTGGACGCGACCACCTTCCGCGGCGCCGCCGACCTGACGATGGGCGGCGAGCGGCCGGTCCTGAACGCCAAACTTGTCACACCATCCCTGGATCTGTCGCGCACCCTGCGCCGGGTCGATGCGCCACCTGCCGACAAATTCGTCGCCGCCGGTGAACCGGACATCTCCGCCAGCGGCTGGTCGAGTGCGCCCATCGATGTCAGCGCGCTGCATCTGATCGACGCGCGGCTGGCCCTCGTCGCGGACGCCGTGACGCTGGGCGCCACGAAACTGGGGCGTACGGATCTCTTCACCTCGCTGGATCGTGGCCGGGCCGTGGTCGAGATCCGCGAGATCAAGGCCTATGACGGGCGCGTTTCCGGGTCGGTCGTGGTCAATGGGCGCGGCGGATTGTCCAGCCGGGTGGACGTGAATGGGTCAGCCCTGGGCATTTCAGCGTTGCTGTCCGAATTTCTGGGCTTCGATCGGTTGAATGCGCGCGGTGATTTGGCGCTGAACGTTCTGGGTGTCGGCAACTCGATGAAAGCGCTGATGGGCTCGCTTGAGGGCGAGGGCCGTTTTTCGACCTCGGCGGGCGAGCTGATCGGACTGGACCTGGCCGGAATGCTGCGCACGCTGGATCTCAATCACGTCGGCAAGGGGGCGAAGACCATCTTTGACAGGATCTCGGGAAGCTTCACGATACGCGACGGCGTGTTGCGCAACGATGACCTTGCGTTTCTGGCGCCGCTGCTTTCGGCATCCGGTGCGGGGCAGGCGGATATCGGCGAACGCACGCTGGATTACCGGATCGAAGCGCGCCTTCTGGGCGACGACGGTCTGCGCGTCCCGGTGACGGTGCGCGGGCCCTGGGCGGCGCCCAAGGTGCGGCTGGATCTGGAAGCCCTGGCGCGCGAGAACCTCAAGGACGAGGGGCGCGCGCTGGAGGATCAGGCCAAGGCGAAGGTCAAGGAAAGGATCGCCAGGGAACTGGGCGTTCAGATCGGCGAGGATGAGCGGATCGAGGACGTGCTGAAGAAATCGCTCGAGGAGGAGGCGAAGTCGCGCCTGCTGGACCTGTTGCGCGGCAACTGACGCCTAACGTGTCGGCACCGGCGTGTCGCCGCGATAATCATAGAAGCCGCGCCCGCTCTTGCGGCCCAGCCACCCGGCCTCGACGTATTTGGTCAGCAACGGGCAGGGACGGTATTTGGTATCGGCCAACCCGTCGTGCAGCACATTCATGATCGCCAGGCAGGTGTCCAGCCCGATGAAATCGGCCAGTTCCAAGGGCCCCATGGGGTGGTTCGTGCCCAGCTTCATGGCCAGGTCGATGGACGACACGTTTCCGACGCCTTCATACAGGGTATAGACGGCCTCGTTGATCATCGGCATCAGGATGCGGTTGACGATGAAGGCCGGGAAATCCTCGGCCGTCGCGGCCGTCTTGCCCAGCCGCTCGACGACGCCGTGAAGGAGGTCGAAGGTTTCCTTGTCCGTCGCGATGCCGCGGATCAACTCGACCAGTTGCATCACCGGCACCGGGTTCATGAAATGGAACCCCATGAACTTTTCCGGCCGGTCGGTCCGTGACGCCAGCCGCGTGATCGAGATCGACGAGGTGTTCGAGGTCAGGATCGTCGTCGGCTTCAGGTGCGGCACCAGATCCTCGAAAATCGCGTTCTTGACGGTTTCGCGTTCGGTCGCGGCCTCGATGACCAGATCGCTCTGGCCCAGATCGCTGAGCTTCAGCGTCGAGGTTATGCGCGCCATGGCGGTTGCCTTGTCTTCGGCCGTGATCTTTTCGCGCGTGACCTGCCGTTCAAGATTGCCATCGATCAGGGCGCGGGCACGATCCAGCGATTCCTGGCTGATATCGGTCATCAGAACATCATATCCGGCCAGCGCAAACACATGGGCGATGCCGTTGCCCATCTGTCCCGCGCCCACGATGCCGACCCGTTGGATATCCATGTGACTGCCGCTCCTGTTCCGTTCGAGCCGGACTTTAGGGCGCAGGGCCAGCGGGACGCAAGGCGCAAACCCGAGAAGTGTTTGCGTCGAATTGTGCGATTAGCGGATTGGGAAGGAATCGGTGCTAGAAAGACGATGGGTGAGATAAAAATTGGGTGAGTCATGGCTTATGAAAATATGCCAAGGCCGGAGGTGGATTATGCGCCATGCCGGTATGGAAATTCGCGTTTGTCGTTCCGGGGGCCGCGTCAGCGGCTGGATGGCAGGTATATCGCCGTTCTCGGCGGCTCGGAAACCTTCGGAAGATACCTGCGCGATCCCTATCCATCGCTGCTTCAGGCAAAAACCGGGGTCCGCTGTGTCAACTTCGGCTGTGTGAACGCCGGGGTCGATGCCTTCCTGCACGACGAGACGGTGATCGGGGCCTGTCGCAGGGCCGATGCCGTGGTGCTGCAGGTTTGCGGCGCGCGGAATCTGTCGAACCGGTTTTACGGCGTGCATCCGCGGCGCAACGATCGTCTGGTCCGCGCCTCGGCCATGCTGCGGGCGGTGTTCCCCGAGGTGGACTTTACCGAGTTCCACTTCACCGGCCACCTGTTGCGCACGTTGGAAGAGACGTCGCCAACCCGGTTCCGGCTGGTGCGCGATGATCTGCGCCGCACCTGGATCGCGCGAATGAACCTGCTGATGGCACAAATCGGCCGCCCCGTCACAGTGCTGTGGATCGGTCGGCGGGCGCCCGAAGATCCCTGTGACAGCCTGAATGACGGCGAACCTGCCTTCATCGACCGCCGCGCCCTGAACGCGCTGTATGGCCGCATCGACGGTGAAAGCGTGTTCGTGACAGGCCCCGACAGCGGCATCGGTTCGCCCGATGGCAAGACGTTTACGGCCAGCGAAAGGTCGGCGGCGCTGGCGATGCCGGGGCCATCCCTGCACCACCAGATCGCCGACCAACTGGCCAGAACATTGGCGCCACTGCTGCGGGACCAAACGCCGACCCGATACGCCATCTAAGGTGTATCGGACCGGTCCCGGCAACGATCATTCGCCGGTGAAGACACCGCAGGCGATACGGCTTCCGGCGTCACCCGATGGTTGCGAGGCATAGTCGTCAGCCCCCGAGTGGACGATGAAGGCCGCGCCGTCATCGTCCATGACCATATCGGCAATCGACAGGGTGGGATTGAAGTATTCGACGTTCAGCGTGCCGTCGGCGCCGACCGTGGCATTGGGCAGGTCACCCGGATGCGGGCCCGAGGCGGTCATCACGCCATGGTCGACATCACCAGCGATGTGCCCGCCGGCGGATTTGAAATCATCGGCGCTGCAATCCCCGGTTTCGTGCAGATGAATGCCGTGCACGCCTTCGGGCACGCCCGTCAGATCGACGGACACCAGAACCTGCCCCGATGCGGTATCGGCAAGCGTGACCGTTCCGGCAATGCCATCGGGTCCGGACACCTCGGCGGTGGCGGCTGGCGTCATGTCTGTTTGGGCAAAGGCGGGCGCGGCACAAAGTGCGGCGACGGCAAGGATAGGTCTGAGCATGGGATCCTCCTGGAAACGTGTCACCCGTTCAACGTGTCGCCGGCCGGGGTGTTCCGGAAGTGTCGCAAATTCAGACGGGCCCGCCACAGCCGGCGGGCCCGTCCCAAGCAGTATCACAAGCGCTCAGAGCTTGCTTTCAAGCTCCGGCACGGCGTCGAACAGATCCGCCACAAGGCCATAGTCGGCGACCTGGAAAATCGGCGCTTCCTCATCCTTGTTGATGGCGACGATGACCTTGCTGTCCTTCATGCCGGCCAGATGCTGGATCGCCCCCGAGATGCCGATGGCGATATACAGGTCCGGCGCCACGACCTTGCCGGTCTGTCCGACCTGCCAATCGTTCGGCGCGAACCCCGAATCGACGGCGGCACGGGACGCGCCGATGGCGGCACCCAGCTTGTCGGCCAGCTTTTCGACGATGGCAAAGTTCTCTTCGCTGCCGACACCGCGGCCGCCGGACACGACGATTCCGGCGCTGGTCAGGTCGGGCCGGTCGGATTCGGCCACCTTGTCCTCGACCCATTCGGACAGGCCGGGGTTGTCGGCGGGCGTCACGTTCTCGACCGGGGCATCGCCACCGGTTCCCGCCAGTTCAAAGGCGGATGTGCGGATCGACACCACCTTGATCTTGTCCGAGGATTTGACCGTCTGCACCGCGTTCCCGGCATAGATCGGGCGCTCGAATGTATCCGCATCCACGATGGCCGAAACGTCCGTCAGAACCATGACATCCAGCAGGGCGGCGACCCGGGGAAGAATATTTTTGGCGTCGGTGGTCGCGGGCGCCGCGATATGAGAATAATCGCCGGCCAGCGACACCATCAGCGCGGCCACCGGTTCGGCCAGACGGTGGTCATAAAGCGGATCCTCGGCGCACAGCACGCGGCTCACGCCGTCGATGGTCGCCGCTTCCTTTGCGGCCTCGGCGCAGGTCGCGCCACAGCACAGCACCGTGATCTCGCCCAGTGGCGCACATGCGGTCACGGCCTTGGCGGTCGCGTCCATGTTCAGCGTGCCGTCGGTCACTTCGCCCAGAAGAAGAACAGCCATCAGATCACCCCCGCTTCGTCTTTCAGTTTGGAAATCAACTCGTCCACGGATCCGACCATGATCCCGGCCTTGCGCTCGGCCGGTTCGCTGGTCTTCACGACGCTCAGGCGCGGCGTGATGTCGACGCCGAAGTCATCGGGCGTCTTCTCGTCCAGCGGTTTCTTCTTGGCCTTCATGATGTTGGGCAGCGAGGCATAGCGTGGTTCGTTCAGGCGCAGGTCGACCGATACGATGGCCGGCATCTTCACGCGGATGGTTTGCAACCCGCCATCAACCTCGCGGGTGACATTGGCATGATCGCCGTCGATCTCGACCTTGCTGGCAAAGGTTGCCTGCGACCAGCCCAACAGCGCGGCCAGCATCTGACCCGTCGCGTTCATGTCGTTGTCGATGGCCTGCTTGCCACACAGCACCATGCCGACGCCTTCCGCCTCGGCCACCGCCTTCAGGATCTTGGCAACGGCCAGCGGCTCGATATCGCTGTGGACGTCGTCGGTGGCCACCACCAGGATCGCGCGGTCGGCGCCCATGGCCATGGCCGTGCGCAGCGTTTCCTGGCTCTGCTTGACGCCGATGGACACCGCGATCACCTCTTCCACGGCGCCCGCCTCTTTCAGCCGAACCGCTTCTTCGACGGCAATCTCGTCGAAGGGGTTCATCGACATCTTCACGTTGGCCAGATCGACACCGCTGCCGTCCGCCTTCACACGGACTTTCACGTTGTAGTCGATCACGCGTTTGACGGGCACCAGCACCTTCATGGCGTTTCTCCTCAGATTTCGCGCGTCCGCAGACGCCTTCCGTTCCCTGAATACCTAGCGCGCTCCGCGTCGTGGTGACAGCGCAAAATCACACCGCCGGACCCATCCGGCGCACCACCTTCGGCGCGGGCGCCGCGCCCTGCATTTCTTGCCGACGCAAATACTCCCGCCGGAGGCATCCGCACTCGCGTCGGGGCGCGCCCTAACGGTTCGCGCCCGGAACCCAGAGAACATCGGCCTTGCCATCGTCGTTGGAGATGCGCGAGGCGACGAAGAACCAGTCCGACAGCCGGTTGAGGTATTTGACCGCCGCCGGATTCACCGGTTCAACCGACGTCAGTTCGACCGACCGGCGTTCGGCTCGGCGTGTAACGGTGCGGCAAAGATGCAGGTGCGCGGCCAGCGCCGAACCGCCAGGCAGAACGAAGCTGCGCAGCGGTTGCAGGCTGGTATTCATGGCGTCGATTTCCGTCTCCAGCCGCTCGATTTGCGCGGGAATGACGCGCAGGGGGGGGTATTCGGCCGTGGCGTCGTCTTCCATCTGCGGGCGGCACAGGTCGGCCCCCAGGTCGAACAGGTCGTTCTGGATTCGCGCCAGGGCCGCATCGACGTCGCCGGTCGCATGCTGGCGGGCAAGGCCGACCGTGGCATTCACCTCGTCCACCGTGCCATAGGCCTCGACCCGGGCCGAATTCTTGGCGACGCGGGTGCCATTTCCCAAGGCGGTTTCGCCGCTATCGCCGGTTTTGGTATAGATCTTGTTCAGAACGACCATCGGTCAGCCTCCTGTGCCACGGAAAAAGACGAAAACAAGGATCAGAACGATGGCGGCCGCCTGGGCATAGATCCGCCAGCGCATCATCCGGTTCGAGTGCTTTCGGTTGAACTCGCCCCCTTTGCCGAACCCGGCGATGCCCACGGCAAGAATGACCAGCACCAGCAGCGCGGAAACCGCGGCGACGACGAAAAGCGGATCGTTGAACATGGTGCCTCACTCTCGGACTCGGGGTTCGTGTTTCACCTAGCGGGCGACGCCGGAAAAGCGAAGGGGCGCCGTCAATTCATCCGTGCGAAAGGATGCGGTCCATCAGCCTTGCGGGCAGGATCCGGCGGGCCAAGCCCATCGCGTGGGTGGGGCTCGTGACAAAATACCGCGCCTTCGGCGTCGGCGCCTCGAGGGCCGTGATCAGGCGGTCGGTCACGGCGGATGGCGGTTTCTGGAACCGGTCGGCGGCGGGCGCATCATACAAGCGCTTCAACAGGCGGGATTCGTATTGTGCGCGCCGTGGCGATTCGCGCCAGGCGATCCATCGCTCGAAGGGCGGGATGGAGTTCTTGCGGAACGGCGTGTCGATCGGCCCCGGTTCGATCAGCACGATGTGGATCGGCGTGTCGGCCATCTCGATGCGCAGGGTATCGGTCAGACCTTCCAGTGCGAATTTGCTGGCCACATAGGCGCCGCGCCAAGGCGCCGCGACCAACCCCAGGACCGACGAGCAGTTGACGATCCGGCCATGCCCCTGGGCGCGCATGACCGGCAGGGCCCGAACGGTCAGGTCGTGGACACCGAACAGGTTGGTTTCGAACAAGGCGCGCAATCCGTCGCGGGGCAGATCCTCGACCGCGCCGGGCAAGGCGTAGGCGCCGTTGTTGAACAGCGCGTCCAGCGTGCCGCCGGTGGCGTCCAGCACTTCGGCCAGGCCGCTGACGATGGTGTCGGCGTCGGCATAATCGATGCGCGGGCTGGCAAATCCTTCGGCGCGCAGGCTGTCGCAATCCGTCTTTGCCCGGCACGAGGCGAAGACGCGCCACCCGCGGGCCGCGAGGGTGCGCGCGGCATCACGGCCGATGCCGCTAGAACATCCGGTGATCAGGATCGAACGGGGGGCGCCATCTGGCCCGTGGGTTTGCGTCACCCGGCGTCGAGGGGGCTGAGGAACCGGCCGAAGATGAAGCCGCTCTGGCCGTCGTCCGCCGTGCGGATGCGATACCAGCCGTTGGCGGTTTCTTCCAGCATCTCGGCGCGCTGTCCTTCGCGCACGCTGCCCACCACCGAATCCGATGTCGAGGGGCCGGCGCGCAGGTTGACGCGGCTGCCGGTAACGATCCAGAGGTCGTTTTCAGGCGAGGTTGGCGCGGTGGTAGTCCGGGTCGTGCCACCCAGATTGACAGTACGCGGCGGTGCGGCGGCGGGGGCGTCGGGGCTGACGGTCGCGGCCAGGGCGATCTCGATGGCTTTCTGTTCACTGGCCAGCGGCAGATGTTCGCCGGGCTGTTCGGCGGCCGTGGCTTCGTCGATCAGGTTGCCGACGCGGGTCAGCAGACCGGAATCGTCGGAGTTCGTGCGCGTCACCTCGGGCGGGCCGCCGGGATCGCTGCCTTGGGGCAGGTCGGGATTCTGCCCGAAGGCATACATCGTCACCGCGAGTCCCGCGATCAGCAAAAGCGTCAAACGTATCATCCTGCCTGTCCCCGTTGTTTTGCTCTACAATATCACAAATCGAACAACGGTTCCCGATAAAATGTCGTCAAGAGGGCACGGGGTTGCTTTACCCGCAGGGGCCATGCCGCTATCCCCGCACCCATGGACGACATTTCTGACATGCCCGACGCCGCGCCCGACGGCCTGACCGAATCGCTGCGCGATGCGATTGGCGCGCGCTATCTGACCTATGCGCTGTCGACGATCATGCACCGCGCCTTGCCCGATGCGCGCGACGGGCTGAAGCCGGTGCATCGCCGCATCCTCTATGCGATGTCGCGCTTGCGGCTGTCGTCCACCGGCGGCTTTCTGAAATCGGCCAAGATCAGCGGCGACACCATGGGCGATTTCCACCCTCATGGCGACGCCGCGATCTATGATGCCATGGCGCGCCTGGCCCAGGATTTTGCCGTCCGCTATCCGCTGGTCGACGGTCAGGGCAACTTCGGCAATATCGACGGCGACAATCCCGCCGCGTCGCGATACACCGAAGCGCGGATGACCGCGGCGGCCGAGGCCTTGCTGGAGGGGATGGCCGAGAACGCCGTCGATTTCCGCGACAATTACGACGGGCGGTTGCAGGAACCCGTCGTCCTGCCGGCGGCATTTCCGAACCTTTTGGCCAACGGGTCCAGCGGCATTGCCGTGGGCATGGCGACGAACATCCCGCCGCACAACATCCACGAGTTGATCGGCGCCTGTCTGCATCTGATCGAAACGCCCGATGCGCGCGACGACACCCTGCTGAAATACGTGCCCGGCCCCGATTTCCCCACCGGCGGTGTTATCGTCGAGCCGCCCGAGAACATCGCCGAGGCCTATCGCACCGGGCGCGGCGCCTTCCGCCTGCGCTGCAAGTGGGAGATCGAGGAGCTGGGCCGCGGTCAGTGGCAGATCGTGGTGACGGAAATTCCCTATCAGGTGCCGAAATCGCGCCTGATCGAAAAGCTGGCCGAACTGATCCAGACAAAGAAGATCCCGATCTTCGGCGATGTGCGCGACGAATCCGCCGAGGATGTCCGCCTGATCATCGAGCCGAAAAGCCGCGCGGTGGATGCGGATGTGTTGATGAACGCGCTGTTCCGCAATTCGGATCTGGAAACCCGGTTCTCGCTGAACATGAACGTGCTGATCGACGGACGCACGCCCAAGGTCTGTTCGCTGAAGGAAGTGCTGCGCGCATTTCTGGATCACCGGCGCGACGTTCTGCTGCGCCGCTCGCGCTATCGGCTGGCCAGGATCGATCACCGGCTGGAAGTGCTGGAAGGCTTCATCATCGCCTTCCTCAACCTGGACCGCGTGATCGACATCATCCGCTATGACGACGACCCCAAGCGCGCCATGATGTGGGAAGACTGGAGCCGCGCGCATCAGGATCTGACGCCGCGTGCGATGACCGAGGCCGATTACGTCTCGCCCCTGCGCGGTGTCGATATCGACGCCCAGGGCACCGTGGCCGACACCGACGCCACGGACGAGGCAATCGCCGCGCTCGACGGCGAGGCGGGCGATGATCGCAAGGTGCCGCACCGCTATCCCGGCCGCGATCTGAGCGACGTTCAGGTCGAGGCGATCCTGAACATGCGCCTGCGCTCGCTGCGTCGCCTGGAAGAGTTGGAGCTGATCCGCGAACGCGACGCCTTGCAGAAAGAGCGGGCCGACATCGAGGATCTGCTGGCCGACGAGGGCCTGCAATGGAAGCGCATCGCCGAACAGTTGCGCGACACCCGCAAGCAATTCGGCAAGACCGGACCGCGCGGTGGCCGTCTGACCCGGTTCGCCGATGCCGGCGTGGTCGAGGATGTGCCGCTGGAAGCGATGATCGAACGCGAGCCGATCACCGTCGTTTGTTCCCAGATGGGTTGGATCCGGGCGCTGTCGGGCCATATCGCGCTGGACAAGGAATTGAAGTTCAAGGACGGCGATGGCCCGCGCTTCGTGTTCCACGCCGAAACCACCGACAAGATCCTGCTGTTCGGCAGCACGGGCCGGGTGTTCACCATCGCGGCCAGCATGCTGCCCGGCGGGCGCGGCATGGGCGAACCCGTGCGCCTGATGGTGGACCTGCCGAACGAGGCCGAGATTGTCGCGCTGTTCATCCACCGCCCCGGCGCCCGCCTTCTGGTGGCATCGTCCGCCGGGGACGGGTTCGTCGTGGGCGAAGACGACGTGATCGCCCAGACCAGGGCGGGCAAGCAGGTGCTGAACGTGCGCGACGGCGTGCGCGCGGCGATCTGCAAGCGCATCGCGGGCGATCACATCGCCGTGGTGGGCGAGAACCGCAAGATGCTGGTGTTTCCCGTGGCCGACCTGCCGGAAATGGCGCGCGGCAAGGGCGTTCGGATGCAGAGCTACAAGGATGGCGGGCTGTCCGACGCGACGACCTTCGCCCTCGGGGCCGGTCTGACGTGGAAGGATCCCGCCGGCCGCACCCGCACCGAAACGGAACTGTCCGAATGGACCGCCAAGCGTGCGACGTCCGGGCGAATGGCGCCACGCGGCTTCCCCCGCGACAATACCTTCACCTGACCGATGCCGGGCCGTGGGGCCGTGACGATTGCACTGGCCCACGCCCTGCGTTACCACCATCGCTGACGCTGACCGAGGATGCCATTCGATGCCGAACCTTGTCTCCCGCCTGTTTTTCGTCATCGCCCTGTTGGGTCTGGCGGCCTGTTCGAACGTCGATCCCTCTGGGCCGCTGGTGCCGCTGGGCGATTTCCGTCTCGGCTATAACCACGTCATCGCACCCGACGCCCAGGAGGGGCCGTTTTCACGCAACGCCACGGAAGATGAACTGAGCACCGCGCTGGCCGACGCCATCGAGGAACGCTTCGCGCGCTATGACGGCGACGGCTTGTATCATTTCGGCATTTCGATCGGCGGCTTCGTTTTGGCGCAACCCGGCTTGCCGGTGGTCTATACGCCGAAATCGGTGATGATCTTCGACGTGACGGTCTATGACAATGCCACGCAGAAGAAGCTGAACGAGAAACCCTATCGCATCACGGCGTTCGAGGGCTTGCAGAACACCGCGCCACTGATCGGATCGGGCCTGGCGCGCGGCAAGGAAGAACAGCTGCAAAACCTCGCGCGTGAAGGCGCGCGCCAGATCCAGGACTATCTGAAAAAGAACGCCGAGTGGTTCGCGCCCGACCCCGAAACCCCGCGCACGCCGTTCGATCGCACGGCCCAAAAGGCGAAACTGGCCAAGTCGCAGGCCGCCCGCCGTGCCGCACTGGCAGCGGGCGCAGCGGCGGCCAACTGACGCTTGATTTCGATCCCATCGGCGGATAAAGAGCGCGCGATGTTGCAACCGGGCCCGTTTCGGCCCCCCTGACCGACAAGGCGAGGCCACCATGGCAAAGGCAAAATTCGAACGTAACAAGCCGCACGTTAACATCGGCACGATCGGCCACGTTGACCACGGCAAGACGACGCTGACGGCTGCGATCACGAAGTATTTCGGCGATTTCCAGGCCTATGACCAGATCGACGGCGCGCCGGAAGAGAAGGCGCGCGGGATCACGATCTCGACCGCGCACGTGGAATACGAGACCGACAACCGCCACTATGCGCACGTCGACTGCCCCGGCCACGCCGACTATGTGAAGAACATGATCACCGGTGCGGCGCAGATGGACGGCGCGATCCTGGTTGTGAACGCCGCCGACGGCCCGATGCCGCAAACGCGCGAGCACATCCTGCTGGGCCGCCAGGTCGGCATCCCGTCGATGGTCGTGTTCATGAACAAGGTGGACCAGGTCGACGACGCGGAACTGCTGGAACTGGTCGAGATGGAGATCCGCGAGCTGCTGTCGTCCTATGACTATCCGGGCGACGACATTCCGGTCATCCCCGGTTCGGCCCTGGCCGCGATGGAAGGCCGCGATCCCGAGATCGGCGAAGAGGCGATCCGCAAGCTGATGGCGGCCGTCGACGAATACATCCCGACCCCCGAGCGGGCCGTGGACCAGCCGTTCCTGATGCCGGTCGAGGACGTGTTCTCGATTTCGGGTCGCGGCACGGTGGTGACCGGCCGGGTCGAGCGTGGCGTGATCAACGTCGGCGACGAGATCGAGATCGTCGGCATCCGCGACACCCGCAAGACGACCTGCACGGGCGTCGAGATGTTCCGCAAGCTGCTGGACCGCGGTGAAGCGGGCGACAACATCGGCGCGCTGCTGCGCGGTGTCGACCGTGACGGCGTCGAGCGTGGCCAGGTGCTGTGCAAGCCCGGTTCGGTCAAGCCGCACACCAAGTTCGAGGCCGAGGCGTATATCCTGACCAAGGAAGAGGGTGGCCGTCACACGCCGTTCTTCGCCAACTACCGTCCGCAGTTCTACTTCCGCACGACGGACGTGACCGGCACGGTGATGCTGGCCGAGGGCACCGAGATGGTGATGCCGGGCGACAACGTGTCCTTCGGCGTCGAGCTGATCGCCCCGATCGCCATGGAGCAGGGCCTGCGCTTCGCCATCCGTGAAGGCGGCCGCACCGTCGGCGCCGGCGTCGTCTCCAAGATCACCGATTGATCTGACGGTGCGTCCCGGCAATCAGGTGCCGGGACGCACCCGGCAGGACCGCGCGACAGGCCCGATCCGGGCGCGCGGTCTTTGCACGATCAGTGCGATGGTATTTTCCGAGGGCGGCCCGAAGCGGCCGCCCTTTTTCGTCACCCCCGAGACCTGAGACATGTCCGATTTCATTCGTTTCGCCCATGCGCTGGGCCCCGAGCAGAACGGAACGCGGCTGGCCCAGCCGGCCGCGATCTCGGCAGCGCTGGCTGACAGCGAACCGGCGTGGCTGCATCTGGTGGCCGATCATCCGGGGGCCGCGCCCTGGATCGACACGAACCTGGATTATCTCGATCCGTCGATCCGCGCCGCGCTGACACAGCCCGAGACCCGGCCGCGGGCCACGCGGGTGGGTGACGGGCTGTTGGTGGTTCTGCGCGGCATCAACACCGATCCCGGAGCCGACCCCGAGGACATGATCGCGATCCGCATCTGGCTGGATGCGTCGCGAATCGTCTCGTTGTCGCGGCGATCTTTGGCGTCGGTGATGAATGTTTCCGAGAAATTGTCCGACGGGCAGGGGCCGCAGACCTCCGGTCAATTCCTGACGGAACTGATCGAGGAACTGACCGTGCGGATCGAAGGCCAGATCGACGATCTTGACCGGCGGGCGGACAGGCTGGAAGTCTCGGTCGTGGCGGGACCGCAGGAGGGGCAGGGCGAGGCGCTGTCGGACATGCGTCTGGAGATGATCGATCTGCGTCAGTTTCTCGGGCCGCAGCGGGATGCGATCCGCGACATCGTCGCGTCGCCGGCGCCCTGGCTCGACGATGGCGATCTCGCCCGGCTGCGCGAACAGTTGCACCGCATGCTTCGGGTGGTCGAACTGCTGGAAGCTACGCGGGACCGGCTTCAGGCCATTCGAGATGAATTGAACCGGGCGATGGACGAACGGCTTAACCGGAACCTTTATGTCCTGTCGGTGATCTCGGTCGTGTTTCTGCCGCTGGGGTTCCTGACGGGATTGATGGGAATAAACCTTGCAGGAATGCCGGGCGCCAGTTGGCCCCCGGCGTTCTGGATGTTTTCGGCGGGGCTGATCGTGGTCTCCGTCCTCATCGTGTTCGCGTTGTGGTGGTTCCGGCTGGTCAAGCCACGCGATCCACGGTGAGGGGCAGGGATGGGGAGCTTATGCACCCGATCCCCCTAACACGTCAGGCCGCGGATTCATTGACGCCGCCCTTGGTCGCGATTTGCGTCATGTGGCGGTCGCCGTCATAGGTCTTGTCCAGACACTGCTGAAGCACGGCAGCATCACCATCCAGGCCCAGGCGGTTGGCGAAGGCCACCAGGCAGCCGTAGCCGGCCAGCCCGTAGTGCACCATCCGCTGATACTGGGTGATGATCATCGCGTCGCGTGTATCGTCGTCGCCGAACTCCTGATCCAGCGCATGGGCGCGCGCTTCCTTGACCAGCCCTTCCATACCCTTGCAGTGCTCGCCGTTGGGATCGACACCGTGATCGTTGCAGATGCGGGTGATGGCATCCATCCCGTCGCTGATGCCGGTGGTGCCCGCGATCAGGGCCTCGCTCAGCTCCTTGTCGGTGGCGGCGCGCCCCAGCTTTGTCGTCGCTTCCATGGATTGCTTGTTGGCGCTGTAGAGGTCCTGGAGCTGGTCCAGGTAGACGTCCTTGAGGTTGTTCATCGGCATGGTGTGCCTCCGGTTGATTGCTTTGATGCTTGGCGGGTCAACACGACAGCCACGGGCCAAGTTCCGAAGGGAGTTTCGGCGCCGATCTGTCCAAGGGCCCTTGATTTCCGCGCGCAACCGATTTAGGCACATCCCGGTCTAGGGGTTTAGCTCAGTTGGTAGAGCATCGGTCTCCAAAACCGAGGGTCATGGGTTCGAGTCCCTTAGCCCCTGCCAGACCATCCATCACAGTTCGCCGTCATGGTGACTGGAACGTCCGTGTCGCACTTGTTTGCGACGCCGGAGTTGTTTACATGCGGCAGGGCGGGCATCTGCGCGCCCGATCAGCAGCGAGAAAGTTCAGACATGGCCACCAGAACGAATCCCGTTCAGTTTCTTCAGCAGGTGCGCGCCGAAGTGGCCAAGGTCGTCTGGCCGACCCGCCGCGAAGTGCTGTTGACCACGGTGATGGTGTTCATCATGGCGACCATCACGGCGATTTTTTTCTTCGGCGTCGATCTGGTGATCCGCACGGGGTTGAAGGCGGTTCTGGGCATGTTCGGCTGAAATCCATGATCGGCCCTTGAATTCGGGCCTGTGCGGCGTTATCCGAAGCGGCGTTTCCCGAAGCAGGCGTGCCACGATTCGTGCGGCACGCCGATTTGTGTTGGGGCAGGGCGGTGTGATTGCCCGGAATTTAAGACATATCCGGCATGGTGCCGGACAAGGCAAAGGCGACTGGAACAATGGCGAAGCGGTGGTACTCGGTTAGTGTTCTCTCGAATTTCGAGAAGAAGATCGCCGAACAGATTCGCACCGAGGTCGCCGAGAAGGGCCTCGAGGACGAAATCGACGAGGTTCTGGTGCCGACCGAAGAGGTGATCGAGATCCGCCGCGGCAAGAAGGTGCCGACCGAGCGTCGCTTCATGCCCGGTTATGTTCTGGTGCGCATGGAGATGAGCGATCGGGGCTATCACCTGATTTCATCGATCAACCGCGTGACCGGCTTTCTCGGACCGCAGGGGCGGCCGATGCCGATGCGCGATGCCGAGGTGAACCAGATCCTGAACCGCGTCGAGGAAAACGAGAACGCGCCGCGCACCCTGATCGCCTTTGACATCGGCGAAAAGGTGTCGGTGAACGACGGACCCTTCGAAGGCTTCGAGGGCATGGTCGACAGCGTGGACGACGAGAATCAGCGCCTGAAGGTCACGGTGTCGATTTTCGGTCGGGCGACCCCGATCGAGTTGGAATTCACCCAGGTGACCAAGTCATCCTGATGTGCGCCGCCCGGTTCGGGGCGGCGATCGAGGTGGGAGGTGCGGCCGCGGCCGGACCGAACCACCGCAACCCATGATCCTGTCCCGGATCAGTTGTAGGGCAGACCCGGTTCTGCCGCGATAAAGGAGAGGCCAGATGGCCAAGAAGAAGATCGGCAGCCTGAAGCTGCAAGTGAAGGCGGGGCAAGCCAACCCGTCGCCGCCCGTCGGCCCGGCATTGGGTCAGCGCGGCATCAACATCATGGAATTCTGCAAGGCGTTCAACGCCAAGACGCAGGAGCTTGAGCCGGGCGCACCTTGCCCGACGGTCATCACCTATTACCAGGACAAGTCCTTCACGATGGACATCAAGACGCCGCCGGCGTCCTATTTCCTGAAGAAGGCGGCGAAGCTGAAGTCGGGCGGCAAGCTGCCCAGCCGTGAAACCGTCGGCACGATCACCGTCAAGCAGGTGCGCGAAATCGCCGAAGCCAAGATGAAGGATCTGAGCGCGACCGACGTCGAAAGCGCGATGAAGATCATCGTCGGGTCCGCAAAATCCATGGGCATCGAGGTAAAGTAATGGCAAAGCTTGGAAAAAGAATCCGCGCCGCCCGTGAAGCTGTCGCCGACAAGCGCAACCTCAGTGTCGAGGACGCCGTCAAGCTGGTGAAGTCGAACGCCACCGCGAAATTCGACGAGACGATCGAGATTTCGATGAACCTCGGCGTTGATCCGCGGCACGCAGACCAGATGGTGCGTGGCACGGTGACCTTGCCCAACGGCACGGGCAAAAGCGTCCGCGTGGCGGTGTTCGCCCGCGGCGCCAAGGCGGATGAAGCGACCGCAGCCGGCGCCGACATCGTCGGGGCCGAGGATCTCATGGAACAGATCCAGGGCGGCAAGATCGACTTCGACCGTTGCATCGCCACGCCCGACATGATGCCGATCGTCGGCCGTCTGGGCAAGATCCTGGGCCCGCGCAACCTGATGCCGAACCCCAAGATCGGCACCGTGACCATGGACGTCAAGGAAGCCGTCGAGGCGGCCAAGGGCGGTCAGGTCCAGTTCAAGGCCGAGAAGGCCGGCGTGATCCATGCCGGCATCGGCAAGGCATCGTTCGACGAAGCCAAGCTGGCCGAAAACGTCCGCGCCTTCGTGGATGCCGTCGGCAAGGCCCGTCCCACGGGTGCCAAGGGCACCTACATGAAGGGTGTCCACCTGACGTCCTCCATGGGTCCGGGCGTGACCGTCGACGTCGCGAACGCGACCGGCAACTGATGAGATTTGGCGGGCTTCGGCCCGCCAATGGCAGGGCCGTCCGGCCCTGTTCTGTCCGAGACGGAGGGTAGGGGGCAACCCCGCTAAATCCTTCCCGAGATGGGAAGCGAGACGAACTTTCAGGGGGTTTCGACCCTCGGGCGGTTTTGGCCTCGGGACCCGTGATCCGGACCCGATCCTTCGCGCAAGCGGGGGTTAATGAGAGCCGGAGGGGGTGACCCTTCCAAACTTGGAGTGAAACTGTGGATAGAGCCCAGAAAGAGAAAGTGGTCGAGGAACTCGGCCAGATCTTCGAAAGCTCTGGCGTCGTCGTGGTAGCCCACTACGCGGGAATGACAGTTGCCGAGATGCAGGATCTGCGGGCGCAAATGCGCCAGGCAGGCGGATCCGTACGCGTTGCCAAGAACAAGCTCGCCAAGATCGCCCTTGACGGGAAAGCGGTGTCTTCCATCGCCGACCTGCTCACGGGCATGACCGTTCTGTCCTATTCGGAAGATCCGGTGGCTGCCGCCAAGGTGGCCCAGGATTACGCCAAGGGGAATCCCAAGTTTGAGATTCTCGGTGGTGCGATGGGCGAAACGGCACTTGATCCTGCCGGTGTCAAAGCCGTCGCCGCAATGCCGTCGCGTGAGGAGCTTATCGCTTCGATCGTCGGTTGCATCGCTGCGCCTGCCAGCAACATCGCCGGGGCCATTGGCGCGCCTGCAAGCAACATCGCGAGCATCCTCTCGACCATCGAGGAGCGTGGCGAAGCCGCGTAACGCAATTGTCCGAACCGTGTGGGTTGTCAAATCGCACGTTGGAACACATCTGAAAGAACGGAAAGCAAAATGGCTGATCTGAAAAAACTGGCTGAAGAGATCGTGGGTCTGACCCTTCTCGAGGCACAAGAACTGAAAACCATCCTCAAGGACGAGTATGGCATCGAGCCCGCCGCTGGCGGCGCCGTGATGATGGCCGGACCGGCCGACGGTGGTGGCGGTGCGGCTGCTGAAGAGCAGACCGAATTCGACGTGATCCTGAAGAGCGCCGGCGCTCAGAAGATCAACGTGATCAAGGAAGTGCGCGGCATCACCGGTCTTGGCCTGAAAGAAGCCAAGGACCTGGTCGAGGCCGGCGGCAAGGCCGTCAAGGAGCAGGTTTCGAAAGCCGAAGCCGAAGAGATCAAGGGCAAGCTGGAAGCAGCCGGCGCCGAGGTCGAACTGAAGTGATCGTGTCCGCGCCTGCGGGTGCGGCACCGTAAGAAACGGCTGGCTCCGGACATGATCCGGGGCCAGCCGCCCGCGTCTCGGGAAGGGCTGATGCGATCAGCCTTTCCCAAGCCGCGGTTCAGGATCGGGAGGTCACCTGTGGGAAGGTGACCAGGTATTGATCTGAACCCGCTGTTTCGTGAGGGTGTATCGCCGCCGCCCACCGGCGCTGCGCCTGCGAAAAGAAAGGTGCCTACCACATGGCTACGACGTTCCTCGGCCAGAAACGCCTCCGTAAATATTATGGCAAAATCCGCGAAGTGCTGGAAATGCCGAACCTCATCGAGGTTCAGAAATCGTCCTATGACCTGTTCCTGCGCTCGGGCGATCAGGACCAGCCGATGGACGGCGAAGGCATCAAGGGTGTCTTCCAATCCGTCTTTCCGATCAAGGACTTCAACGAGACGGCCGTTCTGGAGTTCGTCAAGTACGAGCTGGAAAAGCCCAAGTATGACGTCGAGGAGTGTCAGCAGCGTGACATGACCTATGCCGCGCCGCTGAAAGTGACGCTGCGTCTGATCGTGTTCGATGTGGACGAGGACACCGGCGCCAAGTCGGTCAAGGACATCAAGGAACAGGACGTCTTCATGGGCGACATGCCCCTGATGACCCAGAACGGCACCTTCGTCGTGAACGGCACCGAACGCGTGATCGTGTCGCAGATGCACCGTTCGCCCGGTGTGTTCTTCGATCACGACAAGGGCAAGACGCACAGCTCGGGCAAGTTGCTGTTCGCCTGCCGCATCATCCCCTATCGCGGATCGTGGCTGGATTTCGAGTTCGACGCCAAGGATATCGTGTTCTGCCGGATCGACCGTCGCCGCAAGCTGCCGGTGACGACCCTGCTCTATGCCCTCGGGCTGGACCAGGAAGCGATCATGGATGCGTATTACGATACCGTGACCTTCACGCTGAAGCAGAACCGCGGCTGGGTGACCAAGTTCTTCCCCGAACGCGTGCGCGGCACCCGTCCGGGGCACGACCTTGTGGATGCCGACAGCGGCGAAGTGATCGCCGAGGCGGGCAAGAAGGTCACGCCGCGGGCAGTCAAGAAGCTGATCGACGACAATCAGGTCAAGAACCTGATGATCCCGTTCGACCAGATCGTCGGCCGGTTCGTGGCCAAGGACATCATCAACGAGGAAACCGGCGCGATCTATGTCGAGGCCGGCGATGAACTGACCTGGGAAGTCGACAAGAACGGCGACGTCACGGGCGGGACGCTGAAGGAATTGCTTGACGCCGGGATCACCGAGATCCCCTGCCTTGACATCGACAACGTCAACCACGGCCCCTACATGCGCAACACGATGGCGGCGGACAAGAACATGGGCCGCGATACCGCGCTCATGGATATCTACCGCGTGATGCGCCCGGGCGAGCCGCCCACCGTGGAAGCCGCGTCGAACCTGTTCGACACCCTGTTCTTCGACCCCGAGCGGTACGACCTGTCGGCCGTCGGCCGGGTCAAGATGAACATGCGTCTGGACCTGGATGCCGAAGACACCGTGCGCACGCTGCGCCGCGAAGACATCGTCGCCTGCATCAAGGCGCTGGTCGATCTGCGCGACGGACGTGGCGACATCGATGACATCGACCACCTGGGCAATCGCCGGGTGCGGTCGGTCGGTGAGCTGATGGAGAACCAGTATCGCGTCGGCCTTCTGCGGATGGAGCGTGCGATCAAGGAACGCATGTCGTCGGTCGAAATCGACACCGTGATGCCGCAGGACCTGATCAACGCGAAACCCGCTGCCGCCGCCGTGCGCGAATTCTTCGGCTCGTCGCAGCTGTCGCAGTTCATGGACCAGACGAACCCGCTGTCGGAAGTGACGCACAAGCGGCGCCTGTCGGCTCTCGGGCCGGGCGGTCTGACCCGCGAGCGCGCCGGTTTCGAAGTGCGCGACGTGCACCCGACCCACTATGGCCGGATGTGCCCGATCGAAACGCCGGAAGGCCCGAACATCGGTCTGATCAACTCGCTCGCGACCTTTGCGCGCGTGAACAAGTACGGATTCATCGAAACGCCCTATCGCGTGGTCAAGGACGGCCAGGTGACGGACGAAGTCCACTACATGTCCGCGACCGAGGAAATGCGTCACACCGTGGCGCAGGCGAACGCCAACCTCGACAGCGACATGAGGTTCGTGAACGAACTGGTTTCGACCCGGCAGTCCGGCGACTACATGCTGGCGCCGTCGGATTCGGTCGATCTGATCGACGTGTCGCCGAAACAGCTGGTTTCGGTCGCGGCATCGCTGATTCCGTTCCTTGAAAACGACGACGCCAACCGCGCCCTCATGGGGTCGAACATGCAACGTCAGGCGGTTCCGCTGTTGCAGGCCGAGGCACCCTTCGTGGGCACCGGCATCGAAGAGGTCGTGGCCCGGGATTCCGGCGCCGCGATCATGGCCAAGCGTGGCGGCATCATCGACCAGGTCGACGCCACCCGCATCGTCGTGCGCGCCACCGAAGATCTCGAGCTTGGCGATGCCGGGGTCGACATCTATGGCCTGCGCAAGTTCCAGCGTTCGAACCAGAACACCTGCATCAACCAGCGTCCGCTGGTGAAGGTGGGCGATACGGTTCAGAAGAACGAGGTGATCGCCGACGGTCCGTCCACCGACATGGGGGAACTGGCCCTTGGCAAGAACGTGGTCGTCGCGTTCATGCCGTGGAACGGTTACAACTACGAGGACTCGATCCTGATTTCCGAGCGGATCACCCGCGACGACGTGTTCACGTCGATCCACATCGACGAATTCGAAGTGGCGGCCCGCGACACGAAACTGGGACCGGAAGAGATCACGCGCGATATCCCGAACGTCGGCGAGGAAGCCCTGCGCAACCTCGACGAGGCCGGTATCGTCTATATCGGCGCCGAGGTCGGACCGGCGGACATTCTGGTGGGCAAGATCACGCCCAAGGGCGAAAGCCCGATGACACCGGAAGAAAAGCTGCTGCGCGCGATCTTCGGGGAAAAGGCAAGTGATGTGCGCGACACGTCCCTGCGTCTGCCCCCCGGCGATTTCGGCACGGTTGTCGAAGTGCGCGTGTTCAACCGTCACGGCGTCGAGAAGGACGAACGTGCGTTGCAGATCGAGCGGGAAGAGGTCGAACGCCTGGCCCGTGACCGGGACGACGAGCTGACGATCCTCGAGCGGAACATCTATGCCCGTCTGCGTGGCATGATCGAAGGCCGGGTCGCGGTGAAGGGTCCGAAGGGCGTCAAGTCCGGCGGCACCATCACGGCGGAACTGCTGGACAACCAGCTGAGCCGTGGCCAGTGGTGGCAGCTTGCCCTCGAGGAAGAGCAGGAAGCCGCCCAGGTCGAGGCGCTGCACACCCAGTTCGACATCCAGAAAAAGGCGCTGGACGCCCGGTTCGAGGACAAGGTCGAAAAAGTGCGCCGTGGCGATGACCTGCCGCCGGGTGTCATGAAGATGGTCAAGGTGTTCGTCGCGGTGAAGCGCAAGCTGCAGCCGGGCGACAAGATGGCCGGCCGTCACGGCAACAAGGGCGTGATTTCCAAGGTGGTCCCGATGGAGGACATGCCGTTCCTCGAAGACGGCACGCCGGTCGATTTCGTGCTGAACCCGCTGGGCGTTCCGTCGCGGATGAACGTCGGTCAGATCCTCGAAACCCACATGGGATGGGCCGCCCGCGGTCTTGCCCTGAAGGTGGACGAGGCACTGGAAGATTACCGCCGCAACGGCGACATGACCCCGGTGCGCGAAGCCATGCGGATCGCCTATGGCGACGACGTGCATGACGAAGTGCTGCACGACATGGACGAGGACCGGATGCTGGAAGCCGCAAGCGCGGTGCGCAAGGGTGTTCCGATCGCCACGCCGGTCTTTGACGGTGCAAAAGAGGCAGACGTGAACGACTCGCTCAAGCGTGCGGGATTCGACACGTCCGGCCAGTCGCGCCTGTTCGACGGCCGCACCGGCGAGGAGTTCAGCCGCAAGGTGACGGTGGGTGTCAAATACCTGCTGAAGCTGCACCACCTTGTCGACGACAAGATCCACGCGCGGTCGACCGGACCCTACAGCCTCGTTACCCAGCAACCGCTGGGCGGCAAGGCGCAGTTCGGCGGACAGCGTTTCGGCGAGATGGAGGTCTGGGCGCTGGAAGCCTATGGCGCCGCCTATACCTTGCAGGAAATGCTGACGGTCAAGTCGGACGATGTCGCGGGCCGCACCAAGGTCTACGAGAGCATCGTCAAGGGCGAGGACAACTTCGAGGCCGGCGTGCCGGAATCGTTCAACGTTCTGGTCAAGGAGGTCCGCGGTCTGGGTCTCAACATGGAACTCCTGGATGCGGAGGAGGACGAGGAATAGGGGCCTTGCCCCGACCCCTCACCTTCGCGCCCATTCCCTTTTCGTAAGGAAAAAAGATGAACCAGGAAATCACAACCAACCCGTTCAACCCGCTGGCGGCCCCCAAGACGTTCGACGAGATCAAGATCTCGCTCGCGTCGCCCGAGCGGATCCTGTCGTGGTCGTTCGGCGAGATCAAGAAGCCCGAAACCATCAACTACCGCACGTTCAAGCCCGAGCGTGACGGGTTGTTCTGCGCGCGCATCTTCGGTCCGATCAAGGACTACGAATGCCTGTGCGGCAAATACAAGCGGATGAAATATCGCGGCGTCGTCTGCGAGAAATGCGGCGTCGAGGTGACGTTGCAGAAGGTCCGTCGCGAGCGGATGGGTCACATCGAACTGGCGTCGCCCGTCGCGCACATCTGGTTTCTCAAGTCGCTGCCGTCGCGCATCGGCCTGATGCTGGACATGACCCTGCGCGATCTGGAACGCGTGCTGTATTTCGAGAACTACGTCGTGATCGAACCGGGGCTGACCGACCTGACCTATGGCCAGATGCTGACCGAAGAAGAGTTCATGGATGCGCAGGACGCGTATGGCATGGATGCTTTCACGGCCAACATCGGCGCCGAGGCGATCCGTGAAATGCTGTCGATGATCGACCTCGAAGCCGAGGCCGACCGTCTGCGCGAGGAGTTGAAGGAAGCCACCGGTGAACTGAAGCCCAAGAAGATCATCAAGCGTCTGAAGATCGTCGAGAGCTTCCTTGAATCCGGCAACCGCCCGGAATGGATGATCCTGACCGTCGTGCCGGTCATCCCGCCCGAGCTGCGCCCGCTGGTGCCGCTGGACGGTGGCCGGTTCGCCACGTCCGACCTGAACGATCTGTATCGCCGCGTCATCAACCGCAACAACCGTCTGAAGCGGCTGATCGAGCTGCGCGCGCCCGACATCATCGTGCGCAACGAAAAGCGCATGTTGCAGGAATCGGTCGATGCGCTGTTCGATAACGGCCGTCGCGGCCGGGTGATCACGGGGGCCAACAAGCGGCCGCTGAAATCGCTGTCGGACATGCTGAAGGGCAAGCAGGGCCGTTTCCGCCAGAACCTTCTGGGCAAGCGGGTCGACTTCTCGGGCCGTTCGGTCATCGTGACCGGACCGGAACTGAAACTGCACCAGTGCGGGCTGCCCAAGAAGATGGCGCTCGAGCTGTTCAAGCCGTTCATCTATTCGCGGCTTGAGGCGAAGGGGCTGAGCTCCACCGTCAAGCAGGCCAAGAAGCTGGTCGAAAAGGAACGTCCCGAAGTCTGGGATATCCTGGACGAAGTGATCCGCGAACACCCCGTCATGCTGAACCGTGCGCCGACCCTGCACCGTCTTGGCATCCAGGCGTTCGAGCCGATCCTGATCGAAGGCAAGGCGATCCAGCTTCACCCGCTGGTCTGTTCGGCCTTCAACGCCGACTTCGACGGCGACCAGATGGCCGTGCACGTTCCGCTGTCGCTGGAGGCGCAGCTTGAGGCGCGCGTCCTGATGATGTCGACCAACAACGTGCTGTCGCCGGCCAACGGCGCGCCGATCATCGTGCCGTCGCAGGACATGATCCTGGGTCTGTATTACATCACGATGCAGCGCGAGGGCATGAAGGGCGAGGGCATGATGTTCTCGGACGTGGACGAGGTGCAGCACGCCCTCGACGCGGGCGAGGTGCATCTGCACGCCAAGGTCACCGCGCGCATTCCGCAGATCGACGAGGAAGGCAACGAGGTGATGCGCCGCTTCGAAACCACGCCGGGACGGATCCGGCTGGGATCGCTGCTGCCGCTGAACGCCAAGGCGCCGTTCGACCTGGTGAACCGTCTGCTGCGCAAGAAGGAAGTGCAGCAGGTCATCGACACCGTCTATCGCTATTGCGGTCAGAAGGAATCGGTCATCTTCTGTGACCAGATCATGACCATGGGCTTCCGCGAAGCGTTCAAGGCGGGCATCTCGTTCGGCAAGGACGACATGGTCGTGCCGGATACCAAGTGGCCGCTGGTCGAAGAGACCCGCGACCAGGTCAAGGACTTCGAACAGCAGTACATGGACGGCCTGATCACCCAGGGCGAGAAGTACAACAAGGTCGTCGATGCCTGGTCGAAGTGTAACGACAAGGTCACCGCGGCGATGATGGAAACCATCTCGACCGCCGGTCGGGATGAAAACGGTGCCGAAAACGAGCCGAACTCGGTTTACATGATGGCCCACTCGGGCGCCCGTGGTTCGGTCACCCAGATGAAGCAGCTGGGCGGCATGCGCGGCCTGATGGCCAAGCCGTCGGGCGAGATCATCGAGACGCCGATCATCTCGAACTTCAAGGAAGGTCTGACCGTTCTTGAATACTTCAACTCGACCCACGGCGCCCGCAAGGGTCTGTCGGATACCGCGTTGAAGACCGCCAACTCGGGGTATCTGACACGACGTCTGGTCGACGTCGCGCAGGATTGCATCGTGCGCCTGCACGACTGCGGCACCGATCGCGCTGTGACCGCCTCGGCAGCCGTCAACGACGGTGAAATCGTGGCCTCTCTGGGCGAACGTGTCTTGGGTCGCGTCGCGGCCGAGGACTTCATCGATCCGGCCACGGACGAGGTGCTGGTCACGCGCAACGAACTGATCGACGAGCGCAAGGCCGACATGATCGAAGCGTCCACTCTCCAGACGGCGCGCGTGCGTTCGCCGCTGACCTGCGAGGCCGAGGAAGGCGTCTGCGCCATGTGCTATGGTCGTGACCTGGCGCGCGGCACGCTGGTCAACCAGGGCGAAGCGGTGGGCATCATCGCGGCACAGTCCATCGGCGAACCCGGCACCCAGCTGACGATGCGGACGTTCCACATCGGCGGCGTCGCACAGGGTGGCCAGGCCTCGTTCCAGGAGGCCGGACAGGAAGGCACGATCGAATTCCGCAACGCCAACCTTCTGGTGAACGATGCGGGCTTTCAGGTGGTCATGGGTCGGAACATGACGATGGTGATCGTCGACGAGCAGGACGTCGAACGGGCCAGCTTCAAGCTGGGCTATGGCACCACGGTCCTGGTCGACGAGGGGATGAAGGTCGAGCGTGGCGCACGCCTGTTCGAATGGGATCCCTATACCCTGCCGATCATCGCCGAAAAGTCCGGCACGGCGCGGTTCGTCGATCTGATCACCGGCCTTTCGGTGCGCGACGATACCGACGAAGCCACCGGCATGACCCAGAAGATCGTGACCGACTGGCGCTCGGCGCCCAAGGGCAACGAGTTGAAGCCCGAGATCCTGATCGCGGGCGAAGACGGCGAGCCGGTGCGCAACGATCAGGGCAATCCTGTCGTCTATACCATGTCGGTTGACGCGATCCTGTCCGTCGAAGACGGGGCCGAGATCAAAGCCGGTGACGTCGTGGCCCGTATCCCGCGTGAAGGCGCGCGGACCAAGGACATCACCGGTGGTCTGCCGCGGGTGGCCGAACTGTTCGAGGCGCGGCGTCCCAAGGACAATGCGATCATTGCGGAAAAGGACGGTTACGTCAAATTCGGCAAGGATTACAAGAACAAGCGTCGCATCGCCATCGTTCCCGCCGAGGGCGAGGGCGAGCCGGTCGAATACATGGTGCCGAAGGGCAAGCACATTCCGGTAGCGGAAGGTGACTTCGTCCAGAAGGGCGACTACATCATGGACGGCAACCCGGCACCGCATGACATTCTTGCGGTTCTGGGCGTCGAGGCGCTTGCCGACTACATGATCGACGAGGTGCAGGACGTCTATCGCCTGCAGGGCGTTAAGATCAACGACAAGCACATCGAGGTGATCGTGCGCCAGATGCTGCAGAAGTGGGAGATCCTGGATTCAGGGGAAACCACGCTGTTGAAGGGCGAACACGTCGACAAGGCGGAATTCGACGAGGCCAACGAAAAGGCCGCGTTGAAAGGTGGACGTCCGGCACAGGGTGAACCCATCCTGCTGGGGATCACCAAGGCGTCGCTGCAGACCCGCAGCTTCATCTCGGCGGCCTCGTTCCAGGAAACCACGCGGGTGCTGACCGAGGCTTCGGTTCAGGGCAAGCGTGACAAGCTGGTCGGCCTGAAAGAGAACGTCATCGTCGGGCGTCTGATCCCGGCAGGGACGGGTGGCGCCACCAAGCAGGTGCGCCGTATCGCGGCCGAACGTGACCTGAAGGTCCTGAAGGCCGCGCAGGCCGAAGCCGAAGCCGCCGCGGCCCTTGCCGCGCCGGCCGAGACGATGGATGCCGGGCCCGACGCCGATCTGGAAATGACGCCGGAAAGCCGCGAAGAATAAGCGCGCGGCCGCAGGAAAACCTTGGAAAACCCCGCTTCGGCGGGGTTTTTTATTGGCGCCCGGATCGGATTTCCGTAAGCGTATCGCCACCCCCACACTTTCGAGCTGACGCTTGATCTGCGATTCAGAGGCTTCTTTGATTTGTGGGGAGTTTCTCGATGGGAGCTACAAGCGAGTTTCTGGCAAGGATGCCGCGCCGGGCTAACGGCAAGCGGAATTGGCCTTCTAAATTGAAGGCGCAGGTGGTGGCGGAGACGTTGATCGAGGGCGAGACGGTCAAGGCGGTTGCCAAGCGGTATGAGTTGATCCCCAGCACGGTGTCTGACTGGCGGCGGATGGCGCGACAGGGCAAGTTGGTTCTGCCCAATTTGGACGGCATGAACTTTGTGCCCGTTGAGATCGAGGCAGCTGCGCCTTTAGCCCGATCTCTGCCTGCCGCGTCCGCCAGCACGATTGATGTGATCAGACACGATGTTACCGTCCGTCTTGATGCGGCAACGCCCGCGGCGCGGATTGCCGAGATCGCGCGGGCCATGGCCACGTGATCATGCCATCCCACACGGTCCGGATCTTTGTGGCCAGCGATCCGGTGGACTTCCGCAAGGGCCATGATGGGCTGGCCGCTTTGGTGCAGAGCCACCTGCGCCAGAAGCCGTTTGATGGGTCGGTCTATGTGTTCCGGGCCAAGCGCGCGGATCGGCTGAAGCTGATCTATTGGGACGGCAGTGGGCTGGTGATGGCATACAAGCGGCTTGAGGATAACAGCTTCACATGGCCCCCGGTCAAGAACGGGGTGATGCGCCTGGAACCGGCCCAGTTTGAGGCGCTGTTTGCGGGTTTGGATTGGCGGCGCGTGCGCCCTTTGGAGGTGGCAGCCCCAGCTGCGGCGGAGTGACTCACGGGGTCGTTTGCGCGGGTCATTCCGCCCTTGTTTTGTTATGAGATGGGGCATGACTGTGCCTGACAAATTGCCCGATGACATTGCCGAACTGAAGGCGATCATCCGTGCGCAGCAGGATCAGAATGCGCGGCTTGAGGCCTTGGTCGCCTCGTTCAAAAAGGCGCTCTTCGGGGCCAAATCCGAGAAGATTGACCCGGCCCAGTATGAACTGGAACTCGAGGATATCGAAACCGCCATCGCGCAGGTGGAAGCCGAGATCGACGCGGACGAGCGGACCGCGCCCGTGCGGCCCCCAAAGCCGCGCCAGACCAATCGCGGATCACTACCCAAACATCTGGAACGGGTTGAGGTGGTCATTGAACCCGAGCGATCCTGCGCCTGCGAAACTGAGCGTCACGTCATTGGCGAGGATGTCAGCGAACGGCTGGACATCATTCCGGCCCAGTTCCGGGTGATTGTCACCCGCCGCCCTAAATACGCTTGCCGGTCCTGCGAGGGCAGGATTGCTCAGGCTCCTGCACCCGCCCACATCATCGCGGGCGGCATGCCAACCGAAGCAACGCTCGCCCATCGCCGCGGGGCACAAACAGAACGATATCGAGCAGCTGCTACCCTGGAATTACTCCAAAACCGTGTGATCGGCGCACCGCTTACGATCGCCCGGCAATACCGATTGTCCTGCCGGCTGCGCCGGTGCTAGATCCCCCGGGGCACCGAGGACACACCATGAGCGATAATCTGCGCGGCGCGCTTTTGATGATGACCTGCATGGTCGCTTTCACATGCAACGATGCGCTGTTGAAAATGGTGCTGGACGACCTGCCGTTGTTTCAGACGCTGTTCCTGCGCGGTCTTCTGACGGCGCTGGCGCTGTTCGCGATCGGATCGGTCGTCGGCGGCCTGTGGCTGCCGCTGCTGCCCCGCGATCGCTGGCTGATCGGGCTGCGCACCATCGCCGAGATCATCGCCGCCTGGCTGTTTCTCAGCGCGCTGTCCAACATGCCGCTGGCCAACGTGTCCGCGATCCTTCAGGTGCTGCCGCTGGTGGTGACGCTGGCCAGCGCGCTGTTTTTCCGTGATCCGCTGGGGTGGCGGCGGCTGGTGGCGATCCTGATCGGGTTTTGCGGTGTCCTGCTGATCGTCCGGCCGGGCACGGACGGGTTCAACACCTATTCACTGTATGCGCTGGCGTCGGTGGTGGCCGTCACCGTGCGCGACCTGTCGGCACGCCGCCTGTCGCGCGGGGTGCCATCGCTGGTGGTGGCTTTCATGACCGCGCTGGGGATCACCGCCGCTTCGGGATTGGCGGCGTTGTTCGAACCCTGGGCGCCGATCGATGCCGAGGCGGCGGGCTTCATCCTGGCGGCCACGGTGTTCGTCATCGTCGGATACCTCTCCAGTATCGCGGCGATGCGGGTCGGCGACGTGGCCGTGGTCGCGCCGTTCCGTTACGTCGGCCTGATCGCGGCGCTGATCCTGGGGTTCGTCGTGTTCGGCGACTGGCCTGCCGTGCCGACGCTGATCGGGGCGGCCATTGTGGTCGGGACCGGATTGTTCACGTTATACCGTGAGCTAAGGCTGGCGCGCCGCGTGCGCCAGGTTGCGGTACTTCCCCCCTCGCGCCCGACATGATGGCCGCCCGGATGGGGCACGGCCAAGACCCGGACCGTCGCTTGTGCGGTCGCGCCTGGGCGCGCCGCTGCTGCCGTTTCGCGGCGGCACCTTGCGCGGTGGCACCGCATGCTGTTGACACCCCCCGCGACTCCTTTTATACGGCGCCCACTTGGAGCGTGCCATGCGTCCACGCGGGGGCTCCGTCACAGAACTGAAGTGGTCATGATCCGGCTGTCGCAGGCCCGATCCTCTGGAAACCCACCGCGTGTTCCCCGTCAGGGCGAGCAGAGCGGTTTTTGCGTTTTGCGGACGCGTGAAGCGCGGAACGATCACCGGGGCGCGCGCCCTACCGAAACTGCCCGTAAGCGACGGGCGCGAACACCGCCTCTGAGGGGCGCAGACCTTAAATGTGTTGCAACACGGGGATAAGACCGGAATGCCAACGATCCAACAGCTGATCCGCAAGCCGCGACAGCCGAAAGTAAGAAGCTCCAAATCCATGCACCTGCAGGGATGTCCGCAAAAACGCGGCGTCTGCACGCGGGTCTATACGACGACGCCGAAGAAGCCGAACTCGGCCATGCGGAAGGTCGCCAAGGTGCGTCTGACCAATGGCTTCGAGGTCATCAGCTATATCGGTGGCGAATCGCACAACCTCCAGGAGCACTCCGTGGTGCTGATCCGCGGCGGCCGTGTGAAAGACCTTCCCGGCGTCCGCTATCACATCCTGCGCGGCGTTCTCGACACCCAGGGCGTCAAGAACCGCAAGCAGCGCCGTTCCAAGTATGGCGCCAAGCGTCCGAAATAATCCGCCGTCATCCTCGGGATTTCCCCGAGGATCTCAAGGCCAGAAGATCCACGGGCCGCCCCCGGGGATGACAGCAAGAGAAAGAGAACCGAAATGTCCCGCCGTCACGCTGCCGAAAAACGCGAAGTCCTGCCTGATGCCAAGTATGGCGATCGGGTTCTGACGAAGTTCATGAACAACCTGATGGTCGACGGCAAGAAATCCGTCGCCGAGCGCATCGTCTACAACGCGTTCGACCGGGTCGAGAGCAAGCTCAAGAAGTCGCCCGTCGAGGTGTTTCACGAGTGTCTCGACAACATCAAGCCGTCGGTCGAAGTGCGTTCGCGCCGCGTCGGCGGTGCCACCTACCAGGTGCCGGTCGAAGTGCGCCCCGAGCGCCGCGAGGCGCTGGCGATCCGCTGGCTGATCGACGCGTCCAAGAAGCGCAACGAGAACACCATGGAAGAGCGTCTGGCCGGTGAACTGGCCGATGCCGTCAACGGCCGTGGTTCGGCCGTGAAGAAGCGCGAAGACACCCACAAGATGGCCGACGCGAACAAGGCGTTCAGCCACTACCGCTGGTAAAAGCGGGCGGCCCCGCGGCCGCCTGTCCCATTCGGTGCGCCCGTGGCGCACAATCCGTCCCATATCCCCAGGAGCAGCTGCAATGCCCCGCGATTATTCCCTCGACCGCTACCGCAACATTGGAATCATGGCGCATATCGACGCCGGCAAGACCACCTGCACCGAACGGATCCTGTTTTACACCGGCAAGAACCACGTTCTGGGCGAAACCCACGACGGTGCGTCCACCATGGACTGGATGGAGCAGGAGCAGGAGCGCGGCATCACGATCACGTCCGCCGCGACGACCACTTTCTGGGAACGTCACATCGACGCCGACGCGGCGCCGATCGAAGGCACGCGCCATCGTTTCAACATCATCGACACCCCCGGCCACGTCGACTTCACCATCGAAGTCGAACGTTCGCTGGCCGTGCTTGACGGCGCGATCTGCGTGCTGGATGCCAACGCCGGTGTCGAGCCGCAGACCGAGACGGTGTGGCGTCAGGCCGACCGCTACAAGGTGCCGCGCATGGTGTTCGTCAACAAGATGGACAAGGTCGGCGCCGACTTCTTCAACTGCGTCGCGATGATCGAGGACCGCACCGGTGCGACCGCCGCGCCGATCCAGATCCCGATCGGATCGGAAAACGACCTGGAAGGCATCGTCGACCTGCTGACCATGGAAGAGTGGGTCTGGACCGGCGAAGACTTGGGCGCGTCCTGGGAGCGTCGCCCGATTCGCGACAGCCTGAAGGCCACCGCCGAGGAATGGCGCGGCAAGCTGATCGAGACCGCCGTCGAAATGGACGACGACGCGATGGAAGCCTACCTGATGGAAGGCACCGAGCCCGACACCGACACCCTGCGGAAACTGATCCGCAAAGGCACGCTGTCGCTGTCCTTCGTTCCGGTCCTGGCCGGCTCGGCGTTCAAGAACAAGGGCATGCAGCCCCTGCTGAACGCCGTCATCGACTATCTTCCGTCGCCGATGGACGTGGTCGACTACATGGGCTTCAAACCCGGTGACGAGACCGAGACGCGGAACATCGCGCGCCGTGCGGACGACGACATGCCGTTCTCGGGTCTGGCGTTCAAGATCATGAACGACCCCTATATGGGCACGCTGACCTTCACGCGCGTCTATTCCGGCAAGCTGGCCAAGGGCGACAACCTGCTGAACTCGACCAAGAACCAGAAAGAGCGTATCGGCCGCATGGTCATGATGCACTCGAACAAGCAGGAAGAGATCTCCGAGGCGTTCGCGGGCGACATCATTGCGCTGGCGGGTCTGAAGGGCACGACCACGGGCGACACGCTCTGCGCGCCGAACGATCCGGTCGTCCTGGAAACCATGACCTTCCCCGATCCGGTCATCGAGATCGCGGTCGAGCCGAAGACCAAGGCCGACCAGGAAAAGATGTCGCTGGGCCTCCAGCGTCTTGCCGCCGAGGATCCGTCGTTCCGCGTCGAAACCGACCTGGAATCCGGCCAGACGATCATGCGCGGCATGGGCGAACTTCACCTCGACATCCTGGTCGATCGCCTGAAGCGCGAGTTCAAGGTCGAAGCCAACATCGGTGCGCCGCAGGTGGCGTATCGTGAGACGATCGGTCGCGAGCTGGAACATACCTACACCCACAAGAAGCAGTCGGGTGGTTCGGGTCAGTTCGCCGAAGTCAAGCTGCTGTTGCAGCCGACAGAGCCGGGCGAAGGCTATTCCTTCGAATCGCGCATTGTCGGTGGTGCGGTGCCGAAGGAATATATCCCGGGCGTCGAAAAAGGCATCAAGTCGGTGCTCGACTCGGGTCCGCTGGCCGGTTTCCCGGTCATCGACTTCAAGGTCGCGCTGCTGGACGGCAAGTTCCACGACGTCGACTCGTCGGTCCTGGCGTTCGAGATCGCAGCGCGGATGTGCATGCGTGAAGGTCTGCGCAAGGCCGGTGCGAAACTGCTGGAACCGATCATGAAGGTCGAAGTGGTCACGCCCGAGGAATACACCGGTGGCATCATCGGTGACCTGACGTCGCGTCGCGGCCAGGTGCAGGGGCAGGACACGCGCGGCAACGCCATCGCGATCGACAGCTACGTGCCGCTGGCCAACATGTTCGGCTACATCAACACGCTGCGTTCGATGTCGTCGGGCCGTGCGAACTTCACCATGCAGTTCGACCATTACGAGCCGGTGCCGCAGAACATCAGTGAAGAAATTCAGGCCAAATTCGCCTGACGGACGGTGCGTGCCCGGCACGCACCCTACCACAACCTGTAGGGTGCGTGCTTGCACGCACCGTTTGAGACAAAAAGGAGCCACACCATGGCAAAGGCAAAATTCGAACGTAACAAGCCGCACGTTAACATCGGCACGATCGGCCACGTTGACCACGGCAAGACGACGCTGACGGCTGCGATCACGAAGTATTTCGGCGATTTCCAGGCCTATGACCAGATCGACGGCGCGCCGGAAGAGAAGGCGCGCGGGATCACGATCTCGACCGCGCACGTGGAATACGAGACCGACAACCGCCACTATGCGCACGTCGACTGCCCCGGCCACGCCGACTATGTGAAGAACATGATCACCGGTGCGGCACAGATGGACGGCGCGATCCTGGTGGTGAACGCCGCCGACGGCCCGATGCCGCAAACGCGCGAGCACATCCTGCTGGGCCGCCAGGTCGGCATCCCGTCGATGGTCGTGTTCATGAACAAGGTGGACCAGGTCGACGACGCGGAACTGCTGGAACTGGTCGAGATGGAGATCCGCGAGCTGCTGTCGTCCTATGACTATCCGGGCGACGACATTCCGGTCATCCCCGGTTCGGCCCTGGCCGCGATGGAAGGCCGCGATCCCGAGATCGGCGAAGAGGCGATCCGCAAGCTGATGGCGGCCGTCGACGAATACATCCCGACCCCCGAGCGGGCCGTGGACCAGCCGTTCCTGATGCCGGTCGAGGACGTGTTCTCGATTTCGGGTCGCGGCACGGTGGTGACCGGCCGGGTCGAGCGTGGCGTGATCAACGTCGGCGACGAGATCGAGATCGTCGGCATCCGCGACACCCGCAAGACGACCTGCACGGGCGTCGAGATGTTCCGCAAGCTGCTGGACCGCGGTGAAGCGGGCGACAACATCGGCGCGCTGCTGCGCGGTGTCGACCGTGACGGCGTCGAGCGTGGCCAGGTGCTGTGCAAGCCCGGTTCGGTCAAGCCGCACACCAAGTTCGAGGCCGAGGCGTATATCCTGACCAAGGAAGAGGGTGGCCGTCACACGCCGTTCTTCGCCAACTACCGTCCGCAGTTCTACTTCCGCACGACGGACGTGACCGGCACGGTGATGCTGGCCGAGGGCACCGAGATGGTGATGCCGGGCGACAACGTGTCCTTCGGCGTCGAGCTGATCGCCCCGATCGCCATGGAGCAGGGCCTGCGCTTCGCCATCCGTGAAGGCGGCCGCACCGTCGGCGCCGGCGTCGTCTCCAAGATCACCGATTGAGGCATTGCCCGGATCGGGCGGCGCGCCGCAGGGGGCGCCACCCGATCCACAGCCGCCGACACACCGGGCCCCGGCCCGCATTAGACGACGAGTTCGAAGTGGGGGTTCCAATCCCGGTGCCTCCACCTCTCAACTTCGAAAGCCGCGAAAGGCAATGACAATGGCAGCCAGCCAAAACATTCGCATTCGGCTCAAGGCGTTCGATTACCGCGTTCTGGACGCCAGCACGCAGGAAATCGTGAACACCGCCAAGCGGACGGGCGCGCAGGTGCGCGGACCCATTCCGCTGCCGAACAAGATCGAGAAATTCACCGTTCTGCGTGGCCCCCACGTCGACAAGAAATCCCGTGATCAGTTCGAAATCCGCACGCACAAGCGCCTGCTGGATATCGTCGACCCGACACCCCAGACCGTGGACGCGCTGATGAAGCTCGACCTTGCGGCCGGTGTCGACGTCGAGATCAAGGTTTAAGGGAGGGCACCGGATATGTTGCGCTCTGGCGTTATCGCAAAGAAAGTCGGCATGACCCGGCTTTTCATGGACGACGGGAAGCAGATTCCCGTGACCGTCCTTCAACTGGACAAGCTTCAGGTCGTCGCACAGCGCACGGCCGAGCGTGACGGCTATACCGCCGTTCAGCTGGGTGCCGGCACGGCCAAGGCCAAGCGGACCTCGCAGGCGATGCGCGGTCACTTCGCGCTGGCCAAGGTCGAACCGAAGCGGAAGATCGCGGAATTCCGCGTCGCCGCCGAGAACATGATCGACGTCGGCGAGGAAATCACCGCCAACCATTACTTCGAGGGTCAGTTCGTCGACGTGGCGGGCACCTCGATCGGTAAGGGGTTCGCGGGCGCAATGAAGCGCTGGAACTTCGGCGGTCTGCGCGCGTCCCACGGTGTGTCGATTTCGCACCGTTCGCACGGTTCGACCGGCCAGTGTCAGGATCCGGGCAAGGTGTTCAAAGGCAAGAAGATGGCCGGTCACATGGGCGCTGCCCGTGTCACCACCCAGAACCTTCAGGTCATCCGCACCGACGCCGACCGTGGCCTGATCATGGTCAAGGGTGCGGTCCCCGGCTCGAAGGGTGGCTGGGTCACGATCAAGGACGCGGTGAAGAAGCCGACGCCCGAGAACGTGATCTATCCCGCCGCGCTGAAGTCCGCCGCCGAAGAAGCCGAACGCCTGGCGCGTGAAGCTGCTGAAGCCGCCGCTGCCGAGGCCGAAGAGGCCGAAAAGGCCGCTGCCGCAGAGGCCGCTGCCGCCGAGGAAGCCGCGCTGAAGGAAGCCGAGGCACAGATCGAATCCGATCGTGACGAAGCCAGCGACCAGAGCGAGACTCTGGACGAGAAGAAGGAAGGCGACCAATGAAACTCGACGTGATCAAACTGGACGGCGGATCTGCCGGATCGGCCGATCTCGACGACGAGATCTACGGTCTGGAACCGCGTATCGACATCCTGCACCGTGTGGTCCGCTGGCAGCGCAACAACGCGCAGCAGGGCACCCACAAGGTCAAGACCCGTCGCGAGACGTCCTATTCGACCAAGAAGATCTATCGCCAGAAGGGCACCGGCGGCGCACGCCACGGTGACCGGAACGCACCGATCTTCCGCAAGGGCGGTATCTATGCGGGTCCGGTGCCGCGCAGCCACGGGCATGCGCTGACCAAGAAGTTCCGCAAGCTGGGCCTTCGTCATGCCCTGTCGTCGAAGATGGCGACCGGGAACCTGGTCATCATCGAGGATGCGGTGCTGGCCGAAATCAAGACCGGCGCACTGGCCAAGCAGGTAAAGAACCTGGGCTGGAAGCGCGCGCTGATCATCGACGGCGCCGAGGTGAACGAGAATTTCGCCCGTGCCGCCGCGAACATCGACGGTCTGGACGTGCTGCCCACCATGGGCGCGAACGTCTATGATATCCTGAAGCGTGACACCCTGGTGATCACGAAGGCGGGTATCGAAGCACTGGAGGCCCGACTGAAATGAGCAAGGCAGAAGCAACCGCGAAGCCGGAGCACTATGACGTGATCCGCAAGCCGGTCATCACCGAAAAGGCCACGATGGCGTCCGAAAACGGGGCCGTTGTGTTCGAGGTGGCGATCGACGCGAACAAGCCGCAGATCAAGGAAGCGGTCGAGACGCTGTTCGGAGTCAAGGTGAAGGCCGTCAACACGACCATCACCAAGGGCAAGGTCAAGAAGTTCCGCGGCCAGCCTGGCCGTCGCAAGGACGTCAAGAAGGCCTATGTGACCCTGGAAGACGGGAACACGATTGACGTTTCCACGGGTCTTTAATACCAGACACCATCGGTTCGGCCCCGGATTCGTCCGGGGCTGAACTTTTTGTCGGATCCGCACCATAAGTGGATCCTCGGGGACCTCCCAAGGGCCCTTCACATCAAGAGCCGGGTCGCAATGACCCGCAAAGCAAACGGAAGACACGAAGCATGGCACTCAAGTCGTATAAGCCGACGACGCCGGGCCAGCGTGGGCTGGTGCTGATCGACCGTTCGGAGCTTTGGAAAGGACGCCCTGTCAAATCCCTCACCGAGGGTTTGAGCAAGCACGGCGGCCGGAACAATACCGGACGGATCACGATGCGTCGCAAGGGTGGGGGCGCCAAGCGTCTTTACCGCATTGTCGATTTCAAGCGGAACAAGATGGACGTCACGGCGACGGTCATCCGCATCGAATATGACCCGAACCGGACCGCGTTCATCGCCCTGGTTTCCTATGACGATGGCGAACAGACTTATATCCTGGCACCGCAGCGTCTGGGCATCGGCGACAACATCGTCGCCTCGGCCAAGGCCGATATCAAGCCGGGCAACGCGATGCCGTTCAGCGGCATGCCGATCGGCACGATCGTCCACAACATCGAGATGAAGCCGGGCAAGGGCGGCCAGATCGCCCGTGCGGCGGGCACCTATGCCCAGTTCGTCGGTCGTGACGGCGGTTATGCACAGATCCGCCTGTCGTCGGGTGAATTGCGCCTGGTGCGTCAGGAATGTATGGCCACCGTCGGAGCCGTGTCGAACCCCGACAACAGCAACCAGAACATCGGCAAGGCCGGACGCAACCGTCACAAGGGCATCCGCCCCTCCGTGCGTGGTGTCGTCATGAACCCGATCGACCACCCGCACGGTGGTGGTGAAGGCCGGACCTCCGGTGGTCGTCACCCGGTCACCCCCTGGGGCAAGCCGACCAAGGGTGCCAAGACCCGAAACAAGAACAAAGCGTCGCAGAAGCTGATCGTCCGCTCGCGTCACGCCAAGAAGAAAGGACGCTAATCCATGACGCGTTCCGTTTGGAAAGGCCCGTTTGTCGACGCTCATGTCCTCAAGAAGGCCGAAACAACCCGCGAGTCGGGCCGCAAGGAAGTGATCAAGATCTGGTCGCGCCGCTCGACGATACTGCCCCAGTTTGTGGGCCTCACCTTTGGCGTCTACAATGGCAAGAAGCATATCCCGGTGAACGTCACCGAGGACATGATCGGCCAGAAGTTCGGTGAATATTCGCCGACCCGCACCTATTATGGGCACGCCGCCGACAAGAAGGCGAAGCGCAAATGAGCAAGGAAAAGAACCCCCGTCGCGTTGCCGACAACGAGGCCCTGGCAAAGGTCCGCATGTTGCGGATCAGCCCCCAGAAGCTGAACCTCGTTGCTGCGATGATCCGTGGCAAGAAGGTTGATCGGGCATTGACCGACCTGACCTTCAGCAAGAAGCGGATCGCGCTGGACGTGAAGAAGTGCCTTCAGTCCGCCATCGCCAACGCCGAGAACAACCACAACCTGGACGTCGATGAACTGATCGTCGCCGAGGCGTGGGTCGGCAAGAACCTGACCATGAAGCGCGGTCGCCCGCGTGCCCGTGGCCGTTTCGGCAAGATCATCAAGCCGTTCGCCGAACTCACGATCAAGGTCCGCCAAGTTGAGGAGCAAGCCTGATGGGAAATAAAGTCAATCCGATCGGCATGCGCCTGCAGGTGAACCGCACGTGGGACAGCCGCTGGTATGCCGACACCAAGGATTACGGTGATCTGCTGCTTGAGGATCTTCGGATGCGCAAGTTCATCCGCAAGGAGGCAGCGCAGGCCGGCATCTCCAAGGTGATCATCGAACGCCCGCACAAGAAGTGCCGCGTCACGATCCACGCAGCCCGGCCCGGTGTCATCATCGGCAAGAAGGGTGCGGACATCGAGACGCTGCGCAAGAAGCTGGCAGGCATGACCAAGTCGGAACTGCACCTCAACATCGTCGAGGTCCGCAAGCCAGAGCTGGACGCCGCCCTGGTGGCCGAAAGCATCGCGCAGCAGCTCGAGCGTCGCGTGTCGTTCCGTCGTGCCATGAAGCGCGCGGTGCAGAACGCCATGCGCATGGGCTCGCTCGGGATCCGGGTGAACCTGTCAGGTCGTCTTGGCGGTGCCGAGATCGCCCGGACCGAGTGGTATCGCGAAGGTCGCGTTCCGCTGCACACCCTGCGCGCCGACATCGACTATGCCGGTTACGAAGCCCAGACCGCCTATGGTATCATCGGGATCAAGGTTTGGATCTTCAAAGGTGAAATCATGGAGCACGATCCGTCGGCGCACGACCGCCGTCATTCGGAGCTTCAGGAAGGCCCCGCCCCCCGTGGCGCCGGCGGCCGGCGTTAAGGAGTAGATCATGCTGCAACCAAAACGCACCAAGTTCCGCAAGGCCCACAAGGGCCGGATCCATGGCGAAGCCAAGGGCGGATCCGACCTGAACTTCGGCACATACGGCCTGAAGGCGATCGAGCCCGAGCGGATCACGGCCCGCCAGATCGAGGCAGCCCGTCGTGCCATGACGCGTCACATGAAGCGTCAGGGTCGCGTCTGGATCCGGATCTTCCCGGACCTGCCCGTCACGTCCAAGCCCGTCGAAGTCCGTATGGGTAAGGGCAAGGGGTCGGTCGATTTCTGGGCCGCCAAGGTCAAGCCCGGCCGGATCATGTTCGAGATCGACGGCGTCAACGAAGACATCGCCCGCGAGGCCCTGCGCCTGGCGGCGATGAAGCTTCCGATCAAGACGCGCACCGTGGTTCGCGAAGACTGGTAAGACTTCGGCGCGTCCCGCTCGCCAGCGCAGGTTGGCCGCGACGTCGCGCGAACCAAGTTGATATCTTCGAACGCCTGCCGGGATCCATTCCGGCAGGCGTTTTCACATGCGGCGTTGCCCACCGCGCTACGCCGTCATGTGGCCGACGAACGATACAAAAGGCCGCCGTGAACCCTATCACGGCGGCCTTTGCATTGGATTATCGCTTGATTGTGCCAATCAGGCGGCCGACAGGCTGGCCCAGATTTCGTCTTTCAGCTTCATGCGCGTTTTGCGCAGTTCCGTGGCATGTTCATCGGTCGTCGGTTCCACGTCGGTCTCGGCGCGATGAACAGCGCGGTTCACTTCGTGATAGCTGTCGCACAGTTTTGCGAAATGCGGATCCGTCGCGCGGAGTTCACGCAATCTCGCCGTATGATCCGGAAATTCTTCGTGCAATTCGTGGGGTGTATGCGACATCTGGGCCTCCATTGGTTCACCCCGACTGATAGGTGCAGCTGGCCGAGGCTGCCATGATCCATATCAATGAAAAGGCGTAACAGAACACTCGCATCGGGGAGCGGACTGGGGTATCAGGCGCCATGACCGATATCGCATCCCTGTTCGTCACCCGCCTGTATCACGCCCAATTGTCCGAACGCGGCAAGCCCATCGACCGTGGCGAGTTGGAGGCGTCGTGCCTGTCGATCGCCGACGACGACGAGGCCGGCCAGGATTGGTGCGAGGAAAACGACTTTCCCGGCTACACCAGCTATGCATCGCTGAGCGATCTCGCGTGGCGGATGCCGATCTTCAAGGCGCTGGTGAAGGTGCTGGACAAGCACGTGGCACGTTTCGCCGAGGATCTTGCCTTCGATCTGGGCGACAAGAAGCTGAAGCTCGATTCGTTGTGGATCAACATCCTGCCCGAGGGTGGGATCCACACCGGGCATCTGCATCCCCATTCGGTGGTCAGCGGCACGACCTATGTGACGATGCCGGAAGGGACCAGTGCCATCAAGTTCGAGGATCCGCGCCTGCCGATGATGATGGCCGCGCCGGGGCGCACCAAGGATGCGCCGCGCAAGCTTCGGCAGTTTCATTACGTCCAGCCGGAGGCGGGCGATGTCCTGCTGTGGGAAAGCTGGTTGCGTCACGAGGTGCCGATGAACATGGCCGAAGAAGACCGCATCAGCGTCAGCTTCAACTACGGCTGGGGCTGACCGCTCAGGGGAACAACTGCGCCATCCGGGCATCGTAATCGGCCCAGGTCATCGACGCCTTGTTGCCGGCGTGGCCGTCATAATACGATTTGCCGGTCGATGTCGGCAGACCCGCCCAGATCTTTGCAAGGTTTTCCATGAACGCGTGTCGGCTGATCCGACCGGCCCCGACATCGTCGAGTCCGGCCTCGCGCAACAGTTCGTCGGCCAGCCGATCCTGTATCGCGGGCGAAAACCTGGTGTCCGCTCCCAGGCCCAAACGGCGGACCAGGCGGCGCAGGGTGGGCGGGATGAACTGGAACTTTCCGATGGCGTGGGGCTGACCGGGCGTCGCGTCGATCCAGGTGTCGATCTGGCCCAAGGTCAATTGGGTCGGGCGATCCGGCGGCTTCACCCGGGCGCCATGTTGTACCGCATCGTATCCGTGACGCCGCGATTCCGCGTGACCGATCAACTGGCGCAGCTTTTCGATCCGACTGCCGTGCAATGCGGGGCCCATGGGGGGCGACAACGCCACCGCCGCCCGCGGCTTGGCGAACAGGCCCGAATCGCCGCGTCCGGTGAACAGGCTTGCGCCGGTGTGTTTCGGCGGTGGCGTCAGCCGGGCTTGCACCAGGGCCCGTGTCGGCGCGAAAATCGACGCCCGCCCGAGGATGCTGACCGCCTCGGCGTGTGATAAGCTGGGCAGAAGCAGGCACAGGGCGAGAAACATCGGAATCGGAGGGACGCGCATCAAATCCTCATCCATGGGAACAGGGCGTGCCCCACTTCTGACCGATTAACGGTTTCCGGACGGTTAAGATTAACCTGATGCCCCGGAAATCGGGCCAATCCGGCGCTTATCGCCGGTATTCGCGGGACAGGGCTTGCGTCGCGCGGCAAGGGGCGTTATGCGGCACGCTCATCATGACTCTCCACCGGAATCAGGGTGACCCTTCGCGGGCCCTCCAGTGATGTTGAAAGGATATGGCGATGGACGCCGCAGAACTGCGTGACAAGACACCCGACCAGCTGAAGGATCAGCTGTCCGCCCTGAAGAAGGAGGCCTTCAACCTCCGCTTCCAGCAGGCCACCAGCCAGCTCGAGAACACCGCGCGCATGCGCACCGTGCGCCGCGACGTGGCGCGCGTGAAGACCATCCTGAACCAGAAAGCCGCCGAAGCGGCCAAGACGGAGGCCTGATCGATGCCCAAACGTATCCTCTCCGGCACCGTGACCAGCGATGCCAACGCCCAGACGATCACCGTCTCGGTCGAACGCCGCTTTACCCATCCGGTTCTGAAAAAAACGATCCGCAAGTCGAAGAAGTATCGCGCCCACGATGCGAACAACACCTTCAAGGCGGGCGACAAGGTGCGCATTCAGGAATGTGCGCCGATGTCGAAAACCAAACGTTGGGAAGTGATCACCGCCTAGGCGATCGTTCCCGTAACATTCGAAACCATGGGGAGAAGGCCTTGAGAGTCCCCCAAAGGTCAGGAGAAACCCAATGATCCAGATGCAGACCAATCTGGATGTCGCTGACAATTCCGGCGCGCGCCGTGTTCAGTGCATCAAGGTTCTCGGCGGTTCGCACCGCCGGTATGCGTCCGTGGGCGACATCATCGTCGTCTCGGTAAAGGAAGCGATCCCGCGCGGTCGCGTCAAGAAGGGCGACGTCCGCAAGGCCGTCGTCGTGCGCACCGCCAAGGAAGTGCGCCGCGAAGACGGCACCGCAATCCGGTTCGACCGGAACGCCGCCGTCATCCTCAACAACAACAACGAACCCGTCGGCACCCGTATCTTCGGGCCGGTGGTGCGCGAGCTGCGTGCCAAGGCCTTCATGAAGATCATCTCGCTGGCTCCGGAGGTGTTGTAATCATGGCTGCGAAACTGAAAAAGGGCGACACCGTCGTCGTGCTGACCGGCAAGGACAAGGGCAAGCAGGGCGAGATCACCGCCGTCATGCCGTCCAAGGGCAAGGCCGTGGTCGCGGACATCAACGTGTCCATCCGCCACACCAAGCAGAGCCAGAACAGCCAGGGCGGCCGCGTCCCCCAGGCGATGCCGGTCGATCTGTCCAACCTCGCCATCGTCGATGGCAATGGCAAGGCAACCCGCGTCGGCTTCCGCATGGAAGACGGCAAGAAGGTGCGCTTCGCCAAGACCACGGGAGACGTGATCTGATGCTGGATACCGCAAACTACACGCCGCGTCTCAAGTCGATCTACAACGACACGATCCGCGCCGCGCTGAAGGAAGAGTTCGGCTACAAGAACGACATGATGATCCCGCGTCTGGACAAGATCGTCCTGAACATCGGATGTGGTGCCGAAGCCGTGCGCGATGCCAAGAAGGCGAAATCGGCCCAGGAAGACCTGACTATCATCGCCGGCCAGAAGGCGCTGACGACGAAGGCGAAGAAGTCGATCGCCGGGTTCCGTGTCCGCGAGGAAATGCCGCTGGGGGCGAAAGTCACCCTGCGCGCCGACCGGATGTACGAATTCCTGGATCGTCTGATCACGGTGGCCATGCCCCGCATCCGCGACTTCCGCGGCGTGAGCGGCAAGAGCTTCGATGGCCGTGGCAACTATGCCATGGGGATCAAGGAACACATCGTGTTCCCCGAGATCAACTTCGACAAGGTCGACGAGAACTGGGGTATGGATATCATCATCTGCACCACCGCCGCCGACGACGCACAAGCCAAGGCGCTGTTGAAGCATTTCAACATGCCGTTCAACAGCTGAGCCTGGGAGAAAACATCATGGCAAAGAAAGCAATGATCGAACGCGAGAAGAAGCGCCAGCGCCTGGTCGAGCAGTATGCCGACAAGCGTGCGGCGCTGAAGGACGTCGCGAACGATGAATCCAAGCCGATGGAAGAGCGTTTCAAGGCGCGTCTGAAACTGGCCAAACTGCCGCGCAACAGCTCGGCCGTCCGTCTTCACAACCGCTGTCAGCTGACCGGCCGTCCCCACGCTTACTATCGTAAGCTCAAGGTCAGCCGTATCATGCTGCGGGAGCTTGGCTATATGGGCCAAATCCCCGGTCTCGTAAAATCCAGCTGGTAAGGAGGGTATGGAATGAACGATCCTCTGGGCGATATGCTGACCCGCATCCGCAACTCGCAGATGCGCGGCAAATCCACCGTCACCACGCCCGCGTCCAAGCTTCGTGCCTGGGTGCTGGATGTCCTGCTGGACGAAGGCTATATCCGCGGCTACGAGAAATCCACGGACCGCAACGGCCACCCGACCATCGAGATCAGCCTGAAGTACTATGAAGGCGCCCCGGTGATCCACGAGATCAAGCGCGTCTCGACGCCCGGTCGCCGTGTCTACGCGGGATCCAAGGATGTTCCGTCGGTGCGTCAGGGTCTGGGTGTGTCCATCATCTCGACGCCGCGCGGCGTGATGTCGGACGCCAATGCACGTCACGCCAACGTTGGCGGCGAAGTGCTCTGCACCGTATTCTGAGGAGAAAGATATGTCTCGTATCGGAAAACGACCCGTCGCGTTGCCCTCGGGCGTCACTGCGTCGCTCTCGGGCCAGAAAATCGAAGTGAAGGGGCCGAAAGGCACCCGCAGCTTCCAGGCCACGGACGACGTGACCCTGACCATCAACGAAGGCGACATCACCGTCACGCCGCGCGGCACGTCCAAGCGGGCGCGCCAGCAGTGGGGCATGACGCGTTCGATGGTGGAAAACCTCGTCACCGGCGTTTCAACCGGTTTCAAGCGCGAGCTTGAGATCCAGGGCGTCGGATACCGTGCTGCCCTTCAGGGCAAGGTTCTGAAGCTGAACCTCGGCTATTCGCACGATGTCGACTTCGAGATCCCGGAAGGCGTGACCGCAACGGTCGCCAAGCCCACCGAGATCGCGCTGGAAGGCATCGACGAGCAGCAGCTTGGACAGGTGGCCGCGAACATTCGCGCCTGGCGCAAGCCCGAACCCTACAAGGGCAAGGGCATCCGCTATAAGGGCGAGTTCATCTTCCGCAAGGAAGGCAAGAAGAAGTAAGGACGCGACAGATGGCAAACAGCAAAAGAGACCTGTTTCTGAAACGCCGCCTGCGCGTTCGGAACAAACTGCGGAAAATGAACCCCGGCCACATGCGCCTGTCGGTTCACCGCAGCAACAAGAACATCAGCGTTCAGCTGATCGACGACGTGAAGGGCATCACGGTGGCTTCGGCTTCTTCCCTCGAGAAGGATCTGGGCATCGTGGGCAAGAACAACGTCGAAGCGGCCGCGAAGGTGGGCACCACCATCGCCGAGCGTGCGAAGAAGGCCGGGGTCGAAAACGTCTATTTCGATCGTGGCGGCTTCCTCTTCCACGGCAAGGTCAAGGCGCTGGCCGAAGCGGCCCGCGAAGGCGGCCTGAAGTTCTGACCCTATCCGCCGCCCCGTCTGGGGCGGCGGCTTTTATACGTGCAGGCGTTCACGCGCCTCGATGATCCGGGAACACCCGTTCACTTGGATCGAACGACACGCCTTCGGGCAGCAATACGGAGCCTTTCATGGCAAGAGATGACAATCGCGGGGGCGGACGCCGCAACCAGCGTGACGAAACACCCGAATTCGCCGATCGCCTCGTCGCGATCAACCGCGTCTCCAAGACCGTGAAGGGCGGCAAGCGTTTCGGTTTTGCCGCGCTCGTCGTCGTGGGCGATCAGCGGGGCCGCGTGGGTTTCGGCAAGGGCAAGGCCAAGGAAGTGCCCGAGGCGATCCGCAAGGCCACCGAGCAGGCCAAGCGTCAGATGATCCGCGTGCCGCTGCGCGACGGTCGCACGTTGCACCATGACACCGCCGGACGCCACGGTGCCGGACGCGTCTTCATGCGCTCCGCCCCCCAGGGTACGGGCATCATCGCCGGCGGACCCATGCGCGCCGTGTTCGAGATGCTGGGCGTTCAGGACGTGGTGGCGAAATCCATCGGCTCGTCCAACCCCTACAACATGATCCGCGCCACGATCGAAGGTCTGGCCGGCGAGGCTTCGCCCCGTTCGGTTGCCCAGCGTCGCGGCAAGAAAGTCGCCGACATCCTGCCCAAGCGGGACGACGCACCCCAATCGTCCGACCAAGTCGTCGAGGAGGCCTGATCCATGGCAAAGACCATCGTCGTCAAGCAGATCGGTTCACCGATCCGTCGCCCCGCCATCCAGCGCGCAACGCTGAAGGGCCTGGGCCTGAACAAGATGCACCGCACCCGCGAGCTTGAGGATACGCCCTCGGTCCGCGGTATGGTTGCCAAGATCTCGCACCTGGTCGAGATCGTCGAGGAGCGCGGCTGAGCCCCGCACCTTCGGCAATACGGAACAATGCAAAGGACGCGCCCATCACCGGGCGCGTCCTTTTGCGTTTGTCGGGCGCTCCGGCCTCGGACTGGCTTGACCGACGGGAATCCCCGGTTAAGGTATAGGTAGGGACAGGAGGGGACAGCTTGGAAGAGGTCGGTGATCCTGAAACCGTTGGTCTGGCGAAATCCGAACGGGTGGCCCAGGCGTTGGCGCGCGAAATCCGCGCCGGTCGTGTCACGCGCGGCGATCAGTTGGACAGCGAAGGCGCCTTGATGCGCCGGTTCGATGTCAGCCGGAACACCGTGCGGCGTGGCCTTCAGATCCTGGCGGGGCAGGGGCTGATCACCACGCGGACCGGGATCGGATCATTTGTCACCTATCGCGGCGATACCATCGACGATCGCAAGGGATGGTCCGTTGCCTTGTCCCATGGACCCGACCGGCTTGAAACCCGCCTGCTGCGGCTGAACCGCGGCGGCTGTGCAAGGGCCGATACCTTCCTGGCGGCGCGCGGCCTGGACACGGCGGGCGACTATCTGTGCATCGATCGGCTGCGGGTATCGCCCGACACCGGGCAGGGCGTGTCGCTTGAGCGGAGCCGTCTGCCATGGCGTGCGGTCTTTGCCGATGTCCCGAGCGACGGTCTGGCCGATGGATCGCTCAGCCGGACGCTGGCGGCGCTGGGTCTGGTGGCTACCACGGGCGAAGAGGTGGCCGGCGTGTTGCCCGCCTTGCCCGCGGCCGATGCCGGCGTGATGAAACGGCCCGCCGAAACCCCCATGCTGCGCCTGCAACGCCTGACCCGGGCGGCGGATGGCACCCTGCTGGAGCATGTCGAAAGCGTGCTGGATCCCGACCGTTTCGGGCTGCGGATGGTGTTCTGATGGATCGCGCCGACATCCTGGATCGTGCCATCGGCGCGCTGTCGGGTGTGGCCCTTGGCGATGCCATGGGCATGCCGTCGCAGACCCTGGATCGCGCGGCGATCCGCGCCGTCTATGGCCGGATCGAAGGCTTTGTCGAACCGATGCCGGATCATCCGGTGTCCCATGGTCTGACAGCGGCGCAGGTGACCGATGACACGGAACAGACGCTGTTGCTGGCCGGTCTGCTGACCCGGCGCGAGGGCTTTGACGCGAACGACTGGGCGCAGGCCCTGTTGGCGTGGGAGGCTGACGTGCGCCGTCGCGGGCTGCGCGATCTGTTGGGGCCGTCCTCGAAGGCGGCGCTTGAGGCTTTGCTGGCGGGCGTGCCCGCGTCCGAAACCGGGCGGTCCGGCACCACCAACGGTGCGGCCATGCGGATCGTGCCGGTGGGGATCGCGACGCCTCACACCGGCAGCTTGCTGATCGATGCGGTCGACTCCGCCTGCCGCGTGACCCACGCGACGGGCGAGGCGATGGCGGGCGCGACGGCCGTCGCCACTGTGGTCAGCCTGGGGGTGGCCGGGGCGCGTTTCGATGACGCGCTGAGCGCGGCGCTGGAGGCTGCGCGCGTCGCCAACGCGCGCGGTGCCGCGGTGGGCGAGCGGGACATGGCCGGACGGATCGCGCTGGCGCTGGAGGTGGCGGAACGGGGCGATGAGGCGGAGCTGGCCGCGCGGATCGGCACCTCGGTCGCCAGCCGCGAATCGGTTGCGGCGGCCTTTGGCGTTGTCCGTCTGGCCGGCGGCGATCCGTGGCGCGCGGCGGTGATCGCGGCGAACATCGGCGACGATACCGACACCATCGGCGCGATTGCCTGTGGCATGGCGGGCGCCTGTGCCGGGGTATCGGCGTTTCCCGATGATCGGCTGACCCAGTTGCAGACCGCGAACGGTTTTGACATGGCCGCCGTGGCGCGCCACCTTCTGGCGGTGCGCGAGAGGGCGGATCCGACATGACCGGCCGGCTGTTCCAGATGTCGGGCATCGTCGTCGACATGGTGTATCGGGTCGATGCCGTCCCGACCCCGGGAACCGAGGCCGACGTCAGATCGGCCGGTCTGTCCGTGGGCGGCGGGTTCAACGCGATGGTCGCGGCGCGACGCGCCGGGCTGGACGTGATGTTCGCCGGAACGCTGGGCACCGGTCCGCTGGCCGACATGGTGCGCGCGGCGCTGAGTGCCCAGGGCATTGCCCACATTGGCGCCGTTCATCCGGGTCTGGACCAGGGATGTTGCACCGTTCTGGTGGATGATGGGGGCGAGCGGACGTTCATCGGCCTGCCGGGCGCCGACGGCTTCGTGACCGCCGCCGATCTGGCCGGGGTGAATCCCGCCCCCGGGGACTGGATCCTGCAATCGGGCTATGCGCTGTCCTATCCGAACAGTGGCGCGGCATTGGCCGATTGGTTGCGACAGCGCCCGGTGGGCGCGCGCGTGGTGTTCGATCCCGGCCCGCGCGTCGCCGCGATTGCGCCGGATATCCTGCGCGCTGCCCTTGGCGCCGCCCTCTGGATCAGCGCAAATGGGGCCGAGGCGGCGGTGCTGACCGGCATCGACGATCCGGCAGAAGCCGCACGGGCCCTTGCCCGTGACCGCAGGCAGGGTGGCGCAGTGGTGCGTGTGGGCGCCGATGGCGCCTGGCTGGCCGAATCTGGCGGCGCACCGCGCCACATCCCTGGCCACCCGGTGAAGGCCATCGACACCAATGGCGCGGGCGATGCCCACATCGGATATTTCATCGCCGGACTTGCCGCCGGACGGCCCGCGCACCGCGCGCTTGAGGCGGCCAATATCGCCGCCGCGCTTTCGACAACCGCAGAAGGGCCGTCAACGGCCCCGCATCCCGCCGAGGTGGACGCGCTGCTGGCGCTTTCCCCTGACCCAACGACCCAACAAGGAGCCGAAACATGACCAGACTTTTCACCACCGCCGCCGCCCTTGCCCTGATCGCGCCCACCCTGCACGCCGCCGAGATCCGGGTGCTGAACTGGCAGGGTTACGGCACCGACATCGAATGGGCCGTGAAGGCGTTCGAAGAGGCGACCGGCAACACGGTGGTCCATGAATACTTCAACTCGGAACAGGAAACGCTGACCAAGCTGCGCACCAATCCGGGCGCCTATGACGTGGTTCTGATCAACTCGTCCTTCACGCCGCAGGTGGTGGCCGAAGACCTTCTGGCGCCCATCGACCCCTCGAAGCTGGAGAATTTCGACGACCTGGATCCGGCGTTCGTCAAGAACAACGGGCTGAATGAAGATGGCGCGCTTTACGGCGTGCCATGGGCGTGGGGCCTGACCGCGATTGCCGTGTCGAACAACGACTTCGACACGCCCCCGACATCGCTGGAAGTCCTGTGGAACCCCGATTGGGCCGGTCGCGTGTCGATCCGCGACGACGCGGTCGAGGCGGTGCAGATCGGCGCGCTGGCCACCGGGCAGGACATCAACGACGTTCAGGATCTAGAAGCCGTGCGTACCAAGCTGGCCGAGCTGATGCCGGCGATCAGCACCTATTGGGGATCGGAAAACGACTGGAACCAATACATGGCGTCGGGCGAATTCGCCGCCGCGACCTATTGGTCCGGCTCGGCGTCACGGTCCATCGGCAAGGGGCTGGACATCACCTTTGTCGTGCCGGACGAGGGCGCGATCGGATGGCTTGACGGCCTGTCGATCCCCAAATCGTCCGAAAACAAGGACGCCGCCTATGCCTTCATCGACTGGATGATCGACCCCGAGTTCTATTCCGGCTGGGACAAGGAAGGCGCGCCCGCCACGGCAAATACCGCCGCCGCCAAGGCATTGCCCGACGACAGCTTCAACAAGGCGGTGCTGGGCGATCCCGAGGTCGTCGCGCGGGTCCAGTTCATGCAGCCCATGACCGACGACAAGCGCGAGGAATACCTCAAGCTGTGGCAAGATCTGAAGGCGGTTCAGTAACATGGCCGGGGGGATTGCACGCACCGACCGTCTGCGGGCCATCGCGCTGCTGTCCCCCGCCTATCTGTGGCTGACGGTGGCGGTGTTCCTGCCGCTGTCGGCCATGGCGTTCTTCAGCATCATCACCGATGTGCCCTTCGGCGATACCGAATGGCACGTCACCGGCGAAAACTATACCGCGTTCCTCGAATCGCCGACCTATGCCCGGCTGCTGCTGAAATCCGTCCTGCTGGGGGTCAAGGTCACCGCGCTGTGCGTGTTGATCGGGTTTCCCTGCGCGTGGGTGCTGGCCAAGATGATCAAGGGCCGCGCGCGCGAGGCGCTGTTCCTGATGGTCATCCTGCCGTTCTGGTCGAACTCGCTGGTGCGGATCTTTTCCTGGGCCATCGTGCTGCGCGGCAACGGCGTTCTGGACAAGACGCTGAGCGCGATCTGGCCCTGGCCCGTCAAGCTGAACCTGCTGTTCACCGAATCCGCCATCGTGATCGGTCTGGTCCATTCATACCTGCCCTATGTCATCCTCACCGCATACCTGGCGCTGCAGGCCATCGACGACAGCCTGATCGAGGCGGCGCGGTCGCTGGGCGCGAAGTGGTGGACGATCCTCTGGCGGATCGTACTGCCGCTGTCTGCCCCGGGCCTGATCGCCGGTGCCGTGCTGGTCTTCGTTCCCGTGGTGGGCAGCTTCATGGAGCCGCGGATCCTCGGCGGTCGCCTCGGCACCTATTACGGCACGGTGATCGAGGATCAGTTCGTCGCCGTCTTCAACTGGCCGCTGGGGGCGGCCCTGTCGTTCATCCTGTTGGCGGTGGTGCTGGCGATCCTGGCCCTGGCCAGCCCGGTCTTGCGAAAGGCGCGGACATGAAGCCGCGCACCCGGTCCCGCGTCACCGGCATCCTTGGCCGTGTCTATCTGGGCGCGATCCTGCTGTTTCTTTACGCGCCGATCCTTGTCATGGCGGCGATGTCGTTCAACGCATCGGAATTCTATCAGCTGCCGTTCACCTTCTCGACCGAGTGGTATGAGCGCGTCTGGCGCAATGACCTGATCCTGAACGCCGCCGCCCGGTCGGTCTGGATCGCCGTTGTCGTGACCGTCGTGGCAACCGTTCTGGGCACCGCGGCGTCGGTGGCGCTGTGGCGGTATGACTTTCGTGGCAAGCGCGCGCTCCAGGTGCTGCTGTTCCCGCCCATCGCGATCCCGTGGCTGATCACCGGCACCGCGATGCTGATCTTCTTCTTCGGCGTCGGCATCGGGCGCGGCACCCCGGCCGTGATCATCGGCCATGTCGCGCTGGCGCTGCCCTATGTGATCGTCGTGGTCACCGCGCGTCTGGCCACCTTCGACCGCACGCTGGAAGAAGCGGCGCGGTCCCTTGGCGCACGGCCCTGGATGGTGACGCGCGCGGTCATGCTGCCGTGGATCGCGCCGGGGGTGATTGCCGGCGCGCTGTTCGCCTTCGCGGTCAGTTTCGATCAGTTCGTGATCTCGTATTTCCTGTCGGAACCCGGCGATTCCACCCTGCCGGTGCTGATCTACACCGCGATCCGCAAGGGCTTCACGCCGGAAATCAACGCGATTTCCACGATCATCATTGCCGTGTCGATGGTGGTCATGTTGATCGCCGCACGGTTCACCAAGTTCGGAGGCGAAAGATGAGCGAAGTCCGGGTCGAGGGCCTGAGCAAGCATTACGGCGCCGCCCGCGCGCTGGACGATGTGACGCTGACCTTTCCCGATGGCGGGTTCTTCGGCCTGCTCGGCCCCTCGGGCAGCGGCAAGACGACGCTGTTGCGTGCCATTGCGGGGTTCGTCGAACCCACTGCCGGTGGCGTGTTCATCGGTGACCGGCCCGTGGTCGATGTGCCGGTCGAAGCGCGTGAGATCGGCATGGTGTTCCAGAACTACGCCCTGTTCCCGAACATGAGCGTGGCCGACAACGTCGCCTTCGGATTGCGGGTGCGCGGCACGGCGCGGGGGGAAATCGACAAGCGGGTGGGCGATGCGCTGGAGTTGGTGCAGCTTGGCCCGTTGGGTGCGCGTCGACCCCATGAATTGTCGGGCGGCCAGCGCCAGCGCGTCGCCATGGCGCGCGCCATCGTCACCCGGCCCCGCGTTCTGCTGCTGGACGAACCGCTGTCGGCGCTGGACAAGGCGCTGCGCGTCGACATGCAGATCGAGCTGAAGCGCATCCAGCGCGAGGTGGGCATCACCACCATCTTCGTCACCCACGACCAGGAAGAGGCGCTGACCCTGTCCGACCGGATCGGCATCCTCAAGGGCGGCCGCCTGATCCGCGAGGGCCGCCCGCAAGAGGTGTATTCCGACCCCGGCGATGTCTTCACCGCCCGCTTTCTGGGCGAGGCGAACGTGATCGAAGGCACCGGCTCGGGCGACTGGCTGGACCTGCCCGGCGCCCGCGTCGCCCGCCCCGAAGGCGCGACCACCATCGCCGTGCGCCCCGAACACCTGAGCGTGACGGTGGATCGGCCGGACGGCCCGAACGCCCTTCAGGCCAGGCTGCGCCAGCGTATCTTCGCGGGGGCCATGGGCACGTGCGTGCTGGACTGGAACGGCCAGATGCTGAAGGCGGTGGCACGGCACGAAGAGTTTTCCGACCTGCCCGAATCCGGCCCCGTCTGGGTGTCCTGGGCGCCGCGCCATGCGCGCGGGCTGAAAGCCGACTAGGCGAACACCACGTCGATCCGGCGGGTCGCGTCGTCGGTCACGTCGGCGGTGTGCAGGATCAGGATGGCGCCATCAGTCGCTGTCTTGAGCGGCCCATCGCCCTGCTGCGCCATTGCCGTTTTGCGCCGGTCCACGCGGATATATCCGGCCGCCGCATCGCGGGGCAGGGTCAGGTGCAACCGGTCGCGGTCGATCCGGACATGGGTGAACCGGCCGCGAATATCGGTTTCCAGCAGCGTGGAACCCTCACGCAGCAGACGCAGGACACCGCCCGCCACATCCACCGTGCACATGCCGCAGGGGGTGGCGACGGGGCCGAGGGTCACGTCATTGCCGTTGCTCAGGCTGAATCCTTCCCACGGCGTCACGTCCGCGACCTCGGCCACCGCCATGGCGGGCATCAGTGCCGACCACGAATAGAAGGTGTCGGTGTCGGGCTGGATCGCCGGATACTCGGGGCCGGGGGCGAAATTCTCGGCCGCATGGCGGTTCGCCTCCCATGGGCCATAAAACAGCGCGTGGCTCTCGCTCGCCAGCGCCGCCGCTTCGGTCGCGCGGTCCATGCGACGCAGGCCCGCCCAGGTGAACCAGTTCATCGGTGGCCACACCCGACCCCGCCAATAGACCTGGTCGCCGAACGCCGGGTCGTCGCGCCGCACCGAAGGCAGGCGCGCGGGGCCGCCAAAGCCCGCGGGATCATGCAGGTGCACCATCAGCCCGTCGATCTGTTCGGGTGTGGGTATGCCCGCGATCATCGGATAAAACGACGTTGGTGCAAGACTGTCCACGAACCGACCGTCCAGCAGGCGGTTGGCGAACACCCGGCGCGCCGGATCCCACAGCCGCGTGCGGATCGCGTCCTTCAGCGCATCGGCCTTCGCGCGCACCGCTGACGCCTGTTCCATCCGTCCCTGCGCGGCCAGCAGATCGCCCAGCATCTCGCCCTCGAGCGCCAGCAGGGCGTTCAAACCAACGTCATAGGAATCCAGCAGACCGGTCGCGGGATCCAGTGTCGCCTGATCGTGCACCGGCGAATTGTCCATCGCGCTTTCGTCCTTGGCGCCCAGCTTGGTGCCGCGATAAAGCCCGTTGCCGATGTCGGACGTGCCATAGCGCACCATCCCCGTGCCGTCGGGGTCACGCATCCGCCACCACCAGTCCCAGCCGCGCAGCAGCACCGGCAGCACCCGCGCGACCAGCGCCGGATCGGGCCAGCGCGCGACGTGCATCGCCAGCACGAACGCTGCGATGGGCGGTTGCGACCTGTCGATCCAGGCGTCGTTGCCGGTCAGCAGGCAGGGCAGGTTGCCCTGTGGCGTCGCCCCGGCGATCACGGCCAGCAGGTTGTCGCGCGCCACCTCGGGTTCCAGCGTCGACGCCAGCAGCGCATTGAACAGCACGTCGTTCAGCCAGACGCCGAAGCCGCCGAACTTGGCCGTGGTCCAGTTGCGCGAAAGGCCGGTATAGGGGCGTCGGTTCACCGGATCGAACAGGGTGTTCCAGCCGATCACGTCGCGCACCGCGTCCAGCGCACCGGCCCCCGCGCCGGTCTGGCCCGGCAGGGTAGCGGGCCGGTCGGGTTGGCGCGCGCGCGCCAGCGTTTCGTCCAGGTCGTCGCCGACGGCGAAGCCGAACCGCGCCGATGCGGCCTCTTCCAGGTTGAACCGCAACGCCAGAAGGGGGGCCGCGTGCTTGCGACTTTCGAGGAAGAAATAGCCGCGGGCCTCAAGCTCATCGGTCAGACCGTCCAGATCCGCGTGCCCTGTCACCATCAGCGGCGCGGGGTCGGGTGCGACGACGCCCCAGCGGTGACCGATGCGGATCATCGCGGCGCCTGCCGTGGTGTCCCAGCGCCATTGACACCCGGCGGGCGCCCCCAGTGCCAGGCAGACCCAGAACCGCAGGCCCCATTCGCCATGGGCGCGGGTCGTCCAGCGGCCCTGGGCCGTAAACGGATCGGGCTTGTCCCATTGCCAATCCAGAACCGTTCCGGCGTGGGTCATACCGGCCTCGATCCGGGCGGCCTCAACGCTGCGCGACCCGAGCCGCAGATCGGGGCCGGCGGGGAAAGCGGTGCTTTTGCCCGTGCTTGCGGCAAAGGCCACAGGTGTCACCGACAGGCCCAGCGGCAGGAACACCATGGCGGCGGGATGATCGGGCGACCATGTGCCAAAGGCACGGTGCGCCGCGATGCCGCCGGATCGGTCGGCCGGCGATCCGGGGTGATCGGGCAGGGGAATCACGCAGCAGACCATGCACTGATGATGGCCGAGGCGGACGCGATTTCGACCTGTTGGTCGAACCGCGTGCGCAGGATTGACAGGGCGGCATCGTGGCCTTCGGGCGATCCGCCGGTCACCGCATCGGCGGCGATGATCACGCGCAGGCCGATGTCGACCGCCTCCATCACCGTGGACAGCACGCAGACATCGGTTTCGACCCCCGACAGGATCAGCGTCGTGATGCCGCGCTGGCGCAAGAGCGGGCGGAACGCCGGGCACGAGAAGACCGAATAGCCGGGCTTGTCCAGCATCGGTGCCGCCGGTGCCACATCGGTCAGGTCGGGCAGGACGTCCAACTGGCCGGGGTCCAGGCGGTCGCGCGTCACGCTGTCCCAGTGGCGATAATATCCGCGCCACATGCCCGGGGCCGTCGCGGCGGACGCGGGCGGGATGAAACGTGCGAAGGCGGCGGTGTCGGGTGCGTGGGTCAACAGCGACAGGATCGGCGGCAGGATCGCGGGAATCGACGTGACCTGCCAGGCCGTCGGTTGAAAGAACAGGTTCTGAACGTCGATCACGACATGCAGGGCGTCGCTGACCCGTCCAAAGGGCAGGGTGTCGGCGGTCAGGGTCATGGTGCGGTCCTCGAGTCGGGGGTGTGGATGGTCATGGATGGAAGAAGACCTCCTCCATCGGCGCCCACCATTCGCCTTTCGCGACGGAATCGAACTTGCGCTGGCAGGGGCCGCAGACCGCCCACCAGTCCTGCGTGACGGGATCCTCGGCCATGCGCGCCGCATCCGCCGCCCAATCGTCGCCGTGGTATTCGAAATGCGCGAACAACAGGTTCTCGGGTTGGCGCAGGTAGATCACGTAATTGCGGATGTTGCAGTCGGTGATCTTCTGCAGGACGGCGGGCCAGGCATCGGCATGGAGCCGCTTGTATTCGTCGATCTTGTCGGGGTGAATTCCGATCACCGCTCCCATCCTGACCATGTCGTTCCCTCTTTCATCCGCCGGTGGGCCCACGCATGCCATGCCGGACCGTTCATCGTTCTGTCCGATGTATGACCCATGCCGAGGGAGTCGGGCAAGGTCGCCGCGGTCCTGTCCGTCGGTCGGACCGCGCGGGCGCTGACATCGGTCCTGCCGTATCCGGCCGAGCGCGCAGAATCAGGTCAGGTGACGTCACCTTGGCCTGTCGTTTTGGAAATTGGTGCGTGCGTGGGCCGCCGGATCGCGGGGGTTGGGCGGGACGGGGCCGTTTGGGGTCTTGAACCGTCATTCCGGCTGGCCTATACGCCCCCGGTGGCGTCATGCGCCATCGATTCATACACGCCGTGGCCGTGCCGCTCCCGTCGCTGGGGGCACGCGTCCGGCAATCAGGAGCAAGCGACATGGTAAAACTGAACGAACTGCACGACAATCCGGGCGCCACCAAGAAGCGCATGCGCATCGGCCGCGGTCCGGGTTCGGGCAAGGGCAAGATGGGCGGACGCGGCATCAAGGGCCAGAAGTCGCGCTCGGGCGTTGCGATCAAGGGCTATGAGGGCGGCCAGATGCCGCTGTATCAGCGCCTTCCCAAGCGTGGCTTCAACGCCCGCAACCCCAAGCATTACGCCGTCGTGAACCTGGGCCTGATCCAGAAATTCATCGACGCCGGCAAGCTGGGATCCGAGATCACCGAGACCGAGCTGGTCGATTGCGGCCTGATCCGTCGCAAGCGCGACGGCATCCGCGTGCTGTCGAAGGGCGAGATCACGACCGCGATCAAGCTGAGCGTCACCGGCGCGTCGAAGTCCGCGATCGAAGCGGTGGAAAAAGCCGGCGGCACCCTGACCGTCGCCGCGCCCAAAGCGGCGGCCGCCGAATAAAAGGTTGTGAGCGGTGATCGTGCCGCTTACATCTTTGCAAGGTAAGTGGCGCCGCGGGTCCGACACCGGATCGCGCGGCGTCTTTCGTCCCGGGAGGGGCGGTGTGATGACAGGTGGCCTCAGGTTCGGACGTCGCGCGTTCGGTGCGCTGACATACCCGTGCTTTCTGTCCTCCCGTCCGTGTTTCCGCGACCCGTCGGCAGGTGCCCCGCGCGCCGCCGCACCGGGCCGCCGCGCAGAACAGTAAAAGGACCGACGTAATGGCATCAGCCGCCGAACAGATGGCCGCGAACATGAGTTGGGGCGCCTTCGGCAAGGCGACCGAGCTTCGGACGCGAATCCTCTTCACCCTCGGGCTTCTCTGTGTCTATCGTCTTGGCACCTACATCCCGGTGCCGGGGATCGATGGCGCCGAGTTGCGCCAGTTCATGGACCAGGCGGCGACCGGTATCGGTGGCATCCTGAACATGTTCACCGGCGGTGCAATCTCGCGCATGGGGATCTTCGCGCTGGGCATCATGCCCTATATCTCGGCCTCGATCATCGTCCAGCTCATGACGGCCATGGTGCCGCAGCTGGAACAGCTGAAGAAAGAGGGCGAACAGGGCCGCAAGAAGATCAACCAGTATACCCGTTACGGCACGGTCCTGCTGGCCACCTTCCAGGCGTTCGGTCTTGCCAAGTCGCTTGAGGCGGGCGGGCTTGTCACCGATCCGGGGCTGTATTTCCAGGCGGCCTGCGTCATCACCCTGGTCGGCGGCACGATGTTCCTGATGTGGCTGGGCGAACAGATCACCCAGCGCGGCATCGGCAACGGCATTTCGCTGATCATCTTCGTAGGCATCATCGCCGAGGTTCCGGCCGCCCTAGCACAGTTCTTCGCATCGGGCCGTTCGGGCGCCATCAGCCCCGCGGTGATCATCGGTGTGATCCTGATGGTGATCGTCGTCATCGGTTTCGTGGTGTTCATGGAGCGCGCGCTGCGCAAGATCCACATCCAGTATCCGCGCCGCCAGGTCGGCATGAAGGTCTATGACGGCGGATCGTCGCATCTGCCGGTCAAGGTGAACCCGGCGGGCGTCATCCCGGCCATCTTCGCGTCGTCCCTGCTGCTGTTGCCGACCACCCTGGCCGCGTTCAACACGCAATCGACCGGCCCGGTCATGTCCACGCTGCTGGCCTATTTCGGCCCCGGACAGCCGCTGTATTTCCTGTTCTTCACGGTGATGATCGTGTTCTTCACCTATTTCTACACGGCGAACGTGGCGTTCAAGACAGATGACGTTGCCGACAACCTGCGCAATCAGAACGGCTTCATTCCCGGCATCCGTCCCGGCAAGAAGACCCAGGAGTATCTCGACTATGTCGTGAGCCGGCTTCTGGTTCTCGGTTCGGGATACCTGGCGGCCGTCTGCCTGTTGCCCGAGGTTCTTCGCGCCCAGTTCGCGATCCCCTTCTACTTCGGGGGAACGTCGGTCCTGATCGTTGTCAGCGTCACGATGGACACGATACAACAGGTGCAATCGCATTTGCTGGCCCACCAGTACGAGGGGCTGATCGAGAAATCGCAGTTGCGCGGCAAGCGGCGCGGCAAGAAAGGAACGGCGAGAAGATGAACATCATTCTGCTCGGACCACCGGGGGCGGGTAAGGGAACCCAGGCGCGCCGGCTGGTCGAAGAACGCGACATGATCCAGCTGTCGACCGGTGACATGCTGCGCGAGGCACGCACCAGCGGCACCGAAATGGGCAAGCGCGTCGCCGAAGTGATGGACCGCGGCGAACTGGTCACCGACGACATCGTGATCGGCCTGATCGAGGAAAAGCTTGAGGGCGACACCCACGGCGGTTTCATCTTCGACGGCTTTCCGCGCACCCTGGCCCAGGCGGATGCGCTGGGCGATCTGCTGAAACGCCACAACACCACGCTGGACGCCGTGATCGAGATGCAGGTCGACGACGAGGCGCTTGTTCAGCGGATCACGGCGCGCTCCACCTGCGCGAACTGCGGCGAGGTCTACAACGACATCACCAAGCCGCAGCCCGCCGACGGCAAATGCGCGGTCTGCGGTCACACCGAATTCAACCGCCGCGCCGATGACAACGAAGATGCGCTGAAGCAGCGGCTGATGGAATACTACAAGAAGACCTCGCCGCTTCTGGGGTATTACTACGCCAAGGGCGATCTTCGCACCGTCAACGGATTGGGCGAAATCGATGAAGTGGCGGCGGCGATCGGCCGGGCCCTGGCCAAATAAGCCGGCGGCCCTTGACCCCCGGCGCGAAGTTTCATAAGTCACGCCATCCCCGACCGGGGAATCGCTGATCCGGGTCGCACCCGGCCGCATCGAACGAAATTCAGGCAAAAGCCCGTGGCCACCGTCGCCTCGGGCTTGCGTTGTGAAAAAAGGTTCCGGCACTACGGAACCGCAACGAAAAGGAAGCATAACTTGGCACGTATTGCCGGCGTCAATATCCCGACTGCAAAGCGGGTTCCAATCGCCCTCACCTATATCACCGGTATCGGCCCCTCGGCCGCGCGGACCATCTGCGACGCGGTCAACATCGATCCGTCGCGCCGCGTCAACGAACTGTCCGACGCCGAAGTCCTGTCGATTCGCGAATACATCGATGCGAACCTGACCGTCGAAGGCGACCTGCGCCGCGAGACGCAGATGAACATCAAGCGTCTGATGGACCTGGGTTGCTATCGCGGCCTGCGTCATCGTCGCAACCTGCCCGTACGTGGCCAGCGGACCCACACCAATGCGCGCACGCGCAAGGGCCCCGCAAAAGCCATCGCCGGCAAGAAGAAATAAGGGAGGACCTGACAAATGGCACGTGATCGTCGCGTTAAAAGGAAGGTCTCCAAGAACATCGCCGCTGGCGTTGCTCATGTGAATTCCTCGTTCAACAACACCAAGATCCTGATTTCCGATGTGCAGGGCAACGCCATTTCGTGGTCGTCCGCCGGCACGATGGGCTTCAAGGGGTCGCGGAAATCCACGCCCTACGCCGCCCAGATGGCCGCCGAGGACGCGGGCAAGAAAGCCCAGGAACACGGTGTGCGCACCCTGGAAGTCGAAGTGCAGGGCCCCGGTTCGGGTCGCGAATCCGCGTTGCGTGCGCTGGCCGCCGCCGGATTCAACATCACCTCGATCCGCGATGTGACCCCGATGGCGCACAACGGCTGCCGTCCGCCGAAACGCCGCCGGGTCTGATCCGACACGAACAATCGCGCAGGCCGTGGATTCCCGTGGCCTGTGCGTTGTCATTTCAACCTCGGGTGTCTGCCGCCGGGGACATGGGCGGCAGACTTGAATTGAGGAGATACGCATGATCCACAAGAATTGGGCTGAACTGATCAAGCCGACTCAGCTTGAGGTGAAGCCGGGCAATGACCGCGCGCGCCAGGCGACCGTGATCGCCGAACCGCTCGAGCGCGGTTTCGGTCTGACGCTGGGCAATGCGCTGCGCCGGATCCTGATGAGCTCGCTCCAGGGCGCGGCCATCACGAGCGTGCAGATCGACAACGTGCTGCACGAATTTTCGTCGATCTCGGGTGTGCGTGAGGATGTTACAGACATCGTTCTGAACCTCAAGGGCGTTGCGATCAAGATGGAAGTAGAAGGGCCCAAGCGCGTTTCGATCTCGGCCAAGGGGCCGCAGATCGTCACCGCCGGCGACATTTCCGAATCCAACGGCATCGAGGTGCTGAACAAGGATCACGTGATCTGTCACCTCGACGACGGCGCCGACCTGTTCATGGAACTGACCGTCAATACCGGCAAGGGTTACGTGTCGGCCGACAAGAACCGCCCCGAAGACGCGCCCATCGGCCTGATGCCGATCGACGCGATCTATTCGCCGGTCAAGAAGGTCAGCTATGACGTGCAGCCGACCCGCGAAGGCCAGGTGCTGGACTACGACAAGCTGACGCTGAAGCTGGAAACCGACGGTTCGGTCACACCGGATGATGCCGTGGCCTATGCCGCGCGGATCCTTCAGGACCAGCTGTCGATCTTCGTCAACTTCGACGAGCCCGAGAGCGCACGCGCGGATTCCGACGACGATGGTCTGGAATTCAACCCGCTGCTGCTCAAGAAGGTCGACGAGCTGGAGCTTTCGGTGCGTTCGGCGAACTGCCTCAAGAACGACAACATCGTCTATATCGGCGACCTGATCCAGAAGACCGAAGCCGAAATGCTGCGCACGCCGAACTTCGGCCGCAAGTCCCTGAACGAGATCAAGGAAGTGCTGTCGGGTATGGGTCTGCACCTTGGCATGGACGTCGAGGAATGGCCGCCGGAAAACATCGAGGATCTGGCGAAGAAGTTCGAAGACCAGTTCTGATTTGATCCACGCGGGGCAGGGTCTGCCTGCCCCGACGACGACCCCGGGCAATTCCGCCCCAACAGAGCGGCAGACACGCATCTGACCGCCGTACAAAGCACAAGTAGGAGACACGAAAATGCGTCACGCACGGGGCTATCGCCGCCTGAACCGCACCCACGAACACCGCAAGGCGCTGTTCGCCAACATGGCCGGATCGCTGATCGAGCACGAGCAGATCAAGACGACCCTGCCCAAGGCGAAAGAGCTGAAGCGGATCATCGACAAGCTGATCACCCTGGGCAAGCGGGGCGATATCCACGCCCGCCGCATGGCCCGCGCCCAGCTCAAGCAGGACATGCACGCCGCCAAGCTGTTCGACGTCCTCGGACCCCGCTATGCCGAGCGTCAGGGTGGATATTGCCGGGTCCTAAAGGCCGGTTTCCGCTATGGCGACATGGCGCCGATGGCGATCATCGAGCTTGTCGATCGCGATCCGGACGCCAAGGGCGCCGCCGACCGGGCCCGCGAAGACGCGGAATGATACCGGCGCCTTCGGGCGGAACGACCGTCGGGCCCGACGGCTTTTCGCACCGCAGGCAGACGCGATAACCTGTGATCTGGCCATCCGCTGGCCAGTCACGTCCCCTCGGTTCGCATGGGGGAGTTGACTGCCTTGTCGGTCGCGCGTGCACGCGTTTGCACCTTGGGGCAATAGCCGTGTTCAATGCGGCGATCCCGCCCTGAAACATCGAGCCCGCGCCCTCCCGCGCCCCTGTTCCAACATCGACATCCACCAAGCGGCTCTCGCAACAGACGTCCGTTTTGTCGGCGCACGTGAACGGGGCTTGGCGCTTGCGCTGCAGCGCGCCCACCGAAGCAGCAGCCCCCCCCCCCGCGCCGCATGCCAACAAATTAAACCTTGAGCGAGACTGCCAGCATCTCGGTCGTTGCGCGCCGTAATGGTGTCGCGCCGAACCTGCTGTATCGTTGACGGCGTCTGATGCTGGAAGAAGGAGCCGTGGCCGTGTCAGGAGACGATGACGTCACCAGCAATCGCGCCGTCCGGCAGATGGAGGATCGCATTCGCGAACTGGAGCGCCAGCTCGGGCGCAAGACGTTGGAGGTCGAGATCCTCGAGGAAGCACTCGACAAGTCACGCTCAAGAAACTGACGTGGCAATTACAGTCGCGGCCCGAGGACGGTTCCTCCCTCTCGGGCATGCAGGCATGCCCTGCCGTGCGCTGGATGAACATCGCGGCCGAAACTGCGGGCGTCTCCAGATCGAACCTGCACGCCCGCGTGACGGGAAGCGCGAAGCCGCGTCGGCGCTATCATAAAGCGCAAGACGGTGAGGGGCGCTGGCCGCAGGCCAAAGGGCGCCGTGAACGTGGTGTCGCTGATCACCGCGCTGGTGGCGGCGCGACCTCGGATATCGTCGCATCACGGCCATCCTGAACCGGCCGTTGCGTGCCACCGGCGCATCGCCCGTAAACCACAAGCGCGTCTACCGCATCATGCGGGCCCAGAACCTGCTGCTGGCGCGCCGCTACAGCGAACGGTCCGATCGCGCCCACAACGGCAAGGTCGCGACCATGCGATCGAACCTGCGTTCGCCAGTGGACGCGAACCAGTGGCGCCTCACTGGCCAATGCTCCGACGGCTTCGGCCCTCTCGGCGATGCAAACATCGCCTGCCGGTCAGCGGTTCACATGCTGGAACGGCGACATCGTGCGCAGCGCGTTCATCATCGACGATGAGCCATTTGTGCGCCATTGGTTCAAGCACAATGGCGAATGACCGCGAGATCATCGCCCGGCACGCCGTGGCTGACGCAGGCATCAGCGGCTCGGACGTGCGCGACATGATACTGGCGGCGGTGGAGGCGCGGTTCGGCGGCCACCGCGCGCCGCACCAGGTCGAGATGCTCGGCGACAATGGCTCGCCCTGCCTCGCCAAGGACACCCGCATCTTCGCCCGCCAGCGCGGCCTGAACCCCTGCTTCACTCCGGTGAAAAGCCCGCAGGGCAATGGCATCTCGGAGGCTTTGGTGAAGACGCTCAAGCGGGACTACGTGAACGTCACGCCGCTGCCAGACGCCGCCACCGTCCTTGGATTGATTGCCGCGTGGTTCGACGACTACAGTCACCACCGCCCCCATTCGGGCCTCGACGGGCTCACCCTGCGGCAGTATCACCAACGGTCAGAAGAAGACCAAACACTGAACAGAGCTAACTCATGAAAGCGGACTCTTGGGGGAGCAGGTCAGCTCCCAAGTCTTTATTGAAGATTTCCATACCCAGTCCCAACAGCTTTGATTCATGTGGGAAGCCTGATGTCCCAAGACGGTGGTAATACAGGACAGTTCGGTACCGAAAAGGTTTTTGAAAACGGTTTCCCGTTCGGGGGGCGCAAGTTTGACGGAGTGCTCGTCAGCACGAACGGTGACGTTTCGTTCATAGATCAGACCATCCCCCATTTGCGGAACGTTCGAGACCACGGATTTCATCAGTCACAGGCGGTGCTCGGCGACGATTTGGTCTAGGCACGCCCTGTCGGAATGGCAGGCCGCAGGAGTGTGACGGCCTGCTATCGCCGCCGTCCTTGGCAGAAATGAATTCGGCCCGGAGAGAATCCGGGCCGAAATCGCGTTCTGGTAGGGCCGGCCTTCAGTAGACGTCGAAGTCCGACACCGTCATCGCGGTCGACAGGCTGTCGATGGTGGTGATCAGTTCGCGACCCGCGGCATCGGACCAGTCCGCATCGTAGTAGACGAAGCTGTCGGTGCCGTTGCTGGCCGCGATATAGGCTTCGACCGCGGCGCCGGTTCCGGATTGCAGTTCGGCACTGCCGCCGTTGGAATACACGACCTGCTGATCGTTGGCCGCGGCCAGATCGCTGAGCATCATGATCGTGTCGAAGTCCATCGCGGACAGATCGCTGTCGCCGCGCGTTGTGGCATCCTCGGACGAATTGGCGAAGCTGATGGCGCCATCGTCCAGCAACGAGATCACGTCCTCGCCCTGGGTGAAGTCGGTGATCCGGTCGGTGCCGGTTCCGGCGTCGAAGTGGAACTCGTCCGCGCCGGCGCCGCCGGTCAGGATGTCGTTGCCGCCAAGACCGCCGAAGATGTCGTCGCCATCATCGCCCGCCAGCGTATCGTCGCCGGTGCCGCCGACGATCAGGTCATCGCCCGCGCCGCCGCCGATGTTGTCGTCTCCGGCGTCGCCGAACAGACGGTCATTGCCGCCCGCGCCGCGCAGGATGTCGTCACCGTCACCGCCATGGGCCTCGTCGTCTGCCATGCCGGTATGGGTGTTCATGAAGCCGTCGTCGCTGTCGGCCCAGGATCCGGTGTGGATCTCGTCGTTGCCCGCCCCGCCGAAGATGATGTCGGACCCATCGGCCGTGGCATCGAAGGTTTCACCGGTGGCGGCCGACGCGCGGCTGTCGGAATCGCCGGTGATGATGTCGTCACCGTCGCCGCCGTTGATCACGTCGTCACCCGCGTCGCCCGCATAGGTGTTGTCGTAATCGGCGGACGTCAGCGCGCCCGACGCGCCGGCATCGGCTGGGTTGGCCGCATTGTTGTCGTCCAGACCCGCATTCAGGATGTCGTCGCCCGAGCCACCGGTCAGAACATCCTGACCGACACCACCTTCCAGCATGTCATCGCCGTTCAGGCCCAACACGAGGTCCGATCCGTCTTCGCCCAGCAGGGTGTCGTCACCGCGACCGCCCTTGATCATGTCATCGTCAGCGCCGCCAGCCACGAAATCATTGCCGTCGCCCGCGAACAGCATGTCATCGCCAACGCCGGAATAGATCACGTCATCGCCGTTGCGGCCGTAAAGCGTGTCGTTTCCGGCCTCGCCGAACATCCGGTCGTCGCCCTGACCACCATAGCCGACATCGTCGCCGTCGCCGCCGACGACGGTGTCGTCACCGTTGCCGCCGCGCAGAATGTCATTGCCCTTAAGGCCGAGGACCATATCGTCGCCATCGCCGGCAACGGCCGTATCGGCGCCGCGTCCGCCCATCAGCGTGTCATTGCCGCTTTGACCGAACAGCAGGTCGTCGCCCACACCGCCCAGGATGCTGTCGTCGCCCGATGCGCCGGCAAGCGTGTCGTCGCCATTGGCACCAAAGTTGGTGTCATCGCCCGGACCGCCGGTGAACCGGTCATCGCCACCCGTCAGCACCGTGACGTTGCTGGCATTGGCGCGTTGGTCTTCCAGGACATCCAGTGCCTGTACCAGATCGACGTTCTCGATCTGCCCGGCGGCGGCGGGCAGGATGCCGACGAACCCGTTCTGGGTGCCGTCCACTTCGCCACCCGTGCCGGCGCCGATGCCCGAGGGAACGGTCACGCCATGCAGCACGATCTCACGCAGTTCCAGCGGAAGGATATCCGCGACGGAATAGTCGTTGCCGGTGACGGGGCTCTGGAAGTTCTGACCGGTCAGAAGATAGCTCTGGATGAAGTTCACCTCGCCGCGGCTGTCCGCAACCGGCATTGCGCCGTCGGCATCGGTCAGCGACAGCAGGATGTCGCCATAGCTCGCGACGCCCTCGAGCACCTCGATCATACCGTCCTGGTCGGTGTCGTCATTCAGGGTCGGCACGCGCGCGTTTGACGGTGCTCCGGATGCGTCGAACGTGCCGTGGATATGCTGGTTCATGGTCTGGTTGGGGGTGAACCCTTGGGCCGAGACCGAAAGATTGAGGTATTGGTTGCCGTCCTCCTCGGTCGAAAGCGCAACAAGGGCGGTGGCGTTCACGCCCGAGTTGTTGAGTGTCGCCAGATCGACGGACCAGATGTCGTCTGCCTGGTTGAGGAAAAGCTCATAGGATGAATAGGATGTATCAAGATGGGCCATGACGATTTACTACCTTTGCTTTCTGTTGCCGCCGTCCTGCTCCCGAGGGGCGCATGTGGACAGTCACGATCCGGGCGAAAGTTTCAGCCGGAGCGATAAAAAGTTAAGAAAGTTCTGCTGATTGATCACCGCCGTGGCGCGGGGCGGGGCATCCGGCGCGAACATGCTGGACAGACGGCACGTGACGCCGCACACTTGGGTGATCAAAGGCAGGATACCCATGCAATTCCAGACTGACACCGGCCCCGTCGATATCGAAATCACCGACCTGATCGTCGCCGGGTGGACCGGGCGCGACACCGCCGCCGTCCAGCATCACATCGACGAACTGGCCGCCATCGGCGTCGCACCCCCGTCGCAGGTTCCGCTGTTCTATCGCACGTCGCGCGGCTTGCTGACCACGGCCACCGAAATCGATGTTCTGGGGCCCGACACCTCGGGTGAGGCCGAGCCGGTGTTGATCCGTCACCGGGGCACGCTGTGGCTGGGGTTGGGGTCGGATCACACCGACCGGCAGCTGGAAACCCATTCGGTCGCCGCATCGAAACAGGCCTGTCCGAAACCTTGCGCGCGCCGCCTCTGGTCCTATGACAGCGTGCGTGACCGGCTGGACGACATCGCGATCCGCGCGTGGATCGAAGAGGACGGGCAGTGGGTGCTTTATCAGCAGGGGACACTGGCGATGATCCGGCCCCTTGCCGACCTGTTGGCGCAGGCGCCGCTTGACGACGGCGGTGCCATGCTGTGCGGCACGTTCAGCGCCATCGGCAGCGTGCGCGCCGCGGCCCGGTTCAAGGCCGAGATGAAAGATCCTGAACGGGACGCGGCGATCTCGTTCTCATACGAGGCACGCGCCCTTCCGATCGTCACCTGAGCGGCGCGCGCCACAAAACCAGCAACGGAGTGGCACGATGGAAGCCTTTGCGAATCCGTGGCGCGGCAGGGGCCTGCCCCGGGATGCCTTGGACGATGCGCCGTTTCCGGCCGACGATCCCCGGGTGCCGCGCGCCCTGCTTGCCAAGTGTCCCAAGGCCGCGGAAACACCGCTGTCTGACGCGCCGGACCTGGCCCGCGATGCCGGTCTGGCGCATCTGTGGATCAAGGATGAACGCGGCCGCATGGGGTTGGGCAGTTTCAAGGCCCTCGGAGCCGCCTACGTCATTGCCCATCTCGCGGACGCGGCGGGCGGCGCGTTGCCCGGACGTACGTTCGTCACCGCAAGCGCCGGCAACCACGGCCTGTCGGTGGCGGCCGGTGCCCGCGTGTTCGGGGCGCGTGCGGTGGTCTACATCGCCCATACGGTGCCCGAAGCCTTTGCCGCCCGTCTTGCCGATCAGGGCGCCGAGGTGGTGCGGGCAGGCGCCGATTATGCCGCCAGCATGGTGGCGGCCGAAGCGGCCGCGGCGGAAAATGGCTGGACCCTGCTGTCCGACAGTTCATGGGCCGGATACATCGATCTGCCGCATCGCCTGATGGAAGGCTATCTGATCCTGTCCGACGAGATCGCAGCACAGATCCCGCAAGTGCCGACGCATATCTTCCTTCAGGCGGGGGTGGGCGGCATGGCGGCGGCGGTGGCGGCCCATGCGCGCCGGATTTGGGGCGCTGCACCGCATATCGCGGTGGTCGAACCGGACCTGGCACCGGCGTTGATCGAAAGCGTGCGTGCCGGTCGCCTGCTCGAAACCACGGGCGCGGTGTCGTGCATGGGGCGGCTGGACTGCAAGGCACCATCGCTGATCGCGCTGGCCGGTCTGGCACGCGATGCCGACAGCTTCCTGACGATCTCGGAAGCCGAAGTGACAGACGCCATGACCCCCCTGGCCAAGGCGGGCTTCGCCACGTCGCCGTCGGGTGGCGCCGGACTGGCGGCCTTGCGGCTGCTGGGTCAGGGCGGCAACGCCGCGCAGCGCGCGCGCGACATCGTCGGGTTGACCGACCGTTCCCGCGTGCTGTGTATCCTCAGCGAAGGCGCGTAAGGCGCGTTGCGGGCGCCTGACCCCTGCACGACCACCCCACCAAAGGCGTTGGCGGTGTGGAATGACGCAATAGCGGTTGCGCGCCACCTGCAGATGCCCGCCAGCCCGCCTCCAGACAAGAAAACACCTGCCCGGGCATCCCCGACAGGTGTTCTTGTCTTGTCGCCGGACCCCGGGCGAAACTGCCGGGGGCCGGTCTGAAACCGCTCAGTCGGCCGCGGCGTCTGCCGCGATCTCTTCGCCGGTTTCCTGGTTCACGATCTTCATCGACAGACGGACCTTGCCGCGATCGTCGAAGCCCAGAAGCTTGACCCAGACTTCCTGGCCTTCCTTCAACACGTCCGAAGGATGGTTCAGGCGGCGGTTCTCGATCTGCGATACATGAACCAGGCCGTCACGCTTGCCGAAGAAGTTCACGAAGGCGCCAAAATCGACCAGCTTGACGACCGTGCCCTTGTAAACCTTGCCTTCTTCCGGCTCGGCCACGATCGAATAGATCATGTCATAGGCCTTCTTGATGGCGTCGGCGTCGGCCGATGCGATCTTGATGATGCCGTCGTCGTTGATGTCGACCTTGGCGCCCGACACTTCCACGATCTCGCGGATGACCTTGCCGCCCGATCCGATGACTTCGCGGATCTTGTCGGTGGGCACCTGCATCGTCTCGATCTTGGGCGCATAGGCCGAGAAGGCCGCGGCGCCGGACAGCGCCTTGTTCATTTCGCCCAGGATGTGGATCCGGCCGTCTTTCGCCTGCGCCAGAGCCTTTTCCATGATGTCGGGCGTGATGCCCGCCACCTTGATGTCCATCTGCAGCGACGTGATGCCGTTTTCCGTGCCCGCGACCTTGAAATCCATGTCGCCCAGGTGGTCTTCGTCACCCAGGATGTCGGTCAGGATGGCATAGCTGCCGTCGTCTTCCAGGATCAGGCCCATGGCCACACCGGCGACGGGCGCCTTCAGGGGCACGCCGGCATCCATCATCGACAGCGACCCGCCGCAGACCGATGCCATGGACGACGAGCCGTTGGATTCCGTGATCTCGGACACCACGCGGATGGTATAGGGGAAATCGGTCGCGGCCGGCAGAACCGCCTGCAACGCACGCCACGCCAGCTTGCCGTGGCCCACTTCGCGCCGTCCCGGAGGGCCGAAACGCCCGACTTCGCCCACCGAATAGGGGGGGAAGTTGTAGTGCAGCAGGAAGTTCGACTTGTAGGTGCCGTGCAGCGCGTCGATCATCTGTTCGTCGTCGCCGGTGCCCAGGGTCGTGATGACCAGGCCCTGGGTTTCGCCACGGGTGAACAGGGCCGACCCATGGGTGCGCGGCAGCAGGCCGGTTTCGGCCACGATGGGACGCACGGTGGTCGTGTCGCGCCCGTCGATCCGCTTGCCGGTTTTCACGACATCGCCGCGCAGGATCGAGGATTCCAGCTTCTTCAGGGCCGAGCCGAGGTTTTCATCGGCCAGCTGCTCTTCGTTCAGCTTGTCCTTGATCGACTGGCGGGCGTTCGCCACGGCGGTCGTGCGGTCCTGCTTGTCGGTGATCGCGAATGCCTTGCGCATCTCGTCTTCGCCGGCGGCCTTCACGGCGTCATACAGCGCCGAGTAATCGGCGGGCTGGAAATCGAACGGCTCTTTCGCACAGTCTTCGGCCAGGTCGATGATCAGGTCGATCACCGGCTGGATCTGGGTGTGCGCAAACTTCACCGCGCCCAGCATTTCCGCCTCGGTCAGCTCGTAAGCCTCGGATTCGACCATCATCACGGCGTCCTTCGTGCCCGCGACGACCAGGTCCAACCGCTGCTCGGGGTTGAGCTTGAGGTTGTGCATGTCGTCGATTTCGGGGTTCAGGACGTAGTCGCCATTGACGAAACCGACGCGACAGGCGGCGATCGGGCCCATGAAGGGGGCGCCCGAAATGGTCAGCGCGGCCGAAGCTGCGATCATCGCGACCATGTCGGGATCGTTGACCAGGTCATGGCTCAGCACGGTGCAGATCACCAGCACTTCGTTCTTGAAACCGGGGACGAACAGCGGGCGGATCGGACGGTCGATCAGGCGGCTGGTCAGGGTTTCCTTCTCGGTGGGGCGGGCCTCACGCTTGAAGAAGCCGCCGGGCACCTTGCCGGCCGCATAATATTTCTCGTTGTAGTGCACGGTCAGCGGGAAGAAATCCTGCCCCGGCTTCTGGGTCTTGGCAAAGGTGACGGCCGCCATGACGCTGGTGTCGCCCAGCGTGGCAATGACGCATCCGTCGGCCTGACGGGCGATCTTGCCGGTTTCCAGGGTGAGGGTCTCTTCCCCCCACTGCATTTCTTTTCGTGTAACGTTGAACATCGGTGTTCCTCAAGTCGGCCCGCGGGCCATTGCGTAGGGGGCGTATTCCCCCTGACTCCGGTATCTTCTATGTCAGGCGCTGGAGTCCGGGCGCCGGCATTCAGATTGGCAGCCCCTACAAGGTTTCGCGGCGGAATGGAAGCCGCGTGATCGTGACCGATTCGGGGTCGCGGTCGGTTGACTTGCCCCATGACCTTTCCATTATTGCCCGATTCGCAACATTCAGGGGGCACCTGCACCATGGCCAACACCGCGCTCGTCACAGGGGCATCGTCGGGGATCGGACGCGAATTCGCCCGTCTGCATGCCAAACGCGGCGGGGACGTCATCGTGACGGCCCGCAACGAAGCGGCGCTGGCGGATCTGAAGGCGGAAATCGAGGCAAAGCACGGCGTGACCGTCCACGTGTTTGCACTGGACCTGGCGGCAGAGGGCGGCGCGCGGGATCTGTATGACCGGATCGTCGCCGCGGGGCTGACGGTCGATATCCTGATCAACAATGCGGGGTTCGGCGGGCAGGGCCTGCATACCGAACGCGATCTGGCCGATGAACACGCCATGATCGACCTGAACGTCAAGGCGCCGGTCGCGCTGACGCGGCTGTTCGGCGCCGACATGGCCCGGCACGGCAAGGGCCGGATCCTGAACGTCGGATCGAGTGCGGGGTTCATGCCGGGGCCATACCAGGCGGTCTATTTCGCCACCAAGGCCTTTGTGCAATCGTTCAGCCAGGCGGTGGATGAAGAGTTGCGCGAAAAAGGGGTGACCTGCACCGTGCTGGCGCCGGGATATGTCGAAACCGGGTTTGCCAAGGCCGCGAACCTGGACGGCACGAAGCTGGTCGCGGGCGGCGGTGCGACCCCGGCGGCCGTTGCGCGCTGCGGCTACAGCGCGATGCTGCGCGGCCGGCTGGTGGCGTTCAACGAAACGCTTCTGTCGGTCGCCATCGGCTGGATCATCCCGCTTCTGCCCCGGCGCACGGTGCTGCGGGTGATTGCCGGGATGCAGCGGAAATGACGCACGGCGCCGGTCTGGAACGCAAAACGCCCGCGCACTGGGGCGCGGGCGTCGGATCGTTGCGGCGGGCTGGCGTCAGCGGCGGATGCCCAGACGCTTGATCAGGTCCTGATACCGGGCCTCGTCCTTGTTCTTGGTGTAGTCCAGCAGCTTGCGGCGCTGGGCGACCATCATCAGAAGGCCACGACGCGAGTGGTTGTCCTTCTTGTGGCTCTTGAAATGTTCGGTCAGCGTGGAAATGCGCGACGTGAGGATCGCAACCTGGACTTCGGGCGAACCGGTGTCGCCTTCCTTGGTCGCGAATTCCTTCATCAGGCGGGTCTTTTCTTCGGGCGTGATCGACATCGGGGTCTCCTTTACGGTGGTTGGTGTGATGGCGCAGGCCGGGATGTCGTCCAGCAAGGCCCTTGGAGATTGGCCGCGATATCGCGACTGCGGGTGCTTAGATCATATCGCCCGGCTTGGAAAGCGGTTTGAGCGATTCCCCGCTTCAGCCGTGAATTGTGACCTCGTGTTGCGGCTCAACCGCGCAATCCCGTTGACGGTCGGGCATTGTTTCCAAGCTGCCCTCAATTCGCCATAAATCCGCCGCAAATCGGCAAATTCCTTTACTTTCAAGGCCTCTATGCCAACTTTCGTTGGGGTGGCGGTGCAGTTGCGCCGGATTTGAGGAGTTTTGAACATGCTTATTCTGGCAGCCGTCTTCGGGGTTCTGGCGATCGGTTTCGTCGTCGACGCCTTTTCGGACGATGACGATAACGAAACGGCGGCCTCGCCGGAGGGCGATCAGGTTCTGACCGGCGGCGACGGCGATGATCTTCTTCAGGGATTCGGCGGCGACGACACCCTCAGCGGCGGCGATGGCGACGACACCCTGCGGGGCGGCGCCGGGCGTGACCTGCTGTTCGGCGAAGCGGGCGATGACGAGCTGCGCGGCGGCAATGGCGACGATACGATGTTCGGTGGCACCGACGACGACCTGATGCGCGGCGGCAAGGGGTCGGACCTGATGGAAGGTCGCAACAATGCCGACACCATGATCGGCGGCGGCGGGTCCGATACCATCGACGGCGGCGACAACCGCGACGACATTTCGGGTGGCGCGGGCGCCGACCTGCTGTCGGGGGGCGAAGGGACCGACACCATGTCCGGGGGCGGCGGCGCCGATACCATCCTGGGCGGTGGCAACGGCGACCTGATGAGCGGCGGTGGCGGCGACGATTCGATGGTCGGCGACGTGGGCGAGGATACCGTCTTCGGGGTCGGCGACGACACGATGTCCGGCGGTAACGGCGACGATACCATGCGCGGCGGTATCTCCGACGACCTGATGACCGGCGATGCCGGCGACGACAGCCTTTTTGGCGAGGTCGGTGACGATACCATGGACGGCGGCATCGGTGACGATGCGCTCGAAGGCGGGTTCGGCGATGATCTGGTGTCGGGCGGGGCCGGCGACGACATGGTGCGCGGCAACCAGGATGACGACACGGTGTTCGGCGGTCTGGGGGCCGATACCCTGATGGGCGGCGCCGGCGACGACGTGATCGTCGGAACCGCGCCGGCCGAAGGAATCGACCTGATCGCGCCGACCGCCGATGCCGATGCTGGCGACAGCATTGACGGCGGCGAAGGCGATGACATTATCTATGCCGGACAGGGCGACACCGTGACCGGTGGCGCGGGGGCCGACACCTTCATCGGTGGCACATGGGCAACGGTCGAGGACAACGCGCCGGTGATCTCGGACTATGACCCGGACGAGGATGCGCTGGTCGTGGCCTATGACCCGGTGCTGTCGCCCGATGCCGTCGTCACCGTGACCTATGCCGAAGATAGCACCGACGCCATTGTCGCGCTGGATGGCGTCACCGTGATGACCGTTGCGAACGCGCCCGATCTGACACCGGACGACATCACCCTGGTCGAACAAACCTATACCGACGCAAGCACCGTCGAGGTCGTGGACGATACGCCGCCCCCGGCCCCCGAACAGCCGGAGGAGGGCGAGGATACCGTTGGCGGTGGCGTGATCGCGCCCAGCTGATCCCGATCGCCGATGCATCGCGACGGCCGCTTTCGGGCGGCCGTTGTCGTTCGCGAAAGAAGGGGTGCGGCCATGGGCTGTCGCGACCATTAACCTCAAATGCATTGTTTTTTCGACACGGGCGGTCAACCCGGCCAGTGTAACACTGGTTGGCAACACAGGTTTCACGGGAGTCGTCGATGTTGGCCGGATTGTTGTTTCTCGGGGTGATCGCCGCATCGGCCATGCCCGACCTGATGGAAATTCTGCGCGGAAGCGCCGACGATACCGACGATGATCCCGACAACGGGGCCGACGGCGACGAAGAGTCCATGCTCGATCATGCCACGCCCCCCGACGACGACCCGGAACAACAGCCGGATGACGGGATCGACCTGTTTGCGGATCCCCGCCCGGGAGTCACGTTGGTCGAGGCGTTCAATCCCGGTGTCGACACGTTGACCGTCACGATCCCCGACAGCGCCCAGGATTTCTCGCTGACCACGGACGACGAGACCAACACGTCGAGCCTGGGGTTTGTCACCGATGACGGGGCCGTCGAAATCCGGTTCGACGGTTTGGATGCCGTGCCGGTGGATGATATCTATCTTCGCGTCAGCGACGCGAGTTCGCCCACCCAGGACGCCGATATCGCCCTGTCCTCGGTCATGGAGGGGATCGAAACGCCCGAAGATCTGGCGCCCATTGTCCTGCAACCGGAAGACCCCGAAGCCGGCGAAGAACCCGCGCCGCCGGCCGACACGGATGCGCCGGCCTTGTCTCCCGAAGATCCCGAGCAGGATGAAGGACCGGCGCCCCCCGCACCCTTTCCCGGCCCCGTGCTGAACCCCGTGATGGATGATGTGGCGCCCGAGCCGGACGCGCTCCGCAACGGCCGGCAGCCGGCCAACGATCCCGGCGATACCGCGGGCTTGCCGGACGGGGAAACGGACGCGCCGTCCGACAGCGACATCCATTGGCTTTACCCGTCCGACACGGGTCCGGACTTCGCCGCGGTCGCGGATTTCAGACCGGGAGAGGACATTCTGCACATCTCGCTCGATCCATCGCAGTCCTCCGAGCAGGGCACGCTGGACATCAGCACATCGGACGACGGGCGCGATGGCGTGGTGCGCATCGACGGCGCGACCGTCGCCATCCTGCTTGGAATGCCCGATATCGGCCCCGGCGACATCATCGTCGATCACCGCACCGACATTTTTGCCTGACGCGCAGACCTTGGCGGCCCTTGCGGTCAAACCGCGAACCTGTAGGCTTCCGGCGCAAGCGCAGACCGGAGTATCTTGATGGCCGATCCGATCCAGACCGCTGCCGAAGCTCTTGAAGCAACGGCAATGCCCCGCGCGCACGCGGTCCACACCGACCCCGAAGCGCGCTGCGCCGAAAACGAGGTGTTGCCCGGCAAGGCCGGACAGAAACCGGTGGATCGAAAAAGCCCGGCGGAATGGGCCTATCAGCGACTGGCGCTCTATATCCGCACGTTCGAGGAACAATTGGACAGCGATCACGAGGTCGCCATGGGGTTTGTCGGTGGCGCGTCGGGCGTGATGCGGATCGAGGGGATGGGATATTACGACCCCGACATCGTCACCTTCTACGGCTCCGACCCGGCCGGGGCCAGAACGCAACTGATCCAGCATGTCGGACAACTGAATGTCATGCTGCGCGCGATCGCCAAGCCCGAACATGCGGACAAGCCAAGCCGCATCGGCTTCCGCCTGACGGCGGACCTGGAAGACGATGGCGCGGATGTGTCGCCGCCTGCAACCTGAAGTCGAAGCCCCGCCGCGACAGTGCGAACGCCCGTGACAGGGCACGCGGAATCGTCTATCCCCGCGATGACACAGTATTATCGAGGATTGCACAAATGGCAGATCACAAGCACGGGACGATGGATGTCGAAGAGCACGAGAAGACCTTCGAGGGTTTCGTCAAGTTCGCCTTCCGAAGCGTTGTCGTCGTCATCGTGACGCTGATCCTTCTTGCGCTCGTCAACGGCTGAACGCGGTTTCATGACTGTTGTCTTGCGCGCCTTCGCGGCGCTGTGCCTTGTCGTGCTTGCCGCCTGTGGCAAGCCCGCTGTCCTGGACCCGATCGAAGAGGTCCAGGCGCGGGCCTACCGCCATCCCGGCCCGGCCTCTTTGACGCTTTACACCGTCATCAACAACACGTCGGGTGCGGGGGCGCATACCGCGCTTCTGGTCAGCGGATCGCAGCGCGCCCTCTGGGATCCGGCCGGCAGCTTCAAGCACCCGCGCGTGCCCGAACGCAACGATGTGCTGTTCGGCATCACCGAAGACGTGCGCAAGGTCTATATCGATTATCACGCCCGCGAATCGCACCGGATCGTGGAACAGGAAGTCACCGTTTCGCCCGAGGTCGCCGAACGTGCCCTGCAACTGATCCAGGCACAGGGCAACGCCGGCGATGCCACCTGTTCCCTGACGACCAGCCGGATCCTGTCGCAACTGCCCGGGTTCGAAGGCTTCCCGGTCAGCTGGTATCCCAACAAGACGCGCGAGGCGTTTGCCCAGCGCACCGGCGTGCAGGGGCGCACCATCACCGACGATGACGTCGACCAGAACCACAGCGGCGTGATCCGCGCGACGCCCGCCGCCCAAGCCGGGTTCTAGGCGGCGTCAGCCCACCAGATACAGCATCGAATACAAGGTCACCGCGCCACCCGCCATCGCCATAAGCGTGTTGCGGGTGGCCAGCCCCAACGCCAGCGCAACCAGCGCGGCGGCGCTGCGCGCAAGGTCGGGCTGGCCGCCGGTCGCGGCGGGCCACAGGACCAGCGGCGCGACCATCCCCGGTATCACCGCGACAGGCGTATAGCGCAGCAGACGCAGCACCAGCGGCGACATGGTGCGCTTCCCGATCAACCCGAGGAACGAGAACCGGATCAGGTAGGTGCCGGCGCCGATCACCAGGATGATGACCCAGATTTCGATGGTGGAATAGATCATCGGCGTCGCTCCGACCAGGTTTCGAACAGCGCGCCGACGACCATCGCACAGGCGGCGGCGATCAGCAGACCCAGACCAGAAGGCACCCAGGTCAACGACAGCGCGACGACAATGGACGTCACCGCCGCCGCCACATGCGCCAGCGTCCTGAGCATCGGCGTGATCAGTGCCACGAACGTGATCGGCAAGGCGAAATCAAGCGCAAAGGCCGGCGGAATCGACGCGCCCACCAGCACGCCGACCAGGGCAAAGGCATACCAGGCTGCCAGAACCGGCGCGGCGGCCCCGACGAAATAGGTCACCTTCTCGGCCAGCGGCATCTCGGGGCGCTTTTCGTATTCCAGCACCGACACGGTATAGGTCTGGTCGGTGTTCATATAGGCGATCAGCGCGCGCTGCCACAAAGGTGCGGCGCCAAGATGCGGCACCAGGGCCGCCGAATACATCGCCATGCGCAGGTTGACCGCCAGGGCGGTGGCCATCACCACCAGCGCGGGGGCGTCGTCGGCCATCAGGCTGACCGCGATGAACTGTGACGCACCGGCCACGACGATGAAGTTGAACCCCATCGCCTGGGTCAGGGTCAGCCCGCTTTCGGCGGCCATCACCCCGAACAACAGCGAGAACGGCGTGACGACCAACAGGAACGGCGCACCGTCCCGGGCGCCGCGCCAGAACGCCGCACGCACCGGATTGCGGACTGCTTCGACTCGCGAAGCCGTCATGTCAGTATTGCTCGGATTGCGATTCATGTCGGTCCTGAAATGTTCTAGGCTCCAACCACCAGTCTCTAGCCGCCCCATACCCGAGGTTCAAATGCCAAATGATCCCTACCTGATCGCGCCCGATCCTACCGGTGGCGGCCTGACGCGCATGGTGCAGGGCGTCGATCATACCGGTGCCGTCGGTCCCGTGTCGGTGGTCGAGGAACGGCCGCTGACGATCTATCTGAACGGGGCCGAAATCGTAACGGCGATGACCATCGGCGATCATCCCGAATACCTTGCGCTGGGGTTCCTGCGCAATCAGGGCATGCTGCGTGACGGTGAAACCGTTCTGGGCATCGACCATGACGACGATCTTCAGGTGGTGGTCGTGCGCACCGACGGCACCACCAGCTTTGAGGAAAAGCTGAAGAAGAAGACCCGCACGTCGGGCTGTGCCGTGGGCACCGTGTTCGGTGACATGATGGAAGGGATCGAGGGGCTGACCCTGCCCGCCGCCGAGGTGCGCACATCTTGGCTCTATGCGTTGGCCGACCGGATCAACCGCACGCCGTCACTGTATCTGACGGCGGGGGCAATCCATGGCACGGTGCTGTGCCGACAGGACGCGCCGCTGGTCTATATGGAAGACGTCGGACGCCACAACGCGGTGGACAAGGTGGCCGGCTGGATGTTCTCGGAACAGGTGCGCGCCGATGACAAGATCCTCTATACCACCGGGCGGCTGACGTCCGAAATGGTGATCAAGACCGCGCTGATGGGCATCCCCGTGCTGGCGTCACGCTCGGGGTTCACCGCCTGGGGTGTCGAGATCGCCAACCGGATCGGGCTGACCCTGATCGGCCGGATGCGGGGGCGGCGGTTCGTCTGTCTGTCGGGCGCCGACCGGCTGGTGCGAGATGCCGACCTTTCGGCGGTACCGGACGAGCCGCGCAAGATGGCCCGCAAGGGGGGCGAGTGATGGAGATCATGGTCGTGCTGATCGGCGGTGCGCTGGCCTTTGTCGGGCTGAGCATCTGTCGCGCCCATTGGTTCCGCCTGGCCGACAGCCTGCATCGGCTGGGCTCCGATGCGCTGCGGCGGCTGGACTGGCCCACCGCCCATCCGTTCAGCAACGTCGATCCCAACGCCGACGGGCAGGGCGGCGCGCTGGGCGTGTTCCCGGTGCGCCGGACCCGGTTGCGGGTTCTGCTGCACGGGCTGCCCGCCGCCGATCTGCCGGCCGATGCGCGCTATCACGAACGGCGGTTTCGGCTCTGGGGGCTGGCTATCCTGATCGGTGTGGCGATTGCCGCGGCGATGATCCATATGATCCTGGGCCTTGCCATCCTTCTGGCGCCCGTCTGCGCGCGGTTGGTCGTGCCGGGATGGCCGGCACTGGAGTTGACGTCATGAAGCAACCCGCAGGTGTGATCCTGGCCGGTGGACTGGCGCGCCGGATGGGCGGTGGCGACAAGGGGCTGTTGCGCCTCGGTGGGCAGACCATCCTGTCGCGTGTGATCGACCGGCTCGAACCGCAGGTGGATGGCCTTGCGTTGAATGCCAACGGCGATCCGGTGCGCTTCGCCGATATCGGCCTGCCCGTGGTCGCCGACAGCATCGACGGCTTCGTCGGGCCGCTGGGCGGCGTCCTGGCCGGGCTGGACTGGGCCGCGGATCGGGGGGCCGACCACATCGTGACCGCAGCCGCCGACACGCCGTTCTTTCCTTGCGATCTGGTCGTGCGCCTGTTGGATGCGGCCGAACGGGGCGCGGTGCCGATCGCCCTGGCCGCGACGCCGGACGGCCGGCAGCCGACGTTCGGCCTGTGGCCCGTCGCCCTGCGCGAGGATCTGCGCGCGGCCCTCGTCGGCGGATTGCGCAAGGTCGTTCTGTGGACGGACCGCCACGGTGCCGCCGAAGCGGTGTTCGATGATGCGCCCGATCCGTTCTTCAACGTCAACACGCCCGAAGATCTCAGCCGGGCGGAGGGCATGATTTGATCGTCTATGGCGTGACCGGCTGGAAGAATGCCGGCAAGACTGGGTTGATGGAACGCTTGGTGGCCGAGTTCACGGCGCGGGGCGTGTCGGTGTCGACGCTGAAACATGCGCACCATGCCTTTGACGTGGACCAGCCGGGCAAGGACACCCACCGCCACCGGACGGCCGGCGCGCGGCAGGTGATGGCCGTGTCCGGCGCGCGCTGGGCCCTGATGACCGAGTTGCGCGAGGCGCCGGAGCCGACGTTGGCCGAACTGCTCGCGCGGCTCGATCCGGTCGACCTGGCGCTGGTCGAAGGTTGGAAGCGCGACCGGCACCCCAAGATCGAGGCGTGGCGCGCCGTCAACCGCCATCCACTGATCGCCGACACCGACGACACGATCCGGGCGGTGGCGTCGGATGCGCCGCTGGAGCTGAACGGACGGCCCCGGTTCGATCTGGACGACACCATCGCCATCGCCGACTTCATCACCCAGGACAGCGGGCTGTGAGAGGGTTCGACACCGTTCTGGTCATCGACTGGTCGGCGGCACAGGGTGTGCGGCGGGTGGAAAAGGACGCGATCTGGATCGGAATCAGCCGTGATGATGTCAGCGAAGATCCGATCCCCATGCCGACCCGCCACGCCGCCGAAGACTGGCTGCGCGCGCGCTTGCACAGCGAGATCGCGGCCGGACGCCGGGTGATGGCGGGATTCGATTTTCCGTTCGGGTATCCGGCGGGCATGGCGCGGATCGTGACCGGCACCGATGATCCCCTACGCCTCTGGGACTGGTTGGCAGAGCGCGTCACCGATGACGAAAAAGGGCGGAACAACAGGTTCGAGGTGGCATCGGCCCTCAACCGCATGTTTCCCGGCATCGGTCCGTTCTGGGGTAAGCCGGACAGGGATGCGTTTCCCGATATCCCCCATGGCGGGCTGGCGCGTCAGGGCCACGGCATGGCCGAGAAACGCGTCTGCGATCGTGCGGCGCGGGCGTCGTCCAGTGTCTGGCAATTGGCGTTTCCGCCGACCGTCGGCAGCCAAGTCTTGATGGGCCTGCCGGTGCTGTCACGCCTGCGACGGATCGACGGTGTGGCCGTCTGGCCGTTCGAGAAATGGCAAGATGCGCCTGCCGTGCTGACCGAGATCTGGCCGGGTCTGATCGAAGACGCCCTGCCCCCGAGGGGAGAGGGGATCCGCGACAGCCACCAGGTGCGGCTGTTGGCCCATGCGCTGGCCGCGCTGCCCGCCGGCGAACTGGCCGCGATGATGGAGGTGCACGCGCCCGAGGAGGGGTGGATCCTGGGCGCGGGGCATCGCGCGCGCCTGACCGATCTGGCGCGCGATGGCCGACCCGACAGCGGGCGGGCCACCGCGCCACCGCCCCTGGCCGACGATTGTTTCGCTTTGCCGCCGGGGATCCACTGGACGCCGGTGAACGAGGCCCTGGCGGTGTTGCGGGATCGTCTGCATCCGGTCGCGGCCATTGAAACCGTGCCGCTGGATCGGGCCGACGGGCGCATTCTGGCCACGGCCCCCCTGGCGCCACGGGCCAACCCGCCGGGCGCAAATGCCGCCGTCGATGGCTATGGCTTTGCCCATGGCGCACTGTCGCCGGGGGCGCAGGATCTTCAACTCGTCGACGGGCGCGCGGCCGCCGGTGCGCCCCATGCCGGCGTCGTGCCCGAAAAGCACGCGGTGCGCATCCTGACGGGGGCACTGGTACCCGCCGGTGTCGACACGATCGTCATGCAGGAAGATTGCACCGTCGCGTCAGGCCGGGTGCGTTTCGCGGCATTGCCGAAGGCAGGCGCCAACACCCGCCGCGCCGGTGAAGATGTCGTGGCCGGCACACCGATCCTGGAGAGCGGGCAAATCTTGCGCCCCCCTGACCTGGCCCTGGCCGCTGCGGTCGGTCAGCGCGATCTGGAGGTTTTTGCCAGGCTGCGGGTCGGTGTGCTGTCGACCGGCGATGAATTGGCCGCGCCGGGCAGTACCGACGATCCGGCCCGCACCTATGACGCGAACCGGCCCATGCTGCTGGCACTGGCAACACGCTGGGGACACGAGGCGGTCGATCTGGGGTGCGTTGGGGATGACCGCGACGCCCTGCGCGCGACGCTGGACGCGGCGCGCGCCCGCGCCGATGTGGTGCTGACGTCCGGCGGTGCCTCGGCGGGGGAAGAGGATCACGTTTCGGCCCTGTTGCGCAAGGCGGGATCGATGCAGGCCTGGCGGATCGCGCTGAAGCCAGGCCGGCCGCTGGCGCTGGGCCTGTGGTCGGGGATGCCCGTGTTCGGTCTGCCGGGCAATCCGGTCGCCGCCCTGGTGTGCGCGCTGATCTTCGCGCGCCCGGCGCTGTCGCGGATGGGCGGCGGCGCCTGGTCCACCCCGGTCGGCTTCGATGTTCCCGCCGGTTTCGCCAAGCGCAAGAAGGCGGGGCGACGCGAATACCTGCGGGCGCGGATCCGCGAGGGCCGGGCCGAGGTTTTCGCATCCGAGGGGTCGGGGCGGATTTCCGGGCTGGCCTGGGCCGAGGGGTTGGTCGAATTGCCCGAACCGGCGATGACTGTCGCACCGGGAGATCCGGTGCGGTTTCTGCCCTATGGCAGCTTCGGCCTCTGAGGGGTGGGCTTGGGCGGCGCCGGAGCCTCCGGCGGGAGTATTTCGGTCAGTAAGAAGACCGGGCGCGCGTTCAGTCGAAGGTGCCGGTGACACGGCCCAGCAACATGAAGGCGCGGGCCGTTCGGGTATCGGTCAGCGCGACGATCTCCGCGTCCGTGGCGGTTTTTTCGAACTCGGAGAAGATGTGGTCGAACTTGCGCAGGAAATGGTGCGCCGCGTCCCGAAAGATCGTGTCGGACCGCATCCGCGCGGAGGACAGCGCCAGCGAGGAGCGGTCGCGGATTCCGCCGAGGCTGGCCACCGGGCGGCCCCGTTCGCCCTGTGCAAACCGGCGCCAGATTTCCGGGCGGGCGCGGTCGGGGCGCAGGTCGTCCATGTAGATGCCATCCTGGCTCAGCAGGGTCAGGATATCCTGTGCCGCCTGGATCAGTTGTGCCGAGCGTCGGTCCTGGAGCGCGCGGCGCAGGGCGCGGAAGCCTTCCTTGTCCTCGGGGCTCTCGGGGAATTGCAGCGCGGAAATGAAATCCTCGCTTGGCAGGGGCGGCGCGGCCTGGTCCTGATGCGTCTCGAGTGCGAGGCTTGGCTGGTGATCGGTGCCGGCTGCGGGGGCCGGGGCCGGCTGTATCGCCGGGTGCGGCACGTTGCGCACGGAAAAGAACGTGGCCAGCGCGGTTTCGGTCTTTTTCTGCGCTTCGGCAATTTCGCCCAGTTTTCGCGTGACTTCGGGCGATGCGCCGGTTTGCCCGGTGTTCAACTGGGCGAGGTAAACCTGGCGGATGCCGTCGATCGCGGTGTGCAGGCGGTCGCATTCCTCGCGCATCGTGCGGGCCGAGCGGGCGGCCGTCGCCGCCACCCAGATCAGCGCCACGGGCATGAAGATCGTCAGGGCGGTCACGATGAAGCGCAGCGCGTCGAATTCGCTCGACGCGCGGGCGAAGACGAAGAAGAACACTCCGGCGGCGGCCAGCCACAGAAGGGTCAACGCGATCGCGATCGCCTCGAAATTGCCCATGCCGCCCTGTCTTGCGGACTTGGCATAAAGGCCGAGGTCGATCCGGCGTTCGGGGTCTGTTCCGGCCATGGTGGTCCTTTCCGAACCGTCGAGTCCGGTCAGCTGTAGACGATCTTGAGGACTTCGTAGCTTTTTTCGCCGCCCGGTGTGCGGACTTCGACGCTGTCGCCCTCGTCCTTGCCGATTAGGGCGCGGGCAAGCGGTGACTTGATGTTCAGCTTGCCGGCTTCGAGGTTGGCTTCGGGTTCGCCGACGATCTGATACGTCTTTTCTTCGTCCGTGTCTTCATCGACCAGGGTGACGCGGGCGCCGAACTTGATCGTGCCGGACATCTTCGAGGTGTCGATGACATCGGCCAGCGACAGGATGCCCTCGATTTCCTTGATTCGCCCTTCGATGAACGACTGCTTTTCCTTGGCCGAATGATATTCGGCGTTTTCGGACAGGTCCCCATGTTCGCGCGCTTCGGCGATCGCGCGAATGATCGCCGGGCGTTCCACGCTTTTCAGCGTCTTGAGCTCCACGTTCAGTGCGGTCTGGCCTGCTTTGGTCAGCGGGATCTTGTCCATGGTAACGGTATCCGGTTGAAAGATTTGGGCAACACTTGGCTGTTAATCCAAGCCTCGGGCACAAAGTCAATAGTGGCCTGCCCGCGAGACGGCTTAGTTTTGCCGAAAACGGGCAGTACGCCGCAAGACGGCACGACAGGAGGCGGTTCAGTATCGGGCCGGGACAGGATGCAGGCATTCGTTCGATTTACCGTGCTGTATTGCGTGTTCGCGGTATCGGTCGTCTATTTCTTTCGGGATGATCCGGGGGAAATCGTCTCGGACGCGATTGCAAGCGTGCCCGGCCTGCTGATGATTTTGCCGCGCAGCGGAATCTGGGCGATCATGCTGTGCGCTGCCGCGATCTTCCTCGTGCCGCGGCAGGGGTTGGCCGGTCGCGTCGGGCGGGCGCTGGTGATGGTCGTGACGGCCTCGGCATTTTTCCTGAGTTTCACGGTGATCAAGACGTCGTTGCCGTTCCTGATACCGTTCTGGGCGGATCCGCCCATGGCCGAGATCGACCGCGTTCTGCATTTCGGCATCGACCCCTGGCGCATCACCCATGCGCTTTTGCCGAACTGGTCGCCGCGCTGGTTTCAGATCTATTACGTGGCAATCTGGCTGATTCCCGCGCTTTATTTCCCGGTTTTCCTGGTGCTGCTGGACAACGACCGGGCGCGCATCCGTGCCTATCTGACGCTGTATGTCTGGGCCTGGGTCGGGATCGGCACCGTTTTCGCGCTGATCTTCATGTCGGCGGGCCCGGTTTTCCATGACCGGCTTCTGGGCGGCACGCGGTTCGCGCCCCTGATGGAGGTGCTGGCCGAAAAGGGGTTTCTTGCCAGCAGCCTTGGCGCGATCCAGTCGCTGCTGTGGGACAATTACGTGTCGGGATCGCAAACCCTCGGCTCGGGCATCTCCGCGTTTCCCAGCGTGCATGTGGCGCTGGCGACGCTGATCGCGCTCTATGTCAGTGAACGCTGGCGGCTTGCCATCGTTCCGATGGTCGTCATGGTCGCCGGCTATCAGATCCTGTCGGTGCATCTGGGCTGGCATTACGCCATCGACGGTTATTTCTCGATCATCACGGTCGTCGCGCTGCGGCTCTGGCTGTGGCGGCGCGCGGCGGCCCCCGGGGCTGCGGCGATGCCTGTGGCACAGAACCGCGGTCGCGCGCTCTGACGGCGGGTCGCGATTGACCCCGCGGGCAGGCTTTGCATAGTCGTCGCAACGGATCCGCCACGGATTGCGACAGTTTCAGGAGGATGGCGCCTTGGCCGAACACGAACGCGAGTCGATGGAATATGACGTTGTGATCGTGGGGGCAGGGCCCGCGGGCCTGTCGGCGGCGATCCGCCTGAAACAGCTTGATGCCGATCTGGATGTCGTGGTCCTTGAGAAGGGGTCCGAGGTCGGTGCGCACATCCTGTCGGGCGCGATTCTGGATCCTTCGGGGCTGGACGCGCTGCTGCCCGAATGGCGCGACATGGGCGCGCCCGTGACGGTGCCCGTGGCGTCCGACGATTTCTACCTGCTGGGCGAGGGCGGCCGGTTCCGCGTGCCCAACATCGCCATGCCCGGCCTGATGAGCAATCACGGCAATTATATCGTGTCCATGGGCAATGTCTGTCGCTGGCTGGCCGAACAGGCCGAGGCGTTGGGCGTCGAGGTCTTTCCCGGCATGGCGTGTTCGGAACTGGTGTTCGGCGACGCCGGCGAGGTGAAGGGCGTCGTCGCCGGGGAATTCGGACGCAACCCCGATGGCAGCGAAGGGCCGGGATACGAACCGGGCATGGAGCTGCACGGCAAATACGTCTTTCTGGGCGAAGGGGTGCGCGGATCGCTGTCCAAGCAGGTGATCGCGAAATACGATCTGGACCGCGATTGCGATGTTCAGAAATACGGCCTCGGCATGAAGGAAATCTGGGAGATCGACCCCGAGAAGCACAGCCCGGGCCGCGTCGTGCACACCATGGGGTGGCCCTTGGGCGGCAATGCGGGGGGCGGATCCTTCATCTATCACCTCGACAACAACCAGGTGTATGTCGGGTTCGTCGTGCACCTGAATTACGAAAACCCCTATGTTTACCCCTACATGGAGTTTCAGCGCTTCAAGCATCACCCGATGGTGGCCAACCTTCTGGAAGGCGGCAAGCGGGTGGCTTACGGGGCGCGGGCGATTTCCGAAGGCGGTTACCAGTCGATCCCGAAAACCGCGTTTCCGGGCGGCGCGCTTCTGGGGTGCGCGGCCGGCCTGGTGAACGTGCCGCGCATCAAGGGCAATCACAACGCGATGCTGTCGGGCAAGCTGGCGGCGGAAAAGGCGCACGAGGCGATCGCCGCCGGCCGCGCGGGCGATACGCTGGACACCTACGAGGCCGATCTGAAAAGCGGGCCGGTGGGGCAGGATCTGAAGAAGGTGCGCAACGTCAAACCGCTCTGGTCGCGCTATGGGCTGGCGGCGTCGCTGGCGGTGGGCGGCATGGACATGTGGACGAACCACCTGGCCAACTTCTCGGTTCTGGGCACGCTGAAGCATGGCAAGACCGACGCCGCGGCGACGGGCAAGAAATACGACTTCAAGCCCATCGATTATCCCAAGCCGGACGGAAAGCTGTCGTTCGACCGGCTGACCAACGTCAGCTTCTCGATGACGAACCACGAAGAAAACCAGCCTTCGCACCTGAAACTGAAAGACCCCGACATTCCGGTCGACGTGAACCTCGCCGAATACGCCGGGCCTTCGGCGCGGTATTGTCCGGCGGGCGTCTATGAGTTCGTCATCGAAGAGGGCAAGCGTCCGCGGTTCGTCATCAACTTCCAGAACTGCGTGCATTGCAAGACCTGCGACATCAAGGATCCCAGCCAGAATATCGTCTGGACCGTGCCGCAGGGGGGCGATGGCCCGAACTATCCCAACATGTAACGCTTGCGTCAGCAGGGCGGCAGTTTTGGCGCCCTGCATGGACAGGTGGCGTCGGCGCGACTAAGTTTCGGGCATCCGCATATCGCGACAGGAACCGACACCATGCCGACACGACTTTCGTTTCGCCGCCTCGCCGTATCCGTTCTTGCCCTGGGCGTCGTGTCGGCCGGGGCTATCACGCCGCATCCTTCCGCGGCGGGGCCGGAGGCGGGCATCAACGCCGGCGCCTACATGGCCGCGCGTCAGGCGTCGATCCATAACGATTTTCAGGCGGCGGCGATGTATTTTTCGCGTGCATTGGCGCGCGATCCGAAGAATCCGGCCATCCTGGAGTTCGCGACCTCGTCCTATCTGGGCCTTGGCGATGTCGCCCGCGCGACCACCATCGCCCGCCAGATGGTGCAGATCGGATTGGAAAACCAGATCGCGAACCTGGTGATCATCGGCGAGGCCGCGAAAGGCGGTGACTGGGGCGATATCCTGAACGACCTCGAGTCGGGTCAGACGGTCGGCCCGTTGTTCGACGGTCTGCTCAAGGCCTGGGCCCTGGTGGGTGACGCCCAGCATGACGCCGCGATGGCGCAGTTCGATACCGTGGCGTCCAGTCCGGGTGTCCGGGCGTTCGGCCTGTATCACAAGGCGCTGGCGCTGGCGTCGCGCGGCGATTACGCTGGCGCCGATGCCATCCTGTCGGATCCGGCAGACGGGGGCATCCCCCTCAGCCGGCGGGGCATTGTCGCCCACGTCCAGATCCTGTCGCAGCTTGATCGCCAGGCCGAGGCGCTGGCGCTGCTTCAGGACGCGTTCGGCGCCAACGTCGACCGCGCGCTGGAAGAGCTGATCGCACGACTGACACGCGGCGAACGCTTGCCGTTCGACGTGACGCCGACGGCCGTCGATGGCGTGGCCGAGGTCTATTTCTCGATCGCGAACGCGCTGCGCGGCGAGGCGTCGGCGAATTACACGCTGCTCTATGCCCGCATGGCCAGCCACCTGCGGCCGGGTCACATCGATGCCAGCCTGCTGACCGCCGGAATACTGGACAATCTGGACCTGCACGATCTGGCGATCGAAGTTTACGCCACCATTCCCGAAACCGATTCCGCATGGGATGCGGCCGAGCTTGGCCGGGCGCGCGCGCTGCGCCGGGGGGGCGACGTGGACGGCGCCATCGGTGTTCTGCGTGATCTGACCCGGGCGCGCCCCGACCTGGCACTGCTTGAGGTGACGCTGGGAGATTTCCTGCGCGAGGAACAGCGATACGCCGAGGCGATCCCGGCCTATGATGCCGCGATCGAGTTGTTCGAGGAAGACGAGCAAGGCCAGTGGATCGTGTATTTCGCCCGCGCCATCGCGCTTGAGCGGCTGGACCGCTGGCCCGAGGCCGAGGCGGATTTTCGCAAGGCGCTGGAATTGAACCCCGATGAACCGCAGGTCCTGAATTATCTGGGGTATTCCTATGTCGAAAAGGAAGGCAACCTGGACGAAGCGCTGGACATGATCCGTCGCGCCGCCGCGGCCCGTCCGCAAAGCGGCGCAATCGCCGACAGCCTTGGCTGGGTCTATTACCGGCTCGGGCGCTATGAGGAAGCTGTCGCGCCGATGGAACGCGCGGTCGAACTGATGCCGGTGGACGCGGTGGTGAATGATCACCTGGGCGATGTCTATTGGGCGGTGGGCCGCGAACTCGAGGCGCGGTTCCAGTGGAAGCGCGCGCTGTCCTTCGTCAAGGCCGACGACCCTGATAACGACGTCGATCCCGATCGCATCCGCCGCAAGCTCGAGGTCGGACTGGACCGTGTGCTCGAGGAGGAAGGCGAGGATCCCCTGAAGGTCGCCAGCGATGGCTGAGGCCTTCGCGCCCGCCAAGATCAACCTGACCCTGCACATCACCGGCCAACGCGACGACGGCTATCATCTGCTGGATTCTCTGGTGATGTTCGCCGATGTGGGGGATCGGATCACGGTGCACGCTGCCGATGAATGGTCACTGAACGTCACCGGCCCCATGGCGGCGGATGTGCCGCGGGGGGCGGACAACCTGGTGTTGCGGGCTGCCCGTCTGATGGGGGGTCGGCCGGCGGCGATCACGTTGATCAAGACCCTACCGACGGCGGCGGGCATCGGGGGTGGATCCGCCGATGCGGCGGCGACCCTGCGCGCACTCCACGCGCTCGATGGCCGGCCCATGCCGGCCGATCCCGCCCGTCTGGGGGCGGATGTGCCGGTGTGCCTGACCGCGCGCGCGTGCCGTATGGGCGGGATCGGCGAACGGATCGCCCCCTTGCCACGGCTTCCGCGGCTGCACGCCGTTCTCGTCAATCCCGGAACCGCCGTGGCCACACCCGATGTGTTCAACAGGCTTGGTCGCAAGAACAACGAGCCGATGCCCGTGCGTTTGCCCGACCTGTCCCGTGCCGACCCCCTGATCGGGTTCCTGGCGTGCCAGCGCAACGACCTTCAGGCGCCGGCCATCGCGTGCTGCCCGGTCGTCAACACCGTGCTCAAGCAACTGCAGACCACGCGCGTTCCGCCCGTTCTGGTGCGAATGTCGGGGTCCGGTGCGACCTGCTTTGGGCTGTATAAAAGCGATGCGGCGGCTGGCGATGCGGCGGATGAGGTGCAACTTGCCCACCCCGACTGGTGGGTGACGGCCTGCACCCTCGCCTGACGGAATGCACCAACCGCGCCGGTCCCGGCGAAGTCCGGGGCCGGCGCAAATGCCGTGGCGCCACCGGCGCCTCGATTGGATCACGCTGTCGGATCAGAGGATGCGCGCGACGACGTAATCGGCAAGGTCGCGCAACATGTCGCGCAACGGATCGTCCGGCATCACGTCCAGGGCGGATTTCGCCGTGTCGATCCATCCCAGCGCGGTAAGCCGGGTGCTTTCCAGGGTGCCATGGGCCTGCAGCAACTCCAGCGCACGTTCCAGATCGCCGTCTTCCTGCTTGCCCTTGCCGATGGTGCGCACCCAGAACGCCCATTCGCCGGTGTCGGCCGCCGCAACGGCGCGGATCACCGGCAGGGTCAGCTTGCGCTCGCGGAAGTCGTCACCGATGTTCTTCCCAATCACGGTCCCGCCGGTCCAGTCCAGAAGGTCATCGACCATCTGAAAGGCGACCCCCAGGGCATCGCCATAGGTGAACAGCGCCGCGATCCGCTCCTCCGATGCGCCGGCGACGATCCCGCCGACCTGGGTGGCGGCCGAAAACAGTGCCGCCGTCTTGCCGCGCACGATCTTCAGATAGGTGTCTTCCAGCGTCGCAAGGTCCTGCGCGGCCGTCAGTTGCAGGACCTCGCCTTCGGCAATCGTGGCCGAGGCATTGGCCAGGATGTCCAGCACCCGCAGGGATCCCGTTTCCACCATCAACTGAAACGACCGCGCAAACAGGTAATCGCCGACCAGCACCGAAGACTTGTTGTCCCACAACAGGTTGGCCGTGGGGCGCCCGCGCCGCTGGCCGCTTTCGTCGACCACATCGTCGTGCAGCAGCGTGGCGGTATGGATGAACTCGACCGTGGCGGCCAGATGGATGTGATAGGGGCCCTCATAGCCTGATAGCCGCGCGGCGGCCAAGGTCAGCATGGGGCGGATGCGTTTGCCGCCGGCTTCGATCAGATGGGCGGTCACCTCGGGGATGCGCGGGGCGTTCTCGCTGGCCATGCGTTCGCGAATCAACACGTTGACTGCTTCCAGCTCGTCGGCCAACGCGGCGGCCAAACGCTCGTGCGGTTTCGCTTCGGCGGTATCCGGGGTCATGGCGTGGCTTCCGTTTCTGACATTCTGCGCGTGTCCGGGGTCGACAAACCGCACGGTCTGTCCTCTAGTCTCTGGCATGAAGGAACTGCTCCGCACCAGCGACCCGACGGTCATTGCCTTTGCCACTGCGCTCCTTGGTGGGGAGGATATAGATTGCTTTGAGATGGACGTCCATATGAGCGTCCTCGAAGGCTCGATCGGGGTGCTGCCGCGCCGCCTGATGGTGCGCGATGCGGATCTGCACCGCGCCCGGTTGGTTCTGCGTGACAACGATATCGAACCGACGGGATGACCGCTGCGCGCCCGGACGCGGTCTGTCGCCATGACGCGCAGGCCATCATCGGGTGAGTCGTGGGGAGGAATCCGTCGCCGCCCATAAATTGCGCAGATGACCCACGCCGCATTGGGCAGACGTCAATAAATAAGAACCGCCGCGCCGTTTTCCAAGATGAACCTCCGGTAGAAACGGGCGCGTTCGAGTTTAGCGACAGTTTGCCGCTTATCCGAGCGAAATACTCTGCCGAAATCCTGCCGATCCGCCAACGAACAGATGACAGATCGCCCGATCTGTGGTGCACTGATCCTGCCCAAGTTTTCACAGGAGGACGACCATGAACCTGAGTTCGCATGTGCAGGAGCTTCGCAAAAAGCACCAGAAACTGTCGGATCAAGTCGAGGCGGCCCAGCGCAGTCCCGCCACGGACGATCTTGCGATCACCGAGTTGAAGAAGAAGAAACTGCATCTGAAACAGCAGATCGAACGTCTCGCCTCGAATTAGGTTCTTTGGGCGCTGGCCCGCGCGGCCAGCGCAGCGCCGCCGGTGATCAACACCGCGGCAATCACGAGGGTCGGTGTCGGATCGGCAATGCCGGCACCGACCAGGAACACTGTCGACAGCACCGGCGCGGCATATGACGTCACGCCCAGCAGTTGGATGTCGCCCCGCTTCATCCCGATGTCCCAGGCGAAAAACGCGCAGCCCACAGGCCCGGCGCCAAGGAGAATGATGGCCAGCCAGCCCGATGTGGCCACCGGCCAGGCCGTCACTTCGGCAAAGACGTGCGCGACGGCCGACAGGATCGCTGCCGCGACGCAGAACATCACGACCGAAACGGTCGGAATGTCGTTCAACGTGCGCGAAATCACGGAATAACCGCTCCAGAACAATGCGCAGAGCAGGGCCAGCGCATACCCCCACATCTGTGGCCCGTCAAAGGCGACTTCGCTGCGCCCGATGATCGCCGCGGCCCCCGCGAATCCCGCCAGCGCTCCAAGGACATGCCCACGCCGCAGGGTTTCGCCAGGCAACAGGCCCGAAAACAGCACGATCAACAACGGCCAGAGATAGGCGATCAGACCCGCTTCGGCCGGCGGAGCGAGCCGCAGTGCCGAGAAATACAGCGCGTGATAGCCGAAAAGTCCAAAAGTGCCGAAGGCATAGACGGTCCACGGAATCCCACGCAGCTGATGCAGCCGGCCGGTCAGGCCAAGCCACAGCAACCCCAGGCCTCCGCCGATCGCGAAGCAGAGCGCGTTGAGTTGAAATGGTGGAACAGGGGCGGATTTGACCGTCAGCAAGGCCAGCAGTGACCACAGAAGGATCGCCGCAAAGCCGACAAGGGTCGCGCGCGTGCGGTTCATGAAGCGTCCCGATGCAGGAGTGGTGTCTGCGGCGCGACCGTCCGTCGACACCGATCATCCGAAGGTGGTGGAAAAAGGCGCGGGCGGGAGAGAGCTCCCGCCCGCCCGTGGGTCAGCGTTCGACGCAGAGCGCGACGCCCATGCCGCCGCCGATGCACAGCGTGGCCAGGCCTTTCTTGGCGCCGGACCGCTTCATCTCGAAAAGCAGGGTGTTCAGAACGCGGCATCCCGAGGCGCCGATGGGATGACCGATGGCGATTGCGCCGCCGTTGACGTTCACCTTCGCCGGATCCCAGCCCATTTCCTTGTTCACGGCACAGGCCTGGGCGGCGAAGGCTTCGTTCGCCTCGATCAGGTCCAGATCGCCCACCTTCCATCCCGCCTTGTCCAGGGCCTTCTGCGATGCATAGATCGGGCCGGCGCCCATGATCGCGGGGTCAAGGCCAGCGGTGGCGTAACTTGCGATGCGCGCCAGCGGGGTCAGGCCGCGCTTTTCCGCTTCCGCCTCGCTCATCAGCAGAACGGCGGCGGCGCCATCGTTCAGGCCGCTGGCGTTGCCGGCGGTGACGCTGCCGTCCTTGGTGAAGGCCGCGCGCAGCTTGGCCATGGCTTCGATCGTGGCGCCGTGCCGGATGTATTCATCGGCGTCCACGGTGATGTCGCCCTTGCGGGTCTTGACGATGAACGGCACGATTTCGTCGGCGAACTTGCCCGCCTTCTGCGCCGCTTCGGCCTTGTTCTGCGAGGCGACGGCGAATTCGTCCTGGGCGGTCCGGTCGATGCCCCATTTCTCGGCGACGTTTTCGGCGGTCTGGCCCATGTGATAGCCGTTGAAGGCGTCCCACAATCCGTCCTTGATCATCGAATCCACGAATGACAGATCGCCCATCTTCTGGCCCTGGCGCAGGTTGGCGACATGGGGCGACATCGACATGTTTTCCTGACCGCCTGCGGCCACGATGGCGGCATCGCCAAGCTGGATGTGCTGGGCGCCCAGGGCGACGGCGCGCAAGCCCGAGCCGCAAACCTGGTTGATGCCCCAGGCGGCGGATTCCTGGGGCAGCCCGGCCTTGATGTGGGCCTGGCGCGCGGGGTTCTGACCCTGACCACCGGTCAGCACCTGGCCGAGGATCGTTTCGCTGACATCGCCCTTGTCGATCCCGGCACGGGCGACGACGGCCTCGAGAACGGCGGCCCCCAGATCGTGCGCAGGGGTTTGGGCGAAAGCTCCGAGAAAGCTTCCGACGGCGGTGCGGCCTGCCGAGACAATGACGACGTTGGTCATGGAAAGATCCCTTTGTTCTGTTGCGTCGATGCGGAAGACCGTCAGACCGGTTCCGCAGATCACGACCAGCGTAGGGACAGACGTGAAAAAGCACAACGGTTCGCGCACATGGCGCGCCGCGCCGCCGTCACGCCGATTTCTGTTGCGATGGTGTCGCCCATCTTGCGCGCACGGTCGGTGCGCCGAAATAATACCCCTGCAGGCAATCCACGCCGAGTTGCGTCAGAAGTGCGGCATCTTCGCCCGATTCGACGGATTCGGCGATTGTCACCATGTCGAAGTGACGGCCGATGGACAGCAGCGCTTTCACCACCGCTTGGTTGTCGGGACTGTGTGCGATGCCGCGGATGAATTGCCCGTCGATCTTGAGGATGTCGAAATACAGATCCTTCAGATACCGCAGCGATGTGAATCCGGCGCCGAAATCGTCGATGGCAAAGCTGATTCCCTGGCGTTGAAGGTCGGTCATGAAGCATTGCACGATATCGGGCATCATGATCGCCGAGCTTTCGGTGATTTCGAGGATCAGACGCTCGCCCGCCGTCGGATCGGCGGTCAGTCCCGCGGTCAGCGTCTCGTTCCAGCGGCGGTACCCTATGGAACGCGCGGACATGTTGATGGCGAGGCGCAGGCGCGGGTATTCGCGCAGGGTCTGCAGGCCCTTTTCAAGCGCCAGGCAATCCAGCCGCCGCCCCATTTCCGTGGTCTCGACGACCGGAATGAAATCTCTCGCGGGGATGATGCGCCCGTTTCGGTCCAGCACCCGGAGCAGGCCTTCGTAGAACGCCGGTCGATCCTGTCGCCCCGACGGAACGACGGGCTGATAGGCCAGCATCACATCCCGCGCGCTGACCGCCCGTTCGACCATGTCGATGACGTCGCGGTCACGCTCGGACACGGCAAAGCTTAGCGGATCATCGGCGTGAAACATCGTGTCGCCGACGACTTTCGGATATTCCTGCTGCATCTCGAACTCCATCCCAGCTGCGAGAACCTTGGCAGATCTGTTCTAACGAGGTATGAAGATTCACATTTTGTTCTAATTGTGTTCAACGGAGCGCCCGATGGTCGCCCCCCGGTGCGAAAGGCGCGAGACATGAATGGAAGGTGCGAATGGTGTGGCGTCGATCCGGTCTATGTGGCGTATCACGACACCGAATGGGGGGTTCCCGAATGGGACAGTCGCGCGCTGTGGGAAAAGCTGGTCCTCGATGGCTTTCAGGCCGGGCTGAGCTGGATCACGATCCTGAAGAAGCGCGATAATTTCCGCCACGCCTTTGCGGGGTTCGACCCGCGGACCATTGCCCGCTGGGGCGAGCCGGACGTCGAACGGTTGCTGCTGAATCCGGGAATCATCCGGCACCGCGGCAAGATCGAGGCGACGATCGGCAACGCCCGCGCATGGTGCGAGATCGAGGAGCGGCAGGGGTTTGACCGGTTCCTGTGGGATTATGTCGATGGGCACCCGGTGCAGAACGCCTTTGCCTCGGGCGCCGAGGTTCCGCCGCAGACACCGCTGTCGGCGAAACTCTCGAAGGATCTGAAGACGGCGGGGTTCCGGTTTTGCGGCCCCACCATCGTCTATGCATTCATGGAAGCGGTCGGCATGGTCAACGACCACATCACGACCTGCCCGCGCCACGGCGAGGTGGCACAGTTGGCCGCGCCGCCTTCCGCGATCTGAGCGCCGGATCAGTTGCTTGCCGCTGCCTCGTCGGTCTTTTCCTCGGACTTGGGCTCAAGGTCGGGATCGCGGGCAAAGGCGGCCGTCGCGTTCGGATCCATCTTCAGGCCCGACGGGTTGTCGTCGGCCTTGCAACTGCCGATGGCCGACCAGTATCCGGCGATCGTGCATTGTTCCAGCCAACCACCGGCAGAACAGATCGTGCTGCCGGTGGCATAATATCCGCCCATATAGCTGCAGTCGGCGGTCGCGGATGTGGCCGATAACGGCAGGGCAAGGGCGAGGGCGGCTAAAATCGTTTTCATCAAAAGTCCTCCCGGGAGGTTGAAATGCTCGGGTCTTGACGCAGGCCCAATATGGCCTGCGCATTTACCATAACATTTTTTCGCCCTCGCGTCGCGTGACAAATGCCGTCATGCGGGCTCAGCCGTCGGCGCCCCCGGTGGCCAGGGCGGTCAGGATGGCGCGGGCGCTGTCGCTGTTCCAGTCGGCGTCACCGCGCAGGCGGGCGATCTCGCGGCCCTCGCGGTCCAGGATCACGGTGATCGGCAGGCCCAGAACGGCCATTTCGCGCGCCACCGCCTGTTTCGCATCCAGCAGGATCGGCAGGGACGTCACGCCCACCTCGTCGAAGAAACGTTCGATGGCGGGCACGGCGTTGCGCCCGGTTGCCAGGGTCACGACCTCGAAATCGTCACTGCCCAGCTGTTTCTGCAAGGCGTCCAGCGCCGGCATCTCATGGCGGCAGGGCGCGCACCAGGTGGCCCAGAAGTTCAGCAGAACAATCTTGCCCTGCCAATCGGCCAGCCGGTGTTCGCCCCCGTCGGGATCGCTGAACGCCTGTGCCGATACGTCCTTCGGTTCGGAATGGAAGTTCAGCTTCTTCATGTCGCCGTCGCGCAGCGCGTTCAGCACATCGACATCGGCAGCATTTGCAGACAGGGCAAGGCCCGTATAAAGCAGCGCGGACAAGACAGCGGATTTCATCACCAAGGGGGCCTCCATGACCGACAAGACATCGAACGCGATGTGGGGCGGGCGCTTTGCCGCCGGGCCGGACGCGATCATGGAGGCGATCAATGCCTCGATCTCGTACGACCAGCGGATGGCGCGGCAGGACATCGCCGGATCGCGCGCCCATGCCGCCATGCTGGCGGCCACGGGCATCGTCACCGATAGCGATGCGGCGGCGATCCGTGAAGGGCTTCTCACGGTGTTGTCAGAGATCGAGGGCGGAACGTTTCAATTCTCGACCGCGCTGGAAGACATCCACATGAACGTCGAGGCGCGTCTAAAACAGATCGTCGGCGAACCGGCGGGACGGCTGCACACCGGCCGGTCGCGCAACGACCAGGTGGCGACGGATTTCAAGCTGTGGGTGCGTGACCAGATGGATGCCGCGATCACGGGCTGCGAGGCGTTGCAGCGTGCCCTGCTGACACAGGCCGAGGCCGGCGCCGATTGGGTGATGCCCGGTTTCACCCACCTGCAGACGGCGCAGCCGGTGACATGGGGGCATCACATGATGGCCTATGTCGAAATGCTGGGCCGGGATGTGTCGCGGTTTCGCGATGCGCGGGCCCGCCTGAACGAATCACCCCTGGGCGCGGCCGCCCTGGCCGGAACCAGCTTTCCCATCGACCGCGAGATGACGGCGAAAGCCCTGGGGTTCGATCGGCCCACCGCCAATTCACTGGATTCCGTGGCTGACCGCGATTTCGCGCTCGAATTCCTGGGCGCAGCGACGATCTGCGCGATGCACCTGTCGCGTTTTGCCGAGGAACTGGTGATCTGGTCATCGGCGCAATTCCGGTTTGTCGCCCTGTCCGACCGGTTTTCCACCGGATCGTCGATCATGCCGCAAAAGAAGAACCCCGACGCGGCCGAGCTGATCCGCGCCAAGATCGGTCGGATCATGGGCGCGCAGGTGGCGTTGTTCACCGTGATGAAGGGTCTGCCGCTGGCCTATTCCAAGGACATGCAGGAAGACAAGGAACAGACCTTCGACGCCGCCGATTCGCTGATGCTGGCGCTGGCCGCGATGGAGGGGATGGTCAAGGACATGACCGCCAACCGCCCGGCCCTGGAAGCCGCCGCCGGGTCCGGGTTTTCCACCGCCACGGATCTGGCCGACTGGCTGGTGCGGGCGTTGAACATGCCGTTCCGCGACGCGCACCACGTCACCGGCGCACTGGTCGCGCTGGCCGAGGGGAAGGGATGCGATCTGCCCGACCTGACGCTGGCGGACATGCAGGGCGTTCACGCGGCGATCACCGAAGACGTGTTCGGCGTGCTGGGCGTGCACAATTCGGTCGCCTCGCGCACCTCCTATGGCGGGACGGCACCGGAGCAGGTGCGCGCGCAGGTGGCGCGCTGGCGCGCGCGGCTTGCCGCCGATTGACGGCCGGCCGCGGCTTGCCCGCGGCGCGGAAACAGGTATCGATGAATGGCGCCGGGACGGATCCCGCCGCGCCCGGACCAGAAGGTGATGACATGCGCACGACCCTATTCCTGACCGCCGCCCTTGCCCTGCTGTCGGCCTGCGGCGCCGACGCGCCGCCGTTCAAGCCGGAGGCCGCGACGCCCGAAAACGGCGTCACGGTCAGCGGCGACGCCCGGATCGGTGTGACGACAACGCTCTGATCCGCACCGCGCCCGGCATCAAGGATGACGCGATGACCCGCATCTCGCCCCTGCGATGGCTTTACCTCGGGCTTGCGATCTGGGGGGCGGTCCATCCGATGTATTGGTTCGTGACCCATATGGTCGAGACCGGCGGCGGATTGTCCGGGCTGATCGACGCCTGGTATGTCAATGCCTCGACCACGGGACTGACCTGGGATCTGACCATCGCCGCCATAACGCTGACGGTCTGGATCCTGGCCGAGGTGGCGGTGCGCCGGAACTGGAGCGCGCTGATCGCGATTCCGGCGACATTCTGCATCGGGGTCAGTTGCGGGCTACCGCTCTACCTGTTTTTGCGCACGCGGGTCGCGCCCTAGTGCCCAAAAGGCGCGCCGGGCGCGATCCGAGGGGGCGGAGCCTCCGGCGGGAGTATTTCGGTCAGTAAGAAGACCCGCGTCGCGCGTTGTGTCCGCCGGTGGGTCTGGTATCAGCAGTCGGGGTGTATTTGGGGGCGGCATGGATCATTTCCTTTATCGTGACGGGCGGTTGATGGCCGAGGATGTCGCGCTGGACGACATCGCGGCGGCCGTCGGCACGCCGTTCTATTGCTATTCCGCCGCCACCCTGACGCGACATTTCCGGCTGCTGGACGACGCGTTGGCGGGGATGGACCACCTGGTCTGTTACGCGATGAAGGCCAATTCCAACCTCGCCGTGCTGAAGCTGCTGGGTGATCTCGGGGCGGGCATGGACGTGGTGTCGGGGGGCGAATACCGCCGCGCGATCGCCGCGGGAATCCCCGGCGACCGGATCGTGTTTTCCGGTGTCGGCAAGACGGCGGCCGAGATGCGTCTGGCGCTGGAAGGCGGGATCCGCCAGTTCAACGTCGAAAGCGAGCCCGAGATGGCGGTTCTGAACGCCGTCGCGCTGGAATTGGGGGTGGTCGCGCCCATCGCCGTGCGGGTGAACCCCGACGTGGACGCCAAGACCCATGAGAAGATCGCGACCGGCCGCAAGGAGGACAAGTTCGGCATCCCCATCTCGCGCGCGCGCGAGGTTTATCGCCATGCCGCCACCATGCCGGGCCTGCAGATCGTCGGCATCGATGTGCATATCGGCAGCCAGCTGACCGATCTGGCCCCGTTCGAGCAGGCCTATCGCAAGCTGGCCGCGCTGACCCTGGAGTTGCGCGCCGACGGCCACGACATCCGGCGGCTGGACCTGGGGGGCGGCCTTGGCATCCCCTATACCCGGTCGAACGAGGTGCCGCCGCTGCCGTCGGATTACGGCGCCATGGTGCGTGACGTTCTGGGCGACCTGGGCTGCGCGATCGAGATCGAGCCGGGTCGCCTGATCGCGGGCAATGCCGGGGTGCTGGTGTCCGAGACGATCTATGTGAAGGAGGGCGAAGACCGCACCTTCCTGATCCTCGACGCGGCAATGAACGATCTGATCCGCCCGGCGATGTATGGCGCCCACCACGACATCGTGCCGCTGAACGAGGCCGCGCCGGGCGCGCCGTCGGTCGTCTATGACGTGGTCGGTCCGATCTGCGAAAGCGGCGATACCTTTGCCCGCCAGCGCCCCATGGCCGAGGTGAAGGCGGGAGAGCGTGTCGCGTTCCGCACTGCGGGGGCTTACGGTGCCGTCATGTCGTCGGAATACAACTCGCGCCCGCTGGTGCCCGAAGTCCTGGTCAGCGGCGATCAATTCGCCGTCATACGCGCCCGCCCGGACTTTGACGAAATGCTGAACCGCGATACCATCCCGAAATGGCTGTGACGCGGGACGATCCCGCGCCAAGGCATCCGAACGGGGTTTCATGAGCGATCCGACCCGAACCAGTCCCGCAATGGCCGCGCTGCGCCGTCCCATGCGGCTGACCCTTGCCGGCCTGTGGGCCGAGCGGATCACGCGATGCTTCTGGCCCGTGTGGTCGGTGCTGATGGCCGCGATCGGTGCGCTGATGCTGGGCCTGCATGACGTGGTGCCGGTCGAGGTGACATGGGGCGCGGGGATCGCCTTGGCGGCGGCCGTTCTGGGGTTGTTCGCAAACGGCCTGCGTCGTTTCGCAATGCCGACATGGGCCGAGGCGCGGGACCTGCTGGATGCGACGTTGCCGGGGCGGCCGATCCAGACCATTGGCGATACGCAGGCGATCGGTGCCGGCGATCCGGCGTCCGAGGCCGTGTGGCGCGCCCATATCGCGCGGATGACGGCGCGGTTGCGGGCGGCGCGTGCCGTTCGTCCCGACCTGCGGATCGCGGCGCGCGATCCGTTCGCGCTGCGCTATGCGGCCCTTCTGATCCTTGCCGTCGCCGTCGTCTTCGGGTCGGTCTGGCGCATCGCCAGCGTCGCCCACCTCGGCCCCGGCGCGGGGCAGGCCCAGGCGGCGGGCCCGTCGTGGGAGGGCTGGATCGAGCCGCCGGCCTATACCGGCAAGCCGTCGCTGTATCTGGCCGACCTGTCCGGCACCGTCGAGGTGCCCCAGGACAGCCGGATGACGGTGCGCCTTTATGGTGAAATCGGCCGCCTGACGCTGGACGAAACCGTGTCGGGTGGCGGAGACGATCCGGCGGGCGGGGAAGGTGTCGGGGCGCCGGAGGTCGCGCAATCGTTCCAGGTGCGCCAGAGTGGACGCGTCGAAATCTCGGGTCCGGGCGGGCGCCGTTGGGACGTGGTGATGCGCCCCGACCTCGGCCCCGCTGTTGCCGCGGTCGGCCCGGCCGAGCGCAAGGCCGATGGCGAATTCCGTCAACCCTTTGCCGCCGAGGATGATTACGGCGTGCAGGCGGGCAAGGCGACGATCACGCTGGATCTTGCGGCGGTCGATCGCACCTGGGGGCTGACGGCGGAGCCCGACGCGCGCGATGCCATCGTCGTCGATCTGGCGATGCCGATCACCGGCAACCGCACCGCTTTCGAACAGGTGCTGGTCGACGATTTCTCGCGCCACCCCTGGGCGAACCTGCCGGTCACGATCCGATTCGAGGTGACGGATGCCCTGGGCCAGATCGGGCAGAGCGCGCCCGTGGCCGAGAACCTGGGCGGTTTGCGGTTCTTCGATCCCATGGCCAAGGCCATCGTCGAGCAGCGTCGCGATCTTCTGTGGGCAAAGTCCAATGCGCCGCGGGTGGCACAGGTGCTGCGCGCGGTGTCGTGGGTGCCGCAAGACGTGTTCCGGTCGCAAACGACGGCGCTGAAGCTGCGGCGCACGGTCGAGCGGCTGGAGACGCACCTGGTCCATGCCAGTTTGTCGGGCGACGTGCAGGACGCCATCGCCGAAGACCTGTGGGCGCTGGCCGAACAGCTGGAATACGGTGATCTGGCCGACGCGATGGAGCGGCTGAAGCGCGCCCGCGAGCGGCTGGAAGAGGCGATGCGCAACGGCGCCTCGGACGAGGAGATCGCGGCGCTGATGCAGGAGCTGCGCGAGGCGACCCAGGACTACATGCAGCAACTGGCCGAGCAATCGGAAGACGGCGATCAGGCGCCCGAAGGCGAGACGCAGGAAATCACCCAGGACCAGATCCAGCAGATGATGGACCGCATTCAGGAGTTGATGGAGCAGGGCCGCATGGCCGAGGCCCAGCAGCTTCTGGAGCAGCTTCAGCAACTGATGGAGAACATGCAGGTCACCCAGGGGCAGGGCGGCGAAGGCCAGCAGGGCGCCGGCGAACGTGCGACGCAGGAGTTGCGCGAGACGCTGCGCGATCAGCAGGATCTGTCCGACGAGGCGTTCCGCGATCTGCAGGAACAGTTCGACCCCGGCGCCGGGCAGGGCGACCGGGGTGAGGCACCGGGGCCGCAGGGCGATGGCCAGAGCGGAACCGGCACGATGCCGGAGGGCCAAGGCCAAGGCCAAGGGCGCGACCTCGCCGACCGCCAGCGCGCGCTGCGCGACGAGCTGAACCGCCAGCGCGGCACCATGCCCGGGGCCGGCACGCCGGAAGGGGACGCGGCGCGCGATGCGCTGGGCCGTGCCGACCGCGCGATGGAGGGGGCCGAACAGGCGCTGCGCGACGGTGACAACGCCGCGGCGCTGGACCGCCAGTCCGATGCCATGGAGGCCCTGCGCGAAGGCATCCGCAACCTCGACGAGGCCGAGGCGCGGACCCAGGGCCAGCCGGGTCAGGAGCAGCGCGGCGAGACCGCGACACGGGGTGACTCCGAAGGTCGGCAGCGCGATCCGCTGGGGCGTGAAGCCGGCGCACAGGGGCAGATCGGCAGCGATCAGCCCTTGCCGCCGGGCGAGGACGTGTATCGTCGGGCCGAGGAATTGCTGGGCGAGATCCGGCGCCGCTCGGGCGATCGCACCCGGTCGGAACAGGAGCTGGATTACCTCAAACGTCTGCTGGATCGCTTCTGAGGCGATGTCGCGGCGCGCGACGCGGGCGGCGGGGTGGACGAAACGACCTCTTAACCGGCCGACTGCGTGCCCAGGAGGCCGTTGAGCTGATCGACAACGCTGCCCATTCCGGCCTGCAACCCATCGAGAACACCATTGGCCATGTCAAGATAGGCACCGACCGCCGGCGCGAGGGCCGGAACCGCCTGGGCCAGCGACGGGCCGAACACGTAAAGCAACGCCAGCACCGCCAGCACGCACAGGACCCCCAGAAAACCGATGCGAAACGCGCTGCGGCCGCTGGTGTCGGGATCGTCGCCACCGTCGTCGGATTCGGCAGTGCTGTGGCGATCCGACGTGGCGGTGAGGGTCGAGTTGATTTCCTCGATGTCGGGCAGCAGTTCACCGCGCGATCCCGACAGGGCGGCGGCAATCGCGGCGTCCGTGTGATCGGCGGGTGCGTCGTCGGCGTGATCGGCGGGTGCGTCGTCGGTCACGGATGCGGCCGGTTGTGTGGCGGGTTCGGCCGGCGCACTGCGGCGCGTCCGCCGTCCGCCGTCTTCAAGGCCCAGGTCGGTCTGGGTTTCCATGGGTCCGGGGGCGTCGCGACGTCGCGCTTCGGCCTCGCGCAGGGCCTCTTCGCGCAGGACGGCGCGTGCGCTGGCATCCAGCGGCCGGGGTTGCGGCGGGGTCACGTCCATGACCGGCCCCGCGGCGGGGACGTCGGTTTCATCTTCATCCGGATCGTCGTCGATATCGTCGCCAATCGCGGGTTCGGGCGCCGGGCGCGGCGGATCTTGCCGGGGCGGGGCGGGTTCGCTCACGCCTTCTGCGTCGGCGATGTTCTCTTCGCTGGACTGGCGGGGCTGAAACCATGCGTGACCGCACGACGAACATTGCACGTCGCGTCCCTCGGGCGGGATCATCGAAACATCGACCTCGTATTGTGCCGCGCAATTCGGGCAGATCAGCCGCATCCCAAGCCCTTTTTCCCTACCCATTTCCGATGTATACAATGACAGGTGTGCGCCGCTTGGCAAGACGACCCGGTGCAGATTGGCGATCGTGGTGTCACATGATTGAAACACCTGCATATGTCAGGCAGAAGGTGTCAATGCCGAAAGAACGCGCGCCCGGGGGCCAACTTGATCGAATTGCATGACGTCAGCTATCGCTATGGCGCCGAAGACCTGCTGTCGAACATCACCCTTAAACTCGCGGCCGGGTCGTTCCATTTCCTGACCGGGCCATCGGGGGCGGGCAAGACGACGCTTTTGAAACTGTGTTACATGGAACTGATGGCGACCAGCGGTCAGGTCACGATCTTCGGACGTCCCGCCGACCGGATCGGGCGCGACGGCGTGGCGCAGGTGCGGCGTCGGGTCGGCGTGGTGCATCAGGATTGCGCGTTCCTGGATCATTTGCCGCTGCTGGAAAACGTCGCGCTGCCGCTGACCGTGTCCGGCCAGAGCACCGAGGCGAACATGCAGGAATTGCGCGACCTTCTCGCCTGGGTCGGCCTGTCGGGACGGACGGGTGCCCTGCCGCCGCAACTGTCGGGGGGGGAACGGCAGCGTGCGGCCCTGGCTCGCGCCGTCGTGATGTCGCCCGACGTGATCCTGGCCGATGAACCCACGGGCAACCTGGATTGGGAGATGTCGCTGCGCCTGTTGACGTTGCTGATCGAACTGAACCGCATGGGCAAGACGATCCTGATCGCGACCCACGATCTGAACCTGATCCGCCAGACCAAGGCCCAGATCGCCGCCCGCGTGCTGCGCATCAAGGACCGGCGGCTGCAACTGGCGGGGGCGGACCTGTGAAGCTTGCTGCCGAAATCCTGTCCGTCATCCAGGGCGATCCGCGCGCCGACCGGGCGGTGCCGCCCTCGGGGTTCACGGCGCAACTGACATTGTTCACCGGCGGCGCCATGGCGTTTCTGGCGGTGTTCGCCCTGGCGCTGGCACTGGCCACCGCGCGGCTGGCCGACCGGTGGTCGGGCGAGTTGGCGCAGACCTCGACCGTGCGGATTTCGGCGCCCGACGCACAGATGGAGGTTCAGACCAAGGCGGCGCTGCGGGTGCTGACCTCGACCCCCGGTGTGAAAACCGCCCGCGCGCTGGATCCGGCCGAGCAACGCGCGCTGCTCGCGCCGTGGTTCGGCCCGGAATTGCCGGTGGAAACCCTGCCGATCCCGCAACTGATCGAGGTGTTCGAGACGGGCGCGGGATACGACGCCGAGGGATTGCGCTTGCGCTTGAAGGCCGAAGCGCCGGGCGCGGTGCTGGACGATCACACCCGTTGGCGCCGCCCCCTGGTCGCGGCGGCGGGGCGGCTGAACCTGATGGCGCTGGCCGCCATGGCGCTGATCGCGGCGACGATGGTGGCGATGATCACTTTGGCGGCCAATTCCGCCCTGTCGGCCAACGCCCAGGTGATCCGCGTGCTGCGCCTGGTCGGTGCGCGCGACAGTTATATCGCGCGGGCCTTCGTGCGCCGCTTTACCCTGCGCGCGCTGGGCGGCGCGGCCGTTGGCACCGCGCTGGCCATGATCGCGGTGTCGCTGTTGCCCGATGCCGAAGTGGCCGGCGGGTTTCTGACCGGTCTGGGGTTCAGCGGGGCCGGCTGGCTGGCGCCCCTGGTGGTGCCGGTTCTGGCGGCGTTCATCGCCTTCTGGTCGACCCGGCTTGCGGCCATGAAAGCCCTGAAAGGGATCACCTGATGACCTATGCGATCCAATGGTTGCGTTCGCTTCTGTTCAACCTTTCGATGTATATCGCGATGCCGCTGATCGGCCTGTTCTATCTGCCATGGGCGCTGTTCAGCCCCCGTGGCGCGCGGGCCGCGTGTCAGGCCTATTGCAACTGGGTGCGGTGGAGCGCGCGCTGGATGATCGGCCTGCACTCCGAAGTGCGGGGCATCGCGCCCGATTATCCCTGCGTGATCGCCGCCAAACACCAGAGCTTCCTGGACATCATCATGATCTTCAACTCGGTTCCCGCCGGCCGGTTCATCATGAAGGACGAACTGCGCTATGCGCCGATCCTGGGATGGTTCGCGCTGCGGATCGGATGTGTGCCGGTCCGGCGCGGCGAACGCGGCCGCGCCATCGCCAAGATGAAGCGCGACGTGGACAAGGGACGGGCCGAACCCGGCCAGTTGATCATCTATTCCCAAGGCACGCGCACGGCACCGGGAAGCCGCGCCCCCTACAAGGCCGGCACGGCAGTTCTGTATCAGCAGTTGGACCAGCCGTGCGTGCCTGCGGCCTGCAACGTCGGGCTGTTCTGGCCGCGGCGCGGGGTCTATCGCAAGCCGGGGGTGGCGGTGGTCGAGTTCCTCGACCCCATTCCGCCCGGCCTGCCGCGGGCGGCGTTCATGACCAGCCTTGAACAGGCCGTCGAAACCCGTTCGGATGCGTTGATGGCCGAAGCCGGGTTCATCGCCAAGGGCGACGACTGACGCCGGTCAGCAGGCCCGATTGCCCCGGATCCACCGCGACGCAATCGGCTGGCAACGGGAACGGGCCCGGGCCCGGGGTGGCGCCGGGCCTGGTGATGATCAGGCCGCCAGGCCCTTCGATCCGATGTTCAGGAACTTCTGGCGCCGCTCGTTCACGATGGCGGCGCGGTCCATGCCCTTCATCTCGTCCAGCATGGCCAGCACGGCCTTGCCCACCGATTCGATGGCGCTGACGGGATCGCGTTGTGCGCCGCCCATGGGTTCGGGGATGATCCGGTCGATGGCGCCCAGCTTCTTCAGATCCTGCGCGGTCAGGCGCAGGGCCTCGGCCGCTTCGCGCATCTTCTCGGCGTCGCGCCACAGGATCGAGGCACAGCCTTCGGGCGAGATCACCGAATAGATCGAATGTTCCAGCATGGCCAGGCGCGAGGCCGTGGCAAAGGCCACCGCACCGCCCGATCCGCCTTCGCCGATGATGACGCTGATCAGCGGCACACCCAGTTGCAGACAGCGCTGGGTCGAGCGTGCAATCGCCTCGGACTGGCCGCGTTCCTCGGCGCCCTTGCCGGGATAGGCACCGGGCGTGTCCACCAGCGACACCACCGGAAGGTTGAAGCGGTCGGCCAGATCCATCAGCCGGATCGCCTTGCGATAGCCTTCGGGGCGGGCCATGCCGAAATTGTGTTCCAGCCGCGAACGTGTGTCGTGGCCCTTTTCATGGCCGATGACCACCACCGGCCGGCCGTCGAGCCGCGCAAGACCGCCCATCACGGCCAGATCGTCGGCAAAGTTCCGATCCCCGGCCAGCGGCGTGTATTCGGTGAACAGATGGTCGATATAGTCGCGGCAATGGGGGCGCGCGGGATGGCGCGCGACCTGGCATTTTGCCCATGGGCTGAGCGTCTTGTAGAGATCCCTGAGGATATCCGCCGCCTTGCGGTCCAGCGCGGCGGCCTCTTTTTCCACGTCCATCTCGCCGTTGGCGCGGCCCATGGCGCGCAGTTCCTCGGCCTTGCCCTCGATTGCCGAAAGCGGCTTTTCGAATTCGAGATAAGTGGTCATCGACGCCCTCCGTGACACGGCCACGTCATCGGTGTGGCCTTGTCCCGTTATATGTCGTCTCCATCGCCAAAGTGCAACGCGCGACCGGTCATGCCTGGCGGCCGATCATGTCGGATTGAGTCACGATTACCTGAGCCTGCCGGATCGACGCGATATCGACCAGGCGGCCCTTGTAGACCGCGGCGCCCTGGCCTTCGGCGCGGGCCTTTTCCATGGCCGCAAGGATCTCGCGCGCCTCGGCGACCGCGGCCTCTGACGGCGTGAACACCTCGTTGGCCAGCGCGACCTGTTTCGGATGGATCGCCCATTTGCCGACCATGCCCAGCGTGGCCGAGCGCAGCGCCTGCGCGCGGAACCCGTCGTCGTCGGAGAAATCGCCAAACGGCCCGTCCAGCGGCAGAACGCCGTGGGTCCGGCACGCCGCGACGATGGCGGCCTGCGCCCAGTGCCACGGATCGGACCAGTATTTCGCGCCGTCCCGGTGCATGTAGTAATTTTCCTGCGTGCCGCCGATGCCCGTGGTCTGCATCCCCATGGACGCGGCGAAATCGGCGGCGCCCAGGCTCATGCTCTGCAATCGGGGGGATGAGGCCGCGATCTCCTCGACATGGGCGATGCCCGCTGCCGTTTCGATGATCACCTCAAGTCCGACGCGCTTGTCATGCCCCTTGGCCGTTTCCACCGCCGACACCAACGCGTCGACGGCATAGACATCTGCCGCGCAGCCGACCTTGGGGATCATCATCAGGTCCAGCCGCCCGCCGGTTTGTTCCAGGATGTCGATCACGTCGCGATACCAGAACGGGGTGTCCAGCCCGTTGATCCGCACGCACAACGTCTTGGACCCCCAATCGATGTCGTTGATCGCCGCGATCACGTTGGCGCGCGCGCTGTCCTTGTCGGCGGGGGAGACCGAATCCTCGAGGTCGATGCACAAAACATCCGCCGCCGATGCGGCCATCTTCTCGAAGATGGCGGGGCGGGAACCGGGGCCGAACAGGTGACAGCGGCTGGGGCGGGCGATGGGGGCGGGTTGGGTGCGGAAGGACATGGCGGCTCGCAATATTATTTCATCGGGCGGTCCTTTGTGGTTAGGTTGTTACGCGCACGCTTGCAATCCCTTCGCCTTCGCGCGCGCAGCATTTTTTCCCGCCGGGCCCCCGGTTGCCGGTTTCTTCCGTTTCCCCCCTTCCGACGAACGTCAAAACCGTTAGGCTCCCCGCGACGAACCCGACGCGAAAGGACGCCGACGTGATCCACACCCCCTATCTGCTGTTTCTTGGCGACGCGCCCGATCATCTGGCCGCGAAGGTGGCGCAGGGCATCCGCGACTGGAACCCCGACGCGGCGCGCGGTCAGTTCCGCCTGCCGGGGTGCGGCGCCGACATGGGATTGCCGGACATGACGCTGGAACAGGCGAAGGCAGCCGGAGTGAAGACCATCGTCGTGGGCGTCGCCAACCGGGGCGGCGTGATTTCGCCGGCATGGAAGGCGGTTCTGAAACAGGGTATCGAGATGGGGTTCGATGTGGCCGCCGGATTGCACAACCTGTTGCGCCACGAACCCGACCTTGCGGCGGCGGCGCAGGCGAACGGGCGCACCCTGCACGATGTGCGTGTCCCGACCGACACCTATCCCATCGCCGACGGGAAACGGCGCACGGGCAAGCGGTGTCTGGCCATCGGCACCGATTGTTCCGTCGGCAAGATGTATACCGGCCTGGCCATGGATGCCGAAATGCGGGCGCGCGGCCTGAAATCGACGTTCCGCCCCACCGGACAGACCGGCATCCTGATCACCGGCAACGGCGTGCCTCTGGATGCGGTGGTCGCCGATTTCATGGCGGGCGCGGTCGAATGGCTGACCCCTGACAACGATGCCGACCACTGGGACCATATCGAAGGGCAGGGCAGCCTGTTCCACGTCTCGTTTTCCGGCGTCACCATGGCGCTGATCCATGGCGGGCAACCCGACGCGATGGTGATGTGCCACGAACCCAGCCGGACCCACATGCGCGGGTTGCCCGACTACGACCTTCCGACGCTTGAGGTGCTGCGCGACACTGCGCTGCCGCTGGCGCGGATCGCCAATCCGAAGGCGCGGATCACCGGCGTGTCGATCAACACCAAGGCCTATGGCGAGGATGAGGCGAAACGGTATCTGGAGGAGGTCGAGGCGCGGATCGGCCTGCCCACGGTCGACCCCTATCGCATGGGGGCCGCGCGCCTGGTCGATGCGCTGAACGCGATCTGAGCGCGTCATCGGCCATGCTGGCCGAAACCACTTTGCAACCACAGGGGATGACCACGCCGTGACATTGACAGTGACCGCCGACACCTTCCAACTGGCCGAGGTCTTCACGATCTCGCGCGGATCGCGCACCGAGGCGAAGGTGCTGACCGCTCATCTGGTCCGCGATGGCGTGAACGGACGGGGCGAATGCGTGCCCTATGCGCGCTATGGCGAGACGCTGGAGATGGTGGCGGCCCAGATAGAAGGTCTTTCGCCCGATATCACCCGCGCGGCGCTGCAATCGGCACTGCCGCCCGGCGCGGCGCGCAACGCCGTCGATTGCGCCCTGTGGGACCATTGGGCGAAATCCACCGGCAAAAGGGTTTGGGAGCTGGCGGGCCTGCCTGCGCCGGGGCCCGAAATCACCGCCTTTACCCTGTCGCTGGACACGCCCGACAGGATGCGGGCGGCGGCGGCGAAACACGCCAAGCGCCCGATCCTGAAGATCAAGCTGGGCACGCCCGATGACATGGCCCGCCTCGAAGCGGTGCGCGAAGGTGCACCGGACGCGGCGATCATCGTCGATGCCAACGAAGGCTGGAGCGCCGAGGTCTACGCCGACCTCGCGCCTCATCTGCTGCGTCTTGGGGTCAAGCTGGTGGAACAACCGTTGCCGGCGGGCGAAGACGGGATGCTGGGTGAAATCGCTCGGCCGCTGCCGGTCTGTGCCGATGAATCCTGCCATGATCGCAACAGCCTGGCCGACCTGAAGGGGAAATACGACCTGGTCAACATCAAGCTGGACAAGACCGGCGGCCTGACCGAAGCGCTGGCCCTGCGCGATGCCGCTCGCGCGGGCGGTTTTGGCGTGATGGTCGGTTGCATGGTCGGCTCGTCCCTTGCCATGGCACCGGCGGTCCTGCTGGCGCAGGGGGCCGCGTTCACCGATCTGGACGGCCCGCTTCTGTTGTCCGAAGACCGCGAAGATCCGTTGCGTTTTGACGATCGCGGCGTGCATCCGCCGCAACCCGAATTGTGGGGCTGACGGGGGCCGGATTCTTTGTTGATGGGCCGACCCGCCGCACGCGCGTCAGGGCTGTACGAATTCGCTTTGCGCATAGCCTTGCAGATACAGCAGGGCGGTCAGGTCGCCGTGGTCGATCCGCAGCCTTGTCTGCGCGGCCACGGCCGGTTTGGCATGCAGCGCAACCCCGGCGCCCGCGGCACTCAGCATCGCCAGATCGTTGGCGCCGTCGCCGACCGCCAGCACATCCCGTGGCGCAAGGCCCCGCGCGGCACAGATCCGGTGCAGCGAGTCGAGCTTGGCCTGTTTGCCGAGGATCGGTTCGCCGACCTCGCCGGTCAGGACGCCGTCCTCTGCGATCAACGTGTTGGCGCGATGTTCATCGAATCCCAGGGTCGCGGCAATGGCCGCCGTGAATGCCGTGAAGCCGCCGGATACCAGCGCCGTATAGGCGCCGTTCGCCTTCATAGTGGCCAAGAGGACCGGCCCGCCGGGCATCAGGTGGATGCGCGTCGCCAGAACCTGGGTGATGACGTGTTCCGGCAATCCCTTCAACAACGCCACGCGCGCCCGCAAAGCCGATTCGAAGTTCAACTCGCCGTTCATGGCGCGCGCCGTGATGTCGGCGACACGGGCGCCGACGCCCGCCTCGTCGGCCAGTTCGTCGATGCATTCCTGGCGGATCATGGTCGAATCCATGTCGGCCAGCAGGATCGCCTTGCGCCGTCCGGCGGCCGGCTGGATCGTGATGTCGACACCGTGGCCCCGCAGATCCTCGCGCACCGCATCGATGTTCGGGGGGCGGTGTTGCACGGGAAACTCCGCCGCCTCATCGGGTGCCAGCCATTGCAGATCACCGCCGCCCCAGGCGTTGCGCAGCGAATCGGCCAGCGCCGGATCGAGTGACGGCGCGGCGGGCGAGGTGATCAGGGTGACGGCGAACATGGTCGGGACCTTCTTCAGATGCGGCGCCTGAAAAGCATGCGGCGGCCCTGTTGGCCAGTGGTGGATGCTCCGCAGGGAGTATTTTCGTCAATGAGAAGCCGGCGCGACTGCCCCGTGGCGCGCGCATTCGCGTCATTTTGTGTCTTGCCGGCTTCGTGATGTGGGGATACTGCGACAGGTGGGACACGCCGCCCCAACGCGGCGCATATATCTGTGAGGATACCACCGATGGCTATCGATACCCCGGCAACGCGGCCGGCCAATCCGCGCTTTTCGTCCGGCCCCTGTGCCAAACCTCCCGTATACGATCTGAACAACCTGTCCGGCGCGCCGCTGGGCCGGTCGCACCGTGCGCCGATCGGCAAGGCCAAGCTGGTGGCGGCGATCGACGGCACGCGCGAGATCCTCGGGGTGCCGGAGGGCTATCGGATCGGCATCGTGCCCGCGTCCGACACCGGTGCCTTCGAGATGGCGATGTGGACGATGCTGGGCGAGCGGCCGGTCGAGATGGTCGCCTGGGAAAGTTTCGGGGCCGGGTGGGTCACGGATGTGGTCAAGCAGTTGAAGATCGAGGCCACGGTGCACGAGGCGCCCTATGGCGAGATCGTCGACATGGCCGCGTTGAATTACGACAATGACGTGTGCTTCACTTGGAACGGCACCACCTCGGGTGTGCGGGTCGCGTCGGGCGATGTGATTCCGGCCGACCGCAAGGGGCTGACGTTCTGCGATGCGACCAGCGCCGCGTTCGCGCAGGATCTGCCGTGGGACAAGCTGGATGTGACCACGTTCTCCTGGCAGAAGGTGCTGGGCGGCGAGGCGGCGCACGGCATGCTGATCCTGAGCCCGCGTGCGGTGGAACGGCTTGAATCCTATGCCCCCGCCTGGCCGCTGCCCAAGATCTTCCGCCTGACGAAGGGCGGCAAGCTGATCGAGGGGATTTTCCGCGGCGAGACGATCAACACGCCGTCGATGCTGTGCGTCGAGGATTACCTGCTGGCGCTGGATTGGGCGCGCACGGTCGGCGGGTTGAAGGGGCTGATGGCGCGGGCGGATGCCAACGCCGCCGCGGTTGCAGAGTTTGTCGGCCGGCACGACTGGATCGATTTCCTTGCCAGGGATCCCGAAAACCGCAGCAACACATCGGTCTGTCTGACGTTTGCCACGCCCGATGGGCTGGACGGCGCGGCCTTTGCCAAGGCGGTCGCCAAGCGTCTGGAGGCGGAAGGCGTCGCGCTGGATGTGGGGGCCTATCGCGATGCGCCTCCGGGGCTCAGGATCTGGTGCGGGGGCACGGTCGAAACCGCCGATGTTGCCGCGCTGATGCCCTGGATCGAATGGGCGTATCACGCCGAACGCGCCGCCGCCTGACCAAAGGGCGCCCGGCGTCTTCGCCGCGGCCCGGAACGGGCCGTGTCCGACCGCCGGGTGCCGTTCCGAATTTCCCTTTTTTCCTGAAGGAGTGCCAGTCATGGCCCCCAAAGTCCTCGTCAGCGACAAGCTGTCCGAAACCGCCGTGCAGATCTTTCGCGATCGCGGCATCGACGTCACCTTCGATCCGTCCATCGGCAAGGACAAGGACAAGCTGTTGTCCGTGATCGGCGAATACGACGGTCTTGCCATCCGCAGCGCCACCAAGGTGACGGCCAAGGTTCTGGAGGCCGCCACCAACCTCAAGGTGATCGGCCGCGCCGGGATCGGGGTCGACAACGTCGAGATTCCGGCCGCCTCGAAAAAGGGCGTGATCGTGATGAACACGCCGTTCGGCAACTCGATCACCACCGCCGAACATGCCATCAGCCTGATGATGGCCGTGGCCCGTCAGATCCCCGAGGCGAACGCCAGCACCCATGCCGGCAAGTGGGAAAAGTCGCGCTTCATGGGGGTCGAGCTGACCACCAAGACGCTGGGCGTGATCGGTGCCGGCAACATCGGATCCATCGTGATCGACCGGGCGCTGGGCCTGCGGATGAAGGTCATCGCCTATGATCCGTTCCTGAGCGAGGAGCGGGCGGTGCAACTGGGCGTGCGCAAGGTCGATCTGGACGAACTGCTGGCCAAGTCGGATTTCATCACCTTCCACGTGCCGCTGACCGACAAGACCCGCAACATCCTGTCGGCGAAGAACATCGCCAAGCTGAAGCCGGGCGTGCGCGTCATCAACTGCGCGCGCGGCGGCCTGGTGGACGAGGCCGCGCTGGCCGATGCGATCCGGTCGGGCCATGTGGCCGGTGCGGGTTTCGACGTCTTCGCCGAGGAACCGGCGACGGACTCGCCGCTGTTCAACCTGCCGGGCGTGGTCGTCACGCCGCACCTGGGCGCCGCGACAACCGAGGCGCAGGAGAACGTGGCGTTGCAGGTGGCCGAGCAGATGTCGGATTACCTGCTGAGCGGCGCGGTGAGCAACGCGTTGAACATGCCGTCGGTGACGGCGGAGGAGGCCAAGGTGATGGGGCCGTGGCTGAAGCTGGCCGGGCACCTGGGCAGCTTCGTGGGCCAGATGACCGATGAGCCCATCGAGGCGGTGAACATCCTCTATAACGGCGTGGTGTCCGAGATGAACACGGCCGCGCTGAACGCCGCCGTCATGGCCGGGGTGATGCAGGCGTCGAACCCCGACGTGAACATGGTTTCGGCCCCGGTGATGGCCAAGGAGCGCGGTGTCGAAATCTCGACCACCACGCAGGAGAAGACCGGCGTCTTCGACGGCTATGTCAAGCTGACGGTCAAGACCGCGACGCGCGAACGCTCCATCGCGGGCACGGTGTTTTCCGACGGCAAGCCGCGGTTCATCCAGATCAAGGGCATCACCATCGATGCCGAGATCGGCGAACACATGCTGTACACCACGAACCACGACCAGCCCGGCATCATCGGCGCGCTGGGCCAGACCATGGGCGAGAACGGCGTGAACATCGCCAATTTCACCCTCGGCCGGTCAACCCGCGGCAAGGATGCCATCGCGCTGCTGTATCTGGATGACCAGCCGCCGCAGGCAGTGCTGGACAAACTGGCCGCGACAGGATTGTTCAAGGCGATCCGCCCCTTGCAGTTCGTCATGGGGTGAGGGTTGACGGGGCGTCCGGTGCGGGCGCCCCGATCTGTGTTTACGGAGGGTGCGATGACGATCTATGCCATTGGCGACATTCATGGCCAACGTGCGATGTTGGAGGCGGCCCACGACCGGATCGCCGCCGACCGGGCCCGGTCCGGCGCGCATGACGCACCGATCGTGCATCTGGGCGATCTGACCGACCGCGGGCCGGACAGCCGGGGCGTTCTGGACCTGCTGATCGACGGGATCGCCGACGGACAGCCCTGGATCGTGCTGAAAGGCAACCACGACCGGATGTTTCAGGAGTTCCTGAACGATCCCGCTTACCGCGATCCGGGGCTGCGTTCGGACCTGCCATGGTTCGATACGCGATTGGGCGGGGCCGAGACCGTGCGATCCTATGGCGTGGACAGCCCCGAGCGGCGTCCGCTGGAGGACGTCCATGCCGAGGCATTGGAGTCGGTGCCGGCGTCGCACCGCGCGTTCATCGCCGATCTGCCGCTGATGCATACGACCGATGAGCTGATCCTTGTCCACGCCGGGATCCGGCCCGGTGTGCCGTTGGCACGGCAGGTCGAGGATGATCTGGTCTGGATCCGCCAGGGTTTCCTGGACGATTCCACCGACCACGGACGTCTTGTGGTGCATGGCCACACCGCGCTGGACGCGCCCGAGCACTTCGGCAACCGCGTCGATCTGGATACGGGAGCGGGATACGGACGGCCCCTGACGGCTGCGGTGTTCGAGGGCCGGTCATGTTTCGTGCTGACCGATTCGGGACGGGTGGCCTTGCGCCCCTGAGCGTCGGATTTCGGCGCGCGGGCGGGATTTCGAGTATTTTCGGCAAGAAAAAGCCGCGATGTCGTGTGACGCCGCGCGGCGGTGTCAGCTGCCCAGGTGGCGTTCGCCGCGGGCGCGGGCCAGTTCGATCTGGCGTTGACGTTCGCGGAACCGCGCGCGGTCGGTCTGGGTGAGGGTATCGGCGCAATGGGGGCAGGCGACGCCGGGCTCGTACGCCGGGTGTTCGCGCTCTGCCGGCGACACCGGATGACGGCAGCCGTGGCACAGCGTGTGATCGCCCTGTTGCAGCCCGTGTTTGACCGCGACCCGCTGGTCGAAGACGAAGCACTCGCCCTGCCAGCGGCTTTCGCTTTCGGGCACGGTTTCAAGGTATTTCAGGATGCCGCCCTTCAGGTGAAACACCTCGGGCACGCCCTGGGCGCGCAGGTAGGCGGTAGATTTCTCGCAGCGGATGCCGCCGGTGCAGAACATGGCGATCCGCTTGCCCTGCAGGCGGTCGCTGTTGGCCTGCCACCAGGCGGGGAAACTGCCAAAGCTTTCGGTGGCCGGGTCGATGGCGCCCTGGAACGTGCCGATGGCCGTTTCATAGGCATTGCGCGTGTCGATCACCACCACGTCGGGCGCGTCGATCAGGGCGTTCCAGTCGGCGGCATCCACGTGGGTTCCGGTGGCGTTCACCGGGTCGATGTCGGGCTGGCCCATGGTCACGATCTCGCGCTTCAGGCGGACCTTCATGCGCAGGAACGGCATGTCGGCGGCGGTGCTTTCCTTCCAGTCCAGATCGGCGCAGCCGGGCAGGGTGCGGATATGCGCCAGCACCGCGTCGATGCCAGCCCGGGTGCCGCCGATGGTGCCGTTGATGCCCTCGGGCGCCAGCAGCAGGATGCCCTTGACGCCGTGGGCGTTGCAGACGTCGGCCAGCGGCGCGCGCAGGCTGGCGGGCGCATCGAGGCGGGTGAAGCGATAGAGGGCGGCAACGGTGAACATGGGGGCGGAATACGCCTTTGGCGGCAGGCCCGCAAGATCGCGGGCTTTCGTTTGTGCGACGCCCGTGTAGGATGCCCCCATCCCAGAGCAGGAGACCGCCGTGCCAGACCTTTCCGCCCTTCTTGTCATCGATGTCCAGAACGATTTCTGCCCCGGTGGCGCGCTGGCCGTGGCCGGTGGCGATGACATCGTGCCGGGGATCAACGCGCTGATGGACGGGTTCGATGCCGTGATCCTGAGCCAGGACTGGCATCCGGCGGGCCATTCGTCGTTCGCCTCGTCCCATCCGGGTCGTGCGCCGATGGCGATGATCGACATGCCCTATGGGGCGCAGGTGCTATGGCCCGATCATTGTGTCCAGGGCAGCAACGGCGCGGCGTTTCACCCCGATTTGCGGGTTGATGGCGATCTGATCATCCGCAAGGGGTTCAATCCGGCGATCGACAGCTATTCGGCATTTTTCGAGAACGATCACACGACCCCCACGGGTTTGGAGGGGTATCTGCGCAACCGGGGGATCGGGCGGCTGACGCTGGTGGGATTGGCGCTGGATTTCTGCGTGAATTATTCGGCGGTGGATGCGGCGCGCCTGGGCTTCGACGTGACGGTGCGGCGCGATCTGTGCCGCGCCATCGATCTTGACGGTTCGCTGGCCGCGGCCGAGGCGGAGATGGCCGCGGCCGGCGTGACCATGGGCTAGCCGGATCGGCGACCGGCGTCGGACCGGGCGCCGACCCGACGTTCCAGTTCGGCGTGCACAATGGGGTCGAAGCCGGGGATCAATCCTTCGTCGAGGGCGTCGAGCAGGGCGCGGCGCCCCCGTTGATAGTGCATTTCATTGTTCTTCTTCACGAACGGCATCCCCATGTGCCGGATCGCCACCAGCGGCACAGAACCGATGTAGTTCTTGGCATCCGCCGCCGCCCCGAGGATGGCGCGCGCCTCGTCTGCCCACGGGCCGGGCGCGTGCGGCAGGGCGCAATGGGCGGCCCTTCGCGATTCGAGTTCAGGGGACATGCAGATGGCAAAGCGCAAAGCATCGTGCAATTCGGCCGGGCCGAGGCGGTCGAGAACCGCGCCAAACCGCGCGCGGGTAAAGACGCCCTGCGCCGGAATGCCCGCCCCGATCAGCCGGTCGGACAGCGCACGTTCGCCGCGCCGCAGGACGATCTCCTTGTTCGACGACAGCTTGTAGTCGGCCCAGAAGCCGGTGAAGGCCGGATGGCCCAGTACTGCGCCCTTGAACATCAGGAAATACGACCCGAGCATCGGCCCGCGCCCCTTGCGGTTGGGCCCGTCGAGCCGCCCGAACATCTGCGCACCCAGGAACTGTGCGGTGCTGGCCTCCATCTCGGGGATGACGGTCTCATTGGCCAGGGTCGGGAACCAGGTGCTGTCGTTCATCATGATCAGGGTGTCCGGGGCGCGGTTCAGGCGCCCGAGATCCTGCACCCCTTCAAGGTAGCCGCCGAAGTCATAGCCGAAGTTGGGCCGCTCGATCAGCCGCCAGGATAGGGCGGCCAGGGTGGTGCGATCGGCGTCGGACAGCGCGCCGTTGCTGACCACCAGCGGCGCGTATCCCCGACGTGCCAGGTGGCGGCAGGTGTCGTGAACGGACCGCGAAACACCGCCCGGCTGAAAGATAACGAAGATGGCAACCTTGGCCGCGCCGGCCAGCGCGCCGTCGGTGATGCGGGTGTTGGCGGCGCGCGTGCGTGCGAACCGCGCCCGTTTCAGCGGTCCGGTGATCCGTTCCGATGCGGCCAGGATCTGTTGGCCTAGCCGGGCGGCCTCGCGGCGGATCTTCCACGGGGGGAGCTTGGATGTCATCGCGCTGTGCCTTTGTCGACCGCTGCGCCCCGTGCTACAGCCGGGGCGCGCGCGCGGCAACCGGAGGGTGACATGGCACGACAATCGGCAGGGATGACCGCTTATCTGGCCTTCGCGGCGGTGTCCGAACCCCTGTGGCGGCTGGCCATGGCGCGCCGGGTGCGGCGCGGCAAGGAAGATGGCGCGCGGGTGGCCGAAAAGTTCGCGCACGACATGGCGGATCGCCCCCCGGGTCCGGTCTTGTGGTTTCATGCGCTCAGCGTTGGCGAGAGTCTGGCGTTGTTGCCGCTGCTGGCGCTGGCCGGGCGCGAGCGGCCCGAGGCGCATATCCTGCTGACCACATCGACCCGCACGTCGGCCGTCGCGCTGGGCCGCGTCGGTCTGCCCCCGCGGGTGATCCATCAGTTCCTGCCGGTTGATTCAGCCGGACCCGTGCGGCGGTTCCTGGACCATTGGAGGCCCGATCGGGCGGTCGTGACCGAGCTTGACCTTTGGCCCGGCCTTCTGCTGGCGGCGCACCGGCGGGGTATTCCGCTGGCCCTGATCAACTCGCGCATATCGCCCGCGAACTTTGCGAAACGGTCGCGCGGGCGGGGGATGTTCCGGGATCTGTTACGTCTGTTCGATATCGTCCTGGTCCAGGATGACGACAGCGCCGAACGTTTTCGCGCGCTGGGTGTGGCCGCCGACCGGGTGCAGGTTCTCGGGTCGCTGAAGGCGGCGGCGGCGCCATTGCCCTGCGACACGCGCGCGTTGCAGCAGTTGCGCGACAATCTTGGCCAGCGGTCTTGTTGGCTTGCCGCATCCTTTTCGCGACGTGAGGTCGATACGCTCTGCGACGGGCAGCTTGCGTTAAGGGACACGCATCTGATGGTTCTCGCGCCGCGCGATCTGTCCGATTCCGAGAGCGCCGAACGCGCCGCACAGGCGCGGGGTCTGAAAACGGCACGCCGCTCGCGCGGCGAGGAAATCGAACCGGATACGAACGTTTATCTGGCCGACACGATCGGCGAAATGGGATTGTGGTATCGTCTGGCGGACGTGGTGTTCATGGGCAACTCGCTGAACGTGCCGGGGCCCGAGCATCGCGGCAAGAACCCGTTCGAGGCGGTCGTGCTGGACCGGCCGGTGTTGCATGGCCCGTCGGTGGGCGATTTTGCCGAAACATATGAGGCTCTGGATACGGCAGGCGCGGCAACTACCTGCGCCGATGCCGATGCCATCGCCGCAGAGGTGCGGCGCCTGGCCGATCCGGCGGTGCGGGCCGCGATGGTTCAGGCCGGTCGCGCCGTCGTCGCCGAACGGCGCGCCGTGCTGGGACGGACCTGGGCGGCGCTGGCGCGGCAGGGGTGATCCGGGGCCGGGCCTAGAGGCCTGCACCCTCGTCAAGACCCAGCATCAGGTTCAGGTTCTGCACTGCCGCCCCCGACGCGCCCTTGCCGAGGTTGTCGAGGATCGCCGACACCACCAGTCGACCGGTCGCATCGTCGCCCAGCACGGCCAGCTCCAACCGGTTGGTTCCGTTCAGCTTCTGCGGGTTCTCGCGCGGCTCGACCTGGTCCAGCGGGCGCACTGTCACGAAACGGCTGGCCTTGTAATGCGCGGCCAGCGCGGCGTGGATGGCGGCCCGGTCCGGGCGCCCCTTCAGAGCGGCGGAATACAGCGGGATCTGCACCACCATGCCCTGGGCATATTGGCCGACCGAGGGCGTGAAGATCGGTGTCATGGTCAGACCGGTGCGGGCTATGATCTCGGGCAGGTGCTTGTGAGTCTGGCCGGTGGCATAGATGAACGGTCCGGGGGGTGTATCGCCTTCGAACTCGGCCACCATGGCCTTGCCGCCGCCGGTGTATCCGGAAATGCCGAAGATCGCACAGGCGGTGTCGGTCGCCATCAGGTCCGCGTCGACCAGCGGCGCCAGCAAGGCGATGGCGCAGGTCGAATAACAGCCGGGGTTCGACACCCGGTCGGCTTTGGCGATGGCGTCGGCCTGGCCGGGCTTCAACTCGGGGAAGCCGTAGGTCCAGCCATCGGCGGTGCGATGGGCGGTCGAGGCATCGATCAGCCGGGTGTCCAGCCCGTCGCACAACGCCACCGCTTCGCGGGCGGCGTCGTCCGGCAGGCACAGGATCGCGACATCCGCGCGCGCGAAGGCATCCTTGCGCGCCGCGGCGTCCTTGCGCTTTGCCTCGGGCAGCGAAATCAATGTCAGATCTTCGCGCTTTGCCAGACGCTCGCGGATCTGCAATCCCGTCGTGCCGACTTCGCCGTCGATGAACACCGTTGCGGCCATGTGGTAACCCCCTTTTGCTGCGCGTGTGGCTTAACGGTCCACGTGGCGATTGCCAAGGCGACCGCAAGGGGTATCGGCGTGATCGCACCGGTCGGGAATGCCCCGACGTGCGTCCCGAACGCCCACAGGCCCGAAGGGCCGGATCGCGTGCGCCGCAGGCGCTCCGTTGTTTCAGACCCGGCTTGCCCCTTGCCCTGCGGTCCACGGATGGGCCAGATGGCGCCGCAGGCCCGCCCCCGTGGCCCGGAAAGGACGAAAGCATGGTCGATATCGCCACCCGCGTCTGGAACCACAAGTGGAAGATCGACCCGATCGTGCGCTCGCTGATCGATACCGACTTCTACAAGCTGCTGATGTGCCAGTCGGTGTTTCGCAACAAACCCGACGTGCGGGTGACCTTCTCGCTCATCAACCGGACCAAATCGATCCGTCTGGCCGACCTGATCGACGAGGGCGAATTGCGCGAACAACTGGATCACATCCGGTCGCTGTCGCTGTCGCGCGGCGAATCTACATGGATGCGCGGCAACACCTTTTACGGCAAGCGGCAGATGTTCACGCCCGAGTTCATGGACTGGTTCGAAACGCTGCGTCTGCCGGCCTATGAGCTGGAAAAACGCGACGGCCAGTATGAACTGACGTTCGAGGGCGCGTGGCCCGAGGTGATGCTGTGGGAAATTCCGGCGTTGTCGGTGCTGATGGAACTGCGCTCACGCCGCGTGCTCGACGACATGGGCCGGTTCGAATTGCAGGTGCTCTATGCCCGAGCGATGACCAAGCTGTGGGAAAAGGTCGAAGGGCTGCGCGATCTGCCGGGGCTGAAGCTGGCCGATTTCGGCACCCGGCGGCGGCATTCTTTCCTGTGGCAGGATTGGTGCGTGCAGGCCATGCAGGAAGGGCTGGGCGACAATTTCACCGGCACCTCGAACTGCCTGATCGCCAAGAACCGCGAGATGGAGGCGATCGGCACCAACGCTCACGAACTGCCCATGGTTTATTCCGCGCTGGCCGACACCGATGCCGAATTGCGCCGCGCCCCCTATGACGTGCTGGCCGACTGGCACGACGAACACGAAGGCAACCTGCGCATCATGTTGCCCGACACCTATGGCACCCCCGGCTTTCTCAGGCATGCGCCCGACTGGCTGGCGGGCTGGACCGGCATCCGCATCGATTCGGGCGATCCGGCGACGGGGGCGGAAACGGCCATTGCATGGTGGAAATCGCGCGGCGAGGATCCGCGCGAAAAGCTGGTGATCTTCTCGGACGGTCTGGACGTGGCCAAGATCCGCCAGTTGCTGCACCAGTTTGCCGGACGGGTCCGGGTGTCGTTCGGGTGGGGGACGTTGCTGACCAATGATTTCCGCGGCCTGGTGCCGGAAGACGCGCTGGCGCCGTTCTCGCTGGTCTGCAAGGCCGTGTCGGCCAACGGCCGCCCGACGGTGAAACTGTCGGACAATCCGAACAAGGCCATGGGGCCGGCGGACGAAATCGAACGCTACAAGCGGGTGTTCGATGTCGGCGAACAGGACGCCCAACGGTTGTTCGTCTGAACGTCGCCGCCTATGCCGACCAGGCGCGCGCCAGGCGCAGCGCCCGCTCGGCATAGGTCCTGCGACGCGGATCGGCGGGCGTCGTGCGCGGCATGATCCAGCCGCAGGACGCCAGCGCACGCAGCAGGGTGAACATGTCGATGTCGTCGTGCCCGCCGCCATACCCGTCGCACAGCGCCGCCGTCAGGTCGGCGCGGTTGGATGCATCGCAATGCTGGATCATCGCGGTGCCCAGATCATAGAGGCGATAGCCGAAACCGCTGTCGTCGAAATCGATGACATGCAGAATGCCGTCGCGCGCCAGCAGGTTTTCCTGCAACAGGTCGGCGTGGATCAGCCCGGTGTCCCACGCCCGTGCCGACAGCCGGGCGCGCAGCGCGTCACGGACCTCGGTCAGGAAATCGGCGTCCCCGTCGCTGAGCGCAGAGTTCTGCCAGAAGCGTCCCCACAGCGGAACATCGCCGGTCAGCCCGTCCAGATCCCAACGGGGGCGTTCGAAATCGCCGGGCGGGGTCCAGGCATCGGTGGCGCGGTGCATGTCGGCGGTCAGCCGGCCCAGCCGGTGATAGAGATCGGCCTGCTGCCCATCGGTGCCCGCGAAGGGTTCGCCGTCGGCACCGATGGGCGCGGCGTCGATCCATGTCACCAGCGACGCGCGCGGCCCGAACGCCGGTTTGCCCAGAAGATCGCCCTCCAGCGTGCGGATCGGACGCGGGCAGGGGATGGCCGCGTCCGCCAGTGCCTCGGTCCAGACCAGTTCCGAGCGGATTGCCGGATCGGTCTGGTATCCCGCACGGTGCAGGCGCAGAGCGGCCCGCTGTCCGTCCGGCAGGGTCACGTCGAACACCGCGTTCTCGCGGTTGCGGATCAGGCGCGGCGTGGCATTGTCGCAGCCCCACAGGCGCAGGGCGGCGATGGCATGGGCCTGGATGTCGTCGGGGGTCATTGCGCGTCCATCACCGATTGCAGGGTGTCGATGGCCAGGTCGATCTCGCCCGCGCGGATCGGCATCGGCGGGCGCATCTTGAGGATGTTCATGTGCCGCCCGATCCGCCCGATCAATATGCCACGGTCCTTCATCGCCTCGACGATCCGGGTGGCAAGTGCCGTCGCGGGGGCGCCGTCTTCTTCCAGCACCAGACCGAAGAACAACCCGTTGCCGCGCACCTCGGTGATGGCCGGGTGGGTGACGGATTTCAGACGGTCCAGCGCATGGGCGCCCATGGCGGCGGCGTGGGGGATCAGCGCGTCGCCCTCGATCACGTCCAGCACGGCGTTGGCGGCGGCGGCCGACACCGGATTGCCGCCGAAGGTGTTGAAATAGCCGAATGCGTTGCGGAACGCGGCCATCACGGGTTCGGTGGCGATGACGCCGGCCACGGGATGACCGTTGCCCATGGGCTTGCCCATTGTCACGACATCGGGCGCGATCCCCAGCCAGTCGTGCCCCCACCATTGCCCGATGCGTCCGAACCCCGGTTGCACCTCGTCGCACAGGATCAACCCGCTTGCCCGCCGGATTTCGCGCGCGGCGGCGTCGAAGAACCCCGGTGCCACGTTGGGCAGACCTTCGTTGGCGAAGATCGGACAGAGCATCATGGCGGAAAAGCCGTGCGGCGTGGATTGCAGATCGGCGATCGCGTCGGCGACATGGGCGGCGAAGGCCGCCGGGTCGGTATCGGATTCCGGCGCCGGAACCAGCCGGACATGGGGGGGATAGCCGCCGATGGGCGGGCGGCGCGTGGACAGCTGGGCCGTGGCCGTGGTGTTGCCATGATAGGTGTTGTCGGTGGCGATGATGCCGGTGTTGCCGGTGACGGCCTGCGCCATGCGCAGCGCGACATCGTTCGCCTCGGACCCCGTGCAGGTCAGCAGACCCTGGGTCAGCCCGTGGCCCAGCGTGCCGCAGATGCGGTCAAGCAGGTCGAGGATGCCGTCGTGCAGATACCGGGTGTGGGTGTTCAGCGTCGCGGACTGACGGGCGATGGCGTCGGTCACATGGGGGTGGCAATGGCCGACGTGGGGGACGTTGTTGTAGCAATCGAGATAGCGCTTGCCGTCGGCGTCCCACAGCCAGACGCCTTCGCCCCGCACAAGGTGCAGGGGCCGGTCATAGAAGGTCGGAACGTTCGGTCCGAGGCGCGCGGTGCGGCGGGCAATGAGATCATCCATGGCAGTGTTTTACCGCAAAGCGCGCAGGGGGCCAGCCCCCCGTCCCTGCGGGACGTCCCCCGGAGTTGATGGGGCAAGAAAAAGACCGGGAGCGCGGCTCAGTCATCGGGCGAGACGTTGCCGCGCAGGGCTTTCACCTCGCCGCGCACCTTCTTGGCCTTCAGGCGGCGTTTCTTGGCGCCGAGGGTGGGGCGGGTGGCGATCCGGCGCTTCGGCGTTTTCGTCGCCTCGAGGATCAGGGCGGCCAGCCGGTCGCGCGCGATGTCGCGGTTGCGGGCCTGGCTGCGGGTTTCGTCGACCTGAAGGATCAGCGCGCCTTCCTTGGTCCAGCGGCGACCGGCCAGCCGGCACAGCCGGGTCTTGACCGGGGGCGGCAGGTTCGGAGAGCGTTCAGCCTCGAACCGGAGTTCGACGGCCGAGGACACCTTGTTCACGTTCTGCCCGCCGGGACCGGAGGCGCGCAGGAAGCTTTCCGTGATCTCCCAATCCTCGATGGTGATCCTGTCGTTTATCCTCAGCATCGTTGGTGTCCGCCTTTCGCAGGCTTCATAACGCGCGCAGCCCCGATGTGGAAACGGGTTCAGGCCGGGGGCGGGGTGAAATATGCATCCTGATCGCCCCAGAAGGCGGCCACGTCGGCGCAGGTCACGCCGTGGGGCCGGTCATGGGCGATGGCGTGGATGTCTGCCGCCAGCATGGCGCAGGCGCGAAACAGCGCGTTGGCAAGGGCACGGGTGTCGGTCGTGCGGGCACGGTGCCGGTCGTGCAGATCGTTCGCGACGCAGATCAGCTCGAACATCACATCGCCCGCCGCCGCTTTGGGATAGCGGTGGATCGCGGCACGGACGACGTGGCGGGGCGTGCCGCCGTCCACAAGCAGGGCCACCACCGCGAATTCCTGGAACGCGGCAGTATCGAGGGGCCGGACCACGGGCCTGGATGTCGTGCGGGGATGCATTTCGGTGTTCTGCACCATCCCTTTGCCAAGGTGTAACAGCTTGTGGCGAAACACCGGCGATGGGCGGATGTTGTCCATTTTTCGCGCCTTGGTTGTTTGCGGCGCGCATTTTATCCGCGAATGGAACCCGCGGTGTGGGGCCGTGAACGGCGTTGGCATTCCCGACAAACGAAAAGGGTCACCGCCGCGCGATGACCCTTCGAACAATGTGGAGATGGGCCCGGTTAGAGCGGGAGCCCAATCATGGATGTTCTGCCCTCAGGATTGCCCTTGGGCGACGGCCCCCATGACTGTTCCGACCTCGATCTCGTTGATCATTCTAGACACTGGACCACCTCCTTTCAGTTGTTGCCGATAGGGGGGAGGGTGGCATGGATTCGTCATATGTCAAACCCATTTACGCGGTTTTCGCCGCAAGCCGGCGCACGATGAGGCGGAAAGGTATCAGGGCGATCACCGCCAGCGCCATCTTGACGCCCCAGTCTGCGGCGGCCAGCGACACCCAGAGCGGCAACGCCGGGCCTGCCCCCAGCAACGGAACCGGGCCGGTGGCCCACGACGTGTCGTTGCCCGGTTCGATGAAGGTCAGCGTGGCCGAGAAGGCGATGGTGAAGAACAGTGCCGTATCCAGGGCCGATCCGATCAGGGTCGACGCCAGCGGAGCGCGCCACCACCGTCCGCCACGCAGGCGGTTGAACACCGCGATGTCCACCAATTGCGCCGTCAGGAACGCCGTGCCGGACGCCAAGGCGATGCGCCCGGTGACCAGCGGTCCGAAATCGCCCGTGATCTGGGTGCCGATCAGCGAGCAGACGACGCCGGTCAGGAACCCCGCGAACACGACGCGGCGCGCAGTGGCGGCGCCATAGACGCGGTTCATCACGTCGGTCACGAGGAACGCCAGCGGGTAGGTGAACGCGCCAAGGGTCAGCCAGTCGCCCCAGAGGAACTGAACAAGGATATTCGAGGCCAGCACGATGGCGGCCATGGCGACGATGCCGGGAAAAAGACGCATGCGGATGTTCCGTTTTGACAAGGGGTTCGGAGACTTGGCCCCGTTTGGGCGGGACGTCCGCTCAATACGCCCGGTGCGGTGCGTTCGCAAGTGTCATGGCATCATTCGATGACGCGGTAATCGACGAATTCGGTATGCTGCACGGCGATGAAATTGTCGTCCGAGATCATCGTCAGCCGGATGGCGCCCGCCGCGTCGCGCCAGACGGCGATGCCTTCGAGGTTGTCGTGCAGCAGGTTGAAGCTGCTGAACAGCGTGTCCTCTTCGGTGACGCCGTGTTCGCCCAGCGTGAACCGGCGCACCCGGCTGGCAAAGCCGAACAGGCCGTCGAACCGCCGCTCCAGCAGGTAGAGCCGCCCGTCGGGGCCGAAATCCGCGCCCACGGGCAGGAAGCTGCCACGTCGGGACAGGGTAAAGGGTTGCGTCCATCGTCCGCCGGCGAAACGATAGACCGGGAACGGCCGGCTGAGCGCGCCCGAGCGTTCGGGCATCGTGTAAAGGGCGCCATCGGGACCGATGGCCAATGCTTCGAGACCGGCGTTCTTTTGCAGTCGGCCAAAGGCCGGCGCGGCGGGCAGCGCGGTGGCCGCATCCCCCGGCGTGTCATAGCGCCAGATCCGGTGTTCGATCTCGAACGACACGAAGATGCGCCCGTCGCGACCGACGGCAATGCCTTCGGCGTCGCGAAAGCGCGGCGCCAACCTGCGGCCGTCGGGGCCCTTTAGGGTGTCGAATGTTCGGGTCGCAACGTGGGTCACCACGCCCTTGGCATCGCGTGTCAGCCGGCCACGGGTGATCCAGCCCCGGTCGGACACGGCGGTGAATTCGGTGCCGCCGGCGTCGAGTTCAAGCGCCGAAAAACCGCCGTACCGGGGATCGGCCACGTCCCAGCGATACCGCCCGACAAACTCGGCCCCCGCCGCGAGGGACGGCAGGGGCAGGCACAGCAGGGCAATCAGGAGCAGGAACGGCGTTTTCAGCGCGACAGCACCGCGTTGCACTGGCGCGGCAGGTCGGCCATCGTCAGCTCGCGCTTCTTCTTCGGTGGTGGCGCGTTCGGATCACGCGGCTTCGGTGGTGGCGGGTTCAGGATGTTGTTCACCCAGTCCTGCGCATCGGCGCACCCGTCACCGGCGGGCTGTGTTGCCTGATCCTCGCAATTCGGGGTGCCGCGCGGGCATTTCAGGCGGACATGGAAGTGATAGTGGTGACCATACCAGGGGCGGATCTTGTTCAACCACGACCGGTCGCCTTTCTCATCGTTGCACATCTTCACCTTTGCGCCGGGGAAGATGAAGATCCGCGCCACGGCCGGATCGCTGGCCGCCGCCTTCAGCAGCTCGTGATGGGCGCGGGTCCAGTTGCCGTTGGTATAGGCGCCGTTGGCGCGGCGCAGGGAGATCGACGAGATGTTCTCGCGGTCCTGGCGCGACAGGTTCAGGTTGTCGGCGGGGCGCAGCCAGATGTCGGCGTCCAACCCGATCTGGTGGCTGGCGTGCCCGGTCAGCATCGGCCCGCCACGGGGTTGCGATATGTCGCCGACATAAAGGCCGTTCCAGCCGGGCAGGGCCGCGGCCTTGCGCGACAGGCGTTGCAGATAGGCGATGGTGTCGGGGTGGCCCCAGTTGCGGTTCCTGGACAGGCGCATCGCCTGCCATGTCGGGCCGGTCTCGGCCAGTTCCGCGCCGCCCGCCAGGCATCCCTTGGAATAGAAGCCGAGCGGTTGCGGGCTTTGCGGTGATCCGGAGCGTTCGGCACCGAACAACTGCTTGGCCAGCCCGCTGCGGGTGACGATATCGCCGGCGAAATCCTGGCTGGACAGGCGGGTGCCGGGGCGATCGCGCCCGCCACAGGCCGCCAGAAGGGACAGGCCCAGCAACGCCACGATCTTGGTTGTGTGTCTCATACTGCTCGATCTCCGTCGGGTTTCACCCAGCGTAGCAGAAACAGCCCCAGCACGAAAAGCCCGATCAGGGGGGTGACGCCGATCTGCTGGCTGGCGCTGGCCCATGTGGCGATGCCGATCAGCAACGGGGCCAGGAACGACGTCGCCTTTCCGGCCAGCGCGTACAAGCCGAACGCCTCGGTCATGCGGGCCGGATTGGCCTGGCGCACCAGCATCGTGCGCGATGCGGATTGCAGCGCGCCGCCCGCCGCCCCGATCCCCGCGCCCAGCACCATGAAGGCGATGTCGGGCAGGCTCGACTCAGGCGCGACGCCGATCCCGAACACCGACGTGCGCGAGATGAAGACGACACCGACGGCAATGCAGGTCAGCACCAGAATGCAGGCCGCGATCACCGGACGCGGCCCGAAGGCGGCATCGGCCCGCCCGCCCAGCCAGGCAAACACCGCCCCGGCCACGATGGCCACGATGCCGAAGATGCCGGTCTGGGTAACGCTCCACCCCAGGACGCCGGCGGCATAGATTCCGCCGAAGACATACATCCCGTTCAGCGCATCGCGATAGACCATCGACGACAGCAGATAGGCGAACAGGCTGCGCGTTTGCGGCAATCGGCGCAGGGTGCGGCCCAGCCCGGCGATCGCGGTGGCAAAGGTGCCGGGGGCGGGGCGCGCGGTGCGCGGATCACGAACCCACAGGAAGAACGGCACCATGAACACCACATACCAGAGCGCAGTAAGCGGCCCGACGAATCGCGTGCCCTCACGCGCGGCCACGTCCAGACCGAAGGGGGGCGTGATGCCGGCCATGGTCGTGCCGGTGAGGGGGTCCGCCTCGAACACCGCCAGCATGATCACCAGCGCCAGCAACCCGCCAAGATACCCGAACGCCCATCCGTTGCCGGACAAACGCCCGATTTCCTCGCGCGTGCCCAGTTCCGGCAGCATGGAGTTGGTGAAGATCGTCGCGAACTCCATCCCGATCAGCCCCAGCGCGAAGAACGTCATCGTGCTGAGCAGGTTGAAATCGTCGGGCGCCGCGAACCACAACCCCGATGCACCGACGACATAGAGGACCGAGAACCCCCAGATCCAGCGCACCCGCCGTCCCGACGTGTCGGCCAGCGCGCCCAGCACCGGCGCCAGCAGCGCGATGGCGATCCCCGCCGCACCGATCCCGAATCCCCAGGCCGATTGCGCTGCGGTTCCGTCGCCCAGCACATCCTTGACGTAGGGGCCGAAGATGAAGGTGAGAAGAAGCGTGTTGTAGGGTTGCGAGGCCCAGTCGAAGAAGAACCATCCCCAGATGCGCTTGCGGTGCGTGGTGTCGGCCATAATCGCTCCTTCTGACAGGCCGATCAAAGCCGGTTCGGCCTGTCAGCGCAATGGTTTGGACCAGGCGGTCGGGGCGGGATCGCCTTCGGCGAGAGTATTTCGGGCAAGAAAAAACCGGGGCGTCAGTGTGGGGCGAAAACCGACCATCCGGTGCGGTCGGCCAGCATTTCCAACGCCCGCGAGGCCAGTTGCGAATTGCCCACCGCGTTCAGGCCCGGTGACCAGCAGCCGATCGATGCCCGGCCCGGCGCCACGGCAAGGATCGCGCCGCCGACGCCGCTTTTGCCGGGCAGGCCGACCCGGAACGCGAATTCGCCCGATCCGTCATAATGTCCGCAGGTCAGCATCAACGCGTTGATCTGGCGGGCCATCCGCCCCGAGATCACCCGCGAACCGCCGGGCGCCAGACAGCCGTCATAGGCCAGGAACCGCCCGGCCAGGGCGAGTTGGCGGGCCGTCATGGCGACCGCGCACTGGTGATAATAGACGCCGAGGGTCATGGCCGGATCGCATGTCAGGTTGCCGAAATCACGCATGAAGTTGGCCAATGCGGTGTTGCGGTATCCGGTTGCTTCCTCGGAACGGGCCACCGTCTCGTCGATCATGATCGTATCGTCGCCCGCCGTGTAGCGGATGAATTCCACGATCAGGCCGATCGCCTCGCGTGGCTCGTATCCCGACAGGACCGCATCGGTGACCGCGATCGCTCCGGCGTTGATGAACGGATTGCGCGGAATGCCCTGCTCGTGTTCAAGTTGCACGATGGAATTGAACGGATCGCCCGACGGTTCGCGCCCGACCCGGCTCCACAGTGATTCGCCCATTTGGCCCAGGGCGACGGCAAGGGTGAACACCTTCGAGACGCTCTGGATCGAAAACGGCGTGTCGGCGTCGCCGGCATTGATCACGTCCCCATCGGGGGTCACCACCGACAACGCGAACTGTTGCGGATCGATGCAGGCCAGCTGTGGAATATACGACGCGACGCGGCCGCGGTCGTCACTTTCGGCCAATTCCTCGGCGATTTCGGTGACGATGACGCGCAGGGCATCGGTGCTGAGTGCGGAATGGGTCATGGCGCGCTGCCTAGCGCAAGACAGGTGGATCGACCACCTGTTTCAGACGTCCCGAGTCAGCATTCCGGCGGCCAGGGACGGCGCGCATCGGCCTCGGCCCAGGCTGCGATCCAGTCGGGCAGGGGGGGCGAGGCCCCGTCATGGCCCAGGGCGGTCGCAGCGCGCGCCATGGGGACGATCCCGTTGCCATCGGTGACGGCGGTGCGCATCAACGCGTTGCTCGTCGCCTCGCCTTTGCGCCACATCGACTGTTCGATATACAGGAACCGCGCATCCCATCCGACAATCCGCGTCCGCATCTCGACCCGGTGAAACAGCCGCACCCGCCGACGATAGCGCACCGACGATCCGGCGACCGTGCCGATCCAGCCCTCGCGCCGCATCACGTTGATCACGCCCAGCCGCTGAAACAGCACCATCCGCCCGAAATCATAGAGCGTCAGCGTGCGCCCGTTGTTCAACTCGCGCCAGACGTCGATGTCCTGCGGCCAGCAGACGTGGTGCGACACGTGGGTGTCGAACAGGCCCAGCGGCGGCGCCTTGCGAAACTTGAGCATTTCCTTGGCAAGTCGGATCACGGGATACATCGCGGGCCTCCATGGTTGCGCCCCGCACCTGTCGTGAACGCCGGGCCCCGTCAAAGAGGACGTTGCGGCACTTGGCCTCCCTTGCCCTGCCCGGGCCGCGCCATTAGGTAACCCGCGACCTTGATGACAGGAACACCGCGCCCATGACCTCGCTCTTTCAAATCCTGATGCTGATTCTCGACGTCGTCTGGTTCATCATGATCGCCCACATCGTGATGTCCTGGCTGATCAACTTTCAGGTGCTGAACACGCGTCAGCCGCTCGTGGCGCAGATCTGGTATGGCCTGAACCGCCTGCTCGAGCCGATTTACGGCCCGATCCGCCGCGTCCTGCCCAACATGGGCGGCCTCGACCTTGCGCCGCTGGTCGCACTGATCGCGATCTACGCAATGCAGATCATCCTGCGAAACAACGCCTCCGCCTTCTACTGATCCACCGGCGGCCCGGCTTTTTCTTGCCGGAAATACTCGCGCCGCAGGCAAGCCCCGCAGGGGCTTTCACTTGTTCCGCGATCGCGGCTGTGGGACAAGGCCGCAGTCACGCAATCCCCCCGCAACAGGTTCCAGCGCCGCCATGTCCGAAGCCAAATCCCTGCTGTCCTCGGTCTTCGGCTTTTCTGATTTTCGCCCGGGCCAGGAGGAAATCGTCGAGGCGGTGACCCGCGGCGAGAACACGCTGGCGATCATGCCGACGGGTGGCGGCAAATCCCTGTGTTTCCAGTTGCCGGCCTTGTGCCGCGAGGGCGTGACCCTTGTCATCTCGCCGCTGATCGCGCTGATGCGCGATCAGGTCCGGGGCCTGCGCGAAGCGGGGGTCGAGGCGGGTGCGCTGACCTCGGCCAACACCGAAGCCGAGCGTGACGAGGTGTTCGAGGCGCTGGAAGCGGGGCGCACCAAGCTGCTCTACATGGCGCCCGAGCGGCTGGCCGCGGGCGGCACCATCGGCATGCTGCGCCGTATCGGTGTGTCGATGATCGCGGTGGACGAGGCCCATTGCGTCAGCCAATGGGGCCATGACTTCCGCCCCGACTACCTGGCCATCGGACGGCTGCGTGAAACCCTCGACGTACCGCTGGCCGCCTTCACCGCCACGGCCGACGAGGAAACCCGCGAAGAAATCGTGCAACGCCTGTTCGCAGGCCAGGCGCCGCGCCTGTTCCTCGGCGGCTTCGACCGGCCCAACATCCATCTGGCATTCGCGCCCAAGAACGGACCGAGGAAGCAGATCCTGACCTATGCGAGCGCGCGCAAGGGGCAGTCGGGCATCGTCTATTGCTCGTCGCGGGCCAAGACCGAAGACATCGCCGCCGCCCTGCGCGCCGAAGGCCACGCCGCCTGTCACTACCACGGGGCCATGGACGCGGACGACCGGCGCGAGGTCGAGCGGCGGTTTTCCCAGGAAGACGGGCTGATCGTGACCGCCACCGTGGCCTTCGGCATGGGCGTGGACAAGCCCGACATCCGCTGGGTGGCCCACGCCGACCTGCCCAAGAGCATCGAGAGCTATTACCAGGAAATCGGGCGCGCGGGCCGCGATGGCGCACCGGCGGAAACCCTGACGCTCTATGGTCCCGACGACATCCGCCTGCGCCGCACCCAGATCGACGAGGGGCTGGCCCCCGCCGAGCGCAAGGGCGCCGATCATGGCCGCCTGAACGCCCTGCTGGGCCTGGCCGAGGCACTGGGATGTCGGCGTCAGAAGCTGCTGGCCTATTTCGGCGAGGACGCCGCGCCCTGCGGCAATTGCGATCTGTGCGACCGGCCGCCCGAGACGTTCGATGCCACCACCCCGGTGCGCATGGCCCTGTCGGCGATCCTGCGCACCGACGAATGGTTCGGCGCCGGCCACCTGATTGACATCGTCATGGGCAACGCGACCGACAAGGTCCGCGCGCGCGGCCATGACGGGTTGCCGACCTTCGGCGTCGGCAAGGAGTATACCAAGCCGCAATGGCAGGCGGTGTTCCGCCAGATGATGGGGCATGACCTGGTGCGCCCCGACCCCGAACGGCACGGCGCGCTGCGGATGACGGAAAACGCACGCCCGATCCTGCGGGGCGAAGCCGGGATCACCCTGCGCCGCGACGTGATCCGCGCCGCGCAATCCGCCCGCCCCGCGGTCCGCGCCATGGTCAACGAGGAAGACGCGCCGCTGTTGTCGGCCCTGAAGGCGAAACGCCGCGCCCTGGCCGAAGCGTTGCGCGCCCCGGCCTACGTGGTGTTCACCGACCGCACGCTGGTGGAAATGGCCGAGAAACGCCCGACGACGCTGGACCAGATGGCGGGCATCGGCGGGGTCGGCGCGACCAAGCTGGAGCGTTACGGCGCGGCCTTCCTCGAGATCATCACGGGGGGCGCGCCGGATCCGGTGCATCCCATGCGCCGCAAGATGGCCGGGCGCAGCGCGGGCGCGGTGTTCGACCGCCTGCACGAGGCGCAGACGGATCTTGCGCGCGGCACCGACGGCACCGAAAAACCGATGTCCTGCACCAACAGCACGCTGAAATGGATCGCCGAACGCCGCCCCGCGACGCTGGATGAGCTGGAACGCGCGCCGGGCATGAGCGCGCCGAAGGTCGAACGTTTCGGCCCCGCGTTCCTCGAGGTGCTGGCCGAAGGTTGAGCCTGGGCCGCAGCCCGCTAGATACCCCAACGACACAGGAGGAGCCGACATGCTCGTGGTGATTTCACCGGCCAAGAAGCTGGATTGGCAGGAAACCGACACGCCGATGACCCGTCCCGATTTCCTGAAGGACGCGGGCACGCTGGCCGGTCACGCGCGGCAACTGACGCTGGGCGGGCTGAAGGACCTGATGGACCTGTCCGACGATCTGGCGCGGCTGAACCGCGACCGCTTTGCTGCCTTCGACAACGACCCCGATCCCGACGCTCTGCGCCCCGCCGCTCTGGCCTTTGCCGGTGACACCTATCGCGGATTGGAGGCGCGCAGCCTCGAGCCGGACGCGATGGACTGGGCGCAGGACCATCTGCGCATCCTGTCCGGCCTTTACGGGCTGCTGCGCCCGCGCGACGGGATCCAACCCTATCGGCTTGAAATGGGCAGCAAGCTCAAGTCGCGCCGCGGCAAGGATCTTTATGCCTATTGGGGCACCACCCTGTCGAAGGCGCTGAATGCACAGGCCGCGGCGGTCGGCGCCGATGTGCTTGTGAACTGCGCCAGTCAGGAATATTTCGGCGCGGTGGATCAAGACGCGCTGAAGCTGCGAGTCATCACGCCGCAATTCATGGAACTGAAGGACGACCGTCCGCGCATCGTCAGCTTTTTCGCCAAGGCCGCACGGGGGGCCATGGCGCGCTTTGTTGTCGAACACCGGCTGACCGATCCCGAGGCCTTGCTGGACTTCGACACCGGGGGCTATGCCCATGCGCCCGAATTGTCCGAACCCGACCGCCCGGTGTTCCTGCGCGATTATCCATCCACCTGATCCGGCAGCGCCGCGGCGCGCACGGCGTCGATCACGGCAAGCAGCCGGGCCTTGGACAGCGGCTTCGTCAGATGGCTGTCGATTCCGGCGGCCCGGCTGTCTTCGACATCGCCCGACAGGGCGTGGGCGGTCATGGCGTGGATCGGGACGCGGTTCAGGCCGTTTGCAGCCTCAAGGGCGCGGATCCGGCGCGTCGCCTCGCGCCCGTCCATCAACGGCATGGAAATATCCATGAAAACCAGGTCGGGCGGTGCGCGGGTAAAGGCCTCGACCACCTCGGCCCCGTTGTTCACCACCGTCAGGTCGAGGTCGGCATCCTTCAACATGCGCTCGAGAACCAGGCGATTGGTCTTGTTGTCCTCGGCCGCCAGAACCTTCAGGCGGGTGGCGTTGGCGGGCAGACGCGGCGAATCGAGTGGCGGAGATGCGGCCGACGGCGGTTTGCCCGCGGCCCCCGCGCCATTCAGCAGGGTCGACATCGCGCGCCGGGTGGCGGGAAAGGCGATTTTTTCCGATGTCCCGGCGACACGCGCGGCCAGGCCGGCATCGACATCGATGATCCGCACCGCGGGCGGCGGTTCGGGCGGGCGGCGCAGCGCAAGGATCACGTCCCGCGCCGCGGGCGATGCGGGCCATGTGCCGCCCGGACAGATCCTCGCCGTCCCGCCCAGCGCTGAAACCTGTCGTGCAAGGGCCGCGCGCACCGGCGTGTCGGGCCCGATGATCCAGATGCCGGCGTCGGGCGAAATCCGGGCCGGCGCGAAGTCGCGACGAAATTCCGCCAGGGGCAGGCGGGCGCTGAAGACGCTGCCCTTGCCGACGCGCGACGTCACGTCGAGAGTGCCGCCCATCAGTCCGACCAGCTCGCGCGCGATGGCCAGGCCCAGGCCGGTGCCGTCAAATCGGCGTGCATGCCCGTCATCGACCTGGTTGAAGACCCCGAACACATGGTCCAGCTTGTCGGCCGGAATGCCGATCCCGGTGTCCTCGACCTCCAGCACGATACAGCCGTCGCCATCGTCCCGGGCCACGCGCACCGTGATGTGACCGTTCTCGGTGAACTTGATGGCGTTGCCGACCAGGTTCGTGACGATCTGGCGCACGCGCCCCTCGTCACCGGTGACGAGGCCCGAAAGATCGGCGGCAAAGTCGATCACGATCGGCAGGCCGGCGTTGCGCGCCACCGGTTGCAGCAGCCGCACCGTGGCATGGAGGCATTCCTCGAGGTCGAAGGGCGCGACCTCCAGCTGCATCTTGCCCGCCTCGATCTTGGAAAAGTCGAGGATGTCGTTGATGATCACCAGAAGCGCCTGTCCCGACGTCTTGATCGTTTCGGCGCACGTCTTCTGTTCGTCGCTCAGTGGCCCCTCGGCCAGCATGTCGATCATGCCGATCACGCCGTTCATGGGCGTGCGTATCTCATGGCTCATGTTCGCGAGGAAGTTGGATTTGGCCCGGTTCGCGGCCTCGGCGCGCGCGCGCTCACGCTCCAATGCGGCCTGTTGCTGTTTTGCGGCGGTGATGTCGATGCGCAGTCCGACGCGGCCGCCATCGGGCGTCACGCGTTCGATGATCCGCAGCCAGCGGTCGTCACCCAGTTGCTGCTCGAGCGTGAAGTCGCCCTGTCGGTGAGCGTTCATCCGCTCTTCCAGCCATTGTTCCTCGCGCCCGACCGCATCCTTGTAATGCCCCGACGCCAGCCCGAGACGCAGGATATCCTCGAACGTGGTGCCGGGCACGATCTGTGCGGCGCTGTCGGGAAACACCGCGCGATAGCGTTCGTTCGACATGATCAGCCTGTCGTCCTGATCGAAGACGACAAAACCGTCGGGCACCGCTTCGATGGCGGCACGGGTGCGCAGGCTTTCGGTCTGGTTGATGCCCAGGGTGACCATCCCGCCATCGGGGGTGCGCCGGTCCAGCAGCTTCACGAATTGACCGTTCCACAGCTTCAAAACCGCCGGTTCCGGTTCGGGGGTGTCCCAGCGTGCCTTGAACGCCCTGCGCCAGGCGTCGGGTTCGCCCTGGGGGTCGACGATGCCCTCGTCGATCAGCAGGTCCACCATCTCGTGAAAGGCGATGCCGGGCGCGATGCAATGCAATCCGTCGAACACCGCCAGATAGGCGTTGTTGGCGACGATCAGTCGGTGTTCGTGATCGAACATCGCGAAGCCGTCGCGCATGGATTGCAGCGCCGCCCACAGCCGGGTTTCCGCGGTATCGGCGGCTGCGCGCGCGCGTTCCAGATCCTCACGCGTCTGGACGAAGTCGCCATGCAGCGATTCCGATTGCGACCGGATTTCCGCGACCTCGTCCCGCTGCTCGATGATCTCGGCGCTCAGCGTGCGGGCGTGATCGGCCAGCTTGCGGTTGGCGGCTTTCAGCTCGCGTTGGCGCATGTCCAGCAGGCGTTCGGCCGCCAGACGCGCACGCCGTTCGTTTTCCAGGATCGAAGACAGGTTCATCGGCAGGTCCCGTGGACGCCGGATTTTCCGGCACGTCATGCGACCCTGCGCCATCCGGGTAAACACGCGCTTAACGCCCGCGACCGGGGGCGCCGCTTGTCCGAATCGTGGCGCTGTGAGACGCTTTGCATCACCCGGTTCCGTGGAAGGTTTCCCCATGCTTCGCATCGTCGTTCTGATCCTGACCCTCGGGGGTCTTGCCTCCGCCGCCACCGCCCAGACCCCGATCCCCGAGCGGCGGCTGAGCGTCAGCCGGGACATCGATTTCTTCGGCGGCGATCTGCGCTCGATCTTCGACACGACGTTCCAGGTGTGCCGCACCGCCTGTCTCAGCGATGGGAATTGCCGCGCCTTCACCTTCAACGAACGCTCGAATGCGTGTTTCACCAAGTCCAGCGTCACCGACCTCAGCCCCTACCAGGGTGCAACGTCGGCCGAGGTGATCGACCGCGACCCCGCCGTCATCGCCCGGTCCCGGACATTGGCCGCAACGCTGGACTTCCTGCGCGACAGCGATCTGGCCGCGGCATTGAGCGAGGCCGAGGATCTGCCCGCCCGTCATCCCGGCACCGGGGCCAGTGCCGTCGATCTGTTGCAAAATGCGCGCGCGGCCCGGGCCGCCGGCAATCCGGGGCGGGCGCTGGCCCTGACGGGCACGGTCGTGGGCATTACCGACGCGGCCGACCTCTGGACGGAATACGGCCGGCTTCTGCTGGCGGTCGAAACCAACAACAGCGCCCAACGCCGCACCTATCGCGAACGTGCGGTGTCGGCGGCGATCAACGGCTATCTGCGGGCCGCATCGGTGGCCGAACAGGTGGCCGCGCTGGGCGTTCTGGCCGATGCGCTGGAGCGCACGAACCGGGGCCGCGACATGATTCCGGCCCTGCGCCTGTCGCAATCGCTGGCGCCGCGCGACGACGTCGCGGCGCAACTGGACGACGCCATCGCCAAGTTCGGTTTCCGAATCGAGGACACGATAGTCGAGAGCGATGCCGCGCGGCCGCGCATCTGCGCGCAATTTAGTGAACCGCTGGTGCAGGCGGGGGTCGATTACGGCCCCTTCGTGCAGACCGACGACAGCGGGCTGGTGGTGCAGACCGAAGGCGCGCGGCTGTGCCTTGACGGGGTCGAACACGGTGAACGTTACCGCATCACGTTGCGCGAAGGCCTGCCTGCGGCGTCGGGCGAAACCCTGGCGAAATCGGTCGCGCTGACCCTTTACGTGCGCGACCGCGCGCCGGTCGCGCGGTTTCCCGGTCGCGGTTACATCCTGCCTGCGGGGGGCGACGTCGCGCTGCCGATCGTCACGGTCAACCTGTCCGAGGTCGATCTGACGCTGTATCGCGTGTCGGACCGCAACCTGATCCGGTCGATCCAGGACGACATGTTCGCGCGCCCGGTGCCGGAATACCGCCAGGGTGAATTTGCCTCTGAAATTGCCGAAAGGATCTGGACCGGCACCGGCGACGTGCAGACCGACCTGAACCGCGACATGACCACCCGCCTGCCCATCGGCGCGGCGGTGGGCGCGCTGGAGCCGGGGATCTATGTGCTGCAGGCCGCGATCCCCGATTCCGACCCCTACGACGACCCCGCCGCGGCGCAGTGGTTCGTGGTTTCGAACATCGGGATTTCGGCGCTGTCGGGCAACGATGGCCTGCGCGTTTTCACCCAGGGCCTTGACGATGCACAGCCGCTGGACGGTGTCGCGTTCACCCTGCTGTCGCGCGCCAACGCGGTGCTGGGGCGCGCCACATCCGATGGCGGTGGCGAGGCGGCGTTCGCGCCCGGCCTGACCCGTGGCACCGGCGCCGCCGCACCCGCGTTGCTTTTGGCCGAACGCGGCGACGACATGGCGTTCCTGCCGCTGAGCGACCCCGAGTTCGACCTGTCGGATCGCGGCGTCGAGGGGCGCCCGCCCGCCGGGCCAGTGGACGTGTTCCTGACCACCGACCGGGGCGCCTATCGCGCGGGCGAAGTCGTGACCGCCACGGCCCTGCTGCGCGATCCCGATGCCGAGGCGATCGAGCGGCTGCCCCTGACCGCGATCCTGCACCGCCCCGACGGCAAGGAATATGCGCGCATCCTGTCCGAAGATGCGCCCGCCGGGGGGCACGTCCTGACCTTTCCCATCGGCGCGGACGCGGCGCGCGGCACGTGGCGGCTGGACGTGTTCGTCGATCCCGATGTGCCGCCCTTGGCCAGCACGACCCTGCTGGTCGAGGATTTCCTGCCCGAACGGATCGATGCCGACCTGTCGCTGCCCGAGGGCGCGCTGTCGGCGAATGCGCGCACGCCGCTGACGGTCGACGCGCGTTATCTGTTCGGCGCGCCCGGTGCCGACCTGGGGGTCGAGGCCGAAGTGCGCGTGACACCCGCCACCGCCGTCGACGGCTTTCCCGGTTATCGGTTCGGACGCCACGACGATCCGGTGAACGCGCTGACGCGGTATCTCGATTCGACCCGCACCGATGCGTCGGGGCGCGCGGTCCTGCCGGTGGACCTGCCCCAGGGCCTTGCCACCGACCGACCGCTGGACGCGCGGATCATCGCCCGCGTCACCGAAGGGTCGGGCCGCCCCATCGAGCGTGAGATCACGCGCGCGGTCGCCGCCACCACGCCGATGATCGGCATCAAGCCCGCCTTCGACGGCCCGTTGTCCGAAAACACCGAGGCGTCGTTTCAGGTGGTGGCGATCAACACCAGCGGGCCGATGCCCGCGCGCTGGACCGTTAACCGGATCGAAACGGAATACCAGTGGTATACCCTGAACGGCCAATGGGAATGGGAGGAGACGACCCGCCGCACCCGCATCGCCACGGGCGAAATGACCTTGGGCACCGATCCCGTCACCGTGTCCACCCCCGTCGAATGGGGCCGCTACGAGGTGCGCATCGAACGGCTGGGCGGTGAATATGTCGCCTCGTCCATGGGGTTCGATGCCGGATGGTATGCGGCCGGCGATGCCGTCGCCACGCCGGACGTTCTGGAATTGTCGCTGGATCGCGAAAGCTATGACGTCGGCGATACCGCGCAGTTGCGGATCGTGCCGCGCACCGGCGGGATGGCGCGGATCACCGTGATGTCGGATCGGGTCATCTCGACCGAAACCATGGCGGTGGAGGCGGGCGAGACCGTGATCCCCGTTCCGGTCACCGAAGACTGGGGCGCGGGGGCCTATGTGACGGCCACCGTGCTCAGCCCGGCGGATGGGGCGGGGGCCGCTCCGTCGCGGGCGCTGGGGCTGGCCTATGGCGCCGTCGATCCGGGGGCAGGGCGGCTGACGGCGACCTTCGACGTGCCGGGCGAGGCGAAACCGCGCCAACCGTTCGAGGTCGCGCTGAAGGTCGACGGCGCGGCCGAGGGCGACACCGCCCATGCCGTTATTTCGGCCATCGACGTGGGAATCCTGAACCTGACCGGGTTCGAGACGCCGGATCCGGCGGACTATTATTTCGGCCAGCGCAAGCTGGGCGTGGCGATCCGCGACGTTTACGGACGGCTGATCGACGGGACGAACGGCGCGCTGGGCGCCGTGCGCTCGGGCGGCGACGGGGCGGCGGGCATGCGGATGCAATCGCCGCCGCCGACCGAAAAGCTGTTGGCGTTCACCACCGGCCCCCTGACCGTGGGCGCCGACGGCTATGCGCGCACCACCTTCGATCTGCCGGCGTTCAACGGCACGGTGCGGCTGATGGCGGTGGTGTGGTCCGCAAACGGGGTCGGCAGCGCCGAACAGGATGTCCTGGTGCGCGACCCGGTGGTCGTCAACGCCAGCCTGCCCAGGTTCCTGGCCCCCGGCGATCAGTCGCGGATGCGGCTTGAGGTGACCCATGCCACCGGACCCACGGGAGATGTTGCCGTGCGGCTGGGGGGTGCGGGCCTGTCCATCGGCACCGCCGCGCTGCCGGCGCGGTTCGATCTGGCGCAGGGCGAGACGAAAACCTTCAGCGTGCCGCTTGGCGCATCCGAGGCGGGCGATTACACGGTCGAGCTGACCCTGACCACGCCCGACGGTTCCGATCTGACGCGCAGGTTCACCTTGCCGGTGCGCGCCAACGATCCCGAGGTGCAGACCACAAGCCGGTTCGACCTGGCGGCGGGCGATACCTTCACCTTCTCGCACGACGTGTTCGCGGGGCTGCGTCCGGGCACCGGCACCGCCACCCTGACCGCCGGTGCACTGGCGCGGTTCAATTCGCCTGGCCTGCTCGAGGCGCTGGACCGTTACCCCTATGGCTGCACCGAACAGGTGACGTCGCGGGCGATGCCGCTGCTGTATCTGTCGTCGGTGGCCCGGGCCATGGGCTTTGGCACCCGCGATCAGCTGGATGAACGTATCGCCCAGGCGGTAACCCGCGTTCTGGACAACCAGACGCCATCGGGCAGCTTTGGCCTGTGGCGCCCGGAGTCGGGTGACTTCTGGCTGGATGCCTATGTCACCGACTTCCTGTCGCGGGCGCGGGCGCGCGGCATCGAGGTGCCGCAGAACGCCTGGCGCAGCGCGCTCGACAACCTGCGCAACAGGGTGAATTACGCGCCGGATTTCGACGATGGCGGCGAAGACATCGCCTATGCGCTGCACGTTCTGGCGCGCGAGGGCGCGGCGGCGATCGGCGATCTGCGCTATTATGCGGATGTGAAGGCGGCGGACCTGGCAACGCCCCTTGCAGCGGCGCAACTGGGCGCCGCGCTGGCCGCTTACGGTGATCCGACGCGGGCCGACGCGCTGTTCGCCCAGGCCGGGCGGATGCTGGCGCAGCCGCAGGACACGACCCGCCGCTATCGCGCGGATTACGGCACCCGGTTGCGCGACAGTGCCGCCGTTCTGACCCTGGCGGTCGAGGCGGGCAGCGATGCCATCGACCGTGACGCCCTGATCGACACGGCCGCCCCCCTGCAGGGTGGCCCCGAACGGTCGACGCAGGAGGCGATGTGGTCGCTGATGGCGGCCAACGCGCTGATCGGCGATGCGGCGCGCGACGGGCTGACGGTGAACGGCGAAGCGCCGGACGGCCCGCTGATCCGCGTGATCGAGGCGGATACGGCCACCGCGCCGGTCGAAATCGCCAACACCTCGGACCGGGCGGCGACGCTGACCCTGACCACCTTCGGCGTGCCCGAGGTGCCCCCGGCCAAGGGCGGCGACGGCTATGCCATCGAGCGGACGCATCTGGACATGGACGGCAACCCCGTGACGCTGGACGATGTGGCGTCGGGCACCCGTCTGGTCACCGTCCTGACGGTGCAACCCTTCGCCGACACCCGCGCCCGCCTGCTGGTGGTCGATCCGTTGCCCGCCGGCTTCGAGATCGACAATCCCAACCTGATGCAATCCGCCGACACCTCGGCGTTCGACTGGCTCGATACCTTGCAGGACGTGGAAACCGCCGAATTCCGCACCGACCGCTTCATGGCGGCTGTGGACTGGCGCAGCGATGCGGCGTTCCGCCTGGCCTATGTCGTGCGGGCGGTGTCGCCGGGACGGTTCCACCATCCCGCAGCCAGCGTCGAGGACATGTATCGGCCACGCTATCGCGCCAACACCGACGCGGGTCAGGCCACGGTCCGCGAATGAAGGGCAGCATCAAGGCGCGCGCCACCTGGGAGGCGCTGGAGCGTCCGGGCGGCGACACCTGCCGCCTGATCGCCGAACCGGACGGCTGGATGCTGGTGGGACATGCGTGGTTCCGCCAACCCGGGTGCGATGCACGGCTGGACTATGTCGTGCGCTGCGACCGTGACTGGCTGTCGCAGAGTGCCGATGTCACTGGCACCGTATCAGGCGAAACGGTCGGTTGGCGATTGTGCCGCGATGCCGAAGGCTGGATGCTGAACGATGTGCCGGTCGCGAACACTGCGGGATGCCACGACGTCGACCTCGGGTTCACGCCCGCGACGAACCTGTTGCCGGTGCGCCGTCTGGGGTTGCAGGACGGCGTGGCACACCGGGTCGATGCCATCTGGCTGCGCGTGCCCGAGGGCCGGGCCGAGGTGCTGCGCCAGAGTTACGAGCGGGTGGATCACCGTAATATCCTGTATCGTTCGCCCGGGTACGAGACGCGGCTGGAACTGCACCCCTCGGGCTTCGTCACCCTCTATCCCGAGGGGTGGCAGGGTGACGTCGATGCGGGCTGAGAGGGTTCTATTCGCGTTGGCCGTCGCGTTGTTCTGCATCGGTGCGGCGCGTGACGGGATCGACGCCTGGATCGACCGCACCGATTTGCCCTCACTGGCCATCGAGACAGGGACCGAGGTGCGCGACCGCCACGGCGACCTGTTGCGCGCCTATGTGGTGGGCGACGGGCGCTGGCGTCTGGCGACCGGGCTGGATGCCGTCGATCCGACCTATGTGAGCATGCTGATCGCCTATGAGGACAAGCGGTTCCGCCGTCATGCCGGGGCCGATCCATGGGCGATCCTGCGAGCCGGTGCGGATGCGGTTCTGCACGGCGGTGTGCGTTCGGGGGCGTCCACGCTGACCATGCAGGTCGCGCGCCTGCTCGAGGATGGGCCGACCGGCGCCTGGGGCGGCAAGCTGCGCCAGTTACGCGTCGCGCTGGCGCTGGAGCGGCGGTTGGGCAAGGACGCGATCCTGACCCTGTATCTGAACCGCGCGCCCTTTGGCGGCAACATCGAAGGGGTGCGGGCGGCCGCCCTGACGTGGTTCGGCAAGGAGCCGCGCCGCCTGACCCCGGCCCAGGCGGCACTGTTGGTCGCGCTGCCGCAATCGCCCGAAACCCGCCGCCCCGACCGCCATCCCGCCATGGCGCGCAGCGCACGCGACCGGGTGCTGGACCGGCTGGCCGGGGCAGGGGGGCTGTCGCCGGATGCGGCCATCGCCGCGAAACGCGAACCGATCCCGACCGAGCGGCGCGCCTTTCCCGCGTTGTCGCCCCATCTGGCCGACCGGTTGACCGGCGATGCGCCCGGCGCGCCCGTCATCGCCACGACGCTGGAGCGCCCGCTTCAGGGCGCGCTGGAAAGCCTCGCCCGTCAAGCGCTGCGCGGGCGGGGCGACCGGTTGTCCATCGCGATCATGGTGGCGGACCATACGACGGGTGACATTCTGGCACAGGTCGGATCGGCCGATTACGACAACGATCCGCGACAGGGCTTCGTGGATATGACCCGCGCCCTGCGCTCGCCGGGATCGACGCTGAAACCGCTGGTCTATGGTCTGGCGTTCGACCGCGGCCTGGCCCACCCCGAAACCCTGATCGATGACGTGCCGACGGCCTTCGGCCCCTATGCGCCACAGAATTTCGACGGTCAGTTTCGCGGCACCGTCCGGTTGCGCGAAGCCTTGCAGATGTCGCTGAACATTCCGGTGGTGAAACTGACCGAGGCGCTGGGCCCCGCGCGCCTGACCGACGCGCTGCGCCGGGCTGGCACCGATGTGGTGGTGCCGGGCGGGCGGCCTGGCCTTGCGGTCGCGCTGGGTGGGGCCGGTGTGACGCTGGAGGGGATGGTGCAGCTTTACGCGACGCTGGCCAATGGCGGGCGGCGGGTCGATCTGCGCGCGACGCCGGACACCGTGGCGCCCGGTGCGGCCGTGATCTCGCCCGAGGCGGCGTGGCATGTCGGAGATATCCTGTCGGGCCTTGCGCCGCCGCCGGGTGCGCCGCGCAACGGATTGGCCTACAAGACCGGCACCTCCTATGGCCACCGCGATGCCTGGGCGATCGGCTGGGACGGGCGGCATGTCGCGGGGGTGTGGATGGGACGGCCCGACGGCACCCCGGTGCCGGGGGCCTTCGGTGGCGATCTGGCCGCGCCGGTGCTGTTCCAGACCTTCGCGCGGATCGCACCCACGCTGACGCCGCTGGCCCCACCGCCGCCCGCAACGCTGATGACCGGCACCGCCGATCTGCCCGCGCCGCTGCGCCGGTTCCGGGGTCCGGCGGAAATCCGCAGCCAGGCAGGATCGCCACCCCCGGTGATCGCGTTTCCGCCTGACGGCGCGCGGATGCGGATCGACAAGGGGCAGCTGACCATCAAGCTGCGCGACGGGCGCGCGCCGTTCACCATCCTGGCCGATGGTGTTCCGGTGGCCGTGCAGTCAACTGAACGCGAAACGCGCATCGACGTCGCCGCACCTGGGTACATCACCCTGTCGGTGATCGACGCCGCCGGAAAATCCGCGCGCAGCCAAGTACGGCTCGACGATACCGGTGGCGGCTGAAACAACCCCGGTGGCCCTAAAGCGCGCGCGCCTCATCGATCAGCATGACCGGAATGCCGTTGCGGATCGGATAGGCCAGGTTCGCCGCCTTCGATACCAGCTCCATCCGCTCGGCGTCGAACGACAGGGGCGCGCGGGTCTGAGGGCAGACCAGGGATTCCAGCATCTTGCGGTCGTAACCCGGATTGTTCATTGCATCATCTCGCTGCTTTCACCGCCCCGCATGGCAAATTCGATCAACGTCACAAGGGTTTCGCGCCGGGTGGTCAGCGACGGCGCCTCAAGCAGGGCCTGCTTGTCCTCGGGTTCGAACGGGCACAGCATGGACAGCGAATTGATCAGCAGTTCATCCTCGGCCTCGTTCAGCGACTCCCAATCGGTCTTCAGATCCTCGGCCTCGAAAAACCGGCTGAGCAGGTGCAAGAAGGCATGCCGGTCGAAATCGGCATCCCGTTCGGTGCTGCCCAGATCGCGGTCGAACCCGTCCCAGGATATGTCGCACCGGCGATAGGGCGCGAAACCGCTGGCATCGCCACGGATCCGAAACCGCGAGACGCCGGCCAGCGTGATCATGTAACGCCCGTCCTCGGTTTCCGAGAACGCCGTCACCCGTCCGGCGCAGCCGATGGAATGAAGCCGCGTCTCGTCCGAGCCGGGCACATCGCGCGGTTGCACCATCCCGATCAGCCGGTGATCCGTTTTCAACGTATCATCCAGCATCGCCAGGTATTTCGGCTCGAAAATATGCAGTGGCAACCGCGCCCGGGGCAGCAAAAGCGCGCCGGGCAGCGGGAAAACCGGAATGGTTCCGGGAAGATCCTTGGAATGCATCATGACCGACGATCTAGACCGCGGTGCGGCCCCGGCAATCGTTCAGACGAAGATCATCGACGAGAGTTTGCGCCGGCCCGACAGCGCCAGTGGATCCTTGGGGGGCAGCGCGTCGAAGATCGTGAAAAGCTGTGTCTTGGCGGCGCCATCGTTCCAGTCGCGGTCGCGGCGGAACAGTTCCAGAAGCTCGCGCACCGCGCCTTCGGCATCGCCCCCCGCATGCATGGCGTTGGCCAGATCGAACCGCGCCTGATGGTTGTCGGGATCGGCTTCGACCGCGGCGCGCAGATCATCGATCGGGCCGGCGTCGATCGCCTGGCGCGCCAGTTGCAACTGTGCATGGGCGGCTTCCAGTTCGGGGGCATGGGCAATCGAGGCGTCGGCGCCGTTCAGGATCGCTTCGGCCTGGTCCAGATCGCCGAGCGCGATGTGCGCCCGCACCATGCCGCCGTAGGCGCCGGCGTTGTTCGGATCTTCGCCCAGGATCGCGGCAAAGGTCTGGGCCGCGTCCGTTGCCGCCCCCTCGGCCAGCATGGCCTCGGCCGCTTCCAGCGCCTCGGCCAGGCCGGCGGCGGCATCGCCGCCACCCCCCGCATCGACACATTTCTTGACGAAGGCGTCGATCTCGGACTGCGGCAGCGCGCCCTGGAACCCGTCCAGCGGCTGACCCTTGTAAAAGGCATAGACGGTCGGAATGGATTGAATCCGCAGTTGCCCGGCGATGTTCTGGGCCTCGTCGACGTTGACCTTGACCATCTTCACCGCCCCCTTGGCGGCGATCACGGCCTGCTCCAGCATCGGGCCCAGGGTCTTGCAAGGCCCGCACCAGGGCGCCCAGAAATCGACGATCACCGGCACGTCCTGGCTGGCTTCGACAACATCGGCCATGAAGCCGGCTTCGGTCGTGTCCTTGACAAGGTCGGCGGCGGCGGGGGCGGCGGTCTGTCCAAGTTCCAGCATGATCCGGTCCTTTTCGTGTGGATGCAGGGCAAAGTTGCAGCTTAAATGGCGTAATCACCCCGCTGTTACAAGGCCACCGGCGCGTCCGCCTGGAGATCGAAGGTGGCGAAGACCGGCGCGTGGTCGCTGGGCTGTTCCCAGCCGCGCACCGGCCGCAGCACGCGGCTGTTGTGCGCCGCGTTTGCGATATCGGGGGTCGCCCAGACGTGATCCAGGCGCCGCCCCTTGTCCGCCGCGTCCCAGTCGGGCGACCGATAGGACCACCACGAATACAGCCGACCTTCGGGAATGTCGGCGCGGGTGACGTCGACCCATTTTCCGGCCTCTTGGGCGTCGGCCAGGTGTTCCACCTCGATCGGCGTGTGGCTGACCACCTTCAGCAACTTCTTGTGATCCCACACGTCGTCCTCGCGCGGCGCGATGTTCAGATCGCCCACAAGGATCGCGCGTGCGGGGGCCTCGGCGCGGAAGGCGTCGCGCATGTCTGTCAGGTAATCCAGCTTCTGGCCGAACTTCTGGTTGATCTCGCGGTCCGGCTTGTCGCCACCGGCGGGCACATAGAAGTTGTGGATCGTCACACCGTTGTCCGACTGCCCGGCAATGTGGCGCGCGTGGCCCAATCCGGCGTGATCCAAGGCCGATACCTCGCGGATCGGCAGACGCGACAGGATAGCAACGCCGTTATATCCTTTCTGGCCGCGCGCGATCATGTGCGCATAGCCCAGCTCGCGAAACCGCTCGACCGGGATCTTGTCCACCGGCGACTTGCATTCCTGAAGGCAGAGGATGTCCGGCGTCTCTTCCTCCAGCAGACGCGCGACCAGACCTTCGCGCAGACGGACCGAATTGATGTTCCAGGTGGCAAGGGTAAAGGACATGGAGGTTCCTCGTGATGGAAGCAGCGGTGTCGGCTCTATGCCGCGTCGGGCCCGAAGTCGCCACCCCGGGCGCGCCACCGACAGGTAAAAGAGCGCTCCGCGCGGGAGTATTTCCGTCAATGAGAAGCCAAGGGCATGTATTTCTCACTGACCGAAATACTCCCGCCGGAGGCATCCTGGAATAACGGCCAGGCACAACGGCGATCGTGGAACGGTGTCGCTGCGGCCGGCGCGGGGCCGATCAGCCGCCGGCGCGGGTGCCTGACTTGCCAAAGCCGCCCCGCGATGCCGCGGTGGCGCGGGTCATCGGCGCCTTGCCCATGGTCGTGGCCGGCTTGGCAAAGCTGGAAGGTGCCAGTTTCGCCTTGCCCTGGTTGCCCGAATAGCTCGACGCGCCGGATGGGGTCGAGAACTTGCCGTCGGCGGTGCGATACATCGGCTGCGATCCAGCCATGCCGCCACGCCCGCCGATCATGTTGCCGATCAGATAACCCGCGAGCAGGGGCATGAAGATGCTGCCCGATCCGCCGTTCGACACCTGTTCGGCTTCCGAGCCACAGTTGCCCTTGCCGTGCTGTTCCTCGCACACGGCCACGCTGTCATAACGGGGTGCGGTTTCGACGTGCAGCTCCTGGGCCTCGGCGAAGGCTTCGTCGCAGGCGGCGCGGTCCAGCAACCCGCCATCGTCCGCCGCCGCCTTGCAACTGGCAAGGTCGGGATAGGCCTGGGCGTCGATCTGTTCTTCCTGGCAACCGGCCAGCGCGAAGGCGGCGGCACCGACGATGGTGAGGGCGACGGTTCTTGAACGGGCTCGCATGGCGGGTGTCCTTTCAGTCTCGGATGAAATGCGGTTTGAACCGTGACAGGTCCTGGGTGATGCGCGCGCGATCCTCGCGCAGGCCCATGCCGGCGCAGGCTTCACCCACGATCCACGCGCCGATCACGGGATGGAAGCCGCCGAATTGCGACAGCGGCGCATAGGCCTGAACGATTTTCGGGTGCGCGTCGTAGTCGGTGTTGGGGGCGGTTTCGGTGACTTCGCCGTTTTCGACGATCCGCACCGATGCCCCTTCGCGCGAGAACAGGGGCTTGGTGACGTATCCCCGGGCCAGCGTTTCGCGGGCGGCGTCGAAACCGGGGGCGTCGCAGGCGGCGCCGCCCAGGCCGTCGGCCACGTCCGCCTCGAAAAACGCGGGCAGCAGGTTGGGGTGGTCCGGGAACATCTGCCAGAGCACCGGCAGCAGCCCCTTGTTGGACACCAGCGCCTTCCAAGCGGGTTCGATCATCAGGCAGCCGGACCCGGCGATGTGCAGGGCGTAATCGTCGCGCAGCAGATCCTCCCATGGATACAGCTTGAACAGGGTTCCGATCACGCGATCCTCGTCGTCGAGGAATTGGCCCTCGTCGCTGAGCGCCATCTTCTCCAGATCGAAATAGTGCGCGCCCAGCCCCGCCTCGCGGGCGGCCCATCCCATGGCCTCGACCATGGCATAGTCTTCGGGATTGCCGCCCATGGCGGTGAAGTGAAGATCGCTGCCGGGGCGGAACGTCTCGCGGAAACGTTCGATCAGCGCCTCGTGGATGCCGTTGAACTGGTCGTCGCCGTCCTCGAGTACGCCGGCGGCGAGCTGATCTTCCAGCCAGGCCCACTGGAACGACGCGCTTTCATACAGCGAGGTCGGCGTGTCGGCGTTGTATTCCAGCATCTTCGCGGGGCCGGTGCCGTCATAGGCGAAATCGAACCGGCCATAGATTTCCGGCTCGCCCGCCTCCCAGGAGGCCGCGATCATGTCGCGGTGCGGCTCGGGGATGCCCAGCTTTTCCATCAACTCCTGGCTTTGCACGATGTCGGCCACCGCCGCGCGGCACATTCCGTGCAGCTCGGTCGCCGGATCCTCGATGTCGTTCTCGACCTCGGCCAGGGTAAAGCGATAGGCGGTGCTTTCGTCCCAATAGGGTTCGCCGTGCATGTCGGCGAAGGTGAACCCGACCTCTTCGGCCTTGGCGCGCCAGTCGGGACGTTCGGGAAGCGGGATCTTCTGCATGCACATACCTCGGGTTGTCCGACCCTATGTAGGGGGGAACGCGCGGGATCGCCAGCACGGGAAAAGGCCATGGGGCAGAAGGCGCGATGACCCTCTGCCCCCGACAGGCGACGACCGGCTGGAGATGTGCGATTGAACCGGCCGCCGCGTTCCGTGCAGCCCCGCCACGGGCGGGGCCGAAACCTCAGACCTGGTGCCAGCCGAACCGGCCCAGGCAGTGCGGATCATATCCGGCGACCGGGCCGCGACGCCCATGATAGACCGCGCTGCATTGCCGTGGCAGCCGGTTGACATCGCCGCGCATCGATCGCTCGAGACAGGAGCTTGACAGGAAATCCCGGGTATCCCAGCGCGTCTGGACATGGCGCAGGCAAGCGCGCGGCACCTGTTTGGGACCGAAGAAAACCTGATGGCCGTCCCGGTTCTTCGTGTGGCGCTTGTCACGCAGGCCGAAATGCTTGCCGCGTGGCGGCTCATAGCGGTCGGGCGCCGGTGCATGGGTCTGGGCCTGCGCGGCCTGTTTGCGGTCATGCTTCTGATCCGCCTTGTAGGCCAGCCCGATGATCGCGACGGCGGCCGCACCCGCAAGAAGGCGTCCCAGTTGATCGTTGTTCGCGGCCCGGGCACCGGTGGCGCCGATCGGGCCCATGGCCAGGGCCGCGGCCAGCAGGGTGGCGATCACGGGGTGTCTCATGGCGTTTTCCTTTCCGTTGCGGGTGGGCGGTCTGGCAGGGTCGATCGCCGTTGTCTTGCTGCCCCCAACCTGTGTCGTGCCCGGCCCGACAGGCAATATCGCGGGGGCGTTATCGCATAACCGCCGCCCAAACCCCTGTTGTCATTGAATGTCGCGTTCATTCCGGCCAAAGCTGTTGCGACCGCCCCAGCAAGAGGTGCCGCCCGCCATGCGCCCGTTTCTGCCCCTTCTCGCCGTGCTGACCCTTGCGGCCACGACGTCCCAGGCCGCCTGCTTTGCCGATTACAAGGCCAAGCGCGACAACCCGCTCAAGCTGCACTACGGTGTGGTCGAACTGCCCGACACCGCTTGTGTCAGCCGCGCCAGTGCGGCCGACGCCATCGCCCGGCGGATCGCGCCCGACGGGTGGCAGTTGCTGACCGTGATGCAGATTTTCGACCGTTCGGGCCTTGATCAGAGGAAAGCCAGTGCCGGCGCCTATTTCCTTCGCTACTGACACGCGCCGCTCGACCGGGCGCTTGGTGATCTTCGGCATTGCCGCCATTGTCGCGATCCTGCTGGTCGCGGCGGTCCTGCTGTTCGTCAACCTGCCCGACGCCAACGCCTTCAACGCGCGGGTCGAGCGGATCTTCACCGAAAACGACGCGCTGACGGCGGGAGGAGAGTTGCGCCTGCTGGAAATCCTGGCGCAATCGGGCACGACATTTTCCGATGTGCTGACCAGCTATCGCATGGTGATCTTCGTGTTGCTGGTGTTCGCCACCGCCCTTCTGATCGCGGCGCTGGTGTTTCTCGTCATGATCATCGCTTTGAACCGGCGCATGGGCGAAATCGAGCGCGCGGGAATCCAGGTGTCGTCGCTGCTGATCTCGCGCGAGGAGCGGGTGGTCTATCTGAACAACATGGAATTCAAGCTGACCGAGGCGGCCATCGAAACCCTGTCGGTGCTGGCCGAGGCGCGGATGGACGACGACGTGCTGTCGGGCGCGGAAATCGAGGCGGTCATATCCGGCCGCGACACCGCCGATTGCGATGAAGCGGCGGGCGCCACCCGGATCAAGCGGTTGCGCGACGCCCTGGGCAACCAGATGGTGAGCGAGCTTCTGGTCAAGACGATCGCGCGGCGCGGTTACATGCTGTCGATCGACAAGGGCGTGATCCGGGTGATCTGACCGCACGCGGGGGTTATCAAACGGCCGGCGGATTGCTAGGTGAGGACCATTCCGCAACCGCCGAGGGCCGAAGATGCGCGATATCGAAACCGCGCATGCATGCGGAACCTCTGACGAGACCTCGCCGATGCTGTCGGATCACGCCGTGCGGCGCCGCGGATGGCGACGGGTCTTCGTGGCGGGGGGCGAACCCGATCTGGTGCATTACGACATCGCGACACCCCATTGGCAGGGGCCGCCCCTGTCCATCGCGATGCTGTCGGATTTCCACACCATCCGCCCCTGGAGCACGCTGACGGGCCTGCACCGACTGGTGGCGCGGGTCAACGCCCTGCCGGTCGACATGATCGTGCTTCTGGGCGATTACATCGCGGCCCGCCCGACGCCGGGATTTGCCTGTCCGGTGACCGACACCGCCGCCGCGCTGGCGGGCCTGCGCGCGCCGCTGGGGGTGCATGCGATCCTGGGCAACCACGACTGGCGCGACGACGATCTGGCCCGCGCGTCGGATTACCGCGAATCGGGCGTGCTGAATGCGCTGCGCGATGCCGGAATCCCCGTGATGCTGAACGATGCCGTCGAACTGAACCACCAGAGCTTTCCGTTCTGGATCGTCGGCTATGACAGCCAGCAGGGCCATCGCCATTGGCGCGACGGCACCTCGCGCCACGATCCCGACCGGGCCTTTCGCGACGTGCCCACCGCCGCGCCCGCGATCCTGCTGGCCCATGAACCCGATTGCTTCGCGATGAACGAGACGCGCGCTTTGCTGCAACTCAGCGGGCATACCCACGGCGGGCAGGCGAACTTCTTCGGCTGGCGTCCGCTGACCCCGTCGGAATATCCCGACCGCTATGCCTATGGGCACATCCGCGAGCGGGGACAGCACCTGGTGGTGTCGGGGGGCATCGGCTATTCCCACGTGCCCATGCGGCTGGGTGCGCCACCCGAGGTGACGCTGGTCACGCTGAAAGCCGATGCGGCCTAGCGCCTAGAGCGTCTTGCCGCGCAACAGTTTCGGCACGTCGCCGGTCAATCCCGCCGCCTCGCGCATGAACGTCCGGCGCAGGCCGGGCAGGGCGTTGACCGCTCCCATGCCAAGGTTGCGGATCCCGCGCAGCAGCGGGCTGTCGTTGGAAAACAGCCGGTTGAAGCCGTCGGTCGCCATGGCCAGCGTCACGATGTCGAACCGCCGCCAGCGCTGATAGCGTTCCAGAACGTCGGTTGCGCCGATATCCTCGCCACGCCGCGCCGCGTCGGTCAGGACTTCGGCCAGGGCCGCCACATCCTTCAGGCCCGCGTTCAGGCCCTGACCCGCGATGGGGTGTAGCCCGTGGGCCGAATCGCCCGACAGCGCCACGCGCGGCGCGATCATCGTATGGGCCAGCGACAGCGACAGCGGATAGGTGAACCGTGCACCCACAAGGCTGATTTCACCCAGGAAATCACCGAACCGGGGGCGCAGAAGGTCAAGATAGGCGGCATCGTCCAGCGCCGTGATCCGCGCTGCGTTGGCGGTGCGTTCGGTCCAGACGATGGAACTGCGGTTGCCGGAAAGGGGCAGGATCGCCAGCGGCCCCTCGGGCATGAAGAACTGGTGCGCGATGCCGTTGTGCGGCTTTTCGTGGCCGACGGCGGCGACCAGCCCGCTTTGGCCGTAATCCCATCCCACATGGGTGATCCCGGCGCGCTTGGCGGTGCCGCTGCCGCGCCCGTCACAGCCGATCAACAGCGCCGCGGACAGGGTTTCGCCATTGTCCAGGGTCACGGTGATGCCGGTCGCATCGGCGGCTTGTGCCACGACGGCACACCCGGAAAGTGCCGTGATCCCCGGCAGACCGTCCATCGCGTCCAGCAGGGCAGGGCGCAGGTGGCGGTCTTCGACCATGTGGCCCATGGGGTCGTGACCGATTTCCGCATGGCTGAATTCCAGCACGAAGGGCGAGGGGCCTTCGCCGGCGCGCCCGTCGCTGACCTTGATGTCCAGGATCGGTTGTGCATCGTCGGCCAGCGCGTCCCACAGCCCCAGCGCGCGCAGCATCCGGCAGGACGCCTGCGACAGCGCATAGGAGCGCCCGTCAAACCCCGGCGCGGCCCGCACGTCGCGCGGGCGCGGATCGATCACGGTGACGGCAAATCCCGCCTGCGCCAGGGCAAGGGCCAGGGCCGCGCCGTTCAGACCGCCACCGGCGATCACGATGTCGTCGTGTTTCTCCATGCCTCCAGATATGCGCCGTCGCATGCCATTGTCCATGCGCGCTTGTGCCGCTAGCACTGTAATCAGCATTTTTACCGGAGGACCGTGGATGTCGAAACAATGGCTGGGCCTGAGCGCGGGCGATCTTGGACGCGGCATAGCCGCCGGCGACATCCTGCCGTCCGATTTGTGCGAGACTTTCCTGTCGGCCATGGCCGAACACGAGTTCACCGACCGCATCTATGCCCGCACGACGCCCGATCGCGCCCGCGCCGAAGCGGCGGCGGCGGATGCACGGGCCAAGGCCGGGCGGCGTCTTTCCCCGCTGGACGGTGTGCCGATCAGCTGGAAAGACCTGTTCGATACCGCGGGCGTCGGCACCGAGGCGGGGTCGGGATTGCTCCGGGGACGGGTGCCCGATCAGGATGCCATCGTGCTGCGCAACGCCACCGCCATGGGAACGGTGTGCCTTGGCAAGACGCACATGACAGAACTGGCGTTCTCGGGGCTGGGGCTGAACCCGGTCACGCAATCCCCGCCGTGCTTCAACGATCATGACGCGGTGGCGGGCGGATCGTCGTCCGGTGCCGCCACTTCGGTGGCGTTCGGGCTGGCCGCCATCGGGATCGGATCGGACACCGGCGGATCGGTGCGGGCGCCCGCCAACTGGAACGATCTCGTGGGGTTGAAGACGACCTCGGGGCGGTTGCCGATGGACGGCACGGTGCCGCTGTGTCCGCGGTTCGATACCATTGGACCGTTGACGCGCACCGTCGAGGACGCGGCACTGATGCTGGCGGCGTTGGAGGGCACGGCACCGGTCGACCTGACCGGCACGTCGCTGGTCGGCACGCGGATGATGGTTCTGGAAACCTCGGCGTTCGAGGATCTCGATCCCACGGTCGCTGCGGCCTTCGACGACGCGGTGGTCCGGCTGGCCGATGCGGGCGTCGCCATCGAGCGGCAGGAAATCCCCGAAGTGGCCGAGGCCATGGCCCTGTCCGGCGTCCTGTTCGCGCCCGAAGCCTATGGCGTCTGGGGCAAGGCCATCGAGGCCAATCCCGACGCCATGCACGATCAGGTGCGCGAGCGGTTCCGCGGCGGCAAGGCCGTGTCGGCGCCCGATTACGTCGCCGCATGGCGCACCATCGACCGCTGTCGGCTGGCCTATGGCGCGCGCACGGCGGCGTTCGACGCGGTGCTGATCCCGACCTGTCCGATCCTGCCGCCGAACCTGAAAAGGCTCGAGACCGATGGCGACTATTTCGTCAAGTCCAACCTGATGACTTTGCGAAATACCCGGATCGGCAACCTGATGGGTCTGGCGGCGCTCAGCCTGCCCACCGGCACACCGTCGGCGGGAATAAGCCTGATGGGACGGCCCATGGGCGAACATCGGCTGTTGCGGATCGGCCACGCCGCCGAGGCGGCGCTGACCTAAAAGCCACAGGCGCGCGGCCAAGCCACGGGGCGGGCGGGAAAATCTGGACGCCCCGCGGCGCGCATGGGTATCCTTGGGGCAAAGGGGCGACACGACCCCAGACCCGAGGCAAAAATGCAGTTTCCCCAGCGGTTTTCGAACCTGCCAGAATACGCGTTCCCGCGTTTGCGGCGCCTGTTGGACGTTCATCCGTCCGGCGGCACGCCCGTGCACATGACGATCGGCGAGCCGCGCCATGCCTTTCCGGCGTGGATCACCGATATCATTGCCGAAAATGCGGCAGGATTCGGGAAATATCCGCCCAACGAAGGCGCAGCCGAATTGCTGGGCGCGATCGGCGACTGGATCGGCACGCGCTATGGCGTTCCGGTCGATGCCGACCGCCAGGTGATGGCGCTGAACGGCACGCGCGAGGGGTTGTTCAATGCCGCCATCGCGCTGTGCGCCGAAGCGAAGGGCAGCGCGCGGCCCGTCGTGCTGACGCCGAACCCGTTCTATCAGGTCTATGCCGTGGCCGCCCTCGCCGTCGCGGCCGAGCCGATCTATGTGCCCGCCACCGCCGAAACCGGGTTCCTGCCCGATTATGCGGCATTGCCGCCGGCGGTGCTGGACCGGTGCGCGATCGCCTATCTGTGTTCGCCGTCCAACCCACAGGGCGCGGTGGCATCGCGGGCCTATTGGGAAGCGCTGATCCGGCTGGCCGAGAAGCACGATTTCCGCATCTTCGCCGACGAATGCTATTCCGAGATCTATCGCGGCGACGCCCCCCTTGGTGCGATGCAGGTGGCCCACGAGATGGGCGCCGACCCCGAGCGGGTCGTGATCTTTCATTCGCTTTCCAAGCGCTCGAACCTTCCGGGGCTGCGGTCGGGGTTCGCGGCGGCGGGTCCGCAGACGATGACGGCCCTGCGCCAATTGCGCGCCTATTCCGGCGCGCCCCTGCCGTTGCCGTTGCAGATGGCGGCGGCGGCGGTGTGGCGCGACGAGGATCACGTGCGCGAGAATCGCGCGCTTTATCAGCGCAAGTTCGATATCGTGGACCGCGTGTTCGACGGGATCGACGGCTGCGGCGCGCCGGACGCGGGGTTCTTCCTGTGGCTGCCGGTCCCCGACAGCATCGGCGACGGCGAGGCGGCGGCCGTCAAGCTGTGGCGCGAGACGGGCGTGCGCGTCCTGCCCGGTGCCTATCTGTCGCGCGATGTCGGCACCGAAAATCCCGGCAGGGATTACATACGAGTGGCCCTTGTGGCCGAAGAAGACGAGATGCAGCGCGGGCTGGAGCGGCTTCGCGACTGCATATTCCGGTAAAGACGAGGTAGGTAAATGGCGTATCAGACCAGACAGCGGGACCCCCTTTTCGACAGCAACACCCAGGCCGCGCTTGAGCGTCGGGGCAAGGAACTGCTGGGGATGACGCTGATCGGGGCCGGTCTGGTGACGGCCCTGATCCTCGGCTCGTATGTGCCGGACGATCCTTCGTGGTTCTCGGTCACGGACCAGCCGGCGCAGAACCTGCTGGGCCGGTTCGGGGCGTCGATTGCCGCGCCTCTGTTCAACATCGTCGGCTGGGGCGCGTGGGGTTTCGCGCTGGTCCTCGCCGTCTGGGGCATCCGCTTCATGACCCACACCGGCGAGGATCGCGCGACCGCGCGGCTGATCTTCGCGCCGGTCGGCATCGCGCTGGCCGCGGTCTATATCTCGACCCATCAGCCGCCCGCGGGCTGGACCCATTATTTCGGCCTTGGCGGGCTGTTCGGCGACACGATTCTGGGGGCGGTCCTGGGCGTGGTGCCGGTGCAGGCGACATTCGGGCTGAAGCTGATGGCGTTCTTCATGGCGATCGCGACCATTGCCATGGGACTGTTCGTGCTGGGCTTCACCCGCCCCGAGGTGCGCGCGGTCCTGACGTTCGGCCTGCGCTCGCTCGTGCGGTGTTATGACATGACGCTGACGGCGTTCGGCTATGGCGTCAGCGGTCTGGGCAGGGGCGCCGTGGTCAGCATGCGCGCCGCACAGACGGCCGGCGCCACGATGGCCGAACGCCGCGCCGCCGCCCGCGCCGCCGCCGACGAACAGGCGATGCTCGACCGCCGGATGCTCGAGGTCGAGCCGGCGGCCGAAACGCGCCGCACGCCGGTTCTGCGGGCCGAGCGCAGCGCGCCGCCGCCCGACGCATACGACGTGTTCGACGACGATTTCGATGCGCAGCCCGAGGCGAAGCCATCGCTGATCGCGCGCCTGCCGGGGTTGTTCCGCCGTTCCGCGCCCGCCGCCGCCGAGCAGGGGCCGTGGCAGGATGAAGACGGCTTCTCGTTCGATGAGCCCGCGCCCGGCGACGACCGCATCAAGGCCAAGATCGCCGATGTCATCAAGGCACGCGTTCGCGCGCGCCCGATCCTGACGGCGGGGGCAGGGGTGGCCGCCGGACACGGCGTTCGGGCCGAACCGTTGCTGAAGGGCCGCCATCCCCGTGGGCCGCAGCCGATGATCCTGAACACCGCGCCGCGGGTGGCCGCGTTGCCCGATGAACCGCCGTTGACGGCCCAGACCGCCGGCGCCACGCCGGCGCTGGACCGGGAATTGGCAGCGCGCGACATGCCCGAGCCCGAGCTGGTGGCGCCGGAACCGATCCGCGAGCCGGTGTTCAGCCACACCGCCGAAGCCCCCCGCGTCGAACGTGGCGCAGCACCCGTCGTCGCCCCGCCCGTGCCGACACCGCCAAAGGCCGTCGTGCAACACGCGGTCAAGAAGCCCGTCAAGCTGTCGGCCCAAGCCAAGGCCGAAGCACAGCCCGCGCTGGAATTCGACGAAAAGCTGGCGCAATACGAACGCCCGCCGCTGTCGCTGTTGACCAGCCCCGACACCATCAAGCGCCACCACCTGTCCGACGAAGCGCTGGAAGAGAACGCGCGGATGCTGGAATCGGTGCTGGACGATTACGGCGTGAAGGGCGAGATCGTTTCGGTCCGCCCCGGCCCGGTCGTCACGATGTACGAACTGGAACCGGCACCGGGCCTGAAGGCCAGCCGCGTGATCGGCCTGTCCGACGACATCGCACGATCCATGTCGGCGCTGTCGGCGCGTGTGTCGACCGTGCCGGGACGCAGCGTAATCGGCATCGAACTGCCCAACGAGAACCGCGAGATGTGCGTGCTGCGCGAGATCCTGGCCGCGCAGGACTTTGGCGATTCGCAGATGCGCTTGCCGCTGGCGCTGGGCAAGGATATCGGCGGCGATCCCATCGTGGCGAACCTGGCCAAGATGCCCCACCTTCTGATCGCCGGGACCACCGGGTCGGGCAAATCGGTGGCGATCAACACGATGATCCTGTCGCTGCTCTACAAGCTGACGCCCGAGGAATGCCGCCTGATCATGATCGACCCCAAGATGCTGGAATTGTCGGTCTATGACGGCATCCCGCACCTGTTGTCGCCCGTCGTCACCGACCCCAAGAAGGCGGTCGTCGCCCTGAAATGGGTCGTCGGCGAAATGGAAGATCGGTATCGCAAGATGTCGAAGATGGGCGTGCGCAACATCGAGGGCTATAACGGCCGGGTGCGCGACGCGCTGGAAAAGGGCGAGATGTTCTCGCGCACCGTGCAGACCGGGTTTGACGACGACACCGGCGAGCCGACCTTCGAAACCGAGGAAATCCAGCCCGAGATCCTGCCGTTCATCGTCGTGGTCGTCGACGAGATGGCCGACCTGATGATGGTCGCGGGCAAGGAGATCGAAGCTTGCATCCAGCGTCTGGCACAGATGGCCCGGGCGTCGGGCATTCATCTGATCATGGCAACCCAGCGCCCGTCGGTGGACGTGATCACCGGCACGATCAAGGCGAACTTCCCCACCCGGATCTCGTTCCAGGTGACATCGAAGATCGACAGCCGCACGATCCTGGGCGAACAGGGCGCCGAACAGCTTCTGGGCATGGGCGACATGCTGTACATGGCGGGCGGGGCAAGGATCACGCGCGTTCACGGCCCGTTCTGTTCGGACGAGGAGGTCGAGGAAATCGTCAACTACCTCAAGGGGTTCGGTCCACCCGCATATATGTCCGGTGTGGTCGAGGGGCCCGACGAGGAATCCAGCAGCAACATCGACGCGGTGTTGGGCCTGGGCAGCGGATCCGACACCGAGGACGCGCTGTATGACACGGCCGTGGCCATCGTCATCAAGGACCGCAAGTGTTCGACCTCGTACATCCAGCGCAAGCTGGCCATCGGGTACAACAAGGCCGCGCGCCTGGTGGAACAGATGGAGGACGAGGGGGTCGTTTCATCGGCCAACCACGTCGGCAAACGCGAGGTTCTGGTGCCAGAACAGCACTGATCCCGAACGGTGCAGACATGAAAAGGCCCGGTGCGCAGAACGCACCGGGCCTTGTCTTTCGCGATACAGGCGCCGGATCAGACGGGCGCGTTGGATCCGATGAACCAGGCGTCCTTGTCGATCTGACGGCTGACTTCGGTGAACAGATCCTCGGTATCCGCATCGCCCGCGTCGCTGGCCTCTTCGATGGCCTTGCGGACCTTTTCACCCACGGCCAGGAACCGCTCTTTCAGGGCGGCGACGTGATCGTTCACGGCTTCCATGTCTGTGGGATAGGGATCCATCGACGTCTTGCTGGCCGCGACATCCAGCGTGCCCTTGGCCTGGCCACCCAGGATTTGGGCGCGTTCCGCCATCAGGTCGGTGCTGTCGTTCAGCCGCGCGGCGACCTCGTCCAGCAATTCATGCACACCGATGTATCCCGGACCCTTGAGGTTCCAGTGCGCCTGCTTGACGGCCATCGACAGGGCAATCGTGTCGACAAGCCGGGCGTTCAAGAGATCGATCATCTTGTGGCGGGTCTGGTCGTTCAGGCCGGATACGAATGCTTCTGGCATGGATGTCTCCTTGTAATTCACCGCGCACGGGTGGTGCGCTTTCGGTGGCAACGAAGTAAGGCCGGTTTGGTTCCACCGGGTCAATCGTGCCTGTCATTGCATAACGGTGGCACGACGTCGCACCCATGCCTATATCCCACTTCATGAAACCGATGAGGATGACATGCTGAACCGACGCACCTTCATAGCCGGAACCACGGCTTTGGCCACCTTCGCGCTGGCCGGTCCCGCCGCGGCGGCGAAAATCCCGCTGGATACCCTGTCGCGGTATCTCAACGCGCTGCAGACAGCGACGTCCGATTTCACCCAGATCAACGACGACGGGACGATTTCGACGGGAACGATCTATATCTCGCGACCGGGACGGATGCGGTTCGATTACAATCCGCCCGAACGCACGGCGGTTCTGGTCGGTGCCGGATCGGTCGCGGTGTTCGACGGAAAATCCAACGCCAACGGCCCCGAGCAATACCCGCTGAGCCGCACGCCCCTGTCGATCATTCTCGAAAAGAATGTGGATCTGGGGCGTCGCAACATGGTTGTCGGACACCGTGAGGACGGTGTGAAGACCATCGTTACCGCGCAGGATCCCGAGAACCGCGATGCCGGCCGGATCGACCTGGTATTCACCGGCAACCCGGTGCAGCTGCGCCAGTGGATCATCACCGACAACGGCGGCACCACCACAACCGTGGTGCTGGGTGCGCTGAAGACGGGCGGAAGCCTGCCGTCGCGGCTGTTCAACATCGCGCTAGAGGCGGAAAAGCGAAAGGGGTGATGCACCCCCTTTCCGGCCATGCCCGCAGGCGTGGCCGGGATCAGGCCTTGCCGCAGGATCGCAGCTGGGCGTCATAGGTGACGGCCCGGCTGGCGACCCTGTCGGACACCGTCAGCAGCCACGGCTTGGCGTTATAGCTGCCGCGCGAAAACCCGCCGCGCCCTTCGTGATAGGCCAGATACTGATTCTTGGCGTCCCACTTGGGGATTCCGAGCCGGGTCGCACTTTCGTGCATGTACCAGCCCATGAAATCGGTCGCATCGTCGATGTCATCACGCTTGGCGCGGCGCTGGCCCTGCTTTTCGCGGTATTCGTCCCAGGTGCCGTCCAGCGCCTGGGAATAGCCGAACGCCGAGGATTGCCGCCCCATCGGAATGATTCCCAACGCATATTTATGCGGTGTGCGGGCGTCGCCGATGAATTTGCTTTCCTGATGGATCGTCGCCATCTGCACGGCCACGGGCACGCCCCATTTCCGTTCGGTGCGCTTCATCGCGCGCAGGTAATTTGGCCGTTCCGCGACGATGTCGCAGGCGTCTTCAAGGTTTCGGGGCGCCGAATAGTCGCGACCGCCGCAGCTGGCCACGAACATCAATAGAATCAAGGCGCGAAGGGATCTGCTCATCTGCCTCTCGCTTTTGTATCTTGTTTTGCGACAGATTAGCGGAAACAGCGCCAATGGTGAAACGAAAAGTCCTGCGGGTTCAGGGGACAAACGCAAGTGTGACCCGCGGGGCAGCACCGACACCGCGCCAAGCCGTGACGATCCGGCGGGCCAGGACGCAGGCGGGGGCGAGGGCCACATCGGGCGGTCGATTTCGTCGGTGCAGCGTCTGTGGCATGCGCGAAGGGCAGGCGGGGCGGTCGTCGTTCCACACGGCGGGTCAAGGCAGGGCAGTCGCGGGCGCCAATTTATCCCGACCCCGCGGTGGTCAGTCAGGCCATTGAAGTGAAAGGATTATTTCAGGTGCATCGGTTTGGCCAGGCCATGGAGTGTTCCAGGCAAACGCCTCCGGCTATCACTTTCGCGCGGTCAGTTGATCGCCCGCTGTCACGGTGCTCGGCCCACCGGCGTCCGTGCGTTGGCCAAGTTCAAAAGGGGAACAAGAGCGCATTCGGCGGAGGCCCTTGGACGGACCGCGATCCCTCACGCCGCTGCCGCCCCCAAGGGTTGCATCTATCAGAACGGGGTGGGATACGCGGCGCCACTGTCGGGATCGCGTTCACAGACTGTTTCCCGATCGTTTGGCCTGTTGCAAAGGCCGAACCGCTTCTGCCACATTGTCGACACAAACGAAGGGGATGCCATAATGATCAAGACACGGGCCAAATATCATCTCGGCCAGGTCGTGCGTCATCGCAAACATCCGTTCCGGGGTGTCGTCTTCGATGTCGATCCGACCTTTGCCAATACCGATGAATGGTATCATGCCATCCCCGAGGACAGCCGCCCGGCAAAGGATCAGCCGTATTATCATCTGCTGGCCGAAAACGATCAGAGCTATTACGTGGCCTATGTGTCTGAGCAGAACCTGATCGCCGATTATTCAGGCAAACCGGTGGATCATCCCGATCTGCCCGACCTGTTTGGCGACTTCCACGACGGATCGTATCCTCTGGAATTCCAGATGAACTGATCCCGGGCGCTTTCAGGACGGATCGGTCGGTTCGACCGGCGCCCCGCTGTCGCGCCAGCCCTTGAAGCCGCCTTCCAGTTCGGCAACCTTTTCGAACCCCATTTCCATCAATGTCACTGTCGACAGCGCCGAGCGTGCCGCCGCGGCGCAGAACAGGATCAGCGTCTTGTCGGTGGCCAGCACCGGCCGGTGATAGGGGCTGGCCGGATCGAACCAGAATTCCAGCATGCCGCGCGGCACGTGGATCGCGCCGGGCACCCGACCGTCGCGCGCCAGTTCGCGCGGATCGCGGATGTCGATCATCACGGCTTCGCCGGCTTCCACCCGGGCACGGGCGTCGGAAATCGACAGGGTCGTGATGCGGCGTTTGGCGTCGGCCACCATTTCCGAGACGGGTTTGATCGGCATTCAGCAGCGCTCCCTTTCAGTATCCCAATGCGCAGCCGTCCTTGCGGGGGTCCGAGGCCCCCTCGAGGACGCCGCTGTCGTGAATGCGGATCGCCTGGGCGCCGCCGATCGGAACATCCGGGGTGGAAACCCTGTGCCCGCGACCGGCCAGATCGGCGCGCACGGCGTCGGAATATCCGCGCTCGACCTTCAGGTCGCCGTTGTCGGAAAAGCAGCGTGGCAGATCGATGGCGGTCTGCGGATCCATGCCGAAATCGGTCACGTTGGACAGGAACCGGGCGTGGCCCTTGGGTTGATACCCGCCCCCCATGACACCGAACGGCATGGTGACGCGACCATCCTGCTTCAGCATCGCCGGGATGATCGTATGCATCGGCCGCTTGCCACCTGCCGCTTCGTTCGGGTGACCCTGCTCGAGGGTAAATCCGGCGCCACGGTTCTGGAACAGGATGCCGAACCTGTCCGACGCCAAGCCGGCGCCGAAGCTGTGGAAGATCGAATAGATCAGCGAAACCGACATGCGGTCGCGGTCGACCACGGTGATATAGACGGTATCCTTGTGCACCGCTTCGGACGTGGCGGCAGGCGTGTCCATCGCGCGTTTGGGGTCGATCAGCGCCGCCAGGCGCTCGGCGGTTTCGGGGGCCAGCATGTGCGCCAGTCGCGTCATGTGATCGGCGTCGGCCAGGAAGCGGTTACGCGCGTCATAGGCCAGCTTGCCGGCCTCGGCTTCGACATGGGCGCGGTCGGCGCCGGCGGGATCCATCGACGCCAGGTCGAAATGCGACAGGATGTTGGTCATCAGGATCGCCGTGGCGCCATGGCCGTTCGGCGGATGCTCGACCAGATCGACGCCGTTGTAGGTGCCGCTGATCGGGTCGGTGTAATCGCACGCGGTGGCGGCGAAATCGTCCAGGGTGTGGGTGCCGCCCATGGCGTTCAGGCTTGCCACCATGTCTTCTGCGACTTCGCCTTCGTAAAAGCCCGCGCGCCCTTCCATGGCGATGCGGCGCAGCACCTCGGCCTGTTTCGGGGCGCGGAACATCTGGCCGGGCACGGGCGCCTTGCCGTTCAACAGATAGGTGTCGCGCGCGGCGCCCTGCACCCGGTGTTCGGCGATCTTCCAGTCGAAGGCCGTGCGCGGCGCCACCGGCACGCCCGCTTCGGCGTAATGGATCGCCGGGGCAAGCGCGGCGGCAAGGCCCAGTTTTCCGTAATCCTTCGACAGGCGGCAAAAGGCATCGATGGCGCCGGGCAGGGTGACCGATTCGACCCCGTCCAACGGCACGGTGGACAACCCCCGATCGCGCAGGGCAGCGGCCGATAGGCCGGCGGGCGCGCGCCCCGATCCGTTCAGCCCGATCACATCGTCGCCGCCCGGCGGTGATATCAGGACGAAACAATCGCCGCCGATCCCGGTCATCTGCGGCTCGCAAATGCCCAGGACCACGGCCCCCGCGATGGCGGCGTCGACGGCGTTGCCGCCGGCCTCCATCATCTGCACGGCGATCTTGGCCGCCAAAGGGTGAGAGGTGGCGCAGACGCCGTTCTCGGCGAAAACCGCTGAACGGCCGGGCAGGTGAAAGTCGCGCATGAAATCGGTTCCTCGGTCCCAGTGTAGCGGCCAGACTAGGGCGGCGAAACGCAATTGCAATGGCGTTCTGGGGCGAGGGGTGACTGGTATGCGGTCCGGTCTTGCGAAGGCAAAGCCCCGGCGTCGGGCACTGGTGGGGGCTTGTTACACGCGACGCCGGGAGAAGCTTGAGCAGCTACACCTGTGGTATCGCCGATCATTGGGGCGCGGTTACGAAAGGATTGCGGCTGTTTTCGGGCAATGGGGAAAATTGCGAGTGATGCAGCCTTTCGCGCCGCGGGCGCGCCAGGGCAGACCGGGACACTTGTCTGCCAAGGTGCAGGGCGCGTCAGTTCTTGCGCAACACCTGAGCCGTCTCGATCCGGAAGGTCAGCATGTTGCGGTTGCCGTCACGCATATAGTTCAATTCACGCGACAGATGGTGTATCAGATACCAGCCAAAGCCGCCCTCGGGCTGGTCTTTCGTCGCGCAATGCGATTCGGGCAGCGGGCCGGGGGGCAGGTGCATTCCCGGCATCGGATCACCCCGATCGACGACACGACAGCGCAATCCGCTTGTGTTCTGACTGAGGTGCAGTTCGATCAACCCCTGTGGTTCGTCGCGATAGGCATGTTTCGAGACGTTGTTCAGAACCTCGGCCAGCACCAATTCGATGGTCGAGCGATCGTCGTCGGACAGATGCATGGCGCCAAGGCCCGCCATCGTGTTCTGCAGGGCTGCACGCACGTTCATCTTGTCACAGGGAAAGACCAGACGCAGTTCGACGGATTTCTGGTGTGCAGGGGGCGATGTTTCGGCCCGACCGGTCCTGCCGCGGATCGTTCGGTCAGCACGCATGGGCCGACCTTGTGGTATCAAGGGGTGGGTTGCCGCGGGTTTCGCGCGCGCTTGCGATATCGTCGTGGATGACGAAGATGCTGTCCATCCGCGTCAGGCGGAACACCTTCTGGACGGCCGGGTTCAGCCCCGCCAGTTCCAGCCGCCGTCGGCTGCCCAGCTGTTTCATCGCACCGATAACCGCGCCGAGGCCGCTGCTGTCGAGAAACCGCACATGCCCGAGATCCAGCACCACGCGCGCCGGTGCGTCCTGCGTCAGGTCGCGCATCCGTTCCTTGAAATCCAATGCAACGGCTGCATCGACCCGATCCTCGCCCACCGTCACGATAAGAAGGTCGCCGTCAATTTCTGTGTTCAGTTGCATCCCAATGTTCCTTTCGGCACGTTGGAACACGCTAGCCGATCAATCCTTACCATCCGGTAAGCGCGACGCGGCGATCCGAACAAACTGGACAAACTGTCATGCGGGCCAATTATCCCGAACTCGCCAAGACCATTGCAAGCCTGACCGAGGGCGAAACCGATGCCGTTGCCCTGATGGCGACGATCGCATGCGAGGTGCACCATGCCGATGACGGCTTTCACTGGACGGGTTTCTACCGTGTCACGGGGCCCGAGACCCTGAAGATCGGGCCGTATCAGGGGGGTCACGGGTGCCTTGTCATTCCGTTTTCGCGGGGGGTTTGTGGCGCGGCGGCGCGCACGGGGGAAATTCAGCGTGTCGCGGACGTCAACGCTTTCGCGGGACATATCGCATGCGCCGCGACGACGCGATCCGAACTGGTGATACCCGTGCATGATGGCCGCGGCAGGTTGATCGCCGTCTTCGATATCGACAGCGATCTTCCCGATTATTTCAGCGCGGCGGACGCCGAGATGTTGCAGAGCATCCTGGACGCGACCTTTGCGCAGGTCGCGTCCTAGGGCGCGGCGCCGATCAGTCGGTGGACCAGCCGGATACGGCCTTGATCTCCATGAACTCGGCCAGGCCATAGGCCCCGCCCTCGCGGCCGTTGCCCGACTGCTTGTAGCCGCCGAACGGGGCGCCGGCGCCGCGTGACTTGCCGTTCATCTCGACCATGCCGGACCGCAGTTGGCGCGCGATGCGGTTGCGACGCGCGCCGTCTTCGGTCTGGACATAGTTGGTCAGACCATAGGGCGTGTCGTTGGCGATCTCTACGGCCTCCTCTTCGGTGTCGAAGGGGATGATCGACAGGACCGGGCCGAAGATTTCCTCGCGGGCGATGGTCATGTCGTTGTTGACGTCGGCGAACACGGTCGGGCGCACGAAATAACCCCGGTTGGTGTGTTCGGGACGGCCCGTGCCACCGGCGACCAGGCGCGCACCCTCGTCGATGCCCTTCTGGATCAGATCCTGCACCTTGTCCCACTGCTGCTGGCTGACCAGCGGGCCGATGTGCGATCCCTTTTCGGAAGCCGGCCCGACCGCCGTATCATTGGCCACCCGGGCGGCGGTTTCCACAGCCTTGTCATACACCGAACGCTCGACCAGCATCCGGGTCGGCGCGTTGCAGGACTGGCCGGTGTTGTTGAAGCAATGGGCGGCACCCCGCGCCACGGCCTTGTCGTCGGCATCGGCGAAGATGATGTTGGCCCCCTTGCCGCCCAGTTCCAGGTGGACGCGCTTGAGCGTGTCGGCCGCGGCCTTGGAGATGGCGATGCCGGCCCGGGTCGAGCCGGTGAACGAGATCATGTCGACGTCGGGATGGGTCGAAAGCTGGGTGCCGACGCCTGCGCCGTCGCCCTGCACCATGTTGAACACGCCCTTGGGGAAGCCCGCCGCCTCGACGATCTCGGTAAAGACGATCGACGACAGCGGCGCGATTTCGGACGGCTTCAGCACCATGGTGCACCCGGCGGCCATGGCGGCCACGGCCTTGAGCGTGACCTGGTTCATCGGCCAGTTCCAGGGCGTGATCATGCCGACGACGCCGATCGGCTCCATCAGGATGCGGTCGTTCGGGGCATGATCACCCAGCATCCGGTCGAATTCGAATTCGTCCATCGCCTTGAGGAAGTTCTGGGTGTGGAAGGTTCCGGCGCCGACCTGTGCGGCGCTGGCCATGTCGATGGGAGCGCCCATCTCGGTGCTGATCGCCTGGGCCATGTCGGGGGCGCGGTCCTGATAGATCTTCAGGAGCTTCTCGATCAGGGCGCGGCGTTCGGCGGGCGGTGTCGCGGCCCAGCCGGCAAATGCGGCGCGGGCGGCGGCGACGGCGGCATCGGTGTCGGCCTGATCGCCGAGCGCGATGGTCGTCACGACCTCTTCGTTCGAGGGGTTCAGCACCTCAAGCGTGCGGTCGCTTTTCGGCGCCACCCAGGCGCCATCGATGAAGAATTGCTGATCGTGTGACATGAAGTTTCCTCTCGCATACGGGCATACCGCGTTCCGTTGATATGAAAGCCCTGGAACAGGTGTTCGCAAGGTGTGATCGTGAAAGAACGGCCGTTCTTTGTTGTCGGGGGGCTGTTTTTCCCGGCCCGGCCCGCACCTATCTTTCACCTTGGACCCGAAAACAGGAGTTATCCATGGCCCTTCGCATCAATGACACCGCCCCCGACTTCACCGCCGACACCACCGAAGGCGAGATCCGCTTTCACGACTGGATCGGTGACGGCTATGCGATCCTGTTCAGCCATCCCAAGGATTTCACGCCGGTCTGCACCACGGAATTGGGCATGATGGCGGGCATGGCGGACGAGTTCGCCAAGCGGAACGCCAAGATCATTGGCATTTCGGTCGATTCGATCGAGGATCATCACAAGTGGAAGGCCGACATCACCGCCTATACCGGCAACGAGGTGTCCTATCCGATGATCGGCGATCCCGAGATGAAGGTGGCCAAGTTGTATGACATGCTGCCGGCCGAAAGCTCGGGCGTGCCCGGAGAGCGGACCCCGGCGGACAACCAGACGGTGCGCACGGTCTTCGTGATCGGCCCCGACAAGAAGGTGAAGCTGTCGCTGACCTATCCCATGACGACCGGGCGCAATTTCGACGAGATCCTGCGCGCGTTGGATTCGATCCGGCTGACGGCCGAGCACAAGGTGGCGACACCCGCAGGCTGGAACCAGGGCGACGACGTGATCCTCACGGCCGGGGTGTCGGATGAAGAGGCGAACGAGAAGTTCGGCGGATTTGAAAAGAAGCTGCCGTACCTGCGGACGACCAGGCAGCCGGGATAAGGCACTGTCGGGCGGGGTGACCGCGCGTTCCGCGACGCCCACCCGCCCGCCCCCGGACTCGCCCGCCGCAGGGCTTGGCGCTTGTGATCACCAGTGGTGCCGGGCTTTCCGAGACGTCAGCGCCGGTTCGCTCAGACGGGCGCTCTGGCTTGCCGTCGCCGGTGGCGGATTGGTTGCCCGGTGACAGACCCGGCGCGTGTGCGCTAAAGTCTAGTATCGGCGCAGGGTCTGACCGATCTGCAACTTGGGTTCGAGTTCGATCCGTTGACCGGTTTCGGTCAATTCGCCCGACGTGCGCTCGGCGACGATGCGGGCGGCGGCGCGTCCGATTTCGCGACGCTCGGCGTCCATCGTTGCCAGCTTGATCGGCAGGCCGTCCAGAAACTCGACCCCGTTGAAGGCGGCCATGCCCAGTTGTCCCGGCACGTCGATGCCTTTCTCAAGGCACCACAGCAATCCTCCGGCGCCGATCATATCGTTGGAATAATAGAGGAAATCGAGGTTCGGATCGCGTTCCAGGATCGCCTGCGTCATCTCGCGCCCCTTTAGAAGCGCCGAGCCGCCGGAATAGAACTCCTGTTCGACAACCTCGAGGCCGGTCTTGGCCAAGGCTTCGGTGAAGCCTTCAAAGCGTTTGCGCGCCCGGTGATCCAGCGGCATCTTGGTGCCGAGAAAGCCGATCCTCTCATACCCCTGCTTGACGATGGCACGCGCCATTTCGCGTCCAGCCCGACGATGCGAGATGCCGACGACGGCATCCACGGCCTCGCCGTCGACATCCATGATCTCGACCACGGGAATGGCACTGGCGCGCAGCATGGCGCGCGCCGCGTCGGAATGTTCGAGGCCGGCGATGATCACGCCCGACGGCCGCCACGAGAGCATCTCGTACAGAACGGCCTCTTCGCGTTCCGGGCGATAGTTGGTGATGCCGACCACCGGTTGCAGCGAGGTCTTCTCCAACACCTCGCTGATGCCGGTCATCACCTCGGGGAACACCATGTTCGACATCGACGGAATGATGACCGCAACAAGGTTCACGCGTGACGAGGCCAGCGCGCCGGCGATCTTGTTGGGCACGTATCCCAATTGTTTGGCGGCCAGAAGCACCTTGTCGCGAGTCTTCTTGCTGACGTCGCCGCGGTTGCGCAACACGCGGCTGACGGTCATTTCGCTGACGCCCGACACCTCCGACACATCGCGCAGGGTCAGGTGGCGTCGTGGCGGGGCAGGGGGCGTTTCACGCACGGGGTGTCCTTTGCTGTCCATGGGACTAAAACCGAAATGGCGGGCGGGGCCAAGCGCTTTGCGGTGCCATGGAATGTCGATGGAGGACGCGATGAAGATCCTGATGATCGGGCACGGTGCGATCGGGCGCCATGTCGGGGCCGCCCTGAAGGGACATGTCGCCCAGGTGCTGTGCCGACCGGGGCGCGAGGCGGCGGCGCGTGCCGATGTCGGTGCGCCGCAGGCGATGTCGACGTTTGATCCCCAATCGGGGACGATCGACCTTGCGATCGAATGCGCCGGCCATGGAGCGTTGCTGCAGCATGGTCCGCCCATCCTGGCGGCGGGGATCGATCTGATCGCGGTGTCGGCCGGTGCGCTGGCCGATCCATCCGCCGAGGCCGCCCTGCGCGAGGCCGCGCGGCAGGGCGGCGGCCGCTTGCACCTGGCCAGCGGAGCGGCCGGTGCGTTCGATGCCCTGCGCGCGGCCCGCGAGGGCGGCCTGGACGACGTCCTGTATCGCGGGCGCAAGCCACCGGCAGGCTGGAAGGGATCGCCGGCGGAAAGCGAGCTGAACCTTGATGCGTTGCGCATGCCGACGGTGCATTTCAGCGGATCGGCGCGGATGGCGGCCCGCCTGTATCCGCAGAACGCCAATGTCGCCGCCGGCATCGCACTGGCCGGCATCGGGTTGGACCGCACGCGTGTCGAACTGGTTGCGGACCCGTCCCTGACCCGCAATGTGCACGAGATTTCCTTTCGCGGTGCCTTTGGGTCGGCGACGTTCGAAATCCAGGGAAACGCGATCCCGGGCGCGCCCAAATCATCGGCATTGACCGCGATGAGCCTGATTGCCGAAGTCCGCGGCCGGATGCCGTCGGGATGACCCGCCGGCGGTCGCGGCGCGTCCGGTTCCGCTTGGCCGGATGACGGTATCTTGGTGACCCCGGCGTGATTCGAACACGCGGCCTACGGTTTAGGAAACCGTTGCTCTATCCAGCTGAGCTACGGGGCCGTTCAAGACCGCTCCTGCGAACGGTTTGGCCCCCGTCCTAGCCGCTCGCGGATCAGGAAATCAAGACGCAATCACGCCATAGGGTCGCGCGCCGTGCGACGATGCCGAGCGCGCAGCGCCGTGAAACACTACGCTGGGTGCACTGGTCCGCAGTTCAAGATCCGACACCCGTGCCAGATTGTTGCCACCGCACAAGCCATCAAGCTGATACGCCACGCGTTCCCACCAACCCGGGTGTCTGCGTCGTCCGGATGGCCATGTTACACGCGTCAATTCAAGGGCGCATGCTTGTATGTGGAGGGTAAGAGTTTATCCGGTACGATACCATCTCGAGCGGATAAGTGGCAGCCCGTAGGGGAATCGAACCCCTCTTTCCAGGTTGAAAACCTGGCGTCCTAACCGATAGACGAACGGGCCACTCTCTGTGGCCGGTGTCTAGGCAAAGTGGCTGGGCGTGGCAAGAGCAATTCTTGTCTTTTCGGGACGTTTTTTTCGTCGGCCCTCACGTCAGGGCGGCGTCATCGAGGCGGAGCTGGACGCGGGTGCGGCCGTTCCATTGGTTCAGTTCCAGCCGGCCGGCAAGGTGGAACCGCCCGCCGCGTCCGGCTTCGATTGCCGGGCCGAGGGGGCCGTCGTAGGCGCTGAAGGCGATGGCGTCCAGGCGCGGTCCCATGCCGTCGGAAAAGCTCAGCTTGAGGTGGCTCTCGCCGACGCGGCGGGCCGAGTGAATCGCGCAATCGGGAAAGGCAAAGCGGGGGGCGGGCGCACCCATGCCGAAGGGGCCGGCCTGTTCGATCAGGGCGACCAGCTCGGGCGTGGCGGCGCCGGGCATCAGCACCCCGTCAAGGTGCAGGCTGCGCACGCCGCCCGCCCCGGCCCCCTGGCGCTCCAGCAGTTCGGACAGCCTTGCCATGGCGGCATCAAGCCGTGACTGATCCACCGTCAGACCAGCGGCCATGCGGTGACCGCCGCCCTTCAACAACAGCCCTTCCGCCGCCACCTTGTGAATGGCCGCGCCAAGGTCGATGCCCGACACCGACCGGGCCGAGCCCTTGCCAATGCCGTTTTCCAGGCCGATCACGACCGCAGGACGGTTCGTCGCCTCTTTCAGGCGGGCGGCGACGATTCCGACGACCCCGGGATGCCAGCCTTCGCCGGCGGCCCAGACCAGCGGGCCGTCAACGCCGCGCGTTTCGGCCTGAGCCATGGCGGCGGCGCGCACCGCGGATTCGATATCGCGGCGTTCGGTGTTCAGCTGGTCCAGCCGTTCGGCCATGGCGCGGGCCTCGTGCGGATCGTCGCACGACAGCAGCCGCGCGCCAAGGTCGGCGGCACCGATTCGCCCGCCGGCATTCACCCGTGGCCCCAGCAGGAACCCCAGGTGATAGGATGTCGGCGCCGTGTCCATGCGCGCCACATCGGCCAGGGCGGCCAGGCCGGGGCGCGCCCGCCGTGCCATGATGGTCAGCCCCTGACGCACCAGCGCGCGGTTGACGCCGATCAGCGGCGCCACGTCGGCCACCGTGGCCAGTGCCACGAGGTCCAGCATCGCCATCAGGTCGGGCCCCGTGATGCCGTCCGCGCGCAGGCGGCGGTTGGCCTCGACCAGCATCAGGAAAACGACGCCCGCCGCACAGAGATGGCCCAGATCGCCGGATTCATCCTGCCGGTTCGGATTGACCACCGCGGCGCAGGCGGGCAGGGTTTCACCGCCAAGGTGGTGATCCAGAATGATCACGTCCGCCCCCTTGGCGGCGGCGACGGGGCCGTGGGACAGGGTGCCGCAGTCGACGCAGACGATCAGGTCGTGATGTGCCGCAAGGTCGGCCATGGCGGCATCGTTCGGGCCGTATCCTTCGTCGATCCGGTCGGGGATATACAGGGTCGCCTGCCGCCCCATATCGCGCAGCCAACAGATCAACAGGGCGGCCGAGGCGCCTCCGTCGACGTCGTAATCCGCGAAGATCGCGATCTTCTCACGGTCCTTGACGGCGGCCAGGAACCGCGTCGCCGCCGATGCCATGTCGCGCAGCGTCAGCGGATCGGGCAGCAGGTCGCGCAACGCGGGGGCCAGAAAGCCGGGCACCTCGGGGGTCGTCACCGCACGCCGGGCCAGAACCGCCGCCAGCGCGGGCGGCACGCCGGCCTCCTGCACAAGGGCCTGGGCGTGACGGTCTTCATCGACCGTCGGACCCTGCCAGATGCGTCCGGAGATCGAGCCGGAAACGCCAAGAAATGCGGGACTGGAATGGTCGCGGGGCATGTTATCCACATGTTGGGTCGGGGTGGCGTTTCGCTACCACATCTCAGGGCCGTGGGCCAGTGCGCGGCGCACGGCATCCCGGCTGTGCGCGGCCGTGAACGATTCGTCCAGCCGGTGACGCGCTGCAAAGGCCGGCATCTGCGCCGATTCACCGCAGATCCGTTCGCGCGAGTTGCGATCCCGGTCAAACGTGCCGCACTTGTTCCCTTCGGCCCGGCGCGCTAAGCCCGCGGAACACAGGAACGAGGGTGCCATGGCGGACAAATACGCAGAACAGGAGCGCGAGAAATCGCGCCGGGTGGGTGCTTTGGGTCAGCTTTGGCCGTTCCTGCACCCCTATCGCCTGCTTTTGCTGCTGGCGCTGGGATCGCTGATCCTGACCGCCTGTGTGTCGCTGATCCTGCCGCTGGCCGTGCGCCGGGTGGTGGACGGGTTCGACACCTCGGCTGTTCGCCTGCTGGATCAGTATTTCTTCGCGGCGCTGGCGATTGCCGGGCTTTTGGCCGTCGGCACGGGGATGCGGTATTACTTCGTCACGCGGCTGGGGGAACGGGTGGTTGCCGATATCCGCAAGGCGGTGTTCGACCGCGTCATCTCGATGAGTCCCGCGTTCTATGAACGGATCATGACCGGCGAGGTGCTGAGCCGGATCACCACCGACACCACGCTGATCCTGTCGGTCATCGGCTCGTCCGTGTCGATCGCGTTGCGCAACCTGCTGATCCTGATCGGTGGTCTGGTAATGCTGTTCATCACGTCGCTGAAGCTGACGTTGATGGTCATGCTGATCGTTCCGGCGGTCATCATCCCGATCATCGTGCTGGGCCGGCGGCTGCGTGTGCTGAGCCGGGAAAACCAGGACTGGATCGCGGCATCGTCGGGATCGGCGTCCGAGATCCTGCTGTCGGTGCAGACCGTCCAGGCGTTTACCCATGAACGCATGAGCAGCCGGGCGTTTTCGGACGTGACCGAGAAAAGCTTTGACGCCGCGCGCCGCCGGATCGGCACGCGCGCCATCATGACGGTGATCGTGATCGCGCTGATCTTTTCGGGGATCGTCGGCGTCCTGTGGATGGGTGCGCGCGATGTGCGGGCCGACTTGATGACGGTGGGCGAGCTGGTTCAATTCGTCATCTACGCGGTGATGGTTGCGGGCGGTGTCGCGGCACTGTCGGAAATCTGGGGCGAATTGCAGCGCGCGGCGGGCGCCACCGAACGGCTGGTCGAACTGCTGGATACGCTGGACAGCGTCAGCGACCCCGAAACGCCAAAGGCGCTGCCGGTGCCGGTGAAGGGCGCGATCAGCTTCGATGACATCGTGTTCCATTACCCGGCGCGTCCCGACGCGCCTGCGCTGAACGGTGTGTCGCTCGAGGTGACACCGGGCGAAACCGTCGCGCTGGTCGGCCCGTCCGGCGCCGGCAAGACGACGATCATCCAGTTGCTGCTGCGGTTCTATGACCCGGATGGCGGCGCGATCCGGCTGGACGGCATCGACCTGCGCGACATGGAGCGCGCGACGTTCCGCGCGCACATGGCGCTGGTGCCCCAGGATCCGGTGATCTTTGCCGCCTCGGCGCGCGAGAACATCCGGTTCGGCCGTCCCGATGCCACCGACGACGAGGTCGAGGAAGCCGCGCGCACCGCCGCGGCGCATGACTTCCTGACGCTGTTGCCCGAAGGTTATGACACCTATGTCGGCGAACGCGGCGTGATGCTGTCGGGCGGCCAGAAGCAAAGGATCGCCATCGCCCGCGCCATCCTGCGCGACGCGCCCGTGCTGTTGCTGGACGAGGCGACCAGCGCGCTGGATGCCGAATCCGAACGCGCGGTGCAGGCCGCCGTCGACAAGCTGAGCGAAGGTCGCACGACGCTGGTCGTGGCACACCGTCTGTCGACCGTGAAAAAGGCCGACCGCATCGTGGTGCTGGAAGACGGCGCCATCGTCGCAAGCGGCACCCATGACGCCCTGGTGGCCGAGGGTGGACTTTATGCGCGGCTGGCCCGGTTGCAGTTCACCGACGGTCTGGCGGCCGAATGACCGGACGGCAGGCGCGGCGTGACGTCGCGTCTGTCACATCGCGCGCCTTGCGATACGTGCGATTTGTGAGCATCCTGCCCGGATAACGATGCGCCGGCGCGAACGCCGGTCAAGGGAAGGAGACCGCGCCATGCGCCAGTTTGCCGGATTCGAGGACCGCAAAGCCATCGAAGACGAGATGCCGTGGAGCGCGCGCGACCTGCCCACCACCATGCACGACTTCATGGCCGATGTCGCGGGCCGGCACGGGGCGCGTCCGGCGATCACCTTTCAGTTGCAGTCGGGGTTCAAGGATCCGGCAAAGACCCTGACGTGGTCCGATCTGCACGGGCAGACCACGCAGGCGGCGAACCTGTTTCGGGAACTCGGCGTGGGGCAGGGCGATGTCGTGGCCTTCGTTCTGCCGAACTGCCTCGAGATCGCGACGTGCCTGATCGGCGGTGCCATCGCGGGCATCGCCAACCCGATCAACCCGCTGTTGGACGCCGAACAGATTGCCGCCATCCTGCGCGAGACGAAAGCCAAGGTCTTGGTGACGCTGAAGGCGTTCCCAAAGACCGACGTGGCGCAGAAGGTGGCCGAGGCGGCGCGGCTGGCGCCGAACGTGCAGACCATCCTCGAGGTCGATCTGAACCGCTATCTGACCCCGCCCAAACGCTGGATCGTGCCGCTGATCCGGCCGAAGAACCCGGTTGCCCACAAGGCCCGCGTGATGGATTTCGCGGCCGAAGTCGCGAAACGTCGCGCCGACGCGCTGACCTTCGAGGACCCCAAGGAGGATCGCGTCGCCGCCTATTTCCACACCGGCGGCACCACCGGGATGCCGAAAGTGGCGCAGCACACGATTTCGGGCATGGTCTATAATGGCTGGCTGGGCGAACGGTTGCTGTTCTCCGAAACCGACAACGTGATCTGCCCGCTGCCGCTGTTCCATGTCTTTGCCTGCCATGTGATCCTGATGGCGATGATCCGGTCGGGCGGGCACGTGGTGTTCCCGACGCCGCAGGGCTATCGCGGCGAGGGCGTGTTCGACAACTTCTGGAAGCTGATCGAACGCTGGAAGATCACCTTTGTCATTGCGGTTCCGACCGCGATTTCGGCGCTGATGCAACGTCCGGTGGATGCCGATGTCTCGACCATCCAGCAGGCGTTTTCCGGTTCTGCGCCGTTGCCGGTCGAACTTTACAAGCGGTTCGAAAAGGCGACAGGCGTGGCGATCTGCGAGGGGTATGGCCTGACCGAGGCGACCTGTCTCGTGTCGATCAACCCGGTGCACGGCGTCAAGAAGGTCGGCTCGGTCGGCATCCCGTTTCCTTATACCGAGGTCAAGATCCTGCGCCACACGCCCGATGGCGTGGTCGAATGCCCGACCGACAGCGTGGGCGAGATCTGTGTCGCCAACCCCGGTGTCTTCGTCGGATCGACCTATACCGAGAGCGACAAGAACCACGAACTGTTCCACCAGGACCGGTTTCTGCGCACCGGCGATCTGGGGCGCATCGACGAGGACGGCTATATCTGGATCACTGGCCGCGCCAAGGATCTGATCATCCGTGGCGGCCACAACATCGACCCCGCCGAGATCGAAGAGGCCTTGGCCGGCCACGAGGCCGTGGCGATGGTCGGCGCCATCGGCCAGCCCGACGCCCATTCCGGCGAACTGCCCTGTGCCTATGTCGAACTGGTGGCCGGTTCCGATTGCACGGTCGAAACCCTGATGCAGCATGCGCGCGACCATATCCACGAACGCGCCGCGGTGCCGAAGTACATCGAAATCCTGGACGAACTGCCCAAGACCGCGGTGGGCAAGGTGTTCAAGCCCGGCCTGCGCCGCCTTGCCATCACCCGGGTGTTCGATGCGGCGCTGGACAAGGCAGGATCGAAGGTGCGCGTCGCCGAAGTGGTCGAGGACAAGCGCCGCGGCCTCGTGGCAAGGCTGTCCGGCCGCACGGGCGCCGACGAAGAGCTTGTCCAGCGCATCCTGGGGGAATTCACGACGCCTTGGGACTGGGCCTAGCGCGCGAGCGCCCAACCTTCGCGGGTCAGCCACTCGGTCACGGCCGGACGCACCGATTGCGCCCCCGAAGCGAAGCCGTCGTCGATCACCGCCTTCACCTCGTTCAGGTCGACCCGACGCAACAGCGATTTGACCGGGCCGATCGACGCGGGACGCATCGACAGCGTTCTCAGCCCCATGGCGGCGAAACACATCGCCTCGACCGGGCGGCCCGCGTCTTCGCCACAAAAACTCAGCGGTGTGCCGACTTCGGCGCAGCGGTCGATGATATGGGCGATGATTCCCAAAAAACTGACGTTCAGCGTGTCATACCGGCGGCGCACCCGTTCGTTTTCGCGGTCGGCGGCAAAGAAGAACTGCTTCAGGTCATTGCCACCGATCGAAATGAAATCGGCCATCTCGAAGAACTGGCGCGGTGCAAAGGCCAGGCTGGGCGTTTCCAGCATCGAACCGATCTTCCACGACGATGGCAGGACATGGCCCAGCTTGTCCTCGCGTTCCAGCTCGCGCAGCATGAAGTCGCGCGCGGCGCGAAACTCGTCGAACTGGGCGACGAAGGGAAACATCACCGACAACGGCCGCCCGGCGGCAGCGCGGATCAGCGCCTGAAGCTGCATCCGCATCATGCCGGGCATGTCCAGTCCGACCCGGATCGCCCGCCATCCCAGGGCGGGGTTCGGCTCGTCCTGGGGTTTCATGTAGGGCAGCACCTTGTCCGACCCGATATCGAGGGTGCGGAAAATCACCTCGCGCCCCTTGGCGGCGTCGAGGACGCGGGAATAGAGCGCGGCCAATTCGCCGCGCCGGGGAATATGGCTTCGGATCAGGAACTGCAACTCGGTGCGGAACAGGCCGACGCCTTCCGCGCCGGACCCTTCCATCGATGGCAGGTCGGCCATAAGCCCGGCGTTCATGGTCAGCCGGATGGTGGTGCCGCATTTTGCCTGGGCGGGCTGGTTGCGCAGCGATGCATACCGCTCCTGCGCATCGGTCTGCATCGCCAGCTTGTCGCGAAACGCCTTCAGGACATTGTCTTCGGGGCGCAGATGCACGATGCCCTGGTCGCCGTCCACCAGGATCCGGTCGCCGTTCAGGGCATCGGCGGTGATCCGTTCGGCCTGGATGACCAGCGGAATTGCCAGTGCCCGCGCCACGACGGCGGCGTGCGATCCCACCGATCCCTGTTCCAGAACGACCCCGCGCAGCGCCCGCCCGTATTCCAGCAATTCGCCGGGGCCGATGTTGCGGGCCACCAGGATCGGATCGTCCGGCATGGCCGCGCCGGTTTCGTTGCCCTGACCGGTCAGGATTCGCAGCAGGCGGTTCGACAGATCGTCTAGGTCGTGCAGGCGTTCGCGCAGATAGGCGTCGGGCACACCGCGCAGGCGGGCGCGGGCGTCGGATTGTTCCTTTTCCACCGCGGCCTCGGCGGACAGACCGCGCGCGATGTCCTCTTCCATCCGGCGCAGCCAGCCGCGGGAATTGGCGAACATCCGATAGGTTTCCATCACCTGGCGGCTGTCCTTGTCCACCCCCATGGCGACGCTCAGCATGTCATCGACCGACAGGCGCAGGGTGTCCACCGCTTCGCGCAGGCGTTCGGTCTCGCGCACCGGATCGTCGGCGATGGGGTTGGTGATGACGACACGCGGCTCGTGCAGGAAGACGTGCCCGATGGCGGTGCCTTCCTGGCCGACGGTGCCACGGAACATCTCGGGGTTCTTGTGGCGGGCCGACAGGGCCGCGCCGTCACCGACGAACACGCCCAGTTCCGTCATCTCGGCCAGAACCATGGCGACAACTTCCAGGGCATAGACCTCGTCGTCGGAATAGCGGCGGGCATCCTTGCTTTGCACGACGAGGACACCCAGCCGTTCGCCCAGCCGTTGGATCGGCACGCCCAGGAACGACGAATAGATCTCTTCGCCGGTTTCGGGCATGAACCGGAATCCGGGCTCCTGTGGCGCATTCGCCGATTTGACCGGCCGTCCCGTGCGGGCCGCCCGCCCGACCAGGCCTTCGCCCAGGCGCATCCGGGTCTTGTGCACCGCCTCGCGCTTCAGGCCCTGCGTCGCGCACAACTCAAGCGTGTCGGCGTCGCGAAACAGGTAGATGGAACAGACTTCGGTATTCATCGAGGTCGCAGTGAGATGCGTTATGCGGTCCAGCCGCTCCTGGCCCGCACCTTCCTCGGCCAGCGCCTCGCGCAGGCGGCCGAGAAGTTTGCGGCTTTCGCTTTCGGTGCTTTCGTCCATCAGCTGCGAAGTCTCCGTCATGGGCGCATATGCGTTATACACGAGTGACGCGCCAGGGGAACAATCGCCTGTCATCCGGGGCCGGGCGATCGGCGAGGACAGGGTGTCGCGGTTGGTTGCGCGCCGATCACGGGCGGGGGTGGTATCCGCGAATACATCCTGGGGTGGAACCGACGCGTCGCGTCAGACCTTGGGCGCCGGCCGCTTGCCGGTCAGCGGCCGCCCGACACGTCCAGAATCGCGCCCGTGGCATAGGACGCCCCGTCGCCCAGCAGCCAGACGATGGCTTCACCGACTTCGGCTGCTGTGCCGGGCCGTTGCATGGGGATCTGCGGCGCCAGGCGTTGCGCACGGTCCGGCGCGCCGCCGCTGGCGTGAATGTCGGTGTCGATCAGGCCGGGGCGGATGGCGTTGACGCGGATGTTTTTCGGCGCCAGTTCCCTGGACAACCCGAGGGTCAGCGTGTCGATGGCGCCTTTCGATGCGGCGTAATCGACGTATTCGCCCGGCGATCCCAGGCGCGCCGCGACCGACGAGATCAGAACCAGGGACGCCGACGCCTCATCGGTCGGGCGCGCCAGGCGGCGGGCCGATTCGCGCGCACAGATCAGCGCGCCCAGGACGTTGGTGTCGATCACCTGCCGCATCCGCGCCACGGTCATGTCGGCCAGCTCCAGACCCGGCGCCACGATCCCGGCGTTGACGACCACACCGTCGATCCGGCCGAAGGCGGCTTCGGTCGCGTCGAACAGCGCGATGGTCGCCGCTTCATCCGTTGCGTCGCCGCGATGGGTGATCGCCTGGCCGCCGGCCGCGCGCACATCGTCGGCGGTGCGGTTCGCCATCGCATCGTCGGAACGGTAATTGATCGCCACGTTCCACCCCTGCGCGCCGCACAGCAACGCCGCGGCGCGTCCGATCCCGCGCGAAGCGCCGGTGATGATGATCGTCTTGGCGTTGGCGGTCATGGCATGCCTTTCACGGTCGGGTCCGGGCGGTCAGGCTTTCTCAAGCTCGAAACAATCGTGCAGCGCCTGCACCGCCAGTTCCATGTATTTGCGTTCGATCAGGACCGAGATCTTGATTTCCGACGTGGTGATGACCTTGATGTTGATGTTCTCGTCCCGCAGGCTCTGGAACATCCTGGCGGCAACGCCGGCATGGCTGCGCATGCCGATGCCGACGACCGACACCTTCGCCACTTCCTTGTCGGCCAGCAGTTCGGTGTAATCGATCTTGCCCGCAGCCTTCGCGTCCGACATGGCGCGGTCGGCGCGCGACACCTGGTCGACGGGACACGAAAAGGTCATGTCGGTGCGACCCTCTTCCGAGATGTTCTGAACGATCATGTCGACGTTCACCCCCGCATCGGCCAGCGGGCCGAAGATGGCGGCAGCGATGCCCGGCTTGTCGGCCACCGAGATCAGGGTCACTTTCGCCTCGTCGCGGGAATAGGCGACGCCGGCCACGGCCTTGGATTCCATGATTTCCTCCTCGTCGCAGACCAGAGTGCCCGCGGTTTCATCATATTCGTCAAAGCTGCTCAGCACACGCAGTTTCACCTTGAACCGCATGGCCAGTTCGACCGACCGGGTCTGCAGCACCTTGGCCCCGAGCGACGCCAGCTCCAGCATTTCCTCGAACGCGATACGCTCGAGCTTGCGGGCCTTCGAACTGATCCGCGGGTCGGTGGTATAAACGCCATCGACGTCGGTATAGATGTCGCAGCGCACCGCCTTGTGGGCAGCGGCAAAGGCAACCGCCGTCGTGTCCGACCCGCCGCGTCCCAGCGTGGCGATGCGGCCTTCGGGGCTGATCCCCTGGAAGCCGGCGATCACCGCCACCTTCATCCCTTCGGCGAATTTCGCATCCAGGTTGGCGGTGGGAATGTCGAGAATCCGGGCGGCACCATGGGCGCCATCGGTCAGAACCGGCACCTGCCAGCCCTGCCAGCTTCGCGCCGGGATATCCATTTCCTGCAACGTCAGCGCCATCAGACCGGCGGTGACGTTTTCGCCCGACGATACGACCGCGTCGTATTCGCGCGCGTCATAGAAGGGCGAGGTTTCGTTGACCCAGCCGACCAGTTCGTTGGTCTTGCCCGACATGGCGGACACGATCACGATCACTTCGTGGCCGTTCGCCACCTCGCGTCCCACCCGTTTCGCCACCCGCTTGATCCGGTCCAGCGTCGCGACGGAGGTGCCGCCGAATTTCATCACAAGTCGGGTCATGGTCGGGCCTCTGGCTGTCGATGCGGCGGTGTTTAGGGCGTCGGTGTCAGGCTGGCAAGGGCATCAACGCAAAGGTGGCGTGCGATACAGCGTCACCTTCAGCCCGCCGTGGGGCACCGGCCCGTCCGGCTTGGCAAATGGCAGGCGCGTCGCCTTGGCCAGTTGCGGCTCGTTGGTGATCAGGCCGACGCGCCAACCCTTGAAACGGGACAACAGGCGGTCCCCCATCTGCCCGTGCAGCGCCAACAGCAGCTTGCGGTTGCCGATCCGTCCGCCATAGGGCGGATTGACGATCATCAGGCCGGGAGGGCCGTCGGGCGGTTCGACCCCGTCCACCGACAGATTGCTGAATTCGGTGATATGGGCCACGCCGGCGCGTTCGGCGTTGGCCCGGCTCATCCGCACGGCGCCCGCGTCGCGGTCGGATCCGTGAAATCGCAGATCGGTCGCGCGGGGTGTCACGCCCGATTTCAGCGCCGTCCAGGCATCGGCGTCGAAAGTCGCCAGATGCTCGAAGGCAAAGGCGCGGCTGCGTCCGGGGGCCAGGCCGCGTGCGATCTCGGCGGCCTCGATGACGAAGGTGCCCGACCCGCACATCGGATCGACCACGGGTTCGCTGCCGTCATAGCCGCACTGGCGCAGGAACATCGCGGCCAGCGTCTCGCGCATGGGGGCCTTGCCCACCGCTTCCTTGTGGCCGCGCTTGTGCAGCGATCCGCCCGACGTGTCGACGCTGATCAGCACGTTGTTGTCGTCGATCCGCACCTTCACGGTCACGGGCGCGTCGGCGGCTATGACGGCGCCGAACTCCTCGCGCAGGGCCGTCTCGATGCGCTGTTGCGCGGCCCCCGCATGATAGATCTTCGACTTCTGACAGGTCACCTCGACCCGCACCGGCACATCGGCACGCAGCACGTCGCCCCAGGCAAACCGGCGCGACCGCTTGTCCAGTTGCGCCAGGTGAAACGCCATGAACTGCCCGATCCGCGCCAGAACCCGGCCCGCGCCGCGCAATTCCAGGTTGGCGCGCCAGACATCGTGCCAGCCGCCGCTGATCGTCACCCCGCCGGCAACGGCGCGCGGCGCGGCAAAGCCCCGCTCGGCCACTTCGGCCAACAGAACGGGTTCCAGCCCGGGCGGTGCGGCAAGGAAAATCTCGAACGGTTCAGTCATTGCGCCGGGATAGCCGTGTTCGCCACCATGTGCGAGACGATTCGCGGCTTCCGATCGAAGCGCCCCGTCGTTCGCATGCCCGTCTCCCGCCGCCTGGACTGTCAGCAGGGTCTGTCGGAAACTCCTTGGGACGACGTGATCACGCGGCGTTTCAGTTCGTCTTGCGGCGCGGAATGAACGGCAGGGGCGCCACGCCGATGCCGTCGTCGATCAGCGCGCGCGCCTGTTCCGGCCGCGCCTCGCCATAGATGGCACGCTCGGGGCTTTTGCCGTCGTGAATGGCGCGCGCCTCGCGCACGAAGTCGGAGCCGACATAATGCGCCGAGCTTTCGATCTTGTCGCGCAGGGCGGCGATGGCCTTGCGCGCCTGTTCCGCGCTGGGGCCGGAAGGCGCCGTGCGCGCCGCACTGACACGGGGCGCCATCAGCGATTTCTCGATCTTCGTGTCCCCGCAATCGGGACAGCTCAGCTGTCGGGCGCGGTGCAGTTTTTCAAACGCCTCGCCCGAGGCGAACCAGCTTTCAAAGGCGTGGTCATGGGCGCAACGCAGTGTGAAACGGATCATTGTCGGTTCCCGGTTGTATTGAACCAACCTAAGCATCCGGCGGGCTTCGGGCAATATGCCCTGTCGTGTGGCGTTCGGGGGCACCGGTGCAGCGCCGGCGGCCCGATGCCCTTGCCACGCGCCTTCGGCCGGCCGCGGTCGTCGTGCTCCCTTGACCGGGGCCGGCATGCTTCTAGAACCATTCCCATGCAAGCCGATCCAAACGCCGGCGCAGATCTTCAGGCGCCACCGGTGCCGCGGTTCATCGGCTCGAACATTTACCGCAATTCCAGCTATGGCCGGATGCATCCGTTGCGGGTGCCTCGGGTGCCGACCGTCATGGACCTGACCCGCGCCATGGGGTGGGTCGCGCCCGGCCAATACCTCAGCAGTCCGCGCGCGCGTCCCGCCGCGCTGCACGCGTGGCACGATCCCGCCTATGTCGCGGCGTTGCAGCAGGCCGAAGCCGACGGCGCGGTCAGCGATGCGGTGCGGGCGCGCTTCCACCTCGGAACGGCGGCAAACCCGGTCTATCCCGAGGTGTTCCGCCGCCCGGCCACCGCTGCCGGCGCGTCGATCCTGGCCGGTCAGCTGCTGCGCGACGGTGGCGTGATCCACAGCCCCGGCGGCGGCACGCACCACGGTCTGCCCGACCGGGCCAACGGGTTCTGCTATCTCAACGACGCGGTTCTGGCCGTGTTGTCGCTGCGCCATGCCGGGGCGTCGCGCGTGGCCTATGTCGACATCGACGCGCATCATTGCGACGGGGTGGAACATGCGTTCGCCTGTGACCCCGACACACTCCTGGTGTCCGTGCATGAGGAACGCCGCTGGCCGTTCACGGGGGCACTGACCGATCGCGGCGCCGGTCAGGTCTGGAACCTGCCGGTGCCGCGCGGCTTCAACGATACCGAAATGCGCGCGGTGTTGGACCGGCTGATCCTGCCGCGCGTGGCCGGTTTCCGCCCCGATGCCATCGTTCTGCAATGCGGCTCCGACATGCTCGAGGAAGATCCCCTGTCGCGGCTCTCACTCTCCAACAATGCGCATTTCGACGTGGTGCGCGCGCTGCGGCCGCTGTCGGCGCGGTTTCTGGTGCTGGGGGGTGGTGGCTATAACCCGTGGTCGGTCGGGCGCTGCTGGTCGGGTGTCTGGGCCACGTTGAACGGTCACGAGATCCCCGACCGCCTGCCGCCCGACGCCGAAGCCGTCCTGCGCGGATTGCACTGGAGCGGACATCGCCATGGCAAGGCGCCGCCCGATCACTGGTTCACGACCCTGCGCGATGCGCCGCGCGAAGGGCCGGTGCGCCCCGCGATCACCGACCGCTTGCGCAGCCTCGACGCCCGCGCCGCTTCCTGGGTCTGAAACCCCGGCCTCCCGCACCGACCGCCCCGAATATCCAACGCCGGGCTTCTTACTGACCGAAATACTCCCGCCGGAGGCTCCGCCCGTCCGGCACGCACGAGGTTCGCAAGGGCGCGCCCCGATATCGAACGTGCGCCGACCCGGCGCTGGCCAGCGTGCGCAACAGCCCGCGATCAGGGCGCGGATGTCTGCCCCGCCAGAACCTGTGCGAAGCGGTCGGTGTCGATGTTGCCACCGCACAGGATCACGCCCACCTTGCGGCCCGCCATCCGGTCACGCTCCTGCATCAGCGCGGCCAGAGGCGCCGCGCCGGCCCCTTCGGCGGCGTTGTGGGTGTCGCTGAAATAGACGCGGATCGCCGCGGCCACCTCGGCGTCCGATACGGTGACGAAGCGTTCGGCGCCGGGTCCATAGATGTCCAGCGCCGCCTGAACCGGCACGCGCACGGCGATGCCGTCGGCGAAGGTGGCGGCGGTTTCGGTTTCGACCAATCGACCCGCGCGGGCCGACAGCATTGCCGTCGGTGCATTTTCCGACACCACCGCGACCACTTTCGCCTTCGACCCCAGCGCATCACGCGCGGCCAGCACGCCGCAGATGCCCGAGCCGCAGCCGATGGGCACATAGACGGTGTCAAGATCGGGGTGCGCCGTGAACAACTCAAACCCGTAGGTCGCGACACCCCGAACCAGTTCGCGGTGGAACGACGGCACCTGATACAGCCCCTCGGCCTGCGCGACGCGCGTCGCTTCCTCGCGGGCGGTGTCGAAGTCGTCGCCATGCTCCACCACCTCGGCGCCGAAGGCCCGCATCGCCGCATTCTTCTCCACCGAATTGCCGCGCGGCACATAGACCACGGCCCGCAGCCCGGCCCGCGTCGCGGCCAGCGCCTGACCCTGGCCATGGTTGCCGCGGGTGGCGGTGATGATGCCGGTCACATCGGGGTGTGTGCGGGTCAGCCAATCCATGAACGTCAGCGCGCCGCGAATCTTGAAGGCGCCGGTGGGAGTGTGATTTTCATGCTTGACCACCACGTCGCATCCGACCCGTTGCGACAGCAGGGGCCAGGTGTATTGCGGCGTCGGCGGCATGCTGCGGTGCACCAGCGTGCAGGCGGCGTCCAGTTCGGGGCGGGCGAACATGCGCGCTCTCCTCATTTTGCGTGGCATCCGGGGGCGAACGCCCGTATCTCTGGGCACGACAATCACGGAAGCAGGCGCAATGTTCAACGGCAAGACCATCCTCATCACCGGCGGCACCGGCAGCTTCGGCAAGAAGTATGTCGAACACATCCTGCGCGATCATGCGCCGAAGAAGGTCATCATCTTCTCGCGGGACGAGTTGAAGCAGTTCGAGATGCAGCAGACGTTCAACGCGCCCTGCATGCGGTATTTCATCGGCGACGTGCGCGACGGCGCGCGCCTGATGGAGGCGATGGAGGGCGTCGATTTCGTGATCCACGCCGCCGCGCTGAAACAGGTGCCGGCCTGCGAATACAACCCGTTCGAGGCGGTCAAGACCAACATCCACGGCGCGCAGAACGTCATTCAGGCCGCATTGGCGGCCGAGGTCGACCGCGTGATCGCGCTGTCCACCGACAAGGCCGCCAACCCGGTGAACCTCTATGGCGCGACGAAACTGGCGTCGGACAAGCTGTTCGTGGCCGCCAACAACATGGTCGGCGCGCGCCGCACCCGGTTCGCCGCCGTGCGCTATGGCAATGTCGTCGGCTCGCGCGGGTCCATCGTGCCGTTCTTCCAGAAGCTGATCGCCGATGGCGCAACCGAATTGCCGATCACCCATGCCGACATGACCCGCTTCATGATCACGCTGGACCAGGGGGTGCAGTTCGTGCTGACCAATTTCAGACGGATGCAGGGCGGAGAGATCTTCGTGCCCAAGATCCCGTCGATGAAGATGACCGATCTGGCCAGCGCCATGGCACCCGACCTGCCGCAGAAGATCGTCGGCATCCGTCCGGGCGAAAAGCTGCACGAGGTCATGTGTCCGGCCGATGACAGCCACCTGACCCTGGAATTCGACGATCACTTCGTCATCAAGCCGACGATTTCCTTTGCGTTCGATGCGGATTTCTCGACCAACCGCCTGGGCGAAAGCGGCCAGCCGGTGGCGCAGGGGTTCGAATACAACTCGGGCGGCAACACCGAATGGCTGAGCGCCGAGGACTTCCTGACCATGGCGAACGCGGCATGATCCCCTATGGGCGGCAAGAGATCACCGATGCGGACATCGCCGCCGTGGTGGATGTGCTGCGGTCCGATTTCCTGACCCAGGGGCCGCAGGTGCCGGCGTTCGAGGCGGCATTGTGCGCCGCCACCGGTGCGCGCCACGGCGTCGCCGTCAACTCTGCCACCTCGGCGCTGCACATCGCGTGCCTTGCGCTGGACCTCGGGCCGGGCGATCTGCTGTGGACGTCGCCCAATACCTTTGTCGCCTCGGCCAATGTCGGGCATCTGTGCGGCGCGGATGTCGATTTCGTCGATATCGACCCCGAGACCTTCAACATGTGCCCCAAGGCGCTGGCGGCGAAGCTGGACACAGCCAAGGCGGTCGGGCGGCTGCCCAAGATCGTGATGCCGGTGCACATGTGCGGGCAATCCTGCGACATGGCGGCGATCGGCGCGCTGGCACAGAAGTATGGGTTCCGTGTGATCGAGGACGCGAGCCATGCCATCGGTGGGCGGTTCGGCGCGCAACCGGTGGGCGCCTGCGCATATTCCGACATCTGCGTGTTCAGCTTTCATCCGGTCAAGATCGTGACGACGGCCGAAGGCGGTGCGGCGATGACGAACGATCCGCGACTGGCCGCGCGGATGGAACGCCTGCGCAGCCACGGCGTGACCCGCGATCCGGCCCTGATGCGCGGCGCGCCGGACGGCGCCTGGTACTACCAGCAGATCGAGCTGGGCCTGAATTATCGCATGACCGAGTTGCAGGCGGCGCTGGGCGTGGCGCAGATGACGCGGTTGACTGTTTTTTTGGCGCTGCGAAACCGTCTTGCAGCACGCTATGATGCGCTGCTTGCAGACCTGCCGGTCGTGCTCCCGCAGCGTGCCCGCAATGTCTATTCGTCGTTCCACCTCTATGTGATCCGCGTCGTGCCGGAACGTCGGCGCGCAGTGTTCGATCACATGCGCGCAGCGGGGATCGGCGTGAACGTGCATTACATTCCTGTCCATACCCAGCCCTATTGGCAAAGCCACGGCTTTGCGCCCGGCGATTTCCCGAACGCTGAAACCTATTACGCGGCGGCGATTTCGATCCCGCTCTATGCCGGGCTGAGCGATGCGGATCAGGACATTGTCGTGGCGGAGCTGACGAAGGCGCTGGCGTGAGTGTTTGCCTGATCCCCGCACGGGGCGGATCCAAACGGATCCCCGGCAAGAACATCCGCGATTTCGCCGGCCGCCCGATGATCGCCTGGTCCATCGCAGCGGCACGGGCGGCAGGGTGTTTCGAGCGGATCATCGTGTCGACCGACGACGACGCCATCGCCGACGTGGCACAGGCAGAAGGTGCCGAGGTGCCGTTTCGCCGGCCCGCGAAGCTGTCGGACGATCACGCCACAACGCTCGATGTCATCGTGCATGCCCTCGACTGGCTGGAGGGGCAGGGGGCGTTGCCCGATGCGCTGTGCTGTCTTTATGCCACCGCGCCCTTCGTGCGGGCCGACGACCTGTGCGCGGGTGCCGGATTGCTGGGCGATGCGCTTTTTGCCGTGCCGGTGACGGCGTTTTCCTTTCCGATTCAGCGGGCGGTGCGGATCGAGAATGGCCGGTTGGCGATGTTCGATCCGGCGCAATATGCCGTCCGCTCGCAGGATCTGGAACCGGCCTTTCACGACGCCGGCCAGTTCTATTGGGGGCGCAGCGACGCCTGGCGCGCGCGGGTGCCGCCGTTCGGGCCGGATACGGCACCGATCCACCTGCCCGCCTGGCGGGTGCAGGACATCGACACCGAAGACGACTGGCGCCATGCCGAGCTGATGTTCGCAGCGCTGACCGCCGCCGACTGAGCGTTTGCCGAACGGAGCGCCTGCGGCGCACGCGATTGTTTGCGCCGCCTTCGGCGTCGCGGTGCCTGCGGCGCGAGTATTTCCGGCAAGAAAAAGCGCGCGGCGTGTCAGGTTTTCCGGGGTTCGGTCAGTTGGCGCGCGAGGTCGCTGATCGCCTGGTCTTCCTTGTAGATCTCGGCCAGGATGCCGGCCGCTTCGTCCGGCGAATGGCGGAACGCGAGGCGCAGGATGTCCATCCAGTTCTTGTTGTTCTTGGTGCGCACGGCTTCGATCTGGTCGATGATGGCGTCATAGTCGGTCATGGTGCGGTGTCCTTCAGCAATGTGGGGCGGGTGGTGTGCCATTCCTCTGCGGTTATGCCCAGAAGGTGGACGTCGTGAAAGACCCCGTCGCGCAGGACATGGGCGCGGCGGATGCCTTCGGCGGCGAAACCGAAGGTGCGGTGCAGGGCGATGACCGGCGTGTTCCAGGCGATCACCTCGCAGTTCAGCTTGTTCAGGGCCAGCGGACCGAAGGCATGATCGAGCGCGCGCAATTCCAGGGCGCGGCCCAATCCCTGGCCGCGCACGGCCGCCGTCAGGTAGAACGCCCAGTCGGCGCGGCGATGGACGGGGTCGATGGCGCTATAGGCCAGCGCGCCGATCAGGGTGGTGTCGCGGCGCACCAGGAACAGGCGGCGGGAGGCGTCGCCGCGCACGCCGTCCAGCCAGCGCGCGTGTTCGTCGGCCCCGATCGGCGCATGGGAATACATGTTGGCGCGCACGCCGTCTTCGTTGCGGATGTCGCGCAGTGCGTGCGCCTGGTCTTCGGGCGCATCTGCGAGGGGGCACAGGTCGAGCTTGCCGGCGCGCGCGAGAAGGGATGTCATGGCGTTGGCTTTCGGACGGAGGCCCGCGGGGGCACGGTGCGTGTCATGGTGTTGGGCGCGGCAGATAGGGACGCAACGCGGCAACGGTCAGATCGGCCGCGCCGGTGTGGTGGGTGGTGAAGGCGCGGGCGGCGCTGGTCATGCGGGCCAGATCGGGATCGCCCGACAGCAGAGCCGCGGCGCGGTTGCGCAGGGCCGCGGCGTTGGCCAGGCTCTGGAATGCGCCCGCCCTTGTTGCGGCATCGGCGGCGAAGCGGATGCCGAAGATGCTGGGCCCCATGAGCACCGGTTTGCCCTGGGCCAGCGGCTCCATGATGTTGTGGCCGCCGTGATCGACCAGCGATCCGCCGACGATCACGAGGTCGGCCAGGGCGATATAGAAGTCCATCTCGCCAAGGGAGTCGCCGATCAGGATGTCGCAGTCGTGGGGCAGGGGGCCCGCAAGGTCGCGGTCGAGGGCGGCCGAGCGCCGGGCGCGGTTCCAGCCGGAGGTGCGGCAGATCTCTGCCACGGCATCGAAGCGGCCGGGACTGCGCGGCACCCAGACGATGCGCGGTGCGGGGGCGAGGCGATGCAGATCCGCGATCAGGGCGGCGAAGTCCGGCTCTTCCCCCTGGACCGAGCTGGTGATGGTCACGACTTGACGCCCCGCGCCCCATGTTTCGCGCAGACCGGTGGCGGCGCGGGTCTGCTCGGCGCTGACCGGTTGGTCGAACTTCAACTCGCCCACGACGCGAACGCGGTCGGGCGCCACGCCGATGTCGCGGAAGCGGGCGGCAAAATCGTCGGTCTTGGTGCAGATCACATCGAACAGGCGATAGAGTGCCAGCCGCGCGCCGCCGGTCCGCGCCCGGTCGCGCGCGATCGAGCGTGACACCAGGTTGCCGTTGATATGGGCGAGCGGCACCCCGGCCCGGGCGGTTTCGATCAGCATGGCGGGCCAAAGCTCGATCTCGACGACGATCAGCAGCGCGGGGCGCACGCGCGACAGGAACTGCCGCACGGCCCAGAACAGATCGAGCGGGGCGTAGTGTGACACGACACGCGGATCGTCGCCGAACATCCGGTGTGCCGTTTCCAGGCCCGCCGGGGTGGAATGGGCCAGCGCGATGTGATGGCCCATGTCCAGCAGGCGTTCGATCACCGGCCCGGCGGCACGGGTTTCACCGGCCGAGGCGGCGAAAACCCAGATCGAACCGGCCGGGATCCGTGGCCAGAGGCCGAGCCGGTGCGCGAACCCGCGGCGATAGGCCGGTTCGCGTCGGCTGCGCCAGAGCAGGTGCAGCACGGCGAGGGGCAGCAGAAGATGCACGGCGATCTGCCACAGCCCATAGACAGCGCGAAACCGCAGGCTGTGTCTAGCGCGGCTCAAGATCATCGCCGGTGATGGGGGTGCCCTGACGCACCGCACGCGACAGCCGTGCCTCGATCAGGCGTTCGGGGCGGTTCGCGGGCCAGCCTGCGCCGGGGCGCACGAAGCGGTAATCGCCCACAGTCAGGGTGTGGCCGGCCGGCAGGTCGCGCAGGGCGAAGGCCGAGCGGCGCCCCGAAGCCTTGGAGACCTGTTCGGCATCGGTCGTGCGTTTCAGGCCGCTGCCGCGCAGGGTGTGGATCTCGGACACGCCGGTGGCGATCTCGGCCATGATGGCGGGCGTGGCCGAGAACCGGTGGTCGGGGCCTTCGCGTGTGGGATCGTTGGTATAATGTTTTTCGATGGCGACCGCCCCCATGGCGGCGGCGGCCAGCGGCGCGCGGGACCCGATGGTGTGGTCGGAAAATCCGACCATGCGCCCGAAGGCATCGCCCATCGCCGTCATGGCACGCAGGTTGATCTGTTCGGGCGGCGCCGGATAGCTGGAACAGCAATGCAGCAGGACGACGGGGCCGGAACCGGCGGTGTCCAGCACGTCCAGCGCATGGGCGACCTCGTCCATCGTCGCCATGCCGGTGGACAGGATCACCGGCTTGCCGGTGCCGCCGACGGCGCGCAGCAGATCGTCGAAGGTCATCTCGAAGCTGGCGATCTTGTAGACGGCGCAGCCGAGACCTTCGATGAAGTCCAGATCCCGCGGATCATAGATCGAGGTGAACGGCAGCAGGCCGCGTTCGCGGGCGCGGGCGAACAGCGGCGCGTGAAACTCCATCGGCATCCCGGCGCTGGCGTAGAGGTCGTGCAATGTCGCACGGCCCCAGACCTTGTCGATCCGCATCGAGGGGTGATCCGAGGCCAGCGTCAGGCTGTCGGCGGTATAGGTCTGAAGCTTGAGACAATCCCAGCCCGCGTCGGCGGCGATGTCCACGAGCGAAAGCGCCTGGTCCAGATCGCGGTCGTGATTGGCGCTGACTTCGGCAATCAGAAGCGGTTTCGCCTCCGGGCCGATCCGTTTGCCTTCGAGTATCAGATCGTCCATCGCGCGGCCTTTTGATCATCGGGTCCGGTGCGCCTCTCTCACTGTGGGTGGTTGCACCTGTCCCCCGACATGGCCATTTTTCGCCGGATCGGCAAGGGCGGGGATGGCGCCACACTGCCCCACTGTGGCGATTGACACGGTTGCCCAGTCTGACGCTTTATGTCAAAGCAGATGGAACGCCAATGAACCGAAGAGTTTAGTCCATGACCGACTTCGCCGCGCGCCGCACGATGATGGTGGACACCCAGATCCGCCCGGCCGATGTGACCAAATTTCCGATCATCGAAGCGATGCTGACGGTCCCCCGCGAGAATTTCGTTCCCTCTGCCCGCCGCGAGGCGGCCTATGTCGGCGAGAACATCGATCTGGGCGACAACCGCGTGATCCTGGACCCGCGCACCCTGGCCAAGATGCTGGATGCGTTGAACGTGCAGCCCGATGAACTGGTGCTGGATGTGGGATGTGCGCACGGCTATTCCGCGGCGATCCTGGCGCGGTTGGCCGAAGCCGTCGTCGCCGTCGAGGAAGACGACGCCCTGGTGGCCGAGGCGATCGCTAACCTCAGCCAGCAGAACGCCGATAACGTCGCCGTGGTGGAAGGGGCCCTTGTCGGGGGCGCGCCCCAGCATGGCCCCTACGACGTCATCATCGTTCAGGGCGGCGTGCACGAGGTGCCCGATGCCCTGCTGGACCAGTTGAACATCGGCGGTCGAATCGCGTGCCTGTTCATGGACGGTGCGCTGGGCGTGGCGCGGGTCGGGTATCGCTATGACACCGGGCTGAACTGGCGCGATGCCTTCAACGCAAGCGCGCCTGTGCTGCCGGGATTCCGGCGCCAGCCCGCATTCGTATTTTGAACGTCCGATCACGTCAGTCGTCGGCAGGGAGACCGCTATGAAATCGTTTACCGTGGCAAAAACCCTGGGGCGCGTGGCATTGATGGCGACGCTTGTTGTCGGTGCGGCACAGCTTCGTGCCGAAAGCCTGACCGATGCCTTCATCGCGGCCTACAAGCACAACGGCCTGCTGGAACAGAACCGCGCCACGTTGCGTGCGGCCGACGAAGACGTGGCCCAGGCCGTGGCGCTTTTGCGGCCGGTGATCAACTACGCGGCGGGAATCTCGTCGCGCTATCCGCAGCAATCCGTCGATGAACTGACCGCGTCACTGGAATTGTCGGCCGAATTGCTGCTGTTCGATTTCGGCGCGACCCGGCTTGGGATCGATGCCGCCAAGGAAACCGTGCTTGCCACCCGCGAGGCCCTGATCGCCGCCGAACAGACGGTGTTGCTGAACACGGTCCAGGCCTATATGGCCGTGCGCCGCGACGCGGCATTCGTGAACCTGCGCCAAAGCAACAACCGCCTGATCGACCGCGAGCTCAAGGCCGCCCGGGACCGTTTCGAAGTGGGCGAGGTCACACGCACCGATGTCGCCATCGCCGAATCGCGCCTGGCTGGCGCGCAATCGGGCCTTGCGGCGGCGCGGGGCAACCTGGCGCAGTCGCGTGAATTCTATCGCCGCGTCGTCGGCTCGTACCCCGAGAACCTGGCACCGCCGCCAACCCCGCCGCAAACCGCGAAATCGCTTGAGGCGGCGATCGCCGTGGCGCGGCGCACCCACCCCGACATCCGACAGGCCATGCGCCTGGTCACCGTGGCGGATATCGGCATCGCCCGCGCCGAGGCAGCGATGCGCCCCACCGTGCGGGCCCGCGCCAGCATCGGCCTTGACCAGGGGCTGAACGACTCGCGCTCGCTGGGGGTGACGCTCAGCGGTCCGATCTATCAGGGTGGCGCGCTCAGCTCGGCCTATCGTCAGGCCCAGGCCCGGCGCGACCGCAGCCGCGCGACACTGCACCTGACCCAACACCAGGTCGAAGAGGCGGTGGGGAATGCATGGGCGCTGATCGCCGTTTCACGCGCCAGCCTGTCGGCCAGCGACGAACAGGTCCGTGCCGCAACCGTGGCCTTCCGCGGCGTGCAGGAGGAAGCGACACTGGGCGCGCGCACCACGCTTGACGTGCTGGACGCCGAACAGGAGCTGCTGGATGCGCGCACTACGCGGATTTCCGCCGATACCGACCGGTATACCGCGATCTACAGCCTGCTGGCCACGATGGGTCTGCTGACGGTCGAACATCTGGGGCTGGGCATCGTGACTTATGATCCTGCGGCCTATTACAATGCCGTCCGCACGGCGCCGACCCACAAGGTCAGCCCGCAAGGCAAGAAGCTGGACCGGATCTTGCGCGGCCTCGGCAAGCAGTAAGGCAAGGCCAACCATATACCGTTCCTAAACCTCTTATGTGCTCTAACAGTTGTGTGCGTGGCAACGAGGGCGTAGGTTGTGATCGAGCAGCGAGAGGCAGATCGATGTCCGATTCAGTGACGAATGTCGAAATCGAGGACGTGCTGTCCTCCATCCGGCGTCTTGTTTCCGTCGACGCCAGCCGTACGCCCCCAAGAAACGATGCGAAATCCGCCCAGACCTTCAGCGCGCCGGACCGGGCGACGCCCCAAGCCCCGCGACCGCCCCGTGGCGAAAAGCTGGTGCTGACGTCGGATCTGCGCGTGAAACCGGGCGATCCGAGGCGGATGCCACCGCGCACGGATACCGACACCCTCAAGCAGCGCATTGCCGAGCTTGAGGCGGCGGTGAATGCCCAATCGACCGAGTTCGAACCCGACGGCAGCGAGGACACGTCGCAACACCGGCCGTCGTCGATCCCACACAGGACCGCGCGGCCGTCCGAAACGGCGGTTCTTCCCCTGTCGAGTGACGGTATCGTCGATGTCGGTGCATTCGTGTTGCAGGATGATATGCGCACGGCCGAGGCGCCAAACCTGTCTGGCGAACGGGCCGACGAGACGGACGAGCCTGAAGGCGCGGCCGAGGATGCGCCCACCTGGTCCGAGATTTCAGCATCGCTGAGCGATGAGACATTGATGGCCCACCTAGAGGCCGCACAGGGCGCGGATGCGTTTGCCGCGGATCGTGCCGCCGATGCGAACGAAGCCGCGCAGGCCAGCGATGACGATGCCGGGGTTTCGCACCCCGAAAGCGGCCATGATGCCGGTCAACCGCAGGATGACAGCGCCGAACGGACGTTTGCCGAGGTGCTGGACGCGGAACATCACCGCGCGCATCCGTTCAATGCGTCGGGCATGGCCGACGATCTGGCGCACGCAGGCGGGAACGACCTGTCGCTGGACGATGAAGATACGCTGATCGACGAAGAAGCGCTGCGCGAGATGGTATCCGAGATCGTGCGTCAGGAACTTCAGGGTGCTCTGGGCGAACGCATCACCCGAAACGTGCGAAAACTGGTCCGCCGCGAGATCATGCGCGCCATCTCGATTCGCGATTTCGAATAGGCCGTCAGGTTCGGGACTGAATGCGCTGTGCCAGGGTCAACAGGCGGTCGATATCCATGTGACGTTCCAGATGATCCGCAAGGTTGTCCAACGTCTCGTCCACCAGACCGTCGTAGGAAACGCCGCTTGCCGGCGCACCCAGATCGGCCAGAAACGCGTTGCGAAAGCCATCGGCCGCGAAAAGTCCGTGCAGATAGCAGCCCATGATGCGTCCGTCGGCGGATTGCGCCCCCTCTGGACGACCGTCCAGGTCCAGCCATGGGCGCGCGCAATCCGGGCCCTCGGTGGTGCCGAGGTGAATCTCGTAACCGGTCACGGCCGTGCCGCTGGCGCGATGATGCGCGGTGCCCAGGGCCAGCCGCTTGGCGGGTTCCATATGGGTGGTGACGTCCAGAAAGCCCAGGCCGGCAACGCTGCCCGGCGGTCCTTCGAGCCCGATGTCGTCGATGATCCGGCGTCCCAGCATCTGGTACCCGCCACATATGCCGAGAACCCGACCACCGCGCCGCACATGGGCGTGCAGATCCACGTCCCATCCCTGTCGCCGGAAATGTGCCAGATCCGCGATTGTCGATTTTGAACCCGGTATCAGGATCAGATCGGCATTGCCCGGCAGGGGGTGGCCCGGCATCACGATTTCGACCGAAACAGAAGGATGCGCCGACAGCGGATCCAGATCATCGAAATTCGCGATGCGACTCAGGCGGGGCACGGCGACCCGGATGCCGCCGCCGGGACGCGACGCGATGTCCAGGATATCTTCGGCAGGCAGGCGCCAGGCCTCGGCAAACCACGGCAACACCCCGAGGGACGCCCAGCCGGTGCGCCCGACGATCTCGCGCAACCCGTCGTCGAACAGGCTGATATCCCCACGAAACTTGTTGATCAGGAACGCCTTGATGCGGTCGCGGTCGCCATCGGAAAGAACGGCATGGGTGCCGACGCATTGCGCGATGACGCCACCACGATCGATGTCGCCCACCAGCACGACGGGAACATCGGCCGCCTCGGCGAACCCCATGTTGGCGATGTCGCCCGCCCGCAGGTTTATCTCCGCCGGGCTGCCGGCGCCCTCGATCAGGATGAGGTCAGCGGATCGGGCCAGGCCATGAAAACTGTCCAGCACGGCGGGCATCAGCTCGTGCTTGCGCTTGCCGTAATCGCGTGCGCGCAGGGTGGCAAAGCGCTGGCCGCGCAGGATGACCTGCGCGCCGGTGTCCGTTTCGGGCTTCAGCAGGACGGGGTTCATGTCGATGACCGGATCGCGGCCCGCTGCGCGCGCCTGCAACGCCTGTGCGCGGCCGATTTCGCCGCCATCGACCGTGACGGCAGCGTTGTTGGACATGTTCTGCGGCTTGAACGGCGCAACCGACAGACCGCGGCGCAGGCAGGCGCGGGCGAGCCCGGCGACGATCATGGATTTGCCGACGTTCGATCCGGCCCCCTGGATCATGATCGCCTTCGTCATTCCACCATCCCGTTGTGCGCCTTGGCAGGCATGGTCGGCATGTCAGGCCGGTGAAAGGACACCGGTTGTCGCAAAAGAAAACACGCCGCCTTGACGGGCGGCGCGTTTTTCAATCGGTCGACAGTCGTTCAGGCGGCTTCGGCCTGGGCGGCGTTGCGGCGTTCGCTTTCTTCACGCGACAGTGCAACCGAGGTGCGGATGCCCTTGCCGACAAATTCCATCAGACCATTCACGACACGTTCGTTCGGATCGATTCCAGCGCACGACAAGACCTCGCGGCCGTCGCGCGACCGCGCCCAGCGGGCGATCTGCTCGGGGCCGTTGCCGTATTTCTTGTCATCGGCAATGGCGTCATCAAGCGCAGCCAAAACCACGGCAGCGAACAGTTTACGTGCCCGGTTGCCTTGCTCATGGTTGAAAGCTGTGCCATCAACGAAATCTGACATCTCGTCGTCCCCTTGTATCTAGCGCTTGCGTTTTCGATGTTGGAGCCCTTATGGACGCCATGGCGTTGATTCTGGTTCCCTGATTTGGCATAGCCCCTATGCGTTCGGTGCATGCCTGACGTCGTGTCGCCGCTGGATGCGGCGTCTTGCCACGCGGATCCCGACAAGATATAGGCGTCAACGCACCGCTATCAACCTTTCGCCATGGTTTCGACATATGCCCAAAATCAACGGTAACGAAATTCGCCCCGGAAACGTCCTTGAACACAACGGCGGTTTGTGGGCGGCCGTGAAGGTCGATCATGTCAAGCCGGGCAAGGGCGGTGCCTTCGCGCAGGTCGAGATGAAGAACCTGCGCAACGGTTCCAAGCTGAACGAACGGTTCCGCTCGGCCGACAAGGTCGAACGTGTCCGGCTGGAGCAGCGCGATCAACAGTTTCTTTACGAAACCGATGGTATGCTGGTCTTCATGGACAGCGAAACCTTTGAACAGATCGAACTTCCCGCCGAATTGCTGGGCGAACGCCGTCCGTTCCTTCAGGATGGCATGACGATCCACATCGAATATCATGAATCCGAGGCGCTGAACGCGACGTTGCCCCAGAAGGTCACTTGCAAGGTCGTCGAGACCGAGCCTGTAGTGAAAGGCCAGACCGCCGCCAACAGCTTCAAGCCCGCGATCCTCGACAACGGAGTCAAGGTGATGGTGCCGCCCTTTGTCGGACCGGACGAGGATATCGTCGTCAACACCGATACCATGGAATACGCCGAGCGCGCCTGACACGGGCCTGCCGGCGGCTTTTTCCACCTGCTCCTGCGCTGCAACCTTTGCAGGTTGCGGAACCCGTTAGTCGGGCAGGGTGAGGGTGGCCTGATCCGCCTGCATCACCCCCCGGGCGCGATCAAACCTGAGGTATGCGATGCCGAGGCCGCCGGCCTGGCTGAACAGCGTGCCCGCCGGTTTGCCGTCCGCCGTGATCGCCGTGCCGACCGGTGCTTCGCCCGTGACTTCGACCGTCGCCAATCCCTTCTTCAGTTCGGTCTTGTGTTTCATGCGGGCGGTCACCTCCTGCCCGACGTAACATCCCTTGCGGAAATCGACGCCGTTCAGACGCTCGAACCCGGATTCGAGAATATAGCTGTCGTTGGGGACCAGTTCGATATCCGATTCCGGTATGCAATGGGTACAGCGCAAGGCGGTCCAATCCGTGTCGTCCGAGGTGAAGCCGTCGCCATAACCACGCCATCCCATTGCCGTGTGCCGCGGGTCGGCCATGGCGCCGTCGGGGGCCGGCCCGGTGCCGCGATGCACGGGCAGGTCGATCCCGTCGATGGTGATCTTGCGACGCAAACGATACATCGTCAGGCGCTGCGCCAGTCCCTGGGCCAGCGGTTCGGCCACGTCCAGCATCAAGGCGCCGTCGCGTTCGAACATGAAGAAATCCGCCAGGTATTTGCCTTGCGGCGTCAGTATGGCGGAATAGACAAGGGTGCCCGGGGTGGTCGGCACCTCGTTCGTCACCAGGCCCTGCAGGAAATCGTGACGTTCCTCGCCGCCGATGGCGATGATCTGTCTGGCATGTTCGGTCATGGTGGCTTTCTCCGGTTGTCTTGCGGGGTATATAGGCGGCGAACGCTGCCTTGCCCATGGTCCCGCCGATGCCCGCGCCCCTGACCGTCGTGATCCCGACCCTGAACGCCGCCGAAACACTGGGCGATGCGGCCGCGTCGCTGATCGCGGGGGTGCAGGGCGGGCTGATCGGGCGTCTGGTCGTGTCGGACGGCGGATCGACCGATGCGACCCACGCCGTGGCCGAGGCTTTGGGCGCCGTGATCGTGACCGGAGCGGCGGGGCGGGGCGGGCAGATCGCGCGCGGGATTGCGGCCGTGCCGGGCGGTTTCGTGCTGGTGCTTCATGCCGATACCCATCTGTCCGGCGAATGGGTGACGGCGATCGAGCGGCACATGCACGACCACCCGACGGACGGCGGTTATTTCCGGTTGGCGTTCCGCGCCGAAGGCTTGGCGCCGCGCTGCGTGGCCGGTTGGGCGAACCTGCGCGCGCGGCTGTTCGGGCTGCCTTACGGCGATCAGGGATTGCTGGTGTCCGTTGACGTTCTGGCAACGCTTGGCGGCTATCCTGAGCTTCCCTTGATGGAGGATGTGGCCATGGCGCGCGCGTTGCGCGGACGATTGCGGATGCTGGATGCGGTTGCGCGAACCGATGCCGGGAAATATCGCGCCCAGGGATGGCTGCGGCGGGGCGGGCGAAACCTGTGGACGTTGGGGCGGTATCTGTGTGGCGCTGATCCCGCCCGTCTGGCCGCGTCTTACCGGCGTCGGTGATCGGTCTCGAAACCGGGCGGCGGCGACTCTTCCCTGGCGGCGCTGTCCCGGTCGAATTGCAGGCGGTGCAGGTCGGCATAGATGCCATCACGCGCCATTAATTCGTCATGGGTGCCCTGATCGACGACACGACCGCGGTCCATCACGACGATGCTGTCGGCGTTGCGGATCGTGGCAAGACGGTGGGCGATGACCAGCGTGGTACGCCCCTGGCTGAGCCGTTCCAGCGCCGTCTGGATGATCTTTTCCGACTGGGCGTCCAGCGCCGATGTCGCCTCGTCCAGCAGCAGGATCGGCGTGTCGCGCAGCAGGGCGCGGGCGATGGCGACGCGCTGGCGCTGACCGCCCGACAGGTTCGATCCGCGTGGCCCGGCCTGGCTTTCAAGGCCATCGGGCAGTTGTTTCAGAAAATCCGCCACATGGGCAAAGCGCAGCACGTCCTGCAAGCGATCCTCGGGGATGTCGGTGCGGCCCAGCAGGATGTTCTCGCGGATCGTCTCGTCGAACAGCAATGCGTCCTGCGTCACGACCGAGATCTGGCCGCGCAAGTCCGACAGCGACAGCGCACTAACCGGCGTGTCGCCCAACCGGGCCGTGCCCGATTGCGGCTCGACCAGGCGGGTCAGCACGTTGAACACGGTGCTTTTGCCCGCCCCCGATGCGCCGACCAGCGCGGTCGTCTTTCCCGCCGCGGCGCGGAAGGACACGCCGTCCAGCACCGGGTCGGAGTCATAGGCGAAGCGCACGTCATCCAGCACGATATCGGCATCGCCCGCGTCGATCCGCACCGGCGCGGCGGGCGTGACGATGGTCGGGCGCAGATCGAAGATGTGATAGAGCCGCTCAAGCGATGCGGCAGCGATCTGGAACGTGCCGGTCAGCCCGCCCAGACGGCGCAGCGGCTGGAACGCCAGTGCCATGGCGGTGAAGAACGACATGAATTCGCCCACCGTCTTTTCGCCCGATATGATCTCGCGCCCGCCAAGGACCAGAACGCCGAAAAAGCCGATGCCGGTCATGATGTCGATCATCCCGGGCAGCATCGAGGTGCCCGCCGTGGTCTTGATCTGGGCGATCACGATGCGATCGACGACAGCGCGGAAACGATCCTGTTGATAGTCTTCCATGCGGTTCAGCTTGATCGCGTTGATGCCGTGGAACACCTCGTCCAGCCGGGTCGACCGGTGCGTGGCATGGTCGCGCATCTGGCCGGTCTTGCGGCGGACGTATTTCTGCAGGCTGCGGGTCGGCAGGATCAGCATCGGGATGCCGATCAGCGCGGTCAGGGTCCAGACCCAGTCGACCGACAGCGCGACCACCACCAGCGAGGCCAGCGCGACGACATCGCGCCCGATGCCCTGGATCAGCACCTGCCAGATGTTCTGCACCGCGCTGGTGTCGCCCTGCACGCGCTCCATCAGGTAGCCGGGGGCGTTCTTCTGGAAATAGGTCGAATCCAGCGTCATCATGTGGCCCAGCAGGTCGATCTGCATGTCGGTCGACGACCGTTGCGCCACCCGCACCAGCAGCACGCGATAGATGACGCCCGACACCGCCCGCACCACGAACAGCGCCAGAACCGCGGTGCCGACCCACCACAGGGCGGCGGTGTTGCCGTCGATGAACACCAGGTCGAACATCGGCTGCAGCATGTAGGACAACAGCCCGACCGTGGAGCCTTCCACCACCATCATCACGAAGGCGACGGCGATCCAGCGCCAGTGCCGCCCGACATAATCGCGCCACAGCCGCCCCATGAGGGCGGTCGAAGAAGGGCCGGCGGTGGTCTGTGTGGTGTCGTTCAAGAAAGCGTCCCGGTTGCCTGTCGCCCTTGGGTATCCTGTGCGCGCCGGATTGGAAAGCGGCACACGCCCACACCGGCAACCCGCGATCTGCATTGACCCGGCCCGCGGGCGGCGCAATACCTTATGGCATCTTCACTTCGGGAGCCGACGATGAGCCTTTCCAACGGTCGCACTTACCTTGCCATTCCCGGTCCGTCGGTCATGCCCGACGCGGTTCTGAACGCGATGCACCGCGCCGCGCCCAACATCTATGCCGGCGAACTGCCCGAGATGATGCCGGAGCTGATGGCCGATCTGAACCGCGTTGCGCGCTCGACCTCGCATTGCGCGATCTACATCTGCAACGGCCACGGCGCGTGGGAGGCATCGCTGGCCAACGTCGTGTCGCGCGGGGACGAAGTTCTGGTGCTGGCCACCGGCAATTTCGCCCTCGGCTGGGCCGAAACGGCGCGGCGGATGGGGCTGGAATGCACCGTGCTGGACCACGGCCGCCGCTCGACCATCGATTACGACCGGCTGGCGGAAACCCTGAACGCGGACAGCGCGCACCGCTTCAAGGCCGTCCTGATGGTGCAGGTCGACACGGCCACGTCGATCCGCAACGACGTGCCGGCGGTGCGCGCGGCGCTGGATGCCGCCGGGCATCCCGCGTTGTTCATGGTCGATTGCATCGCCTGCCTGGGCGTGGACGATTTTCACATGGATGCCTGGGGCGTCGACGTGATGATCACCGCGTCGCAGAAGGGGTTGATGACACCGCCGGGCATCGCCTTCGTGTTTTTCAACGACAAGGCGGACCGGGCGCGCGACAAGGTCGAATTCATCAGCCAGTATTGGGATTGGCGCCCGCGCGCCTTTCCCGATCAGTTCTATGAACGCTTCGCGGGCACGGCGCCGACGCATCACCTGTACGGATTGCGCGCGGCGCTGGACATGATCCACACCGAGGGTCTGGACAACGTGTTGGCCCGCCACGCCAAGCTGGCGCGCATGGTCTGGGCCGCGTTCGAGGTCTGGGGTCAGGAGGGCCCGGTCGAGTTGAACGTCACCGACCGCGCGCTGCGCTCCCATGCCGTGACGGCTGTGCGGATCGGCGACCCCCATGGCGAAACGCTGCGCCAGTGGCTGATCGAAAACACCGGCGTCACGCTGGGCATCGGCATCGGCATGGTGGACAAGGGCGCGCCCGGCGCCGACGGCTTCTTCCGCGTCGGCCACATGGGCCACGTCAATGCGCACATGGTCATGGGCGTGCTGGGCAACATCGATTCCGGGCTCAAGGCCCTGGGTCTGCCCCACGGGCGCGGTGCTTTGGAGGCGGCAAGTGCCGTTTGCGCCGAAGCCTGATGGAAACATCGCGGCCGCGGGGGTCCGGATCGGCCGGACCAGCCCGCGGCGGTGACCTCAACCGCCGCTGCTGTCGATCTCGATGGTATAGCTGTCGGCGTTGATGGTCGAACTCACGACGATCTGCCCCTGCAGGCCGCCGGGACCGGAAAACAGGACACGGCCGGTGTCCATCGCCGCGGTGTCGACCTGAAAGCCGTTGCTGGCCAGATCGTCGGCCCAGACCTGCAACAGATCTGACGGATCCTGATCGACCTCGGTCTTGAGCATGTGGGTGCTTGAGCCGATGCTGTGGTTGCTCTGCATGTCATGGCCTTCGGGCAACACGATGCCCTCGGGAAGCCAGTCGGGCTGATCGGCAAGTGCGGGGCTGGCCAGGAAAGCGATAAGGCACCCGGCAAGGGCGGATTGCAGATACGTCATTGTTTTGTCCTTCGGCGAGCTCGGTCGGTTTGCCCAATACCTTGGCCAGACCACTACCGGTGTCAATGAATGGCGCGCCACCGGGTTCCGCCGGGCAAGGTTTGCACCGGACGCGGCGGATCGCCGCCAAAAGCGGTGGCTCGGGTTCAGCCGGCCACGATCACATCGGTCTTCCAGCCCCGGCATCTTGCCGCGAGGTCCGCGGACAGGGGGCGGTCGGTGAAAAAGGTGTCGATCTCTTTCAGGGTGGCGATCCGGGCAGGGGCCGAGCGTTTGAACTTGGAATGATCGGCGATGAGCATCCGATGCCGCGACCGGGTCAGGATCGTCTGGCTCACCCCGACCTCCTGCGCGTCGAAATCCAGTATATCGCCGTCGTCGTCCATGGCCGAACAGCCGATGATGCCGAAGTCGAACTTGAACTGGGCGATGGCGCTGGTGGTGATGTTGCCGATCAGCCCGCCGTCGGACTGGCGCAGCGATCCGCCCGTGACGATCACGTCGCAATCGGGATTGTGCGACAGGATGTTGGCCACGTTCATGTTGTTGGTCACCACCAGAAGGTTGCGGTGGTGCATCAGTTCGGTTGCGACGGCCTCGGTGGTGGTGCCGATGTTCAGGAAAACGGCGCAATCCTCGGGGATCCGGGCGGCGCAGGCACGGGCGATCGCGGTCTTGGCGTCGGCGTTCAGGTTGCGTCGTTCCTCGTATCCGATGTTCGTCGTGCCCGACGGCAGGACTGCACCGCCATGCACCCGTTCGAGGCGCCCCGCCTCGGCCAGATCGGCAAGATCGCGGCGGATGGTCTGAAGGGTGACGCCGAAATGCGACGACAGCCCCTCGACGGTGACCTTGCCGTCGCGGCGCGCGATTTCCAGGATTTCGGGATAGCGGATCGCCTGTGACATGGGGCCTCGTCTTCGCATCATCCCGGCCGGGATGGGGGAAAGGCAACTGTGTGTTTTTTTTCGTTTTGGCGCAAGACCGTGGTCGGAGCCGAGCGATTTGCGCGGAAACGAGCGCGGTTTTGATGGGATGCGGGACTTGCGGGTGGTTCAAGCAACTGAAACAAAACGGCAAAATCAGATACGAACAAAAACGAAAATAAGTGTTGTTCTTTTTTGCGTCATTTGCTTTGATGAGGCAACGGTAACGAAGGATTTGGGAGGATCCGGGTGAGCGAGCGGGAGGACATCTGCGATCTGCTGATCATCGGCGGCGGCATCAACGGCTGCGGCATCGCGCGCGATGCGGCGGGGCGTGGCCTGTCGGTCGTGCTGGCCGAGATGTCGGATCTTGCCTCGGCCACCTCCTCGGCCTCGACCAAGCTGTTCCATGGCGGGTTGCGGTATCTGGAATACTTCGAATTCAAGCTGGTGCGCGAAAGCCTGATCGAGCGTGAGACGCTGTTGCGCGCCATGCCCCACATCTCGTGGCCGATGCGGTTCGTGCTGCCGATCCATCCCGGCATGCGGTTCGAAAGCGACACCCCCACCAGCCGCATCCTGAACACGGTGATGCCATGGATGAAAGGGCGGCGGCCCGCCTGGTTGATCCGGCTTGGGCTGTTTCTCTATGACAGCATGGGTGGTCGCAAGATCCTGCCCGGCACGCAGACCCTGGACCTGACGACGGCGCCCGAGGGGCGCGCGCTGGCCGATCGTCATGCCAAGGCGTTCGAGTATTCCGATTGCTGGGTCGAGGATTCGCGCCTGGTGGTGCTGAACGCGCGCGATGCCGAAACCCGCGGCGCCACGATCCTGACGCGAACGCGCGTCGTGTCGGCGGCGCAGCAGGACGGGACGTGGCAAGTCACCCTGACCGATACCGAAACCGGCATCACCCGGACGCAGCGCGCGCGCATGATCGTCAACGCCGCCGGTCCGTGGGTGGGCGATATCATCAACCACACCGTGCGTCAGAACACCGACGACGGTGTGCGCCTTGTGCGTGGCAGCCATATCGTGACGCGCCGCCTGTTCGAGCACGACAAATGTTATTTCTTCCAGGGCAGCGACGGGCGCATCGCCTTCGCCATTCCCTACGAGACGGACTTTACCCTGATCGGCACCACCGATCAGGACCACGACGATGCCGATACGCCCCCCGTCTGCACACCCGAAGAACGGCAGTATCTGGTGGATTTCGTCAACGGCTATCTCAAGGATCCGATTTCGACCGACGACATCGTGTGGACCTATTCGGGGGTGCGCCCCCTTTACGACGACGGCGCCACCTCGGCCACGGCGGCAACGCGCGATTACACGCTGAAGGTGGACCACAGCGCCGGCGCGCCGGTTCTGAACGTCTTTGGCGGCAAGATCACGACCTATCGCCGGCTGGCCGAAAGCGCGCTGAAGCTGGTGGCGCGGGAATTTCCGGGGCTGGCGGGCGACTGGACGGCGGGTGTCGCGCTGCCCGGCGGGGATTTTCCGGTGGACGGGGTGGCGTCGCTGATCGACGCCCTGCGCCGCGACCACGGGTTTCTGGACGAACGCTGGGCGCGCCGCCTGGTGCGCGCCTATGGCACCGACGCGCGTGTCCTGCTGGACGGGGTGAAAGATGGTGCTGGCATGGGGCGCGATTTCGGCGCTACGCTGTGCGCAAGGGAGATCGACTGGCTGATGGATCGCGAATACGCGCGCACGGGCGAAGACGTGCTGTGGCGGCGCACCAAGCTGGGCCTGCGCCTGTCGCCCGAGGCGGCGGCCGCGGTCGACGACTATATCACGCGGCGCCGCGCGGATCGCGCGCAGGCTGCGGCGGAATAAGCGGGGGAACGACGCATGACGCTGAAACTGGAAGGTCTGACGCATGTGGTGAGCGGTCAAACGCACATCCACGAGACGTCGCTGACCCTGGAAAAGGGCACGATGAACGTGCTGTTGGGGCCGACGTTGTCGGGCAAGACCACGTTGATGCGGCTGATGGCGGGGCTGGATGCGCCGACCACAGGGCGCGTGATCTGGAACGGCGAAGACGTGACCGGCCAGCGGGTACAGGACCGCAAGGTGGCGATGGTGTATCAGCAGTTCATCAATTACCCCTCGATGACGGTCTATGACAACATCGCATCGCCCATGAAGCTGATGGGGATCGGCCGCGACGAGATCGACCAGCGGGTGCGCGACACCGCCGCCCTGATGCGCCTGGCGCCGATGCTGGATCGCAAGCCCTTGGAATTGTCGGGCGGACAGCAGCAGCGTTGTGCGCTGGCCCGGGCCCTGGTCAAGAACGCGGGGCTGGTGTTGCTGGACGAACCGCTGGCCAACCTCGATTACAAGCTGCGCGAGGAATTGCGCGCCGAGATCCCGAAGATCTTTGAAAAATCCGGCTCGATCTTCGTCTATGCCACCACCGAACCGGAAGAGGCACTGTTGCTGGGCGGCAATTGCGCGACCCTGTGGGAGGGGCGCGTGACCCAGTTCGGCCCGACATCCGATGTCTATCGCAAGCCTCAGGATGCAACGACGGCGCGGGTGTTTTCCGATCCGCCGATGAACTTCCTGACCCTCGAGAAGCGGGGCGAGAGCCTGCGCCACGACAAGGGCGAACTGGCGGCCGATGCCTTGGCGCCGGGGTTGGCCGACGGTCGGTATCTGGCCGGGTTCCGTCCCAATCACCTGAAGCTTGAGCCGTCAGAGGGCGCGATCCGCTTCGATGCGACGCTGAACGTGACCGAGATCACCGGCTCGGAAACCTTCGTGCATCTCGAACACGGCGGCGAACGCTGGGTCGGGCTGATCCACGGGGTGCGCGATCTGAAACCCGGACAGCCGCTGGCGGTCTATCTCGATCCGTCGCGGATCTATCTTTTTGCCGACGATGGCACGCTTGTCGCGTCGGCCGCCTATGCGGAGGCTGCGTAATGGCCCGGATCACGCTTGATAACCTCGCCCATTCATACCTGCCCAATCCCGCGTCCGAGGATGATTTCGCCCTGAAAGAGCTGAACCATGACTGGACGGATGGCGAAGCCTATGCCCTGCTGGGCGCGTCGGGCTGTGGCAAGTCGACGTTGCTGAACATCATCTCGGGCCTGCTGATCCCGTCGCAGGGGCGCGTATTGTTCGACGGCGAGGACATGACCACCGCCGCGACCGCGGATCGCAACATCGCGCAGGTGTTCCAGTTTCCGGTCGTCTACGACACCATGACGGTGCGCGAGAACCTGGCGTTTCCGCTGAAGAACCGCAAGCTGGACAGCGCCGAGATCGCGCGCCGGGTGCAGAAGGTCAGTGCCATGATCGGCATGGACGCCGAGCTTGACCGCAAGGCGCGCGGCCTGACGGCGGATGCAAAACAGAAGATTTCACTGGGCCGGGGCATGGTGCGCGAGGACGTGAACGCGCTGCTGTTCGACGAGCCCCTGACCGTGATCGACCCGCACATGAAGTGGGAGCTGCGCACCCAGCTGAAGAAGCTGCACGACGATTTCGGCCATACGATGATCTATGTCACCCACGACCAGACCGAGGCGCTGACCTTTGCCGACAAGGTGGTGGTGATGCATGACGGCCGGGTGGTGCAGATCGGCACACCCCAGGATCTGTTCGAACGGCCCGCCCACACCTTCGTCGGCTATTTCATCGGTTCGCCGGGGATGAACCTGTTCAACGCCACGCTGGACGGCACGCGCGCCCGGATCGGCGATGCGACGGTGGATCTTGGCGCCCATTACGCGGCCAGCGGCAAGATCCAGATCGGTGTGCGGCCCGAATTCATCCGTCTGCAGGCGGGCGGCGACGGCATCCCGGCGCGGATCGACCGGATCGAGGACGTGGGCCGCCACAAGATCGTGCGCCTTGACGTGGGCGGCACCGAGGTCAGCGCCATCGCGAACGAAGGCGACGCGATCCCCGCCGACGTCGACCGCATCGGCTTCGCCCCCGAGGGGATCAACGTCTATGCCGACGACTGGCGCGTCGAGGCCACGCAGAACGTTCCCGGAAAGGACGCAGCATGAACAAGACCGTCAATCAGAAGGCATGGTTCCTGGTTCTGCCGGTGCTGGTGCTGGTGGCGTTTTCGGCGGTGATTCCGCTGATGACCGTGGTCAATTATTCGGTTCAGGACACCTTCGGACAGAACGTGTTCTTCTGGGCGGGTCTGGATTGGTTCAAGGACATGCTGGCATCCGACCGGATGTGGAGCGCGCTGGGCCGTCAGCTGATGTTTTCCGCCATCATCCTGGCGATCGAGGTTCCGCTGGGCATCTATGTCGCCCTGCACATGCCCAAGAAGGGCTTCTGGTCGTCGTTCTGCCTGGTGCTGATGTCGCTGCCGCTGCTAATCCCGTGGAACGTGGTCGGCACAATCTGGCAGATCTTCGGACGCGTCGACATCGGCCTGCTGGGCTATACGCTGGATGCGATGGGGATCAACTACAACTACACCCAGAACACCATCGATGCCTGGGTCACGGTGATCGTCATGGACGTGTGGCACTGGACGTCGTTGGTGGCGCTTCTGGCCTTTGCCGGCCTGCGCTCGATCCCCGATGCCTATTACCAGGCGGCCAAGATCGACCAGGCCAGCCGCTGGGCCGTGTTCCGCTATATCGAGCTGCCCAAGATGGCGGGGGTTCTGATGATCGCGATCCTGCTGCGGTTCATGGACAGTTTCATGATCTACACCGAACCTTTCGTCGTCACCGGCGGCGGGCCGGGCAATGCCACCACGTTCCTGTCCATCGACCTTGTGAAGATGGCGCTGGGTCAGTTCGACCTGGGACCGGCGGCGGCCTTCAGCCTGATGTATTTTCTGGTGATCATGGCGATTTCGTGGGTGTTCTACACCGTGATGACCACCATCGACGCACGCGAGGGAAAGTGACATGACCGACACCGCAACCCCCGATCTTAACCCCGCAGACAGCGAAATGGTCATCCAGAAACCGCGCACCAGCACGCGCCGGTTCCGCCCCTCGGGTTCAGCCGTCGTGATGTTCCTGTATCTGCTGTTCCTGATGCTGCCGATCTATTGGCTGCTGAACATGAGCCTGAAGACCAACACCGAGATCCTGAGTTCGTTTTCCCTGTGGCCGCGCAACCTGACCCTGGCGAATTACGAAAAGATCCTGACCGACCCGAGTTGGTACATGGGATATGTCAATTCGCTGATCTATGTGGTGATGAACACGGTGATCTCGCTGGCCGTCGCGCTGCCCGCCGCCTATGCGTTCAGCCGCTACAGCTTCATGGGCGACAAGCATCTGTTCTTCTGGCTGCTGACCAACCGGATGGCGCCGCCCGCCGTCTTTGCCCTGCCGTTCTTCCAGTTGTATTCCAGCATCGGGTTGTTCGACACTCATATCGCCGTGGCCTTGGCCCATTGCCTGTTCAACGTGCCGCTGGCGGTCTGGATTCTCGAAGGCTTCATGCGCGGCGTGCCGAAAGAGATCGACGAGACGGCGTATATCGACGGCTATTCCTTCCCGCGCTTCTTCATCAAGATCTTCATGCCCCTGATCGCCAGCGGAATCGGCGTCGCGGCGTTCTTCTGCTTCATGTTCTCATGGGTCGAACTGCTGCTCTCGCGCACCCTGACCTCGGTCGATGCCAAGCCCATCGCCGCCACGATGACCCGCACCGTGGGCGCGGCAGGGGTCGACTGGGGCGTGCTGGCCGCCGCCGGCGTGCTGACGATCGTGCCGGGGGCCTTGGTGATCTACTTTGTCCGCAACTACATCGCGAAGGGCTTTGCCCTGGGGCGGGTGTGACGATGAAGGCATTTGTATCAATCCTGTTGGGTCTGGCGCTTTGCGCCACGCCCCTGGCGGCCACTGCCGACGATGATCAGTATGGCGCAGGATGTCTGTTGACCAAGCTTGACCCGAATGGCGACGGCTTCCTGTCCATCCGACGCGGTCCGTCCTCGAAACAGGCCGAAATCGCACGGGTCCGCAACGGCGACACGCTTTTTTTCGACCATCGCACCTGCAAGGGCAAATGGTGCTTTGCAGAGGAAGGGATCGTGAAGGGCAATAGAACAAACGTGAATGGCTGGTTCTACACCGCCTGGTGCGAGATTTATCCATGAGGAGAACCCATCATGCTTGACTGGATGGCCTGGACATGGCCCACGGCGGCCTTCTTCGGCATCATCGCGCTGCTGCTGATCACGTTTTCGATCCTCGCGGTGAAATTTCCCGAGACGCCACGCCGCGGCATCATCGGCGTCGCCACCACGCGGGGCGACCGGTTGTTCATCACCTTGCTTGGTTCAGCCTTCATCAACCTGATCTGGCTGGGTCTGGCGCTTGGTCCGCAATACCTTGCGCTGCTCGTCTGCCTTGTCTTTGCCGCAGCGGTGTTCCGCTGGGTCTGAGGCAGGTCAATCCCGACCTCGCGGCGGTGCCGTGGGGTCGGGCGTTCGAAACGTTCTGACTATGGGAGGAAACCACATGAACGTTCTATTGAAATCTTCCACCGCCCTGGGCCTTGCCCTCGGCCTGGTGGCCGGACCGGCGTTCGCCGACATGGAGGCCGCGAAGAAGTTTCTCGATGAAGAAATCGGCGAGGTGACAACCCTGTCGCGCGCCGATCAGGAAGCGGAAATGCAGTGGTTCATCGACGCCGCCAAGCCCTTCGAGGGCATGGAGATCAACGTCGTGTCCGAAACCATCACCACCCATGAATACGAGTCCCAGGTTCTGGCACCCGCATTCACGGCAATCACCGGCATCAAGATCACCCACGACCTGATCGGTGAAGGCGACGTGGTGGAAAAGCTGCAGACGCAGATGCAGTCGGGCGAGAACATCTATGACGCCTATGTCAACGACTCCGACCTGATCGGCACACACTGGCGTTATGGCCAGGTGCGCAACCTGACCGACTTCATGGCCGGCGACGGGGCCGATGTGACATCGCCCACGCTGGACCTGGACGATTATATCGGCACCCAGTTCACGACCGCGCCCGACGGCAAGCTGTATCAGCTGCCCGACCAGCAGTTCGCGAACCTTTACTGGTTCCGCTACGATTGGTTCAACAACGAGGAATTCAAGGCGGAATTCAAGGAAAAGTACGGCTATGACCTGGGCGTTCCGGTCAACTGGTCGGCCTACGAGGACATCGCCGAGTTCTTCACCGGCAAGACGATCGACGGCCAGGAAGTCTATGGCAACATGGATTATGGCAAGAAGGATCCGTCGCTGGGATGGCGTTACACCGATGCGTGGATGTCCATGGCCGGGATGGGCGACAAGGGTGAACCCAACGGCCTGCCGGTCGATGAATGGGGCATCCGCGTCAACGAGAACTCCCAGCCGGTCGGCGCCTGCATGGATCGTGGCGGCGCGACGAACTCGCCCGCGGCCGTCTATGCCGTGAACAAGGCGATCAAGTGGCTGCAGGAATACTCGCCCCCGTCGGCCGCCGGCATGACCTTCTCCGAGGCCGGTCCGGTCCCCGCACAGGGCAACATCGCGCAGCAGATGTTCATGTATACCACGTTCGTCGCGCCCCTGGTGGCGTCGGATGCGGTGATGAACGAGGACGGAACGCCTAAATGGCGCCTCGCCCCGTCGCCCCACGGCGTCTATTGGGAAGAGGGCATGAAGGTCGGCTATCAGGACGTGGGATCCTGGACCATCATGAACTCGACCCCGCTGGACCGCGCCAAGGCCGCATGGCTCTATGCGCAGTTCGTGACGTCCAAGACCGTGGATGTGAAGAAGGCCGACGTGGGCCTGACCTTCATCCGCGAATCGACCGTGAACTCGGATCACTTCACCGAACGCGCGGACAAGCTGGGCGGTCTGGTCGAATTCTACCGTTCGCCCGCCCGCACACAGTGGTCGCCCACGGGCACCAACGTGCCGGACTATCCCAAGCTGGCGCAGCTTTGGTGGCAGAACATCGGTGACGCGATGTCGGGTGCCAAGGATGCCAAGGGCGCGCTGGATCAGCTCTGCGCCGACATGGAGGACGTGATGTCGCGTCTGGAACGTGCCGGCATCCAGGGCGATCTGGGTCCGAAGCTGAACGAGGAAGAATCGGCCGAATACTGGCTTGAGCAGCCGGGCGCACCCAAGCCTGCCCTCGAGAACGAGGACGAAGAGCCGAAGACCGTCAGCTATGACGAACTGGTGAAATCCTGGAATCAGTAAGGATTCGGGACAGGCTCTTTCCTTCAGGGGCCGGGGAGAGCGCGCAGTCATTGCGCGCTCTCTTTTCGTTTCGGGGGCCAATTGCCGCGCTGCGGGCCACCGATCAGGCCGGAATCCGATGTTCTTGCGGGTGCAGGACCGGTTCGCCTTCGCAATCCAAGTGCGATATGTCAAAGCACCGGTTCAACTTGCGTGATAGACGGAACCCGGCGGGCGTGGTGGCGAAACGGTTTCGCGCCGCGCGATCAAGACGGGCAAGGTCGGACCCATGGGTGCGGCCGTCATCGGAGTAAAAGTGTGAACCGGCCGGAAACCCACATGCAACCCGACAGCCCGCGTGTGGACATGGCCGATGGCCGCCTTGTGCTGAGCGGTGATCTTCTGATCGGAACGGTCGCCGATCTGTCATGCGATACCGACGGGGCGCATGGCGTCGATATCGAACAGGTCGCGCGCATGGACACGGCGGGCGCATGGTTCGTCCTGGATCTTGCGGCGCGGATGGGCGACGCCCCGGTAAGCGGCGCCAGCGACGTGCAGACCCTGCTGCTTGATACGGTGCGCGACAACATGCCCACGGGCGCCCCCGACGCCGAGCCGCGCCAGACCATCGCCGATCGCTTCGAAGGTGTCGGGCGCAAGGTCCATGACGGCTGGCGGATCGCGGTGGAGATGACCGGTTTCCTGGGCCAGGTTGTCGCAACCTTGGCCAGCCTGGTGATCCATCCGCGACGGCTGCGCCTGACCTCGCTTGTGCACCACATGCAGGAGGTCGGGTTGAACGCCGTGCCCATCGTCGCGCTGATGTCGTTCCTGATCGGCATCGTCCTGGCCTTCCAGGGGTCGTCGCAGCTGCGCCAATTCGGGGCCGAGGTGTTCGTCGTCGATCTGATCGCCATCTCGATCCTGCGCGAACTGGGCATCCTGTTGACCGCGATCATCGTCGCCGGGCGCTCGGGTTCGGCCTTCACCGCCGCCATCGGGTCGATGAAGATGCGCGAGGAGGTCGACGCCATGCGCACGCTGGGCCTCGAGCCGGTGCAGATCCTGGTGGTGCCGCGGGTGCTGGCGCTGATCCTGACGCTGCCGCTGCTGGGGTTCATCGCCGACATCTCGGGCCTGGTGGGCGGCGCGATCATGTCGTGGATCGAACTGGGCGTGTCGCCGTCGGTGTTCCGCTCGCGGCTGGTGGCGGATATCGACCTGTGGCAATTCGGCGTCGGCATCATCAAGGCGCCGTTCTTTGCCCTGATCATCGGCGTCATCGGCTGCTATGAGGGGCTGAAGGTCGGCGGCAACGCGGAATCGCTGGGCCGGCTCACGTCGACATCGGTGGTCGTGTCGATCTTCCTTGTCATCGTGGCGGATGCGCTGTTTTCGGTGTTCTTTGCCCTGGTGGGTGTGTGATGGCGGATCCGCAGAACAATGCCGGTCACGATACCGACCCGATCATCCGCGTGCGCGGGCTGGTCAAGAAGTTCGGCAAGCATACCGTCCATGACGGCGTCGATCTGGATGTGCGGCGGGGCGAAATCATCGGCATCGTCGGCGGATCGGGCACAGGCAAGTCCGTGCTGTTGCACCAGATCGTCGGCCTGCTGAAACCCGACGCGGGCCGGATCGAGGTGTTTGGCCAAAGCGTGCGCGACACCTCCGATGACGAATACCGTGCGCTGCGCCGCCGCTGGGGCGTGATGTTCCAGGACGGCGCGCTGTTTTCATCGCTGAGTGTGCGCCAGAACGTCGAGGCGCCCATGCGCGAACAGCTGGACCTGCCCGAGGATCTGCGCCGCACTCTGGCGGGCATCAAGGTGCGCATGGTCGGCCTGCAGGACAGCGCGCAGGACAAGTATCCGTCGGACCTGTCGGGCGGCATGCGCAAACGTGCGGGTTTCGCGCGGGCTATCGCGCTGGATCCGGAGATCGTGTTCCTGGACGAACCGACGGCGGGTCTTGACCCGATCGGCGCCGCCGCCTTCGATACGCTGATCGGACGGTTGCAGGCGGCGCTGGGTCTGACCGTGTTCATGGTGACGCATGATCTGGACTCTCTGCATGCCATCTGCGACCGCATTGCGGTGCTGGCCGAAAAGAAGGTTCTTGCGGTCGGCACCATGGCCGACATGCTGGAAGTCGATCACCCTTGGGTGCGCGAGTATTTTCACGGACCAAGGGCACGCGCCGCGTTGGCCGGCGGCGACAAGAACGAGGTGCGATGATGGAAACCCGCGCGAACTTCATCCTGATCGGGGCGCTGACCCTCGCGGGGATCCTGGGCATCCTGGGGTTCATGGTCTGGCTGGCCAATGTGCAGCTTGACCAGCAGTTCAACCGCTACGGCATCCTGTTCGACGATGTGTCGGGGCTGGACGGGTCGGGCGACGTGCGCTTCAACGGGATCTCGGTCGGTCGCGTGATCGAGCGGCGGTTCTATGACCCCGATCCCTCCAAGGTCTATGTCCAGATCGAGGTCGATGCCGCCACCCCCGTGCGCGAGGATACCATCGCACAACTCAGCTCATCGCCGGTGACGGGCGTGTCCTATATCGCGCTGTCGAACACCCGGGCCGTTGCGGGGCCGCTCGACGCGCCGCCGGGCGAGGTGCCGCTGATCACGGCGAAACCCTCGACATTGCAGCAACTGGTCGACAACGCGCCGGGCCTGATCGACGAGGCGACCACCCTGCTCGAGCAGTTCACCAAGATCGCCGGGCCCGAAAACCAGGCCCATGTCGCGGCCATCCTGCGCAATCTGGAAGTGGCTTCGGGCGGTCTGGAACAGGCCTTGACGGATTTTTCCGACATCACCGGCACGGTCAGCGAAGCCACCGCGAAGATCGGCGATTTCACCGACCGCCTGGACGTGATCGGCGCCGCGACGCAGACCACGCTGGGCAATATCGACACGACGCTGAATTCGGCCACCGACGCCTTTGACGCGGCCGAGGGCGCCATCACGTCCTCGACCGCCGCCATCGACAGCGCGGGGGCGCTGTTCGCCGATGCCGAAACGCTGATGCGCGATGATGTGCCCGGCATCGTGGCGCAGATCTCCGACACGGTGGATGCGCTGAACGCCGCCATCGTCGATCTGGCGGCCCGTTCGGGCAACACGTTGGACGGGTTCGCCCGCACGACCGCGCTTCTGGATGCGCGCCTGACCGAGTTGGAAGGCACGCTGAGCGAGGCGGAAACCGCCTTTGTCGCGGTCACCGAAGCGTCGGACAGTTTCGATGCACTGGTCGATGGCGACGGTGCGCTGCTGGTGTCCGAGGCGCGCGTCGTGCTGGCCGATGCCGGGCGCGCCATCGCCACCATCGAGACGGTGATCGACGACGACGTGCCGGCGGTGGTGGCCGATATCCGTTCTGCGGTCGCCAGCGCGTCGGCGGCGGTCGATCGGGTTGCGGCGGACGTGACCGGCGCGACCGGCCGGCTGGAACCCCTGACCGCCGACGCCCAGGCGTCGCTGACGGCGGCCACCGCGTTGTTCGACCGCGCGCAAAGCTCGCTGACCCTGCTGGACGGCGCGTTGGTGTCGGCCAACGATACCTTGCTGTCGGCCGATTCCGCCTTTGATGCCGCGACGGACATCATGTCGACGAATCTTGAACCGACGCTGGACGACATCCGCGCCACTGCCGCCCGGATCCGCAGCGCCGCCGATCAGGTTGCCGACGACGTGCCGGGGATCACCGCCGATCTGCGGGCGCTGATCGAACGCGCCAACGCCGTCGTGCGGCAGGTGCAGGGCGTGGTGGCCGACGCCGCGCCCGGCATCGCCACTTTCACCGGCAGCGGCCTCAGCGAACTGACCTCGCTCAGCGCCGAGGCGCGCGGCCTGGTCCAAAGCCTGAACCAACTCGTGCGGAGGATCGAACGCGATCCGGCGCGTTTCCTTCTTGATGACCGCGTTCCCGAATACCGGAGATGACATGCCACATCCAATGATCCTGACCCGACGCGCGGCCCTTCTTGGGGCGATCGCAACCCTTGGTGGATGCAGCGCGCTGTCGTCGCTGAACAAGGCCGCGACGCCGCTGGACACCTATGATTTGGTGCCTGTGCCGGGCTCTACCACCGGCCGGCGATCGGGGCGCACGATCCTCGTGGCGCGCCCCACGGCGCCCGCTGCCATCGCCACCGACCGGATCGTGGTCAAGCCGGATGCGCTGGCGATCACGTACCTGCCCGACGCGCGCTGGGCCGATGAACTGCCGGCGGTGATGCAATCCCTGCTGGTGCGGTCCATCGCGGGCACCGGGCGGGTCGGGTATGTCGGCCCCGGCGAAGGCGGGCCGGTGCCCGATGTCGCCCTGTTGTCGCGGATCGACGCCTTTCAGGTCGAGGTGGCGCAACCCGGCTTTTCCGTCGTGGTGGACCTCAGCGTGACCCTGGTGCGCGATCGCGACCAGAGCGTGATCGCGACACGGGTGTTCCGCCGGACGGCCGCGGCCACGGATGATCTGCCGACGGTGCTGATCCCGGTCTTCCAGACCGCGTTGGATGCGATACTGCCCGAGATCGCCGATTGGGTTGCCGCGACGGCCTGACCCTCAGGCGTCGCGCGCCGGGGGCAGGGGAGACGGGCGGCGCGATCGGTCGTCGCCCACGATGCGGTCCGCCATCAACAGGGCGATGCCGCGCGTCGTGTCGAACGCCGACAGCACGATCGTCAGCATCGAGGTCAGCGGCACGGCCAGCAACGCGCCCGGCAACCCCCAGAGCGCAGACCAGATCGCCAGCGAGACAAGCACGACGAACGGCGACAGGTTGACGCGCCGCCCGATCATCCGCGGCTCGACGATGCTGCCGACGGCCATCTGCGCCGAGGTCAGCAGGACCGCGACAAGAAGCGTCCATTCAAGATTGCCGAACTGCAACGCCGTCAGCGCCACGGGAAACGCCACCCCCACCAGTGACCCGAAATAGGGGATATAGTTCAGCAGGCCGATGGCCAGCGCCCAGAACAGCGGAAAATCGACATCCACCGCCCAGAGAATAACGAACGACACCGTGCCCAGCAGGACGTTCACCAGCGTCTTGATCGCCAGGTAGTCGCCGATCCTGCGGTTGATGTCGCGGATCATCGTCTCGGCCCGTTCGGCGCTTTCGGGATCGCGCAGCGCCGCCGACAGCTTGGCCGCGAAACCGCCGCGTTCGGCCAGCAGGAACGCGGCATAGATCACCACCAGGAACAGCCAAGCGCCGATGTTGGTGATGTTCAGCAGGGCTGTGTTGACCAGGCTCTGCACCGAGAACCGGCCGAAGGTCGCATCGCGGATCGTCTGCCAGTCGGGCCGCTCGTCCAGCCCGACCAGGTCGGCGACCCGCGCGACCATCCGTTCGATGTTGGCCTGATAGGTCGGCGCCTCGCGCAGGATGCGGCCGACCGTATCGACCACGACACCGGTAAAGATCGTGACCACGACCGCAAAACCCAGCAGCACGATCGCCTGTCGCGCGGCAGGGGGCAGGCGCCCGATCACCGGCACCCGGCCCAGGGCGTCCGATGCGCTGAGCAGGACGTAGACCGCGATGACGGCCGCGAGGATCGGCAGCAGAACAGGCTTGCCGATATAGATCAGGAATCCGGCAAGCACGACCAGCAACGCCGAATTGACCAGAGTGGCAAGGGGCGGCGGACCTGCGGTCATGCGTTGCGTTTCCCGTCGGTGGTCGCGGCTTTGGGCGGCAGGGCCCCGGTGCGGCGGGACCACGGGCCATGGCGGCGAGTATGCTTGCCACCCGCGGCAAGGTCAACGCATTGCGTGGCGCCGCGACGGGGCGACATCCGCGGTGCAAGGCGACCGGCCGGCTGCATGCGCGGGCGGGCCGACCTCGCGGAATAACACGGCCGGACATTGTATCGCGTCTGCGGAAAGCTAGGGTATGCGGCAGACCGGTTGCGATCCGAAGGAAAAGCACCCCATGGCCGACATCGTCACGATCCGAAACCTGACCAAGACCTATGGCGACGGCTTCGAGGCGCTGAAGTCGGTCAACCTGGGGATCCGCAAGGGCGAGATCCTGGCCCTTCTGGGGCCGAACGGGGCAGGCAAGACGACGCTGATCTCGACCGTCTGCGGCATCACGCGGCCGACCTCGGGCACGATCACCGTGCGCGGGCACGACACGCTGAAGGATTTTCGCGCCGCGCGACGGCTGATCGGGCTGGTGCCGCAGGAAATCTCGCTTGAGCCGTTCGAGCGGGTGATGAACACGGTGCGCTTCTCGCGCGGGTTGTTCGGCGGAGGGCGCGACGATGCCCACCTGGAACGGGTGCTGCGGCAGCTGTCGCTGTGGGACAAGCGCGATGCGCGCATCCTCGAGCTTTCGGGCGGCATGAAACGGCGCGTGCTGATCGCCAAGGCGCTGAGCCATGATCCCCGCGTGCTGTTCCTGGACGAACCCACCGCCGGCGTGGATGTCGAATTGCGCCGCGACATGTGGCGCGTGGTCGAGGGGTTGAAGGCCGACGGCGTGACGATCATCCTGACGACCCATTACATCGAAGAGGCCGAGGCGATCGCCGACCGCATCGGCATCATCGCCGGGGGAGACATCCTACTGGTCGAGGAAAAGGCGGCGCTGATGCAGCGCATGGGGCAGAAACAGATGGAAATCCAGTTGCAGGATCCCGTGACAGAGGTGCCTGCCGCGCTTGCCGATTTCGATCTGCAGATCGGCGGCGACGGCACGCTGATCTATACCTATGACGCCCAGGGCGAACGCACCGGGATCACGCGGCTGTTTTCGGCGCTGCCCGACGCGGGGTTGGTCCTGCGCGATGTGCAGACGCGCCAGTCGTCGCTGGAGGATATCTTCGTCAACCTGGTGAACGGGGACGCGGCATGAACATCGGGGCGATTCGCGCGATCTATGTGTTTGAAATGGCGCGCACCTTCCGCACCCTGCTGCAGAGTATCGTGTCGCCGGTGCTGTCCACCTCGCTTTACTTCGTGGTGTTCGGTGCCGCCATCGGCAGCCGCATCGACCAGGTCGAGGGTGTCAGTTACGGCGCGTTCATCGTGCCGGGGCTGATCATGCTGACGGTGCTGGTGCAATCGGTGAACAACGCGGCCTTCGGGATCTATTTCCCGAAGTTCATCGGCACGATCTATGAACTGCTGTCGGCCCCGGCGTCGTTCGTCGAGATCACGGCCGGCTATGTCCTGGCCGCGGCGACCAAATCGCTGGTGATCGGACTGATCATCCTGGCGACGTCGTTCTTCTTTGTCGATCTGACGATCCTGCATCCGGTCTGGATGCTGGCGTTCCTGGTCCTGACCTGCCTGTCGTTCAGCCTGTTCGGCTTCATCATCGGCATCTGGGCGCAGAATTTCGAACAGCTGCAACTGGTGCCGCTGCTGGTGGTCACGCCGTTGGTTTTTCTGGGCGGATCGTTCTATTCGATCGCGATGCTGCCGCCGTTCTGGCAGACCGTGACGCTGTTCAATCCCGTCGTCTATCTGGTGTCGGGCTTTCGCTGGGCGTTCTTTGGTGCGTCGGACGTGCCGGTTCTGGCCAGCCTGGCCGCCATCGTCGTGTTCACCGTCGCGTGTATCGCGGTGATCGCGCTGATTTTCCGCACCGGGTGGCGGATCCGGAAATGAACGTGCCGTTACGCAACATCGGTGCCGCGCCGGGTTGCACGGCCTTGTTGCGGGTGGTGTGGAACTCTATGTGCAGCCCATGAAGCGTTTCATCCCATTCATCGCCAAGCCGCCCGTCGTTGCCGTGATCCGGCTTCAGGGCACGATCGCCAGTGGCGGACGCGGCAGCCTGAACGATGCAGGTCTGGCCGGAATGATCGAAAAGGCGTTTCGGCGCGGCAAGCCCGCCGCCGTCGCCCTGTCGATCAATTCACCGGGCGGCAGCCCCGTGCAATCGTCGCTGATCGCGGCCCGCATCCGCCGACTGTCGGACGAGAAGGGCGTGCCGGTCCATGGATTTGTCGAGGATGTGGCGGCCTCGGGCGGCTATTGGCTGGCCACGGCGGCCGATCGGATCTGGGTGGACGAGACGTCGATCGTCGGCTCGATCGGCGTGATCTCGGCCAGTTTCGGTCTGGATCAGTTGATCGAACGCCACGGCATCACGCGCCGCGTCTATACCGCCGGCCAGTCAAAATCGATGCTGGACCCGTTCCAGCCCGAAAAGGCCGAGGATGTCGCGCGCCTGCGCACCTTGCAGGACCGGATTCACGCGCGGTTCATCGAACAGGTCAGATCGCGCCGGGGTTCCCGGTTGCCCGAAGGCCGTGACCTGTTCACCGGCGATATCTGGGTCGGACGGGACGCCATCGATGTCGGGCTGGTTGACGGCATCGGCCACCTGGTGCCGAAGATGAAGGAACTGTTCGGCGACAAGGTCAGGTTCGTCGGCTACAGCCAGCGCCGCCCGTTCCTGTCGCGGTTCGGCCTGTCGCTGGGCGAAGCGGCGATCGGGGCGCTGGAAGACCGCGCCGCCTATGCCCGGTTCGGGCTGTAGCGGATGATCAAGGTCGTCAGTCTTTTCCTGATCGGGATGCTTGTCCTGGCCATGTTCGGCAAACTGCGGTTTCCGGGGCAGAAACGATTGCAATCGATGAAATGCGAGCGTTGCGGACGCTATCGCATCGGGTCGGGGCCCTGCGCCTGCGGCAAGGGAAAGGGCTGAGATGGAATTTGCGCTGGCCGCACTTGGCCTTGTGATACTGCTTCTGGCGGGCGACGCGTTGGTGCGTGGCGCGGTCAACATGTCGTTGCGCCTTGGTGTGCCGGCGCTGATCGTGTCGCTGACCGTGGTCGCCTTTGGCACCTCGGCCCCCGAACTGCTGATTTCCATACAGGCGGTGCTGCGCGGCGCGCCCGGTATCGCGCTGGGCAACGTGGTGGGGTCGAACACCGCCAACATCCTGATGGTGCTGGGCGTGCCGGCGATCCTGGCCGCGATGCACATGAAGAACTGCGACACGCGCAAGTCCTATGTGATGATGCTGGTCGCGTCGGTGCTGTTCATCGCCCTGTGTTTCTTCGGCCCGCTGACATGGTGGCACGGTGTGATCCTGCTGGCGGCGCTGGCGGTGATGCTGGGCGATCAACTGCGCGAGGCACTGGCGCACCGCCGTGCCGGCCTGGCCGTCACCACGGACGAGGTAGAGGGCGCTGATCCGGAAATGCGCTGGTGGAAGATCCTGTTGTTCCTGGCCCTGGGGCTGGTCGGTCTGCCTTTGGGGGCCGACCTTCTGGTGGACAGCGCCACGGTCATTGCCCAACGCTTTGGCGTCAGCGACACGGTGATCGGCCTGACGCTGGTGGCAATCGGCACGTCATTGCCCGAGCTTGCGACCACCGTCGTGGCGGCACTGCGTCGGCAGGCGGACGTGGCGATGGGCAACGTGATCGGTTCGAACATGTTCAACCTGCTGGCCATCATCGGCGTGACCACATTGATCGGGCCGATTGACGTGGGGGCGGAATTCCTGCGCTTCGATCTGTGGGTGATGTTGGCGGCGTCGCTGGTGTTGGCGCCCTTCGTCTTCCTGCGCTGGAGCGTGACGCGGACATGGGGCGTGGTCTTCTGCGCGTTCTACGGCGTCTACCTCTATGTCCTGATCGTCGGCGGCGGAACCTGATCCGGAGCTGTGGCATGAACGATAGACGACGCGCCCTGGTCACGGGCGGGGGCAAGCGGCTGGGCCGTGCCATGGCGCTGTATCTGGCCAGCCGTGGATATGACGTGGCGGTGCATTACAACACCTCGTCCACGGCCGCGGATGAGGTGGCGCAGGACATCTGTGCTAGGGGGCAGGCGGCCTGCACCCTGGGGGCCGACCTGCTGGACGAGGCGGCGACCACGGCGCTGGTCGGGCGTGCGACCGACGCCCTGGGCGGCGCGCCCGATGTTCTGGTCAACAATGCGTCGATCTTCGAATACGACACCTTGGCCGACGCCACCCGCGACACGTGGGACCGGCACATGGGCAGCAACCTGCGCGCGCCGTTCGTTCTGACCCAGGCCATGGCGCGGGTCGCGCGCGATCCGGTAACCGACACCAATGGCGAACCGCGGGCCCGGTCCCTGGTCGTGAACATGATCGATCAGCGGGTGCGCAAGCCGACGCCCGAGTTCATGACCTATACGCTGGCCAAGATGGCGCTGTGGGCGTTCACCCAGACGGCGGCCCAGGCGTTGGCGCCGCGGGTGCGGATCAACGCCATCGGTCCGGGCCCGACGCTGAGGGGCGGCCGACAGGATGCCACCGCCTTCGCGCGCCAGCGCGCGGCGACGATCCTGGAGCGTGGGGCGAACCCCGACGACATCGTTGCGGCCTTGGGATATTTCCTCGATGCGCCCGCTGTCACGGGCCAATTGCTGTGCGTGGATGGTGGTCAGCACCTGGCCTGGCAGACGGCGGATGTGCTTGGCGTGGAATGAGACTCGTCAACGTTTCGGCCTTGACGCGACGACACTTATGCACGCGCCGCCCAGCCATCACGGGACTGTTAGGAATTCGTCAGTGTTTCCATATGCTTGCATACAGATAAATAAAAAGATAAGGTATTTCAGGAACTTGACGGGGAGCCTAAAAAATGGGCAATCCGATGATCCCGCCGGATTCAAAGGGAAATTGCGCCTTGGGCGAAACTTCTCCGCAAGGTTATCCACAGGTTTGGTGGGTATGTTTCGCCTTGCGCTTTCCGGATCCGGCCCCGATCTGAAACGTGACCCGATTCCGGTGAGGCCATGACCGATACGACCGACCGCCCGACAGGCCACGCCTGTGTTCAATCCTATCTCAAGACGCTCGACAATTCGCCGGGCGTCTATCGCATGCTGGATGCCAAGGGCGCCGTTCTGTATGTCGGCAAGGCGCGCAACCTGAAGAAACGGGTCAGCAATTACGCCAACCCGAACGGCCATTCGGCCCGGATCGACCGGATGATCCGCAGCACCGCGTCGATGATGTTTCTGACCACCCGGACGGAAACCGAGGCGCTGTTGCTGGAACAGAACCTGATCAAGCAGTTGAAGCCCAAGTTCAACGTGCTGCTGCGCGACGACAAGTCGTTCCCGAACATCCTGGTCACCGGCAACCACGCCTATCCGCAGATCAAGAAACACCGCGGCGCGAAGAAGGAAAAGGGCAGCTATTACGGCCCCTTCGCCAGCGCGGGCGCGGTGAACCGCACCCTGACCCAGTTGCAGCGCGTGTTCCTTTTGCGCAACTGCACGGATTCGGTGTTCGACTCGCGCACGCGCCCCTGCCTGCAATACCAGATCAAGCGCTGCTCGGCGCCCTGCGTTGGTTATATCTCGCACGAGGATTACGGCACGTTGGTGAAGGACGCCGAGCGGTTCCTGCAAGGCAAGTCCACCAAGGTGCAGACCGAACTGGCCCGCGAGATGGAGATCGCCAGCGAGGCGATGGAATTCGAACGCGCCGGCGCGCTGCGCGACCGGATCCGCGCTCTGACCCAGGTGCAGGCGGGGCAGGGGATCAACCCCCAGGGCGTGGCCGAGGCCGACGTGATCGCGCTGCACATGGAAGGCGGGCAGGCCTGCGTTCAGGTGTTCTTCATCCGCGCCAACCAGAACTGGGGCAACTACGATTACTATCCGCGCACCGGGTCTGGCGCCGGCCCGGCCGAGGTGATGGAGGCATTCATCGGCCAGTTCTACATCAACCGCGAACCGCCACCGCTGTTGTTGTTGTCGGACGGGATCGAGGAAGCCGAGCTGATGGCCGGCGCATTGTCGGACAAGATCGGCCGCAAGGTCGAGATCAGCGTGCCGCAGCGGGGCGAGAAGGCCGAGCTGGTTCAGGGCGCGCTGCGCAATGCCCGCGAAAGCCTGGCGCGCACCATGGCCGAAACCGCGACCCAGGCCCGGCTGTTGCAAGGTCTGGCCGAGGCATTCGATCTGCCCGCGCCGCCCAAACGGATCGAGGTTTACGACAACTCGCACATCCAGGGCGCCAATGCCGTTGGCGGGATGATCGTCGCGGGGCCCGAAGGCTTCCTGAAAAGCCAGTATCGCAAGTTCAACATCAAGGACACGAGCCTGACTCCGGGCGACGATTTCGGCATGATGCGCGAGGTGATGACGCGTCGGTTCTCGCGCCTGCTGAAGGAAGATCCCGACCGCACGTCGGGCACCTGGCCCGACCTGTTGCTGATCGACGGCGGCCAGGGGCAGGTGTCGGCCGTGCGTCGAATCATGGAGGAGATGGGCGTCGGCGACATCCCCATGGTGGGCGTCGCCAAGGGCGAGGACCGCGATGCCGGCAAGGAGGAGTTCCACCGCACCGGCAAACCGCCCATGGCGTTGCGTCATAACGACCCGGTGCTGTATTTCATCCAGCGCATGCGCGACGAGGTGCACCGTTTCGCCATCGGCGCGCACCGTGCGAAACGCAGCAAGGCCGTGGGGGCCACCCCGCTCGACGATCTGCCGGGCGTCGGCGCCATGCGCAAGCGCGCCCTTCTGACCCATTTCGGATCGGCCAAGGCGGTGGCCCGGGCCGACTTGAAGGATCTGAAGGCGGTGGACGGCATCTCGGACAACCTGGCCGAGACGATCTATGCGTTTTTCCACGAGAAGGGATAACGCCGACCCTTGTCCCTGTTCCGGTGCGGCGGATATCCGCACAGAGCCGCCAATCGCCCGGTTTCAGGCTGTTCGCTCGCCGTCGGGCACGCAAATCGCGCCGGGTCGTCACCGAAGGACGCGCGGGGAACGATCAGACAATCCTCCGCGGCATCTTCCAACCTCCGCGCCAACAAGCTATCCCTGCGCCATGAGATGGACCGTCCCGAATATACTGACGCTGATGCGTCTGTTGGCCGCGCCCGGCGTTGCGGTCATGTTCCTGTATTTCGCGCGTCCGCTGGCCGACTGGTTCGCGCTGATCCTGTTTGCCGCGGCGGCGGCGACCGACTGGATCGACGGATACCTGGCGCGGGCCTGGGGGCAGGAAACCAAGTTCGGCACGATGCTGGATCCGATCGCGGACAAGGCGATGGTGGTGATCGCGCTTCTGGTCATCACCGGGTTTTCCGGCATGGACCCCTGGATCCTGCTGCCGGCCACCGTGATCCTGTTCCGCGAGGTTTTCGTGTCGGGCCTGCGCGAGTTCCTGGGGGATACCGCCGGCCTGTTGAAGGTGACGAAACTGGCCAAGTGGAAGACGACGGCGCAGATGGTGGCGATCGCCGTGCTGTTCGTGCCGGGGATCGTGACGCATCACATCATCGACCGGACCATCGGCATGGACCCCGATACCATCGCCGGCATCATGGACGGCACCATCGAGGACGTGGTCGGTCTGCACTGGCTCGAAGCCGCGCGCAACACGTTCTGGTGGATCGGCACCGCGCTGCTGTGGGTTGCCGCGTTGTTGACGCTGATGACCGGCTGGGATTACTTCCGCAAATCGCTGCCGTTCCTGAAAGAGGAGCCACGCCCATGATCGATGTCGTCTATTTTGCCTGGGTGCGCGAACGCATCGGCCTGCCACGTGAAACTGTCGACACCGACGCGACGACGGTGGCCGGCCTGGTCGCCGAACTCAGCGCGCGCGAAGATCGCTATGCCATGGCGTTTTCCGACCTGTCGGCGCTGCGTGTGGCCGTGGATCAGGAGTTGACGGATTTCGACGCCGCGCTGGACGGCGTGCGCGAAGTGGCGTTCTTCCCGCCGATGACCGGCGGCTGAAATGTCGGTGCGTGTGCAATCCGACCCGTTCGATCCGGGCGCCGCGCTGAACGGCTTTGTGTCCGCACAGGCCAACGCGGGCGCGGTGGTCAGCTTTTCGGGCATCGTGCGTGATCGCCCCGAAGGCGGTTTGCAGCACATGGAGATCGAACATTACCCGGCCATGACGGCGGGTGCGATCAGCGCCATCGTGGATCAGGCCGTGGCGCGGTTCGGGCTGGACGATGCACTGGTGATCCATCGGCACGGGATCTTGAAGGTGGGCGAGGTGATCATGATGGTCGCGACGTCGGCGCGCCATCGCGCCGATGCCTTTCAGGGGGCCGAGTTCCTGATGGATTACCTGAAGTCCCGCGCGCCGTTCTGGAAGAAGGAAGTGACCGGCGACGGCGCGTCCTGGGTCGCGGCACGCGACGTGGACGAAGCGGCGCTGGACCGCTGGTGATTCCCGCCACCCGGCGATGATCGCGGCTTGCGGCGGATGGCCGTCGTACGCCCCGACGAAGGTGCCTGGCCTGTCGCAAGGTGCCAGCCGTTCCACCGATACGCAGCCGTGCACCCTTTCGGCCCGTCAGGCGCGCGGAATCGGGCCGGTCTCGTTGCCTGTCACGGATCCGCCTGCGACAGCACCTTCAGCGCCTCGGCGTGAACCTCGCGGTTGGCGGCGGCGATCACGCGGCCCCCTTGATGGGCGGGCCCGCCGCGCCAATCGGTGACGATACCGCCCGCGGCCTCGATCACCGCCATCGGACCCTGGATGTCATAGGCGTTCAGCCCCGCTTCGATCACCAGATCCGCCTGGCCACAGGCGATCAGCGCATAGGCATAGCAATCCATGCCGTATCGGGTCAGGCGGGCCTGGCGTGCGACGCCCTGGAACGCCGCGCGTTCCGTGTCGCTGCCGACCTCGGGGAAGGTGGTGAACAGGATCGCGTCCGACAGGGGGCGCGGGGGGCGGGTGGCCAGGGGCACACGTCCGCTGGGCCCGTCGCACCAGGCCTGGCCAAAACCGCCGAAAAAACGTTCGCGGATATAAGGCTGATCGATCACGCCCAGGGCGGGGCCGGAATCGTCGCCGACCGCGATCAGCACGCCCCAGGTCGGCGCCCCGGCCAGAAACGCGCGGGTGCCGTCGATCGGGTCCAGGACCCACGTCAGGCCGGATGTGCCGGCGTGATGGCCGAACTCTTCGCCAAGGATGCCATCTTCGGGCCGCCGTTGCGCCAGGATGTGCCGCATGGCGGTTTCGGCCTGTCGGTCGCCTTCGGTGACCGGGTCGAAGCCCGCCGGGTTCTTGTTGTCACTGACCAGGCCGGACGTGCGGAAATGCTGCAGTGTGACCGGTCTGGCGGCCTCGGCCAGCGCCGTGGCGCAATCAATCAATTGGGTCTCAAGGGTGGGATCGAAACGTTTCATCGTCGTCCTCCTGCGCCGCGCATTCGCGGTTTCGGCTAAGCTGCCGGGCAGGAGGCGTCAAGGCGCCGCTTCAGGCGACTTCCGACAGAACGCGCGCCAGTTCGAACAGCCGGCGCCGCTGGTTTTCCGGGATGGCGTAATACGAGCGGACAAGTTCCAGGGCTTCCTTGTCTGCCAGGATGTCGCCGGGAACGGTCCCGGTCGGCTGCGGCGATTTGCCGTCGTCGCCATCCATGCCCTCGAAGAAGAACGCGACGGGAACGTCAACGGCATCGGCGATATCCCACAAGCGCGATGCGCTGATGCGGTTCATGCCGGTTTCGTATTTCTGGATTTGCTGAAACTTGATTCCGACCTGCTCGGCCAGCTGCTGTTGCGTCATCCCGAGCATCCAGCGCCGGTGGCGAACCCGTTTGCCGACATGCACATCCACGGGGTGTTTCATCTACTTGCTCCTAACCTTGCGCTTGTATGCCAATGAACAAGCCTTCGCCTTGCAACTCAACCTAGCTTTAAGGACAGGTTTGGGGTCAGCAGTGATAAAAACGAACAAAAACAAAGTGGTGAATCCCGCACCACCTTTGGTTGCGGGGCTTTCGCGGCAAATAAACTCGCCTTTTGCGTGTATTTGGTGGCGAATCCCTCTGGTTGTTCCACCCCTGTCGGGTCTCTCGCTAAGGGGGGCGAATCCTTGTAACACCGTCGCGAACCCAACGGAGAGTGACAGGATGGATGCCTTTCAGATCACGTCGTTTGACGCACCGCCGGCAATCCGGTCCGTCCAGCCCGCGCCGCCGGGCCCGGGCGAGGTCGCGTTGCGGATCGCGGCCTGCGGTCTGAACTTTGCCGATCTTCTGATGGCCGAGGGCAAGTATCAGGAACGTCCGCCGCTTCCCGCAACACTGGGGATGGAAGTGGCCGGCACCGTCACGGCGACCGGTCCCGGCGTTCGCGGTTTTGCACCGGGCGACCGGGTGGCGGTGTTCGCCGGTCATGGCGGTCTGGCGCAGGCGGGAAACTTTCCTGCTGACCGCTGCACGCATCTGCCCGATGCAATGCCGTTCGACGTGGCCGCGGCGTTCCAGATCGCCTATGGCACGGCCCATGTCGCACTGTCCCACCGCGCGCACCTGCGGGCCGGCGAAACCCTGCTGGTGCTGGGGGCGGCGGGGGGTGTCGGGCTGGCCGCGGTCGAGATCGGCAAGGCGATGGGCGCCCGGGTGATCGCCAGCGCGCGCGGGGCGGCCAAGCTGCAGGTGGCGCGCGCCGCCGGGGCCGACCATGCAATCGACAGCGACGCCCCCGATCTGCGCGGTGCGCTGAAGGATCTGGGCGGCGTCGATGTGGTCTTCGACCCCGTGGGCGGCGATCCGTTCCGCGCGGCCATGCGCGCCTGCAACCCCGATGGCCGCATCGTCATCGTCGGTTTCGCCAGCGGCGACGTTCCGCAGGTGCCCGCCAATCACCTGTTGGTCAAGAACATCACCTTGCTGGGGTTCTACTGGGGCGGCTACATGGCCTTCGCACCGCAGATCGTCACCGACAGCCTGACGCGGCTTTACGGCTGGTATGGCGAAGGGCGTCTGCAGCCGCACATCTCGGCGCGCTACCCGCTGGCCCAGGCAGGCGAGGCGCTGGAGTTCCTGCGCGCGCGCCGGTCCACCGGCAAGGTGGTGGTCGTCGTCGACGGCTAGCCGCCACAGGGTCAAGGGCGCGATCCCTTGGGGACAAGGGGCGCGATCCCGCCATATGCTGCGTGCGCACCTTGACACTCAGGCCGTAAGAGCAACAGGATATGCGCCGATCCCCGAAACAAGGTCCGTTCCATCCGTGCGATTCACCCGGCTCAAACTGAATGGCTTCAAGTCCTTCGTCGATCCCACCGACCTGGTGATCTCGGACGGGCTGACCGGTGTTGTCGGCCCGAACGGGTGCGGCAAGTCCAACCTGCTCGAGGCGCTGCGCTGGGTGATGGGTGAAAACCGCGCCTCGGCCATGCGCGGCGGCGGAATGGAGGACGTGATCTTCGCCGGTGCCGCCTCTCGCCCTGGCCGCAACTTTGCCGAAGTCGTGTTGCATATCGACAATTCCGACCGGCGCGCCCCCGCGGGGTTCAACGATTCCGACACGTTGGAAGTGACCCGCCGCATCACCCGCGACGCCGGATCGGCCTACAAGGCCAACGCCCGCGACGTGCGGGCACGCGACGTTCAGATGCTGTTCGCCGATGCCTCGACCGGCGCCCATTCGCCGGCGCTGGTGCGGCAGGGGCAGATTTCGGAACTGATCAACGCGCGCCCCAAGGCGCGGCGCCGCATCTTGGAAGAAGCGGCCGGGATCTCGGGGCTGTATCAACGCCGTCACGAGGCTGAACTGAAGCTGAAGGGGGCCGAGGCCAACCTTCTGCGGGTCGATGACGTCGTCGAGCAACTGGCCGCGCAACTGGCCCAGTTGACGCGGCAGGTGCGCCAGGCCCGCAAGTACCGCGACATCGGCGTCGAACTGCGCCAAGCCGAGGGCTTGCTGCTGTATCGCCGCTGGCGCGAGGCCGATGTAGCGCAACGCGCGGCGGCCGACGACCTGCGCGCCTGTGCCGAAGGCGCCACCACCGCGGCCCGTCACGCCCAGACCGCCGAAACCGCGCGGGTTCATGCCGAAGACGCCCTGCCTGCCCTGCGCGAAGAGGAAACGATTGCCGCCGCCGTGCTGCAACGGCTTGAGGTCGAACAGGCCGCGCTGGACGACCGCGACAGCCGCGCGCGCGACCAGATCGCGACCCTGACCGCCCGGATCGACCAGTTGCACAAGGACAGCGCCCGCGAGGACGCGCTGAACCGCGATGCGGACGAAACGATTCAGCGCCTCGACGCCGAGGCCGCGGCGCTGAACCAGGCCGGCACGGGGCACGAGGCCGCGCTGGAGAAGGCCGCCGAAGCCGCGCGCGAGGCCGGCGACATCCTGGCCGCGCGCGAAGCCGATCTGTCGGCCAGGACCGAAGACATGGCACGGCTGTCGGCCCGCCATCAATCCGCCCATCGCCTGCGTGACGACACGCTTCGTGCCGCCGAACGTGCCGAACAGGCCGCCCGGACCGCCCGCGACACGGTGGGTGCGGCACAGGAGGCGGTGTCGCGGTCCGAAGCCGCATTCACCGCCGCCAGCGAAGCCCAGCGCGCGGCCCAGGATCTGGCCGCCCGTGTCGAAGAGGCCCTGCAACAGGCCGACCACGCCCGCGGCGAGGCGCAATCGCGCGAGGCCGACGCCCGGGGCGAACGGTCGCAGGCCGAAGGCGAGCTGGGCGCGCTCCGGGCCGAGGCGGGTGCGCTGACCAAGCTGGTGGCCCGCGACGCGACCGAGGGGGGGCAGGTGCTGGACCTGCTGTCGGTCGCCGATGGATACGAGGCGGCGCTGGGGGCGGCGCTGGCCGATGATCTGCGCGCACCGGAAATCGCGGACGGCGTGTCGGGCTGGGTCTGCCTGCCGGCCTATGAAAACGTGCAACCCTTGCCCGACGGCGTCGCACCTCTTGCCGATCACGTCACCCTGCCGCCGGTCCTGTTGCGGCGCATGGCGCAGGTCGGCATTGTCGCGCGCGATCGTGGCGCTGCCCTGCAACCTCTGCTGCGGCCCGGTCAGCGGCTGGTGTCGATGGAAGGCGACCTGTGGCGGTGGGACGGCCTGCGCGCCGGGGCGGAAGACGCGCCCAGCGCCGCCGCCCTGCGCCTGAAGCAGCTGAACCGCCTCGAGGGTCTGACACGGGACGTCGCGCGCGTTTCGGCCCATGCCGACGCGGTGGCGCAGACCCACGAGGCGCTGAAGCGCCGCCTCGTCGATCTGACCCGGGCCGACCGTGATGCCCGCGAGGCCCGGCGCGCCGCCGACGCAAAGGTTGCCGAAAGCGCGCGCGCCTGTTCGCGGATCGAGGCCGACCGCACCATCGCCCAGGGCCGTCTCGACAGCGCGCGCCACGCCGTCGCCCGCCACGAGGAAGAAGCGACAGCCGCCCGCGCCCGTCTGGCCGACGCCGAGGCCGCCGTCGCGGACCTCGAAGACCTGTCGGACGCGCGCGCGGCGCTTGAAGACGTGAAGCTGACCGTGGAAGCGGCCCGCCTGACCATGCTGCAACGCCGCTCGGCACATGATGAGCTGCGGCGCGACGGCGAAGCGCGGGCAAAACGCGCCGAGGCGGTGCAAAAAGAGGCCGACGGCTGGCGCAGGCGGCTGGAGACGGCGGGCCGGCGAATGGCCGAACTCTCTGCCCGCCTGGCCGAATCGCAGGATGAACTGGCCGAAGCCCAGGCAATTCCCGATGCAATCGCATCACAGCGCGACGCGCTCGGCGGGCGTATCGCCGCCGCCCGCGACCGCCGCCGGACCGCCGCCGACGCCCTGGGCGCTGCGGAAGCCGCGCTGCGCGACGCCGCCACCGCCGCCCGTGATGCCGAACGCGCGGCCGGCCAGGCCCGCGAGGCCCGCGCCGCCGCCGAAGCGCGGGCGGACGCCGCGCGCGCCACCACCGAACAGGCCGAAGAGCGCATCGTCGAAGCGTTGGACGTCACGCCCGATGCCCTGTTGCAGGTCCTGGATGTGGACCCCGACAAGATGCCGCCTTCCGACCGGATCGAATCCGAAGTTGCCCGCCTGAAACGCCAGCGCGACGCGCTGGGCGCGGTGAACCTGCGGGCAGAGGAGGACGCGGGCGCCGTGCAGGAAGAACATGATCTGCTGATCAGCGAGAAAGCCGACCTCGAAGCGGCGATCCGCACGCTCAGAACGGGTATCGCCGGCCTGAACCGCGAAGGCCGCGAGCGTCTGCTGACCGCCTTCGAACAGGTCAACGCCAACTTCTCGATGCTGTTCACGCACCTGTTCAACGGCGGCGACGCAAAGCTGGAGCTGGTCGAATCCGACGATCCGCTGGATGCCGGGCTTGAAATCATGTGCCAGCCGCCGGGCAAGAAGCTGTCGACGCTGTCGCTGCTGTCGGGGGGCGAACAGACGCTGACGGCGATGGCGCTGATCTTCGCGGTGTTCTTGGCCAACCCGGCCCCGATCTGCGTGCTCGACGAGGTCGACGCGCCGCTGGACGACGCCAACGTCACCCGGTTTTGCGATCTGCTGGACGAGATGTGCCGCCAGACCGAAACCCGGTTCCTGATCATCACCCACCATGCCGTCACCATGGCGCGCATGGATCGCCTGTTCGGCGTCACCATGGGCGAACAGGGGGTCAGCCAACTGGTTTCGGTCGATCTGAAACGCGCCGAAGCCATGGTCGCCTGAATGCCAACGTCCGACCGGCGCCGCTCTTGCCCCCGGTCCGCAGCTTCTTGCCGATCCAAATACTCACCCCCGACCGCGCCGCCAGCGCGACGCGCGCGGTGGTCAGAGCCGCTGCAGCAACTCGGCCGTCGGCCAGGCATCGGCGGGCAATCCCAGCCGGACCTGTTCCTTCTGCACCGCCTCGCGGGTCTTTTCGCCCAAAATGCCGTCGATGCCGCCCACGTCATGGCCCAACTCCACCAGCCGCTCCTGCAGGCGGATCATCTGGGCGTCCGACAGGCCGGGTGCGGGGGTTCCGGCGGCATAGACCTGGGCCCCTTCCAGCCGGGTGGCGAAATAGGCGGCGGTGGTGACATAGACGAAGCTCTGGTTCCATTCGAAGAAGACATCGAAGTTGGGATAGGCCAGAAAGGCCGGTCCATTGCGCCCCTGGGGCAACAGCAGCGCGGCGGGCATGTCGTCGGGGCCGAGGGGGCCGTTGCGGGGGGTGACCCCCAGGGCGCGCCAGTCGGCGACCGGTGCCCGGTGGTCCAACCCGGTTCGCGTCCAGTCCAGATCGCGCGGCGCGGTGACCTCGTGCAGCCAGGGTTCGCCGGCGCGCCAGCCGAGATCGCGCAGCATGTTGGCCCCGCTCATCAGCGCGTCGGGCACGCTGGTCTTCAGGGTAACATGCCCGTCGCCGTCGCCGTCGACACCGTTTTCCAGAATATCGCGGGGCAGCATCTGGACCATGCCGATCTCACCGGCCCAGGCGCCCGTGGTGGTGCGCGGATCCAGGTCACCGTTCTCGAACAGGGTGAGGGCGGCAAAGATCTGGGGGCGGAACAACTCGGGGCGGCGGCAATCGTGGGCCAGCGTGACCAGTGCGTTGACCGTGTTGAAATCGCCCTGGACCGCACCGAAGTCGGTCTCGAGCGCCCAGAACGCCAGCAGCACACCGGGGCTGACGCCGTATTCGGCCTCGATCCGATCGAACGTCGTGGCCCATTTGCGCAGGTTCGCGCGCCCGTTGTCGATGCGGTTCTGGCTGATCACGCGGCGCGAGAACTCGACGAAGGGCAGTTGGAACACGCCCTGGGACGCGTCGGCGCGCAGCGTGCGGGGATCCTGGAGGACACCATCGAAGAAAGCGTTCACGGTGTCTGCGGGATGCCCCATGGCCTGGGCTTCAGCCTTCAGATCGCTGACGAAACCGTCAAAGTCGCCGCCGCAGGGCACGCCTGTCTGGGCATCAGCCACAAGCGGAAGAACGGCAAGCAGGGCGGTGGCGATGGCGTGGCGCATGGGGGGTATCCTTGGGTTTTGCGCCGGAAGCTATCACGTCGGACGGGTCAGGCAACCGTCGACAGGACGGCGATGGCCAAAACCGCGGCCCAGGTGCGCCACAGGTGACGCACGGCGGCGTCGATGTCGTCGGCGTCGGGGTCGCGCCGGCCGCCCGGATGGACGAAGGGAAAGTCCCGCATCCTGCCGTCATAGCTGCGCGGACCGGCCAGGGCCACGTCCAGCGCGCGGGCCATGGCCGCCTCGGGCCAGCCGGCATTGGGCGAACGGTGCTGCGCGGCGTCGCGCCGGATCGCCGGCATGGCGCGCAACTGTCCGGACGTGATGGCGATCAGCACGGCGGTCAGGCGGGCCGGCACCAGGTTCGCCAGATCGTCGAGCCGCGCCGCGGCCCAGCCGAATGCCGCGTGGCGCGGCGTGCGATAGCCGATCATCGAATCCGCTGTATTGATGACCTTGTAGACCACCAGCCCCGGCAATCCGGCGACGAGGAACCAGAAGGCGGGCGCGACGACGCCGTCCGACATGTTCTCGGCGGCCGATTCGATGGCGCTGCGCGCGACGGCCGAGGTGTCCATGGCGGCCGTGTCGCGGCTGACGATCATGGCGACCGCCTTGCGACCGTCGCCAAGACCCTGGCGCAGGCCGGTGGCGACGGCAGTGACATGGTCGACCAGCGATCTCTGCGCCAGCAGGATCGCGGCCACCAGAAGCTCGGGCAGCGGGCCAAGCGGGATCCAGGCGATGATCCGGGCCACGGCGAAGGCTGCCAGGCACAGGAGCGCGATGGCCAGAACGCCACGGGCGCGGCGGTGGTCGCCGCGGTTCAGGCCATCGTCGGCGGCCTGCACCGCGCCCCCCATGATCACGGCGGGGTGGGGAATTCGCGACCAGAGCCAGCGGGGTTCGCCCATCAGCGCGTCGAGGATGAGGGCGCCGGTCAGGATCATGGCCGCCGGGCGGCGCTCGGCTGCGCCATCGCCCCGCCCACCGTCCCGTCGATCGCGCCCCGGGCGGCGTTCAGTGCATCCCCGAGGTGGTCACGATGGTGGGAGGCGGGCAGACCGACGCGCAGCCAGCCGGGCGCATAGGGGAAAACGCGTGTCAGCACGTGCCGTTCGGCCAGCGCCCCATGCCAGGCCTGTGCATCGCGCGTTTCGATCAGCCGGAACAGCGGGCAGTCGCCGGTGCCGGTCAATCCCACGTCCGACAGCATGGTGTCGAGGATCGCGGCCTCGCGATGCAAGGTGTCACGGGTCCGGGCCGCCCAGGCGTGATCGCGCAGGGCCGCGGTGCCGATGGCCAGTGCGGGGCCGGCCACGGGCCACGGGCCGAGTCGTTCGCGAAGCCGGTCGATCAAAGCGGGCGCGCCGATGGCAAAGCCCAGCCGCAAGCCGGCCAAACCCCAGAACTTGCCGAAGCTCTTGAGCACGGTTACGCCGGTGCCGGCGCGTGCGACGAGGCTGCGCGCGGGCGCCGTGTCGCAGAAGGATTCATCGACGATCAGCGGGCCCGGCATGGCCGGATCGCAGTATTCCCCGGTCGGATTGTTGGGATGCACCACCACCCGCAGCGGTGCTCCGGGCGTTGCCGGGGTGTCGTCGACCTGCCAGCCGGCGGTGCGGAAGGCGGCGGCGTGTTCGTTGTAGGTGTCGGGCCGGATCGCCACCCGATCCCCGCACAGCGCGTGGGGCAGTTGTGCGATCAGCGCCGACGCCCCCGGCGCGGCCAGCACCGATGCCGTATCCGGAACCTGCCAGAACCGGCGCGCGGCGTCTTCCAGCGCGGTCTGAGCGCCGTGGTCGGGAAGTGCGTTCCAGGCCTCGGGCGGCAGGGACGGCAGGGGATAGGGGGACGGATTGATCCCGGTCGACAGGTCGATCCACTGGGCGCGCGCGCCACCCCACCGGGCGGCGGCGGCGTCGATCCCGCCGCCGTGATCGCGCGTGGCGCCGGTCATTCCCGGCCCGCGTCGGGCAGGGGCGGATGGCGGGTCACGAAATGCCCCTTCACGCCCTGGGGCCAGGTGCGGAACGGCACCTGCCCGCTGTCCGAGGCAGCGTGCAGCGCGGCATAATCGGCGATGGCAGCCGCCGCTTCGGCGGTCGGCGTGAAACGGCCGAGGGTATAGGCGATCTTGCCGGCGCCCTGGACCGCCACGTTGCAGCCGTGGGTGCAGCCCATCAGGCAGGAGGTGCGCCGGGTCCGCACGTCGGCGCGAGGCTCGGCCTCGACCAGGACGGCCAGGCGTTCGCCGTCGCGTGGCATGCCGCCTTCAGGGTCGCGCCCGTCGACGCGGCAGGTGTCGCAGATCGTGATCCAGGTGGTCATCTCTCGTGGCCTTCCGTATGGCATCGTCCCGCGATATCAACGATCGTGTCCCGACCTTCGCGCGCCCAGGCGGGTGAAACCATCGGTGCGCGGGACATTGCAAGCGGATTATTGCTATTTGTCACGGTAGATGGAAATTGCGGGGCGATTCAGTCCGGCCTTGTGCTAGGACCATGAAGCGCGCGGTGTCGTCCGCGCCGCAATAGGCCGCGATCGTGGCGGGGGGTCGGATGAGAGTTCTTATCGTCGCGGAGAATCGCGACCTCGCCGCCATCTGGGGGGCCTCCCTTGAACGGATGGGCGCTGTCGTGAAGATCGAATCGACCCAGGCGCTGGCGATCCGGGCGCTGCAGGGGAGTGTCTTCGAGATCGTGATCCTGAGCCTGACGCTGAGCGAAGGATCGTCGCTGGCCGTCGCGGATTTCGCCAGCTATCGCCATCCCGATTGTCGGATCATTCCCGTCACATCGTCGTCCTTCTTCTCGGATGGATCGGTGTTTCAACATATTCCAAATGCCTGCACCACGCTTGGCCTGTCGACTCCGCCCGAGGACGTGGCGGCGATCGTCGAGCATTACGGCGCCACGCAGCCGCCCGTGCCTGTGCCGAGCGACGAGTCAGGCAGCGCGCGATAACAGGATCTGAATGTCGGCCACGTTGGTGCCGGTGGCCCCCGTGATCAACAGGTCCCGCGCGGCGGACAGGGCCGCGTTGCTGTCGTTGTCGGCGAGCAGGCCGTCGGCATCCAGCCCGGCCCGTCCGATCCGCGCCCAAGTGCCTGCATCCGCGAACCCGCCCGCCGCATCGGTGGGCCCGTCGCGCCCGTCGGTGCCGCCGCTGAGCAGGGTCCAGTCGCGCGACGATCCGGCCTGCGCCGCACGCTCGGCCATCCGCAGGGCCAGTTCCTGGTTGCGCCCGCCGCGGCCGGTGCCGGTCAGACGCACCGTCGTCTCGCCACCCCAGAGCAGGGCGGTGGGCGGTGCATCGGCGGGCAGATCCAGCAGCGCCCGGTGGATCGCCGCCGCCGCGTCGGTCACGTCGCCGGTCAACCGGTCCGAGACGATGCGGGTGTCGAACCCGGCGGCGCGGGCCGAATCGGCGGCCGCCTCGAGCGATTGGCGGTTCGATCCGACAAGGCGGTTGTCCGCCGTGATCGGGGCCGCCGGCGGGATATCGGCCGACAGATGATTGCGAATCGCGGCCGGCAGGGAATCCCACAGACCTGCATCGCGCAGCGCGCGTGCGGCGCCGGCACGATCGCTTAGCGGTGATACGGTCGGCCCCGATGCGATGGCGCGCAGGTCGTCGCCGATCACGTCCGACAGGATCAGTGCCGTAACCGGTGCCGGGGCCGCCGCCTGCACCAGTCCGCCGCCCTTCAGGCGCGACACCTGCTGGCGGATCGCGTTCATCGCGACGATGTCCAGCCCGCTGCTCAGCAGGGCGCGGTTCAGGGCGATCTTGTCGTCCAGGCTGACACCATCGACCGGCGCCGGCACCAGCGCCGATCCCCCGCCCGAGATCAGGGCAAGCACCCGGTCGTCCGCACCCGCGCCCGCCAGCAGATCGAGCACCGCGCGACCCGCCGCCAGCCCCGCCGCGTCGGGCACGGGATGGCCCGCGCGCAAAATCCGCGCGCCGGGGCAGGGGGCGGTGTTGTCGTGATGGGTGACGACCAGTGCCTCGGTCGCGCCGGCGGTCATGGCCAATGCCGCCGACATCATCGCCGGCGCGGCCTTGCCGATGGCGATCAGGATCGTGCGGCCGGCAGGCGGGGTCAGGGGGGTGTCGCGCAGTGCACGGGTGACGGCGGCGCCGGGGTCGGCGGCGGCCACGGCGGCGTCGAAAAAGGCCCGTGCGGCGTCGCGCAGCGGCAGGGTCGAAGGGTCTGGCACGGTGTCGGCTCCTTTCGGGATGCGCAAGACAGACCTTGCAGGGCGGGTGCTGTCAAGGCGGTCGGCCTTGCCGCGGTCCTTGCCCTCTGCTTTGCTGGCCGCGTCCCAGAAAGGAAATCCCATGGCACGCTATACCGGATCAGACCTCTGCGCCCTGTCCGCGACCGATGCGGTCGCCCTGTTGAAGTCCCGCAAGGTGTCGCCGGCTGAACTGGTCGCCGCCGCCGTCGCGCGCCATGCCGCCGTCGATCCGGCGGTGAATGCCATGCCGACCCTGTGCGCCGGGCGGGCCGAAGCGGCGGCGGCGGGTAAGCAGGGGGCGCCGCTGCACGGTCTGCCGCTGGCGATCAAGGATCTGACCCCGGTGGCGGGGGTGCGCACGACCTTCGGCACGCCGGGATATGCCGATTTCGTGCCCGAGGTGTCTGACCCCATCGTCACCCGGATCGAGGACCGTGGCGGCATCGTCATCGGCAAGACCAACACGCCCGAAATGGGCGCGGGTGCCAATACCTTCAACGCCGTGTTCGGGATGACCCGCAACCCGTGGGACACGGCGAAGAACGCCGGCGGATCATCGGGGGGTGCGGCGGCGGCGCTGGCCTCGGGGCAGGTGTGGCTGGCCCATGGCAGCGATCTTGCCGGATCGCTGCGCACGCCGGCCGCCTATTGCGGGGTCGTCGGAATGCGCTGTTCACCCGGTGTCGCGGGGGGCGGATCACCCACCAACCTGTTCAGCGCGATGAGCGTGCAGGGCCCCATGGCGCGCGACGTGCGCGATTGCGCGCTGTTCCTCGACGCCATGGCCGGTCGCGCGCCGGCCTGGCCGCTGTCGCGCGACGCACCGGCCATGCCGTTTGCCGACAGCGTGGACGTCGATCCCGGTCATGTGCGCATCCTGTTCTCGCCGACCATGGGCGGGTTCGCCCCTTGCGATTCGGTGATGGAGGGCGCCTTGCGTGCCGCGCTGGGTCGGTTGGGCGCGCAATTCGGCGTGGACGAGGGGTTTCCCGACTTCGACGGGCTTGAGCAGACCTATCTGACGCAGCGCGCCATGGTCTGGGCGACGGGACCGGGCCGCTTGCCATCCGAGGTGCAGGCCCGGTTCAAGGCGACCCTGCGCGACAACATCGCCATGGGGCAGACAATGGATATCCAGCGTGTCTATGACGCTGCGATTTCGCAATCGGCGCTGCACAACCGGGTCAGGGCCGCGTTCGAGCGTTGCGATGTCCTGGCCGCGCCGGTGGTCGGCCTGATGCCGCGCGCGGTCGAGGAGGAATATCCGCCCATGGTGGGCGATGCCCCGGTAAGGGATTATGTCGACTGGCTGAGGTTCTCGTTCCTTGCGACGACGCTGGGCCTGCCGGCGCTGTCGCTGCCGGTGGGGTTCGTCGACGGGATGCCGGTGGGCCTGCAACTGATCGGCCGCCCGTTCGAGGAAGCACATCTGTTGCAGGTGGCGCACCGGATCGAAGCCGAGTTGGGATTGCCCCGCGCGCCGATCGATCCGGTGGTGCGTTAGGGAACGCCGCTGGCGCGGCGTGCCTCCGGCGGGAGTATTTCGGTCAGTAAGAAAGGGATAGCCGCGCTCAGCCCAAGCCGGCGATGCGACCGAGGACCACGGCCGCCAGCAGGCCATTGCCCGAGAGATAGCCGGCATCACCCGCGCCGGAGACGCCGCAGGCCGCACCGCCGGCCGCATAGAGGTTGGGGAAGGGCGCATCCGCCGCATCCAGCACCCGCGCATCGGCCCCGACCACCAGTCCGCCCTGGGTGTGGAACAGCGCGCCGGTGACCCGGACGCCGTGGAATGGTGCCGCCAGCGGTGGGATGTCGAAGGTGCGTCCGAACGGATCGGCGCCCTTGTGGCAGGCCGCCACCGTCGCCGCGAGCGCATCGGCGGGCAGTTTGAAGGCGACGGCCAGATCGGCGAGGCTGCCCGCGGTTTTGATCGCGCCCTGTGCTTCGGCGTCGCGGAAGTCCTGGAACTGGCGGGCGATGGCGGCGATGCGGGCGTCGAACACCGACACCGCCGTGCCGCCCGGTTGCGCCAGCACCGCGCGGGCCGCTTCGGAATAGCCGTGGCTTTCGTCGTGGAACCGTTGACCGGCGGCGTTCAGCTGGATGCCGCCGGCCGTCATCGTCGCCCATGTGATCAGGATGCCGTGGGGGTGTGCGACGTTGCCATGCCCCTGGTAAGCGCCGAGATGGCGGGTCTGCGCGCCCAGCGCCTCGCCCCAGTCCAGCGCATCGCCGGTGTTGCCGTCGTGGCCGAACCACAGCGCGCCTTCGATGTCGGGCATGTGGCGGGCCACCCGGGCGCGGTTGCCGCCGTATCCGTTGCACGCCAGGATCAGGCGGTCGCAACCGATATCCTCGCGCATGTCACCGCGCAGGGTGGAAATGCCGCGCACCCGAGGCCCATCGGCATACAGGCGGTCGGCGCGGGTGTCGCAGAGGATGTCGATGCCCTCCGCCTCGCAGGCCGCGCGCAGGGCATCGACCAGTTCGCGGCCCGAGCGTGAGGGCAGGCCGTGCATCCGCCGCCGCGCATGGCCCGGATAGTCGAAATCGTCGACCAGCGAGAAGGGCAACCCATGATCGCGCACCAGCCAGTCGATGACATCGCCGGCACCTTCCGCCAGCAGAGCGACCAGAGCGGGGTCGTTTTCACCATCGGCCTTGGCCTGGATGTCGGCCGCGAACCGGGCGGGCGTATCGTCGATTCCCGCCGCGCGCTGGATCGCCGTGCCGGCCGCCGGGATCAGCCCCGCCGACAGCGCGGTCGAGCCTGACGGCACCGGGTCACGTTCGACCACCAGCACCTGTTGTCCGGCCTCGTGGGCGGACAGGGCGGCGATCAGACCACAGGCGCCCGCCCCGACGATCAGGGTCTGCACCGAGATGGGGAACGACGCGGGGGGCGCGCAGACCGTCATTTGCCGTCGAACCGCTTGCCGCTGGCCAGCATCGCGTCGGTGCCGATCACGCCGTTCAGGCCGTCGAAATCGAACATCCGGTCGGAAAATGGCCGGTTCGATCCGTGGGCGCGCAGCGAGGCATAGTAATCCTGCGCGGTCTTCGCCAGCGCGCGCACGATGCCGCCTGGAAAGATCACCAGCGAGAACCCGAGGCGTTCGAGATCGCCCGCCGCCTGAACCGGGGTCGCGCCGCCTTCGACCATGTTGGCCAGCAGGGGAATGCGCCCGCCGAACTCGGCGGCGATGCGCGACAACTCGTCGCCTGATCGGGGCGCCTCGATGAACAGGACGTCAGCGCCGGCGTCGACATAGGCACCGGCGCGGTCGACGGCGGCGGTGAATCCCTCCACGGCGATGGCGTCGGTGCGGGCGACGATCAGGGTGTCCGCGCTGGCGCGGGCGTCGGCCATGGCGGCGATCTTGCCGGCCATTTCCGCCTTTGAGATCAGCGATTTGTCGGCAAGGTGGCCACAGCGTTTGGGATAGGTCTGATCTTCGATCTGCAGGGCATTGGCCCCGGCGCGTTCATAGGCCCGCATCGTGCGCTGCGCATTCAGGGCGTTGCCGAACCCGGTGTCGGCGTCGATCACCACCGGGATTTCGACCCGGTCGCGGATCAGGGCCATGGTGTCGGCCATCTCGCTCATCGTGCTCAGCCCGATGTCGGGGCGGCCCAGGCGGGTATAGGCGACGGCGGCGCCCGAGAGATACAGCGCCTCGAACCCGGCATCGGCCGCCAGGCTGGCCGTCAGCCCGTCATAGACGCCGGGCGCGATCAGGATTTCCGGACGGGACAGGCGCGCGCGCAGGGTCATTCTGCCGCCCCGATCATGGCCAGCGCATCGGCGCAGGTGACAATCTGTGTGACCGACCCCAACGATGTCAGCGTGGCCGCGTGAACATCCGTCTTGAACGCGGCACAACCGTCGGACAACAGGACCGTGCGGATGTCGCGCAGGTGGGCGTCGCGCACGGTCGAGGCGACGCCACCGTTGGTGACGATGCCGCCGACGATCAGCGTGTCGATCTTCAGCGCGCGCAGGATATATTCCAGCCGGGTCTGGTAGAACGCGGAATAGGCGACCTTTTCGACGGTGTAATCGGCTGGGGCCAGGGTATCGACCAACTGGTGCCCGAAACGCCCCGGTGCGAAATCGCCGCGGGTCAGGAATGGGCGCAGCGTCTTCAGGTGCGGCGAGATCAGCGGCTCGCCCCCCGGGCCGGGCACCAGCGTGAACTGCGCCGACACATAGGTGCCGCCTTTGGCCCGCAGCGCCGATACCAGCGGCGCGATGCGGGTCGGCAGCGCCTTGATCGCCTCGGCCCCTTGCCCGGCACGGCCATAGGCGCCGTCGGGGTGCAGGAAATCGTTTTGCAGATCGATGGTCAGAAGGGCCGTGCGGGCGGGTTGCAGGGGGGTGTCGGTCATGCCTTTTCCTCGATGATGACGTTGCCGAAGGCGTCGACGGTGCCGCGCAACCAGGGTTCGATCAGGATCGTCGTGTCGGGCTGCTCCAGGATCGCGGGGCCGTCGATGACCGATCCCACCGGCAGGTCCAGCCGGTCATGGATCGCGGTATCGTGCCAGGTATCGACGAAATGCACCTGGCGGCGGGCCTTGACCACCGGCGCGCCCGTGGTGGTCGGCGCCAGCGAGGCGAGGTCGAACCGGGGCCGTCGTCCGATCACCGCCGTGCGCAGGTTGATCACCCGCCGCACGCCGCGCTCCAGAACCCGGCCATAGGTCGCGCGATAGGCGGCATCGAAGGCGTCGCGGATCGCCGCGCGGGTCGGCGACACCACGCGCCCGTGTTCGATGGCGACGGGCAGGGGCACGGCCACGGAGTGGGTCTGCCCGGCATAGGCCATGTCCAGCTCGAACGTGGTTTCCTTGGCCTCGAACGGGCTTGCGGCCTTGTCCAGCATCGCCATGCCTGCGTCGTGATGGGCCTGCATCAGCGCGGTCAGCATGTCGGTGTCCACCGTGTCCGCCAGCGCATTCACGGTCTGCACGAAATCCTGCCGCATGTCGGCGATGACGCACCCCATGGCTGAGGTCACACCGGGATAGCGCGGCACGAGCGCACGGCCGATCCCCGCCTCGCGCAGCATCGCGCCCGCGTGCAGCGCGCCGCCACCGCCGAAAGGCATGAAGGCAAAGCGTTTCGGATCGAAGCCGCGTTCCACCGACACCAGCCGCACCGCCCCGGCCATGCGCGAATTGGCGACGCGCAGGATCGCCTCGGCCGCCATTTCCGTGCTCAGGTTCAGGGGCTTGCCGACGTGGGTATCGATGGCCCGCGCGGCTGCGTCCACATCCAGTGCATCCAGACTGCCGATGGGGCTGTTGGGGTCGATGCGTCCCAGCACCACGTTGGCGTCGGTCACCGTGGGCCGGTCGTTGCCCCGGCCATAGGCGACCGGGCCGGGGTCTGACCCGGCGCTTTCGGGGCCGATGTTCAGCAATCCCCCCTTGTCGACCCATGCGATGGATCCGCCGCCCGCGCCGATGGTCGCGATCTCGATCATCGGGGTGCGGATCACCATGCCGAAATCGATGCTGGTCTGGGCCGCCAGCATCGATTTGCCCCCGGCGATCAGCGCGACATCGAACGATGTGCCGCCGACATCGCCGGTGATCACGTCGGGAAAGCCCGCGTTGGCGGCGATGTATCCCGCCGCGATCACCCCGGCCGCGGGGCCGGACAGGGCGGTGCGCACGGGCAATGCGCGGGCGGTGCCCACGTCCATCACGCCGCCGTTGGATTGCACGATCATGAACTCACCGGCGAACCCGCCATCCTTCAGCGCGGATTCCAGCCGTTCGAAATATCCCGACACCTCTGGTTGCAGATAGGCGTTCAGCGCCGTGGTCGAAAAGCGCTCGAACTCGCGGATTTCCGGCAGGATCTCGGACGAGGCGGCGACGTGTTCGTTCGGCCAGAGCGCACGCACCGCCGCCACCGCCGCCCGTTCGTTGTCGGGATTGGCATAGGAATGGGCGAACAGCACGGCGATGGCCTTGCATCCCTGATCCAGCAGCGTTTTCGCCGCTGCGCGCACCGCATCCAGATCGACGGGTGTCAGGATGGTCCCGTCGGCCAGCGTGCGTTCCGCCACCTCGATGCGCAGATCGCGGGGGGTGACGGGGGTGAAATCGCCGCGCAGACCCCAGGTGCGGGGCCGGTCGCGGCGGCGCATTTCCAGAACGTCGCGCAGCCCCTCGGTGGTGATGACGCCGATCTTCGCGCCCTTTCGTTCCAGCAGGGCATTGGTGCCCGCGGTCGTGCCGTGGACCACGACCGATATGTCGGACAGGTCGGGAATATGGACGCCGAGGCCGGCCAGGAATCCACCCGCCTGATCGGGGCGCGTGGTCGGCACCTTGGCGATATGGGCGCGCCCATTGTCGCTCAGCACGAAGATATCGGTGAACGTGCCGCCCACGTCGACGCCTGCAATCACGCTCATCGTGCGGCCTCCCATGCGGTGCCATAATCGCGGGTTGCCGCGTCGGGGGTGACCAGCCCCTGTGCCACGTCGCGCGCAACCGCGTCGGGATCGCGCCCGGATGCGGGGCCATAGCCGCCGCCCCCCGGTGTTTCCAGGCGCACGCGCTGGCCCTTGCGCAACGCGATGCCGCGCATTTTCGAGGTCAGTTCGGGGTGATGCCAGCCGTCAGCCTGTTCGTACGAGAACACGTTCAGCGCCGCCGCAGCGCCCCCGGCCACGCCGTTTGGGGCATGGCGGCCGCGTTCGCCAAACAGAAACGCCTCGGCCTTGTCGGCCAGAAGTTCGATCTCGTACACCGCACCCAGACCGCCGCGATGTTGCCCCGCGCCCGCCGAATCCGGGCGCAGCGCCCATTGGCGGAACACCACGGGATAAGCCGCCTCGAGGATCTCCATCGGCGGGATGGTCGCGGTGGAAATCGGCGCGTTGCCGTGGTTCAACCCGTCGCTGTCGGTCGATCCGCCATGGCCGCCGCCATAGAACGAGAACATCACGAATTGCGAGCCGTCGTCGCGCTTGCCCGCGATGGAGAGCGCGTTGATCGTGCCATAGGCGTTGGCGACCACCCGGTCCGGGGCGGCACCGGCGGCGGCGGCGAAGATCACGTCAATCATCCGCAGGATCGTTTCGGTATAGCCGCCCACCGGCGAGGGAAACGGCGCCGACAACAGCGATCCGTCCGGCACGATCACGTCGATGGGGCGCATCACCCCGGCGTTGGCGGGCAGCGACGGAAAGATGTGCTTGATCGCCACATAGGCGGTGGCGACGGCGGTGGGCCGCGCGATGTTCACCGGCCCCGCCGTGCGATCCGCCGTGCCGGTGAAATCCAGCGTCAGGCGGTCGCCCCGGATTTCCAGAGCCACGCGGATCGGCAGGGCGACGTCAGTGATGCCGTCGTTGTCCAGCCAGTCCTCGGCCTGCCACCGGCCATCGGGCAGGGCCGACAGTTCGGCGCGCATCAGGGTTTCGGCACGATCCTGCAACGCCGACAGCGCGGCGGTGACGGTGTCGCCGCCATATGAGTCGAGCAATTCGTCCATCCGCCGTATGCCAAGGTCCAGCGCGCCCAACTGGCCATTCAGATCGCCCATGGCCGATTGCGGCAGGCGGGTGTTGCGCATCAGGATGTCGATGATGTCGCCCTGCATCTCGCCGCCGCGGCAGATGCGGACGGGGGGCAGGATGAACGCCTCGGCAAAGGCATCCGTCGCGCCGGGGTTGTAGTTTCCGGGCACCGCGCCGCCCAGATCGTGCCAATGGCCCACCGACGCCAGCCAACAGAACAGGCGGCCGTCGCGGAAATAGGGCCGCACCAGTCGCATGTCGTTCAGGTGCGTGCCGCCCATGTGCGCGTCGTTGAAGATCCAGATGTCGCCGTCCACCGGCCCGCCCTGTTCGGCGGCCTTGTCGATCACCGCCTTCACCGCGAAGGCCATGACCCCGACAAAGATCGGCAGACCCGATTTGCCCTGCACCAGGGTTTCGCCCGTTTCGGCATGATACAGCCCGTGGGACGCGTCGTGCGCTTCGGCGATGATCGGGTTGAAGGCGGCGCGAAACAGGGTCGCGTCCATTTCATCGGCGATCTGTTCCATCCGGCCGGCCAGGACCGCCAAGGTGATGGGGTCGATCCCGCTCATCGCGCGCGCACCTCGGCCATGTCGTTCCAGACGTCCTGTCGGACGATCCGCTCACCCTCGATCTCGAACCGGTCGATGAAGCGGATTCCGTCGAAGGGTGCGCCGTCGGGCCATTCCCCCGACAGGGTGCCCCGGCAATAGACGATGCCGTCCGACACGTCGAAGCCATCATAGGTTTTCTTGACGAAAGCATAGCGCGGGCGCGACCATTCGATCAGCGTTTCAAGGTCGTGAATCGGGCCGGTGCCGGGGAAATACATGACGAACCGGTCGTCCAGGCAGGCGCGTGCCACCGTCAGGTCGCGTGCCTCCATCGCGGTCAGGAATCGGCGCACAAGGGTTTCGGGAGCGGTTGCGTCGTTCTGGGCATCCATGGGGCAGACCTTTCACATGTATTATATGTAATACAGCTTGGATGATATAAAAAATCAACAACAGATGTCACTGCGCACATAAATTATTGCTTTTCGGTGAGGCGCGGATATGGTCGAGGCATGATGCAGGAGCTCCATATGCGCGATCACGCGGCGCCACGGCTGCCCGAGGGGGGCAAATCGCGCCGGGTCTATCTGTTGCTGCGCGACGAAATCGCCGGGGGTCACCTGCCCGAGGGCGCGATGCTGCCCGGCGAACAGCGGTTGGCCGACCGGCATGGCGTGTCGCGGGTGACGGTGCGGCGCGCGCTGGATGCGCTGGCCCGCGACGGCATGATCGAAAAGCGCGGCGGTGCCGGGTCGGTGGTGCGCGGTCCGGCGACGGCGGGGGCCATCGCCGCCGACATGACAACCCTGATCCCGCAGATCGTCGCCATGGGCCGGCAGACCACCGCGCGGCTGCTGTCCTTCGCCTATGGCCCCGCGCCGCATCCGGTGGCCGAGGGGTTGGGATTGCGCGAAGGCGACAGGGTGCAGACGGCGGTGCGCGTGCGCAGCGCCGAGGGCGTGCCGTTCTCGCATCTGACCACCAATGTGCCCGAAAACATCGCGCAGAATTATTCCGAATCCGATCTGGCCACGACGCCGCTGTTCGCGCTTTTGGAACGGGGCGGTGTGGTGATCGGCGGCGCGCGGCAATCGGTGACGGCGGCGCTGGCGGCGCCGGATGTGGCCGACGCGCTGGGCGTGGCGACGGGATCGGCGCTATTGTCGCTGACCCGCGTGGTGCAGGATGCCGATGGCGGCGGGGTGGAATACCTTTCGGCGCTGTATCGGCCGGACATGTTCCGCCTTGAAATGGCGCTGGCCCGGGTCGGCAAGGGCGCCGCGCGCCATTGGGAGCCGGTGATCGCGCCCGTCGGAGCCGCCCCATGAAGACGCTGTTCGCCAAGGTCTGGGACCGTCACGAAGTGCTGCGCCGCGATGATGGCGTGTCGCTTCTGTTCGTCGACCGGCACCTGGTGCACGAGGGGTCGCACCACGCGTTCCGCAAGCTGGCCGACCGTGGGCTTGCCGTGTCGCGTCCGGATCTGACCTTCGGTGTCACCGATCATTACGCGCCCACCCGTCCCGGCCATGCAACCGACGCGATTCGCGGCATGATGGCGGGCCTTGTCGAAAATACCGCGCGCCATGGCATCCGCTGTTTCGGGCCCGATGATCCGGGGCAGGGGATCGTGCATGTGATCGGGCCGGAACAGGGGCTGACCCTGCCCGGTCTGGTGATCAACTGCGGCGACAGCCACACCTCGACCCACGGCGCGTTCGGCGCCATCGCCTTCGGCATCGGCGCGACCGAGGTGGCCCATGTTCTAGCGACCCAGACCGTGTGGCAGAAGCGCCCGCCGGTGATGAGGCTGACCATCGACGGCACGCTGGCGTCGGGTGTCACGGCCAAGGATGTCGCGCTGGGCTGGATCGCGCAACTGGGGGCCGACGGGGCGCGGGGCCATGCGGTGGAATACGCCGGATCGACGGTGCGCGCCATGTCGATGGAGGCACGGATGACCCTGTGCAACCTGTCGATCGAGGGCGGCGCCCGCTGTGGCATGGTGGCCCCCGACGCGGTGACGCTGGAATATATCCGGGGCCGCGCCTTTGCGCCTGGTGCGGATCTGTGGGATGCGGCCTGCGCCGACTGGCTGTCTCTGGCGACCGATCCGGATGCGGCCTTTGACCGTGACGTGACGCTGGATGCGTCGACGATCGCGCCGCTGGTGACATGGGGCACCTCGCCCGAGGATGCCTTGCCGATCACCGCCGACGTGCCCGCGCCCAAGGATGATCATGCCCGCGATGCGCTGGCGTACATGGGGCTGACCGCCGGCCGCCCGCTGGCGGGCACGCCGATCGACCGGGTGTTCATCGGTTCCTGCACCAACGGCCGCATCGAAGACCTGCGCGCCGCCGCCGCCGTGCTGTCGGGACGCCGCGCCAGGGTGCCGGGCATGGTGTCGCCGGGATCGGCCGCCGTGAAGCGCCAGGCCGAGGACGAAGGGCTGGACCGGATCTTTGCCGATGCGGGGCTGGAGTGGGTCGATCCCGGCTGTTCCATGTGCGTCGGCATGAACGGCGACACGGTGGCAAGGGGCGAACGCTGTGCCTCGTCCACCAACCGCAATTTCAAGGGCCGCCAGGGGCAGGGCGCACGAACGCACCTGATGAGCCCGGCCATGGTCGCCGCCGCCGCCCTGACCGGGGCGCTGGCCGATGTGCGCCCCTTGCTGCGGGGGCGGACATGACCGGCTGGCGCGCATTCACCGGTCGCGCGGTCGTGTTCGCCCACGACAATGTCGATACCGATCAGTTGATCCCGGCACGGTTCATGTCGGCGCCCCGGGCGCAAGGCTATGGCCGGTTCCTGCTGCACGACCATCCCGACCGCGACACCCTGTCGGGCGCCGAGATCGTGATCGCCGGGCGCAACTTCGGCTGCGGCTCATCGCGCGAGGCGGCGGTCTATGCCCTGGTCGACGCCGGAATCCGCGCCGTCATCGCCCCCGGTTTCGGCGATATCTTCGCCGCCAACGCCGTGAACAACGGGTTGCTGCCGGCCGTGGTGGCCGATACCGCCGCCCTGCGCGCGGCCGTGGATGCGGGCGGCGAAATCGCCATCGATCTGGAAAAGGGCACGCTGAGCGCGGGAGAGATCACCGAAACCTTCACGCTGGACGCCGCGGCGCGTGACAAGATCGTCAACGGCTGGGACGACATCGACCTGACCGCCAGCCACACCGACACCATCGCAACCTTCATCAAAACCTATCACGGGACATACCCGTGGAGCCGACCCAACCCAAAGGGAGAACCCACATGCGCCTGACCTTCACATCGTTCCTTGCCGCCACCGCCCTGGCCACCCCGGCCCTTGCCATGGACACGCTGACCGCCGTCCACGCCTTTCCGAAAACCCTGATCTATACCCAGAGCTTCCTGGAATTCGTCGACAAGGTGAACGCGGCCGGCGAAGGCGTGGTCGAAATCCAGGTGCGCGGCGGCCCCGAGGCCATCGGCATGTTCCAGCAGGCCGACGCCGTGCGCGACGGCATCGTCGACATGGTCTATACGCCGGGATCGTTCTATGGCGGCGCGCTGCCCGAGAAGGATGCGCTGGTCACGTCGAACCTGACCGCCATCGAGACCCGCGAAAACGGCGGTCTGGACCTGATCGACGAGATTCACCAGGAAAAGATGAACGTCAAATACCTGGGCTGGTTCGATTCCGGCGTCACCTATAACCTGTGGATGCGCAACGAGCCGAAGCTGGACGCCGATGGCAATCTTGACGTCGCGGGCCTGAAGCTGCGCGGCAATGCAGTCTATAACGCGTTCTTCACCGATTACCTGGGTGCACAGGTGATCGACCTGCCCACCACCGACGTCTATTCCGGTCTTGAAACCGGCGTGGTCGACGCCTCGGGCTGGACCCAGATCGGCCTGATCGACCTGAAATGGAACGAATTCTTGAACTACCGGGTCGAGCCCAGCTTCTTTTCCACCGATCTTGGCGTGATCATCAACCTCGACAAGTGGAACAGCCTGTCGGACGAGGCGAAACAGATCCTGACCGACACGGCGATCCAGCACGAGAAGGACAGCGTCGAGGCCCTGCGCAAGAAGCGCGACGCCGACTTCGCCGAACTGGAAGAGGGCGGCATGAAGGTCGTCGCCCTGGAAGGCGACGCGGCCCAGCGCTACATCGACGCCGCCCGCTCGACCACGTTGAACCGGATGAAGGAGTTGATGGCCGAAAGCCCCCAGGGCGACGGCAACTACGACGAACTGGTCGATCTGTTCTACGACGCCGACAAGTGATCGCTCGCCGGGGGCGGTGCGCCCCATCGCCTCCGGCGCGGCCACATCGCGCAAACCGGTCACCGAGCTTCGAAAGGGTGCCATGCCGCTTCTGATCCGTGCCTATACCGGGCTGCTCTACGGGATGGCGGCCATCGCCGGGGCCACCCTGGTCTGGCTGATGATCGCCGTCATCCTGTCGGTAGTGATGCGCAATGTCGGGCTGCAACCCTTTGCGTGGCTGTTCACGTCCACCGAATACGGCATCCTGTATCTGACGATGCTGGGCGCGCCTTGGCTGGTGCGCGAAAAGGGGCATGTGCACATCGAACTGGTCACCGCCGCCCTGCAGCCGACGTTGCAGGCCATCGTCAGCCGCCTGGTCGCCGCGCTTTGCGTGATCGTGTCAGGCATCTTGGCGTGGAAAGGGGCCGAGCTGTGCCTGACCAACATCGCACGCAACGATTTCGACGTGCGCGCCTATTACTTTCCGCGCTGGATCCTGACCATCGCCTTTCCGATCTCGTTCACCCTGATGGCGGTCGAATTCGCCCGCTTCGTCTTTGGTGACGATCTGTTGCACGCCGGTGAGGCGGGGATTCACGAATGATGGAATGGTATGACGCGCTGGCGATCCTGCTGGGCACCATCGTCTTTCTCATGGCGCTGGGCATGCCGGTGGCGCTGGCATTTCTCGCGGCCAACCTGGTCGGCGCCTACCTGTTCATGGGCGGCACGCGGGGCTTCTCGCAACTCTTGAACAACGGGCTGGGGTCGCTGACCACCTTTGCGCTGGTGCCGATCCCGCTGTTCCTGCTGATGGGCGAGGTGTTCTTTCACACCGGCCTTGGCGGACGGATGTTCAACGCCATCGACCGGCTGCTGGGCAAGCTGCCGGGGCGGCTGTCCTATGTCACGGTGCTGGGCGGCACGGGGTTTTCCACCCTGTCGGGCAGTTCCATGGGGTCCACCGCGCTGCTCGGCTCGCTCATGGTGCCGGAAATGACCCAGAGGGGTTACAAGAAACACATGTCGATCGGCCCGATCCTGGGCACCGGCGGCCTTGCCATCATCATCCCGCCTTCGGCACTGGCGGTCCTGCTGGCGACGCTGGCGCAGATCGACGTCGGCGCGTTGCTGATCGCCGGGGTGATCCCGGGCCTGATCCTGGCGACGTTCTATATCGTGATGATCTGGTTCCAGTGCCGGATCGACCCCGACGCCGCCCCCGCCTACGAGGTCGAGACGCTCACCCTCGGGGCCAAGCTGATGCTGCTGATGCGTGATGTGGTGCCGATGATCGGCGTCATGGTCGTGATCGTCGCGATGATGGTCGGCGGCATCGTCACCCCGTCGGAAGCGGCGGCGTTCGGCGCGCTGGGCGTGCTGATCCTGGCGGTCGTCTTCCGCTGCCTGACGTGGGTGTCGATGAAGCGGTCGGTGATCGGCGCGCTCAAGGTCACGCTGATGGCCTATCTGATCGTCTTCGGCTCGGCCACGTTCTCGCAACTGCTGGCGTTCAGCGGTGCGTCGTCGGGGCTGATCGGCTGGGCCACGTCCTTCGACGTCGCGCCGACCGTCATGCTGCTGATCATGTTCGGCGTGCTGCTGATCCTGGGGATGTTCATGGAGCAGATCTCGATCATGCTGCTGACGATTCCGATATTCTTTCCGCTCGCAAATTCGCTGGGGTTCGATCTGATCTGGTTCGGCCTGATCATGCTGCTGGCGCTGGAGATCAGCTTTACCACCCCGCCGTTCGGCCTGCTGCTGTTCGTGATGAAAGGGGTGGCCCCCAAGGGCACGACCATGCGCGACATCTATCTGTCGGCCATGCCCTTCATCGGCTGTTCGCTGGCGGTGGTGGTTCTGCTGATCCTGTTCCCGCCCCTTGCGACCTGGCTGCCGGGGCGCTGATCCCCTGCTTTCTGCCGATCCGAATACTCATGGCGCTTCGGGCCGCCAGGCTCTCGCAATTCGCGTCGGCGGGTGGCATACCGTCACGTAAACCCATCACGCCCGGAGCTTCCGCCCATGACCCGCATCCTGCACGCCCTGTCCGACATCTCGGCCGATTACGACGCGCTGTTCTGCGATCTCTGGGGGTGCGTGCACAACGGCATCACCGCCTTTCCCGCGGCGGTCGCGGCGTTGCAGGCGTTCCGCGCCAAGGGTGGCACGGTGATCCTGCTGACCAACGCGCCGCGCCAGCGCGCCATGATCGAGCCGCAGATCACGCGCATGGGCACCCCGCGCGACGCCTGGGATGCCATCGCCACCTCGGGTGATTCCGCGCGGCTGGCCATGTTCAGCGGGGCGGTGGGCGACAAGGTGTTCTTCATCGGCCAACCCCATGACGATGTCTTCTTCGACCCGATCCGGATCCTCGACGATCCGGTCGCGATCACCCGTGTGCCGCTGGAACAGGCCACCGGCATTGTCTGCTGCGGCCCAGAAGACCCCTTTGCTGACCCCGAGGTGATGCGGCCGCAGTTCCTTTATGCGCGCGAGAAGGGTCTGAAGCTGTTGTGCGCCAATCCCGATATCGTCGTCGACCGCGGCGACACGCGGGAATGGTGCGCCGGGGCGCTGGCGGCGCTCTATACCGAAATGGGCGGCGAGAGCCTGTATTTCGGCAAGCCCCATCCGCCGGTCTATGACCTGGCCCGCCGCCGCATCGCCGAGCTGGGCCGCGACATTCCCGATTCCCGGATTCTGTGCATCGGTGACGGCATCCACACCGACATCCGCGGCGCCCAGGGCGAGGATCTGGATTCGCTGTTCATCTCGGGCGGTCTGGCGGCGGCGGCGACGAAGACCGCCGATCACCCCGATCCCGAGGCGCTGAAGCTGTATCTGGACGGCGAACAGCAGGAGCCGACGTTCACGATGGGCTTCCTGCGCTAGGCCGGACCCCCTTGCACCCGGCGGGGGGCGGCATTATCCCGCCCCCATGCGGATCATCCGGGATTATCAGTTCATTGCCGATCAGGATCGCGGCGCCAGCGTGGCGATCGGGAACTTCGACGGCGTGCACACCGGCCATCGCAGCGTGATCGACATCGCGCGCCGCGAGGCGACGCGCCTGGGCGCCCCCCTGGGCATTCTGACGTTCGAGCCGCATCCGCGCGAATTCTTCGCGCCCGACGCGCCGCCGTTCCGCCTGATGAACGCCGAATCCAAGGCGAACCGCCTGGCCAAGCTGGGCATCGACAAGCTTTACGAGGTGGCATTCAACGCCGCACTGGCGGCCCTGTCGCCGCGCGCCTTCGCGCAGGGGGTGATCGCCGATGGCCTGGGCCTGTCCCACGTCGTCATCGGGTCCGATTTCCGCTTCGGGGCCAAGCGTGCCGGCACCGCCGAGGACATGCAGCGTTTCGGGGCCGAGATGGGCTTTGGCGTGACGGTCGCCGATCTGTTGCAGGCCGCGACCCGCACGGTGTCGTCGACCCGGATCCGCGATGCGCTGAGCGAGGGGCGCACGCGCGACGCCGCCGAGATGCTGGGCCACTGGCACCGCATCGAGGGCGAGGTGATCCGCGGCCACCAGCGCGGCCGCGATCTGGGCTATCCCACCGCGAACATGAGCATCGCGGGCCTGCATCCGCCGAAATTCGGCGTCTATGCCACCCGCGCCGACATTCTGACGGGCCCCTATCGCGGCGCCTATGACGCGGTGTCGTCCATCGGCGTGCGGCCGATGTTCGGGGAAAACCAGCCCAACATCGAAACCTTCATCTTCGACTTCAAGGGCGATCTCTATGGCGCGCACCTGTCGATCGCGCTGATCGAACGGTTGCGCGGCGAGGAAAAGTTCGACAGCCTTGATGCCCTGATCGCCCAGATGGACCGGGACAGTGCCCGCGCCCGGGCAATCCTGGCCGCGACATGAAGGATCATCCGCCCCGCAAGCCCGACGACGATCCCATCGACCGCGAAGGCCTGCGGGATCGGTTCTGGGAACGCGTGCCGCTGAAGAACCTCGCGCCGCGGGAATGGGAGGCGCTGTGCGACGGCTGTGGCAAATGCTGCCTGAACAAGCTGGAGGACGAGGACACCGGGCGGGTCGAACTGACCCGCGTGGCCTGTCGCCTGCTGGATGGCGACACCTGCCGCTGCGCGCAATATCCGATCCGTCACCAGTTCGTGCCGGAATGCATCTCGCTCAGCCCCGGCAACATCGCGCGACACGCCTACTGGATGCCGAAAACCTGTGCCTATCGCCTGCTTTACGAGGGCAAGCCGCTGTTCGACTGGCATCCGCTGATATCCGGCACGCCGCAATCGGTGCACGATGCGGGCGTGTCGGTGCAGGGCTGGACGGTGCCTGAATTCGAGGTGCCCGAAGAAGACTGGGAAGACCATATCATCGAGGAGCCGACCTGATGTTTTTTGCCTCTGACAATGCAGGCCCCGCCCATCCAAAGGTGATGCAGGCCATGGTGGATGCCAATACCGGGTATATGGGTTCCTATGGCGCCGATCCGATCATGGACCGGGTGCGCACCAAGGTGCGCGACGTGTTCGAAGCCCCCGATGCGGCGGTTTACCTGGTCGCCACCGGCACCGCCTGTAACGCGCTGTTGCTGGCCACGCTTTCTCGGCCCTGGCAGGCGATCTTCTGCACCGATGTCGCCCACGTCGAACAGGACGAATGTGGCGCGCCCGAATTCTTCACCAATGGCGCCAAGCTGTCGCTGATTCCCACCACCGACGGGAAAATGACGCCGGACGGTTTGCAGGACGCCATCGCGCGCCATCCGGCGGGCGTGGTGCATGGCGTTCAGCCCGGCCCGGTCAGCATCACCCAGATCACCGAAAGCGGCACGCTCTATACCCTGTCGGAAATCGGCGCGCTGTGCGACGTGGCGAAGGCCCACGATCTGCCCGTGCATCTGGACGGTGCGCGCTTCGCCAATGCGCTGGTGTCGCTGAATGCCTCGGCCGCCGACATGACATGGCGCGCCGGTGTCGACGCGGTCAGCTTCGGCGGCACCAAGAACGGCCTGCCGGGGGTCGAGGCGGCGGTGATCTTCGATCCGGCGCTGGCGTGGCAATTCGAATTGCGCCGCAAACGCGCCGCGCATCTGTTTTCCAAGCACCGGTTCCTGTCGGCGCAGATGGACGCCTATCTGACCGACGATCTGTGGCTCGACATGGCGCGGCAGGCGAACGCGAACTGTGCGCGCCTGGCCGATGGGTTGCGTGATGCGGGAATCGCGCTGGCGTATCGTCCGGGCGGCAACATGATCTTTGCCCACCTGCCCGATGCGGTGCATGAACGTCTGCAGGCCGCAGGGGCGATGTATTACACGTCACGTCCCAATGGCCCGGACGGGCCGGGCCACGTGACCGCGCGGCTGGTCTGCGACTGGTCCCTGCCGACCGAGGACATGGACCGGTTCCTGAGTCTGCTCAAAGGGTGAAGCGGCGGATCATGGCGGCTGCTATCCTTTCGGGGTGGGTCAGGGCAACCATGTGTCCGGCCTTTGGGATGATCGTTTCCGATGCATCGGACAGGCGCGCCATAAGCGCCCGGTGAACCGCCCCGATCACCGGCGGGCTTGCGCCGCCCCGCACCAGCAGGACCGGCGCGGTGATGCCTTCGATCCGCCCCGGTGTCAGCAACCCGCCGCTGTCGTCCTCGATACCCGGTGCGCCTGCCACGATCAGAGGCACGCGGTCGGCCATGGCCTGTTGGCGGCGGGGCGAAAGGCTGTCGAACGACGCGGCCCCGCCCCAGACGGCGGTGAAGGCGCGGGCCGCCTGCATCGGGTCACCCGCCCCGACTGCCGCGACGAAGGGCGCGAAGGCGCGGTCGTGCCCAGCGATTTCAGGGGCGTGGTCTGCACGGGCGGCGGCGAAGAACACCGGCTCGATCAGCGTCAGGGTGCGCACCAGATCGGGGCGTTCCACCGCCAGGCGCAAGGCCACGGTCGCGCCGAACGAATGGCCGATCAGGTCGGTCGGCCCGTCACAGAAAGCCGCCGCGATGTCGGTGCAGGCGACGTGATAGTCCCCGCCGCCCGGCCAGTCGGCGCTTTGGCCGTGGCCCGGCAGATCGAAGGCGGTCATTGCCAAGGGCAGGGCCTGCGCCAATCCCTCCCACGGGCCGGAATGGCCCAGCGCACAGTGCAGCGCCAGCGCGCGGCGTCGGCCGCTGCCCCATGCGCGCGAAAAGACACGGAATCCGGCCCGCGTGTCGAGCGGCATCAGCCCTCCAGATGCCGGTCGAGCTGATCCAGACGGTCGTAGCCCCAGAATCTCTCTCCGTCGTCCAAAACATAGAAGGGCGCGCCGAAGACGCCGGCCTTCACCGCCTGTTCCAGGTTGGCGGCGTAGGTTTCGGCCCCTGCCAACAACCCGCTGTCGGCCAGTGCCGGATCGAACCCCGCGCGCGTCAGGCAATCGCGGATCACGGTGTCGTCGGCGACATCGCGGTCCTCGGCCCAGCACGCGCGGGTCAGCGACGCCACCAGTGCACCCAAATCGCCACCCCCGGCGTTCTGCGCCGCGATGATCGCATAGGAGGCGGGCGCCATGTTGGTGGGCCAGTGGGCCGGCGTCCGGTTCAGCGGCACGCCCAGCATCCGGGCCGAGCGTTCGAGATCCATCAGCCGATACTCCTGGCGCGACGGATGCCGATCCTTCGGCGGCTGTCCGCCGGTGCGCGCGAACAATTGCATGATATCCAGCGGTTTGTAGGTAATCGTGGCCCCGTGTTTCGCAGCGATCTCCTCAAGCCGCTGGCCGGCCAGATAGGTGTAGGGGGAAATCACCGCCAGGTAATAGTCGATGTGCGCCATTGTGATCACTCCCGCAGGTCTGAGGTTTGCCCCACGCTACGCCCATGCTAAGCGAAGTCAACGCGTCGAATCCCCGGCCGCTGCCACCTTGGGACCCCTGAACATATGCCTTCCATGATCGAACCGAAACTCATCTCGGGCAACGCCAACCGTTCCCTCGCCACGGCCATCGCGCGCCGGATGTCCATGCATCGCGGTATCGGGGTCAGCCTTGTGGATGCCCGGGTCGAGCGGTTCAACGATGCCGAGATCTTCGTCGAGGTGTTCGAGAACGTGCGCGGCGAGGACATGTTCATCATCCAGCCCACCAGCAATCCCGCCAACGACAACCTGATGGAGCTGTTGATCATCACCGACGCGCTGCGCCGGTCCTCGGCGGCGCGCATCACCGCCGTGATCCCCTATTTCGGTTATGCCCGTCAGGACCGCCGCACCAAGGCGCGCACGCCGATCACCGCGAAACTGATCGCCAACATGATGGTCGAGGCGGGGATCGAACGGATCCTGACGATGGACCTGCACGCCGCACAGATCCAGGGGTTCTTCGACATTCCGGTCGACAACCTCTATGCCGCGCCGGTGTTCGCGCTGGACATCCAGCATCAGTTCCGCGGCCGCCTTGGCGAAGTGACGGTGGTCTCGCCCGACGTCGGCGGCGTGGCCCGGGCGCGTGAACTGGCGCAGCGGATCGGCTGTCCATTGTCCATCGTCGACAAGCGGCGCGAGAAGGCGGGCGAAATCGCGGAAATGACCGTGATCGGCGAAGTGGCCGGCCAGACCTGCATCATCGTCGACGACATCTGCGACACCGCCGGAACCCTGTGCAAGGCGGCGGAAGTGCTGATCGAGGCGGGCGCGAAAGAGGTGCATTCCTATATCACCCACGGCGTGCTGTCCGGCCCGGCCGTGGGGCGGATCACCAATTCGGTGATGAAAAGCCTTGTCATCACGGATTCCATCGAACCCACCGAAGAGGTTCGGGGCGCTGCGAACATCCGCATCGTGCCGACTGCGCCGATGTTCGCGCAGGCGATCCTGAACATATGGAACGGCACCTCGGTATCGTCCTTGTTCGATCCCAACACGCTGGGCCCGATCTATGAGGGCATGTATTCCCGCTGAACGTCGATCGGCGCGTTACAGCTTCTGGTTGAATTTTGCGCGTGCAGATTCCCGCTTCGGTCGCGATTTTTTTATTGACGCAACGTCAATTTGATCGTCTTCTAACTGGTATAGCGGGCGGACCAGCAAGACTGTCACGATAATCAACCGCGCCGTCCGCCTGTCTCGCGACACCAGGGAGGTGCATTGATGCGATTGATATCCACGACACTTGCGGCGGGTTTCGCCACGGTCCTTTCGGCAGGGGTGGCCATGGCCGAATTCCCCGAACCCAAGGAAGGCATGTTCGTCATCAAGGACTTCGAATTCGAGTCCGGTGAAGTCCTTCCCGAGATGAAGGTCGCCTACATGACCATTGGCGACCCGTCGGGGGCGCCGGTGCTGATCACCCATGGCACCACGTCGTCGGGATCCTCGATGCTGGGCGAAAAGTTTGCCGGATCGCTCTATGGCCCGGGTCAGCCGCTCGATGCCGAAAAGTATTTCCTGATCCTGGTCGACGCCATCGGATCCGGCAAAAGCTCGAAACCCTCCGACGGAATGCGTGCGGAATTTCCCGAGCAGACGTTGATGGACATGGTGAATGCCCAGAAGATGCTGTTGGAGGATGGTCTGGGCATCGATCACCTGCATCTCAAGATCGGGTTCTCCATGGGCGGGATGCTGTCGTGGACCTGGGCCACCGAATACCCCGACTTCATGGATGGCGTCGTGCCCATCGCGTCGCTGCCTGGCCCCATGGCCGGCCGCAACTGGATGATGCGGCGGATGGTGATCGACGCCGTGCGCGATGATCCGGCGTGGATGGGCGGCAATTACGAAGAACAGCCGCCGATGCTGCGTTACATGTCCGCATGGTTCGGCATGGCGACCTCGGGCGGCAACCTTCGGCTGCAGGAACTGGGGGCCACGAACGAAATGGCCAGCGCCTATGTCGATGAACGCAAGGCCGAACAGAAGGTCGGTGATGCGAACGACACGATGTACATGTGGAACGCCTCGCGCAATTTCGACCCGACACCGAAACTGGGCGACATCAAGGCCAAGGTGCTGTTGATCCTGTCGCAGGACGACGAACGCAACCCCACCGAACTGCCGATGCTGGAGGAAGGGATGGCGAAGATCCCCGACGGCCAGGTGTTCATCGTGCCGGAATCCGCCGAAACCTCGGGGCATGGCACGACCTATACGTCGGCCTATTATGCCGACGAACTGGGTGCCTTCATGAAGACGCTGCCCAACGCCCCCGAGTGATCGGACGGCCCGAAACGACAGGATGCGTCGGCCCCTCGGCCGATGCATCCAGCCGGTCGAACCGCGCACCGCGAACGGCACGCGCGGTGCGATGATGGAATGAGTATTTGGATCAATGAGAAGTCAGACGGACAGCGGCTTCTCATTGACCGAAATACTCCCGCCGGAGGCGCCCCACGGCACGGACACGCGTGTCGGGGTGAGAAGGCGGCACGCGCTTGCGAAAGCCGCCGATCTTCCGTCCCGGGACGGCTGCGAACATTCGTGCCTTGATCGTCGTGATTCCGTCGCAGGTGCACCCCCCGAAAGGTGATTGCTGACGTGATGTCGCGTCACACTGACCGGGCCCACGCGCGGCCGGTCCGGAGTTCTAACGTCTTGCATCGGCGTCGGGCAGGCATCGACCTTCGATCAGAAAGCACCGGTCGTGACCCCCATTCCACGCAAGAGGCCCGGAACGCGGTTCCGGGCCTCTTTTCGTTCAGTATGGCGTAGCCTTACTTCAGGCCGATACGGTCGATGAACGCCTTGTGGGCTTCGACGATCTTCTTGGTTTCGGGCGAACGGGTGGCCCAGTCTTCCCAGGCGGTGCGTGCGGCCTGGCGGAAGGTGGCGCGGTCTTCTTCCGACCAGTTGTAGACCGTCACGCCCTTTTCGGGCAGTTCGGCCAGCGCTTCGCCGTTCTCGACGATGGCAAGCGCGATCTGATCAAGCCCCAGCGCCTTTTCGGCGACCGTCAGGATCGCGCGGTGCGCTTCGGGCATTGCCTCCCAGACGTCGGTGCGGCAGGCCAGATGGTCGGCCGACATCGAGTGGAACCCGGGGAACGTCGTGTGCTTGGCGATGTCATAGATCCCCATGCCGACGTTGTTGGCAAGGCTCGAGGCATCGGCGCCGTCGATGATCCCGGTTTCCAGCGCGGTGAAGATCTCGGTGAAATCCATCACGATCGGCTTGGCGCCCAAGTTGGCGAAGATTTCCGATTCCATGCCCGGGGGCGAGCGGAACTTGAAGTTCTTCAGCGACTCGACGCCCGGGATCGGCTTGGTCGAGTTCAGGGATTCCTGGCCGCCGACGTGGCTGCCGACAAAGGTCATGCCCTGTTCGTTGTAGAGTTCGTTGATGGCTTCCGAACCACCGCCGAAGTGGATCCATGCCTGCCACTGCATCGGCGTGTCATAGCCGCCCATGGTGTCGGCGACGAACTGGAATGCCGGGTTCTTGCCGGTCTGATACGACCCGTTGGTCATGTCGCAGTCCAGGATGCCGGTCGCGGCGGCGTCGAAGGTTTCGGCCGATTTGACGACAGCGGCGGAATAGAACATCTCGATGTCGATGTCGCCACCGGACATGGTTTCGACGTTCTTGACGAACTCGGCGATCAGGCGACCGGTCGTGGATTCCGGCGAGTTGTGGTTCTGGATCCGCAGGGTCGTGGTCTGCGCCGTGGCGGCGGTGGCCAGCGCGGCAAACCCGATGGCGGCGCCCGTCGCGCGGAGCGTGGTTTTCAGTGTCATACGCATGTTGTTCTCCCGATAGCGTAAGATGGCCCGGTGATGTTCCGGGCCGGGGTGGGGGCGGCGGATTGTCCGCGTGCCCCCGGTTTATCCTCGCGGTGAATCGCGGTGATATGGTGCGGTGGCGGCCTCTGGCCCTATTTCAGACCGATGCGCGCGATGAACTCCTTGTGCGCGTCGACCATTGCACGGGTTTCCGGCGACCGTGATGCCCAGTCTTCCCATGCCGTCCGGGCGGCCGCGCGGAACGTGGCGCGGTCATCCTCGGACCAGTCATAGATCGTCACGCCTTTTTCAGGCAGCGTTCCCAGGGCTTCGCCGTTCTGGATCAGCGTGTCCATCAACAGGTCCATGGCCAGCGTCTTGTTCGCCACCTCGATGATGCGCTTGTGCGCGTCGGGCAGCGCGTCCCAGACGTCCTGGCGGCAGGCCAGATGGTCGGACGACATCGAGTGGAAGCCGGGATAGGTCGTGTGCTTGGCGATGTCGTAGATGCCGATGCTGACGTTGGTCGCCAGGGTCGAGGCGTCGGCGCCGTCGATGATACCGGTTTCCAGGGCGGTGAAAATCTCGGTGAAATCCATGACGATGGGCTTGGCGCCGAGGTTGGCGAAGATCTCCGACTCCATGCCCGGGGGCGAGCGGAACTTGAAGTTCTGCAGATCCTCCGGCCCCCGCAGCGGGGTGGTCGAGCTGAGCGATTCCTGACCGCCGAGGTGCGCGCCGATGTAGTGCATGTCGTAGTCGGCATAAAGCTCGTTGATCGCTTCCTTGCCGCCGCCCAGGTGGACCCACGACAGATACTGCATCGGCGTGTCATAGCCGCCCATGGTGTCGGCGACGAACTGGAACGCGGCGTCCTTGCCGGTCTGATATGACCCGTTGGTCATGTCGCAATCCAGGATGTTGTTGCGGGCCGCGTCGAAGGTGTCGTTCGGCTTCACCACGGCGGCGGAATAGAACATCTCGATGTCGATATCGCCGCCTGACATGGTTTCGACGTTGTCGACGAACTTGGCGATGTTCTTGCCATAGGTGCTTTCGGCCGAGTTGTGCGACTGGATCCGCAGCTTGCTTTGTTGCGCCACCGCCGTCGTCGCCAGCGCGGCAAGGCCGACGGTGGCCATCAGAGTGATTTTAAGTGTCCTACGCATGTGTTCCTCCCGGTTGCGTAAAGCGGTCCGGTGATATCCGGACCTTTATTATGGGCCGACGATTAGCTGCCGGTTCCCATTTCATCCTCGCGATAGATCGCGATGATTTCGTCGAACGACGCTTCGGCCTGAAAGCCCAGCTTTTGCGCCCGCGTCGTGTCGAAGTTCTGCGGCCAGCCGGCGACGATGCCGGCGATGGTGGCGTCGGGTTCGTCGCGGATCAACGCGGCCGTCTCTTCTCCGGCGGCGCGGCGCAAGGCTTCGATCTGTTCGGCAACGGTGGCCGACAGGCCCGGCATCGTCAAGGCGCGCTTGTGGCCCATGGGGGCGGTGTCCATCGTGCAGGCGTGCAGCAGGAAACCGACGGCGGCGCGGGGCGAGGCGAAGAAATGGCGCACGTCGCGGTCCACCGGCAGCACGGCTTCCTTGCCGTTCAGGGGTTCGCGCAGGATACCCGAGAAGAACCCCGATGCGGCCTTGTTGGGCAGGCCGGGGCGGATGCAGATCGTCGGCAGGCGCAGCGCGATGCCGTCGAAGAAACCGCGCCGCGTGTAATCCTCGAGCAGCAGTTCACCGATGGCCTTCTGGGTGCCATAGCTGGTCAGGGGCGTGAGGTTGAAACTGTCGGGGATGAGATCGGGGAACGGCGCGCCGAACACCGCCAGCGATGACGTGAACACCATGCGCGGGGTATAGCCGTCGGCGTTGTGGGCGTGGCGCACCGCCTCGAACAGATCGCGGGTGCCGTCCAGATTGATGGCATAGCCCTTGTCGAAATCGGCCTCGGCCTCGCCCGAGACGATGGCGGCAAGATGCACGATTATGTCCGCGCGCGCCTTGACCAGCGTTTCGGCGGCGCCTTTCTGCGACAGATCGATGCTCATCACATCGGGCTGAAAGGGCAATCCGTCGGGCGCGGTGGGTTCAACCACATCCACCAGTGTCAGCGCGGTGGGTTGGGCGGTGCCGGGCCAGCGCCCCTGGGCAATGGCGTCGGCCAGTTTGCGGCCGATCATTCCGGCGGCGCCAATGATCATTACGTGCATGGTTCGGATCCTTCGCGGGTCAGGTGGGATGGCGCAGCAGGATGCGCGCGGTTGCATGGGCCGACAGCGTCAGCGTGCCGGTCTCGTCGTCTGTCTCGTGGTCGCTCATCCGGTCCATGAAGGCCGGGTCCGTCGCGGCGGCGGTAAAGCTGTCGGCGTCCAGAACGGCGATCCCGGCACCGGCCGCGATCGAGACGTCGACCGGATCGGCGGTCTTGTTGGCCACCCAGATCTCGATCCCCTCGCCGGTGTCGGCGGCCAGCCCGGTCAGCGGACCGGCGGCGGGCAGGTCCAGCGCGCGCATTTCCTGTCCGGCCAGACGACGCAGGCCGCGCAGGACGTGGAACACGGGAAAGAGGTCGCCATCGTCAAAGCCCGGTTGCGGAAAATCCGCGGGCGCGGCAATGGCACCGAACGCCCCGGTCGGCGCGCCAAGCGCGATGGCGGCCGCACCGCCGGCGGCGAAGTCGGCAAAATATCCAAGGTTCCACACCGCGCCGAACAGCCCGCGCTGGCGGGGGTCGTTGATGTTCATCGCCTGGCGGATGTTGTCGGGATTGTCCTTGGCCGCTTCGCCGTAGGGGTTGTCGCGCACGCCGATGGCCGACGGGCCCACCGCCCAGGGCGTGTTCGCCGCGATGACCTTCGCGGTCAGGGCGATGGCCGGATGGGCCTCGTGGGTTTCCATCACCGACCGGTCGTCGCCCGCGTGGACCATGGGCGAGGTCGTGAAACTGACGAGGTCCAGATGCGACACCGGCGGACGCTTGCGGTTCAGCTCGGTGAAATAGCTGAACATGCCGCCGCCGATCCGCGCCTCGGGAAAGGCCGCGCGGGTGGCATCGTAAAGGGTCGCCGCATCGGGCGTTTCCGGCCATTCGCTGCCCGGCAGGGTGCATTTCATGTCGGGTGCCGGCGATACCAGAACCGTTTCGAAGGGATCGCCCAGGTCTGCGGCAAGCGCGCCCAGATGCGCCACCTCGGCGGTTGCGCCCGCGTCGTCGGTGGCCACGATCACCGCTTCCAGCCAGGCGTTACACCCGAGGGCGCGTACGATGTCCAGTTGCGCGGCCAGTTCGGCCTTGCCGTGCCCGGCGCGCGGATCGTGGTGCAGGATAAGATAGGCGGGCGCGAGATCCTTCAGCCGGTCGATCCCGCCTTGGGTGCCGGCCACATCCTCGGGGCGCAAACCCATGCCCAGCGGCGGCACGACACCGTGTTTCGCGCCCGGCGCGATCTTCGCGCTGTCGGTCGCGGTGCCGCCCGTGGTGTCGCCCGACACGGTGACGGTAATTGTCTGGTCGATCTGTTCGCCCGGCTCGATCCGATAGGGCCAGGGCAGGGCCAGCGGGCGCACATAGGTCTTGTAGGAGGCATCGGACCAGTTGCGCTGATCCTCCATCTCGTAGGTGTCGCCTTCCATTAGGCATGTCACGCGCAGGCCCGAGGGCGCGGTATGGCTCAGCGCGCGCAGATCCATCATCGGCTGAAGCGGATCGATTTCGGCGGGGAAGGTGCCCGGCTCGACCGTGCCGTCGGTGCGCGTGATCTCTACCGGTTCGCCCGCGATCCCGTCGATGGGGTGCAGAATGACGAACCCGGTGCGGTTGGTCAGGAAGCCGCCGTCGCTGTGCCCGGTGCCGTGAAAGGTCAGCGTGCCGTCGGCGCGCCCCTCGATCCGGGCGTCATAGGCAAAGCTCTGTTCGTCGTCCGCCGCGATGGCCGAAAAGGTGACGGTGAAACGATCATCGCTTTCCTCGACCTCGAGGTCAGATATCTTCGGATTGTAGGTGCCCCAATCCTTGTCGCGCACGATGAACGACACGGCGCGCAGCACCTCGGCCCCGTCCCAGCGGATATAGCGCAGGTTGCCCGCGACCAGTTCGGCGCTCAGCTTGCCTGCGCGCAGGACGCGGGGCGGTTCGACCGCCTCCTCGGTGCCGAACAGGCGGATGGCGTGGGATGGTTCGCTCATGGTGTCCCCTTTCATCGTGTGGAGCGCCAATTGATCAGGCGTTCGGCCAGCAGGGCCAGGATGATGATGCTGCCGATGGCCGAGCCCTGCCAGAACGGCGACACTCCCATGAGGTTCAGACCGTTGCGGATCATCACCATGATCAGAACGCCCAGCAGCGTGCCGATGATCGATCCCCGCCCGCCATAGAGCGACGCGCCCCCGATCACGACGGCGGCGATGGCGTCCAGTTCCAGCTGGTTGCCCGCCAGCGGATCGGCCGACATGATCTGTGCCAGCGAAAACGTCACCGCCACGGCCGACAACGCGCCCGACACGACGTAGGGCAGGATGGAATAGAACGTGGTGGACAGGCCCGCCGCCCGCGCCGCCTCGGCGTTGGAGCCGACGGCATAGATCGTGCGCCCGCCCTTGGTATAGGTCAGGTAAAGCCACGCGGCGGCGTAAAGCGCGATCAGAAACAGAACGTTGGCCGGAATCCCGAGGAACGACGAATAGACGATGTTCTGCAAATCCGGTGGCAGTCCCGACAGCGACCGTTGCCCCGACAGGATGAACGACAGCGATCGCCCGATCGCCATGACGCCCAGTGTGACGACGAAGGGCGCCAGCCCGAAGATCGCGATCAGCACCCCGGAAAACAACCCGATCAGCGCGCCGGCCCCCACCGCGATGGGAATGGCCAGCACGATGGGGTATTCCTTCAGCGCCAGCGCAAGGACCACGCCGCACAGCCCGAAGATCGCCCCCACCGACAGGTCGATCCCGCCGGTCAGGATCACGAAGGTCATGCCGACGGCGACGATGCCGATCACGACCGATTGGTCCATGACGTTGAACAGGTTGCGCTGGGTCAGGAAATACGGCGACAGCAGCGACAGCGCGATGGCCAGGACCAGCGCGAGGCCCAGCATCCGGAATTCCAGGCTGTGCAGGATCGTGTTCAGCACACTGGGACGTTTGGTGTCGGTGGTGGCCAAGTTTCAGCTCTCCTGTTCGGGGCGGGTCAGGCGTGCCACCCGCGTCTTGATGGCATCGATGTCGGGCAGGGCGTCGGCCTGCACCGTCAGGCCGATCCAGCCCAGGTCGTGCCCGCGCCGGTCCTTCAACTGGATCAGCGCGGTGGCGATGCCGTCGGCGTCCGGCGTGAACGTGTCGTTCCGGGCGGCCAGGGCGGCCGGAATCGCGGTGTCTTCGGCGCGCACGGCCTGGCCGGGCTCAAGGCCCGTCTTGGGGCCGTCGGGATGCGTGACGGCGGCAAGGCAGATCAATTCGTCGCCGTCGATCAGGGTCCAGAACGCCTGACCCTTGTGGGCGTCGGACAGGTCGCGCAGCACGGCGGTGTTGCGTTCGGTCGATGTGCGCGGCGCGGCCAGCAGGGTCAGCTTTTCTTCGCTCAGCTTGTCCTTGGGCAGATCGGCGATGGTGAACCCGTCCGACACCACCACGATGCGTTCGCAGATGCCCAGCAATTCCTCGAAGTCCGACGAGATCACGACGACGGCGACCCCGGCATCCGCGACCTCCTGTAACAGCTTGTAGATCGACGAACGGGTGCCGATGTCGACGCCCTTGGTCGGCTCGTCCAGGATCAGGATGCGCGGTTCGATCAGCAGCCAGCGGGCGATGATGATCTTCTGCTGCATGCCCCCGGAATAGTTCAGCAGGCTTTGATCCAGCCGGTCGGCGGGCAGGCCCAGCTGTCCGATCAGGGTTTCCATTTTCTCGCGCACGGCGGAAAATCCGCGCCCGAACCCCTTGTGCCGCCCCATCTGGGCCAGCAGCAGGTTCTCGCGCACCGACAGGTCGGGCACGATGTTCTGGGCGCGTCGGTCTTCCGCGACAAAGCCCAGGCCGTGGCGGACCGCCTCGGCCGGGCGTCTGGGGTGCACCTGCGTGCCGTTGACGAAAATCTCGCCGCCCTGGCGCGCGCGCAGACCGAAAATCGCTTCGGCCGCTTCGCTGCGCCCGGCGCCGACCAGACCGCCAAGGCCCAGGATTTCGCCACCCCTCACCGAAAACGAGATGTCGCGCACCCAGGGTTCGGCCTTGAGGTGCTTGACCTCGAACACCGGTGCGTCGGTCATGGCATAGCCGTCGCGGCGCACGTCATAGATCGCACCGATGTCCTTGCCCACCATGTGGCGGATGATGTCGTTCTGGGTCAGATCCGCCGTCGCCACGTCTTCGGCCACGGTCGTGCCCTCGCGCAGGATCGTGACGCGATCGGTGATCGCGAACACCTCTTCCAGACGATGCGACACGAAGGCCAGCGCGCGGCCGTCGTCGCGCAGCTTGGCCATGATGTCGAACAGGCTGTCGACCTCGGTCGGGGACAGCGAGGCGGTGGGTTCGTCGAAGATCACCAGCCGCGCATCCAGCGCCAGCGCCTTGGCGATTTCGACCAACTGGCGTTGGGCCGCCGACAGGGTGCGCACCTCGGCATGCAGGGGCAGGGCGTGATCGTGGCCCAACGACAACAGGATTTCCGTGGCCCGCGCGCGCAGCTTGCCAAAGGACAGCCGGCCGGGCCGGGCCAGATCGGGCAGGAAGATGTTTTCCAGCACGTTCATGTCGGGCGCCAGGCTGGTTTCCTGCGCGACAAGGGCGATGCCGCTGTTGAAGGCATCGCGCGTCGACGTGATGGCAAAGGGTTTGCCGCCCAGGGTCAGTTCGCCGCCGGTGGGCGCGATGTGGCCGGAAATGATCCGCGACAGGGTGGACTTGCCCGCACCGTTGGCGCCCAGCAGGCCGCAAACCTCGCCGGGGCGCAGGTCGATCGAGGCATCCACCAGCGCCTTGGTGCTGCCGAACGTCTTCGACACGCCGCGGGCGGACAACAGCGGCGCCGCGCGTGTTTCGGTGTCATGGTGCGTCATTGCGGCCTCGCCGATCGGGCGACCCCGTGGGGGGCCGCCCGGAGTTGCGTCACTCGATTTCGTTGGCGAAAACGGTTTCCTTGATCGTCGGCAGCATCTCTTCGATGTTGTCCGAGGTCACGATCAGGATCGGCACGGTGATCTCCTTTTCGGGGGTGCCACCGTCCAGATGTTCGACCATCGCCTCGGCCGAGCGTACGCCCATCAGATAGGGCTGCTGCATCCCGGCCACGACGATGTCGCCCGATTGCAGAAGCGGCACGAATTCGGGGATGCCGTCGAACGCGCCAACCAGGACTTCGCCGGTCATGCGGGCCGATTTGATCGCCTGAAGCGCGCCCAGCGTGGGGCCGTCGGTCTGGACGAACATGCCGGTCATGTCCGGGTTCGACGTGATCATGTCCTGGGTGAACTTGAACGTCTCGTCGGCGGTATAGGCCTGCATCTGCTGCAACCCGGCGTCCTTGGTGATGCCGGCGTCGGCCATCGCGTCCTTGAAGCCCTTGGTGCGGGCCTGCCCGTTCAGACGGGCCTGCGAGATGCCGATGATCCCGACCGATCCGTCTTCCTTGCCGTCCGCCTTCATCGCTTCGGCCAGCGCCTTGCCGACGCCGTTGGCGCCCTCATAGTTGTTCGATCCGATCAGCGAGACGTATTCGCCGCTGTCGGTGCCGATGTCGGCGATCACCACGGGGATGCCCGCGTCCTTGGCCAGGGTCAGGATGGCGGGGGCGGTCGAACTGTCGGTGGGCGACAGCACGATGCCGGCGACACCGCGCGCCACGGCGTCCTGCGCGTTCTGCAACTGGGTCTGCGGATCGTTGGTGGAATCCAGCGCCGAGAAGCCATAGCCGTTTTCCTCGGCCACGGATTTCACGCCTTCCGAGACATAGCGCCAGAACGCCAGATCGAGGCCGGGCGTCATGTAGACAAGCTCGCCCTTGTCCTGGGCCTGCGCGAAGGGTGCGCTCAGTGCCAACGTGGCACAGGCGGCTGCGGCAAGTCCGAATATGCGTCGTTTCATCATGTGGTCTCCTCCCAGAGTGCGACCGCTTTGGTGCGGTCCGTTGAAGTGTCAGGCCGTGGCGCCGGGTTTGTCGGCGGCCAGGAAGGCCTTGGTCGTCTTGTAGATCCGCATTTCGTGATGCCCGAAGGCGATCGCGGCGGCCTCTTCGTCGTGCGCTTCGAGGGCAGCGAAGATATCGTGGTGATCGGCGATGCTGGCCTGGATGGAGCCGGCGCGCGCGACGATGCGGCGGCGGTATTCCAGCAGGTAATTGTAAAGATCGGTCGCCATGTCGGCCAACAGCGGGTTGCCGCAGGCGCGATAGATCAGCAGGTGAAATTCCCGGTCGCACAGCAGAAACCGCACCGGATCGTCCAGGCAATCGGCCTGCGCCTTCAGCGACCTGCGCAACTGGCCCAGGGTGCGTTCGCCGATCTCGCGCGCCGCGTCGCGCACCACCTGGCGTTCCACCAGCAGACGGGCGGCATGAACGGATTCGAGGTCATAGCTCTGGACCGCGCGGGCATGGGCGGTCTGCACCGCAAACCCGCCGAGGTCGGATTTCGCAACCGTCGTGCGTGCACCGTGGGCGACCTTCAGGATGCCGTGGGCCGCAAGGATCTGAACCGCGCCACGCACGGTTTCGCGGCTGACCGACAACGCCGAGGCCAATTCGCGTTCGCCGGGCAGTTCGTCACCGACCGAAAGCACCCCCGAGGCGATCAGCGCGGCCAGCTTTCCGGCGATCACGTCGCGCACGGTCGAGCGTGACACGGACCCGATCAGACCGGTCTGGCCTGCCAGATCCTGTGCGTTGGTCTGCACCATATCCGCCGCTGCCTCCCGTCAGTGGTTGATTGACCATACCAGTATGCCGGATCCCATGCGAAATCAATCCCGTTTCGGTGTCGGCGCCGGGCGGATACACCCGGCGCCGATGGGTCAGCCGCGGCCGATGAACGGCATCTTGGTGGCCATCACGGTCATGAATTGCACGTTGGCCGACAGGGGCAGGCTGGCCATGTGGGCCACGGCATCGGCGACGTGCTGGACGTCCATGACCGGTTCGGGCTTGATCGACAGATCGGCCTGGGCCACGCCGCCGCCCATCTTCGATGTCATCTCGGATGCGGCATTGCCGATGTCGATCTGCCCGCAGGCGATGTCATAGGGGCGACCGTCCAGCGACAGGCTGCGCGTCAGGCCGGTGATCGCGTGCTTGGACGCGGTATAGGGGGCCGACCCGGGCCGCGGCACATAGGCCGAGATCGACCCGTTGTTGATGATCCGCCCGCCCTGGGGATCCTGATCGCGCATCATGATGAACGCGCCGCGGGCGGCGATGAAGGCGCCGTTGACGTTGACGTTGATCGTGTAAAGCCAGTCTTCCACCGGGACATCGCCGACCGGCTGATTCTTGACGTTGACGCCGGCGTTGTTGAACAGCACGTCCAGCCGCCCGTGGTCGGCCTTGATCTTTGCGAACAGCGCGTCGGCCTCTTCGGGTTTCGTGATGTCGCAGGGAATCGCGCTGCCCTTGCCCATCATCTGAACGGTTTCGTCCAGGGGTTCGGGCCGGCGTCCGGTGACGATGACATGGGCGCCGCGTTTCGCCAGTTCCAATGCGCAGGCCCGGCCCACGCCTGAGCCGCCTCCGGTCACGAGTGCGATCTGTGTCATCTTCGGGTCTCCTCCAGGTTACTTTGCCGCACCTTCGCCGAGCGATGATCCTGCGTCAAGCATGGCTCAAAACTTGACGAGGTCGGATAATTTCAAGATTCTCGGCGAATCAGACGTCCTGCGTCCTGCGATGGGCGGCCAGCGCCATCAATCGCCGGTCGCGCCATGCCCCGCGTGCGCCCAGATCCTGGGCCGGCAGCGTCTGGCGGCGCTCCGCCTCGACCCGCTTGATCAGATCCGCGCTCCAGGGTTGCGGATCGGTGCGATCGCGGGCCACCGATAGATACAGTCCACCCAGCCGTTCGGCGTAATCGGCAATGCCGCCCGGCGCGTTCAGGTCTATGGTTTCAAACGGTCCCATGAATGACCAGCGCAGGCCAAGACCTTCGGACACCGTGGCGTCCAGATCGGCCAACGAACAATATCCTTCGTCATACAGCGCCCAGGCCTCGCGCAACAGCGCCCCCTGAAGCCGGTTCAGAACGAACCCCTCAAGCTCGCGGTTGACCCGGATCGGATGCTGATCGACGCGGTGCATCAGGGCGTGCACGGCCTCCACCGTTTCGGGCAGGGTCCAGGGGGCGGGGACGACCTCGACGATGCGGGCCAGGTAGGGCGGGTTGACCGGATGCGCCACCAGGCAGCGGGGCGCGATGCCCAACCCTTCGGTAAAGGCCGAGGCGGGGATGCCAGAAGAGGACGAGCCGACGATGGTATGATCGGCCAGAACGGTGTCGAGCCGTTCATAGAGTTCGCGCTTGACCTCGACCCGTTCCAGCACCGATTCCTGGATGTAATCGACATCGCCCGCCGCGTCGCCCAGGTCGGCGTGGCACGAGACGCGGGCGATCACCGCGTCGGGATCGTCGATCAGCCCGGCGTCGTGCAGATCGTCCAGTGACCGGCGCATCAGGTCCGGCACCGCGGTCAGCCGGTCGGCATCGCGGTCATGGACCCGCACGGTCAGACCGGCCCGGGCGAAGACGATCGCCCAGCCGATCCCGACCAGCCCCGCGCCGACGATGGCGATGCCACCGTCGCCCATGGTTTTCCCGCTCATTTCACGAAGGACTCTGCCCCGTCGGCGAGGCAGATTTCGCTGATCCGCAGACCTTCGTCGGAGATGCGGCAGGGGAAGGTGTCGGCCAGACCTTCCTCGTGGATCGGGATGACCCGGTGGGCGTCATAGCCGGTCTGCTTCATCATCTCTTCGGTCGCCAGCAGCAGGTTCATCTGTGACCCCAACGCCAGGCCGACGGGGGTGTACATCTCATCCACACCGACGACCGAGCCGTCGTTCTTGATGTTGGTGAACTGATAGACCAGATCGCCGGCCAGAACCCATGTGTCGTCCGACTGGGCCTTGCCGTCGTTGCGCACGGTGACCCACATCGACCCGAAGGTGTGGCTGTCCTTCGCCAGATGCAGATCGATCCCCGGCAGCACGTTTTCGACCGACCCTTCGACGGTGCGCAAACGCCCCTGTGCGGCAAGATTCACGCCACGCAGCACGTCCGACGGATCGACCGCGATCATCATCCATTTCAGACGGTCGGGCAGGGACATGGCCCAGACCCATTTCTCGATCTCCTCGCGCTGGATATAGAAGGTGGCGTTCGGAAAATCCTCGACGTTGCCGAAGTGGTCGAAGTGGGCGTGGGTGACGAAGATGGTGTCCACGTCCTCGGGGGTCAGGCCCATCTCGGCCAGCACGACCTTGGGTGAGCGCCAGTTCTCCACGCCGAACTTTTCGGCCAGATGCTGACCGTAATCCTTGTGGTTGTATCCGACATCCACCAGCGCGACATGGTCGGCGCTGCGGATCAGGACATAACAATAAGGCAGTTTCACATAGCCTTCGTTGTGCGCGCCATAAAGCACGCCGCTTTTGTGGTATTCCGGCACATAGCTGTATTCCAGAACGTGGATTGAATAATCGGCCATATCGGTCTCTCCCTTCGATGGTGTTCTCGGTCTCAGGCGGTGGGCTTGCGCACCGCGCAGCTGCAACAGGCGTTGTCGAAATCGACCGGAGTGATTCCGGCGTCCGGTTCGGCCGTGGCGATCAGCAGGCGCTGCGCCTCGGCCAGGTGGCGCAGAACATCGCGCCTGGCGTGTTCGTCGCCCGACATCCGCGCGGCCATGCGTTCGATCCCGCGTGCCGCGGCCGCAAGCTGTGCCGCCAGGTTGTCCAGCGCCGCGTGATGGCGGCGCGCGGTTTCGGGCACCGTTACGGATGCCACGGTATCCTGCGCCTCGGCCAGTTGGTCGCGGGCGATCGTGTACATCCCGTGATCCAGATGCAGGCCCGGGCCGCCGCCGTCGCGCGTCAGCGCCAGCAGGAAGATGCCGGAAAGCTGCGCCATGACCCGGCCCAGCACGCCGTAGGCGGGGGCGATGGTGGCAAGATAGCGATCGGTCGCAGGATCGGTCCCGGTTGCGGGGTGCAGATCGCCAGCCGCTCCGGCCTGTGGCAGATCCCAGACATCGCAGGTGGCGTCGTGCAGACGTTGTGTGCCGGTCATGTCCGCTCCTCGTTCAGACGGGCCGAGCCGCGCACCATCAGGCGGCCGGGCAGAAAATGCTTTTCGGGCGGGGCGGTCGCGGAATCGCGGATCCGCCCGATTTCCGACATCACGCGGTCGATCATCGCGTTCATCGGCTGGCGCACGGTGGTCAGATCGTGGGACGGCCAGCTTGCCATGGCGATGTCGTCGAATCCGATGACCGACAGATCGTCCGGGATCGACAGGCCCAGCGACCCGCGCGCCGCATCCATGGCGCCGATGGCGATGATGTCGTTGGCGCAGAACACGGCGTCGATGGCGCCGGTGCGCGCGATCAGCGCCTGCACCCCGGTGTATCCGGTTTCATAGGTGAAATCGCCGCCCGCATGGACGGCGGGTGGGGCCAGCCCCGCCTCGGCGCAGCCCCGGGTGAAGCCGCGCCGCCGATCCGCGTTGGTCGATGCGGTTGCCAGCCCTTCGATGAAGGCCAGCCGCCGGTGGCCCGACGCCGCCAGACGATGGGCCACCATGCGCCCCGCCTCGAAGTTGTCGCAGCACACCGAACTGGCCGCCGCCCCGTCGACATAGCGGTTGAACAGGATCACCGGCGTGCGGCTTTCGGCGAAATTGTCCAGCGCGCCCGAGGTCATCGTCGCCGCCAGGACGACCGCCACATCGGGGTTCAGCTGGCGCAGGGTGGGCAGGGCGCGTTCCACCTGTTCGTCACCATCCGAGGTGAACAGCAACGTGTGCATCTGGCGATCCTGAAGCGCGCGGGTCAGGTTGACCATCACTTCGGGATAGAACGGGTTGATGATGTTGTTGGCGAAGACGGCGACGATGCCGCTTTTGCGGGTGATCAGGCCACGTGCGAACAGGTTCGGGCTGTATCCCATGTCGGTCGCCTTTTGCAGCACGCGGCGGCGGGTGTCCGCCGCGATGCCGGGGTCGTTGCTGATCGCGCGCGATACGGTGGCGATCGACACCCCCGCCTCGCGCGCGATGTCCTTGACGGTCACGCGGGACGGGCGGGCGGCGTCGGCCCCGTTTTGCGTGTCCGTCATGCCCTTCATTCGTCGGCGTCGCGCGCCGGGGCGCCTTCACCGTAGGGCACGTTGATGCCGCCATAACGCCGCACCCGGATGTTGCACTGCTCGGCGTGGCCGACAAAGCCTTCCAGGATGCACAGGCGCGATCCGTATTCGCCGATCTTCACCGCCGCCTCGTCGGTCGTGATCTTCTGATACGAGTGGGTCTTCAGGAACTTGCCGACCCACAGACCACCGGTATAGCGCCCGGCCTTCTTCGTCGGCAGGGTGTGGTTGGTGCCGATCACCTTGTCACCGTTGGCAACGTTCGTGCGCGGCCCCAGGAACAGCGCGCCGTAAGCGGTCATCTTGTCGAGGAACCAGTCGTCGCGCTCGGTCATCACCTGCACATGTTCCGATGCCAGATCCTCGGCGGCTTCCAGCATCTCGTCATAGGTGTCGCACAGGATCATCTCGCCGTAATCCTCCCAGCTTTTGCCGGCGGTGTCGGCGGTGGGCAGTATCTTCAGGATGCGCTCGATCTCGGCCATGGTCCCCTCGGCCAGCTTGCGCGAATTGGTGATCATCACGGCGGGCGAATTGTATCCGTGTTCGGCCTGGCCCAGCAGGTCGGTGGCGCAGAGTTCGGCGTCGACGGTTTCATCGGCGATCACCAGCGTTTCGGTGGGGCCGGCGAACAGGTCGATGCCGACGCGGCCGAACAGCTGGCGCTTGGCTTCGGCGACAAAGGCGTTGCCGGGGCCGACCAGCATGTGCACGGGGTTGATGGTTTCGGTGCCCAGCGCCATGGCGCCGACGCCCTGGATGCCGCCCAGCACATAGATTTCATGGGCGCCGCCGAAATGCATCGCGGCGATCACGCCGGGGTTCGGCTTGCCGTTGAACGGCGGGGTGCAGGCGACGATGCGCGGCACACCGGCGACGGCCGCCGACACGACCGACATGTGGGCACTGGCGACCATGGGGAACTTGCCGCCGGGGACATAGCAGCCGACGGATTGCACCGGGATGTTCTTGTGGCCCAGGATCACGCCGGGCAGCGTCTCGATCTCCAGATCCAGCATCGTGTCGCGCTGGGCCTGGGCAAAGTTGCGCACCTGTTCCTGTGCGAACTTGATGTCGGCCACCTCGCGCGGGGTCAGTTGCGCGATCAGGTCGTCGATCTCGGATTGCGACAGGCGGAAATTCTTGGGCGAATAATCGTCGAACTTTTCGGACAGCGCGCGCACAGCCTTGTCGCCATTGTCCTCGATGTCCTTCAGGGTCGCCTCGACGGTCTGGCGGACCTTCGTGTCGTCGTCGTTCCGGTCAGCTTCGGAGCGACCGCGCTTGAGATATTCGATGGTCATGGTCTGGGTTCTCCTTGGAATGGACCGGGGTGAAGGGGGCCCGCGCCGGTTGCGCGGCGCGGGCCGGACGATCAGGGCTGAACGGTCGCCTCGATCTTGGTCAGGTCATACTGGTTGTCGGGCGCTTCACAGCTGCGGCAGTTGATGCCGGGCATGTCGGGCGCACGCTTGACCGCGCCTTCGGGCAGCGGCTGGATCGTCGCGCCTTCGGTCGGGTTGCCGTCCAGCGCCGATGTCAGCGACAGTTCGGGCAGCAGTTCGGGATTGAACACTTCGGACACGAACGAGCTTGGCACCTTGTCTTCGCCGAAGACGTTGCAGCCGTCCTCGAACGTGTCGCCTTCGCACATCTTGACCGCATCGGCGGGCACCCAGGGCAGGGGGTATTCGATGTTGCGCTCGCCCTCGGGCAGCGGCTCGCGCTCACCGTTGAGGATTTCCATCATGATCTTGAACGCAAATCCCGATTGCGCCGGGGCCGAGCCTGACGACACACCGGCCAGACCCTTGGCCTGCATGTCGGGATTGGCCAACGCCAGGCGGAAGCCGGCCGAGTTTTCGCCGGTCACCGGCACCAGACGGTTCTCGTCGGCCTGAAGCAGCGCCTGGATCACGCCGTATTCGCCGGCCTGCGCCCAGACGCCATCGACGTCGGGGTGGGCGGCCAGCGCCTTGGCGGTTTCCTGCTGGGTCGTGCGGTCGTCCCAATAGCTGTAGTATTCCGAGACGATCTCGATTCCCGGATACTGGTTGAAGATGTGCATCGCTCCGTCGGTGTGGCGTTCGTCGACCGAGTTGCCGGGCACGCCGCGCGACAGGAAGATCTTGCCCTTGCCGCCCAGTTCATTGACCAGCGCCTGTGCCGTGTTCTCGCCGAAGCCGCCCGACAGGAAGCTGATGTTGTAGGCGCATTGTTCGGTCACGGTGCCGTCGTACATGAAGAACAGCACGTCTTCCTGACAGCCCCGGCGCACCACCCGGTTCAGCGCGTTGGACGAGATCGGAAAGCTGACGATGCCGTCGGCGCCGTTGGCGATCATGCTCTCGTAATCCGAGATCTGCGCCTGCGGATCGGTGCCCGAGATCACCTCGACCAGTTCGACGGTCTCGTTGTAGGGCGGCGTCTTGGCCAGCGCCTTCACGATGTTGGCCGCCTCGGATTGCCACGCGTTGCCCGAATAGCTGAGCGACAGATAGATCAGCCATTTGCCGTCTGCCGTCTTGGCATCCGCCGCACCGGCCGACAGCATCGTCGTGCCGGCCAGGGCCGCAAGGGCCAGGGTCTTGAGCTTGTTGGTCACTTTCATCGTTTCCTCCCTGAAAGTCGTCGTTGGTCGTTCGTGGTGTTCAGTCCTTGCGCACCAGCACGGCGCGCAGGCTGTCGAACACGGTGTCGCGCAGCAGGATCAGCGCCAGCAGGATCACCGCGCCCTCCATGATGGTTTTCCAGCCCTGTCCGATGCCCAGCGCGCTGAGGATCGTGGCCAGCGTCGTCAACAGCATCGCGCCGCCGACCGTGCCAAGGAACGTGCCCTTGCCGCCCAGGATCGACGATCCGCCGACCACCACCGCGGCGATCGAGGGCAGCAGGTAATCGTCGCCCATCCGCAAGGTCGCGCCGTTGGCATAGCTGGCCAGCAGGATCCCGGTGAACCCGGCGCAGGCGGCCGAAATCGCATAGACCGACACCGTCAGGCGGCGCGACGGCAGGCCGGCGACATAGGCCGCTTCGGGGTTGTTGCCCACCGCCGTCAGCTTGCGCCCGAACGGCGAGAAGGATTGCACCAGCGTGCCCATGGCGGCAAAGGCGATCAACAGCCAGACAGGGGCGGGGATGCCGATGAACCGCGACCCCATGAAATCGTTCAGGACCGGCGCCGGAAAGCCGCGCGGCGTGCCGCCGGTGAAGCCCAGGCACAGGGAATAGACGATGATCCCGACGGCCATGGTCATGATGAACGGCGGCACGTTGAACACCGTCACGCCGATCCCGTTGACGACGCCGATCAGCGCGCAGGCCAGAAGGATCGCCGGAATGACATAGAACAGCCCGGCATTGCTGCCGTCCATCAGGGCCGCCGACAGCACGCCCCCCACGGTGATCACCGACGCGATCGACAGGTCCAGACCGCGCACGAGGATCACCAGACCCTGACCGAAGGCGCAGAATACAAGGAACGACGACAGATACAGGATCGTCTCGAGTTGCGAGAGGCCACCGAACGATGGGCTGACCAGACGCGAGGCGACGATCATCAGCGCGACGATGCCATAGATCGTTGCGACGGTGACCACGGTCGGGCTGATCCGCTGGGCCTTGCGGGTGTCTTCCAGCGGGATCGCGGTCTGATCGGACATCATGCGCCCCTCCGGTTGCTGGCCGCGTGATGGACGGCGGCGGAAAACAGGACGGCGGTGATCATGATCATCCCCTGGATGACGCCGGTGTAGAACGATGAAACCCCCATCGCGAACAGCACCTTCTGCATCAGCATCAGGGTTGCCGCGCCGAACAGCGACGCCGTGACGCCGCCGCGCCCGCCGCCGAATGCCGTGCCGCCAAGGGCGACGGCGGCGAAGGTCAGCAACAGGAACGGCTCACCGGCCGAGGGATTGCCGGTCGAGGTCTGGGCGGCCAGCATATAGGCCGCCAGCGCATAGAACGCCCCGGCCCAGACGAACGAGAAGAACTCGGTCCGCTGCACGTTGATGCCCGACAGGGCGGCCGCCTTGCGGTCCTGGCCCACGGCCAACAGGTTGCGGCCCGCGTCGGTGCGGCTGTAGATCGTCCAGAACACCACGCCCAGCGCGGCGATGACCAGCGCATAGGGCACGCGGTCGGTCAGCGAGGCGGTCAGCTCGTAGACCATGAAATCCGACACCATTCCGCCGGGCGCCTTCAGGATCAGCAGCGCGATGCCCTGGCAGATGATCATGGTCGCCAGCGTCGCCGCGATGGCCTGGATGCGCAGGTAGGCGACGATGATGCCGTTGATCGCCCCCACCGCCATGCCCAGCGCCACGGCAAGCGCCAGCAGCGCCAGCGCGCCGCCCGGCCCCTCCATCGGGGTGGTGGCGATCACCACGTTGACCAGCGATATGGTGCCCGCCACCGACAGATCGAACCCGCCCTGAAGGATGACAAAGGTCGCACCGGCCGCCGCCAGCATCAGCGGCAGGGAATTGTTGAACAGGGATTCGATGGAATAGGCCGACAGCGCCGAGGGCTGCACGGCGACATAGACCACGGCCATGACCAGGTAGATCACGATGATCAGGAACGCGCTGTCGGCGATATGGCGCAGGGTGACGCGGCGCGCGGCGCGGGTTTCGGCAACGCTGGGGTGGGTGGCGTCGGTCATCACGAGGCCTCCCGCAGGGGGGTGGGCGGCGTTCGGGCCGGGCCGTGGGCCGCGGCCAGAAGCCGTTCCTCGGTCATGTCGGCGCGCGACACCTCGGCCGAGACCTGGCCGTTGTAAAGCACGACACAGCGGGTCGAAAGCTGGACCAGTTCGGTCAGTTCGGAAGAATAGAACAGGATCGTGCCGCCGTTGGCGACGAAATCATCCATCATCGCATAGATCGACTGTTTCGTGCCGACATCGACGCCGCGCGCCGGATCGAACAGGATCAGGATCTTGGCCCCGGTCATCAAGGCGCGCGCCAACAGCACCTTCTGCTGGTTGCCGCCCGACAGGTTGCCGACCTCGAACCCCAGATAGCGCGGCGACAGCGCGACGCGTTCGGCCGATTTTGCCGCGCGGTTGCGTTCAAGGCGGGCGTTGACGAAAGCGCCGGTGCTGCGGGATGCGAAATCGGCCATGACGATGTTGGTGGCCGCGGTCAGGTTGTCGAAGATGCCGTCGGCCTTGCGCTCTTCCGGCACGAAGGCGATGCCGGGGGCCGTGCGCTGTGCCTTGCCGGGGGTGCCCAGCGGCGCCGACCGGCCGCCGACGATGATGTCGCCCGACGCCCGCTTGCGCACCCCGCCCAGCGCCTGGAACAGATCCTGCTGGCCCTGACCTTCCAGCGCGGCGACGCCGACGATCTCACCGGCGCGCAGGGTCAGGTTCAGACCCTTGATGGCGCCCACATGCAGATCGCGGGTTTCCAGCAGGATGTCGCCGGTGGCGGTTTCGGTTTCCGAGCGGGGTGCGGCGGGGGCATGGCCCACCATCATGGCAAAGATCCCGGCATCGTCCACACCAGCCAGATCGACGGTTTCGATGCTGGCGCCGTTGCGCAGGATCGTGGCGCGCTGACAGATCTCGCGGACCTCGCTGAGACGGTGCGAGATATACATCACCGCGACGCCGCGTTCGGTCAGGCGGCGGATCTGGCGGAACAGCCACGACGTGTCGGGCAGGGCGGCCGTGGGTTCGTCCAGCACCAGAAGGCGGGTGGCGTGCGACAGGGCGCGGGTGATCTCAATCCGCTGGCGCTGGGCCAGCGGCAGGTCTTCGATCATCGCGTCGGGGGCGATATCGGTGATCTCCCATTCGGCCAATATGGCCGCCGCGCGCTGCATGATCGAAGCGCGGCGTTCCGGCCAGAACCGGCCGCGCGACACCTTCGGCAACAGCAGGTTCTCGGCCACGCTGAGATGCGGGATCAGGCTGAGTTCCTGGAACGCGGTCGAGACACCGGCGCCGCGGGCCGCAAAGATCGATGCCGGCGTGTGGGGCGCGCCGTCCAGCAACATCGTGCCGTCATTGGGTTGAACCACGCCGGACAGGATCTTGACCAGGGTCGATTTTCCGGCGCCGTTTTCCCCGAGGATCGCGTGAACCTCACCGGCGCGGATACCCATCGTGACCCCGCCCAGCGCGACGGTCGCGCCATAGCGTTTCGCCAGATCCTGCACTGCCAGCAGTTGACCCATATTCCCTCCCAGGATCCGGTATCGTCGCCCAAACGGGCATTGGAAGCGTTTCCAGTGGCATTGGAAACGTTTCCAAACGATGCAGATTGTGATCGGTCCTGTCAAGCGCGGGATGCAGGGCTGCCTTGCATTCCACGCTGGGCGCCATGCGTTGAGGAAAATCAGGGCCTTGCGCGCAGCAGGAATGATGCGCCATGCGGCACTGATCTGGGCAAGTGCGAAAACCCGTGGTGGAATGGGGCGATTCGTGCCGGATCGCCGATGGCGCGGTCCCGGCGATTTGCATATTCGCAATTTGATGCGGCTGCTTGATTTGCATTATGCAAATATGCCTGATGGCGCTTTTCGTGGAACGGCACCTCGCCTATGCTGCCACCAGCCCAGAGGGAGACGGCGCGATGAAAGACATCCTGCAACAGCTTGAGGACCGCCGCGCCGAAGCGCACAGGGGCGGGGGCGAAAAGCGCATCGCGGCGCAGCACGCCAAGGGCAAGCTGACCGCGCGCGAGCGGGTCGAACTGTTGCTGGACGATGGCAGCTTCGAGGAATTCGACACCTTCGTCACCCATCGTGCCACCGATTTCGGCATGGCCGACCACAAGGTGCCCGGCGACGGCGTGATCACCGGCTGGGGCACGGTCAATGGGCGACAGGTCTATGTCTATTCGCAGGATTTCACCGTTCTGGGCGGATCGCTGAGCGAAACCCACGCCCAGAAGATCTGCAAGGTGATGGACATGGCGGTGCGCAACGGCGCGCCGGTCATCGGGCTGAACGATTCGGGCGGTGCGCGGATCCAGGAAGGGGTCGCATCGCTGGGCGGTTATGCCGAGGTGTTCCAGCGCAACGTGCTGGCGTCGGGCGTGGTGCCGCAGATCAGCGTGATCATGGGGCCGTGCGCGGGCGGCGCCGTCTATTCGCCCGCCATGACCGACTTCATCTTCATGGTGAAGGAAAGCAGCTATATGTTCGTGACCGGCCCCGACGTGGTCAAGACCGTCACCAACGAGGTCGTGACCGCCGAGGAGCTGGGCGGCGCGATCACCCACACCCGCAAGTCCAGCGTCGCCGACGCCGCGTTTGAAAATGACGTGATCGCATTGACCGAGGTGCGGCGGCTGATCGATTTCCTGCCGTCCAACAACCGCACCGGGGTGCCGCGCCGGCCGTTCTTCGACGATCCGCTGCGCCTGGATCACAGTCTGGACACCCTGATCCCCGACAACCCCAACAGCCCCTATGACATGACCGAGCTGATCATCAAGCTGGCGGACGAGGGCGATTTCTTCGAGATCCAGGAGGAGTTCGCGAAGAACATCCTGACCGGGTTCATCCGGCTGGAAGGGCGCACCGTGGGCGTGGTGGCGAACCAGCCGATGGTCCTGGCCGGCTGCTTGGACATCGACAGCAGTCGCAAGGCGGCCCGGTTCGTGCGGTTCTGCGACGCGTTCGAGATCCCGATCCTGACCCTGGTCGACGTGCCCGGCTTCCTGCCCGGCACGGGACAGGAGTTGGGCGGCGTGATCAAGCACGGTGCGAAATTGTTGTTCGCCTATGGCGAGGCGACGGTGCCCAAGGTGACGGTGATCACCCGCAAGGCCTATGGCGGTGCTTATGACGTCATGGCGTCCAAGCACCTGCGCGGCGATCTGAACTATGCCTGGCCCACCGCCGAGATCGCGGTGATGGGGGCCAAGGGCGCGACCGAGATCCTGTATCGCAGCGAACTGGGCGAGCCCGAGAAGATCGCGGCGCGCACGGCAGAATACGAAAAGAATTTTGCCAACCCCTTCAAGGCCGCCGAGCGGGGCTTCATCGACGAGGTGATCCTGCCTCATTCGACCCGCAAGCGCATCTGTCGCGCCTTCGCGTCGCTGCGCGGCAAGCGGCTGAGCAATCCGTGGAAGAAGCATGACAACATTCCGCTCTGACGCCGCCGTTGGATGCGAGGGCTGCGCGCCCTCGCGCTCCGCGGAGTATTTACAGCAAGAAAAAGCGGGGCGGGGAACCCGGGCCGGTGCGATGCGGTTCGCTCTGAAAGGAGAATGCCATGACCAAGGATCACGGACCGTCCGTGAAGGACGACGAAACCTACGAAGCCCTGCGCGAGGATGGCGCGAGCAAGAGCAAGGCGGCGGCGATCGCCAATGCCCAAGCGGCGGACGATCAGCATCCGTCGAAGAAGGGTGGCAAGGCACCGCCCTACGAGGAGTGGACCCGCGACGAACTGTACGACCGGGCGCAGGAACTGGACATCGACGGGCGGTCGGACATGAACAAGGACGAATTGATCGAGGCCTTGCGAAACACCTGATCGCGGGCGCCCTTGCGATGCTGGCCTGTGCCGGGCCCGTTTGGGGCGCGGTGGACCAGCCGATCGCGGTGCCGTCGCGCACGGCCGTCGTGTTCCATGACATCCTGCGCGCGGCACCCGGTATCGGGCTGACCTATCGGTTCCGGTTCGTGGCGCCGGGTATCGCGGCGGGGGTGTCTTTCGACGATGCGGTGACAGACATGGCGCACCTGTGCGAAACCTATGCCTTGCCGCGACTCAGCGAGATCGGGCCGGTTCCGGCGCAGGTGATCATATCGGTTTCCGACCAGCCCGTGGTGTTCGGCGAAATCACGCCGGAGGTGACGCAATACTTCGAGGGCTATCGACCTGAGGGCGACCGATGCGTTTGGGAAGGTTTTTGATTTGAAACAAGGGTTTGGCATGCATTTTTCGTTTTCTTCGCAGGCTGATGCAGGGCTGCCACAGGGCGACGACTTGCATCGCTCCCCATATCATTCCTCCGCGGGATCGTTTATGTGCTGGTCAGGTTTCCATGCGGAGACCCGAACTTCGCAGCGAGGGCAGGCGGGCCGGAACGGCCCCTCGGCCCGAAAATCAAGTAGGAGATACGGATGTCCAAGAGCATCGCAGCAGTCATGGCCCTCGGCCTCATCACCCTCGTGTCCGCCTGTGCACAGCAGCAGGAAGAAGTCGTCTATGCCGACCCTGCTCCCCTCACGGTCGAGCCGACCTATACCGGCAAGTACAAGTAAGCCCTATCCGGAGCGGGCTTTCGGGCCCGCTCCGACCCTGTCTGGCCGATCCGACCCGAGGATCGCGCCATGATCAAGCATCGCGGCTTTCCGGGCCGCCTTCCGGGCACCGATTTTCAGTTCACCGTGCGGCGCGCCAACCCGAAAGGCGCCACGCCCATCGTCGAGCGGCGCCGTTATCCCGATCGCCGGGCGGCGGACAAACGCGCCGACGAGGCGTTTCTTCTGGCGCTGTGCCAGCAGTTCGGTGAAGACCCGTTCGAGCGCGGCAACCTGGATGCCGGGCGATTGTCGTGGCTGTTCGGCCGCGAGGTCGTGGCGGCCGAGGATCCGTTCGATCCCACAAGCTATGAAGCCCTGTTGCGTGTCGATTTTGCCAGGGCGCAGGCGTCCTTTCCTGACATTTTCATCGAATGATCGGCGAACTTCAGCCATCGGTTCCGTCTTTTGTGCGGAAATCGGCCGCTGGCCAAAGGGATGCCCGCGGGATGTTTGCAGCGTCCGCAAACCACGCCAGTATCGAAGCCGAGGCTGTAGCGTTCAGCATCCGCCGCAGCCTCGCAAGTCGATCCAGTTACCCTTCCCCTTGGCGGTTCGATCCTGAACGGATCGAGCCGCCTTTTTGCGTGGTTTCACGAACGATCGGAACGATGCCGCCGATGGGTGGGCGGGCCTTTGCCAATCGCGCGGGCGATGGCCAACTGCCTCTGGTTGTGGAACCTTTGTTCGGGCTAGGACCTGTTCCAGGAACGGAAACTCCCAACGTAGGCAGATTGACATGCAAAAGATCACACTTATCGCGATTGCAGCGACGCTTGGACTTGCGGCGTGCAACAACGCGGACCTCAACCGTGCCGCCATCGGTGGCGCAGGGGTGGGGGCCGCGACCGCCATTGCGGGCGGCAACGTGGCAACCGGCGTTGCGGCCGGGGCGGCCGCCGGTGCGCTGTGCGACGATGTCGTGCCCGAGCTTTGCCCGCGCTGATCACACCGATCCGGCCGATCCCGGCCATGTTACGATGACACCTGACGCCATCCGTGCACCGCGCCCGGATGGCGTTTTGCGTTTGCGCCCACAGAAAGGGACCGTCCGATGTTCAAGAAGATCCTGATCGCCAACCGGGGTGAGATCGCCTGCCGCGTCATCAAGACCGCGCGCCGCATGGGCATTGCCACGGTGGCGATCTATTCGGATGCCGACCGCGGCGCGTTGCACGTGCGCATGGCGGACGAGGCGGTGCATATCGGCCCGGCGCCCGCCAACCAATCCTATATCGTGATTGACCGGGTGATCGAGGCAGTGCGCGAATCGGGCGCCGACGCGGTGCATCCGGGGTACGGTTTCCTTTCTGAAAACAGCAAGTTCGCCGAGGCGCTGGCCGATATCGGGGTTGCCTTCATCGGCCCGCCCAAAGGCGCGATCGAAAAGATGGGCGACAAGATCACGTCCAAGAAGATCGCCGCCGAGGCGGGCGTGTCCACGGTTCCGGGATACATGGGTCTGATCGCGGACGGCGACGAGGCGGTGAAGATCTCGGGCGAAATCGGGTATCCGGTGATGATCAAGGCCTCGGCCGGAGGCGGCGGCAAGGGGATGCGCATCGCCTGGGAGGAAGGCGAGGTGCGGGAGGGCTTCCAGAGTTCCAAGAACGAGGCCGCGAACAGTTTCGGTGACGACCGGATCTTCATCGAGAAGTTCGTGACCCAGCCGCGGCATATCGAAATCCAGGTGCTGGCCGACAGCCACGGCAACACCCTGTATCTGAACGAGCGTGAATGTTCGATCCAGCGGCGCAACCAGAAGGTCATCGAAGAGGCGCCGTCGCCGTTCCTGGATGCCGACACGCGCCGCGCCATGGGCGAACAGGCCTGCGCGCTGGCTGCCGCCGTGGGATACACCAGCGCCGGGACGGTGGAATTCATCGTCGACGGGGATCGCAACTTCTATTTCCTGGAAATGAACACGCGCCTGCAGGTCGAACATCCGGTGACCGAACTGATCACCGGGATCGATCTGGTCGAACAGATGATCCGCGTCGCGAACGGCGAGGCGCTGTCGATGGCGCAGGATGATATCGCGCTGAACGGCTGGGCCATCGAATCGCGGCTGTATGCCGAAGACCCCTATCGCGGGTTCCTGCCGTCCACCGGGCGGCTGACCCGATATCGCCCGCCCGCCGAGGTGGCCGGGGCCGATCACGCGGTGCGCAACGACACCGGTGTTTTCGAGGGCGGCGAGATTTCGATGTTCTATGACCCGATGATCGCCAAGCTGTGCACCTGGGCGCCGAACCGCGCCGCGGCCATCGAGGCGATGCGGGTCGCACTGGACAGTTTCGAGGTTGAGGGGATCGGCCACAACCTGCCGTTCCTGTCGGCCGTCATGGATCACCCCAAGTTCATTGCCGGCGAGGCGACGACCGCCTTCATCGCCGAGGAATATCCCGACGGGTTCGAGGGCGTGACGCTGGACGATGCGGCCCTGCGCCGGGTGGCGGCCGCCGCGGCGGCGATGTATCGCGTGGCCGAAATTCGGCGCACCCGCGTGTCGGGCCGGATGGACAACCACGAACGCAAGGTCGGCGACGATTGGGTGGTCCGCCTTCAGGGACAGGACTTCGCCGTGCGGATCGCGGCGGACCGCAACGGCGCCGACGTGCGCTTCGACGACGGCGCCGTCCTGCGGGTCGCGTCGGACTGGACGCCGGGGCAGACCCTCGCGCGGCTGGACATCGACGGCGCGCCGCTGATCCTGAAGGTCGCCAAGATCACCCATGGCTTCCGCCTGCGCACCCGGGGCGCCGATCTGGATGTGCGGGTCATGTCGCCGCGACAGGCCGAACTGGCCGCCCTGATGCCCGAGAAGAAGGGGGCCGATACATCAAAGATGCTGTTGTGCCCGATGCCCGGCCGGGTGGTCAGGATCGACGTGGCGGAAGGCGATACGGTGCAGCAGGGCCAGGCACTGTGCACGGTCGAGGCGATGAAGATGGAAAACATCCTGCGCGCCGAAAAACAGGGCGTCGTGACCAAGGTGAACGCTGCCGAGGGCGACAACCTGGCCGTGGACGCCGTCATCATGGAGTTCGAATGACGCCGATGCCGTGCGCACATAGACCGAAGGGCGGCGGCACGACCCGCCGGCGCGGAGCGGGCGGGCGCGGGATCGCTCAGTCGCCCAGCGGGCGTTCGTTCATCTCGCGCTGGCGCATCGGCATCTTGTCGATCGAACGGGTCAGCTCGCGCACATCCCAGGGCAGGGGCTTGCGCAGCTTGATCTGCCCATCCTTGCCGATCAGCGCCAGCATGAACGCACGCGGCCGCAACTTGCGACGCACCGCCGACGGATCCGATGGATCGGTATCGGTGATCAGCACCACGTCACGGTTGGCCAACGCATCGGGGCGCGCCAGAAGCAGGTTCATCTGGTCGCGAAAGGCCGGATCCTCGGGCGAATTGGCAAAGACGATCACCGGTCGCGCCACCCAGCGAAAATCCTCCAGATCCACCTCGGCCCCGTCGAGGATGATCGTGGGATCATCACGCCAACGCTCCAACGGGGTGTTTGCCACGGCCTGTTCCTCGGCGATCGGGATGACGGTTTGCTGCGCGGCACCCGGCACCGCCAACAGGGCGACCGTCAGAACGGCAAGAATGTTACCGGTGACGGGTCTGGATGGTGTTCGCATGGGCTCTCCTCTTCTGTCACAATATAGGGCGCGCAGACGCGAAAACACAGTGGCAGCGGGCCATCCGGGTGCGACATCCGGCCCCCGCCCCATCCCCGTTTCCCGAAAGGACACCGCATGAGCGATTGGAAAGCCACCGCCGAACGTGAACTGAAGGGCAAGCCGCTGGATGATCTGACCTGGCACACCGCCGAAGGCATCGCCATCGCCCCGGTGCATGATGCCACCGACACCGAAAACCTGCCCCACATGGGCACGATGCCGGGCCAGCCGCCCTATACCCGCGGCCCCAAGGCGACGATGTATGCCGGACGCCCCTGGACCATCCGCCAGTATGCCGGCTTTTCCACCGCCGAGGAAAGCAATGCCTTCTATCGTCGCGCATTGGCGGCCGGGCAGCAGGGCGTCTCGGTCGCCTTCGATCTGGCAACCCACCGGGGTTATGACAGCGATCATGAGCGAGTCGAGGGCGACGTGGGCAAGGCCGGCGTCGCCATCGATTCCGTCGAGGACATGAAGATCCTGTTCGACGGTATCCCGCTGGACCAGGTTTCGGTCAGCATGACCATGAACGGCGCGGTGATCCCGGTTCTGGCATCCTTCATCGTCGCCGGCGAGGAACAGGGCGTGGACCGCGCCCAGCTGTCGGGCACGATCCAGAACGACATCCTCAAGGAATTCATGGTCCGCAACACCTATATCTATCCGCCGGAACCATCGATGCGGATCGTTGCGGATATCATCGAATACACCGCCGCCGAAATGCCGCGCTTCAACTCGATCTCCATCAGCGGCTATCACATGCAGGAGGCCGGCGCGAACCTGGTGCAGGAGCTGGCCTTCACCCTGGCGGACGGCAAGGAATACGTGCGCACCGCCGTGGCGCGCGGCATGGACGTGGACGCCTTCGCCGGCCGCCTGTCGTTCTTCTTCGCGATCGGCATGAACTTCTTCATGGAGGCGGCAAAACTGCGCGCGGCCCGGTTCCTGTGGCACAAGATCATGCAGGATTTCGCGCCGAAAAAGCCCGGATCGTCGGTGTTGCGCACCCATTGCCAGACTTCGGGCGTGTCGCTGGCCGAACAGGATCCCTACAACAACATCGTGCGCACGGCGTACGAGGCGATGAGCGCGGTGCTGGGCGGCACCCAGTCGCTGCACACCAATTCCTTCGACGAGGCGATCGCCCTGCCCACCGATTTCTCGGCCCGTATCGCGCGCAATACCCAGTTGATATTGCAGCACGAAACCGGCGTCACCAACGTTGTCGATCCGCTGGCCGGGTCGTATTACGTCGAAAAGCTGACCGCCGACCTGATCGCCGAGGCCGAGAAACTGATCGCCGAGGTGGACGATCTGGGCGGCATGACCAAGGCGGTGGCGTCCGGCATGCCGAAACTCAGGATCGAAGAGGCGGCGGCGAAGAAACAGGCGCGCATCGATCGCGGCGACGAGGTGATCGTGGGGGTCAACCGCTTCCGGCTGGAAAAGGAAGACGACCTGGACATCCGCTCGATCGACAACGCGGGCGTGCGCACCTCGCAGATCGCGCGGCTGGAAAAGATCCGCGCACGCCGTGACGGCGATGCCTGCACTGCGGCGTTGCAGGTGCTGGAAAACGGCGCCTGGGACGGCACCGGCAACCTCTTGGCACTGGCTGTCGATGCCGCACGCGCCCGCGCCACGGTGGGCGAGATCAGCAAGGCCATGGAAAACGCCTTTGGCCGCCACCGCGCCGAGGTCCGCACATTGGCCGGCGTCTACGGTGCCGCCTACGACGGCGACGCCGGCTTTGCCGCGATCCAGAAGGACGTCGAGGATTTCGCCGATGAGGAAGGCCGCCGCCCCCGGATGCTGGTGGTCAAGATGGGTCAGGACGGGCACGATCGCGGCGCCAAGGTGATCGCCACCGCCTTTGCCGATATCGGCTTCGACGTCGATGTCGGCCCCCTGTTCCAGACCCCCGAAGAGGCGGCGCAGGACGCGATCGACAACGACGTGCATGTCATCGGCATCTCGTCGCAGGCCGCCGGTCACCGCACCCTTGCCCCCAAACTGATCGCGGCGCTGAAGGCGGCGGGCGCCGACGATATCCTGGTGATCTGTGGCGGCGTGATCCCGCAGCAGGATTATGCCTTCCTGCGCGACGCGGGCGTCAAGGCGATCTTCGGGCCGGGCACGAACATCCCGGCGGCGGCCCGGGATATCCTGCAGTTGATCCGCGCCGCGCGCGGCTGAGCTGGCGCAGGGGCCATGTTTGCCCGCGCCACCTCTTTGCGCATGGCAGGGGCGGCCTGACGACGCGAACGCGGATGGCAAGCGGAATGCCAGCCCTCGGGTTTTTGCGGGTCGGGGCCGTGGTCGACGTGCCGGTGTTCGCGCTGATGGCGTTCGCCTTCCCCGGCCCCGGTCTGATGCCGCTCATGATGGTGGGCTGACGGGTCTGCCCCCGGCCTTTCGATGATCACCTCGTTGACGGCGTGGCGTCCGATGCCGATCAGCGGGTGCTGGCCGATACGATTGCGCACATCGTGCTGGCACTCTGCCTCTGGCCGCCGTCCGCCTACTGCTGTTGGGCAATGGGCCGGGGGTGGTGCTGGGCATCGGTTTCGGGCCGGTGCGGTTGGCGTTCTGGATCGGGTATCGGCGCGCACCGGCCTTGCGGGTCTTCGGGTTTGCGGCGACATTCGGGCCGACCGCCGGCGCGGTAATCTTCGCGCTGGGACGATGGATTGCCTGAAGGAACATCACATGGAACTGGATCATCTCGCGATCTCGGCGGCCACGCTGGCCGACGGCGCCGCCTATGTCGAAAATCTGTTCGGCGTGACCCTCGCCCCCGGCGGCGTGCATGACGCATTGGGCACGCACAACCGGCTGCTGTCGCTGGGCCCGGATCTGTATCTCGAGGTGATCGCGGTAAACCCCGAAGGCCGCGCCCCCGGCCGCCCCCGCTGGTTCGATCTGGACCGGTTCACCGGCGCGCCGCGCCTGACCAACTGGATCTTGCGGTGCGGCGATCTGCCGTCGGCCCTGGAACAGGCCCCCGACGGCACCGGATCCATCATCGAGCTGCAGCGCGGCGATCTGCGCTGGCGCATGGCGGTGCCGGAAACGGGTGTGCTGCCGCTGGACGGGATCGCGCCCGCGCTGATCGAATGGCAGGACGGCGGCCACCCGGCAGGCCGGCTGCCCGACAGCGGCTGCCGGCTGACAAGCCTGCGTGTGTGCCACCCCGATGTCGCACGGATAAGTCGGGCCTACGGCGCCATCGGCCGCACCGAGATGGTCGAAGGTCCCCCGGCGTTGGAAGCGGTGTTCGAGACGCCGAAGGGGCGTGTGCTCCTTACTGACCGAAATACTCCCGCCGGAGGCTCCGACCCCGCGGCGATCGCCACCTCGAGATGATCGCGCAACGGATGATCCTCCCGATCATGCTGCTGACCCCAGGGCACCGCCGCTGCCTCGGTGTGAAATGGACGGTGGCCGGTGCAATGCATCCTGACACCGCCCGACTGCCGGGCTAGGGTGTCGCCCATGTCGATCTGGACCCGCATCGCCGACGCCCTGTCTGCCCTGGCCGGAGGAGAAGGCCTGAGCGCGGTCTTCGACCGGCTGCGCACGCCGCCCGAACGCTCGGTCGCGTTCACCATCGCCGTGATCGCGCTGGGGGCCAAGATGGCCAAGGCCGACGGCAAGGTGACGAAGAACGAGGTGACGGCCTTCCGCGAAGTGTTCTTCATCGCGCCCGACGAAGAGGAAAACGCCGCCCGGCTGTTCAACCTGGCCCGCACCGATGTTGCGGGATTCGAGGATTACGCGCGTCGGATCGCCCGCATGTTCGCCGGGCGCGACGGACACGCCGTGCTGTCGGACCTGGTCGAGGGGCTGTTCCACATCGCCATGGCCGATGGCGATTACCACCCGGCCGAGGATGATTTCCTGCACCGTGTCGCGCGCATCTTCGGTCTGCCCGAACCGCAGTTCCGCGCCCTGCGCGCGCGGTTCGTGCCGGGCGCGCGGCCCGATCCCTATGACCTGCTGGGGGCGACACCCGACATGCCGCTGGAGCGGATCAAGGCGCGCTGGCGGGCCCTGGTGCGCGACAGCCATCCCGACCGGATGATTGCCCGCGGTGTCCCCGAGGAAGCCGTGCGCCTGGCCGAAAAGCGGCTGATCGCCATCAATCGCGCGTGGGAAGAGATCAGCACCGGCCAGGTGCCCTGAATGCGGATCGCCACCTACAACGTCGAATGGTTCGATTCGCTGTTCGACGATCACGGGGAACTTCTGGAGGATGAGGGCTGGTCCGGACGCCGCGACATCACGCGTGCGGCCCAGATCGCGGCGCTGGGGCGCGTGTTCACCGCTTTGGACGTCGATGCCGTCATGGTGATCGAAGCGCCCGACACCAGCCGGCGCCGCGATGGCGCGCGGGCGCTGGAAACATTCGCGGAAAGGTTCGGATTGCGCGCGCGACAGGCGTTGATCGGCTTTGCCAACGACACCCAGCAGGAAATCGCGCTGTTGTATGATCCGGACGTGGTAACCGCGCTGCACGATCCCAGCGAACTCGGAGCGCCGCGGTTCGATCAGGCTTTCGCGATCGATCTGGATTCCGACGCCGCGCCGGATACCGTTCGCTGGTCCAAGCCACCGCTCGAGGTCCTGTTCGAGGCCGAGGGTGAAACGCTGCGTCTGATCGGTGTGCATGCGAAAAGCAAGGCGCCCCACGGGGCCCGCACCCCGGCGGAAGCGACGCGCATGGCCATCGCCAATCGCCGCAAGGCGCTGGCCCAATGCATCTGGCTGCGTCAGCGGGTAGCGGCCCATTTGGACGCGAAGGAACCGTTGATCGTGCTGGGCGATTTCAACGACGGTCCCGGCCTGGATGAATATGAAAAGCTGTTCGGGCGGTCGAGCGTGGAAATCGTTCTGGGCGAGGGCACGGCAACCCGGCTGCATGATCCCCATGCCGCACGGATCCTGTCGCGCCGGGCGGCGGCCGCGCCCACGTCCGCGCGGTTCTGGATCCAGCCCGAAAAGCGATGGCTGCAAGCCCTGCTGGATTACATCATGGTGTCACCCGACCTGGCCGCGCGATGCCCCGTGTGGCGCATCTGGCATCCGTTCGAGGACCAGGACTGCTTCGCCGACATCCCGCTGCGCGATGCGTTGCTGGTGGCTTCCGATCACTTCCCGGTGACGTTGGATTTGTGATCGCGGGCCGTCCCATGCTAGGGTGCCATCCATGAGACGCGTACTTCCCTTGCTGGTCTGCATGACCCTTGCCACGCCGCTGCACGCGGACGACGGCGAGATCGGCAAGGGCGTCGATCTGCTGGGCGAAGGCGCGCGCACGCTGTTGCGCGGGCTGATCGACCGGGTGGATCCGGCGATGCGGGACCTGGCCGAACAGCTTGGCGCGCTGAACTGGCAAGGTCTGGGGATCGAGGATCTGGATGATTACCAGGCGCCCGAGGTGCTGCCGAACGGCGATATCATCCTGCGTCGCAAACCGGACGCCCCCGCGGCGCCGGCTCCGGGCGATGACGTGACACCCCTCCCGGGCGATGAAATCGAGATCTGAGCGCGCGCTGCGACACCGGATGCGCGCTGCGCGGGCGTATTTGCGTCGGTAAGACGTCAGCGGTTACGCGACATCCGGCGCGGGTTTGTTTCCGCCCCTCTGCCGCTTGACCTGGCTTTCGGCACCGAGGGCCGAAACAAGGCTGAGGAAACGCGATTGCGCGACCTCGCCGAACAGGTCGAACGCATGATCGTTCAGCCACAGTTCCAGCACCTTCTTCTTGGGGAACCAGCGCAGTTCGCCCAGAGACCCGGGCTTTTCGGCCGAGAACATCGCACCGAACCGCATGGCGCGGCCCAAGACCTCGGCCTGCGCGGCTTCCTTCTCGCTCAGCAGGTCGATCATCGGTTCGAAGCGCGAGCCGGAGCGGGAGTTCTTGTAGCGGTGCAACAGTGACAGGCCCAGGAATACCCGTTCGGGGTGGGTCAGGGCGCCAAGGTTCGCGCGGGTCGCGTTATCGAAGCAGGCCTCGTGGCGATAGTCGGGGTGCGCGCGCCAGCTGACGTCGTGCAGCAGGCAGGCGGCGCGCACGATGCGCTGGCGCCGTGCATCGTCGCCCTTGAACAGCGGCTGGATGAACTGGAACAGCGCCCGGCCGAAGCCCGGCATCCGCGCGTCCTTCTGTTCGGCAAAGCGGCACGCCTCGATCAGGGGATCACGGTCGCGCAGCATCTTGGGCATCTGTTCGAACAGCATGCCTTCGCGGATGCCATAGCTGGAGATCGCGATGTCGCGGGGTTTGAACCGGCGCACCAGCTGTTTCAGCACCATCGCCGCCAGCGGCACCAGGGCCATGCGCGATTCGCCGATGCCGGTCATGGCGCGCAGATCCGCCACCGTGTTGTCTTCGATGAACTGGATGGTTTCGGAGATGCCCTTGATCGTCATGCGGTATTCATGCTGCACGATCAGGGGATAGTTGCGGCGCGCCATGTCGATGCGTGCGATCGCCCGCCAGGATCCGCCCACCAGGAACAGGCGCTTGTTGTCGACGCCCATCTCCTCGACCAGCCGATCCAGTGTCGTGGCGATTTCGGTCTTGATGCCCTTCTTGCCGCCTTTGACACCCTGAAGGCGCAGGGGGCCGAGGCCCGAGCTGACGCGTTTGCCGACCTGGCCGTCGAAGATCTGCGCCAGCTCCATCGACGATCCGCCGATGTCGCAGACCAGACCATAGGCGCCGGGCCAGCCCAGCAGCACGCCCTGCGCCGACAGGCGCGCCTCTTCGCGGCCGTCGACGACCCACATCTTCAGGCCGGTCTCGCGCTGGACCTCGGCGCGGAATTCCGGGCCGTCCGATGCCTCGCGCACGGCCGCGGTCGCCACGACGGTCAGCGGCATGGCCCCCATGCCTTCGGCCAGCCGGCGGAACCGTTTCAGGGCGGCCAGCGCCCGCACCCGGCCTTCTGGGTTCAGCCGGCCGGTTTCGGCAAAGCCCGCGCCGAGGCCGGCCATGACCTTTTCGTTGAAGAAATACGCCGGGCTTCGCGCGGCGCCGTCGAAAACGACCATCCGAACCGAGTTCGATCCGACATCGACCACCCCGACGCGGCTGAGGGCGCGTGCGGCCGGATCGTCGAACAGGGGGCGGCCGAAGAGCCCGTGGTCTTCGGTGTGGTCCTGAAGGCCATCGTCCATCGTGTCTCTCCGGTGGATCGTTCCGTTGTGCGGACCCTGCCCCGACGGGGCGTGAAGGTCAACGATGACGCCGCCCCGGGGTCAGTCGGGCACGACCATGACGCGGATGTCGCCCGGTGCGGCGGGTTCGGTGATCGCGGCGGCCGCCCGGGACAGGGGAACGGTGCGGCTGACCAGTGGCGCAAGGGACAACCGGCCCGATGCGATCAGGTCGGCCGCGCGCCCCTGGGTGAACGGGTTGAGGAAGCTGGTTTTCAGGTCGATTTCGCGGAACAGCAGATCGAAGGGTTCGATCGACACCTGTGCCCTTTGTGCCAGGACGCCAAGCACGACGATCCGGCCTCCGCGCGCCGTCAGTGCGGGCGCCGCGACCACGGTATCGGGCACGCCGGCACATTCCAAAACCAGATCATAGCCGGCCGGGCACTCGGCCAGCGCCGCTTGCGGCGTTGCGGCGGTGTGGGACGCGCCCATGGTTTCGGCCAGCGCCCGCTTGTCGGGCGAACGGGTCAGCAGCGACACATGGGCGCCCGCCAGCCGGGCCAGTTGCACGCAGAGCAACCCGATCACGCCGCCGCCGATCACCAGCACCCGTTCGCCCGGCAATGGGGCGCCGCGGTCGACGCCGTGGATGCAGCAGGCCAGGGGTTCGGCCAGCGCGCCCAGCGCCGGATCCAGCGATGGCGGCAGAACGAAGGCGCGGTGGGCCGGGATCGCGACCTGTTCGGCGAAACCGCCATCGCGGTGGATGCCGATGGCGCAGAGGTTTTCGCACAGGTGGATCCGCCCGCGCGTGCATTGAGCGCAGGTTCCGCAAGCGATGTTGGGGTCGCAGGTGACGCGGTCGCCCGGGGCGATGTGCGTCTCCCCATCGCCGATGGCGGTGACGATACCGCAGAATTCGTGGCCGAGTGTCACCGGCGGCGTGCAGGGAAATTCGCTCCGGAACAGGTGGCGGTCGGTGCCGCAAATGCCCGCCGCCTCGATCCGGACCGTGATTTCGCCGGGGCCGGGCGCGGGCGCTGCCACGTCGTCAAGACGCAGATCGCCGGGTGCGTGCAGTCGCAGTGCTTTCATCGTTCAACGCCCCCTGGTTCGCCCAAATCATCCCGCCTGTGGTGGAAGCGGTCAAGCCCCGGGTGGTTTTCCGCGCGGCGGTCAGTATTCCGAATGGGTCAGGGCGGGCACGTCAGCGGCACCTGCAGATCCGCGGCCCGACAGTGATGGGTTTTCCATGAAAAAGCGGTGGCAGTTGAAACCGGTGCCGCCGCTGGTCCGCTCGGCCGAGCCGTCGGGCGCCAGAAGCCAGCTTTGGGCGGTGTCGGCCATGTTCGCCGCCATCACCTGTGACACGATCTGGGCCTTGACGGTGGGGTTGGTGCATTCGACCAGGGTTTCGACACGGCGCACCAGGTTGCGGCCCATCCAGTCGGCCGACGAGATGTAGACGCGCGCTTTCCTTGACGGCAGCTCGTGGCCGTTGCCGAAACAGACGATGCGCGAATGTTCGAGGAACCGGCCGACGATGGATTTGACGCGGATGTTCTCGGACAGGCCCGCGATACCGGGGCGCAAGCCGCAGATGCCGCGCACGACAAGGCTGATCTTTACCCCCGCACCCGACGCGGCATAAAGCGCGTCGATCACATCGGCATCGACCAGCGCGTTCATCTTGGCCCAGATCATCGCCGGCTTGCCGGCCGCGGCGTTCCTGGCCTCGTTCTCGATCCGCTCGATCAGCGTGTCCTTCAGCGTCAGTGGCGATATGGCGAGGTTTTCCAGCATGTCGGGCTGGGCATAGCCCGAGAGATAGTTGAACACGCGGGTGGCATCGCGCCCGAGCGCCGCATCGCAGGTGAACAGCGACAGGTCGGTATAGAAGCGCGCGGTGATCGGGTGATAATTGCCGGTGCCATAGTGGGTATAGGTCACCAGTTTGGCGCCCTCGCGGCGCACCACGGTCGAGATCTTGGCGTGGGTCTTGAGGTTCATGAACCCATAGACGACATGGGCGCCCGACCGTTCCAGCCGCCGCGACTGGGCGATGTTCGCCGCCTCGTCGAAGCGGGCCTTCAGTTCAACCAGCGCGGTGACGGATTTGCCCTGTTCGGCGGCGTCGCAAAGTGCCTGCACGATGGGTGAATCGCGCGACGTTCGATACAGGGTCTGCTTGATCGCCACCACGTCGGGATCGTTGGCCGCCTGGGTCAGGAAGCGCACCACCATGTCGAAGGTTTCATAGGGGTGGTGCAGCAGCATGTCCTTCTGGCGGATCGCCGCGAACATGTCGCCGTCGTGGTCCTGGACCCGTTCGGGGATGCGCGGATTGAACGAGGGCCACAGCAGATCGGGGCGTTCGTCGAGCACCAGTTCGGCAAGGTCGGACATGCCGATCATGCCGCCCATTTCGAACACCTCGTCCTCGCGCACCGGCAGTTCGTCCATGATCAGGCGGCGCAGGGCACCGGGAGCCCCGGGCGAGATGGTCAGGCGCACGACCTCGCCACGCCGCCGCCGTTTCAGCGCGACCTCGAATTCGCGCACCAGATCCTCGGCCTCGTCCTCAAGCTCCAGATCGCTGTCGCGCAGCACGCGGAAGGTGCAGGAATCCTTTTCCGCATACCCGGGATAAAGCGACGAGATCCTGAGCAGCAGCAGTTCTTCCAGCGGCAGGAAGCGTTGGGCGCCGTCGGGGGCGGGCAGACGGATGAAGCGGGCGATCTGTTGCGGGATCGGCAGCAGCGCGCGCAGCTTGCGCCGGTCGCTCTTGCGTTCCAGTTGCAGCGCCAGCGTATAGCCGGTGTTGGGAATGAACGGAAACGGATGCGCCGGGTCGATCGCCAGCGGCGACAGGATCGGGAACACCTGATCCAGGAACACCTGCTCGAGGAACGCGAGATCCGAGTCGTCCAGCTGGTCGCGCGTCAGGATGAACAGGTTTTCCTTTTCCAGCGTGGCCTTCAGATCCAGGTACATCTGTTGCTGGCGTTCGATCAGGCGGCGCGCATCCATGTCGATCATCGTCAGCTGTTCGCCCGGCGTGCGCCCGTCGGTGCCCGGCGTGGTATTGCCGGCCTGGGCCAGTTCGCGCAGGCCGGCGACGCGGACGGTGTAGAATTCATCGAGGTTGGTGGCGCTGATCGACAGGAACCGCAGACGCTCCAGCAGCGGCACACGGGGATTTGCCGCCTCTTCCAGCACCCGCCAGTTGAAGGCCAGCCAGCTGAGTTCGCGATTGAAGAACCGATCGGGTCCGGTCAGATCCACATCGTCGCCGGGTGTCACCGGGTCGGGAAACGGCGCGGCAAGAAAATCGGTGAGGGTCATGGGCGCATCCTGACGGCTGAAAGTGAAGCAAGTATGACTGTGGTCCGGTTCAATCCCCATCCGTGCCGGGCTGTTCCAGAACCCGCCCCGCCAACGGCCGGGTGATCGCGCGCTGTTCGGTCAACGAGACGGAATCCAGCGCCCGCACCACGTCACGCGCCGCCTGGAACGACCGGTCGATTCGCAACCCGAGATACGAGATCACGGCAGGATCCACGTCAAGCTGGCGGTCGGCGAATTGCTTGGCGATGACGGCCGCCAGCAGCGAATCGTCGGGCGGCTCGAGCGCGGCGACCCCGGTGCCCTGCATCCGGCTGGCCAGGTCCGGCAGGCCCAGCCGCCAGCGGGCGGGGGCCTCGCGTCCCGTGACCAGCAACGTGCCGCCTTCGGCCAGGCACAGGTTGTGCAAATGAAACAGCGCGCGTTCGGCCGCCGCGTCGCCGGCGATGTCTGGCACATCCTCGACCACCACGGGGCCGGCGGCCAGCGCGGGGATGTCGGCGTCGGCCAGATCGCGCGCGGCGATGATGCGCGCGCCGGTGGCGGCGGCAAAGACATGGGCCAGATGCGTCTTGCCGGATGCGGCAGGCCCGACCAGCGCCATCTTTCGTTGCGGCCAGGCGTCAGGGGCATCGAGCATCGACAACGCCAGCCGGTTGGCATCGGAGACGAAGAAATCCTCGCGCCCCAATGCCGTCACCGATGGCAGATCGAAGATCAGCTGGCGTCCCATCGACCTCACTCCGCGCCGTTGTCGGGGGCGGTTCCGTTATAGAGGGTGCTGTGGCGATAGCGGTCAAGCGCATAGCGCACCAGCACCCCCAGCGCCGCCGCCAGCGGCACCGCGACCAGCAGGCCGACAAAGCCGAACAACGCTCCGAAGGCCGACAGCGCGAAGATCAGCCAGACGGGATGCAGGCCCACGGACGAGCCCACCAGTTTCGGCGTCAGGATATTGCCCTCGATGAACTGGCCCGACTGGAAGATGGCATAGACCAGGACGATCCACATCCAGTCGCCCCAGAACTGAAACAGCGCCAGGCCGATGGCCAGACCGCCGCCGACCAGCGCGCCGACATAGGGAATGAAGGTCAGGAACCCCGCGATCGCCCCGACGACCAGGCCGAACTGCAAGCCGACCAGCATCAGGCCGACGGCGTAATAGACGCCGAGGATCAGGCAGACCAGGCCCTGACCGCGCAGGAAACCGGCCAGCGTCCGGTCGATCTCGCGCGCGAGATAGCGCACGGTATCGACATGTTCGCGCGGCAGCAGCGCGTCGATCTTGGCGACCATGTTGTCCCAGTCCAGCAGCAGGTAGAAAGCCACAACCGGCACGATCACGACCAGGACCAGAACGTTCAGAACGCCCGACACCGACGCCAGCAAACGGTTCATCAACTCGCCGCCGCGCGCCTGGATCGCCTCACCGACCCCGGCCAGGGATTTGCGCAGCACCGATCCGTCGTCGATGATGCCGGGGAAACGGTCGGTCAGGAACGCCTGCAGGTTGTTGGCGATCTTTGGCGCGGATTCGATCAGCCCTGCGGCCTGGTTGATCAGCGTCGGAATGACCGCCAGCGCCAGCACGACGAAAAGCAGGATGGCGATGATGGTGATCACCGTGGTCGCCATCGCCCGGCTCAGCCCCAGCTTCTGCAACCGGTCCGCCAGCGGGTCGAGCAGATAGGCGATGCCGCCGCCCAGAAGGAACGGCAGGATCACATCCCCCAGCCACCACAGCAGGAACAGGAACACCGCCGCCGCGATGCCCCAGTATTTCATCTGATCGCGAACGGGCAGGGCCATGGAATCCTCGGGGTTGGACCTGACCTTTGTCCCTTATGCGGGGTATGCGCGCAAGGGCTCGCAATGGGGGGCTTCATCGCCGTTCGGACACACGCGGGTGCCGGCGGGCGCCCACGGCGGATGCGGCCGCATCGAAGAAGGTCGCGGCGCATCGTTGCCGGGCGTGCGATGGTGATTACTTCGGTGACCGATGGCACGCCGAACCCGACCGGGCGCAACCACTGTGAAGATCTGATTCGGGCAACCGACGCTTGCCCGGCACCGACGGATCGCCTACCAACCGACGCAGCCCAACATGCACCAAGGACCGACCCCATGCGCCTGACCCGCTATTTCCTGCCTGTGCTGAAAGAAACGCCGTCCGAGGCACAGATCGTCTCGCATCGCCTGATGCTGCGGGCGGGGATGATAAAGCAGGCCAGCGCGGGCATCTATTCGTGGCTGCCGCTGGGCTTCAAGGTGTTGAAGAACATCGAGAACATCGTTCACGAGGAACAACAGAAGGCGGGCCACATCCCGCTGTTGATGCCGACGATCCAGTCCGCCGACCTGTGGCGCGAATCCGGCCGTTACGAGGCATACGGCGAGGAGATGCTGCGCATCACAGACCGTCACGACCGTGAAATGCTGTTCGGTCCCACCAACGAGGAACTGATCACCGACATCTTCCGCGCGAACGTCAGCAGCTACAAGGATCTGCCGCTGACGCTCTATCATATCCAGTGGAAGTTCCGCGACGAGGTGCGGCCGCGGTTCGGCGTCATGCGGGGGCGCGAGTTCCTGATGAAGGACGGCTACAACTTCGATCTGACCCGCGAAGACGCGCTGCACTCGTATAACCGGCACCTGGTGACCTACCTGCGCACCTATGAGCGGATGGGATTGCAGGCGATCCCGATGCGTGCCGATTCCGGGCCGATCGGCGGCGACGACACCCACGAATTCCTGGTGCTGGCCGACACCGGCGAATCCGAGGTGTTTTATGATTCCGAGATCACCGATCTGAAATTCGGCGACCGCGCCATCGATTATGATTCGCACGCGGAATGCCAGGGCGTGCTCGAGGAATTCACCTCGCGCTATGCCCGCACCGACGAAACCCACGACGAAGCCCTGTTCGCCGAAATCCCGGAAGAGCGCCGGCGCAGCGCGCGCGGCATCGAGGTCGGGCAGATCTTCTATTTCGGCACCAAGTATTCCGACGCCATGGGCGCCACCGTCAGCGACAGCGAAGGCAACCGCGTTCCGGTCCACATGGGCAGCCACGGCATCGGCGTGTCGCGCCTGGTCGGCGCGATCATCGAGGCCAGTCACGACGACAAGGGCATCATCTGGCCCGAAGGCGTCACGCCGTTCCATGTCGGGATCGTCAACCTGAAACAGGGCGACGGCGAGGCCGACGCCGCCTGCGAGTCGCTCTATGGGCAGTTGAACGCCATGGGGCTTGAGCCGCTTTACGACGACCGCAACGAACGCGCGGGCGGCAAGTTCGCCACCATGGACCTGATCGGCCTGCCGTGGCGCATCACCGTCGGGCCGCGGGGCCTGAAGAACGGGGTGGTCGAGCTGACGTCGCGCCGCACCGGTGTCTCGGAAGAGTTGACGCCGGACGCCGCCTTGGCGAAAATTGCCGCGATCTATGGAAAGGCGGGGTAGCCACGCCGCCTGGACACCTTGATTGCCCGGGTTCGCGTGCCACGTAGTGGGCAATCCGCAACACGGAGGCTGACATGACCCGCACGACCATCCTGTCCACGCTGATCCTTTTCCCGACGATCGCCCTGGCGGCCCCGGTCGAACAGGGGCCGAAAAACGTGCCCGGTTTCGAGCCCGCGTTCGAAAACCAGACCCGCGCCCCCGCCATGGACAGCGGCATAACGCTGAACGTCGAAACCATCGCATCCGGGTTGAACCACCCCTGGGGCATCGAAGTGCTGCCCGATGGCGGTTACCTGGTGACCGAGCGGATCGGTCGCCTGCGCCATATCGCGGCAGACGGAACGGTGGGCGCGCCCATCGCCGGCCTGCCCGAGGTGCTGGCCGAGGGGCAGGGGGGGCTTCTGGATGTCGCGCTCAGCCCGGATTTCGCCGCCGACCGCACGATCTTCCTGACCTATGCCAAACCGCTGGGCGATGGCATGTCGGTCACCGCCGCCGCCCGCGCGATCCTGCCCGAGGCGATGGACGCCTTGCAGGACGTGACCGAGATTTTCGCCCAGACGCCGCCGTCCCCCACCACCATGCATTACGGCAGTCGCATCGTGCCCGACGGCGACCACCTGTTCATCACCACCGGTGAACATTCGTCCCTGGCCGAACGCGGCAATGCCCAGGATCTGGCCAAGACCTATGGCAAGATCGTGCGCGTCAATCGGGATGGCACCCCGGCCGAAGGTAATCCATTTCCCGCCGATGACGATGCACTGCCCGAAATCTGGTCCTATGGTCATCGCAACATCCAGGGCGCGGCGATCCATCCCGACACCGGGCAGCTCTGGGGGCTGGAACATGGGCCGAAGGGCGGTGATGAACTGAACCTGATCAAGCCGGGCGCGAACTATGGCTGGCCGCTGGTCAGCTATGGCATCCGCTATTCCGGCCAACCCGTCGGCACCGGAGAACATTCGGCCGACGGGATTACCGAGCCGCGGTATTACTGGGATCCGGTGATCGCGCCGGGCGGATTTGCGTTCGTGACCGGCGACATGTTCGCCGACTGGCAGGGCGACGTGATCGCGGCATCCCTGCGCCCCGGCGGTATCGTGCGCCTGACACTGGACGGCGATACGGTCACGGGTGAAGAACGCTTCCTGCGCGCCGAGCTGGGTCGGGTGCGCGATATCGAGATCGCGCCCGACGGCGCGATCCTTGCGCTGACCGATCAATCCGACGGCCGGCTTGTCCGTCTGACCCCCGCTGCACGAGCCGCACAGTGAAACACTGTCTGTTCCCGGGGGCCGGATGCTGACAACGATCTTGACCGCACTGTTCATCCTCGTCGCCCTCGCGCTGGTGGCGCTGACGGTGCTGCCGATCACCGACACCCGGCTGTGGTGGGTGCGCGCGATGGTCTTTCCGCGGATCCATTACATGCTGATCATGGTGCCGGTCATCGCCTTGGCCTTGTGGTGGCGGCCTTTCGGCTGGCCAGTGGTGGCGGGCGCCGTGGCGCTGTGTCTGGTCTATCAGGGGTGGCGCGTGTTGCCCTATACGCCGCTGGTGCGCCGCGAAGTCCACTTCGCGCCGAAGTCCGAAGCCCGGCCCCGGTCAGGTTCATGGCGGCCAACGTGCTGATGGAAAACGACCGTTACGCCGATCTGGCAAACGAAATCGCCCGCGCCGATCCCGACGTCCTGTTCCTGATGGAAACCGACGCGGACTGGAGTGTCGGGCTCTCCGAACAACTCGACCGCTATCCGACCGTGCTGCGCCATCCGAAAGACAATCACTATGGCCTGATCCTCGCGACCCGGCTGAAGGTGCGCGACATGCGGGTGCGGTATCTGACGGCGGATGACACGCCGACCGCGTTCGCCGAACTGGAAACCCCGGACGGCCAGGTGTTCCGCTTTGTCGGCATGCATCCGCAACCGCCCGTGCCCGGTGTCGACACCGAAGAACGCGACGCCCAGATCGCCTATGCCGCGCGCTTCGCGCGTGACGCGTCGCTGCCCGTCGTCGTCATGGGGGATTTCAACGCCGTCGCATGGTCCGACGTGTCCGAAAGCTTCAAGACCGTGGGCGAATACCTGGACCCGCGGGTCGGTCGCGGCCCGATTCCCAGCTTCGATGCGACGAACCGGCTGATGCGGTTTCCCATCGATCAGATGTATGTCACCGAAGACGTCGCGGTGGTGCAGTTCGGTCGCGGCACACCGTTCGGGTCCGATCATTTCCCGATGCTGGCCGACCTGTCGTTCGACGCCGATCTCGCCGCGCGCTACAATCGCCCCAAACCGCCCTTCAGTGCCGAACGCGAGCGCCAGATCCGCCGGATGGTGGATGCCCATGCCGAGAACCTGAAGTCGGTGCACGGTGCGCCGCAGGCGGATACGCTCTAGCGGCCATCGCACGCCGCGCCCTGCGGCGGGTATCTCGGCGTCGGCCCGCCGCATCGCGGGCGCGTGCCCTTGACCCCGCCGCGCGCAGCGGCGACATAACCGGCGCACCCTGGAAAGGACGTCTTGTGGCAGGTACAACCGCGCCGTTTTCGCGTTTCGAATGGATGATCGCCTGGCGCTACCTGCGGGCGCGCCGCGCCGAGGGCGGCGTCAGCGTCATGACCTGGATCAGCCTTGTCGGCATCACGCTGGCGGTCTTTGCGCTCATCGCGACGCTGGCTGTCCGATCCGGCTTTCGCGAGGAATTCGTCGACACGATCCTGGGCGCCAACGCCCATGTGACGATCTACAACAGCAGCTATCAGGACGAAAACGGCCAGATGACCCGCGTCATCACCGATTTCACGGAAATGGCCGAACGCGTGGCGCAGGTGCCCGGCGTGCTGCGGGCGGCGCCTCTGGTCAAGGGCCAGGTCATGGCATCGCACCGCGGCACGAGTTCGGGGGGCGAGGTGTTCGGCATCAAGGCCGCCGATCTGGCGACCATCCCGCGCATCGTCAACCCGATCGAGGCCCAAGGCAGTCTGGCGGATTTCGAACAGGGCATCGCCATCGGCTCAGGGATGGCGCGGGAACTGGGCATCGGGCTGGGCGACAACCTCAAGCTGATTTCGCCCGACGGCGCCAAGACGGCCTTCGGCACCTCGCCGCGGGTGTCGTCCTATCCGGTGGTCTATATCTTCACCGCCGGCCGCTATGACATCGACCGCACCCGCATCTACATGCCGTTCGATGTCGCCCAGACCTATTTCAACCGCGAAGGTGTGGCCGACGAGCTTGAGGTGATGCTGGACGATCCCGAGGCGGTGGCCGATATCGCCTGGCCGATCCTTCAGGCGGCGGGCGACCGCGCTCTGGTCTGGACGTGGCGCGATGCGTCCGGCGCGTTCCTGCGCGCGCTGGATATCGAGGACAACGTGATGTTCATCATCCTGTCGATCCTCGTGCTGATTGCCGCGATGAACATCATTTCCGGGCTGATCATGCTGGTCAAGAACAAGGGCCGCGACATCGGCATCCTGCGCACCATCGGTCTGACCGAAGGTTCGATCCTGCGGATCTTCTTCATCTGCGGCTCGCTGACCGGGCTGGTCGGCACGCTGGCGGGGGTGATCCTGGGCTGCGCCTTCGCGGTCTGGATCGATCCGATCTTCTCGGCCGTGAACTACCTGTCGGGCGGTGGCGTCTGGGATCCGTCGATCCGCGGCATCTATGCGCTGCCGGCCAAGCTGGAACTGGCGGATGTGCTGTCGGCGATGGCGCTGGCGCTGGGCCTGTCGTTCATCGTCACCATCTTCCCGGCCCGCCGCGCCGCGCGGATGAACCCGGTCGAGGCGCTGCGCTATGAGTGATCCGATCCTGCACCTCGACACCCTCGAAAAGGTCTACAACCGCGGCGCGGTGAACGAGGTGGCGGTGCTGACCGGCGCATCGCTGAGCGTGCAGCGCGGCGAGGTGGTGGCCGTGATCGCCCCTTCGGGTGCCGGCAAATCCACCCTGCTGCATATCGCGGGCCTGCTTGACACGCCCGACAGCGGACGTGTCCTGCTGGGCGGCGAAGACATGACCGGTCTCGGCGAACGCCGCCGCACCCGCGCACGCCGCGCCGACATCGGTTTCGTCTATCAGTTCCACCACCTGCTGCCCGAATTCACGGCGCTGGAAAACATCACGCTGCCGCAACTGGCGTCAGGCATCGACCGTGCGACCGCCGATGCCTATTCGATGGACCTGCTCGACCGCGTCGGCGCCGCGCCGCGCGCCCACCATCGCCCCTCGGCATTGTCCGGCGGCGAACAGCAACGCGTCGCCCTGTGCCGGGCGTTGGCGAACAAGCCGCGCCTGCTGCTGGCCGACGAACCCACCGGCAACCTCGATCCGACCACGTCGGACCGGGTGTTCGCCGCACTGATGGAACTGGTGCGCGAAACCGGCCTGTCGGCGGTGATCGCGACCCACAATCTGGATCTGGCCGCCCGGATGGACCGCACCCTGCGCCTTGAAAAGGGCCGCCTGATCTGACGCGCCCGGCCGGTATTTCTTACTGACGGAAATACTCCCGCCGGAGGCATCCGCCCTTGCGACCCCCGGTCCGGTCGCAAGGGCAGGACGACAGGTAACGCGCCGGATGTTCGCCGCCGCCTGCATTGGCGCTATACATTCGGGGCCGAAGGCGATATGCGCCTTGGCTTGCATGGCCCCGTGCCGCCGGATGTTCCGGTCGTTGGCCCGCCGCACCCCGAACAGCAGATGTGATTGCCGTGATCCAGACACTTTCCGACGCCCTTGCCGCCCGCGGCTATGACACCCTCACCCCCGTTCAACAGGCCGTCACCGATGCCGCGCTGGACGGTGCCGACCTGTTGGTGTCGGCACAGACGGGATCGGGCAAGACCGTGGGCTTCGGTCTTGCCATCGGCCCGACGCTGTTGGACGACGACGGCCGCTTCGGTGCCGCCGATGCACCGCTGGCCCTGATCATCGCCCCCACGCGCGAGCTTGCGTTGCAGGTCAAGCGTGAGCTGATGTGGCTCTATGCCAATACTGGCGCGGTCGTCACCTCCTGTGTCGGCGGCATGGACATGCGCGACGAACGCCGCGCGCTGGACCGGGGCGCGCACATCGTCGTCGCCACGCCGGGCCGGTTGCGCGACCACATCATGCGCGGATCGCTGAAGATGGACGCCCTGCGCGCCGTCGTTCTGGACGAGGCCGACGAGATGCTGGACCTCGGTTTCCGCGAGGATCTGGAATTCATCCTGGGCGAAGCGCCGGAAACCCGCCGCACCCTGCTGTTCAGCGCCACGGTGCCCAAGGCCATCGCGACGCTGGCAAAGAATTACCAGAAGGACGCCGTGCGCGTCTCGACCACCGCCGAGAAATCGCAACACTCGGACATTTCCTATCAGGCGATGACCGTGGCCCAGCAGGACGCCGAGAACGCGATCATCAACGTGCTTCGCTTCTTCGAGGCGCCCAACGCGCTGGTGTTCTGCAACACCCGCGCCATGGTGAACCGGTTGACCACCCGCTTTTCCAACCGCGGCTTTTCCGTCGTCGCGCTGTCGGGTGAGCTGACCCAGAACGAACGCACCCACGCCTTGCAGGCGATGCGCGACGGCCGGGCCCGGGTCTGTGTCGCCACCGACGTAGCCGCGCGCGGGATCGACCTGCCGAACCTCGAACTGGTCATCCACGCCGAATTGCCCAGCAATTCCGAAACGCTGCTGCATCGCTCGGGCCGCACCGGCCGGGCAGGGCGCAAGGGCGTGTCGGCGCTGATCGTGCCACAGAAGGTCAGGAAGAAGGCCGAACGGCTGTTGCAGGGCGCCAAGGTCAAGGCCGAATGGACCGTGCCGCCCTCGGCCGACGACGTGCGCGCCAAGGACGAAGAGCGCCTGCTCGAGGATCCGATCTGGGACGAGGATATCTCGGAAGAGGAAGCGATCTTCGCCGAACGCCTGCTGGACATGCACGCGCCCGACAAGATCGCCGCCGCCTACATGCGCCTGTTCCGCACCCGCCAGTCGGCCCCCGAAGACCTGTCCGACCCCGGCGCCCCGCCGCCGCCCCGCGCACCGTTCGGCCCGTCAGTGTGGTTTTCCATCGCGGTCGGCCGGTCGCAGAATGCCGAACCCCGCTGGCTGCTGCCGATGCTGTGCAAGGCGGGCGGATTGTCCAAGGACGATATCGGCGCGATCCGGATTCAGCATAACGAAAGCTTCGTCGAGATCACGCAGGCCAGCGCCGATGGATTCCTCAGGGCCATCGGTCCCGCGATGACGCTGGAAGGCGGCACCGCGCTGAAAAAGCTGGACCGCGCCCCGGAATTCGCGCCGCGCGGTCCCCGCCCCGAAGGCGGCGCGCGTCCCGACCGGGCCGAGCGGCCCGACCGCCCGGCCAAGCCGCGCTGGCAGCCCGACAACCCCGACACGGCGGACGCCGAGGCGAAACCGGCCGAGAAATACCGCGCGCCAAAGCCCGTCGAGATGGAAGCGCCGAAACCCGACGCTGCGATAAAGCCGAAACCATCGACGGATGCGCCAGCAAAACCCAAGGCCGCATATGCCGCCAAACCTGACAACAAGGTGAAGAAGCCCTGGAAGAAGGCCGACAAGCCAGAAGGCAAAGCGCCCCGCGCCGCGGGTGCGAAATCGTGGGACAAACCCGCGCGTCCCGCCGATGGCAAGCCCTGGGAAAAATCCGACAAGCCGCGCAAGCCAAAGCCGGCGGGCAAACCCTATGCGCGGCCCGAGGCCGCCGGCGGCAAACCTGCGGCGAAACCCGCAGCCGACGCGCGCGATCCGTCCAAGCGGTTCGTGCCGCCGGGCGCCAAGGCTGGCAAGCCCGGTCCCCGGGCGGGTAAGCCGGGCGGAAAACCCTTTGGCAAACCGATGGGCAAGCCCGGCGCGAAACCCGGTGGCAAGGCGTTCGGTGTCCGCCCGGGCAAAGGCCCCGACAGCACACCGCGCCGCAAGGGGTAGGGACAGACCTGCACGACGGGGTGCGCGGTCGGCCTTCGATCTCCGGCCGCCGCCCGCTTTTCGCGCCAGTGCGCTCGGGGACGTGCGCGTCACCGCTAGCCCTTGGTGCAGCCTTGGGTTAGACGGGGCGCAACGCGCACGAAAGCAGGCAGGTCATGGCACGCATCCTCATCACATCGGCAATTCCATACATCAACGGGATCAAGCACCTCGGCAACCTGGTGGGCAGCCAGATGCCCGCCGACCTCTATGCCCGTTACATGCGCCAGCGCGGCCACGAAGTGTTGTTTCTCTGTGCCACCGACGAACACGGCACCCCCGCCGAACTGGCCGCTGCCAAGACGGGCGAGCCTGTCGCGGACTACTGCGCGCGCATGTGGGGCGTGCAGAAAGAGCTGTCCGACGGCTTCCGGCTGTCCTTCGACAAGTTCGGGCGGTCATCCTCGCCACAGAACCACCGCCTGACCCAGCATTTCGCCGCCATGCTGGACCAAGCGGGGCTGATCCGCGAAGTGTCGGAAAAGCAGGTCTATTCCATTGCCGACGGGCGTTTCCTGCCGGATCGTTATATCGAGGGTACCTGTCCGAACTGCGGCTATGACCGGGCGCGGGGCGATCAATGCGAAAACTGCACCAAGCAGTTGGATCCGACCGACCTGATCGATCCGCGCTCGGCGATTTCCGGCTCGACCGACCTCGAGGTGCGCGAGACGAAACACCTGTATCTGATGCAGAAGAACCTGCGCGGCGAACTGTCGGACTGGATCGATTCCAAGACCGACTGGCCGGTCCTGACCACCTCGATCGCGCGCAAGTGGCTGAACGACGGCGATGGCCTTCAGGACCGTGGCATCACCCGCGATCTGGACTGGGGCGTGCCGGTGCAAAAGGGCGACGATCCCTGGCCGGGGATGGAGGGCAAGGTGTTCTATGTCTGGTTCGATGCCCCCATCGAATACATCGCCTGTGCGGGTGAATGGGCGGCCGAACAGGGGCTGGATGACGCCGCATGGGAACGCTGGTGGCGCACGACCCGCGGCGCCGACGACGTGCGCTATGTGCAGTTCATGGGCAAGGACAACGTGCCGTTCCACACCCTGTCGTTCCCGGCGACCATCATGGGCGCCAACCGGATCGAAGGGCAGGACTGGAAGCTGGTCGATTACATCAAGTCGTTCAATTACCTGAACTACGAAGGCGGGCAGTTTTCCACCTCGCAGGGGCGCGGCGTGTTCATGGACCAGGCGCTGTCGATCCTGCCGTCGGATTACTGGCGCTGGTGGCTGTTGTCCCATCCGCCCGAATCCTCGGACACCGAATTCACCTGGGAGAATTTCCAGGCCTCGGTGAACAAGGATCTGGCCGATGTTCTGGGCAATTTCGTCTCGCGCGTGACCAAGTTCTGCCGCTCGAAATTCGGCGAGGTCGTGCCCGAGGGCGGGGCGTTCGGCGAGGCCGAAACCGCCCTGATCGCCGACCTGACCACCCGCGTGCGCGCCTATGAGAGGCACATGGAAGCCATCGAGATCCGCAAGGCCGCGGCCGAGTTGCGCGGCATCTGGGCCGCGGGCAACGAATACCTGCAACTCAACGCGCCCTGGACGGTGTTCAAGACAGACCCCGACCGCGCCGCCGCGATGGTGCGCCTGTCCCTGAACCTGATCCGCCTCTACGCGATCCTCTCGCGCCCCTTCATCCCCGACGCCGCGGCCGAGATTTCAGAGGCAATGGGCGTGGAGGACGCCGGATGGCCCGACGACGTGGCAGCTGCACTCGAGGCGCTGCCCGCCGGTCACACGTTCACCGTGCCCGATGTGACGTTCAGGAAGATCACGGACGAGGAGCGGGAGACATGGAAGGCGCAGTTTTCAGGGGTGCGGGGGTGACGTCGAGACAGCGTATAACCCGCGTATGAAGTTCGACGTGATCGCTCCGCTCCCTCAAATGAACGCGTTGGGCGCATAATTCCAAGCACCGTATTATGGCGGCTGCGGCGTAAGCGTCAGGCGGCGCGTGCGCGCACGCACGCCGAACGCGCTTGCCAGTTTTCATCCAAACGAACTTAAAAACGAGCGAATAACAAAAGATAATCCTTGAACCGATGGAATTATTAAAGCAAGGGCGCCGACTAAAATAAGCGCCGCACACAAAATTCGAAAATGTAAGTTTGCGTAATCAAGTATTAAAAATAAATGACCGGATATTTCCTTGATGAATTGCTCTTTTTCTATCTCTTGCTTCCCGGCATTTTGTGGCCCGAGGTAGCGTTCGGTGCCTGCGTTTACCAATCCATTCGGCGACACTTGCGGCTGATCCAAATAAAACATCAAATTCCAGTTTTGAACCGTTCCTGTATCGTGCCATTCCCTGAAAGCCTCGGGATTTGGTTGTCCATAAGGATACGATATTTCACGTAAATAACTTCCAGAAATCGAATAATAATAGGGTGGTTTTTGGTGAAATTTGAATAAGGAAGATCTAACGGTTTCGGTTAGAGTCGCCAGCGTTTCACCAGAGGCAACAACGCTCGTCGGGCCTCTAAATTCCTTTATAAATTTTGGACAGCCTATTAAGTAAAGAATATAAGTTACAAAAAACAATACCGCTGAGAAATAGTAATAGTACCAAGTGAAGGGAAATTGAAGCAATAACGTAAGGTATTCGGCTTCTGAAAATGGTCCGAAAGTTAGGCGTTCTGGAGCATTGTTGAAGATTTTCGCAAGTGTCGGAACGATAAGAAGCCAGACGTATAGGCGTCGAATGGCTGAATGGTCAATTACCGTTCGAATACTCCTCCAGCTGGGAGCTGCTATATCGAACCAATTATAACGCGGTTCAAGCGACCTCAGACGTTTCTCACCCATCCATCTTCAGCGCATTGATGAACGCCTGCTGCGGGATCTCGACCTTGCCGAACTGGCGCATCTTCTTCTTGCCGGCCTTCTGCTTGTCCAACAGCTTGCGCTTGCGGGTGGCGTCTCCGCCATAGCATTTGGCCGTCACGTCCTTGCGCATCGCCGACAGGGTTTCGCGGGCGATCACCCGGCCGCCGATGGCAGCCTGGATCGGGATCTTGAACATGTGGCGGGGGATCAGCTCTTTCAGCTTTTCGCACATGGCGCGGCCGCGGCCTTCGGCGCGGTCGCGGTGCACCATCATCGACAGGGCGTCGACGGGTTCGTCGTTGACCAGCACCGACATTTTCACCAGCGCGTCGGCGCGATAGCCGATCATCTGGTAATCGAACGACGCATACCCTTTGGTAACGCTTTTCAGCCTATCGTAGAAATCGAACACAACTTCGTTGAGGGGGAGGTCATAGACAGCCATGGCACGCGACCCGGCATAGGTCAGGTCCAACTGGATGCCGCGCCGGTCCTGGCACAGCTTCAGCACGTCGCCCAGGTATTCGTCGGGCACCAGGATCGTCGCCTTGATGCGCGGCTCTTCGATGCTTTCGATGTTCGCCGGGTCGGGCATGTCGGCGGGGTTGTGCAGTTCGATCACTTCGCCGTCGCGCATGTGGATGTTATAGACGACCGAGGGCGCCGTCGTGATCAGGTCGATGTCGTATTCCCGCTCGATCCGGTCGCGGATCACCTCGAGGTGGAGCAGCCCGAGAAAGCCGCAGCGGAAGCCGAAGCCCAGCGCGGCCGAGGTTTCCATCTCGAACGTGAAGGAGGCGTCGTTGAGGGCCAGCTTCTCGATCGCGTCGCGCATGTCCTCGAAGTCGTTGGCGTCCACGGGGAACAACCCGCAGAACACCACCGGAATCGACGGCTTGAAGCCGGGCAGGGCGGTCTCGCAACCCTTCTTTTCGGTCGTGATGGTGTCGCCGACGCGGGTGTCACGCACCTGCTTGATCTGCGCGGTCAGGAACCCGATTTCGCCGGGGCCCAGTTCGGCGACGTCCACCATGGCCGGGCGATAGACGCCGACCTTGTCGATCTCGTACAAGCCGCCGGTCTTCATCATGCGGATCTTCTGCCCCTTCTTCAGGATGCCGTCGATCACCCGGACGATGACCACGACGCCCAGGTAGGGGTCGTATTTCGAATCGACCAGCATCGCCTTCAGCGGCTTGTCGGGGTCGCCTTCTTTCGGGGCGGGCAGGCGGTGCACGATGGCTTCCAGCACGTCGGGAATGCCGATGCCGGTCTTGGCCGAAATCTCCACGGCGTCCGAAGCGTCGATGCCGATGACGTCCTCGATCTGTTCCTTGACCCGCTCGGGCTCCGAGGCGGGCAGGTCGATCTTGTTCAGCACCGGCACGATCTCGTGATCCGCGTCGATGGCGGTATAGACGTTGGCGAGGGTCTGCGCCTCGACCCCTTGCGTCGCGTCTACCACCAGAAGCGAGCCTTCGACCGCACGCATGCTCCGCGACACCTCGTAGGCGAAATCGACGTGGCCGGGGGTGTCGATCAGGTTCAGGATATAGGTGTTGCCGTCCTTGGCCGGATAATCGATGCGGACCGTGTTGGCCTTGATCGTGATGCCGCGCTCGCGTTCGATATCCATCGAATCGAGCATCTGTTCCTTCATGTCGCGTTCGGCCACCGTGCCGGTCAGCTGGATCAGCCGGTCGGCAAGGGTGGATTTGCCATGGTCGATGTGCGCGACGATGGAGAAATTTCGGATCAGGGAAAGCTTGGTCATCGGGGCGGTGTCCGGTGCTGGGTCAGCTTATTGGAATGGCGCGCGGAGCGCAATTTTGCAAGGGGAATACAGGGCAACCCGTGCCCCCGGCCGCGCCAGTTTATCCCGTCGGGCGCGGAGGGAACAGCCGCGGTTCGCGCAAGACGGCGGTTTCGGGTGAAACGGACGCCGCCCCCCATGACGAAACGATCCGCGCCCATGTCCGCCGGGTTGTTACCACGTAAACCCGGCGGCGTTTGCGGTATCACCACGGTCTGTGCGACGCCGCGCTGTCAGATCGGGGTTCGCGGGCCGGTCAGGCAACGCTGCCCCAGGGCCCGTGGAAATCCTTGCCGTCGTTGTCCAGGCGTTCAAAGCCATGGGCGCCGAAGAAGTCGCGCTGGCCCTGGATCATGTTCGCGGTCGAACGCGCGGTGCGCGTCATGTCGAACCAGGTCAGGGCCGCCGACAGGGCCGGGACCGGCAGGCCGTGGGCCAAGGCGGTCGCAACCGTATGACGCAGGGCCGGGGTGTGCTTGACGATCAGGTCGCGGAAGAACGGCGCGAAGATCAGGTTGTCGTCGGGCTGATCCGTCAGGGCCGTCGCCATGTCGTTCAGCATCGACGAACGGATGATGCAGCCCTCGCGCCAGACGCGCGCGACTTCGGGCATGGGCAGGTTCCAGTCGAACGTCTTGCTGGCCGCGTGCAACAGGTCGAAGCCCTGGGCATAACACATGATCTTGCCGGCGATCATCGCGCCTTCCAGGGTGTCGACCGACAGGATGTCGGTGGTCAGGCCCACGGGGGCTGCGCCGAACACGTCCTGTCCGCGCTGGCGCAGGGGCAGTTTCGCGCTGACGTTTCGGGCGGTGACCGCCGCTTCGATCACCGGGATGGGGGCGCCCAGGTGCTGGGCCTCGATCACGGTCCAGCGGCCGGTGCCCTTCTGACCGGCGCGGTCCAGGATCACGTCCAGCATCGGCTTGCCCGAGTCGGGGTCGATGGCATCGGCGACCTTGCCAGAAATCTCGATCAGATAGGATTGCAGCGGGCCGTCGTTCCAGCGCGCGAAGACATCGCCACATTGTTCGGCCGACCAGTTCAGCCCGTCCCGGAACACGCCGTAGATTTCGGCGATCATCTGCATGTCGGCATATTCGATGCCGTTGTGCACGGACTTGACAAAATGGCCCGCGCCCGCTTCGCCCATCCAGGTGGCGCAGGGGGTGCCTTCGTAATCCGCGGCGATGGCCTTGAGGGTGTCTTCGACCATGGCCCAGGCCGGCTTGGGCCCACCGCCCATGATCGACGGGCCATGGCGTGCGCCCTCTTCCCCACCGGACACGCCGATGCCCAGAAACGGCACGCCCGCTTCGACGGCTTCGGCCGCGCGCCGGTTGGTGTCGTGAAAGTTCGCGTTGCCCGCGTCGATGATCAGGTCCTGGTCGTTCAGCAGGGGGCGCAGGGCGGCGATCTGCTGGTCCACCGGTTCGCCCGCCTGCACCATCAGGATGATCGCGCGGGGGCTTTGCATCGCCTCGACGAACCCTTCCAGCGTGTCCGCCGGGATCAGCTTGTCCGCCAGATCGGGGGTGTGTTGCCGGGTATGGGCGATGAAGTCGTCGGTCTTGGCCTGGGTGCGGTTATACACCGCCAGCGGCTCGGCCTTTTCCGCGATGTTCAGGGCCAGGGCGCGGCCCATGGTTCCCAGGCCCAGCAGGCCGATGCGTGGTTTGCTCATGGTGTCTGAACCCCTTGACGGTTGAGTGTGATGGAATAGAGGCTGGTCGTTGCAGTGATGAACAGCCGGTGCTTGGCGCGGCCGGATGAATTCAGACGCTTGCCTCGAAAACTGTCGGCGATCACGCTGATGCTGCCGTCCCATTCGGTGCGCGTGGCACGCCGCGTGCCATGCTCGCACGACACCAGCCGCCCTTGCCGGTCGCGGGTGTGGCCGTTGGCGTAATTGCTTGGCGCACGATGGGTCGAGATCGCGCCGGCATCGTTCCGGCGCAGGATCCGGTTGTCGGGAATGTCGGAAAACAACAGGCAATCCGCATCGCCGAACCACACCGGCCCTTCCACCCCGTCGAACCCCGTTGCCCACCGTTTCAGAGGCGCGTTGCCGAGGACATAGGTGTCGAACACGGGATCGTCGCTGTGAAAGAAGGTCATTTGTCGGTCCGCTCTGGCACTGTGCGTGCTCCATTGGTAGCGTCAGCGCGACAAAGGTTAAAGAGCGAAGGAACAACCTATGGTATTCAGTGAGCAGACAACCCGCCTGACCCACACCGGCGTGATGGCCATGCTGTCGGCCGCGGTCGACAAGGCCGAAAAGATGGGCCAGCCCCAGTGTATCGTGATCGTCGACGCCAGCGGTGTCGAACTGGGCAGCCTGCGTATGAGCGGCGCAAAATACCTGTCGTTCAAGAGCGCGCGCACCAAGGCCCGCACCTCGGCCTCGATCTCGGCCCCCAGCGCCAATGTGCCCGAAGCGATCCGCGACCGCATCGTGTCGGCCACCCAGAACAACATCACGTCGCTGCCCGGCGGTCTGCCGATCATGATCGGCGGCGTTCTGGCCGGCGGCATCGGCATCGGATCGGGCACCAGCGCACAGGACGTCGAGGTTGCCAACGCCGCCCTGTCCGCGATCGGTGCGACGACCTTCGAATAAGGCGCGACGGATCAGCCGGAAAAGGCGATCTGCACCTTCATGGCCTGCGACCGGTCGCCGGCCAGTTCGAACGCGGCCGTGGCATCGGCCATGCCCATGGTGTGGCTGATCAGCGGTTTGACATCGATCAGCCCCTTGCGCATCAATTCCACCCCGGTGAAGAATTCGGGGTGGAAGCGGAACGATCCCTTCAGCGACAGTTCCTTGGCGGTGATTGCCTGAACCGGCAGGGTCATGTCGCCGCCCATGCCGACCTGCACGATGGTGCCGCTGGGTTTCATGGCGGGCACCGCACCGGCCAGGGCCTGTGGGCTGCCGGTGCATTCCAGCAAGACGTCGAACTGTCCCTTGTCGTGGGTCCAGGGCGCCAGACCATCGGGCGTGGTGGCGACGTTCACGGTGGCGTCGGCGCCGTTCGCGGCCGCGATGCCCAGCGTGAAATCGGCCAGATCGGTGGCGACGATTTCCGCTGCCCCGGCCCGGCGCGCGGCCAGGATGCAAAGTAACCCGATCGGTCCGCATCCGGTGACCAGCACCCGCTTGCCCAGCATCTCGCCGGCCTGCCGCGTGGCGTGCAGACAGACGGCCAACGGTTCGGCCATCGCTGCCTCGCCCGCGCTCAGCCCGTCGGCGGGGGCGCATTGGCTGGCGTCGGCGACCAGCGTCTGGCGGAACGCCCCCTGGATATGGGGAAACGGCATGGCCGAGCCATAGAACCGCATGTTCAGGCAATGATTCTGCGCGCCCTCCTGGCAGAACCGGCAATGACCGCAGGGCCGCGAGGGCGAAACGGCAACCAACTGCCCCTCGCGCAGGTCGCTGACACCGTCACCCAGCGCCGTGATGACCCCCGATACCTCATGTCCCAGGATCATAGGTTCTTTCAGACGCACGGTGCCAAAGCCGCCGTGGTTGTAATAATGCAGGTCCGATCCGCAGATTCCGCCGGCCGCCATGGCGATCAGAACCTGCCCCGGACCGGGCGTCTCGTCGGGGCGCGTCTCGAGCCGAAGATCCTTGGGCCCGTGGGCAACGATGACTTGGGATGCGGACATGGGGCGGCCTCCGGCGCAGGTTGACAGGGTTTGTTATCGTTATCATAAAAGCCGGTGAACCCGGATGTCGAGATCCAAAGAGGAGAGTGTCATGGTCAGCGGAGTCGATCTTTTCCGTCTTGAAGGCAAACGCGCATTGGTCACCGGATCATCGCAGGGCATCGGTTATGCGCTGGCCGAAGGGCTGGCGGCGGCGGGCGCCGAAATCGTGCTGAACGGCCGCGACGAGGCCAAGCTGTCGGCCGCGGCGGACCGGCTGCGCGACGCCGGCGCAACGGTTCACACGCTGGCCTTCGACGTGACCGACGCGGGGTCCGTGGCCAGCGCGATCGACGGCTTCGAAAAGGACAGCGGTGCGATCGACATCCTGGTGAACAACGCCGGCATGCAGCACCGCACGCCCCTGGAAGATTTTCCGCCCGATGCCTTCGAACGCTTGATGAAGACCAACGTGACCTCGGTATTCCTGGTCGGGCAGGCCGTCGCGCGCCACATGATCGGGCGCGGCGCGGGCAAGATCGTGAACATCGCATCGGTCCAGACCGCCCTGGCGCGCCCCGGCATCGCGCCCTACACCGCGTCCAAGGGCGCGGTCGGCAACCTGACCAAGGGCATGGCGACCGATTGGGCAAAACACGGGTTGCAGTGCAACGCCATCGCGCCGGGATATTTCGAGACACCCCTGAACCAGGCGCTGGTCGACGACCCCGAGTTCACGGCATGGCTGGCCAAGCGCACCCCCGCCGGCCGCTGGGGCCGCGTCGAGGAACTGGTCGCCGCCTGCATCTTCCTGTGCGGGCCCGGCTCCAGCTTTGTCAACGGTCACACCCTGTTCGTGGACGGCGGGATTTCCGTGTCGCTCTGACGGATCGGCGGCGCGGCCATGGACATCGCCGCGCCAGGCGCTACTCCTTCCGCGATGCGAAAAAGGAGAGCGTGATGAAACGACTGAAGCTGGGCGATACCGGGATCGAGGTGTCGGAATTCTGCCTTGGAACAATGACCTGGGGCAGCCAGAACACCGAGGCCGAAGGCCACGCCCAGATGGATCGCGCATTGGCGGCCGGCTGCGACTTCTGGGACACGGCCGAGATGTATCCGGTCAACCCGGTGGCGAAAGAGACCGTCGGTGACACCGAAAGCATCGTCGGCTCATGGATCGCAAGGACCGGGCGGCGCAGCGACGTTGTGCTGGCCACCAAATGTTCGGGCTACAACGAAAAATTCGTGCGCGAGGGGCAACCGGTGACGGGCGCCACCCTGCGCGCTGCGCTGAACGGATCGTTGCAACGGCTGAACACGGATTACGTCGATCTGTATCAGTTGCACTGGCCGAACCGTGGATCCTATCACTTCCGCCGGATCTGGAACTATGATCCGACGGCGCAGGTGACGACCGAAATCGAAGACAACATGGCCGACGTGATGCAGACGCTCAGGGCGCTGGTGGACGAGGGCAAGATCCGCGCCTTCGGCCTGTCGAACGAAACCGCCTGGGGCACGATGAAATGGAACGCGGCGGCGGCGGCCACCGGCGGGCCCCGCGTCGCGTCGATGCAAAACGAATACTCGCTGCTGTGCCGCGCATACGACACCGACATGGCCGAGACGGCGCATAATGAAGATGTCACTTTGCTGGCATATACGCCCTTGGCGGCCGGGCTTTTGAGCGGGAAGTATCAAAAAGGCGACATTCCCTCGGGATCACGGATGAGCCTCAACCCCGATCTCGGCGGGCGCAAGACCGACCGCGCGGCGGCGGCGGTCGATGCCTACCTGGCGGTCGCGGCCAAGCATGGGCTGAACCCGGCGCAGATGGCCCTGGCGTGGACCCGCACACGGCCGTTCACGACGATCCCGATTTTCGGCGCGACGTCGCTTGCGCAACTGGATCTGGCCTTGGGGGCGGCCGACGTGACCCTGTCGGACCACGTTCTCGACGATATCGCGGCAACCCACAGGTTGCATCCGATGCCGTTCTGAAACCAAGCCCGTTTTTTCTTGCTGAAAATACTCCCGCCGGAGGCGTCTTCCGCTGCAACATGCAACGGGTTCGCCTTCGGCGAGAGTATTTGAGGCAAGAAAAAGCCCGATGGGCGATCAGCCCACCATGCCGACAATGTCATAGGTGCGTTTCAGAACCGGCGCAGTGATTTCACGGGCGCGGCTGGCGCCACGGTTGAGAATCGCGTCGATCTCGGCCGTGTCCTGCATCAGGCGCGCCATTTCTTCCGAAATCGGGGCCAGCTTGGCAACTGCAAGGTCGGCGAGCATCGGTTTGAACTGTCCGAACTGCTGACCGGCGACCTGGGCAATCGCGTCTTCGGCGCTGATATCGGACAGGCCTGCGAAGATGTTCACCAGGTTGCGCGCGTCGGGTCGATCCTTCAGGCCGTCCAGCGTTTCGGGCAGGGGCTCGGGGTCGGTCTTGGCCTTGCGGATCTTCTTCGCGATGGCATCGGCATCGTCGGTCATGTTGATGCGGCTGGCATCGGACGGGTCGGACTTGCTCATCTTCTTGGTGCCGTCGCGGAGCGACATGACGCGGGTCGCGGCACCCTCGATGACCGGCTCGGTGATCGGGAAGAAGTCGACACCGTAGTCGTGGTTGAACTTGGCCGCGATGTCGCGGGTCAGCTCGATATGCTGTTTCTGATCCTCGCCCACGGGCACGTGGGTGGCGTGATAGATCAGGATGTCTGCGGCCATCAGCGCGGGATAGGCGAACAGGCCGAGCGATGCATTCTCGCTGTTCTTGCCGGCCTTGTCCTTCCACTGGGTCATGCGTTGCATCCACCCCATGCGCGCCACGCAATTGAAGATCCACGCCAGTTGCGCGTGTTCGGGCACCTGGCTCTGATTGATCAGCACGGATTTCTCCGGGTCGACCCCGGCGGCGATGAACCCGGCGCAAAGCTCGCGCGTGTTGCGGCGCAGGGTTTCAGGGTCGTGAAGCTTGGCCGTGATCGCGTGCAGGTCGACCATGCAATACACGGTTTCCACCGGCTGGCCGTTCAGACCGCGGTCCTGCATGTCGACAAAGCGCTTGATGGCACCGAGGTAATTGCCCAGCGTCAGGCCGCCCGACGGCTGGATGCCGGAAAAGACGCGCGGCGTGAAACCGGTCCGCTGGGTCTGTTCGGTCATGGTACGTGCTCCGTCTGGATATTCCGTTCGGCTTCGCTTACCCATGGGGCCGTTCCCCGTCAAGGAAGGCCCCCCGATGGATCCAGATCGCAACGCATCGCCGGTCAACCCGCTGCCGCCCATGGTGGTGACACTGGCCCTGGCCATCTTCGGCATCGAGGTGGTGATGCAGCTTGCCTCGCGCGGGATACTGGGGGGAGCTGCCGGGGTCGGCTGGCGGCTCGAGGCGCTGAACCGGTTCGCCTTTGCGCCGCAGATCCTTCAGCAGATGATGGAGCTGGGGCAATATCCGCCGGACCAGGTGATGCGCTTTGTCACCTATCCCTTCGTGCATCAGGATTTCACCCATGTCCTGTTCGTGCTGGTGTTCCTGCTGGCCCTGGGCAAGATGGTGGCCGAGGTGTTTCACCCGCTTGCCGTTCTCGTGGTGTTCTTCGGCGCCGCGATCGCGGGGGCGTTGTGCTACACCTTCCTGCAAGGATCGCCCATTGCACTTTATGGTGGCTATCCGTCTGTCTATGGGCTGATCGGATCCTATACCTTCCTTTTGTGGACGGGGCTGGGCGCGCAGGGCCAGAACCGGATGCGGGCGTTCACACTGATCGGGTTCCTTCTGGGCATCCAGCTGATCTTCGGGGTCCTGTTCGGGGGCGGCAATTTCTGGGTGGCGGAAATGGGTGGCTTCGTTGCGGGTTTCGTGCTGTCGTTTGTCGTCAGTCCCGGCGGGTTCGTGCGGGTGCGCAACCGGCTTCGCCAAAGATAGGGACATCAGATGCGACAGACATGGAGATGGTTCGGCCCTGCCGACACGGTCAGCACGGCCCAGATGCGGCAGGCCGGGGTCGAAGGGGTGGTATCGGCGTTGCACCACCTGAAACCCGGCACCGCCTGGTCGGCGGACGAGATCGCCAAGCGACAGGCCCAGATCGCGGCGCTGCCCGGCGGCGGCGCCTCTGGCCTGGCGTGGGAGGTGGTCGAAAGCGTTCCGGTCAGCGAGGCGATCAAGACCCAGGTCGGCGACTGGCGCGCGCATCTGGATGCCTATCGCGAGACGCTGGAGAAACTTGCCGGCGCCGGCATCGAAACCGTGTGCTACAACTTCATGCCGGTGCTGGACTGGACGCGCACGGCGTTGCGCGCGCCCCAGTCCCATGGCGGCACGGCGATGCTGTTCGATCTCGAGGATTTCGCCGCCTTCGATCTGTTTGTCCTCGAACGCCCCGGTGCCTTTGACGATTACCCCGAACCCTGCATTTCGGCGGCCCGCGAAAAGGCGTCGAAGATGCACGCCACCGAAAAGCAGGCATTGCAGGACAACATCGTCGCGGGATTGCCCGGCGCCAACGATGCCTGGACGCTGGACGAGGTGCGCGATCACCTGGGGCGTTACGCCGATATCGGCGCCGACCGCCTGCGCGCCAACCTGATCGATTTCCTGTCCGAGGTGGTGCCCACGGCCGAACGTCTTGGCCTGCGGTTGTGCTGTCACCCTGACGATCCGCCGTTTCCGTTGCTGGGGTTGCCGCGGGTGATGTCGTCGCTTGCCGATTACCGGACGGTGCTGGAGGCCGTCGACAGCCCGGCCAATGGCGCGACCCTTTGCACCGGATCGCTGGGCGTGGCGCCCGATTTCGATCCGGTTGCCTTTGTCGACGCGCTGGGGCAGAAGATCCACTTCGCCCACCTGCGCAACACGAAACGGATCGCGCCCGCCCATGGCGCGCGGTCCAGCTTTTTCGAGGCCGCGCATCTGGAGGGTGACACCGACATGATCGCCACCATCCGCGCGCTTGTGCGTGAGGAGAAGCGGCGCCGCACCGAAGGCCGCGCCGATTGGCAGATTCCCATGCGCCCCGATCACGGTCAGGACCTGCTGGGCGATCTCGATGTGCGGGGGATGCCCGGCTATCCGCTGATCGGGCGGATGCGCGGGCTGGCCGAATTGCGCGGTGTCATGGCGGCGGTGTCGGCCGAATAGGCCCCTGACGGGTCTTGCCCCGCGCGACGCCGCGCCCCACATCCAGTCAGGATCGTCTGGAGCGGGCGCGGATGGAAATCGTTCTTGGATCGTTGATCGAATATGTCCACGGGAACCTGCGGCGATACCCGTCCGTGAAATGGCTGCTGATCGGGCTTCTGACGGGTTTCGGGTGGTGGCTTGTAATTATCGAATGGGGGATGCTGGGCACCTGAAGGCCCGGCGTCGCCCGGCGGTTGCGTTCCGCCAGCGATGTCCGGGCCGTCCGCGCGAACGGCCCGTCCGTTTCGTTTCAGCTCAGCTCCTTGACCCGCGCCAGGGCGGCTGACAGCCGCGCGTGCTCCTCGGTCTTGACCGCGGCTTGCGCCTCGGTTTCCTCGACCACCTCGGGGGTGGCGTTTGCGCGGAACTTGGGGTTCTTCAGCCGTCCCTGAAGGCCCGACAGCTCCTTGTCGACCTTGGTCAGCGATTTTTCCAGCCGCGCCTGTTCCGCCTTGGCGTCGATGATCCCCGCAAGGGGCAGGGCAAAGGTGCCGCCCGCAACCGGTATCGTCGCAGCACCCTTTGGCGCTTCGGCGGCATCGGTCAGATTCTCGATCCGCGCCAGCTTGCGGATCAGCGGCGCGTTGTTGTCCCACGCCCGGCGTCCGGCGTCGTCGGAGTCAAGGCGCAGCAGATCGACGGTCAGCCCGGCGGGCACGTTCATTTCCCCGCGCACCGACCGGATGCCTTCGATCAGCGAAATCACCCAGTTCATCTCGGCGTCTGCGTCGGCGTCGATCAACTCATCGCCATAGGTCGGCCAATCGGCGTGGACCAGCATCTTGTCCCGCTTGCCCTGACCCCAAAGCTCTTCGGTGATGAACGGCATGATCGGATGCAGCAGGATCACGCATTGATCCAGCACCCAGGCCAAAGTTTCGCGGGTTTCGCGCTTTTCCGCGTCGGTGCCGTCCAGCAACAGGGGCTTGGACAGTTCCAGATACCAATCGCAGACCTTGCCCCAGACAAAGACATACAGCGCATTGGCCGCGTCGTTGAAGCGATAGCCCGACAACGCCGCGTCAACCTCGGCCCGGACCTTGGCGGTTTCCCCGACGATCCACTTGTTGACGGCCTGCGTCGGTTTCAGATCGGCGGTGGTGACGGTGCCGAACGGCACATTGTTCATCTCGGCAAAACGGAAGGCATTCCACAGCTTCGTGCCGAAGTTGCGGTTGCCGGCGATGCGCGCCGTCGACAGCTTCAGATCGCGCCCCATGGACGCCATCGCCGTCAGGGTGAAACGCACGGCATCGGCGCCGTATTCATCGATCAGGTCCAGCGGATCCAGGACGTTGCCCAGCGATTTGGACATCTTCTTGCCCTTCTCGTCACGGACAAGGGCATGGACATAGACGGTATCGAAGGGTTTCTGCCCGACCACGGCATATTGCATCATCATCATCCGGGCGACCCAGAAGAAGATGATGTCGAACCCGGTGATCAGCACGTTGGTCGGGAAGTATTTCTGCAACTCGGGCGTCTGTTCGGGCCAGCCCAGCGTGCCGAGCGGCCAAAGCCCCGAGGAAAACCAAGTGTCCAGAACATCGGGATCGCGCCAGACCGGATAGACCAGCTTTGTCGGATCCTGGCTGACGTTGTATTCGGCCAGCGAAACCGCCAGGCGGTGGATGGCGGTTTCACGATCCGCCACCTCGATTACCCTGGCGACGTGGAGCGGATGGGGAAGCGACGCCAGATCGTCCTGAAAACGGCCGGTGACCGCCGCAAGATCCGCGGCACAATGGCGGCGATGGCCGGAATGAACCAGATGGTCCTTGGTCAGCAACGACATCAGTTCGACTTCGTCCAGCGCGTTGTCGCCTTCGTCATCGTGGAAACTGGACGTATGCAGGTCGAGGCCATACCAGACCGGTATCTGATGCCCCCACCACAGCTGTCGCGAGATGCACCAGGGTTCGATGTTCTCCAGCCAGTTGAAATACACCTTGCGGTCCTGTTCGGGCAGGATCGTCACCTCGCCCGAGCGCACGGCGTCGATGGCCGGCTGAACGATACGGGCGGTATCGACGAACCACTGATCGGTCAGCATCGGTTCGATCACGACCTTCGATCGGTCGCCGAACGGCTGCATTATCTTCTTGGCCTCGACCAGGGGCACCCAGTCGCCGCCTTCGGGCGCCATGCAGACGGCGCTGTCATCGCCTTCGGGAGCGGCGCGGACCATGACGGCCAGACCTTCGGCGGTGATGTCCGCGACGATCCGCTCGCGGGCCTCGAACCGGTCCAGCCCGCGATAGGCTTCGGGAACCAGGTTGATGTCGGACACGTCCGGCACCGGCTGTTCGCTCGGCGACTGGAACCGGCCTTCGGTGGCGTGATGCATCTCGACCCACTCGCGCGCATGGGCGCCGGCGCGGACGGCCGAGTCTTCATAGGACAGACCATCGGTGCGCATCGCGCCCCTGGTGTCCAGCAGGGAATAGAGCGGGATACGGTTGCGCTGGGCCACGGCGTAATCGTTGAAGTCATGGGCGCCGGTGATCTTGACCGCGCCCGAGCCGAAGGCGGGATCGGGATACTCGTCGGTGATGATCGGAATCTGGCGGCGATGCTCCTTCGGCCCCACCGGAATTTCGCAAAGCTTGCCGACGATCGACGCATACCGCGTATCGGTCGGATGCACCGCCACGGCGCCATCACCCAGCATCGTTTCAGGGCGGGTGGTGGCGATCGAGATGTAATCGCGGGTCTCGATCAGAAGGATATTCCCGTCCTCGTCCTTCTCGACATATTCATAGGTTTCACCACCGGCCAGCGGATACTTGAAATGCCACATGTGGCCGTCGGTTTCGATATTCTCGACCTCGAGATCGGAAATCGCGGTCTCGAACTTGGGATCCCAGTTGACCAGCCGTTTGCCGCGATAGATCAGCCCCTTGTCGTGCAGATCGACAAAGACCTTGATGACCGCATCGTGAAAATTGCCTTCTTCGCCTTCGGGCGCGCCGGGGGCGCCCGACATGGTAAACGCCTCGCGCGACCAGTCACAGGATGCACCGAGGCGCTTCAACTGGCCGATGATGGTGCCGCGCGACTTGACCTTCTGCTCCCAGACGCGGGCGGTGAAGGCCTCGCGCCCCATCTCGCGGCGCGTCGGCTCGCCATGCTCGGCCATGTCGCGCTCGGTCACCATCTGCGTGGCGATGCCCGCGTGATCCGTGCCCGCCTGCCACAACGTATCGAACCCGCGCATCCGGTGCCACCGCACAAGGATATCCTGCAGCGTGTTGTTGAATGCGTGCCCCATATGCAGCGACCCGGTCACGTTCGGCGGCGGGATCATCACGCAGAACGTTTCGGCGCGCGAGGCATTGGCGCCCGCCGTGAAACATCCCGCATCTTCCCAGGCGTCATAAAGCCGGCTCTCGGCGGCAGCTGCGTGAAAGGTCTTTTCCATGGGCATTGTCGCGCCTCCTTCTGGCTTGGCAGTTTGCTTAGCGAAGGTCGCGCCCAAGGGAAAGACCGATGCGCGCGACGGAGCGTCGGACGCGCTGCGCGCGTGAGTATTTTCAGCAAGAAAAAGCGAGGAGATTCACTGCGCGTTAACCTTAACGCGCCAAGGTCGGTCGTGCGGAACAGGCTGGAGAGCCGATGGCCGTGCAAGGAAAAGCCGCCCCACTGCCAGGAGGATATCCGTTCGGTGGGGCGCACCTCCTCCTGGCTTTTTCTTGCCGGAAATACTCATCCGCCGTCGCAATGTCGCAAAACGCTCGCGAGGGTCCACGCGGCCGGCAGCAGGAACCCATCTGCCCGCACGGCAAATGGCGCGCGCCGCAGGCGCTCATTCAGGGAAATCACACGGCCCGGTCGAACTTTGTGGACAGGTGGATCAGGCTCTCGGTCCCACGTATTCCGCTGACATTTGCGATCGTGTTCAAGACCTCGTCCAGGGCCTCGGTGGTTTCTGCGGCGACCTGAAGGATCAGGTCGACCCGGCCCGACGTGGTGTGCAGGGCTTCGACCTCCGGGATCGTCTTCAGCTTCGCCTGCACCGCCGCGCCGGATCTGAGGTCGATACTCACCAGGACCGTTGCGCGAATCCGCGTCCGCGTGATCGCCCGGCCCAGCTTGACCGTGTATCCGCCGATGACCCCGGTCCGCTCCAACCGTTCGATCCGCGCCTGTACGGTCGAGCGCGCCACCTTGAACCGGCGCGCCAGGCGCGATGTCGAGGTGGAACTGTCGGCCGCGAGGGCCGCGAGAAGGCGTTGGTCAAGCTCGTCCATCATTCTGCCCGATCATTTCGTCATTTTCACCATCATACCGCACAATTCAACTCTTTCCATCGGTCAAATCCGCGATCATATGCACACTCGAAACTCAGGAGATAAGGGCGCGTTGTATCGTACCTGGCCTGGTGTGGTGAACCTTTCCCCAAGGCGCATCCCAACCGGTGACACGGGCAAGAGAACGCAGCGCACAACCCGACTGAGGAGACCGACATGGGCCTTTCCAAGACCATCTGGACGACACCGACCGAATACCTGAGCCGCGAACAACCGGAAGATCCGGTGCTGTTCTTCGCACCCATGGTGTTGCAGACGACGGCCAGGCGTTTTCTCGACGGTTTCCCGGGTCTCGTGACCTATGCGGTCAAGTCGAACCCGGACGAGATGGTGATCGCCAATCTCGCCGCCGCCGGGATCCAGGGCTATGATGTCGCCTCGATCTGGGAGATCGAGCTGATCCGGCGTGCCGCCCCCGGTGCCGCGATGCATTACCACAACCCGGTCCGGTCGCGTTCCGAGATCCGGCGCGCCGTCGAACTTGGTGTGACCTCCTATTCGGTCGACAGTCAGTCGGAACTGGCGAAATTGATGGAGATCGTTCCGGTCGGCGCCGAAATCTCGGTCCGCTTCAAGATGCCGGTCGCCGGCGCCGCCTATGATTTCGGCGCCAAGTTCGGAGCCACCGAGGATGACGCCGTTGCCCTTCTGGCGCAGGTGAACGAGGCCGGCTACATCGCCTCGCTGACGTTCCATCCGGGCACCCAGTGCACTGATCCGATGGCATGGGACAGCTATATCCGCACCGCGGCGTCCATCGCGTCGCGCGCCGGGGTCGCCATCGCGCGCCTGAATGTCGGCGGTGGCTTCCCGTCGCACCGGCTGAACGAGGTCGCGCCGATGCTCGAGCAGATCTTCGAGCTGATCGACCGCGTCACCGGCGAAGCCTTTGGCGACGCACGCCCCGATCTCGTGTGCGAGCCGGGCCGCGGTCTGGTGGCGGAATCCTTCAGTCTGGCCACCCAGGTGCGGGCGATCCGCGACGATGCCCACGTGTTCCTGAATGACGGAATCTATGGCGGCTTGGCCGAACTGCCGCTGATCGGGATCATCGACCGAACCGAGGTGCGCGGACCCGACGGCGCCCTGCGTCAGGAGCCGGGGCGCGGGCGCATCGTGTTCGGCCCGACCTGCGATTCGGTCGACCGCTTGCCGGGCGAGCTGTCGTTGCCCGGTGACATGGCCGAAGACGATTACGTGGTGTTCCACGGCATGGGCGCCTATTCGACGGCGACCGTCACGCGGTTCAACGGCTTCGGCAACTTCCAGCTGGTGACCGTGATGGGGCTCAAGGGCTGAGCCATCCGGCTTGATCGGGCATGGTGGCGGGGCTGGACATGGCCCCGCTTGCCGCTAGTGTTCCCCACGTCACATCACGCGGGGGAATACCATGGACAGTTTCGGCAAATCGCAATCCGTCGCCCGGGTCGAGGACGTTCGTTTTCTCACCGGTCAGGGGCGCTATGTCGATGACATCGCGCCGGAAAACGCGTTGTTCGGTGTGGTGTTCCGCTCGCCGGTTGCCCATGCCACCATCGACGCGCTGGATGTCGACGCGGCGCGCGAGGCCCCCGGCGTCAGGATGGTGCTGACCGCGGACGATGCCGAACGGCTGGGGGTCCGGCTGGGCATGGAGTTCACCCAGGTCACCAACCGGGACGGCACCAAGGGTGCCGGCCCGCAGCGCCCGTTCCTGGCCCGCGGCAAGGTGCGGTTCGTGGGTGAACCCCTTGCCTTTGTCGTGGCCGACACCCTGTCGCAGGCGCGGGATGCGGCCGAACTGATCGGGTTCGACTATTCCGACCTGCCGGCAAAGATCGACGTGGCGCCCGGCGGCGCGACGCTGCACGACGAAGCGCCCGACAACCTGGTCTTCGACTGGGCCACGGGGGATGAGGCAGCGACCGAAAAGGCGTTTGCCGCGGCCGCCCATACCGTCAAGTTGCGCATCGACGACAACCGGATCATCTGCAATTCCATGGAACCACGCGGGGCCTATGCCGAGTGGGAAAACGACCGTCTGCACCTGTGTTTCGGGGGGCAGGGGGTCTGGGGGCTGAAATCCGACCTGTCGGATGCCTTCGCCCTGCCCGAAGAACAGGTGCGCGTCACAAACCCGGACGTGGGCGGCGGATTTGGCATGAAGGGGTTCGCATATCCCGAGTATTTCATGGTCGCGGCCGCAGCCAAGGCGCTGGGCGTGCCGGTGCGCTGGATGTCCGACCGCACCGAAGCCATGCTGAGCGACAACGACGGCCGGGACCTGGTCAGCGAGGCCGAACTGGCATTCGATGCGGATCACCGGATCACCGCCTATCGGATCGGGTCGGTTTGCAACATGGGGGCGTATAATTCGACCTTTGCCCAGTTGATCCAAACCGAGCTGTTCTCGCGGGTTCTGACCGGAGTCTATGATATCCAGACCGTCTGGATGCATGCGACGGGGATCTTCACCAACACCGCCTGCGTCGACGCCTATCGCGGGGCGGGTCGCCCCGAGGCGATCTTTGCGCTGGAACGGATCATCGATTACGCCGCCCGCGAATTGGGCGTCGATCCGTGGGAACTGCGGCGCAAGAACTTTATCCCGGCCGACCGCTTCCCCTATGACACCGCGACCGGCGAAACCTATGACGTGGGCGATTTCGCGCGCGTGCTGGGCGCGGCCGAGAAGCACGCGGACCGGGCCGGGTTCGCGGCGCGCCGGGCGGAGTCGCAAAAGGCGGGCAGGCTGCGGGGGCAGGGGGTGTGCTGTTACATCGAATCGATCCTCGGCGATCCGTCGGAAACCGCCGAAGTCGAGTTTTGCGACGATGGCACCGTTCTGATCTATGTCGGCACGCAGTCCAACGGGCAGGGCCACGAGACGGTGTTTGCCCGTTTCCTGTCGGACCAGACCGGCATCCCGATGGCGGCGATTTCCGTGGTGCAGGGCGATTCCGATCGCATCGCCACCGGTGGCGGCACGGGCGGGTCACGGTCCGTGACGACGCAAAACTCCGCCACGCTGGCGACCACGGCCAAGATCATCGCCGGCTTTTCGCAATTTCTGGCAGATGACCTGGGCGTCGATGTCGGCAAGGTCGCCTTCGATGACGAACGCTTCCGCGTCGATGGCAGCAACGAAACCCCGACCATGCTGGAGGTCGCCGAAATGGCCCGTGCCAAGGGGCGGGCCGATCTGCTGAAGGTGCGCGAGACGGCGACGCTGCCGGGGCGGTCGTTCCCCAACGGCGCCCATGTCGCCGAGGTCGAGATCGACCCCGAGACCGGCACCGTCACCGTCGAGCGCTATACCGTCGTCGATGATTTCGGCAACCTGATCAACCCGATGTTGGCCGAAGGACAGGTGCACGGTGGCGTCGCGCAGGGGATCGGCCAGGCGATTCTCGAGCGCGTGGTGCATGACGAGGCAGGCCAGTTGCTGACCGCGACCTTCATGGATTACGGCATGCCACGGGCCGACACCATGCCGATGATCGCCTTCTCGACCGAACCCGTGCCGTCCACCGCGAACGTGCTGGGCATGAAGGGCTGTGGCGAGGCGGGCACCGTCGGCGCGCTGGCCGCCGTGGCCAACGCGGTGCTGGACGCCGTGTGGGACAACGGCATCCGTCAGGTCGACATGCCGTTTACGCCGCACCGGATGTGGTCGGTTCTGAGCGATCAAGCGGGGCGGATTGCGGCAGAATAACGAACCCCACCACCGGATCCGCCACACCCCGCTGGCGACCACGCGCGGGCCTGTCGATCATGTCGTGATCATCGACGGCACCATGTCGTCGCTGCAACCGGGGTGCGAGACGAACGCCGGGCTGACGTGGAAACTGCTCAGCGAACAGGGCGTGCACGCCGGTCTTTCCGTGCGCTACGAGGAAGGCATCCAGTGGCGCACCTGGCAACACGTGCGCCACGTGATCACCGGCAAGGGGCTGAACAGGCAGATCCAGACGGCCTATGGCGCGCTGGCGTCGCGGTATCACGCGGGCGATCGGATTTTCCTGTTCGGCTATTCGCGCGGTGCCTACGCCGTGCGGTCCCTGGCCGGAGTGATCGACAGGGTCGGCCTTGTGCGGCGCGGATCGGCCACGGCGCGCACGATCAACCAGGCGTATCGGCTGTATCGCGATCAGGCCAATGGCGCGGCTTTGGCCGCGTTCCAGTCGGCCCATTGTCATCCCCACACCGAGATCGAGATGATCGGTGTCTGGGACACCGTCCGCTCGCTGGGGCTGAGCGCGCCGATCCTGTGGCGCTATTCGCAACCGCACCATGCGTTCCACAATCATGCGCTGGGTCACAGCGTGCGCAGCGGTTTCCAGGCGCTGGCCCTGGACGAGACGCGCCGCGCCTATGCCCCGGTTCTGTGGCAGTCGGACCCGGAATATCCCGGCACCCTGGTGCAGATGTGGTTTCGCGGCAGCCATGGCGATGTCGGCGGGCATCAGTTGTGTTGTGCCCAATGTCGCCCGCTGGCGAATATCCCACTGGTCTGGATGCTTGAGCGCGCCGAGGAGCGGGGCCTGCCGCTGCCTGCCGGGTGGCGTGGCCGGCTGCCCTGCGACGTGGATGCGCCGTCGGCCGGGACGATGGGCGGGTGGGGACGGCTGTTTCTGAACCGCGCGCCCAGGTTGATCGGCGCCGACCCAAGCGAGACGGTGCACCCCAGCGCCGCCGACGACCCTAAGGCAGCCGTTTTTCGAAACGGATGATTTCGAGCATGAACGGCCCGGCCGCGGTTTCCATCGGTTCGCGGCGCCGCCCCACGTCGCGCCAGCCGCATTTGGCATAAAACCGCGCCGCCCGATCGTTGCCGACCCCGCAGGCCAGCCAGGCGTCGGTGATGCCGCGCGCGTGCAGGCGGTGTTCGGCCTCGGCCATCATGGTCCGGGCCACGCCGCGGCCCTGTGCCGCGGGGGCGACGTAGAATTGATAGACCTCAGCGCCTTCCAGCATGACGAACCCCGCCAGCGCGCCGTCGTGTTCGGCGACGAAACAGCCGCACAGGTGGGCGGCGACCCGATCCGCGAAACTGTCGCGCGTGCGCAGCCGGATCAGCGCGGCGGGCGCCGTCGCCCCATGGCCCTGATGCCAGCCGGCGTCCCAGAGATCGGTGATCGCCGCAATATCGCCCGTGACAGCGGCGCGGAAGGTCACGCTCACGCGCGGACCGCCATGATCAGGCAGGTGGTGGACCCCGTCGCAAACAGCGTCTCGCCGTCGGCGCTGCGGATTTCGCCGTGGGCGACGCCGGTGGAGCGCCCCGAATGATCGCACCACCCGGTCGCGAGGATTTCCGTCCCAAGGGGAATCGCGCGAACGATGTTCACCTTGTATTCCAGCGTCGTATAGACCGATCCCTGCGGCACCCGGGTCATCACGGCGCAGGCCATGCAACTGTCCAGCAAGGTGCCATACCAGCCGCCGTGAACGGTGCCCACAGGGTTGCAGTGATCGAAGGTCGGCGTGCCGCGAAACACCACGCGGCCGTCTTCGACGGTGTCGACCCCATAATTCAGCAGCCGCGCCAGTGGCGGCGAGGGCAGGGCGCCGTCGCGCACGGCCTGCATGAATGCAAGGCCCGACATTGATGTGACACGGTCACGGTCGGGCAGGTCGTCGGGGCTGTCGGCAAATCGCAGCATGGCGGATCCTTCTGTCGGGTCCGCGCCAAAGTGGCCCGATCAGGCGACATTCTCAAGCTGAACCGCAGGGGACACGCCAAGGGCATGGGCCACGTCGCGGGTCAGGTGCGGCTTGTTCAGGGTATAGAAGTGCAGGTCTTCCACCCCCTCCTCGATCAGGGCGCAGCACAGCTCGGTGCACAAGGCGGTGGCCAGCAGGTCTTCGCGTCCGTCACGGGCCGCGGTGGCAAAGGAATCGTCCAGCCACGCCGGAATCGGAGTGCCGCAGCGCGTGGCGAATTTCCGCACGCCCGACCAGTTTTCAATCGGCAGGATGCCGGGGATGATCGGCGCGTCGATGCCCGCGGCGGCACAGCGGTCGCGGAACCGCAGGAACGTCTCGGCCTCGAAAAAGAACTGCGTGATCGCCGAATGGGCGCCCGCGTCGATCTTGCGCTTGAGGTATTCGACATCGGCATTGTCGCTCGCGGCTTCGGGGTGGCGGTCGGGATAGGCGCCGACGCGGATGGTGAAGTTGCCGGTGTCGGCCAGCGCCTCGATCAACTCGACCGATGATGCGAACCCGTCCGCGTGCGCCTTGAATCCGCCCGATCCCTTGGGGGGATCACCACGCAGCGCGACCAGTTCGCTGACGCCCGCCTTGGCATAGCTGTCGGCGATAGCCAGGGTTTCGGCGCGTGTCGCGTCCACGCAGGTCAGGTGCGCCGCGACGTTCAGCCCGTAATTGCGCCCGATGGTCGTCACCGCCTCATGAGTCAGATCGCGGGTGGTGCCGCCCGCGCCATAGGTCACCGACACGAAGGTCGGGTCCAGCGGCGCCAAGGTCTGCACCGTGTCCCAAAGCCGGAACGACGCGGCCAGCGATTGGGGCGGGAAGAATTCGAAGGACACGCGCGGGGTTTTCATCGGGAAGTTCCTGTCTGGGTTGGCTCTCTTGTGTCACGATTGCGAATGTGAGACCAATTCATAATCCTCATCAACATCATGAGTTGCGCGGCATATGCATATCGAGTTCCGGCATCTTCGCACGATCAAGGCCATCCATGACGCTGGCGGCGTGGCCCGTGCGGCGGACAAGCTGAACATCACACAAAGCGCGCTGTCCCACCAGGTCAAGGGGCTTGAGGATCAGGCGGGGGTCGAATTGTTCGTGCGCCGCTCGAAGCCGCTTAAGCTGTCGGCGGCGGGAATGAAGCTGCTCAGGCTGGCCGAACGCATCCTGCCCGAGATCGCCGCGATCGAGGATGAATTCGCCGGTCTGATATCAGGCAAGGCGGGGCGGCTGCACATCGCCATCGAATGTCACGCCTGCTTTGAATGGCTGTTTCCGGTGCTGGAAAAATTCCGCCACGCCTGGCCCGATGTCGATGTCGATATCCGCCCGGGCCTGGCCTTCGGAGCGTTGCCTGCGTTGCAGAAGGAACAGGTGGATCTGGTCGTCTCGTCCGACCCCGAACAGATTGCCGGCGTCGATTTCACGCCCTTGTTCGATTACGAGCCGGTCTTCGTCGCCTCGGCCAACCATCCGCTGGCGCGCAAGGATTTCGTCGTGGCCGAGGATTTCCGCGATGAAACCCTGATCACCTATCCGGTCGACCGGTCACGCCTTGACGTGTTCACCGAACTGCTGACACCGGCCAAGGTCGAACCGCGCGCCATCCGGCAGGTCGAGCTGACAGCCGTGATCCTGCTGCTTGTGGCGTCGAACCGGGGGGTGGCGGTGTTGCCCGACTGGGTGGTGCGCGAGGTGCGGTATCATTCCGACTACGTCACCCGCCGCGTCACCGAAACCGGATTGACCAAGCGGCTGTATGCCGCCACCCGCAGCGACGACACGACGCTGCCATGGATGTCGCATGTCCTGCGGTTGGCGCGCACCGAACCGGTCAAGCTGCAACGCCGGGACTGACGGATCACCCGATCCTGAATTGACGCCACCGCGCCGCGCCGTGCAAATGCGCGTGCGCAATCCCGCAGCACGAAGGGCAGATTGATGAAACTCTATTTCCACACGGCGCCGAACCCCATGAAGGTGGCACTGATGCTCGAAGAACTGGGGCTGTCCTATGACGTGGTCGGTGTCGACACCCGCAAGGGTGAACAGCACACCGAGGATTTCAAGGCCCTGAACCCCAACGCCAAGGTGCCGGTGCTGGAAGACGATGGCGCGGTCGTCTTCGATTCGGGGGCGATCGTGCTCTGGCTGGCGCAGAAGCACGGCAGGTTCCTGCCCACCGGCGATCACGCCATGGCCGAATGCCTTTCGTGGTATTTCTTCCTGACCACGGGCGTGTCGCCGTTTTCGGGCCAGGCGGTGCATTTCACCCGGGTGCACAAGGATTCGGAGTATGCCACGCGCCGCTATACCCGCGAGATCGCCCGCCACTACCGCGTGCTGGACGACCGGCTGGCCACATCGCCGTTCATCGGCGGCGCAGAATACGGGATCTGTGACATCAACGCCTGGGCCTGGGTCCGCATGGCCGGCTTCGTGATGGAAGCCGACGGGGGGCTGGCGAACTATCCCAACGTGCAGGCGTGGTTCGACAAGGTCGACGCCCGTCCCGCCGCGGCCCGCGCCCGCGACCTGCAGGCCGCCCACACCTTCAAGACCGAGAACGACGAGGCAGCGATGCGCGCAATGTTCCCGCAGAACTTCTGATCCCGGATGCGGGGTGGGCTTGGCAAAACCCGCCCCCTCGTCTAGGACGCGAATTCAGTTTTGAAAGGCGGACCGGGCGATGCAGGGCAGTGCGAATCTGAACGTGATGATCAAGGCCGCGCGCAAGGCGGGTCGGTCGTTGGTCAAGGATTTCCGCGAGGTCGAGAACCTCCAGGTGTCCACCAAGGGGGCCGGCGATTTCGTCTCGCGCGCCGACATCGCCGCCGAGCAGATCATCAAGAGCGAATTGATGAACGCGCGGCCGAACTATGGCTGGCTGGCCGAGGAAAGCCCCGAAGAACCGGGCAACGACCCGACCCGCCGCTGGATCGTCGATCCACTGGACGGGACCACGAATTACCTGCACGGCCTGCCGCACTGGTGCATTTCCATCGCGCTGGAACACAAGGGCGAGATCGTCGCGGCCGTGATTTTCGACCCCGCAAAGGACGAGATGTTCATCTCCGAAAAGGGCGGCGGCGCCTGGATGAACGAAAGCCGGATCCGCGTTTCGGGCCGCCGGTCACTGATCGAATCGATCTTTGCCACGGGCATCCCCCAGGCCGGCTCGCCGGCTCTGCCCGAGGTTCTGCGCGAACTGGGGCGCGTCATGCCCGCCACGGCCGGCGTGCGCCACTGGGGCGCGGCGGCGCTGAACCTTGCCTATGTCGCCGCGGGCCGGTTCGATGGCTATTGGGAACGGCGCATGAAGCCCTGGGACGTGGCCGCCGGCCTGCTGATCTGCCGCGAGGCGGGCGCCCTGGCGGTGCCCTTGCGCGACGGCCGCGACATCGTTGCCGACGGCGAGATCATCTGCGCCAACGAGGCGCTGTTTGACGGCTTGGTCAAGGTGGTCCGCGGCTGATCCGCCGTCGCGGCCGGGGTTTTCCCGGACGGTGACGCCGGATCCTGCCTCGCGAAAAGGACGGTCGCACTCGCGTTATCCCGCGCGCCCTTGCCGTGGCGCGATCATCGCCTGCGCCGAACCCGCGGAACCGAGGTCGCCACGTAACGATACTGCGCATCGGCATGGGGCGGGCGCCCGGCGGTGCGGCGCCAGAAGTCCGGCCCGCCCCTGCGCCACCACATCGGCGCCACCAATGCCAGGCCCGCCAGAAAACCGCCCGCGTGCGCCCAATAGGCGACGCCGCCCTCGGCGCCCGGCATCGACAACCCCGAAAACATCTGAAGCGCGAACCAGATGCCCAGCACCACCCAGGCCGGGATCGGAATGATGCGAAAAAAGATCACGATGATGATCAGGACGTCGATCCGCGCCCTCGGAAACAACAGCAGATATCCCCCCATGACCGCAGCGATCGCACCCGAAGCGCCCACCATCGGCACGTCCGACAGCGGCTCGGTCATGTTTTGTGCCAGGCCCGCGACGATCCCGCCCGCGAGATAGAACCCGAGAAACGGCAGATGCCCCAGTTCGTCTTCCAGGTTGTCGCCGAAGATCCACAAGAACAGCATGTTGCCGCCAAGGTGCAGGAAACCGGCGTGCAGGAACTGCGATGTCAGGAAGGTCAACGGATCCGCGATCGAGGGAATCAGCGCGAACTGAACATAGAAGGACTCGAGCGCGAACGGATTTCCGGCAAGCGACAGCATGTAGATGAATACCACCACGTTCGCCGCCACCAGTGCATAGGTGACGTATGGCGTCCCAAGCGACGGGTTATGATCGCGGATCGGAAACATGCGGCGAACGGTTGCCCGGGTTGTGCGTTCGCGTCAACCGACATGGGCTTCTTACCGATCGAAATACTCCCGCCGGAGGCATCCGACCTCTCGCCGGGTGCCCGGTGCAAGGGGGGCCTCCGGCGGGAGTATTTTTGTCAATGAGAAGCCGGACGTGATCCTTCCGGGGCGTGGCGAGCGTCGTTCAGGCGGTCCCGGCCTCGGCCAGCAGGGCCGCGTTGCCGCCTGACGCCGTGGTGTCGACGCAGAGGTGGCGTTCGTGGGTGCAATCGTTCGCCGTGATCTCGGCGGTGATCAACGGCACGATCGCCCCGTCGCGCCGCGCGAGGGCTACGGCCATGGCGCGCCCCTGTTCGGCGTCGCCCCACCAGACGACTCCGCCCAGGTTGGGCAGGCTGGCCAGGGCTGCGGGATCGACCCGCCCGCCCGGGGACACGGGGGTGCCGCCGTGGGCCATGACGGCCTTCATCTGGGCGCGGCGCGCGGGTTCACCGGGTCCGGCGCACAGGATGGGTGCGCGGGGGTGTGCCGTCAGCCGGTTGGTCTCGCCCGTGGGGCCGGGAAGCTCCACCGGGCGCAACCGGGTCGAGGCGGCCGCGGCACTGAGCGTGGCAGACAGCTCTGCAAGGTCGGCCGCCTGTGCGTCGCTGTCGGTCGCGGCGTCCGCCGGGCCGGGCCGGGTGAAGCGCGGCACATAGGAGGGACCGCCCGCTTTCGGCCCCGTGCCCGACAATCCTTCGCCGCCGAAGGGCTGCGAGCCGACGACCGCGCCGATCTGGTTGCGGTTGACATAGATGTTGCCGGCGTGGATCCGGTCGGTGATGTGTTGCACCCGCGTGTCGATCCGGGTGTGCAACCCGAACGTCAGGCCGTATCCGGTGGCGTTGACGGCGGCGATCACCTGGTCGATCTCTTCCGCGCCGAAGGTGGCGATGTGCAGCACCGGGCCGAAGATCTCGCGCTTCAGGGCGCCGATGCCGGGAACCTCAATCACCGTGGGCGCGATGAAGTGACCGTCTTTCGGGGCGTGCAGCTGTTTCAGAAGGCGGCCTTCGGCGCGGGCTTCGGCGATGTGCTCGTTGATTGTCGCCTTGGCCGCCGCGTCGATCACCGGACCGCTGTCGGTGGACAGGTTCCAGGGATCGCCCAGCGTCAGTTCCTCCATCGCGCCGAACAACATGCGCTTGAAATCCTTGGCGATGTCTTCTTGCACGTAGAGGCAGCGCAGGGCCGAGCACCGCTGGCCCGCCGACTGGAACGACGACATGATGACGTCGCGCACCGCCTGTTCCAGCAGCGCGGTGGAATCCACGATCATCGCGTTCAGGCCGCCGGTTTCCGCGATCAGCGGGGCGCCGGGATCCATGTGTTCGGCCATGGCCGCGCGGATCTTCAGCGCCGTGGCGGTCGATCCGGTGAAGGCCACGCCGTCGACGCGCGAATCCGAGGTCAGCGCGGCGCCGACACCGCCTTCACCCGGCAGCAGTTGCAGTGCGCTGGCCGGCACGCCCGCCTCGTGCATCAGTTTCACCGCGGCGTGGGCGATCATCGGCGTCTGTTGTGCGGGCTTTGCCAGCACCCCGTTGCCCGCCGCCAGCGCCCCGGCGATCTGACCCGAGAAGATCGCAAGCGGGAAGTTCCAAGGCGAGATGCAGGTGAAGATGCCCCGGGCGGGCTGGCTCAGGCCGGGGATCTGCGAGGCGTAGTAGCGCAGGAAATCCACCGCCTCGCGCACTTCTCCGACGCAGTCGGGCAGGGATTTGCCCGCCTCGCGTGCCAGCAACGCGAAGAGTTCGCCGTAGTTTTCCTCGTAAAGATCGGCAATGCGGTTCAGGACACGGGCGCGCTCATCGGCTGGCGCGTCCCATGGCGTGGCGGCGGCCAGCGCCGTTTCGATGTCGTCCCGTGATGCGTTGCGCACGCTGCCGATGGTGGCGCCGGTTGCGGGGCTGACCATCGGCGTCGCGGGGTCGGGGGCGCAATCGCCCGCGATCAGCGGCGCGGCTTCGGGCGTGGCATCGGCAAAGGGCGCGCGGGCCGCTTCGATCCTGGCCAGCGTCGCCGCGCTGGACAGATCCCAGCCCTTGGAGTTGGGGCGGGCAGGGGCATACATCTGGGTGCCGGGGCGGACGTTGGCCTTGCGGTGGATTTCGGTGAAGGGATCGGTGGCGACCACTTCGGGTTTCACGTCTTCATCGACGATCTGGTTCACGAAGGACGAGTTCGCACCGTTTTCCAGCAGGCGGCGCACCAGATAGGCCAACAGGTCGCGGTGTGCACCGACCGGTGCATAGATGCGGCAGCGGGTCTTTTCGGCGTCCAGCACGATGTCGTGCAGCCGTTCACCCATGCCGTGCAGCCGCTGGAATTCGAACGCGGACTTGTCGTCGGCCATGTGCAGGATCGCGGCAACGGTGTGGGCGTTGTGGGTGGCGAACTGGGGATAGATCCGGTCGGTCATGTTCAACAGCTTGCGGGCACAGCCGATATAGCTGACGTCGGTGGCGGGTTTTGCGGTGAACACCGGGAACGACGGCATCCCCAGGGTCTGGGCGTGCTTGATTTCGGTGTCCCAATAGGCGCCCTTGACCAGCCGCACCATGATCTTTCGGTCCAGCCGCGTCGCCAGTTCGTAAAGCCAGTCGAGCGTCGGTCCCGCCCGCAACCCATAGGCCTGCACCACCACACCGAACCCGTCCCAGCCGGCCAGGTCTGTATCGGCCAGCACCTTTTCGATCACCTGCAACGACAGTGTCAGGCGATCGGCCTCTTCGGCGTCAATGTTCAGCCCGATGCCAAGGCGGGCGGCCTGCCGCGCCAGCGCGCGCACGCGCGGCACCAGTTCGTCCAGCACGCGGTCGGTCTGGGCCACCTCGTACCGCGGGTGCAGCGCCGACAGCTTGATCGAGATGCCGGGATTGGTGCGGATGTCGCCCTTGGTGGCGGCCGTGGCCATGGCGTCGATGGCGCGGGCATAGGCGGTGGTGTAGCGCGACGCATCCTCGGCGGTGCGCGCCGCTTCGCCCAGCATGTCATAGGAATAGGTATAACCGCGCTCCTCCATCTTGGCCGCACGCGCCATCGCCTTTTCCATGTCCTCGCCCAGCACGAACTGGCGGCCCATTTCCTTCATCGCGCGGCCCACGGCGGTGCGGATCACCGGTTCGCCCAGCCGCTTGATCGCGCTGCGCAGGGTGCCGGCCAGTCCGGGGCGGTCCTTTTCCAGAACCTTGCCGGTCAGCATCAGTCCCCAGGTCGAGGCGTTGACCAGCGACGACGACGATTGCCCGAGGTGCGAGCCCCACTTGGACGGTGCGATCTTGTCCTCGATCAGATCGTCGATCGTGGTGGCGTCTGGCACGCGCAACAGCGCCTCGGCCAGGCACATCAGGGCGATGCCTTCGTTGGTGGACAGGCCGTATTCCGCCAGGAAAACCTCCATCAGGCCCGGCTTGGCCGAACTGCGGATCTGGCGCACCAGGTCGGCCCCGCGATCCGCGATCTGTCGGCGATCCGACTCGGACAGGGCCGCGGTGTCGATCAGTCCGGCCAGCACCGCATCGGCATCGGCGTATTTTTCGGCGGAAAAGGGCAGGTCGGGGGTATGGGTGGTATCGCGCGGCATCGTCGTCTCCCAGCGATGGTGTGCATTTTTTCCGATACTAGCGCGAATTGCCAATGACTGTTGCCCGTAAATCGGCAAAACTCGGGAAAGGCGCCCGATTTGCGCAGGAAAGACAGGCCGAATGAACGACTACATCCTTGACCGATTCGATCGCGCGATTCTCGCGGTGCTGGCCACCGACGGGCGGATCAGTGTCACCGACATGGCGCGTCGGATCGGTCTGTCGAAATCACCGACCCAAGCGCGGCTGAAACGACTGGAATCCGAAGGGGTCATCACCGGCTATCGCGCCCTGTTCGACCCCGTGCGCCTGAGACGCGAACACGTCGCCTTTGTCGAGGTCAAGCTGACCGATACCCGCGAGGCGGCGCTGGCGGCGTTCAATGCCGCGGTCGTGACCATCGGCGAGATCGAGCAATGCCACATGATCGCGGGGGCATTCGATTACCTGTTGAAGGTGCGCACGGCGGACATGGTCAGCTATCGCGCGGTCTTGGGCGATCGGATATCCCAACTGCCCCATGTCGCGCATACCTCGACCTATGTCGCGATGGAGGCGGTGAAGGACGCCGCGGTCTGATCCGGGTAAAGAAATTCTTGTGGCGGAAGACCGGGGCAATTAAGAACGGGCCCGAGGCGGGTGTAGCTCAATGGTAGAGCGAGAGCTTCCCAAGCTCCAGACGAGGGTTCGATTCCCTTCACCCGCTCCAATCCCCTTTGCATCTGACGCTTTGTTCGTCATGCGTCGGTCTCGGGCGCCTGTTCCAGGGCCAGCCGTGCGGCGCGCCATCCCGACAGGTGGTGGGCGCGCAGGATCTCGCGCAGAAGCGGCCCCTCGCGCCGGACAAGGGCATCCAGAATCTGGGTATGCTCCAGAACCGCGCGCTCCCAGCGCGCCACGTCGTGGTTGCCGGCAAAGCGAAACCGTCTGATGCGCGCGGATTCACCGGCATAGACCCGCGACAAAGCTTCGTTCTGGGCGGCATCGATGATCTTCTGGTGAATTTCCTGGTTCAGGTGGAAATACGTCATCAGCTCGCGCTTTTCATAGGCCGCGACCATCTGGTCGTGGAGGTGCGAGATCTCGTCGATGGCCTCGGGGGTTGCGCGTTTCACCGTGCGCTCGGCCCCGATGCTTTCCAGGCCGATCAGGATCTCGAGCGAATCCTCGACCGCTTCCAGCGTCAGCGCCACAACCGTCGCACCGGCGTTGGGTCGGATTGAAACCAGGCCCTCGCCTTCGAGAACCTTGAAGGCTTCGCGCAGCGGCGTGCGCGAGATCTGGAGCTTTTCGACCAGCACCCGTTCGCTGATTCGGCTGCCGGGCTTGAGCTTGCCGCTCACGATCAGGTCGCGGACATGGTCGGCCACGAAAACCGAACGCTGCCCGCGGGGCGGCTCACTGACAGGGGGGCGGTCTTCCATGGGATCCTCCGATTTCAGGCAGTTAAACCGGCCCCGCCCGAAATTCAAACAATGGTTTGACGGATGCGGTTTTGCATGCAATGTTCCGCTCATACGGTGAATATCGTGCTGATAGATCATAAAAGATCATTTTTGCATGCAAAGCCGGGATGATCTTGGGCCGACAACCCCGTTTCGGGGCTGGCGACGAACGAACGGAACGTACGGATGAATTACCATACCTATTTTGACCGCAAGGGGCGCACGGTCGAGTGCTGCATCGTCGGAACCGGCGGTTTCGGCCGCAGCTTCCTGGCGCAGGGGTTGGTTGTTCCGGGGTTGTCGGTGCGGGTTGCCGTCGATGTAAGCGGTGACGTCGCCGCCGAAAGCCTGCGCAGTGTCGGCATCGCGCCGGACCGGATCCGTATCTGTCACGACGCCGAAGCCGCCGCACGGGCCTGGACGGACGGTGCGTTCATTGCCGCCGGGACGTGCGACATCGTCATGGACCTGCCGGTCGATGTCGTGGTCGAGGCGACCGGCGATCCGGTGGTCGGGGCGCGTCACGCGCGGTTGGCGATCGAGGCGGGCCATCATGTCGCGATGGTGTCGAAAGAGGTCGACAGCGTCGTAGGGCCGGGTCTGGCGGCCATGGCGCGCGATGCCGGCGTGATCGTGACGCCGGTGGACGGCGACCAGCCCAGCCTTCTGATCGGGCTCATCACATGGGCCCAGGTTCTGGGGCTCGAGATCGTGGCGGCCGGAAAATCCAGCGAATACGACATGATCCATGATCCCGACGCCGGGACGATCACCTGCGATGGCGTCTCGTATGACGTGCCGGATTTTGCCGGGCTCGAGGTGCTGGGCGAAGCGGATTGCGCCGATATGGTCGCGCGCCGCACCCGTGCCGCGGCCGCGTTGCCGCAACGGGCGGTGCCCGACCTGTGCGAGATGACCGTGGTGGCCAACGCCTGCGAAATGCTGCCCGACCGGCCCGATCTGCATTGCCCGATCGCGCGGATCGACGAGGTGCCGTCGATCCTGTGCGAGGTGGGCGACGGCGGGATCCTGTCGCGTGGCGGCGTGCTGGACGTGTTCCATTGCCTGCGCCGCCCGGACGAGATCAGTTTTGCCGGCGGCGTATTCGTCGTCGTGCGCTGCAAGGATGCCGAAACCTGGGAGATGCTGCGCGCCAAGGGTCACGTCCTCAGCCGGAACGGCCGGACGGCGATGATCTATCTGCCGCGTCACCTTCTGGGGATGGAGGCCGCAACGAGCATTTTCGAGGTCGCGCTGAACGGCGTGTCGTCGGGGGCGCAGGTGCCGCATCACCACGCCGATCTGATCGCGGTTGCCGATCGTGATTTCGATGCCGGTGCGCATCTGGCCATGGGCGGCCATCACCATTCGATCGACGGCGTGTCGTCGCGGATCGTGCCGGCGGGTCCGTTGGACGACGACAGTGCCGCACCCTTCTATCTGGCGTCGAACTGCCGTTTGCGCGCGGCCGTCAAGGCCGGCCAACCCATCAGGATGCGCGACCTTCATATCGATCAGGACAGCCCGCTTGTCGCTCTGCGCGCGCTTCAGGATCGAAGGTTCGCCGTGAAAGACGAAGATGCAGTAAACCCAAGGGAGGAAAGACATGCATAATTCTATCCGTAAACTTGTCGTCGGGCCGGTCATGGCCGCCATGGCGCTTGCTGCGCCCGCTCTGGCCCAGGACAGCGACTTTCAGCCGGAAAAAATGACCGCCTTCGTTGCGGCAGGTGCCGGGGGCGGAACCGACAACTTCACCCGCACGATCCAGCCGATGCTGGAAGAGCGTCTGAACACGAAGATCACGGTCATCAACCTGCCGTCCGCGTCGGGCGTCCTGGCGCACCAGCGCACGGCCAACAGCAAGCCGGACGGCACGTCGCTGGACTTTGCCTCGTCGACCTTCATCACCAGCCGTGCGGCCGGGCAGAACCCCGTCGGCCTGGACAAGCTGACGCCGGTGGCGCGGATGCAGTCGGACGTGATGATGCTGGTCGTCAATCCCGAGAAGCATGAGACGCTTGAGGATTTCATGGCCTATGCCCGCGAAAACGGCGACAAGGTGGTCATCGGCGGCACCCACGCAGCCAGTGTCGACCGGATGGCGTTTCTGGGCCTGAACGAACAGAGCGGGCTGAACCTGAACTACATTCCCTACGACAACGAAGGCAGCGCCGCTGCCAGCCTGCTGGGCGGTAACGTCGACGGCATGATGAACGAGATCAGCGCCATCCAGGGTTACATGGAATCGGGCGAGATGAAACCGATCCTGGCCTTCGCCGCCGAACGGCTCGAGGCTTATCCGGACATCCCGACCACGGTCGAAAACGGCTGGGATCTGACCTTCGGCAACGAACGCGGCGTCTTCATCAACGCCGAAACCGACCCCGCGATCATTTCGGCCATCGAGGCGGCGTTCAAGGATATCTTCGACTCCGAGGAATATCAGACCTATGCCAAGCGCTCCAACCTGGACGTGCGTCCCGGCTGGCTGGGCAGCGACGACTATCGTGCCGCGCTCGAAAAGGACCTCGCGTTCTTCGAAAAGCTGATGGAAGACATGTGATCTGATCCCGCGGCCAGGCCCGCGTCCGACGTCTCGGGCGCGGGCCTGGCCCGTCAATTCCGAACCCGGGTCATCGCTGATCCGGATCTTCAGCAAGGGTCCAAGTCATGACTGCACGCCTGTATGCGTTTGCCACCGCCACGGCCGTGATCGGGCTGTATCTGCTCTGGCAGGCGATCCAACTGCCGGGCGGGGCCGAGGTGACGACCCTGATCGGGCCGCGCACGTGGCCCCTGGGAATCCTGATCATCATGCTGGCGCTGGTCGCGGTCATGTTCGTGCTGCTTTTCGCCAGGGGTGCGCATTTCTTCGTGCCGGGCGAGATGTCGGAGGCGGACGCCGACACCGGCACAGGCACCGACATGGCCGCCGATGGTCCGGTTGTGCATCCGTGGCGCCACATCATCGTTCTGGCGCTGACGATCGCCTATACCGTCGCGATGCAGTTCACCGGCTATCTGTTGGCGACAGCCGTGTTTGCGATTGCCGTCAACATCGTGTTGGGAGAGCGTCGGCCGCTTCGGATCGGTCTGACGACCGTGGCCGCCACCGCGCTGGTCGCACTGGGCTTTGACCGCCTGCTGAGCATTCCGCTTCCCTGACACACCCTGAACATCCGCCGGAAAGGGCCCGCAATGTTTCAAGATCTTCTCGGCGGCTTCGGGGTCGTCCTGCAACCGATCAACCTTCTGATCCTGACCTCGGCCGTGCTGATCGGCTTTGTCGGCGGGGCCCTGCCGGGGATCAGCGGCGTCATCCTGGTGGTCATCCTGTTGCCGGTGACCTATTCGATGGAACCGACCGGGGCGTTCATGCTGTTGACCGCGATCTATGCGTCCAGCGTGTTCTCGGGCCTGATCACCGCGATCCTCTATCGCGCGCCCGGCACGCCCGAGGCCGTGATGACCGCCATCGACGGCTATCCGATGACCCAGCGGGGCGAGGCCGGCAAGGCATTGGGCATCGGCATCCTGTCATCGGCCGTGGGTGGCATGTTCGGCACGATCGTGCTGGTCGTGGCGACGCCGTTTCTGGCCGACATGGCCTTGCGTTTCTCGTCGCCCGAATTCTTCGCCCTGGCGGTTCTCGGGCTGACGGTTGTCGCATCCCTGGGCGGCAACCTGCTGTTGGGCCTGATCGGGGTCTGCATCGGACTGATGGTCGCGTCGGTCGGTATCGACCCGCTGACCGGCACGATCCGGTTCACGTTCGGCAGCCTGCATCTGATGGGCGGGGTGAACCTCATTCCCGTGATCATCGGCCTGTTCGCCATCTCCGAAGTGCTGAAGCGCTGTCAGGAGGGCGATGTCCACCTGGCCGCCAAGTCGTTCAAGATCAAGATCCTGGACTGGCCGGTGATCCGCCAGATCCGCACGACGATCATCCGGTCGTCCATCCTGGGCACGGCGATCGGGATCCTCCCCGGCATCGGCGCCTCGACCGCCGCCATGGTCAGCTATAGCGAGACGGTGCGCTGGTCGAAGGATCGCAGCCGTTTCGGCAAGGGCGCGCCGGAAGGCATCGCCGCGCCCGAAGCGGCGAACAACGCCGCCGCCATGGGCGCGCTTGTGCCATTGTTCGCGCTGGGCATCCCCGGTTCGGGCACGACGGCGGTGATCCTGGGGGCGTTCATCGTTCACGGCCTGACGCCGGGGCCGACCTTCATGGCGGGCAACAGCGATCTGATCTATGCGGTGTTCGTCGGCCTGTTGCTGGTGAACGTGATGATCCTGGTGTTTTCCAAGCCCTTCATCGCGGTCCTGTCCAAGGTGTTGGACGTTCCCTATTCGGTGCTGGGGCCGATCATCGTGATCTGCTGCGTGGTGGGCACCTATTCGGTGCAGAACTCGATGATGGATGTCTGGCTGATGCTGGGCTTCGGCGTCGCGGGCTTTCTCCTGGAAAAGATCGGCTTTCCGCTGGTGGCGATCATCCTCGGGGTGGTCCTGGGGCCGATTGCCGAAAGCGAGTTGCGCCGGTCGCTGGCCCTGTCGCAGGGCGATCCGTCGATCTTCGTGACCCGACCGATCAGCGCGATCCTTTTGCTGATCGCGGTGGCGTTGGTGGCCGGCACGATCGTGGCGCCGATCCTGCGGCGCAGGCGCGCCCGGTTCGGCGGCGGGGCATAGGGTAAATCAAGGCGGCGGGCGCCGTTGCCCGCCTCAGGCCGGGGCGCCCAGCAATGCCTCGGCCGTGGCCCAGCAGGTGACAAGATGGGTGGCGAAACCGCCCCGGATCGCGGCGCGGATCGGCGCCACCTTGTCGGGACCCGACGACACCAGAAGCCCCATGTCCTTGCCCGGCATGGTCGGAAGCTCGACCCCGATCATGCGGTCGTCCATTTCGCCGGGGATCGGTATGCCGTCGCCGTCGATGAACCGGCCGCACAGCACCGCCTGCGCACCGCGTGCGACATAATCGGCCAGCAGGTCGGGGGTGACGACGCCGTTCTTCACGATATGGCTGTTCAGCGTGCACGATCCCGCGGCGAACAACGTCTTGTTGCAGGTGGCGATGGCAGCCAGCTGTTCGGCGATCACGGGTTCAGCCCGCAAGCGGGCGGCCAGGTCGGCGTCGCCCACGATCAGGGGCGCGTGCAAGTTGACGCAACCCGCGCCGAACCGACGCGCCAGGTTGGCCGAGCAGGTTTCCGCCGCAAAGCCCAGCGGTGTGGCGCGTGACCCAACCATCTGCACGATGGTCAGATCGGGCAGCGACATGCGTTCGGCGGCCTCGGACACCAGAAATACCGTTTCACCCCAGCTGACGCCCAGCCGATCACCGGGCGCCATCAGGTCGGGCAGCCAATCGGCGCAGGCCCGCGCGGTGCGACGCAAGGCGTCGGCCCGGTCGCCGGCGCCCGGCGGCACCACAAGCGCACCGGTCAGGCCGAAATGCGCAACCAGATCACGGGCCAACGAATGGGTGCCGAATGCCTCGGGCGTCAGGGATACGCGGACATGCCCCTTGCGCCGCGCTTCGGACAGATAGTTGGCGACGGTCGCGCGCGACACGCCAAGGCGTCGCGCGATGTCGTTCTGGTTCAGGTCGTCGTGGTAATACAGCCACGCCGCTTCGGTGATCTGGCCTTCGATCCGGGCGCGCGACCGCCGTTCCACGGTGTCAGGACGCCGCGCGAAATTCTGGGAACATCTCCAGCATCGCGGTTTCCTCGGCGTCGACCACGCCACGTTCGGTGATCAGCCCGGTGATCAACCGCGCCGGCGTGACATCGAACGCCGGGTTGCCGCCGGGGGTGCCGTCGGGCGTCACCTGAACCTCTGCCAGTTTGCCGGCGTCGTTGCGGCCCCAGATGTGCGTGATCTCGCGCTCCTTGCGGTCCTCGATCGGGATCTCGGCCACGCCATCGGACACCGTCCAGTCAATGGTCGGTGAGGGCAGGGCGACGTAAAACGGCACGTTGTTGTCACGGGCCGCCAGTGCCTTGAGATAGGTGCCGATCTTGTTGCACACGTCGCCGCGCCGCGTGGTGCGGTCGGTGCCGGTGATGACCATGTCGACCTGGCCGTGCTGCATCAGATGGCCGCCCGCGTTGTCGGTGACATAGGTGTGGGGGATGCCGTGGCTGTTCAGCTCCCACGCCGTCAGCGCGCCCTGGTTGCGGGGGCGTGTTTCATCGACCCAGACGTGGATCGGAATCCCCGCCTCGTGGGCGTGATACATCGGGCTGGTCGCGGTGCCCCAGTCGACGGTCGCCAGCCAGCCGGCGTTGCAATGGGTCAGGATGTTGACCGGTTCGCCCTTCGGCTTCTTCGCCGCGATGGCCTTGATGATCTCAAGCCCGTGGCGACCAATGGCGCGGTTGATCTCGACATCCTCGTCGGCGATCTCGTGCGCCAGTTTCAGCGCGGCCGCCGCCCGTTCGCTTTCGGGCAGCGGTTGCAGATGGCTGCGCGCGCGGTTCAGCGCCCAGCGCAGGTTGATCGCGGTGGGCCTTGTGTCGTGCAGATACTCCCACGCCTTTTCCATGGCGTCGTCCGATGGATCCAGCTTCATCTGCAACGCCATGCCGTAAGCCGCCGTCGCCCCGATCAGCGGGGCGCCGCGCACGCGCATCTCGACGATGGCATCGGCGAATTCTTCCATCGTGTCGACGGATTGCGTCACGAAATCATGGGGTAACCAGCGTTGGTCGATGATCTCGAGCTTTTGCGTCTCGTCGTTCCACCAGAGTGACCGATAGGGGGTGCCGTTGACTTTCACAGGAAGTTCTCCTCGTTGTGGCGGCGGGCGATGGCGCCGATGCGGCCGGGCAGATCAGTGTCGAACCGCGACAGAACCAGTTCACGTCCCATCATCAGGTTGCGCGCCTCAAGCGGGGCGCGAATGGCCGGATCCTCGATATCCTCGAAGTCGGCGTTATGGGCCAGCGACAGACAACGGCGGTGCATCTCGATGCCCGCGATGCCCATGGCGTCGGCCCAGAGGTCTTTCAACACCCGGTCACAGGCGGGGGTCGAATCGTGGCCTTGATCCTCGAACAGCGTCGCCGGATACAACATGCCGGTGCGTTCGCTGGACCAAAGGTGGCGGAATTCGGTGTTGAAGCGGTCGCGCGTGCCGTCGATCACCGACAGGATCCAGCCCTGCATGTCGGCGCAGGCGGTTTCGTCGCGGTGGCCCGGCTGGCTGAAATACGCCATCAGAAGGTTGGCGATCAGCATGCCGATATCAAAGCCCAGCGGGCCATACTGCGCGAATTCGGGGTCGATCACCTTGGTTTCCGCGTCGGTGCACATCAGCGATCCGGAATGCAGATCGCCATGCACCATGGTTTCGGTGTTCGAGGCGAAGGCCTGCAACATGCGCTGGGCCTCGATCTTCAGGGCGACATCGCCACGCAACCGGGCAATGACACCGTCCAGGCCGGGCGTGTGATGGTTCATCTCGGCGGCGAAATAGGGATCGGTAAAGACCAGCGCTTCGGTGATGGCCGGGATCGCGACGTTGCCCGCGAAGATGGCGACATCGGCCTTCTTCGCGCCGCTGTCCATCGACAGTTCCGAACCCCGAAAGGCGGTGCGCGCGCAGAAATCGCCCAGGAAATCGGCCAGCCCGGCGACCGTTTCGCCGCGAATCAGCTTCTGGCGCAGAATTGTGTGGGGCGACAGGAACTCCATCACGATCAACGCCTGATCGGGGTCGAAATGATAGATTTCGGGCACCGAACCGGGATCGCGGACGGCCTGCCGGCTCAGCGCCTCGTGTTCGAAATAGGCGCGATACAGGGGCAGGGGCCAGGAATCGCCGACAAGACGCACATAGGGCAGGGCCTGCTTGACGATCACGCTGGCGTCTGCGCCGTCGACGATGAACACCAGGTTCAGGTTGCCGTCGCCCACTTCGCGCACGCCCCAGTCTTCGGGGGCGTTCCCAAGGCGTTTCGCGACATCCGCAATGGCGCCGATGCGCGCCCGCAAGCTGTCTTCGCTCAGTGGTTCATAGTCGTTTCTGGCCGTCATGGACCTTCTCCCGTCAGTGCCGCCTGGCGGAAGGACAAAGCAAAATGCGACAATTGTCAATCTAGTTGACATTTGCCAATCGCTGCATACGGTTGCCGCAGTGGAGAACCGGATGACATCAGCCTGCGACATCATAGGAATAAGCAAGTCCTTCGGCCCGAACCGGGTTTTGCGCAACATTTCGCTGCACCTTCCGGCGGGACAGGTGACCGTCCTGATGGGCGCCAACGGTGCGGGCAAATCCACCCTCGTCAAGGTGCTGAGCGGAGTTCACAAGCCGGACGCCGGTACATTGCGTCTGAACGGGGCGCCCTATGCGCCCGACGGGCCGCGCGATGCGATTGCGCAGGGTGTCGTCACCGTGCACCAGTCCATCGCCGATGGCGTCGTGACGGGGCTGGACGTGGCGTCGAACCTGCTGCTGGACCGGCTTGCCGATCCGGGGCACGGCGTTTTCGTGCGTCGCGCGGCCCTGCGGCGCGAGGCGCAGGAGGTCGCCCGCCTGATGGGGCTGGATCTGGACGTGACCGCCCCGATGGCCGACCTGGGCCTGGCGGACCGGCAGATGATCGCGATCGCCCGCGCCATGGCGAAATCGCCCCGGGTTCTGATCCTGGACGAGCCGACATCGTCGTTGTCCGCGACCGAGGCCGAGCGGCTGTTCGCCCTGATCGACCGGTTGCGCGAAACCGGTGTGGCGATCCTCTATATCTCGCACCGGGTGTCGGACATCCGCCGCATTGCCGACCGGATCGTGTCGATGCGCGACGGGCAGGTGTCGGGCACCTTCGACACGGCACCGCTGGATTACGAAGGCGCGGTCACGGCGATGCTGGGTCACGCGATGACCGACGTGAGCCTGTCCGACGCCACCCGCGGCGCCCCCGTTCTCGAGCTGCGCGGGTTGCAGTTGCAGCCCGGCGCCACAGGCATCGACCTGACCGCCCACAAGGGCGAGATTGTCGCAATTACTGGGTTGTTGGGCAGCGGAAAAACAAAACTTGCCGGTATATTGTTCGGTTTGTTCAAGTCCGCGGGTGGCGAGGTGCGGCTGGACGGAGCGTCCTACTGTCCCGGCGGCCCCGGCGATGCCATCGCCAAGGGCGTGCACCTGTGCCCCAAGGACCGCGCCGACAACGCGGTGGTGCCGTCTTTCGATCTGACCGGCAACATGACCCTGCCGTTCCTGCGGCGGTTTTCGCGCCTGTCGTTCCTGCGCGGCCGCGAACAGCGCCGCGCGACGGCCGGGATGATCGAAACGCTGGGTGTCGTCTGTCAGTCCGAGGGCGACGATATCGGGTCGCTGTCGGGGGGCAATCAGCAAAAGGTGATGGTGGCGCGCTGGCTGCTGGAACCCTGCCGCGTTCTGGTGCTGGACGAACCGTTCCAGGGCGTCGACATCAAGGCCCGCCGCGACATCGGCGCCCATATCCGCGCGACGGCGGCCGAACGCGCGACCCTGGTTTTCGTGTCGGAACTGGACGAAGCACTGGAAATCGCGGACCGCATCGTCGTGCTTCACGAATACGAAATGGCGGGCGTGCATGACAGCCGCACCGCCGATCTGTCTGCCATCATCGCCCAGGTTTCGGGCGGAACGACCGGAGCGCATCCATGACCCGCATCGCCATCAAATACGGCTTCCTTGCGCTTCTGGCGGGATTGCTGATCTATTTCAGCGTCTTCGCCGACGGATTCTTCGGCCCGCGCAGCGCGGTCTTCATCTTTCAGTCGGTGGCGATCACCGGCATCCTGGCCCTGGGCGTGACCTGCACGCTGGTGGTGGACGGGTTCGACCTGTCCATCGGGTCGGTCGCGACGTCGGCGCTGATGCTGTCGTCCTATTCCATGGTGGTGCTGGAACAGCCCGCCATCGTCGCCGTCGCGCTGTGTCTGGCGATGGGGGCGTTCGTGGGGCTGGTGAACGGCCTGCTGATCGTCAAGTTCAAGGTACCGGACCTGTTGGCGACCCTTGGCATGATGTTCCTGCTGATCGGTGTCCAGCGCATCCCGACCGAGGGGCGTTCGATTTCGACCGGCATGACCCTGCCCGATGGCTCCACTGCCGAGGGCACATTTTCCGCCGCTTTCCTGTGGCTGGGGCGGCACCGCTTCGATTTCGTGCTGCCGAACCTGATCCCGATGCCGGTGGTGGTGTTCGTGGTGGTCGGCCTGCTGATCTGGATCTTCCTCAGCTTCACGCGCCATGGGCGGATGATGTATGCCATCGGGTCCAACGCCCGGGCCGCCGGACTGGCGGGCGCCAACGTCGAGCGGTACAAGGTGGCCGCCTACATGATCTCGGGCGTTCTGGCGTCGATCGGGGGCATCCTGTTGGCCGGACGGCTGGGCCGCGGTGACATCGCGTCGGGCAACAACCTGTTGCTGGATGCGGTGGCGGCGGCGCTGATCGGTTTCGCGGTGCTGGGCGCGGCCAAGCCGAACGCCTTCGGCACGGCGGTCGGGGCGCTGTTCGTCGGGATCCTGTTGCAGGGTCTGACGATGATGAACGCGCCCTATTACACGCAGGATTTCGTCAAGGGCGCGGTTCTTGTCGTCGCGCTCGTCTTCACCTTCGCCCTGTCAAACCGGATGAAAACAAAAGGCTGACGGGCGAAGTCCAAACGCATGGTTCAATCGGGAGGATACCAAATGACCATCATCAGACGCAGCTTTCTTCATCTCATGGGCGCCACGGCGCTGACCTTCGCGGGCGGGGCCGCCATGGCCCAGGACATGCCGGCGCCCTTCGACAATGCCGCCGACGTCAAGATCGCGCTGGTGCGTTACCTGTCTACCGGCGACTTCTTCCAGGCCTATCTGTCGGGCGTCGAAAAGCAGGCCGCCGCGCTGGGCGTCGATCTGCGCGTCCTCGACAGCCGCCAGGACGCGGCGTTGCAGGCCGACATGGTGGATCAGGCCATCGCGCTGGGCGTGGACGGGATCATCATTCAGCACGGGCTGACCGAATCGATCAAGGAAGTCGCGCAGCGCGCGCTGGACGCGGGCATCAAGGTCGTCGCCTTCGATGTCGACGTCGAGAACGAGGCGATCCCCCAGATCGAACAGTCGGACTACCAGCTGGGCAAGCTGGCGCTGGACCAGGCGATCGAGGACAACGGCACCGAATGGCAGGCGGGTTACGTCTATGTGCCCGGCATCGCCCCGCTGGATCGTCGCGACGTGGCCTGGCAAGAGGTGAAAGAGGCGAACCCCGGAATCGAGGAGGTCGCGCAGTTCGGCACGCTGGACAACCCCATCGCCAACTCGGTCGCCAACCAGGCGCGTTCCGTGTTGCAGGCGAACCCGAACATCACCGTCATGTTCGCGCCCTTCGATGAATTCGCCAAGGGCGTGAAGATCGCGGTGGACGAGGCCGGGTTGACCCAGGACATCAAGATCTATTCGGCCGACATCTCGACCGCCGACATTTCCGCCATGCGCGAACCCGACAGCGCCTGGGTGGCCACCGTCGCCACCAACCCCGCCGTGGTGGGCGAGGTTTCGGTGCGCACGCTGGCGATGATGCTGGCCGGGGAAGAGCCGGGCGCGTCGGTCGTCGTGCCGCCCACGCTGATCACCCAGAAGATGCTGAACGACGGCGATATCAGCAACATGGAAGAACTGGGCGCTTCGGTTCCGTCGTTCGCCCATGCCGACGTCGCAATGCCCGACTGGATGCCGATGCCCGAGCGGTGATCGATTGGGTCCGGCGCGCGTATGCCGCCGGACCCGCCCGCGCGGTCGGGGCAAGCCCCCGGCCGCGGCCCCCGCCTGACGCGAGGCCGGGGCTTGCATCTTGCCCTGTCCTGGCCGACAAGAACGGCGTTCTCGGGGCGGGGCGCAATTCCCCACCGGCGGTAAGCGGTTTCACCCGCAAGCCCGCGAGCGCCTTTCGCTGGAAAGGGTCAGCAGATCGGGTGCAACTCCCGAGCCGACGGTCACAGTCCGGATGAAAGAGAGCATGCCTGACGACCGGCCCCAGGGGGCCGGGCGGACGTCGTGCAATCGCCTCTCACGGAACGGGATATGAGAGGATTGCATCGATGCCCCCACGTTTCGCTTTCATCAAGGCCCGTTGGCACGCCGATATCGTCGACCGCGCCCACGAGGGTTTTACCGCGCTGATCCCGGCGGCCCAGATCGATACCTTCGATGTTCCGGGCGCGTTCGAGATGCCGCTGATGGCGCGCGACCTGGCGGCGAGCGGACGCTATGCCGCCGTGATCTGCGCCGCCTTCGTGGTCGATGGCGGAATCTACCGGCACGATTTCGTCGCCGCGGCGGTGGTGGACGGGCTGATGCGGGCCGGGCTGGACACCGGGGTGCCGGTGCTGTCCGTCTCGCTGACGCCGCACCAGTATCAGGAAACCGCGCACCACGACGCGATCTTCCGGGCGCATTTCGTCGAAAAGGGGCGCGAAGCCGCGCAGGCGGCGCTGGGCATCCTGGACGCCCGCGCCGCCGCCGGTCTCTGATCGCGCGTCAGAAGCGGGCGCGCAGGTTCTTCAAACCCGACAAGAGCAACGCCATGTCGACACCGACCGCGGTAAAGGTGGTGCCCAGTTCGATGCAGCGGGCGTTCTGGGCATCGTCCAGCGACAGGAAGCCGGCCGGCATCCCCAGCTCTTTCAGGCGGGCGATGGCATGTTCCACGGCCCCGACCACATCGGGATGCCCGGTGTTGCCGGGGTGACCCATGGACGCGGCAAGGTCGGCCGGGCCGATGAACACGCCGTCCACCCCTTCGACACCCGCGATGGCATCGAGGTTTTCGATCCCCTTGGCGGTTTCCACCTGCAACAGCAGGCACAGCGGATCGGATGCGCCGGTGCCGTATCCTTCGACCTGGCCATACCGGCTGGACCGGGTCAGCCCCGCGTAACCGCGCAGACCCCGCGGGCCATAATGCATGGCGTCAACCGCCGCCTGCGCCTCGGCCCGGGTTTCGACATAGGGCACAAGAAGGGTTTGCGCGCCGATGTCCAGCAGGCGCTTGATGACGGCGGTGTCGTTGGCAACGGGCCGGACGATGGCCGAGGTTTCGGGATAGGCGGCGATGACCTGAAGCGCGCGCATCACATCGGCGTCGGACAACGGCGTATGTTCCGCATCGATCAGCACCCAGTCGAACCCCGCACCTGCCAGTGCCTCGATCACCGTGGGTTCGGCAATCGAGTTCCAGATCCCGAGCTGGGACTTGCCGGCCTTGATGGCGGATTTGAACGCGTTCTGGGGTTGTTTCATGGTCATGGCCCTTTCGTTGGCGGTTCCGGTGTCAGTAAATCGCGACGGTCTGTCCGCTTGCGGCCGAGGCGTGGACCGCTTCGATCACGCGCTGGTTCGCCAGGCCGTCGGCCGCGGACACCAGCGGTTCGGCTTCGCCCCGGATCACGGCGGCGAACTGGCGGACCTGGCGGACCAGCGGGTCGTCCAGATCGGTGACCGGGCGGCTGGTGGCGATGGGTTTCATCCACGACCGCTCGTGCGGCTGATGCCAAAGCACGGCGTCGGGCAGCGACAACGCTCCATGGGTGCCCGCGATCCACGTGCAGGATTCGCCGGTGGCCGGATAGGCGGGGTTTTCACGGGCCGTCAGCTCCCAACTCAGCGGGGCGACCACCGTGTCCGAAACGCTGAGTGTGCCCAGCGCGCCATTGGCAAAGCGCAGCAGGATCGCGGCGGTTTCCTCGATCCCGTGGCCGCGCACGGTGCCGTCGGTCATGGCGTGCACCGCTGCGATGTCGCCCACAAGATGGCGCAGGACGTCGATATCATGGATCAGGTTCATGTAGATCGGGCCGGCGCCGGGCGCGCGTCGCCATGGGATGTCGAAATACGGATCGGGCTTGAACAGCCATACAGCGCCTTGCACCGCCGTGATGCGGCCCAGGCTTCCCGCGTCAATGGCGGCCTTGGCGGTGGTGATCCTGGGATTGTGGCGTCGGTGATGGCCGACCGCGACGGCCACGCCGGCCGTTTCGGCGGCGGCAACCACCGCTTCGGCGCCCGCGATGTCGATCGCCAGCGGTTTTTCCACAAGGCACGGCAACCCGGCCGCGATACAGCGCAGCGCCTGTTCGACATGCAGGGCGTTGGGCGTCGCCAGAATGACCCCGTCGCAATCCGCTGCGGCGATCAGATCGCCGAGCGTCCGGTAATGCGGAACGCGGTGGCGTGCCGCCGTGACGCCCGCCGCGTCGCAAGGGTCGACGATGGCGGCCAGTGTCACGTCGTCGGCGCCCATCAACGCCGCGGCATGGCGCAGGCCGATCACGCCCAGACCGGCAACGGCAATCCGCACGGTCATGATGTCATCCGTTTACCAGGGTTCCCATCCGGCGCAGGGCCAGGCCATATCCTTCGATGCCGAAGCCCGCGATGACGCCATCGGCGCGCAGCGAAACATACGAATGATGGCGGAAGGACTCGCGCTTGTGCACGTTCGAGATATGCACCTCGAACACGGGGCCTTCAAAGGCGTTCAGCGCATCCAGCACCGCCACCGAGGTATGGGTCAGCGCGGCAGGGTTGATGATGATCCCGGCGGCCACATTGCGGGCCTCGTGGATCCAGTCGACGATCTGGCCTTCCCAGTTGCTTTGCAGCAAACGGATCTCAAGCCCGAGGGGCCGGCCGATTTCGGCGCACTGCGATTCGACATCGGCCAGGGTCTCGCGGCCATAGATCTCGGGTTGCCGCAGCCCCAGCAGGTTCAGGTTGGGACCGTTCAGGATAAAGATTTTCTTCATGGTTTGGCGTCCAGGGCAGGCGCGTGCCGATTCCCGGCGGGGCGGCGCACGAAACATGGCCGCCGCGGCGACCGTCAATAAACAAGAGTGACCGCGCGTCGCACCGTCGCGCGCAACCTTGCGTCAGTCATCCGCCGCTTGCAAGGGCACGCGGGCCGGGTCGCGCCGCGCTCAAGGTCTGTTGGCGCGTCCGTCGGGCAGGTCGATGCGCGCCACCTGTTCGGCGATGGGATCGGTGGACAACGGATGCAGGCTGGAGGAATAGCGCGCCGGATCGCCCATCGGCTGCCATGCGCCGCCAAAATACACTTCGAGCGCGGAAAAGCGCGACTTGTAGCCCATCTTGGCGCTGCCGGGCACCCAGTAGCCCAGGTAAACATAGGGCAGACCGGCGTCGCGGGCGATGCGGACATGATCGAGAATCACGTAGGTGCCGAGGCTGGCCGCGATGTCGTCGGGATCGTAGAAGGAATAAACCATGCTCAGCCCATCCGACAGCACGTCGGTCAGGCAAACGGCCGACAGATCGGGTCGTCCGCCGTCGGGATCGCGGCGGGTATATTCCACCACCCGACTGCGGATCGGCGTTTCCTCGATCATCGCGGCGAATTCGAAGATATCCATGTCGGCCATGCCGCCGGTGGCATGGCGGCTTTCCAGGTAACGGCGGAACAGCGCGTATTGGTCTTCGGTCGCCCAGGGCGACGTGGCCTTGCGGATCAGGTCGGCGTTGCGGTTCATCAGCTTGCGCTGGGTGCGCGACGGTTTGAAATCGGCAACCCGGATGCGCGCCGAAATGCAGGCCGAACATTCGGCACAGGACGGGCGATACAGCACGTTCTGCGACCGCCGGAACCCCTGCTGCGACAGGGAATCGTTCAGGGTTTCGGCATGCTCTCCGGTCAGGGCGGTGAACAGTTTGCGTTCCATCCGCCCGTCCAGATACGGACATGGTTGAGGAGCCGTCACATAGAACTGCGGCGCGATGGGAAGGGTGTGGCGCATGGGTTTCCGAAATGTTGCTGGACGAAATCTAGCGCCGGAAGCCGTATCCGCCAACCCCTTCCGCGCGGGTCAGTCCGCGGCCGCCCTGTTGATGGCCGCTGTGCCAAGGACATGATCGGTCAGGCCCTGGGCGCGAGCCGTCGTCAGCATCAGCACGATGGACACCAGTTGCGCCGGAAAAACGGTGACGCTGGCGGTATAGCCGACCGTGTGCAGGAACGCGGCGGGGAGGTCGAACATCTGGCCCCGGGCGGTGCGAAACTCGATCGCCATGACGCGCATCCCCGGCGTCGCCGACCGGTTGGCCAGCGAAACGGTGCGATACATGAAGCTGATGACCATGAAGATCAGCGGGAAGAAGAACAGCCCGAGGAACAACGTGAACGGCAAGACCAGCACCGAAAGCAATCCGATCAGCAGGATGTCGATCAGCCACGCGAAAAAGCGCTTGGACGGAACGTCGGCATAGAATGCGCCCTGGGTGTCCGGATCGGGCAGGCCGGAATATGCGGTTTGAGTCGGATACATTGTGGCCTCTCTGGCGATCTTCGGTGCGGCCCGCCCGGGGGATCCCGGAAGGGCCAATGTGGCTCAGGCGTCGGTCGGCGCGTTGTCCGACCGGTCGGCGGCGCGGGCACGGTCGTTCATGAACTGGTCGAACTCGGCCTTGTCCTTGGCGTCACGCAGACGTTCCAGGAAGGATTGGAACGCGTTCTGTTCTTCCTCGAGGCGGCGCAGCGTGTCGGCCTTGTAGGCGTCGAACGCGCTGTTGCCGGAACTGCGGAACGCGCTGGTGGCGCTGCGTCCGCGCGACATCGTGCACATTGCCTTGGAATTCGAAAACATGCGTTTGCTCCATATCATATAGGCAAGAAGGGCCAGCCCGACGGGCCAGAACAGGATGAAACCGGCAACCATGGCCGCGATCCACGCGAATTTTCCGCGGTCGTCAAGCCAGGCTTCGGTGCGCGCAAACCACGACAGGCGCGGTGTGGCGGGGGTATCGGCGTAAATGCTCATCGGTGTCTCCGGTATGGCGTGGTTGCTATGGCGTATGTGAATGGCTTTCACATTATCCAGATCGGAATGCGGGGGCAGATCTTCAAGGGGCAATGTGAAGGTAATTTACATAATGTCGATCATGTCGTGAAATCAGAGGCTTGCGCGCCGGTAACGCGTATAAGATCGGCCGGTGCGATCGAAAATACGTGATGCGGCGTCCCCGCAGCGGCCCAAACCAGGGGAAAGCGCGACAGATTTCGGTCGAAAAACGTGCGGATCGGCGTCAAGTGCCCGACTGGCGACACGCCACCAATGGCAAAACCGGTGATGTCGCGAACCCGTGCCGCATCGGCCCGCGCCAGCGATGCGCCGACCAGGGCTTCGGCCTTCGCCATTTTCACCGCGCGACCGCCGGCCGTGATGAACAGGACCAGGGCATCGGCGCCGCTGTCGTGCAGCACGACACATTTGGCGATCTGGTCGGGGGCGCATCCGATCGCGTCGGCCGCCTGCTGTGCCGTGCGGGTCTGGGCGTCCATCTCGACGACATCGCTTGCGACACCCGCGGCCTTCAGGGCTGCTTTCACGCGGTTCAGACTCTTGCTCATTCCTGGCTCCTTCGGTTGTGGCGCAGCGGGGCGCGACCTGCCGGTCGCGACGTCTTCGCACCCCCTTGACCGTGCCGCGCCGGCCCACGACTGTCACGCCATGACCTTCGCATCGCTTCTGACCCGTTGCCCGCGCCCCTTCGATCCCGATCGCGGGGCCGAGGGTGCGGCGCCCTTCGATGATCTTGCCCCCGAACTGCGCGATCTGCTGCGGGGTGCGGCGGGGTGTTCGCCGTATCTGAAGGATCTGATGCTCGCCGACGCCGCGTGGTTGCGCACCACCCTTCAGGGCGACCCCGACAAGGCGCTGAGCGATGTGCTGGACACGGCCCGCGGCCTTGAGGATGCGGATGTGGGGCCGGGCCTGCGCGAGGCCAAGGGGCGCGTGGCACTTCTGGCGGGGCTGGCGGATCTGGGTGGCGCCTGGGATCTGCACCGAATCACCGGCGCGCTGAGCGACCTGGCCGACATCGCCGTGGCGCGGGCGTTGCGGGTGGCGATCAAGGCCGAACTGGCGCGCGGCAAGCTGCCCGGCCAGGACGACGGCGCGCTGGACAGTGCCGCGGGAATGGTCGTGCTGGCCATGGGCAAGATGGGCGCGCACGAGCTGAACTATTCCTCGGACATCGACCTGATCTGCCTGTTCGACGAAAGCCGTTTCGATCCCGCCGACTATATGACCGCCCGCGCCTCGTTCGTGCGGGCGACGCAGAAGATGGCGCGCCTGCTGTCGGACCGCACGGCGGGGGGATACGTGTTCCGCACCGACCTGCGGCTGCGCCCCGATCCCTCGACGACGCCGGTCTGCGTCGCCATGGAAACCGCCGAGCGGTATTACGAAAGCCTGGGGCGCACCTGGGAAAGGGCGGCGCACATCAAGGCGCGGCCTTGCGCAGGCGACATCGCGGCAGGTGACGCCTATCTCGACCGACTGCGCCCGTTCGTCTGGCGGCGCCATCTGGATTTTGCCGCGATCGAGGACGCCCACGCCATGCGGTTGCGAATCCGGTCGCACAAGGGGCTGAGCGGCGAGCGTCCGCTGGAAGGCTATGACCTCAAGCTGGGGCGCGGCGGCATCCGCGAGATCGAATTCTTCACCCAGACCCGCCAGATCATCGCCGGCGGGCGCGATCCCGATCTGCGGGTGCGCGGCACCTGTGAAGGATTGGCGCGCCTGGCCGATGCGGGATGGGTGCCGGGCGACACCGCCAGCGCGTTGCAGGCGGATTATGCCGCCCTGCGCGAGGCTGAACACCGGGTGCAGATGGTGAACGATGCCCAGACGCACGCGCTGCCCGCCGACGCCGAAGGGTTCGCCCGTCTGGCGGCGATGATGGACCGCGACCCCGACGATCTGCGTTCTGCGCTGAGCGAACGGTTCGACCGGGTGGCCGACCTGACCGATGCGTTCTTCGAACCCGCCCCCGAACGCTCCGAAACGCCCGATCTGACCGAGGATCAGGCCGCCATCGTCGCCCGCTGGCGCAGTTATCCGGCCCTGCGTTCGAACCGCGCGCAGGAGATCTTCACCCGCCTGCGCCCCGACCTTCTGGCGCGGCTGGCGCAGAGCGCCGACACCGACCGGGCGCTGATCCATCTCGACGGGTTCCTTGCCGGTCTGCCCGCCGGCGTGCAGGTCTTCGCCCTGTTCGAGGCGAACCCGACCCTGATCGACCTGATCGTCGACATCGCCGACACCGCACCCGACCTGGCGAAATACCTGTCGCGCAACGCCGAGGTGTTCGATGCCGTCATCGGTGGCGCGTTCTTTTCCGACTGGCCCGGGCGCGCGGCGCTGTGCCGGGATCTGGCCGAACGGCTGGACGACGGGACCGACTATGAAGCACGGCTTGATCTGGCGCGGGCCTGGGCGAAGGAATGGAAGTTCCGCATCGGGGTGCATCACCTGCGCGGGCTGATCGACGCGGCCACGGCCGGCGCGAAATACGCGGACGTGGCCGAGGTGATCCTTGGCGCCGTCTGGCCGTTGGTCGAAGCCGAATTCGCCGAAAAGCACGGGGCGCCGCCGGGTCGGGGGGCGGCGGTGCTGGGCATGGGATCGTTGGGGGCGGGGCGGCTGAACGCGGGGTCTGACCTGGACCTGATCGTGATCTATGACGCGGCCGGGGTCGAGGCGTCGGACGGCCGCCGGCCGTTGGCCGCGCGACAGTATTACGCCCGCCTGACCCAGGCCCTGGTCACGGCGCTTTCCGCGGCGATGGCCAACGGCAAGCTTTACGAGGTCGACATGCGGCTGCGCCCGTCGGGGCGGCAGGGGCCGGTGGCGACGGCCTTGGCGGCGTTCCGCAGTTATCAGCTGGAAGAGGCATGGACATGGGAGCATCTGGCCCTGACCCGGGCGCGCCCGGTCGCGGGCAACGCGGCGCTGGGCGATGAGATCGAATCGTTTCGCCGCGAACTTCTGGCACGGCCGCGGGTGGCAGGCGCGGTATGGCGCGACGTGTCGGACATGCGCGAACGCCTGGCCGGCGCAAGCGACGCACAGGGCCCGTGGGATGCGAAGGCCGGGCAGGGGCGGCTGAAGGATATCGAGCTCTTCGCCTCGGGGGTGGCCCTGCTGGCGGCGGATCCGGCGCGCGATCCGGGCGCGCAGATGCAAGCGGGCGTTGCCGCCGGCGTGATCGCGGCGGAAACCGCCGATCTGCTGTGCGCCGCCCATGACCTGTTCCGGTCGATCCACATGGCGTCGCGGCTGCTGGCGGCGGGCGTTCTCGATCCGGCGCACCTGGGGGCCGGGGGGCGGGCCGTTCTGCTGCGTGATACGCAGGCGGAAGATCCCGACGCGCTGGCGCAGCTGATGACGCAAAGGGCGAAGGCTGCCGCGGCCTGCATCGCGGAGGTGCTTGGCAAGGGCGCGTCGGCGGCTTAGGCCAATGCCAAGGATTGAAAGGAAGCATTGCCATGGACAGCGCCGCCACCGACCCCAAGGGACTGATTCGCGAAAGTTACCGGATCGAGGGGATCACAGGATACGAATGCCGGTCGATCTTTGTCGACTGGGCGCTGTCGCTTCCCGAAGGGATGACCGCCGGGCGTGCGATCCCGGCGTTGCTGGAACAATACGCCGCCGATCATCCCGGTCATCCGATGAACGAGGTGTTGCGCGGCGGGCTTGACGCCTCCGACGACGACAAGCCGGCGCGCCGCGGTGGCCGGGCCGCGCGGGTGCCGCCCGGAACATGACCGACGGGGCGCAATCTGACGGCTGCTAGGCGCTCAGCGCGGCCGCCTCGCGGGCCAATGCCTCGATTCCCGCCCAGTCCTTTGCCGTCACCAGGTCTTTCGGCGCGACCCAGCTGCCCCCGACGCAGAGCGTGTTGGGCAAGGCCAGATATTCCCGCGCGTTTTTCAACGACACGCCGCCGGTCGGGCAGAACGACACCTGAGGGATCGGCGCACCCATGGCTTTCAGCGCGGGCACGCCGCCGTTGGCTTCGGCGGGAAAGAACTTTTGCGTGGTATAGCCGCGTTCGAGAAGGCGCATCGCCTCGGACGCGGTGGCGGCGCCGGGCAGCAGCGGCAGGTTGGCCTCTTCGCAGGCGGCCAGCAATCGGTCTGTCGCGCCCGGCGACACGCCGAACGTTGCGCCCGCGTCCACGGCCGCCTGCACATCTGCGGGGGTCAGCAACGTGCCGGCACCGACCACGCCGCCCTCGACCCGCGCCATTTCGCGGATCGCATCCAGCGCGGCGTCGGTGCGCAAGGTCACCTCGAGCGCGGGCAATCCGCCCCGCACCAGCGCGGTGGCCAGATCGAAAGCGCACGCCGCGTCGTCGACCACCAGCACGGGAACGACAGGGGCGAGGCGACAGATTTCGGCGGCCCGGCGGGAAGCGTCTTGGGGGGTCATGGTGTCCCTTTCGAGTGAAATGTTGATCTTGCGTAACGAAGCCGTGCGGCCAAGTCTAGCTGACACACGCCCGCCGCGGACGGACGGCGATCCCTGTCCGGCCATCCGCCGCGATCTCGCCTTCCGGTGGATTTCCTTAACAGTCTGTTAATTGTTTTGTCACTTGATCGGTCAAGTTGGTGCTCGCAGGATCGTGATTGGCGTGCCCTTCGGATGTTCGGGCCGGTTCTTGCGGGTCCTTGGCCCGGTACCGGAACGGTGGACGTGATGTCGGATGCGGTCGAAAACACAGGGAGAGAAAGATGAGAAAAGCCATGGTTTCGCGTTTTGCGCGGTTGGGGGTTGCGGCGCTCGGGGTTGCGGTGCTGGCCAATTGCCAAAGCTCGACAACGGCGCCGGGCGGCGCGGGTGGCGGTGGTGGTGGTGGCGGTATGCTTGGCCCCACACAATTCGACACGAATTACAGTAACTTCAATGGCCTGGTGCCGACGACCGATCTGCCGTCATCCGGCGTCGGCAGCTATGCGGGCGCGGTCAAGGTGGATTCGATCGTGCCGGGAACGACCGGAACCGCAATGGCCGACGTGTCTTTCGACGTCAACTTTGGCACGCCGGGCGGCGGTGCGATCACCAATGGTGTCGCCAACAACTTCCGAGGCACGGTCGATGGCCAGGATTTCGCCTATGATGGTGAGTTGCGGACAGGCAACCGATATCCGACGGCGTTGGCCGTGACCACGGATCAGGACCTGGGCCCGCTTCCCGGTGGCGTGGGCATTCCCGGCGGCATTCCGGCGTTCCGGTCCGGCAGTGTCGTGATTCCGATGTACGGCCGCTATGACACGGCCGACCAGGAGAGCGAGATCCTGCTTTCCTTGACGGGTGAGTTCAAGGGTGCCGGCGCGCAGTCCGTTGGCGGCGGTGCCATCGTGCAGCAGATCACCAACAACAGCGTGGCCGAACAGGCCGGTACCGGTGACTGGTACGCGCATCGCAACTGAGCGTTCGCCGCGGCGCGGTTCCGCGCCGCGGCAGCCCATGAAGTCAGCCGGTCGCGTCCCGGTTCGCGATCTTGGCGCAGATCACCTCGTGGGCGCTGTTGATATCCGCCCGAAGCGCCGCCGCCGCCGCTTCGGGATCACTGCCCGCGATCGACTCGAAAAGCTGGCGGTGCTGTCGATTCGAAATCCTGTAATGGCCGGTCCGTTGAAGCAGGTGAAACTGCGGGTTGATCCTCAGCCAGAGGTTCGAGACTATTTCGAGCAGCAGCGGCGAGCCGGCCTGCCGGTAGATGGCGAAATGAAAATCATAGTTTGCGTGGATGAACTCCTTGGCCTGGCCGGCCGCCTCGGCCTTTTCCATCGCCGCCAGGATTTGCGACAACCGGCCGATGAATGCGGCGTCGGTCGCGGCGGTGGCCCAGCGCACGGCGGTTGCTTCGACGTCTAGCCGGACCCGCCGCAGGTCGTTCAGATCCTCGACCCCCATGCGTGGCACGCCGATCGATCGCCCCGACACCACCGTCAACGCGCCCAGCGCCATCAGCCGTGATATCGCCTCGCGGACGGGCATCGGGCTGACGTCCAGCGCCTTGGCAATGCTGGCGACGGTCACCGACGCGCCCGGCGCAAGTTCGCCCTGCAAGATCAGGTCGCAAAGCTGTTGATGCACCTGCGATTGCAGCGATTCCCGCCGAAGTGGCGTCACTTTTTCGAGCATTGGTTTCAATCCTTTGTCGCTGTTTCTGCCATACACCAATGTCCGGGGGAAAACAGCTTTTGACTTTTGATCAAAGATATAAGATCGTTCCGGTCACGAACGACGATCCGGGAGGGGGTCGCAATTCAATGGGAGGTCACATGTACAAGAATTTTCTGACGGGCGCGGTCTGCGCCTCGGCCATGGTTGCCGGAACGGCCCAGGCGCAGGACGCGCCCTATGACATCTACCTGTCGATGAGCTACATCGGGAACGACTGGCAGGCCGAAGCGTCGAACATGGTCAAGGCGCTGGCCACCAGCAGCGATTACGCCGACAAGGTGAATTTGCAGGTGCAGGTCGCAGGCCCCAACGCCCAGCGCCAGATCCAGCAGATCAACGCCATGGTCCAGGCCGGGGCGGATGCCATCGTCGTCTATCCGATCTCGCCCACCGCCCTGAACAATGTGGTCAAGAGCGCCTGCGACCGGGGCGTGGTCGTCATCGCCTATGACGGCGAAATAACCGAGCCTTGCGCCTATAACGTGACGATCAACCAGGCCGAAGCGGGCCGCAAGACCGCCGAATGGCTGGTCGAGAAACTGGGCGGCGAGGGCGACATCATCGCCGTGACCGGCGTGCCGGGAACGTCGGTCGACACCGCCCGCACCACCGCCGCCATGGAGGTGTTCGATCAGCACGAGGGCATCAACGTCATCGGCGAAGCCGTCGGCATGTGGAGCCAGGCGGTCGCGCGCACCGAGCTGAACAAGCTGATGGCGACCCGCAACTGGAGCGATATCGACGGGCTGTGGATGCAGGTGGGGTGCTATACCGCCAACGCGATGCAGATCGAGGCGGGCATTGCCCCGGAAGACGTTCTGCCCTGTGCTGGCGAAGGCTCGAACGGTGGGCGGATCCAGATGCTGCCGGCCGGAACCGAGGTCGAAGGCGCATCAAGCCCCTATATCCCCATGGGCGCGCCGCGCATCTCCTATGCCGCGCCGCCCTATTCCGGCGCGATGGCGCTGAAGCTGGCGGTCGACATCCTTGACGGCAAGGAGGTCGAAAAGCTGACAGAACTGCCGCTGCCTCTGGTGACCAACGAAACCGTCACACTGTGCGAAACCGGCAGCTGGGAAGAGCAGAAGGCCGGATGCAACGCCTTCCAGCCCGGCATGGTGTCGAACCCCGGTTGGTTCGCGTCGATCTTTGCCGAAGACCTGCCGCAGCTTGGCCTGAACGCGGCCCTTGTCGGACAGCCCGAAAACTGAGCCTGTCCTTCGGTCTCCGGCGTCGTCTTGGCGTCGGAGATCGCGCAATTCATCCAGATGCGGAAGAGGCCAGATGTCCTCCACACACGAAACCGCGCCGGCGGTCGAGGTCGCGGGGCTGACCAAGGCCTATGGCCCGACCGTCGCCAACAGCGACGTCAGTTTCTCGGTCGCGGCGGGAACGGTCCATGCCCTGCTGGGCGAAAACGGCGCAGGCAAGTCGACCACTATGAAACTGCTGTCGGGGCTGGTTCGCCCCGATTCCGGCACGATCCACATCCGCGGGCGCGAAGTGCGCCCGAAGAACGCCCGCGATGCCCATGCCAGCGGTGTGCAGACGGCGTTTCAGGAACTGACGCTGGTGCCGGACCTGACCGTGCTGGACAACATGCTGTTGCCGCGCGCGCCCTTGACCCCGCTGGCCACGCTGAACCGAAGGAAAGTGCACCGCGAGGTAAGCGCGCTGTTTGCATCGCTGGACCTGGCGGTCGATCCAGGGACGCTGGCCGCCGATCTGAACCTTGCCACCCGGCAGAAGATCGAAATCGCCCGCGCGCTGTATCGGCGTCCGACGATCCTGTTGCTGGACGAACCGACATCGGCGTTGTCGGGCAGCGATGTCGACTGGTTGGGCCGCATCATCGCGGATGCCAAGCGGCGGGGGATCACGGTGATCTTCATCTCGCACCGCCTGCCCGAGGTGCGTTCGTTCTGTGACACCATGACGATCCTGCGCAACGGCAAGTCGGTCCGCTCGGCCCGGGTGGACGAGCTGAGCGATGACGAGGTGGTCGAGATGATCATCGGCCGGTCGATCGAAAACGCCTTTCCGCCGCGCCGCCCGGTGCGTGCGCGCACCGGCGAAACGCCCGTGCTGGCGACCCGGGGGATGGCGGCGGGGGCCAAGCTGCGCGGCATGGACCTGGCGTTGCACAAGGGCGAGATCCTGGGCATCGCCGGGTTGCAGGGCATGGGGCAGGAGGCGCTGTTTCCCGCCTTGTTCGGTGAAGAACCCGTGACCGCGGGCCACATGGAACTGGACGGTGCGCCGTTGCACCTGCGCTCGGCGGCGGATGCGCTGGATCCGTCTGTGGCCATCGGCCTTGTGCCCGAGGATCGCAAGACCGAAGGCTTGTTCCTGAAACTGGTCGGACGCCAGAACGCGACCCTGCCGGTGCTGGGGCGGTTCCATCGCGGCCCGCTTTTGAACGGCGCGGCCGAATCCCGCGCGGCCGCCGGGGCCTTCGACGCGGTCGAGGTTGACGCGCGCGCGCATTACCTGCCCGCCGGGGCCTTTTCCGGCGGCAACCAGCAGAAAATCGTGATCGCCAAATGGCTGGTGGCGCAGAGCCGCATCCTGTTGCTGTTCGATCCGACCCGCGGCATCGATGTCGGCACCAAACAACAGCTTTACGCCCTGTTTCGCGCCTATGCCGATGCGGGCGGCGCGATCCTGTTCCATTCGACCGAGATTCCCGAACTTGTTCACCTGTGTGACCGAGTCGGGGTGCTTTACGAGGGCCGGCTGAGCCGCTGGCTGGAGGGCGACAAGCTGACCGAGAATGCGATCATGCAGGAAACGCTGGGCGGAACCGATCCGCTGGCGCGGGGCAATACGGCGGAGGTGAGCCGATGACCGACCCGACGACCGATACCGCCCCCGACCGGCGCGGCGCGATCGCGCGTGGTTTGCGAAGCGTGCGCCGGGGCCAGGCGGTGATCGTTGCCGCCCTGGTGTTCCTTGGCCTTTTGTGGCTGAACGCCGCGCTCAGCCCCTATCCGCTGAGCTATTTCGACATCTCGTTCCTGGCCAGCGGCGGCGCCACGACGGCGATCGCGGCGGTGGGGCAGACCCTGGTGATCCTGTCAGGCGGGTTCGATTTGTCGGCCGGGGCGGTGGTTTCGCTGGTGAACGCGGTGCTGGCAACCAACATGGATCCCGCCAACATGCAAGCCTCGGCGCCGCTCTGGACGCTGGTGGGCATCCTCATCGGGGCCGGTGTGGGGGCGGTCAACGGTTTCTTCGTGGCGGTGATGCGGCTGCAGCCGATCGTCGTGACCCTGGCGGTGATGTTCATCGTGCAGGGCATCACCCTGCTGGTGATGGACACGCCGGGCGGTTTCATCGCGCCGACGCTGGGCGCCTTTTACCTGGGCGACGCGATCCCCAACTTGCTGCCCGCGCCGGTGGCGGTTCTGGCAGTTCTGGTCGTGCTGTGGTTCTGGCTGAAGCGGACCTCCTATGGCGTGACGCTCTATGCCGTGGGCAGCGATCCCGAGGCGGCCCATGCCACCGGGCTGCGCACCCGCACCACCACCTTCGTGACCTATGTTCTGGCCGGTGGACTCTATGGGCTGGCGGGCGTGTTCGTCAGCGCGCAGACCGGGTCGGGCGATCCGCTGGTCGGCAACGCGCTGCTGCTGCCGACCTTCGCGGCGGTGGTCATCGGCGGCACGCGGCTGGGCGGTGGCAAGGGCGGCATCGTCGGCACGATCCTGGGCGCCTACGTCCTGATGATCGTGGTCAACCTGTTGTTGTCGCTGAACGTTTCGGCCTATTACGCAACCATCGCGGAAAGCGCCGTTCTGATGATCGCGGTGCTGGCCGGTTCGCTTTCCGCCGACAGCGTCCTGTCGCGCCGGTTGCGCGATCTGATGGCCGCGATTGGTGCGCGCCGAGCCGGACGGCTGGTCAGCCAACGCCCGCGTGAGGATCGCCGACTTGCCTTCACCGAACCCGCGGCCGAGACGCCACGGTTGCGTTTTCTACAAAGGCACGGGCACACCCTGCGCCATGCCTTGCCGGCGTGGATCTGCCTTGTGGTGGTGCTGATCGTCACGCAACTGGTTCTGGGCAACGTGTTCGGCAATCAGCATTACTGGAACTCGCTGTTGGTGCTGTCCAGTTTCCTGGCCATCCTTGCACTGGGGCAGGGGGCGGTGATCCTGACCGGCGGTCTGGACCTGTCGCTGCCTTGGGGGATCGCGCTTTCGGGCGTGTTGCTGACCGGGCTTGTGGGCGGCAACGACGCCGCGCTGTGGACGGCCATTCCGGTGGTGATGCTGGTGGCGGTGGGCGTCGGATTGCTGAACGGGCTGGGGGTGGTCGCGCTGGGCCTGTCGCCCATCGTGGTCACCCTGGCGATGAACGGCGTGCTGCAAGGTGTCGCGCTGATCTGGTCGGGCGGCACGCCGGCGGGTTTCGCGCCGCCCGCCCTGCGGTGGCTGATGACGGCCAAGGTTGCCGGATTCACGCCTGTCGTGCTGCTGATGGTGGTTTTCGTCGCCTTCGCGATCCTGTTGCTGGGGCGCACGGCCTTTGGCCGCCGCATCTATGCCGTCGGCAACAGCGAGGTCGCCGCGCGGCTTTCGGGGGTTCGCACCGGGCGTGTCATCATCTCGGTCTATGTGCTGTCCGCGCTTTGTGCGGCCTTGGTGGGCATCCTGCTTGCCGGGTTTTCGGGCCAGGCCAGTCTGGGCATGGGCGACGATTACCTGCTGCCCTCGATCGCGGTCGTGGTGGTGGGTGGTGCCCTGATCACCGGGGGCCGGGGGCATTATGCCGGGATGCTGGGCGGCGCGCTGTTGCTGACGGCGATGCAGACGCTGCTGGCCGGAACCGCGCTGCCCATCGCGTTCCGCGCGGTTTTCTTCGGGCTGGTCATTCTTGCCGCCGTCATCGCGCTTCGGGATTGAAGGAGAGAAAGACATGAAAGACATGAAACTGCCCGGCCTTGCGGGTCTGCGTATCGCCATCACTGCCGGCGCCGGGGGCATCGGGATCTGCATCGCGCGGGCGCTGGTGAAACAGGGGGCGCGCGTCGCGATCTGCGACGTGGACGCCACCGCGCTGGACGCTGCCGCGAACGAACTGGGGGCCGAGGTCGCCGTCATCGCCGACGTCTCGGACGAGGCGCAGGTTGCCGCCTTCTTCGAGCAGGTAAAGACCACGATGGGCGGGCTGGACGCGCTGGTGAACAATGCGGGCATCGCCGGACCCACCGGCGGCGTTGACGAGATTTCGCTGGCCGACTGGAAGCGCTGCATCGACATCTGCCTGACCGGTCAATTCCTGTGCACGCATTTCGCGGTGCCCATGCTGAAGACCGCGGGCGGGGGCGCCATCGTCAACATCTCGTCCGCGGCGGGACGGTTCGGATATGCATACCGCACGCCCTATTCCTCGGCGAAATGGGGCATCATCGGCTTTACCCAATCGCTGGCCAAGGAACTTGGCCCGTCGAACATCCGCGCCAACGCGATCCTGCCGGGCATCATCGAAGGGCCGCGCATGGAAGGCGTCATCGCGGACCGTGCGAAACAGACCGGCGTCAGCCATGAGCAGATGAAGGCCGATTACCTCGAACGGATCTCGCTGCGGCGCATGACCCCGCCCGAGGACGTGGCCGACATGGCCGCCTTCCTGATCTCGGACGCCGGGCGCAACCTGTCAGGGCAGAGCTTTCCGGTGGACGGCAACGTGGAGGCCTTGTGATGACCGCGCCGGCACCTGTCGCCTGCGTCGGATCGGGGCTGATCGGACGTTCGTGGGCCATGGTCTTTGCGCGGGCCGGTCACGAGGTCCGGTTGTGGGATGCACGGCCCGACGCGCCCGACGCCGCCCGTGCCTTCTGCGCCGATATGCTGCCCGAACTCGAACGGCGCGGCCTGATCGACGGATCGGCGCAAGACGCTTTGGCGTTGATCCGTCCGACCGCGACATTGGAGGCGGCGCTGGACGGGGCGCTGCACGTGCAGGAAAGCACGTTCGAGGATATCGACGTAAAGCGCGAGATCTTTGCGACGCTTGACGCCCTTGCCGGATCGGACACGGTGCTTGCCTCATCTTCATCCGCGCTGTTGCCATCCGCCATCTCGGAGGGGTTGAAAGGCCGACACCGCGTGATGGTGAACCACCCGATCAACCCCGCCTACCTTGTGCCGGCGGCTGAACTGGTGCCCGCCCCCTGGACCGATCCCGCGCTGGTCGAACGCACGGCCGACATGCTGCGCCGGGCCGGGATGAAGCCCATCGTCATGGCGCGTGAAATCGACGGGTTCGTGATGAACCGGATGCAGGGCGCATTGCTGCACGAGGCGTTCCGACTGGTCGCGGGCGGATTTGCCAGCGCCGAGGATGTCGATATCGGCATCCGCGAAGGCCTGGCCCTGCGCTGGTCCTTCATGGGGCCGTTTGAAACCATCGACCTGAACGCACCCGGCGGTGTGCGCGACTATGTCGAACGCTACGCCGGAATTTACGACGACATGGCCGCACAGCCCGCCGCCGATTGGCGCGGTGAGGTTCTGGACCGGATCGAAGCCGACCGCCGCGCCATGCTGCCGAAAGACGGGCTTGCAGAACGACAGGCCTGGCGCGACCGTCGGCTCATGGCCCTTGCCGCGCACAAGCGCAGCGTTACCGAAGAAACAGGAGAATGACCCCATGGCAGCCCCCGAAAAGGTAATCATCACCTGCGCCGTAACCGGCGCGATCCACACCCCGACCATGTCGGACCACCTGCCGATCACGGCAGATGAAATCGCCGCCGCGGCCATCGGCGCCGCCGAAGCCGGGGCCGCCATCCTGCACCTGCACGCCCGCGACCCCGAAACCGGCAAACCCGACCAGAGCGCCGAGGCTTTCGAACCCTTCCTCGGCCGGATCAAGCAGGCGACCAACGCCGTGGTCAACATCACCACCGGCGGATCCCCCTACATGACGGTGGACGAACGCACCAAGCCGGCGGCCAAATGGCAACCCGAGGTGGCGTCGCTGAATATGGGGTCGATGAACTTCGGCTTCTTCCCGCTGCTGGCGAAATACAAGGAATTCAAGCACGAATGGGAACGCGAGCACCTGGAAGGGTCGCGCGACCTGGTGTTCCGCAATTCGTTCAAGGACATCGAATATGTGCTGGAAACCTGCTATGGCAACGGCACCCGGTTCGAGTTCGAATGCTACGACATCTCGCACCTCTACAATCTGGCGCATTTTGCTGACCGCGGATTGGTCAAGCCGCCGTTCTTCGTGCAATCGGTGTTCGGCCTGCTGGGCGGCATCGGCACCCATCCCGAAGACGTGATGCACATGAAGCGCACCGCCGACCGGCTGTTCGGCAAGGATTACCGCTGGTCGGTTCTGGGGGCCGGCAAGGATCAGTTCCGCATCGCCACGCAAGCGGTGTCCATGGGCGGCAACATCCGTGTCGGCCTGGAAGACAGCATCTGGATCTCGCGCGGCAAACTGGCCGAAAGCAATGCCCAACAGGTCACCAAGGCGCGCAACCTGGTCGAGGGCCTGGGCCTGGAGATCGCGACGCCCGACGAAGCGCGCGAAATGCTGTCGCTCAAGGGTGGCGACGCGGTGGGTTTCTGAACCGGAACGGAAAGGACAGGACATGCAGATCGACGTATTGCTGGATGTGAAGACGACGCTGGGCGAAGGCCCGGTCTGGGACGTGGAACAGCAGCGGCTCTATTTCATCGACTCGATGGATGGACGGGTGTTCCGCTGCACCGCCGACGGGACCGAACTGCGCGCTTGGGATGTGCCGGGCAAGATCGGGTCGATGGCCTTGCGCAAGGATGGCAAGGGCGCGATCGTGTCGCTGGACAAGGGGTTCTGGCTCCTCGACTTCGCCACGGGCGATTGCGAACTGCTGCACGATCCCGAACCCGACATGGACACCACGCGGATCAACGACGGCAAATGCGACCGCGCCGGACGTTTCTTCGCCGGGTCCATGGACACGATGGAGGAGGGGCCGAAAGGCGCGCTGTATCGCGTCGATCCCGACCTGAGCGTGACCCGCGTGGAAGACGGGATCATCTGCTCGAACGGTCCGTGTTTCAGCCCCGACGACAAGACGTTCTATTTCACCGACACCTGGACCGGCGAAGTCTGGGCCTATGACTATGACATCGCCAGCGGCGCCATCTCGAACCGGCGCACCTTCGTCAAGGTCGACACATCGAACGGTGGCGCGGCGGACGGCGCGACGGTGGATGCCGAGGGCTGCTATTGGATGGCGTTGGTCTATGACGGGCGGTTGTGCCGTTTCGCGCCCGACGGAACGCTCGAGCGCGAAATTCAGATGCCCGTCAAGAAAGTGACCTCGGTGCAATTCGGCGGGCCGGATCTCGACGTGCTTTACGTCACCTCGATGGCCAAGCCCCCCTTGCCCCGCTTCCCCGGCGACGGCGTCCAGCGCGGCAGCCTGTTCAAGATCACCGGCCTCGGGATCAAGGGCGTGCCCGAACCGCGCTTCGGCGGCTGAGACAAAGTCACTGCGCAGATCCCGATCGACCGGCATCTGCGCAGTGACTGTGGCGAACGGAAGAACAACCGAGGTTGACGGACAGACGTCACCCGCCGACGCGGGCTATACCCGACGGCAAAGCGGGCTTGCCGCAACGGAAATTGTAAAGAAATGGTGCAGGTAGAGGGAGAGAACTTGAACTCCCTCTTCGACATCTTGTAGGAATGGGAAACCATTCTAAAGACTTGTGATTTTCCTAACACCGTAACTCAGGACAACGATCCGGGGTGCGGTGATGAGCATTACGGAACGTGATTTCAACAAGGCAGCGGCCAAGCCGGTAGGCAAGCGGGAAGCCCCTTTCTCGCTAAGGCTCAGCTTTGAAGAAAAAACCGCGCTGCGGGATGCGGCGAACGGTGTGCCGCTCGGGGCTTACATCAAAGCCAAGCTCTTCGACGAAGACCTGGAGAAGGTGCGCCGCCGAAACACTAAGCTACCCCCCGAAATTCGGACACTGACATAAGCTACGATATGCAGTCTGCTGATCTTCAACACCAAGGAGATTACAGATGTCTAAACGCAAGCAGCATGCGCCGGAGTTCAAGGCGAAGGTCGCGCTGGAGGCCTTAAAGGGCG